>NZ_NEDO01000004.1:0-600338 GCF_002127155.1 Cellulosimicrobium sp. KWT-B | reverse complement strand
ATACCGAACCCGGAAGCTAAGCCCTTCAGCGCCGATGGTACTGCCCTGGAGACGGGGTGGGAGAGTAGGACGCCGCCGGACAACCCTTCACCGAAGGCCCACCCCACACGGGGTGGGCCTTCGGCATATCCGCATACCCCCACACGACGCGACGGACGAACCGGTGCCGGTACGTCCGGGGCCGTCGTCGGTCCAACGAACGCCCGCACAGGGACGCGAGAGCGGACGAGGGTTCCTCAGGACCAGCCGTACGCCGCCGACCAGCGGACGATCTCCGCGAAGAAGCGTGCCCGGGGTTCCGGTGCCGAGAGCGAGAGGTCGTGCATCCCGCCGGGGATACGGACCAGGGTGACGACGCGACCCAGGTGCGAGGCCCGGCGGGCGAGCGGCTCGACGTCGAGCACGATGTCTGCGGCGCGCATGTCCTCCGTCCACCGCGTGCTGAACAGCGACCTCTCGGCGAGGAGCACGAGCACGGGGCAGTCGATCGCGAGGCCTGCGGCGACGCGAGCGTGGCCAGAGATGATCGCGCGCAGCCATCCCGCGCGGACGGGGAACGACGGGACGGGGCGCCACGCGTCGTCGATGGTCCACGTGCCGTCCTCCCGGTCCCGCAGCGTCCGGGCGTAGTAGCCGGGATCGACGTTGGGGAGCGGGGCACGGGGCTGGAAGCGGGCGAGCTGGCGGATCGCGGGGCCGGAGACGGTCCGCGCGACCGACGAGCCCTGCAGCTCCAGCCACGGGCTGTTGAGCACCAGGCCACGCACGACGCCGGGGTGCCGGTGCGCCCACAGCGCCGCGACGAGACCACCGGTCGAGTGCCCCATGAGCATGATCGCGACGTGCGCCCCGAGGTCCTCCCGCACGACGTCCAGCGCGGCGGCGATGTCGGCGTCGTACTCCTCGAGGTGGTCCGCGTACCCGGGGGTCTGGTGCGGACGCAGGCTGCGACCGTACTTGCGCAGGTCGACGGCGTAGAACGCGGCGCCGAGTCCGTGCCAGGTCTGGGCGAGCTCGGTCTGGAAGAAGTAGTCGCTCCAGCCGTGGAGGTAGAGCACCGCGCGCGCGGGGCGCAGGGGCTCGTCCGTCGGCGGGACGTGCCGGACGACCGTGACGACGACGTCGCCCTCGTCGTCGGGCTCGAGCTCGACGGTGCGCTGCTCGAACCCTGCCCCGAGCACGTCGGGGGCCCAGGCCGGGGACGTCACGGCGTGAGCACCACCTTGCCGAAGTGGTCGCCGGCCGCGAGCCGCGCGAGGCCGTCGCGCGCGCGGGCGAGGGGGAGCACCTGGTCGACGACGGGGCGCACCTCGCTCCGCGCGAGGAACCGCAGGAGCGCGGCGAGGTCGTCGCGCGAGCCCATGGTCACGCCCTGCACGCGGATCTCGTGGAAGAACACGCGCGTGAGCTCGGCGGGCGACGCGTCGCCGCTCGTGGCACCCGCCACGACGACGGTGCCGCCCGGCCGCACCGACCGCAGCGAGTGGCTCCACGTGGCCTGCCCGACCGTCTCGACGACGACGTCGACGGGCGCGGGCAGGCGGGCGCCGGGCTCGAACGTCGCCGCCGCCCCGAGGCGGGCCGCTCCGGCGCGCTTCGCCGCGGAGCGAGACGTCACCCACGTCTCGAGCCCCGCGGCGGCGCCGAGCGCGACGGCCGCCGTCGCGACCCCGCCGCCCGCGCCCTGCACGAGGACGCGGTCTCCGAGAGCGGCGCCACCGGCGGTGAACAGCATGCGGTAGGCGGTGAGCCACGCCGTCGGGACGCACGCGGCCTCGACGAAGGTCAGCTCGGGCGGCTTGGGGACGAGGTTGTGGGTCGGGACGGCGACGCGCTCCGCGAGCGTGCCCGGGTACCGCTCGGACAGCAGGGAACGACGCTCGGTGGGCCCGACGCCGTGCCCGTCCGCTCCGACGACGGCGTGCACGACGACCTCGGAGCCGTCGGGGGCGACGCCCGCGGCGTCGGTCCCGAGGATCATGGGCAGGCGGTCGGCGGGCAGCCCGACGCCGCGCAGCGACCAGAGGTCGTGGTGGTTGAGCGACGCGGCGCGCACGTCGACCGTGGTCCAGTGCTCGCGGGACGCGGGCTCGGGGCGGTCCCCGACGACGAGGCCGGCCAGGGGGTCGTCGTGGTCGGTGCGGTCGGCGTAGGCGGCGAGCATGGGACCAACCTACGGTCCGGCCCGTGCTCCGACCACGGGGCCCGCCCGGGCGAGCCCCCAGGACCTGCCCCGACGACGAGCGGGTCAGTCGCGCACGCGCGCCCGCTCGCCGAGGAAGTCGGCGACGATCGGTCCGAGCTGGTCGAACTCGATGAGGAAGCCGTCGTGCCCGAAGTCGCTCGTGAGCGTCCGCAGGGGCTCGGCGCCGGGGATGCCGGCGGCGATGCGCGCGCAGTCGGCGGGGAGGAACAGCCGGTCGGTGTCGACGGCGACGACGAGCGCGTGCGCGGTGATCTGCGCGAGCGCCGCCTCGACGCCGCCGCGGTCGCGCCCGAGGTCGTGCGTGAGCATCGACTCGGTGAGCACGACGTACGAGTTCGCGTCGAACCGCCGCGCGAGCTTGTCCCCGTGGTGGTCGAGGTAGGACTGCACGGCGTAGCGGCCGTCGGTGAACGGGTCCTCGCCGCCCTGCGGCAGCCGGCCGAAGCGGTCGTCGAGCTCGCGCGCGGACCGGTAGGTGGCGTGCGCGATCTGCCGGGCGATGCCGAGCCCGACGTGCGGGCCGTCGCCGTCCGCGGCGTCGTAGTAGTCGCCGCCGCGGAAGCCCGGGTCCGCGCGGACGGCGCCGAGCTGCGGGTGGGCCCAGGCGATCTGGTCGCCCGTGGTCTGGGCGGCGGTCGCGATCGCGGCGAGCGAGACGACGTCGACCCCCGCCTCGGGCCCGAGCAGCGCCCACTCCAGCACGCGGTGCCCGCCCATCGAGGCGCCGACGACGAACGCCCACGACGTGATGCCGAGCGTCCGGGCGAGCTCGATCTCGACCGCGACCTGGTCGCGCGTCGTGACGCGCGGGAACCGGCTGCCCCACGGGCGGCCGTCGGGCGCGGTCGAGGCCGGTCCGGTGGTGCCCTGGCAGCCGCCGAGCACGTTGGGCGCGACGACGAACCAGCGGTCGGTGTCGATCGGGGCGCCGGGCCCCACGAGCGACTCCCACCAGCCCGCGGTGACGTGCCCCGGGCCGGCGGGGCCGCTCACGTGCGAGTCGCCGGTGAGGGCGTGCAGCACGAGGACGGCGTTCGACCCGTCGGGCGCGAGCGTGCCCCACGTCTCGTACGCGACCCGGACGTCGGGCAGGCGGGCGCCGGACTCGAGGTCGAACGTGCCGACGTCGGCGAAGCGTCGCCGGCCCGCCGGGTCGCCCTCGCGCCACGCTCCGGTCGCCGGGAGCGGGGCCTTCACCCGCGCGCGCGACGGCGCCACGCCGTGCGTCGACGAGTCGCCCGGCCGCGCGCCGGAGCGGGCGTCGGGGGCGGGGGAGAGGAGCTCGTCGTTCACCGGGGTCACCGTCGGCCACTGTACGGCCGGGGCGCCCAGGGCGCCCCGGCTGTCCAGATCCGTCATCGCCGCGCCCGTCGTCGGCCGGTCAGGAGCCCAGCGCCGACTTGGCGGCGGTGAACCCGAGCTCGAGGTCGGCGAGGATGTCGTCGACGTGCTCGATGCCCACCGCGAGGCGGACCAGGCCCGGCGTCACGCCGGACTTCGCCTGCTCCTCGGGGCTGAGCTGGGCGTGCGTCGTCGACGCCGGGTGGATGACGAGCGACCGGACGTCGCCGATGTTCGCCACGTTCGAGTGGAGCTGCAGCGCGGAGACGAACGCCTGCCCGGCGTCGCTGCCGCCGTCGAGCTCGAACGCGAGGACCGCGCCCGCGCCGCGCGGCAGGTACTTCTGCGCGTTCGCGTGCCACGGGCTCGAGGGCAGGCCCGCGTAGTGGACGGTCCGGACGTCGTCGCGCGCCTCGAGCCACTCGGCGACCTTCTGCGCGTTGGCGACGTGGCGCTCGACGCGCAGGGACAGCGTCTCGATGCCCTGTGCGATGAGGAACGCGTTGAACGGCGAGATGGCCGAGCCCAGGTCACGCAGGAGCTGGACGCGCGCCTTGAGCACGTACGCGAGGTTGGCGCCGAGGATGCCGCCCACGCCGAGGTCGCGCGCGTAGACGAGGCCGTTGTACGAGGGGTCGGGCGTGTTGTAGTTCGGGAACCGCTCCGGGTGCGCCGCGTAGTCGAACGTGCCGCCGTCGACGATCACGCCGCCGATCGCGGAGCCGTGGCCGCCGAGGTACTTCGTCGCGGAGTGCACGACGACGTCCGCCCCGTGCTCGAGCGGGCGCAGCAGGTACGGCGTGGCGACCGTGTTGTCCACGATCAGCGGGACGCCGACCTCGTGCGCGACCGCCGCGACGGCCTCGATGTCGAGGACGTCGGCCTGCGGGTTCGGGATCGTCTCGCCGAAGAACAGCTTCGTGTTCGGGCGCACGGCGTCGCGCCAGGCCTGCGGGTCGTGCGGGTCGGCGACGAACGTCGTCTCGACCCCGAGCTTGGCGAGCGAGTACTGCAGGAGGTTGTAGGTGCCGCCGTACAGGCTCGGGGAGGCGACGACGTGGTCGCCCGCCTCGGCGACGTTGAGGATCGCGAACGTCGTCGCGGCCTGCCCGGACGCGAGGAGCAGCGCGCCGACGCCGCCCTCGAGCGAGGCGATGCGGTTCTCCACGACCTCCTGCGTCGGGTTGCCGATGCGCGTGTAGATCGGGCCGAGGTCCTTGAGCGCGAAGCGGTCGGCCGCGACCGAGGCGTCCGGGAAGACGAACGACGTGGTCTGGTAGATCGGGAGCGCGCGGGCGCCGGTCGTCGGGTCGGCGGTCTGGCCGGCGTGGACCTGGCGCGTCTCGAAGGACCAGGCGGGGGCGGTGTCGGTGCTCATGGTTGCTCTCCTGCGGGTGGGGTGGGACGGCGGCGTGCGGGTGCACCGGGGCGGGTGCGGCGGGGACGGGGTCGTCGACCGCGGCGAGAGGCGCACGCGGGACGGGATGCCGCGGCGAGGGGCGTCGTCGACGACGGCTCGCGGGCAGGCGAACGTGCGCTCGGGTCAGCGACACATTCGACGGGACATGAGGCCGAGGCTAGGCGCGTCGTCGGCGACCCGGTAGGCCCTTCTCACGATGCGAGACCACATTCTGAGAAAGCCCCGGCTGCTCGGATCGCGCGGAGCGGACCTTCCGGGCAGACTCGTGCGAGTGCTGTCAACGAGACACGCCGAGGAGGGGTTGATGAACCGCGTGACCCGGAGCGCGCCGCGCCGTCGCGTCGCCGTGGCGGGGGCCGCCGGAGCGCTCGTGCTCGCGCTCGGCGTGGGCCTCGCGCCGACCGCGTCGTCCGCGCCGTCGGACGACGACGTGCGCGCGGCGCGCGAGGCCGCCGACGGCGCGTCACGGGACGTCGCGACGGTCGAGCGCGAGCTCGCGGCCCTGCGCGAACGGCACGCGTCCGCGGTCGCGGCCGTCGAGACGGCGGCGGAGGAGTACGCCGCGGCGCAGGGTGAGCTCGAGGCCGCCGACGCCGAGGTGCGCGACGCCCAGGCGGCGCTCGCGACGGCCCGGTCGGGCGAGTCCGACGCGCGGGCCTCCGTCGGTGCGCTCTTCCGCGCGTCACGCCAGGGCTCGACCGAGCTCGACGCCCTGCGGACGGTCCTGGACGCGGACGGCGTCGAGCAGGTCGTCGCGCGCGAGAACGCCGAGCGCGTCGCGGGCCGCACCGCCGGACGTGCGGTCGAGACGCACGCGACGGCGCGCGCCGTCGCCGGCACGGCCCGCGCGCGGGCCGACGCGGCGCTCGCGCACCAGGCCGAGGTCGAGGACCGAGCGCGCGACGCTCTGGCCGCCGCCCAGGTCTCCTCCGGGGCGCTCGACGAGGCCGTGCAGGAGTCGGCGGCACGCCGGGAGACGCTGCTCGCCGAGCTCGCGCAGGCGCGGGCCACGAGCGTCGACGTCGAGCGGGAGCGCCAGGACGCGCTCGACGCGCAGGCCGCGAGCGCGCGCGAGAGCGCGGCCCGGGAGCGGGTCGCGCCGTCCGCTGGGACGCCGGCGGCCGCACCGTCCGCCCCCGCCGCTCCGTCCGTCCCGGCCCCGCAGGGCCCGGCTCCCGCCCCGGCACCGGCTCCGACCCCCGCTCCCGCGCCGGCGCCGGCTCCCGCCCCGGCTCCGGCGCCTCAGCCCACTCCTGCCCCGCCGCCCGTCGTCACGCCGCCGCCCGGCACGGGCGTCGGGAACGGCGCCCAGGGCCAGGCCGCCGTCGCGTGGGCGCGCACGAAGATCGGCGCGCCGTACGTGTTCGGCGGCACCGGGCCGGGCTACGACTGCTCGGGCCTCACGTCCCGCGCGTGGGCCGCCGCCGGCGTCGACATCACCCGGACGTCGCGCTCGCAGTACCAGCGCGTGCAGAAGATCTCCTACGACCGCCTCCGCCCGGGCGACCTCATCTTCTACGCGAACGACACGTCGAACCCGTCGACCATCCGCCACGTCGCGATGTACACCGGCGGCGGGATGATGATCGAGGCCCGGCAGCCCGGCAGCCCCGTGCACGAGGTCGCGATGCGCTGGGCCGACGCGATGCCGTACGCAGGCCGACCGTAGCCCGACGCGCGACGGCGGCCGCCCACCTCACGAGGTGGGCGGCCGCCGTCGCGCGGGGGGACGAGCCGGTCAGTGGCCCGGCGTGTGGTACCCGGAGTCGATGGCGCGCTGCAGGGAGCGCTCGATCTCGGCCTCGGCGTCGGCGCGGCCGACCCAGTGGGCGCCCTCGACGGACTTGCCGGGCTCGAGGTCCTTGTAGACCTCGAAGAAGTGCTGGATCTCCAGGCGGTGGAAGTCGGACACGTCGTCGATGTCCTGGCGCCACGCGGCACGCTGGTCGCCCGTCGGGACGCACAGCACCTTGTCGTCGCCGCCGGCCTCGTCGCGCATGCGGAACATGCCGAGCGCGCGGCAGCGGATCAGGCAGCCCGGGAACGTGGGCTCCTCGAGCAGCACGAGGGCGTCCAGCGGGTCGCCGTCCTCGCCGAGCGTCCCCTCGATGAACCCGTAGTCGTCGGGGTAGCGGGTCGAGGTGAAGAGCATGCGGTCGAGGCGGATGCGACCGGTCGCGTGGTCCACCTCGTACTTGTTGCGCTGCCCCTTGGGGATCTCGATCGTGACGTCGAACTCCACTGCTTCCTCCAGTCGTACCGGCACCGCGGCGCTCGGGCGGTGGCTGGTGTCGGATGATCGACGGACGACGCCGTCGTGCGGGAACTAGTGTGACACGGGACGTCCGCCCACAAGAGTCCGTACGGCCCTGGGCGGGCGACGCCGTGAGTGATAATGCGCACGTGCCCGCGGCCCCGGGGGCGGGTCGGACGCCCGGCGACCGGTCGGGACGGGCGGGCGGACGACGCGCCCCGGTGACCGGGGCGGACCGAGGGAGAGGTATGGGCTGGGCGACGCGCACGGGCGTGGCCGTCGGCGTGGTGCTCGCGCTCGCGGGCGGGTACGCCGTGGCGGACGCGTACGACGTCGTCCCCGGCGTGCTGACGCTCGAGCCGCCCGTCCCGGAGCCGCCGCCGTTCCCGCAGGCGCCGGGCGCGGCCGCCGCGCCGCCGCTCGAGGTGGAGCTGCCGGCGCTCGACGACGCGGCGCCCGTCCCCGCGACCGGCGCGGTGCAGACCCTCGTGGACGGGCTCGTCGCGGACACGCGGCTCGGCCCGCGCGTGGGCGTCCTCGTGACCGACGCGGTGACGGGCGACGTGCTGGGCGCCGCCGGCGAGAGCGTGGGGCACGTCCCGGCGTCGACCCTCAAGACGTTCACCGCCGCGGCGGCGCTCACCTCGCCGGGAGCGCACACCACGCTGCCCACCCGGGCCGTCCTCGAGGGGCAGGAGACGGTGTACCTCGTGGGCGGGGGCGACATGATGCTCGCGGCCGGTGCCGGGGACCCGACGGCGGTCAACGGCCGGGCCGGGCTCGGCGACCTGGCCGCGCAGGTCGCGGGCGAGCTGCGGCTGACGGGACGCACGACGATCTCGCTGCGCCTCGACGACACGCTGTTCACCGGGCCCGCGGTCGCGCCGACCGTCGACCCGGCCAGCGTGCGCAACGGCTACGTCGCGCCCGTCGCGGCGCTCGCGGTGAACATCGCGCGCCTCACCGACGAGGAGTACGCGCCGCGCGCCGAGGACCCTGCCCTCGCCGCGGCCGACGCGTTCGTGGCCGCGCTCGCGCAGGAGGGCGTCACCGTCTCCGGGGACGTCGTGCGAGCGCCGGCGCCGAGCGAGGGTCGCACGGTGGGCGAGGTGGAGTCCGCCCCGCTCGGCGACGTCGTCGCGTACCTGCTCCAGCACTCGGACAACACCATCACCGAGGTCGTCGGCCGGGTCGTCGCGCTCGACGCGGGCCTGCCCGGCTCGGGTGCCGGCGCGACCCAGGCCGTGCGGGCGGCGGTCGAGGGCCTCGGCGTCGACCTCACGGGCGCGACGCTCGCGGACCTGTCCGGGCTCGGCGACGGCTCCGTCGTCACGCCCGCACAGCTCGACGAGGTCGTGGGCCTCCTTGCCGACCCCGCGCACCCGCGGCTGCGGCCCGGCGCGGTGGGCCTGCCCGTCGCGGGGCTGTCCGGGACGCTCGACGAGCGCTACCTCGCCAACGCGGGCCGCGGCGTCGTGCGCGCGAAGACCGGCAGCCTGCCGAACGTCACGTCGCTCGCCGGGACGGTCGTCACCGCGGACGACCGCCTCCTCGTGTTCTCCCTCATGGCCGACGCCGTCCCGGACGGCGGCACCTACGGCGCGCGCCTGATCCTCGACGACTTCGTCGCGTCGCTCGCGGAGTGCGGCTGCTCCGCCTGACGGGCCGCGCCACGTCTGGGGGAGGGCTCCCGGTTCAGGGGCCGTGCGTCGCGTCCGCCAGCCAGTCCTCGACCTCGAGGCCGGGCACGCGGGAGAACTCGCGGACGTCGTTCGTCACCAGCACGAGCCCGAGCGACCGGGCGTGCCCGGCGAGGAGCGCGTCGTACGGGCCGACAGGGGTGCCGCGGGCCGCGAGGACGGCGCGGACCCTGCCGGCGTGCATCGCCGCCAGGCTGTCGAAGGGCAGCACGTCGACGAGCGACAGCAGCTCGTCGACCGCCTGCCGGTTGCGGGCCGGGTCCTGCGAGCGCTCCACGCCGTACTCCAGCTCCATCTCGCTCACGGTCGAGACGGCGACGCGCCCCTCTGCCTCCCGCAGCCTCGGACGCGCGGCCGCGCCGTGCCCGCGGAGGAGGGCGACGAGCACGTTCGTGTCCAGCAGGTAGAGGGTGCTCACAGGGCCTCGCGCTCGTCCGCAGTGCCCTGGTCGCGGTCGGCGAGGAAGCCGGGACCGACGCGCAGGCCGTGCTCGAACCACTCGTCCCACCCGGAGCCGGCCGGGGTGATGACCCGTGACCGGCCGACGGCCCGGACGTCCACCTCCCGGACGTCGTCGGGCAGCGCGACCGCCTTGGGCAGGCGGACCGCCTGCGTCCGGTTGCTGCGGAACACCGTCGTGCGCACCATGCCGACCTCCTGTCGTATATCCCGAGAGTATATCCTCCGGGCGTCCTCGAACCCGTCGGCCGGGCGAGCGGGTTACCGTGGGCCGGTGACTCTCGTCGAGCAGGACGACCGTCCCCACGGCCCGTCGCGCGGCGACCGGTCGGTCGTCGACTGGTCCGCCGCCGCGCAGATCGCCGGGCGCCTCGCGCGCCCGGGGCCCCAGGCGTCGCGCGCCGAGCTGGCCGACCTCGTCGAGGGGCTGCGCACCGCGGCGGGCGAGGCCGTCCCGCACGTGCTCGACGTGACCCGCATGACGCCCGTCGCGGGGACCCCGGAGACGCTGGGCACGGTGCACGTCGTGGACCGGCCCCGCTGGGCGCGCGCCAACACCGAGATCATGGCGTCGCTCACCACGGGCGTCACCGAGGCGCTCGTGGGGGAGAGCGGGCGCGTGCCGCAGGCGACCGCCCTCGTCGGCGCCGCGCAGGTCGGGTCGGTCCTCGCGGTCCTCTCGAGCCGCGTCCTCGGCCAGTTCGACCCGTACAGCGGGAAGGCCGCGGCAGGAGCGGGCCCCGGCCGGCTCGTGCTCGTCGCGCCCAACGTGCTCCAGGTCGAGCGCGCGCTCGACCTGCGGCCCGCCGACTTCCGCCTCTGGGTGTGCCTGCACGAGCAGACGCACGCCCTCCAGTTCGCGGCGGCGCCGTGGCTCGCGGACCACCTGCGCAGGCGCGCGGGCGACCTCCTCACCGAGCTCTCCGCGTCGTCGCGACGCCTCGCCGAGGCCCGCCTGCGCGACAAGCTCGTCGCCGTGGGGCGCGCCGTCCTGCACGCGGTGCGCGGCGAGGGCACGACCCTCCTCGACGGCCTCCTCACGCCCGAGGAGCAGGACCGGCTCGCCGACGTCACGGCCGTCATGGCGCTCCTGGAAGGCCACGCGGACGTCGCCATGGACGCCGTCGGGCCCCGCACCGTGCGCACGGTGCGCAGCATCCGGCGCAAGTTCGACGCGCGGCGCGACGGCGAGGGCAGCTCCGGCCTCGACGTCGTGCTGCGGCGCCTGCTCGGCATGGACGCCAAGATCGCCCAGTACCGCGACGGGGCGGCGTTCGTCCGCGCCGTCGAGAAGGACGTCGGGCGCGACGGCTTCAACGCCGTGTGGGCCTCCCCGGAGAACCTGCCCACGGCCCGCGAGATCGCCGACGCGCGCGCCTGGGTGCGCCGCGTGCACGGCTGAGCCGTGGGCGGTCCGGCGCCGGTCGTCGCCGCCGCGCGCCACGCCGTGCGCGGCGCGCTCGCGGACCTTCCCGCAGGGGCGACGGTGCTCGTCGCCTGCTCCGGCGGCGCCGACTCGACGGCGCTCGCGGCCGCCACGGCGTTCGTGGCGCCGCGCCTCGGGCTGCGGGCGGGCGCCGTCGTCGTGGACCACGGGCTCCAGGACGGCAGCGCCGCCGTCGCGGCGGCCGCCGCCGAGCGGTGCCGCGACCTGGGGCTCGACCCGGTGGAGGTACGCCGCGTCGTCGTCCCGACGGCGGGCGACGGCCCGGAGGCCCACGCCCGGACGGCCCGGTACGCCGCGCTCGACGACGTCGCGGCGGCCCACGGCGCCGGCGCGGTGCTCCTGGGCCACACGCTCGACGACCAGGCCGAGACGGTGCTGCTCGGCCTCGCCCGCGGGGCGGGGGCGCGCTCGCTCGCGGGCATGGCGCCGCGGCGCGGGGCGTACCGGCGCCCGTTCCTCGCCCTGCGGCGCGCGCAGACCGAGGCGGTGTGCCGCACGCTCGGGCTCGACTGGTGGGACGACCCCACGAACACGGGCGCGCCGCTGCGCTCGCAGGTCCGCGCGCGGGTCGTGCCGGCGCTCGTCGACGTGCTCGGCCCGGGCGCGGTGCCCGCGCTCGCGCGCAGCGCCGACCTCCTGCGCGACGACGCCGACCTCCTCGACGCGCTCGCGGCCGACCTCCTCACGGCGGCGCTCGTCCCACCCGGCGCGGACACCGGCCCCGGCGCGGACCCCGGCCGCGGCGGGGGAGCGGCGCCCCGCGCGACGGTCGTGCTCGACGTCGGCCCGCTCGCCGCCGCGCACCCGGCGCTGCGGCGTCGTGCGCTGCGGTCCGCGGCGCTGCGCGCGGGGTGCCCGGGGAGCGACCTGTTCGCCGTCCACGTCGACGCGCTCGACGCGCTCGTCACCGCGTGGCGCGGCCAGGGCCCGGTGCACCTCCCGGGCGACCGCAGGGCGTCGCGTGCGTGTGGCAGGCTTTCCCTGGGCCCGGGACCAACGCGCCGGGCCGGCACCTCCCCCCTCCCCCCAGCTCAGGAGTGACCCCCGTGGAAGCATCGGACGTCGCAGGCGACCTCGAGAACATCCTGCTCACCGAGGACCAGCTCGGTGCGCGGCTCGACGAGATCGCCGCGCAGATCGACCGTGACTACGCGGGCAAGGACCTCCTGCTCGTCGGCGTGCTCAAGGGCGCCGTCATGGTCATGGCGGACCTGGCGCGCCGCCTGCACAGCCACGTCGAGATGGACTGGATGGCCGTGTCGTCGTACGGCTCGGGCACCAAGTCGTCGGGCGTCGTGCGCATCCTCAAGGACCTCGACGCCGACCTCACCGGCCGCAACGTGCTCATCGTCGAGGACATCATCGACTCGGGCCTCACGCTCTCGTGGCTGCTGTCGAACCTCCGCTCGCGCGGGCCGGCGTCGGTCGAGATCGCGGCGATGCTCCGCAAGCCCGACGCGGCGAAGACCGAGGTCGACGTGCGCTACGTCGGCTTCGACATCCCCAACGAGTTCGTCGTGGGCTACGGCCTCGACTACGCGGAGAAGTACCGCAACCTGCCGTTCGTCGGGACGCTCGCGCCGCACGTCTACTCGAGCTGAGCCGGGCGGCGGCGGGCCACGAGCCCGCCCGGACCGCCCAGGGAGCTGCTCAGGAAGTACGGACCACGCCCTGGGCGAACAGAGGGAAGATCCCCAGCAGGCGCCAAGGTCCAGAGTGTAGTTTCGAGCCCGAACACTTGCGCGAGCGGAGGGATCCGGGGCGCACGCCCCGTCGCCGATGAACATCAAGAAGATTCTCAGTGGGCCGATCGTCTGGATCGTCCTGGGCCTCGTGATCCTGTGGATCGCGTTCGCGACGTTGTCGCGCCCCACGGTCCAGCGCATCGACACGTCCGCGGGCCTCGAGCTGCTCTCGGGCGACACGGTCGAGCAGGCGCTCATCGTGGACGGCGACCAGCGCGTGCGTCTCACGCTGTCCGAGGACTACGTGGCCGACGAGGGCACGGACACCGAGGAGAACAAGGGCAAGAACGTCGAGTTCTACTACGTCCAGCCGCAGGGCGAGGCGGTCGTCGACGCCGTCGTCGCCGCGGAGCCGAAGGACGGGTACAACTCCGAGGTCGCGCAACCCTCGTTCTGGTCCTCGCTGCTCGGGCTGCTCATCCCGTTCCTCATCATCGGCGTGCTGTTCTGGTTCCTGCTGTCCCGCATGCAGGGCGGCGGCTCGCGCGTCATGGGCTTCGGCAAGTCGCGCGCCAAGCTCGTCTCGAAGGACACCCCGCAGGTGACGTTCGCGGACGTCGCGGGCGCCGACGAGGCGGTCGAGGAGCTCCACGAGATCAAGGAGTTCCTCTCCGACTCGGAGAAGTTCCAGGCCGTCGGCGCCAAGATCCCCAAGGGCGTCCTGCTGTACGGCCCTCCCGGCACGGGCAAGACGCTGCTCGCGCGCGCCGTCGCCGGCGAGGCGGGCGTGCCGTTCTACTCGATCTCCGGCTCGGACTTCGTCGAGATGTTCGTCGGCGTCGGCGCGAGCCGCGTCCGCGACCTGTTCAACCAGGCCAAGGAGAACTCGCCCGCGATCATCTTCGTCGACGAGATCGACGCCGTCGGCCGCCACCGCGGCGCCGGCATGGGCGGCGGGCACGACGAGCGCGAGCAGACGCTCAACCAGCTCCTCGTGGAGATGGACGGCTTCGACGTCAAGACGAACGTCATCCTCATCGCCGCGACCAACCGCCCCGACATCCTCGACCCGGCGCTCCTGCGCCCGGGCCGCTTCGACCGCCAGATCGCGGTCGAGGCGCCCGACCTCAAGGGCCGCGAGGCGATCCTGCGGGTGCACGCGGCGGGCAAGCCGATCGTCCCCGAGATCGACCTGGCGGCCGTCGCGCGTCGCACGCCCGGCTTCACCGGTGCCGACCTCGCGAACGTGCTCAACGAGGCGGCGCTCCTCACCGCCCGCAGCGGGGCGCAGCTCATCGACGACCGGGCGCTCGACGAGGCGATCGACCGTGTGATCGCCGGTCCGCAGAAGCGCACGCGCGTCATGAACGTCAAGGAGCAGAAGATCACCGCGTACCACGAGGGCGGCCACGCCCTCGTCGCGGCGGCCATGCGCTACACGGACCCCGTCACGAAGGTGACGATCCTGCCGCGCGGCCGGGCGCTCGGGTACACGATGGTCATGCCGACCGAGGACAAGTACTCCACGACGCGCAACGAGCTGCTCGACCAGCTCGCGTACGCGATGGGCGGCCGCGTCGCCGAGGAGCTCGTCTTCCACGACCCGACGACGGGCGCCTCGAACGACATCGAGAAGGCGACCGCGATCGCGCGCAAGATGGTCACCGAGTACGGCATGAGCGAGCGCGTCGGCGCGATCAAGCTCGGCTCCGGCTCGGGCGAGCCGTTCCTCGGCCGCGACATGGGCCACCAGCGCGACTACTCGGAGTCGGTCGCGGGCACGGTCGACCACGAGGTCCGCAAGCTCGTCGAGGCCGCGCACGACGAGGCGTGGGAGGTGCTCACGCAGTACCGCGACGTGCTCGACGCCCTCGTGCTCGAGCTCCTCGAGAAGGAGACGCTGAATCAGGCCGAGCTCGCCCGCGTGTTCTCCCCGGTCGAGAAGCGCGCCCCGCGCGACGTCTGGCTCTCGAGCGAGCAGCGGGCCGTCTCCCAGCGCGGGCCCGTGCTCACCGACGCCGAGAAGGCGGCGCAGAACGGCGCGCCCGTGATCCCGCAGGACGAGGCCGCGGCCGCGAACGACGAGCTCCCCCCGGAGCGGATCGGCGAGGTGCCCGCGGACAGCCCGCTCGACCGCGCGCTCGGCCGCGACACGACCACGGACGCCACCGACGTGCGCGAGCCGGGGCAGGACTGATGGGCACCCCCACGGGCGCCTCGGCGGGCACGGGCGCGATCACGCCGGCCCGGTCGGCGGAGGGCCTGCGCGCCGCCGCGGACGTCCCGCCGTACGACCAGGACCGCGCGGAGGCGGCCGTCCGCGAGCTGCTGCTCGCCGTCGGCGAGGACCCGGACCGCGAGGGGCTGCGCGAGACGCCGGCCCGCGTGGCGCGCGCGTACCGCGAGATCTTCGCGGGCCTGCGTCAGGAGGCCGCGGACGTCCTGACGACGACCTTCGACCTCGGCCACGAGGAGATGGTGCTCGTCAAGGACATCGAGGTGTACTCGACGTGCGAGCACCACCTCGTGCCCTTCCACGGCGTCGCGCACGTCGGGTACATCCCCAACGTGGACGGCCGCATCACCGGCCTGTCGAAGCTCGCGCGCCTCGTCGAGGTGTACGCGCGCCGCCCGCAGGTGCAGGAGCGCCTCACGTCGCAGGTCGCGGACGCGCTCGTGGAGCACCTCACGCCGCGCGGCGCGATCGTCGTCGTCGAGTGCGAGCACCTGTGCATGTCGATGCGCGGCGTGCGCAAGCCCGGCGCGCGCACCGTCACGTCGGCGGTGCGGGGCCAGATGCGCGACGGCGCGACGCGGGCCGAGGCGATGAGCCTCATCCTGGGGCGCTAGGCCCGTGGACCGGTTCGTGGTCGCGGGGCTCGAGGAGCTCGCGGACGTCGGACGCACGCTCGTCATGGGCGTCGTCAACGTCACGCCCGACTCGTTCTCCGACGGCGGCGAGTGGTTCGAGCCGGACGCCGCGATCGCCCACGGGCGCGAGCTGCTGGGCGAGGGCGCGGACATCCTCGACGTCGGCGGGGAGTCGACCCGCCCCGGGGCGGGCCGGGTGCCCGTCGAGGCGGAGCTCGCGCGCGTGCTCCCCGTGATCTCCGCGCTCGCGGCCGAGGGGGCGGTCGTCAGCGTCGACACGACGCGCGCGGTCGTCGCGGAGCGCGCGGTCGCGGCGGGCGCCCGGCTCGTCAACGACGTCTCCGGCGGGCTCGCCGACCCGGCGATGGCCGACGTCGTCGCGCGCACGGGCGTCGCCTACGTCTGCATGCACTGGCGCGGGCACGCGGACGTCATGGACGACCTCGAGGACTACGACGACGTCGTCACGGACGTGCGCGAGGAGCTCGCCGCGCGCGTGGACGTGCTCCTCGCGGCGGGCGTGCGGCGCGAGCAGGTCGTGCTCGACCCGGGTCTCGGTTTCTCGAAGGCCGGGTCGTCGAACTGGCCGCTGCTCGCGCGCCTGCGCGAGCTCGAGGCGCTGGGCCTGCCCGTCCTCGTCGGCGCGTCCCGCAAGCGGTTCCTCGGGCACCTCCTCGCGCGCTCCGACGGTCGGCCCGTCCCGCCGCTCCTGCGCGACGACGCGACCGCCGCGGTCACGACCCTCGCCGCGGCGTCGGGCGCGTGGTGCGTGCGGGTCCACGCGGTCCGGGCGTCCGCCGACGCCGTGCGGGTCGCCGCCGCCTGGGGGCGTGCCCGCGACGAGGTCGTGCGGCCCGCGGACGGCGGCGCGGCGCAGCCGGCGGACCGACCGAGGGTCGGGAGCGACTCGACGGCGCGGCCCACGACCTAGCAGGATGGGCGAGGGGCCCCGCGGCGCGGGCGGCCCGGCGCAGCACGACACACGCAACGAGACACGGTGACGACGACCCGCCCCGGCGGGCGACGACGCAGCACCGGACGGGAGCACGACGTGACCACAGCGTTCGCAGGAGCGGTCCTCGACGCGGACGGACGGCCGTTCGACCGGATCCGCCTCACGGGCCTGAGCGCGACGGGCCACCACGGCGTCTTCGAGCACGAGAAGGCGCAGGGCCAGCTCTTCCGGGCCGACGTCGTGCTCCACCTGGACACGCGCGCGGCCGCGAGCGGCGACGACCTGTCCCGGACCGTCAGCTACGCGGGCGTCGCCGAGGACGTCGTCGCGGTCCTCGCCGGATCGCCCGCCGACCTCGTCGAGACCGTCGCCGAGCGCATCGCCGCGACGATCCTCACGCACGACGACGTCGTCGCGGTCGACGTCGCGGTGCACAAGCCGCAGGCGCCGATCACGGTCCCGTTCGAGGACGTCGAGGTCGTCATCCGTCGCGACCGCGTGGTCGTCCCCGTCGTCGCGCCGCTGTCGCGCCGTGCGGAGCAGGGGTCGCGCGACGCGCAGCCCGTCGGGCCGATCCCCGTCGGGTCGGTCGCCCCCGCGCTCATCCACGGCGTCGGCGACGTCCCCGCGCCCGACGACCGGGCCCCGCTCGCCCCCGCGCCCGAGGTCATGCCGCCCAGCATCCTCCCGGGCTCGGCCGGTGCCCCGGGCGAGGACGCGCGGACCGCGGCCGAGTCCGGTGCGACGGCGGCCGAATCCCCGGAGGACGCGCTCGACGCGACCCGCGAGGCTCCCGCCGTCCGGGACGACGCCGTCCCCGGCGACGACCGTTCCGAGCAGCAGACCCACGCGGAGGCACCGGACGGCGAGGCCCCGTACGGGGAGGCGCCGTACGCGGAGCCCGCGCCCGACGACCGCGGCGAGCCCGCGCACGACGACGCGGCGCCGCACCCGCAGCAGGCGGCGTCGTACGACGAGCTCGTCGCGGGGTCGGTCCCCGCGGCCGGCCCCGCCGAGCACGTGCTGCACCACGACGCGCCGCCGGTCGCGCCCGGCGCGCCGTCGGGCGAGCAGCAGACCGTCCCCGGCGACGCCGGGCCCGTCGAGCACGCCGCCCCCGAGGCCGAGCCCCTGCCGTACGGCGCCGCGGCCGAGCCCGCCCCGGCGCGCGACGAGGCCCACGGCGGGGCGCACGACGCCGCGGAGGCGGCCGCGCCCGTCGAGCACGACCGGATGGACGACGTGCCCGCCGGGTTCGTCGAGGTCGTGCTCGCGCTGGGCGCGAACCTCGGCGACGCCCAGCAGACGCTGCGCGACGCGATCACGGACCTCGACCGGATCTCCGGCCTCGAGATCACGGAGGTCTCGCCGCTGGCCCGCACGGAGGCCGTGGGCGGCCCCGACCAGCCGGACTACCTCAACACCGTCCTCCTCGCGCGCACGCGCCTGTCGGCGCGCGACCTGCTGCACGCGTGCCAGGCGGTCGAGCAGGCGCACGGCCGGGTGCGCGACGAGCGCTGGGGTCCCCGCACGCTCGACGTCGACCTCATCGTCTACGGCACGCTGACGGCCGTCGCCGACGACCTGGAGCTGCCGCACCCCCGCGCGCACGAGCGGGCGTTCGTGCTCGAGCCGTGGTCGCAGATCGACCCGGACGCGGTGCTCCCGGGCCTCGGGGGCGGCCCCGTCGCGGCCCTCGCGGCGACCGCGCCCGACCGCGGCGGCATCCGGTGGCTCGCGCTCGACTGGCTGACGGACCCTGCCCCCGACCCGACGGGCGCCGTGCCCGTCGCCACGGGCAGCACGGACGCCGCCCCGCCGCCCGCGCCCGCCGACGCGCCCGACCCCTACCAGCAGGCGCACACCGGTCCCGTCGCCGCCCCGTACGACGGTCCCGTGACGCCCAGCGGCGGCGTGCCCGCCCCCGACGGCGCGCCGGCACCGCAGCAGCCGGCACCGCAGCAGCCCGTGCCGCCGCACGAGGCGCACCCGGCGCCGCAGCAGCCCGTGCCGCCGCACGAGGCGCACCCGGCGCCGCAGCAGCCGCTCGTGCAGGAGCCCCTCGCGCAGCAGCACACGGCCCCGCAGCAGCAGCCCGCCCCGCAGCAGCCGCCGCACGTCCAGGCGGAGCCGCCGCAGCCGCCCGCCCCGGAGCCCGCGCCCCCGGCGGCCCCGCCGCAGCCCGCGGTCGTGCCGCAGCCGGCCGGTCTCCCGCAGACCGTGACACCGAGCGAGGCGCTCCCGGCCCGGCCGGTCTTCGCGCCCGTCTCCGAGGGCGTCGCGCCCGAGGGGGCGGCCCCGCCGATCGTCCCCGACGGCTCGTTCGACCCGCGCGAGGACGCGGGCGTCCCCGTCGCCCCGTTCCCGGGGCCGTCGAACCGGCCGCCGTCGCACCCCGTGCCGTCGTCGCCCGACGCCGGGCACGCCCCGGACGCCAGGCCCGCCCCGGCTCAGGACGCGGCGCGCTTCCCCGAGCACGGCGCACCCGCGCACCCGGTCTTCCCGCCGGTCCACGCTCCCGAGCCCGTGCCGGCCGCACCGCAGCAGCCGGTCGCGCAACCCGCGCACCCGCAGCCGCCGGCGGACGCCGCGTCGTCCGGTGACGACATCATCCGGTCGGTGCCGTTCGCGCCGGTCTCGAGCGGTGGACCGGCGTCCGCCCCCGGCCCGCTCGCGGACGCGGGGCTCCCGGCGAACGACCCGTGGCCGCCGTTCGGGCCGGTGTCCGGCGACGGTCGCGACGACGAGCGCTGATGCGGCGCACCTCCGTCCGCACCCTGCTGCTCGTGGCGGTCGCGACCGCCGTCGCCGGGTGGTTCGTCGTGCGCCTGCTCCAGAGCCGCGGCACGCTCCTGCCGGCGGTGCCGTGGATCGTGGACGTCACCGTCCTCGCGCTCGCGGCGGCGGTGTTCTGGGCGGGCTGGACCGTGCGCGCGTACCAGCAGGGCAAGCGTCCGTCGCTCGACGCGATCCGCGCGGCGCGCACGTTCGTCCTCGCGAAGGCGGCCGCGCTCACGGGCGCGCTCCTGACGGGCTGGTACGGCGCGCAGGTGCTCGCCGCCCTGCCCGACCTCTCGATCGACGCGTTCCGCGGCCGGGCCCTCGCGGCCGGGGTGGCCGCCGCGTGCGCGGTCGTGCTGGCCGTCGTCGGGCTCGTGGCCGAGCGGTTCTGCCAGCTCCCGCCCGACGACCGCGGCGAGGGCCGGGAGGGCCGCGAGGGCTCGGTGACGCGCGAGGACCCGGAGACCCCGGGCGCGGGCACGCCCGCCTGAGGCCCGCGCCCCGCCCCGGCCTGTGCACGACCCGGTCCGCACCGGGACGGGATGGGAGAATCGACGCATGACCGACCCTGCACGGGACCAGGACCCCCGCGGCACCGGCCCCTTCGACCCGCCCGGCATCGAGTGGACGCGCGTGTCGCCGCGGCTCGTCACGGCGCGCCTGCTGTCCGTGGGCATCACGCTCGCGGTCCCGGCCGTCGCCGTGATCGTGCTCGCGATCCTCTTCCCGCACTGGTGGCAGTGGCTCGTGCTCGGCGTGCTCGCGCTCCTGGGCCTGTGGGCGGCCGTCCTCGTGCCGCGCCAGGTCCGCGCGATCGGCTACGCGGAGCGTGACGACGACCTCCTGATCCGCCACGGCATCATGTTCCGCACGCTCGTCGTCGTGCCCTACGGCCGCATGCAGTACGTCGACGTCCAGGCCGGGCCGCTCGCGCGCAAGCTCGGCATCGCCCAGGTCCAGCTCCACACGGCGTCCGCGTCGACCGACGCGACGATCGACGGTCTCGAGCCCGCCGAGGCGGAGCGCCTGCGGGACCGGCTCGCGTCGCGCGGCGAGGCGAGGCTGGCGGGCCTGTGAACGACGCACCGGCCACCGACGACCTCGTGTGGCACCGGGTGCACCCGGTCACCCCGCTCGTGCGGGGCTGGACGGTCATCGCGGTGCTCCTGGTCGTCGTCGGCCAGCAGACGCTCAACGGGCTGCCCGAGGGGGAGAACCTCCTCGAGGGCGACCGCTGGTGGATGATCCTCCTCGGCATCCTCGTGGTGGGGCTCGTGGGGCTCGGGTACTCGGCGGTCGCGTGGCGCATGACGAGCTACGCGGTCGACGACGAGTCGGTGCACCTGCGCACGGGCGTGCTGTTCCGGCAGCAGCGCAAGGCGCGCCTCGACCGGCTCCAGGCGGTCGACGTCGTGCAGCCGCTCCTGGCCCGGTTCTTCGGGCTCGCGGAGCTCAAGCTCGAGGTCGCCGGGGGAGCGGACTCGGGCGTGAAGCTCGGCTTCCTCAAGGAGGCGGAGGCGAACCGGCTGCGCAACGACCTCCTCGCGCGCGCCGCGGGCCTTCGGGTCGCGCGCGAGCGTCCGGCCGCTGCGACGGCGCCAGGCGCCCCGGGCGCGCCCGCGGTCCCGGGTGCTCCCGGCGCCGTCGGGGCGCCGGTCGGGGAGGTCACGGTCCCCGTGACGGACGCACCGTCCTTCGTCGCCGAGGCGCCCGAGCAGCCCGTGACCGCCGTCGGGCCGGGTCGGCTCGTCGCCTCGCTCCTGCGGTCCGGCGCGACGGTCGGCCTCGTCCTCGGTGTGCTCGGCATCGCGGGCGTCGTCGTCGGCACGCGCGAGATCGGGATCCTGTTCAGCGCGCTGCCCGCCGTGCTCGGCTTCGGCGGGTTCCTGTTCTCCCGGTTCACGGGCGAGTTCGGCTTCCGGTCCGCCATCTCTCCCGACGGCATCCGCCTGCGCCACGGCCTGCTGGAGACCCGCTCGCAGACGATCCCGCCCGGTCGCGTCCAGGCCGTCCGGCTGCGGCAGGGCCCGTTCTGGCGCGGCCAGGACTGGTGGCGCGTCGACGTCAACGTCGCGGGCTACGGCGTCAGCACCGATGGGACGGACAGCACGAGCGTGCTCCTGCCCGTCGGCACGCGCGACGAGGCGCTCGCGGCCCTGTGGCTCGTGCTGCCGGACCTCGGCACGCCCGACCCCCGCGGCCTGCTCGACGAGGGCCTGTCCGGGCTCGACGCCGGGCAGCACTTCGTCGCGTCCCCGCGCCGTGCGCGCCTGCTGGACCTCGTCGCGTGGCGGCGGAACGGCTTCAGCGTCACCGACCGCGCGCTCCTGCTGCGCGGCGGGCGCGTCTTCCGCACCCTCGTCGTCGTGCCCCACGAGCGCACCCAGTCGCTCGGGCTCGAGCAGGGACCGCTGCAGCGCCGGCTCGACGTCGCGTCGTTCACCGTGCACTCGACGCCCGGGCCGGTCTCGCCCCAGGTGCGGCACCTCGACGCGGGCGACGCCGCGCGCCTCCTCGACACCCAGGCCGAGCGCGCCCGCGAGGCCCGCGCGCACGCGGGGCCGGAGCTCTGGATGCGCCGCGACGACGTCCCGCTCGAGGAGAGCGCGTGAGCGCCGCGGACGGCACTCGCCGCCCCGGTCGGCTCGGGGTCGGCGTCGTCGGGGCCGGTCGAGTCGGGGCCGTCCTCGGCAGCGCCCTGCGCGCCGTCGGCCACGCGGTCGTGGGCGCGAGCGGCGTGTCCGACGCGTCGCGCGACCGCATCGAGACGCTCCTCGCGGGGGTGCCCGTCCTCGAGGTCCCGCAGGTCGTGGAGCGCGCCGAGCTCGTGCTCCTCGCCGTGCCCGACGACGCGCTCCCGGCCCTGGTCCGCGGCCTCGCCGAGACAGGGGCGTGGCAGCCCGGCCAGATCGTCGTGCACACGTCGGGCCGCTACGGCACGGCCGTCCTCGACCCCGCGCGCGCCGCCGGCGCCATCCCGCTCGCGCTGCACCCCGCCATGACGTTCAGCGGCACGTCGCTCGACCTCGCGCGGCTGGAGGGCACGACGTTCGCCGTCACCGCGCCCGGGCCGGTCCTGCCGATCGGGCAGGCGCTCGTGGTCGAGCTCGGCGGGGAGCCGGTCGTCGTCGCCGAGGAGTCGCGCGGGCTCTACCACGCGGCCCTCGCGCACGGCGCGAACCACCTCGTCGTGCTCGTCGCGCAGGCCGCGCAGGCGCTCGAGGCCGCGGGCGTCGACCAGCCCGGGCGCGCGCTCGCGCCGCTCCTCGCCGCCGCCCTCGACGGTGCGACGCGGGGCGCCGACGCGGGTGCCGAGTCGGGGACGGGCGCGGGCGCCGGGGCGCTCCTCGGGCTCACCGGGCCGGTGGCGCGGGGCGACGTCGGCACCGTCCGCGAGCACCTCGCCGCCCTGGACGCGCTCGCCGCGACGAGCGACGCGGCGGACGTGCCGCCGTCGTACCGGGCGCTGAGCCGCGCCGCGACGCACCGCGCGCTCGCGGGCGGCCGGCTCGGCGAGCGCGCGGCCCGCGAGCTCCTCGACGCGCTCGACGCGCCCGCGCCCGACCCGCGGGACCGGCCCGACCCGCAGGACCGGCCCGACCAGCAGGACCGGCCCGACCAGCAGGACCCGCACGACGAAGGACGAGCATGACGAGCACCCCCCGCCCGGACGCCGGGCCCCCCGCAACCGGGACCCCGGCCGTCGTGACGACGCGCGCCGCGCTGCGCACCGCGCTCGACGCGTGGCGCGCCGAGCACCCGCGCGGACGCCGCGTCGTCGTCATGACCATGGGTGCGCTGCACGCCGGGCACCTCGAGCTCGTGCGCCGGGCGCGCGCGGAGGCGGGCCCCGACGGCCAGGTCGTCGTGACGGACTTCGTCAACCCGCTGCAGTTCGGCCCCGGCGAGGACTACGAGCGCTACCCGCGCGACGTCGCGGCCGACGTGGCGCTGCTCGCCGCTGCGGGCCCGGACGCGGCGGTCGACGTCGTGTTCGCGCCACCCGTCGACGAGCTCTACCCCGACCTGGGCTCGGCCGACGGCCCGATCGTGCGGGTGACGTCGGGGCGCATCGGGACGGTGCTGGAGGGCGCGTCGCGGCCCGGGCACTTCGACGGCGTGCTCACGGTCGTGCTCAAGCTGCTCCACCTCGTGCGGCCGGACGTCGCCGTGTTCGGGGCGAAGGACGCGCAGCAGCTCCTCGCGGTGCGCCGCATGGTCGCCGACCTCGACCTCGACGTGGAGGTCCTGGCCGTCGAGACCGTGCGCGAGGCGGACGGCCTCGCGCGGTCGTCGCGCAACGCGTACCTGACCCCGGCCGAGCACGAGCACGCGCTCGCGCTGAGCCGCGCGCTGCGCGCCGGGCGGGACGCCGCGGCCGCGGGGGAGGACGCGCCGTCCGTGCTCGCCGCCGCGCGGGGAATCCTGGAGGCCACCGACGGCGTTGACGTCGATTACGTGGTGCTCGTCGATCCCGCTACCGTGGAGGACCTGGCGCCCGGCGCCGTCGGCCCCGGGCTCCTCCTGGTCGCGGCACGCGTGGGCACCACGCGTCTCATCGACAACACGGCCGTCGAGATCGTGCCGCCCGCGACCCGGGCGGCGGACCCCGCGGGCCGTGCCCCCGCACCTGGAGGAACCGCGTGACCGCGCAGACCCCGCCGAGCCCGCCGCGACGTCCGGCGTCGCTGCAGCGACCCATGATGATCGGCAAGATCCACCGCGCGACGGTGACGCAGGCCGACCTGCACTACGTCGGCTCGATCACCGTGGACGCCGACCTGCTCGACGCCGCGGACCTCTACCCGGGCCAGCAGGTCGACGTCGTGGACGTCACCAACGGCGCGCGCCTGACGACGTACGTCATCCCGGGCGAGCGCGGCGCGGGCCAGATCTGCATCAACGGCGCCGCCGCGCACCTCGTGAGTCCGGGCGACGTCGTCATCCTCATCGCCTACGGCATGCTCGACGACGCCGACGCGCGCACCTACCTGCCGAACGTCGTCTTCGTGGACGAGCAGAACCGCATCGTCGAGCTCTCCGACGAGCCCGGGCTCGTGCCCGCGGGCCACGGCCTCGAGGCGAGCGGCCTGCCGTTCGCCCCGTTCCGCGGCGCGGTCGACGACGGCGGCGTGGCCTCCGCGGTGCGCCCCGCGTGACCCGGGCCGGCGGGGCGTCCGCGCCTCACCTCGCCCGGTCCCTCGCCGCCCCCGCACCGGGGTGGACGACGACGGCGGACGTCGTGGTCGTCGGGTCGGGCATCGCCGGCCTCACCGCCGCCCTCGAGCTGCGCACGCGCGTGCCGCACGTCCTGCTCGTCACCAAGGGCGAGCTGTCGTCGGGGTCGACGGTCTGGGCGCAGGGCGGCATCGCGGCCGCGCTCGACCCCGAGGACTCGCCCGAGGCGCACCTCGCGGACACGCTCGTCGCGGGCGCCGGCGTGTGCGACCCGGCGGCCGTCGAGGTGCTCGTCACCGAGGGCCCCGCACGCGTGCGCGAGCTCGTCGCGCGCGGCGCCAACTTCGACCGGGCGGCCAACGGCGACATCGCCCTCACGCGCGAGGGCGGGCACCACGCCGACCGGATCGCGCACGCGGGCGGCGACGCCACGGGCGCGGAGATCTCGCGCGCGCTCGTCGCGCAGCTCGAGGCCGTGCGGCGCGACCCGGGCATCGAGGTCATCGAGAACGCGCTCGTGCTCGACGTGCTGACGACCGACGGCTCGGGCGACCGCGCTGCCCGCGCGTGCGGCGTGACCCTCCACGTGCGCGGCGAGGGCTCGCGCGACGGCGTCGGTGCGGTCCTCGCGCGCGCCGTCGTGCTCGCGACCGGGGGAGTGGGGCAGGTGTTCCGCTCGTCGACCAACCCGCCGCAGGCCACGGGCGACGGCATCGCCGCGGCGCTGCGCGCGGGCGCGACGCTCGGCGACCTCGAGTTCGTCCAGTTCCACCCTACGGTGCTGTGGCTGGGCCTCGGCGCCAAGGGGCAGCTCCCGCTCATCTCCGAGGCCGTGCGCGGCGAGGGCGCGATCCTCCTCGACACCGACGGCCACCGGTTCATGCCCGCGCAGCACCCCATGGCCGAGCTCGCGCCGCGCGACGTCGTCGCGCACGCGATCGTGCGGCAGATGGCCGCGACCGGCTCGGACCACGTGCTGCTCGACGCCCGGCACCTCGGCGCCGAGTTCCTGCGCGCGCGCTTCCCGACGATCACCGAGCGGCTCGCCGAGAACGGACTCGACTGGACCGAGGAGCCCGTCCCCGTGGCGCCCGCCCAGCACTACCACTCGGGCGGCGTCGTGACGGACCTGCACGGTCGCTCCACCGTCGACGGTCTCTACGCGATCGGTGAGGTCGCGTGCACGGGCGTGCACGGCGCGAACCGCCTCGCGTCGAACTCGCTGCTCGAGGGGCTCGTGTTCGCCCACCGCGCGGCGCGGCAGATCACGGAGCGCGTGGCCGCGGGCGAGCTCGAGGTGGGCGAGCCCGTCGACCGCCCCGGGCCGTCGGCCCTCGTGGCGGCGGCCGCGCGCTCGCGCATCCAGTCGATCGCGTCCGCGGGCCCGGGCGTCCTGCGCGACGGCGACGGGCTCGCGGCCGCCGCCGCCCGCCTCGCCGCGGTCCGCACGGACGCGCACGAGGCGAGCGACGTCGTCGCGCAGCCGCAGGCCGCGGAGTGGGAGACGACGAACGTGCACCAGGTCGCGACCGCGCTCACCGCCGCGGCGGCGCTGCGCACCGAGAGCCGCGGCGGCCACTTCCGCACCGACTTCCCGGCGAGCGACCCCGCGTGGGAGCGGCGCGTGCTCGTCTCGCTCGGCGCGGACGGGACACTGCTCGTCCGCTGAGGCGCGGCGCGCGACCTCGCGACCGCGGGCCCGCACGACCGCGGGCCCGCACGACCGCGGTCCTGCGCGACGGCGTGGGCGGGCGGCGCCCGGGAGCCGCCGGGCAGCGGCGCGCTGCAGGCACGCGAGCGGATAGCGTGGGGGACCGTGAGCAGCCCTGCCGAGCCCGTGCCCGCCCGTCCCGCCGACGGCGGAGCGCCGCCCGCCGTCCCGTCCCGCGTGGAGCCCGGGCTCGACCCGGCGTGGATCGCCGAGACCGTCGCCCGGGCGCTCGACGAGGACCTGGGCCCCGTGCCCGGGCGCGACGTGACCACCCAGGCGACGGTGCCGGCGTCGGCCACCGGGACCGCGCACCTCGTGGCGCGCGCGGACGGGGTCGTCGCGGGCCTCGTCGTGGTCGAGGAGGTGACGCGCCAGGTCGCGGAACGGTTCGGCCTCCCGCCCGTCGAGGTGACGTTCGTCGCGTCCGACGGCGAGGCCGTGGGCCGCGGCCGCGTCCTCGCCGCGCTGACCGGTCCTGTCCAGGTGCTGCTCACCGCGGAGCGCACGCTGCTCAACCTCGCGAGCCGCGCGTCGGGCGTCGCGACGGCGACGCGCGCCTGGGCGCGCGAGCTCGCCGGCACCGGCGCCCAGGTGCTCGACACGCGCAAGACGACCCCCGGGCTGCGCGCGCTCGAGAAGTACGCGGTCCGCGCGGGCGGCGGCACGAACAAGCGCATGGGCCTGTACGACGTCGCGATGGTCAAGGACAACCACGTCGTGGCCGCGGGGTCGGTGAGCGCCGCGATCGAGGCGATCCGCCAGGCGTTCCCCGACGTGCTGGTGCAGGTCGAGGCCGACACCACGGCGCAGGCGCTCGAGGCGCTGTCGGCGGGCGCCGACTTCCTGCTCCTGGACAACATGCCGACGCCGGTGCTCGCCGACACGGTCGCGGCCGTGCGGGCGCGCGAGGGGACGGACGGCGTCCCGGCGAAGGTGGAGCTCGAGGCGACGGGCAACCTCACCCTGGACCGCGCGCGCGAGGTCGCGGGCACCGGCGTCGACTACCTGTCCGTCGGCGCGCTCACCCACTCGGCCCCGATCCTCGACCTCGCGCTCGACCTCCTCCCCACCCTCCCGCCGAGGGAGAGCCCCGGTCCCGCGAGGTAGAGCCCCGGTCACGACCACGGCTCTACCTCGGCGGACCACGGCTCTACCTCGGGGACGCGGGAGCGTCGGTAGAATCCAGGGGTGACCTCCCCCGCCGGAACCCCCTCTCCTGCCGTGCCCGAGCCCGAGGACCACGTCGACGACGTGCCCGAGCAGATGCAGGTCCGCCGCGAGAAGCGCGAGCGGATCCTCGCGCGCGGCGACGAGCCCTACCCCGTCTCGGTGCCGCGCACGACCACGATCGCCGAGGTCCGTGCCGCGTACGCGCACCTGGAGACGGGCGAGGAGACGCAGGACGAGGTCGGCGTCGCCGGCCGCGTGGTGTTCCTGCGCAACACCGGCAAGCTCTGCTTCGCCACGCTGCAGGACGGCGAGGGGAACCGCCTGCAGGTCATGCTCAGCCAGGCCGTGGTCGGGGAGGAGTCGCTCGCGGCGTTCAAGTCCGACGTCGACCTCGGCGACCACCTGTTCGCGCACGGCCGCGTCATCAGCTCGCGCCGCGGCGAGCTGAGCGTGTTCGCGGACGCGTGGCAGATCGCCGCGAAGGCGCTGCGTCCCCTCCCGGTGCTCCACAAGGAGCTCTCGGAGGAGGCGCGCGTGCGCCAGCGCTACGTCGACCTCATCGCCCGCCCGGCCGCACGCGACACCGTGCGCCTGCGCGCCGCCGTCGTGCGCTCGATCCGCGAGAACTTCTGGGAGCGCGGTTTCGTCGAGGTCGAGACCCCGATGCTCCAGACACGTCCGGAGGGTGCCGCCGCGCGCCAGTTCGAGACGCACATGAATGCGTTCGACATCGACCTGTTCCTGCGCATCGCGCCCGAGCTGTTCCTCAAGCGCGCGGCCGTCGGGGGCGTCGAGAAGGTGTTCGAGATCAACCGCAACTTCCGCAACGAGGGCGTGGACTCCACGCACTCGCCGGAATTCGCGATGCTCGAGGCGTACGAGGCCTACGGCGACTACGACACGATGGCCGTGCTCACCCAGAACCTCGTCCAGCGCGCCGCGCAGGACGCTCTCGGCACGACGCTCGTGACGCTCGCCGACGGCACGGAGTACGACCTCGGCGGGGAATGGACCCAGCTGAAGATGTACGACTCGCTCTCGGACGCGCTGGGCGAGCACATCACCCCCGAGACGTCGGTCGAGACGCTGCGAGCGTTCGCGGACAAGCACGAGCTCTCCTTCGACCCGAAGAACGTCAATCACGGAAAGCTCGTCGAAGGCCTGTGGGAGCACCTCGTGGGAGACCATCTGGTCGCACCGACGTTCGTGCGGGACTTCCCGGTCGAGACCTCGCCGCTGACGCGCGACCACCGCACGGTGCGCGGGCAGGTCGAGAAGTGGGACCTCTACGTGCGCGGCGTCGAGCTCGCGACGGCGTACTCCGAGCTCGTGGACCCGGTGGTCCAGCGGCAGCGGTTCGAGGCGCAGGCCCTGCTCGCCGCGGCCGGCGACGAGGAGGCCATGCGCATCGACGAGGACTTCCTCACCGCGATGGAGTACGCGATGCCGCCGTCCGGCGGGATGGGCCTGGGCATCGACCGCCTGCTCATGGCGCTCACCGGTCTCGGCATCCGCGAGACCATCCTCTTCCCGCTCGTGAAGCCCGCGCAGTAGCGCGGCCGAGAACCTAGGACCGACAGCATGGACATCTGGCCCACCCTCGCGGCGCTGATCCCGTCGATCGGCGTCGGCGTGCTCTTCTATGTCGCGATGCGCGCGATCGTGCGCGCGGACCGCAACGAGCGCGCCGCGCTGGCGCGTCTCGACGCGGAACAGGAATCCGCCGCGCGCGGGAATGCTGCTCCCGCGCACGACTCCTGATCTCCGCGGAAGGCCGTCGGGCGGCGTCCCGAAATGATGGACCGCCGTCCAAGAATTGCCCGTCAGGTACGGTGCGCACGTTCCGTCGGCGCGGCGTGTTCAATTGACGCTCACCATTCGCGGTGGCATCCTGACGACGACAGCAATTCCTGTGAAGCGTGAGGAAACCACAGTGGCCCAGAAAGTCCAGGTAATTCTCGTCGACGATCTCGACGGGGGCGCGGCCGACGAGACCGTCACGTTCGCACTCGACGGCGTCTCCTACGAGATCGACCTCAGCACGAAGAATGCCCAAGAGCTGCGCGACGCCTTTGCCTCGTGGGTCGGCAACGCGCGCAAGGTCTCGTCCCGCACGAGCTCGGCCCGGCCGGCCCGCCGCAGCGGCGGGGGTCGTTCGTCCGGCTCGGCCCGTGCGACCGAGGTCCGCGAGTGGGCCCGTGCCAACGGCTACACGGTCAACGACCGCGGGCGCATCTCCCAGGAGATCCAGACCGCGTACGACGCCGCGCACTGACGCGTCGTCTCACCGAGCACCGGGGCGCCCGGCCGACGACACGTCGGCCGGGCGCCCTTCTCGTGCGCCGGGGCGCTCGTGCCGAGCCGCCCGCGCGGAGAACTAGGCTCGGGGCATGACCTCCGCGACCCGCGCCCTCTGGATCGGCACCTACCCGCACCCGAGCGGCGCAGAGGGCGTGTGGCGCGTCGAGCTCGACGTCGACCCGGCCGCGGGGACGGGCTCCTTCGGGGGCGGCGCGCTCGCCGCCGCGTCGGGGTCGCCGTCGTTCCTGGCGCTCGACGGCGACACGCTCTACGCGGTGGGGGAGACGGAGGCCGGCTCCGTCTCGGCGTTCGCCGTCGGGCCCGACGGCGCCCTCGCCCCCCGGGGCGGCCCGGTCGCCACGGGCGGCTCGTACCCGTGCCACGTCGCCGTGAGCGGTGACGTGCTCGTCGCGAACTACGGCGACGGCGTCCTCACGGTCGTGCCGACGACGGACGACGGCGCGCTCGAGACGACCGCGCCCGACGCCGGGCCGCGCCGACAGCGGCACGCGGGGACCGGCCCGGTCGCCGACCGCCAGGAGGGGCCGCACGCGCACTTCGTCGCGCCCCTCGCGCACCTCGGCGCGGCGGACGACGGCAGCGGCGCGGTGCTCGTCGTCGACCTCGGCACCGACGAGCTGCGCCGGCACGACCCGGCCGCGCCCGACGGCTCGACGGCCCGCGTCGTCGCGACGTTCCCCCCGGGCACGGGCCCGCGCCACCTCGCGGCGCTGGCGTCGGGGCACCTCGTCGTCGTCGGCGAGCTGGACCCGGCGCTGTTCCTGCTCTCCCCGGTGGACGGGCCGGACGGCGTGCGCACCTACGACGTCGTCGCGCGCTACGACGTCACGCACGCCGCCGCTCCGGCCGACGGCGGGAACTACCCCTCGCACGTCGCGGTCACGGCGGACGGCACGCGCGTCCTCGCCGCGGTGCGCGGCGCCGACGTGCTCGCGGTGCACGCGGTCGAGCCGGGGCCGGACGGCGGCGTGCCCACGCTGCGCCACCTCGCCGACTCGCCCGTGGGCGGCGCGTGGCCGCGCCACTTCGCGGTCCTCGGGGCCGCGACCGGCGCCGGGTCGGGCGCCGAGGCCGGCCAGGGGGACGCCGACGCGCCCCTGCACGACCTCGTCGTCGTGGCGAACCAGAACGACGACCCGCTCGTCGAGCGGCCCGCCGCGGCGGGCCCGGACGCCCCGACGTCGAACCTCGCGCTCCTGCGCGTGCGCCGCTCGGACGGCGCCGCCCAGGTGCTCGACGTGCTCGCGCTCCCGGCCCCGGCGTGCGTCGTGGAGGCCTGACCCGCCGTGACGACGCTCGACCTGCCGGGCGGAACCGCCCCCGACCCGTCGGACCCGCTGCGGGTCGCGATGCTCTCGGTGCACACGTCGCCGCTCGACCAGCCGGGCACCGGTGACGCGGGCGGCATGAACGTGTACGTGACCGAGCTCGCGCACGCGCTCGCGCGCCGCGGCACGCAGGTGGAGATCTTCACGCGTGCGACGGCGTCGAGCCAGCCGCCCGTGGTCGAGGTGTCCGACGGCGTGACGGTGCGCCACGTCGCCGCCGGGCCCTTCGAGGGGCTCGACAAGAACGACCTCCCGGGCCAGCTCTGCGCGTTCACGGCCGGGGTGCTCCGGGCCGAGGCGCGGCACCGCGAGGGCTGGTACGACGTCGTGCACACGCACTACTGGCTCTCGGGGCAGGTCGGGTGGCTCGCTGCCGACCGCTGGGACGTCCCGCTCGTCCACACCATGCACACGCTCGCGCGCGTGAAGAACGCGGCGCTCGCGCCGGGTGACGCGCCCGAGCCGCTCGGGCGCATCATCGGCGAGGAGCAGGTCGTCGCGGAGGCGGACGCGCTCGTCGCGAGCACGGACGCGGAGGCGCAGGACCTCGTGCGCGACTACGCGGCCGACCCGGCGCGCGTGCACGTCGTGCCGCCGGGCGTGGACCTCGAGCTGTTCTCCCCGGCGCCGGGCGCCACGACCGGCGACGCCCGGGCGCGCCGCGAGCGGCGGCGCGCGCTGCGGGCCGGCCTCGGCCTGCCGGCGGACGGCGGCCTCGTCCTCTTCGCCGGGCGCGTGCAGCCGCTCAAGGGCCCGGACGTGCTCGTCCGGGCACTCGGCGTCCTCGCCGCGCGCGGGGAGCCCGTGCCGACGCTCGTCGTGCTCGGCGGCCCCAGCGGCCGCCCGACGGCGGTCCGCGAGCTCGAGGCCCTCGCCTACCAGGTGGGCGTGAGCGACCGGCTCGTCGTGCGCCCGCCCGTCCCGCGCGACGCGCTCGTGCGCTGGTACCGGGCGGCCGACGTCGTCGCCGTCCCCTCGCACAACGAGACGTTCGGGCTCGTCGCGGCCGAGGCGGAGGCGAGCGGCACGCCCGTGGTCGCGGCCGCCGTCGGCGGGCTGCGGACCGTGGTGGAGGACCAGGTCTCCGGCGTCCTCGTGCCCGACCACGACCCGGAGACCTGGGCGCGCGTCCTCGCGGACCTGCTCGTCGACGACGCCCGCCTCGCGACCCTCGGCGAGGGCGCACGGCGCGCGGGGGCGCGGTTCGGGTGGGACGTCGCGGCGGTCCGGATGCTCGACGTCTACGCGCAGGCGCGCAAGGTCCGCGCGGCGCGCTGACCGCGCGGACCGGTACGCGAGGTCACGCCGGGCTCAGTCGTCCGCGCGCTCCAGCACGAGGACGGGGATCTCCCGCGACGTCTTCTCCTGGTAGTCGGCGTACGGCGGGTAGGCCGCGACCGCGCGCTCCCACCACAGCGCCTTCTCCTCGCCGTGGACCTCGCGCGCGACGTAGTCGTGCCGCTCGGTGCCGTCCTGCAGCTCGACCCGCGGGTGCGCGAGCACGTTGAGGTACCAGACCGGGTGCTTCGGCGCGCCGCCGAGCGACGCGACGACCGCGTACGCGCCGTCGTGCTCGACCCGCATGAGCGGGGTCTTGCGGACCTTGCCGCTGCGGCGCCCGAGCGTCGTGAGGACGACGACGGGCATCCCGTTCAGGGTCGTGCTGCGCGTCCCGCCGGACGACTCGTAGGCCTCCGCCTGCTCGCGGGACCAGGTGCTCGGGCTCGGTGCGTACTCTCCGTCGATCGGCATGCGGGAGAGAACGTGCGCGATGGCGCGCTGATTCCCGGCCCCGCCCCCGGCCGTGGCGCGGCGCTGCTCGGGCGGCCCGGGACGGCCGGACCTTCGTCCCACGCCGCGCGGCGACGGTCACCACCACGTGGGACGCGCGTGCCGCGGCGCCGGGCCGTGCGGCAGGATGGAGGCATGACCTACACCCTCGTGCTGCTCCGCCACGGCGAGAGCGAATGGAACGCCAAGAACCTGTTCACCGGCTGGGTGGACGTCGCCCTGTCGGAGAAGGGCACCGAGGAGGCGAAGCGCGGCGGTCAGCTCCTCACGGAGGCCGGCGTCCTGCCCGACGTGGTGCACACCTCGCTCCTGCGCCGCGCCATCACGACGGCGAACCTCGCGCTCGACGCGGCCGACCGCCACTGGATCCCCGTGAAGCGGTCGTGGCGCCTCAACGAGCGGCACTACGGTGCGCTCCAGGGCAAGAACAAGAAGCAGACGCTCGAGGAGTTCGGCGAGGAGCAGTTCATGCTCTGGCGCCGCTCCTACGACGTCCCGCCGCCTGAGATCGAGCTCGGCTCCGAGTTCTCGCAGGACACGGACCCGCGCTACGCGGACGCCCCCGTCGTGCGCACCGAGTGCCTCAAGGACGTGCTCGAGCGCGCCCTGCCGTACTGGGACGGCGAGGTCGTCCCCGACCTCAAGGCGGGCAAGACCGTCCTGGTCGCCGCGCACGGCAACTCGCTGCGCGCGATCGTCAAGCACCTCGACGGCATCTCCGACGAGGACATCGCCGCGCTCAACATCCCGACCGGCATCCCGCTGCTCTACGAGCTCGACGAGGACCTCAAGCCCGTCACGAAGGGCGGCCGCTACCTCGACCCCGAGGCCGCCGCCGAGGCCGCCGCGGCGGTCGCGAACCAGGGCCGCTGACCGGCCCACCCCCCCGCACGACCGTGGCCCGTCCGGAGATCCGGACGGGCCACGGTCCTCTGCGTCGGTCGAGCGGGCGCTCCCGGCGGCGGGTCAGGCGGTCGCGCGCGTGGTGCCCGCGGGGGCGCCGCGGTCGTCGGCGAACTCGCCGGTCACGAGGTACGTCACGCGCTTGGCGATCGACACCCCGTGGTCGCCGAAGCGCTCGTAGTAGCGGCCCACGAGCGTGACGTCGACCGTCTCCTGCGGCGTGCCCGTCCACGTGCCGTCGAGCAGCGCGCTGAACGTGTCCTGGTGCAGCTTGTCGAGCAGGTCGTCGTCGCGCTCGATGTTCGCGGCGACGGTGAGGTCGCGCGTCGTGAGGAGCGTGGTCGTGCGCCGCGCGACGCGGACGGCGGCGTCGTGCATCTGCTCGAACGTGCGGTGCAGCGACGGCTCGATCGCGCGGCCCGGGTAGCGGCCGCGCGCGACCTGCGCGATGTGGCGCGCGAGGTCGCCCATGCGCTCCAGGGTGGCGCTCATGCGCAGCGCGCTGACGACGACCCGCAGGTCGGTCGCGACGGGCTGCTGCTGCGCGAGCAGCAGCACGCAGCGCTCGTCGAGCTCGCGCTCGAGGGCGTCGATCGTGTGGTCGTCGCCGATCACCGACTGCGCGAGCTGCAGGTCCGCCGTGAGGAGCGCCTGCCCGGCGCGGTTCACGGCCGACTCCACCAGCCGGCTCATCTCGGCCAGGTCGTCGCCGACCTGCTTCAGCTCGGCCTCGAAGATCTCCCGCATCGCTTCCCTCTCGTCGTGACCGGTCGGTCCGGTCCGTGACGGCGTGCGCCCCGACGCGCCGGGAGGCGCCCGGGCACGCCGTCGGCTCCTGACACGCTCCCAGGCGTGGTCGACCGGCCGGTGAACACCAGTGCGCCGTCAGGTGAACTCTTGGCGGCTCGGGCCCGCCCAGGGGCCGGCAGGGCCGGGAGGGAGCGCGCGCGACCGTACGCTGGACGGGTGCAAGCCGAGAGTCTGATCGAGGGCGTGACCGTGCTGCTCGCCGGTGTCGTGGGCATCGTCGTCGGCGTGATCGCCGCGATCGCCTTCCGCGTGAGCGAGCGGCAGCAGCGCGCCGTGCGCGAGGAGACCGCGCCGGAGCTCGACGAGGGCCTCGTCCGGGTGCTGGCCGTGCTGCGGTCCGCCGCCGTCGTGCTCGACGGCGAGGGGGAGGTCGTGCGGGCAAGCCCGCCCGCGTACGCGCTGGGGGTCGTGCGCGGCGACGCGATCGCGCACGCCGCGATCCGCGACATGATCGACGACGTGCGCCGGGACGGCGTGATCCGCGACGAGGAGCTCGAGCTCCCGCGCGGTCCCGTCGGCCGGGGCACGGTGATGCTCCAGGTGCGCGTGGCCCAGGTGGGCCCGCACCACGTGCTCGTGCTCGCGGAGGACCGGACGGAGGCGCGGCGCGTCGAGGCGATCCGCCGCGACTTCGTCGTCAACGTGTCCCACGAGCTGAAGACGCCGGTGGGCGCGCTCGCGCTGCTCGCGGAGACCGTCCAGGACGCCGCGGACGACCCGGTGGCGGTGCGCCGGTTCGCCGCGCGCATGCAGTCCGAGGCGACGCGCCTGTCCGCGCTCGTGCAGGAGATCATCGAGCTGTCGCGGCTCCAGGTCGCGGGAGCCCTGCAGGAGGTGACGGTCGTGCCGGTGCGCGGCGTGGTCGAGGAGGCCGTCGACCGCGCCCGCACGACCGCGCAGGGCAAGGGCATCGTGCTCACGACGGGCGGCGAGCTGGACGCCGCGGTCTACGGCGACCACAACCTGCTCGTCACCGCGGTGCGCAACCTCCTCGACAACGCGGTCGCCTACTCGGGCGAGAACACGCGCGTCGGCGTCGGCGTGACGCGGTCGGGCGACCTCGTCGAGATCGCCGTCGTGGACCAGGGCATCGGGATCGCGGCCGACGAGCAGGCGCGGGTCTTCGAGCGGTTCTACCGCGTCGACCCGGCGCGCTCGCGCGACACGGGGGGCACCGGCCTCGGGCTGAGCATCGTCAAGCACGTCGCCGCCGACCACGGCGGCGAGGTGACGATGTGGTCCGAGCCGGGCCGCGGGTCGACCTTCACGCTCCGCATCCCGGCGGCGAACGTCCCGGCCGCGCGGACGCGCGGCACGGTGACCGACCGGGTGGCCGAGCAGGCACCCGACGGGCACGCGACGGAGGGTCGCGCACCGGACGAGCACGAGCGCGTGCCGCACGAGCACGCGTCGGACGACGGCGCCCCGGACGCGGGCGCACGGAACAAGGAGGTAGGCGCGTGACGCGCATCCTGGTGGTGGAGGACGAGGAGTCGTACCGCGACCCGCTGACGTACCAGCTGCGGCGCGAGGGCTTCGACGTCGTCGAGGCGGCGACCGGTACGGAGGCCCTGGAGCGGTACGAGGCCGACGGCGCGGACCTCGTCCTGCTCGACCTCATGCTCCCCGGCCTGAGCGGCACGGAGGTGTGCCGGGAGCTGCGCCAGCGCGGCGACGTCCCCGTCATCATGCTCACGGCGAAGGACTCGGAGATCGACAAGGTCGTCGGCCTGGAGCTGGGCGCGGACGACTACGTGACCAAGCCGTACTCGTTCCGCGAGCTGCTCGCGCGCGTGCGCGCCGTGCTGCGGCGCAAGGGCGGGGAGGCCGGCGTCGAACCGGTCGCGGAGAGCGCGCTCGAGGTCGGCCCCGTCCGGATGGACGTCGAGCGGCACACCGTGAGCGTGGACGGCGAGGTCGTGCCGTTCCCGCTCAAGGAGTTCGAGCTCCTCGAGCTGCTCCTGCGCAACGCCGGCCGCGTGCTCACGCGCGGGCAGCTCATCGACCGGGTGTGGGGCACGGACTACGTGGGGGACACCAAGACCCTCGACGTCCACGTCAAGCGCATCCGCTCGAAGATCGAGCCCGAGCCCGCGAGCCCGCGCTACCTCCTCACGGTGCGGGGCCTCGGCTACAAGATCGCCGACGGCGTCGGGCAGGCCTGACCCGGCGGTCCCGTCCGGCGCGGACGTCCGGCGCGGACGTCCGGCGCGGACCAGTACGAACGACCGGCACGACGACGGCCCCGGTGCGTCCCTCGCGGACGCGCCGGGGCCGTCGTCGTCCGACGCCGCGGGGCCCGCCGTGCGAGCCGACAGCCCGGCACGGAAGGTCTGTGCACTGTTCATCCGTCGTTCACCCGCTCTCGGGGAACGCGTCACCCGGCGCTCCTAGCGTCGGGATCGTCACCGGCGCTCGCTGGTGGCACGAGACGCGTGAACAGGATGGAACGAAGAGTGAAGCTCAGCCGATTCTCCCGTGCAGGATCCGCCGTCGCGGTCGGCGCGCTCGCCCTGACCCTCGCCGCGTGCGGGTCGGACGACCCCGTCGGCGGCGCCGACGGCTCCACCGGTGGTTCCTCCGAGGGCTCGTCCGAGACCGCGAGCGACCTCAGCGGTGAGCTCAACGGTGCGGGCGCGAGCTCGCAGGAGTCCGCCATGGAGGCGTGGCGCGCCGGGTTCCAGAGCGCGAACCCCGACGTCACGGTCAACTACGACCCGGTCGGCTCCGGCGGCGGCCGCACCCAGTTCCTCGAGGGCGGCGTCGCGTTCGCCGGCTCCGACGCGGTGCTCAAGGAGGAGGAGATCACCCAGTCGCAGGCCGTGTGCGGCCCCGACGGCGCGATCGACCTCCCCGTCTACGTCAGCCCGATCGCGATCATCTACAACCTGCCGGAGGTCGCCGAGCTGAACCTCGCCCCGGCCACGATCGCGGGCATCTTCAACGGCACCATCACGCAGTGGAACGCGCCGGAGATCGCCGCCGACAACCCCGACGCGACGCTCCCCGACGTGGCGATCACGCCCGTCCACCGCTCCGACGAGTCGGGCACCACCGAGAACTTCACCGAGTACCTCGCCGCGACCGCGGGCGACGCGTGGGGCCACGAGCCGAGCGGCGACTGGCCGACGCAGGGCGGCGAGTCCGCGCAGGGCACGTCCGGCGTCGTGCAGACCGTCCAGGGCGGCGAGGGCACCATCGGCTACGCCGACGCCTCGAAGGCCGGCGACCTCGGCACCGCGAAGATCAAGGTCGGCGAGGAGTGGGTCGCCTACTCCCCGGAGGCCGCGGCCAAGGTCGTCGACGCGTCGCCGCGCGTCGAGGGCCGGCACGAGCACGACATCGCGGTCGAGCTGGACCGCACCACGACCGAGGCCGGCGCCTACCCGCTGGTGCTCGTCTCGTACGCGGTGGCGTGCCTCAACTACGAGGACGAGGCGACGGGCGACCTCGTCAAGGCGTTCCTCACCTACGTCTCGAGCGAGGAGGGCCAGTCGGCCTCCGCGTCGGCTGCGGGCAGCGCGCCGATCTCGGAGGACCTGCGCACGGACGTCCACGCGGCCGTCGAGGCCATCACGGTCGGCGCCGCCGGCTGACGACCGCCGGGCGCCGGGGGGCGGCGGGGCCTACGGGCCCCGTCGCCCCCGACCCGCGACCAGACCGTACGCCGCAGGACAGCACACCGGGAGCACGAGAGTGACCACCACAGCCCCACCCACGACGCCGGGCCCCGCGCCGGGCGGCTCGTCCGAGCCCGCGCGTCGCGCGGGCACCTCGCGCCGCCGCGCCCGCAACAGCGACCGCGGCGTGAACCGCGCGTTCCGCTGGACCGCGACGGGTGCCGGCGCGCTCATCCTCGCCGTGCTGGCCGCGGTCGCGATCTTCCTGCTGCTGCGGGCGTGGCCCGCACTCAGCGCGGGCGGGGCCGAGCTGAGCGAGCAGGTGGCGTGGTTCCCCGAGGGCGCGTCGCTGCTGTCGTTCGTGGGGCCGCTGATCTTCGGCACGCTGCTCGCGGCGGCGCTCTCGCTCGTGCTCGCGACGCCCGTCGCGATGGGCATCGCGCTGTTCATCTCCCACTACGCGCCCCGCCGGCTCGCCTCGACCCTGGGCTACGTCGTCGACCTGCTCGCGGCGATCCCCAGCGTCGTCTACGGCCTGTGGGGCTCGCTCGTCCTCCCGCCGGTCGTCGTGCCGGTGTGGTCCTGGCTCGCCGACACCCTCGGGTGGTTCCCGCTCTTCGCCGGCCCGGCGTCGCCGACCGGTCGCGTCCTGCTCACCGTCGCGCTCGTGCTCGCCGTGATGATCCTGCCGATCATCACGGCCGTGAGCCGCGAGGTGTTCCTCCAGACGCCGAAGCTCCACGAGGAGGCCGCGCTCGCCCTCGGCGCGACGCGCTGGGAGATGATCCGCACCGCGGTCATCCCGTTCGGGCGGTCGGGCGTCATCTCGGCCGCGATGCTCGGCCTCGGGCGCGCGCTCGGCGAGACGATGGCCGTGCTCATGATCCTCTCGCCCGGACTCCTCTACTCGTTCAAGATCCTGCAGGCGGGGCAGCAGCAGACGATCGCCGCGAACATCGCGGCGGACTTCCCCGAGGCGAACCCGCTCGGGGTGAGCGCCCTCATCGCGACGGGCCTCGCGCTGTTCGTCATCACCCTGCTCGTCAACATGGGCGCCCGCGCGATCGTCGCGCGGCGCAAGGACTTCTCGGGAGCCAACTGATGAGCGCCCTCAGCACCAGCCCCGCGCGCGGGGCCTCCGCACCGGACCCGGAGCGCACCGCGTCCGTGCGCGCGCTCCTGCGCGGCGCGGACGCCGGACGTCGCCGCAAGGACCGCACCATGACGGTCCTCATGTGGGGCGCGTTCGCGCTCGCGATGGTGCCCCTCGTGTCCGTCGCGTGGACCGTCGTCGTGCACGGCATGGAGCGGTTCGACGTCTACTTCCTCACGCACTCCATGCGCGGCGTCTTCGGCGGCATGGACGCGGGCGGCATCTACCACGCGATCCTCGGCACGCTCCTCATCACCCTCGGCGCCGCGGTGATCTCGGTGCCGATCGGCCTGCTCGCCGCGATCTACCTCGTCGAGTACGGGCGCGGGCCGCTCGCGCGCGCCGTGACGTTCTTCGTCGACGTCATGACCGGCATCCCGTCGATCGTCGCGGGCCTCTTCGCGTACGCGCTCTTCGCGGTGCTGTTCGGGCCGGGGGTGCGCATGGGCATCGTCGGCTCGGTCGCGCTGTCCGTCCTCATGATCCCGGTCGTCGTGCGCTCGTGCGAGGAGATGCTCCGGCTCGTCCCGAACGAGCTGCGCGAGGCCGCTTACGCGCTCGGCGTGCCCAAGTGGCTCACCGTCGTGCGGGTCGTGCTCCGCACGTCGATCGCCGGCATCACGACGGGCGTCATGCTCGCCGTCGCGCGCGTCATCGGCGAGACGGCGCCGCTCCTCATCACGGTCGGCGTCGTCGACTCGATCAACGGCAACCTCTTCGAGGGCCGCATGATGACGCTCCCGGTGTACGTCTACCGGCAGTACAGCCAGGGCCTGGTGCCCTGCAGCAACGTCACCGACGCCGTGTGCCTCCCCGACATCAACTACGACCGGGCCTGGGCGGCCGCCCTGACGCTGATCCTCATCGTCATGCTGCTCAACCTCGTCGGGCGACTCGTCACCCGCTGGTTCGCGCCCAAGACCCTCCGCTAGAACAGGACAGCCCCGATGGCACAGCGCATCGACGTCAAGGACCTCAACATCTACTACGGCGACTTCCTCGCGGTGCAGGACGTCGGCATGACGATCGAACCCCAGTCCGTGACGGCCTTCATCGGCCCGTCCGGCTGCGGCAAGTCGACGTTCCTGCGGACGCTCAACCGCATGCACGAGGTGATCCCCGGCGCACGCGTCGAGGGGACCGTCGCGATGGAGGGCGTCGACCTCTACGGCGACGACGTCGACCCGGTCGCCGTCCGCCGCCAGGTCGGCATGGTCTTCCAGCGGCCGAACCCGTTCCCCACGATGTCCATCAAGGAGAACGTGCTCGCGGGGGTGAAGCTCAACAACAAGCGCATCTCGAAGTCCGACGCCGAGGACCTCGTCGAGTCGTCGCTGCGCGGCGCGAACCTGTGGAACGAGGTGAAGGACCGCCTCGACCGCCCGGGCTCGGGCCTCTCCGGCGGCCAGCAGCAGCGCCTGTGCATCGCGCGCGCGATCGCCGTCAAGCCCCAGGTGCTCCTCATGGACGAGCCGTGCTCGGCGCTCGACCCGATCTCCACGCTCGCGATCGAGGACCTCATCGCCGAGCTCAAGGACGAATACACGATCGTCATCGTCACGCACAACATGCAGCAGGCGGCGCGCGTGAGCGACCGCACCGCGTTCTTCAACATCGCGGGCACCGGCAAGCCCGGGCGCCTCATCGAGATGGACGACACCGCGACGATGTTCTCCTCGCCCACGCAGCAGGCCACCGAGGACTACATCTCCGGCCGCTTCGGGTGACCTGAGCCCGTCCGGCACGGCCTCGGCCCGACGCACGACGGCGCCCCTCCCCACGCGGGGAGGGGCGCCGTCGCGCGTGCGGGACGGATCAGGAGATCAGGTCGCGCTGCCCTGGAGCGAGCCCGTGACGTCGGTGCCGTTCGTGTCGAGGACGCACTGGACCACGCGGTCGCCCTGCCGGGTCCAGCCGTCCGCGCGCGGCGTGAAGTACCAGTACTCGTGCGCCGACTCCTCGTAGGGGAGCCCGACGAACGGCTCGAACGCGCCGTAGCAGAACTCCTCGGCGCTCGTGGTCACGGCCTCGTCACCGGGGTAGTCGCCCGCGGGGAGCTCGGTCTCGGCGTAGACCTCGGCGTCGTGCGGCTCCGAGCACGGCACGACGGGCACGGACTCGACCAGGTCCGCGTCGTCCAGCTTCGAGGAGACGATGCAGTCGCCGACCTGGACCGAGAAGACGTCGGCGTCCGACGCCTCGGTCACCTCGCCGCCGGGCTCGTCGCGCTGGGCGTCGGCGGGTCCGGAGATCTCGTCGAGGATCGCGCCGCAGCCCGACGTGGTCAGGGCGAGGGCGACGGCGCTCACGACGAGGACGAGCGGCCGGCGGGTGGAGCGGGGGAGGGTCACCAGGGTTCCTTCGGTACGAGGCCCCGACCAGGGTGGTGGGGCGGCACGCGAAGGCTAGCGCCGGGCGGTGACACGAGCCGAGCCGGTCTCCGGCGCGACCTGCGCGGTCACGGCAGGAGGTGCGCGTACTCCTCGAGGGTGCCGTCGAGGACGGGGAGGGAGAGGGTCTGCTCCTCGCCCGTCGTCGCGCTGACGGTGACGGGCAGCATCGCACCCGGCTCCGCGTCGACGCGGCCGATCTGCGCGTCGAAGCCGTCCTCGGCGCCGAGGTAGACCGTCTCGCCCGCCGCGACGGGGATCGTCACCGGCGCGCCGCCCTCGGGCGTCACGTCGAACTCCACGTCCTCCGTCGAGTCGTTGGCGAAGGCCCCGACGAGGGCGCCCGGCTCGCCGTCCTCCGCGCTCACGACGAGCAGGTTGAGCCCGCGCAGCTCGCTGGTGAGGTCGACCCGCAGGCCGTCGGAGGGGGAGTACGGGCGGTTCGTCTCGATGGGGGAGCAGGCGGACGCGAGGGCCACACCGGCGACCAGGAGGGGCACGGCCCAGGCGCGCGCACGGCCGGTCGCTCGGGACTCCGCACGGGTCGAGGCTCGGGGGGTCGGGATGCGGGTCACGTGCACTCCAGGGCTGCAAGAAGGGGGACGGGATTCCGCGCCCAGCCTAGTGCGTCGGGAGGGCGGGGGCGGCCGGAACGGCCGGCTCGCGACCGTGGCGTGAGCGGCGTCACGTGGCTCCGGGTGCGCCGGGACGGTGGTCGTCGTGCGAGGTGAAGGTCCTGAAAGGGCCCGCGGGGCGCTCCCGAGGGGCCGAAGGGGCCCCTCCCCGAGATTCGTCAGGCGCGCTGACACGGCTCTGACCTGGGCGAACGTGCTGGTGACGGGCTTGTCAAGGGGCCGAGGGGCTCGGATTTCCGCCCTTCCGCGTGGTAAGGTGGACCACCGCGAAAGGGGACATCTGCAGATGACGTTCACAGTAGGCGAGACCGTTGTCTACCCGCACCACGGAGCCGCACTGATCGAGGAGATCAAGACGCGCACCATCCGCGGAGAGGACAAGATCTACCTCAAGCTCAAGGTCGCGCAGGGCGACCTGACCATCGAAGTCCCAGCCGAGAACGTCGACCTCGTCGGCGTGCGTGACGTCGTCGGCCAGGAGGGTCTCGACCGCGTGTTCGAGGTGCTTCGTGCACCCTACACCGAGGAGCCGACCAACTGGTCGCGCCGGTACAAGGCGAACCTCGAGAAGCTCGCGTCGGGCGACGTGATCAAGGTCGCCGAGGTCGTGCGCGACCTCTCCCGCCGCGACGCCGACCGCGGTCTGTCCGCCGGCGAGAAGCGCATGCTCTCGAAGGCACGGCAGATCCTCGTCTCGGAGCTCGCGCTGGCCGAGCACACCGAGGAGGACAAGGCCGAGGCGATCCTCGACGAGGTGCTCGCCTCCTGACGTCCCGGGCCGCGGCCCGCGCAGTCAGCGCCACAGACCACCGGGGAGGGCGTCGTCCGTACGGACGGCGCCCTCCCCGTCGTCGTGCCCGGTAGCGTGTGCGCGTGCCGACTCTCGCCGTCCTCACCGCCGCGGGCTCCGGGACCCGCCTCGGGCTGGACCTACCCAAGGCCCTCGTCGAGCTCGACGGCCTCCCGCTCGTGGCGCACGCCGCCCGACGGCTGTGCGCGTCCGGGGTCGTGGACGCGCTCGTCGTGACCGCGCCGCCCGGGCTGCGCGACCACGTCGCGACGGTCCTGGCCGACGACCCCGCGGTCGACCGGCCGGTCCGGGTGGTCGAGGGCGCGGGGACCCGCCAGGCCTCCGTGGCGGCCGGTCTCCGGGCCGGTCGCGACCTCGGGGAGGGCGACGTGCCCGCCGACGTCGTGCTCGTCCACGACGCCGCACGGCCGCTCGCGCCGCCGTCGCTGGTCCGCCGCGTCGTCGAGGCCGTGCGCGCGGGCCACGGGGCCGTCGTGCCGGGGCTCCCCGTCACGGACACGATCAAGCGCGTGGCGCCCGCGGGCGCGGGAGACGCGTCCGGTGCGGAGCCCGTCGTCGAGACGGTCGACCGGAGCGCGCTGCGCGCCGTCCAGACCCCGCAGGGGTTCGACGGCGAGCTCCTGGCCCGCGCGCACGCGGCAGCGGCGCACCGCGCGGACGACGAGTCCGTCGCCGCGACCGACGACGCCGGGCTGGTCGAGGCGCTCGGCGTCCCGGTCCACGTGGTGCCCGGCGACGCCGCGGCGGCCAAGATCACCACCGCGCACGACCTGCGGGTCGCGGCGCTCACGCTCCGGGAGGACCGATGACCGCCCCTGCAGGCTCCACCGGGACGCCGGCCGAGACGCCCACCACCGCACCGGCCGCGGCGGGCCCCGTCCCGGCGCTCCCGCGCACGGGCGTCGGGGTGGACGTCCACGCGTTCGCGTCCGAGGGCGAGGATCGACCGCTGTGGCTGGGCGGTCTGCACTGGCCGGGCGAGCGCGGGCTCGCCGGGCACTCCGACGCCGACGTCGCGGCGCACGCCGCCGCGGACGCGCTGTTCTCGGCCACCGGCCTGGGCGACCTCGGCTCGAACTTCGGCACGAGCGCGCCCGAGTGGGCGGGCGCGAGCGGTGCGAGCCTGCTCGCGGAGGCCGCGCGCCGGGTGCGGGCCGCCGGGTTCGAGATCGGGAACGTGGCCGTCCAGGTGATCGGCAACCGGCCGCGCCTCGGGCCGCGCCGCGCCGAGGCGGAGGCGGCGCTCGGGGCGGCCGCGGGCGCCCCGGTGACGCTCACGGCGACCACGACCGACGGGCTGGGCCTCACCGGGCGCGGCGAGGGCGTCGCGGCGGTCGCCACGGCCCTCGTGGTCCGGGTCGCGCCGCCCGCCTGACGTCAGCCCGCGGGCGCGACCTGGACGCTCTCGAGGATCGCGCGCGCCTGTGCGGCGCCGTCGGCGTCGTCGACGGCGTACGACGCCGTGAGGTCGACGACCCACGCGCCCGGCCCGTCGCCCGTCCGCACGGCCACGATCTCCTGCGCGACGGCGGTGCCCGCGGCGTCGTACGTCCCGGCCACGCGGTAGGCGGGCAGCCCGGCGAGGGTCGTGGGGCCCTGCCCGTCGGGGTCGGGCACCCAGCCGGGGATCGAGGCGACCGCCGCCGTCGTCGCGGCGCCCGCCTCGTCGACGGTGTGCGTCGACTGCTCGCCCGTGACGACGACGTTCGCCCGGAAGTCCTCGGAACCCGTGCCGCTCGGCGCGCGCAGCAGGAACGCGCCGTCGCGCGTGCCGCGCTCCCAGCCCGGGGGCGCGGTCACCTGGACCGGGATCTCGGGGACGTCGTGCACGACCGGCTCCGTGCCGCCGGCGGTGTCCTCGGGCCCGCCGCAGCCCGCGAGGGCGAGCGCGACGGTCGCCGTGAGGGCGAGCGTCCAGGGGGAGCGGGGCAGGCGCGGTCGGGGCACGGGAGTCCTTCGTCGGGGTGGGGCCGGGGCTGGTCCGGCTCGTCATTCTCGCCCGCTCCCGTCCGGCGTGCCAGGCCCGCCACCTGCCTCTACGATCGCTGGAAGCGCATCGATGTGTTTGACTTTCCCAAGAACGACACATGGGATGAATCGCACATGAACCGAATGTCCGTCGAGGAACGCCGAGCCCAGCTCGTCGACGCCGCGATGACCATCGCCGTCCGCGAGGGCGTCGAGGCCGTGACCATCCGCGGCGTCGCGGCCGAGGCCGGGGTCTCGCTCGGCGTCGTGCACTACTGCTTCGAGGACAAGGACGAGCTCCTCCAGGCCATGGGCAACAGCCTCGCGCTCGTGGCCTCCGAGCCCGTCCGGTCCGCGCTCGACGTCGAGGGCGACGTCGTGGCGCTCGCCCACGCCGCTGCCGACGGCCTGTGGAGCGGGCTGACGCCGCGTCGTCACATGCGGCTCCTCACGTTCGAGTTCGCGACGGCGGGCGTGCGCAGCCGCGCGCTGCGCTCCGTCGCGCACACGCACCTCGAGCAGACCTGGGCGATGACGCGCGGGTTCCTCGAGAACGTGGCCGAGCGGGGGAACGTCAGCTACACGATGGACATGGGGTTCCTGTCCCGGGTCGTCGCGGGGTACATCGACGGGATCGAGATCGCGTGGCTCGTCGAGCAGGACGACGAGACGGCGGTCCGCAGCTTCCACGCGCTCGCCGAGTACGTGCTGTCGATGATGGTGCGTCCCGACGGCTCCCCGGTGCGGGAGCACGGTCCCGAGCCCGTCCCCTGACGGACGGACGACGTCCCGTCCCCTGGCGGGTCCGGGACGTCGCCGGTCAGCGCCGCGCGGCCGGGGCCGGGCCGAGCACGCGGTCGGTGTAGCCGTTCGCGAACACGCCCTCGGGGTCCGTCGCGTCGCGGACGGCGACGGCGTCGTCGAACCGCGGGTAGAGCTCCCGGAGCCGGTCCGCCGCCAGGCCGTGCATCTTGCCCCAGTGCGGGCGGCCCCCGACCTCGGCGACGATGCGCTCGACGGCGTCGAAGTACCGCTCGTGCGGCAGGCGCGCGTACTGGTGCACGGCGACGTAGGCGGTCTCGCGCCCGTGGGCGGTGGAGAGCCACACGTCGTCGGGCGCCGCGAACCGGACCTCGACGGGGAACGGCACGTGCTCGCCGGACCGGTCCAGCCACGCGTCGATGCTCGACAGCACGTCGACGAGGTGCTCGCGCGGCACGGCGTACTCCATCTCGCGGAACCGGACGCGGCGCGACGTGACGAACACGTGGTGCGACGCCGCGACGTACGTGCGCGGCGCGAGCGCTCGCGCGGAGACCGCGTTGAGGCGTGGCGTGACGCGCGGGACCGCGGTCGCGAGCCGGTTCACGAGCTCGAACGCGCCGTTCGACAAAAGCTCCTCGTCGACCCACGTGCGCGCCCGCGAGACCGGCCCGGGGCCCGTGGTGCGCAGCCGCTCGAGCTCGACGGCCTCCTCGTCGGGCGCGAGGCGGTTGTTGCGCTTGGTCAGCGCCCGGCGGGTGTGGGGGAACCAGTAGAACTCGAAGTGGTCGTTGCCGCCGACGAGCCCGTCGGGGTCGTCGGGCGTGCCGAGCCGCTCGAGCACGCGGTCGAGCGGCCACGGCTCCTCCTGCGCGCGCAGGAGGAACGCCGGGACCACCTCGAGCGTCACCGCGGACAGGATGCCCGTGACCCCCAGCCCGAGCCGGCTGACCTCGAACAGGCCCGGCTCGTGCGCGGGCGACGCCTCGCGCACGTCGCCGTCGGCCCCCACGACGCGGACGCCGCGCACCTGCGTCGCGAGGCCGCCGAGGCGTGCCCCGGTGCCGTGGGTGCCCGTCGAGATCGCGCCCGCGACCGACTGCCGGTCGATGTCCCCGAGGTTGCGCATCGCGAGCCCCGCGGCGGCGAGGGCCTCGTTGAGCCGGTGCAGGCGGATGCCCGCCCCGACGGTCACGAGGATCGCGTCGCCGTCGGTGCCGTCCGCCCCGCCGCGCGCGATGCGCTCGACGAGGCTGAGCCGGTCGAGGTCGAGCAGGAGGCCGTCCGTGACCGCGGCCGGGGTGAACGAGTGCCCGGCACCCACCGCGCGGACGGGCATGCCCTCCGCCGCGGCGCGGGCGACGAGGCCGCCCAGCTCCGCCTCGTCGCGCGGCGAGGCCCGACGGCGCGGCGTCGCGGAGGCCGTGCGGGCCCAGTTGGTCCAGGAGAGGGCGTCGTCGCTGCTCACAGGTCGTACTGTCTCACGCCCGGCGGGTGGCGTACGTTCTCCCCATGACGACCCACACGGCACCGGGGGCGGACCAGGGCGCGGGCCCGCTGGACGGTGACGAGCGGGGCGCGACGCCGTCGCTCCTGGCCCGCCTGACCCGCGCGACCGCGACGCTCGACGGCCCGCTCGCCGTCGTCGACCTCGACCGGTTCGACGCCAACGCCGACGAGCTGCTCGCGCGCGCGGGCGGGGTCCCCGTGCGGGTCGCGTCGAAGTCCGTGCGGGTGCGCTCGCTCGTCGCGCGCGCGGGCGAGCGCGGCTTCCAGGGCGTCATGGCGTACTCGGTGCGCGAGGCGCTGTGGCTCGTCGACTCGGGCGTCCGCGACGTCCTCGTGGGCTACCCGTCGGTCGACCGCGGGGCGCTCGCGGCGCTCGCCCGCCACGAGGCGGGCCGGCGCGAGGTCACGCTCATGGTCGACGACGCCGCGCAACTGGAGCTCGTGCGCCACGCGCTCGCCGAGACCGGCACCGGGGACGAGCCGCCCGTGCGGGTGTGCCTCGACGTGGACGCGTCGCTGCGCGTGGGCCTCGGTCTCGTGACGGTCCACCTGGGCACGCGCCGCTCGCCCCTGCACGGTGCGCGCGACGTCGCGTCGCTCGCCGCCCGGGTCGTCTCGACGCCCGGTCTCGCGCTGCGGGGCCTCATGTTCTACGAGGCGCAGGTCGCCGGGATGCCGGACTCCAGCCTCGCCGTCCGCGCGGTCAAGCGGCTCTCGGTGCTCGAGCTCGGCGAGCGGCGCGGCGAGGTCGTCGCGGCGGTGCGGGACGTCGTCGGGCACGACCTCGAGCTCGTGAACTCGGGCGGCACGGGGTCGCTCGAGACGTCGTCCGCCGACGCGGTCGTGACCGAGGTGACGGCCGGGTCGGGCCTGTACGTCCCGGGCCTGTTCGACGAGTACCGCGCGTTCCGGCCCCGGCCGTCGGCGTTCTTCGGCCTCGACGTCGTACGCGTCCCGGGCCCGGGCTGGGCGACGGCGTTCGGCGGCGGGTACGTCGCGTCCGGTCCGGCGACCCGCAGCCGTCTGCCGCGCGTCGTGACGCCGGGCTGGTCGCTCACGGGCCGCGAGGGCGCGGGCGAGGTGCAGACGCCGCTGCACCGGTCGCGCGGCGCCGCCGGGGCGCCCGACCTGGGCGTGGGAGACCGCGTCTGGTTCCGCCACGGCAAGGCCGGCGAGGCCATGGAGCGGTTCGACCGCGTGCACCTCGTGCGCGGCGACGAGGTGGTCGACGTCGTCCCGACGTACCGCGGCGAGGGCAGGACCTTCGGCTGACGCGGCGGGGACGGGCCGGCCGTCGCCCCGGCGTCGCTTCGGCCGCGACGGTGCGTCCCCGGTACCCTTGCGGCGTGACCCTTCGCCTGTTCGACACCGCCACGCGGGACGTGCGCGACTTCGTCCCCCTGACCCCGGGCGAGGTCGGCATCTACCTGTGCGGCGCCACCGTCCAGGCCGCCCCCCACATCGGGCACATGCGCTCGGCCGTCGCGTTCGACGTGCTCGTGCGCTGGCTCCGGCGCGGCGGCGCGCGGGTGACGCTCATCCGCAACGTCACCGACATCGACGACAAGATCCTCGCGAAGTCCGCCGACGCGGGTGAGCCCTGGTGGGCCTGGGCCGCGACGTACGAGCGCGCGTTCACCGCCGCGTACGACGCCCTGGGCGTGCTGCCCCCCACGTACGAGCCGCGCGCGACGGGCCACGTCCCGGACATGGTCGAGCTCATGCAGCGCCTCGTCGAGCGCGGCCACGCCTACACCACGGGCCCCGGCGACGTGTGGTTCGACGTGCGGTCCTGGCCCGAGTACGGCGCGCTCACCAACCAGCGCCTCGAGGACCTCAACCCCGTGCCCGACGACGTCCCCGCCGACGCCGAGGAGGCCGCCGCCAAGCGCGACCCGCGCGACTTCGCGCTGTGGAAGGCCCCCAAGCCGGGCGAGCCGGAGACCGCGTCGTGGGACACGCCGTTCGGGCGTGGCCGTCCGGGCTGGCACCTCGAGTGCTCCGCCATGGCGCGCCGCTACCTCGGCGACACGTTCGACCTCCACGGGGGCGGCCTCGACCTGCGCTTCCCCCACCACGAGAACGAGCAGGCCCAGTCGCGCGCCGCGGGCTACGGGTTCGCGCAGCACTGGCTGCACAGCGCGTGGGTCACGCAGGGCGGCGCCAAGATGAGCAAGTCGCTCGGCAACGGGCTGCTCGTGCGCGAGGTCCTGGCGACCACGAGCCCCGCCGTGCTGCGCTACGCGCTCGCGTCCGTGCAGTACCGCTCGATGCTCGAGTGGACCCCCGCCACGGTCGTCGAGGCCGAGGCGACGTGGGAGCGGCTGGCGGGCTTCGTCGAGCGGGCGACCGAGCGGGTCGGCGAGGTCGACGACGTGCGCGACGCCGAGCTCCCGACCGCCTTCACCGCGGCGATGGACGACGACCTCAACGTGCCGGCGGCGCTGGCCGTCGTGCACGAGCACCTGCGCGCGGGCAACGCGGCGCTCGCGGACCGGACGACGGCCGCGGACGCCGTCGCGCGCCACCACCTCGTGGCGGTGCGCGCGATGCTCGACGTGCTCGGGCTCGACCCGGGAGACGCGCAGTGGGCCGACCGCGGCGACTCGCGCTACGCGGCGGTGCTCGACGCCGTCGTGGGCGCGGAGCTCGCGGCGCGGGCCGAGGCGCGCGCGTCGCGGGACTTCGCGACGGCCGACGCGATCCGCGACCGGCTCGCCGCGGCAGGCGTCGCGGTCGAGGACTCGGCCGACGGCGCGCGCTGGACCCTCGCCTGACGCCCACCGGACGACGGCCGGGAGCCACCCGCCGGCGCACGAGACAGAGCTCCGGTAGCACGAGACAGAGCTCCGGTAGCACGAGACAGAGCTCCGGTAACGCGAGGTAGAGCTCTGGTAGCGCGCGGGAGAACCCTGGTGACGACCACGGTTCCCCCTCGGCGGGGTGTCTGGGGGACACTGGACCCAGGAGCGAGACACGCACGCCGGGCGCCGAACCCGACGTGGACTGACCTGAACTGACCTGAACGACGACACGATCGGTACACCATGGCTGGCAACTCACAACGACGCGGCGCGACCCGCAAGCCCGGAAGCAAGAAGGGCGCGACGGTCGGCTCCGGCGGGCAGCGGCGCAAGGGCCTCGAGGGCCGCGGGCCGACCCCGAAGGCCGAGGACCGCGTCTACCACGCGGCGCACAAGCGCAAGGTGGCCGACGAGAAGCGCGTGCCGACCGGACGCGGCGGCCCGGCGCGCGGCACCGAGCGTGCCGGCACGTCGCGCGGCGGGGCCTCGCGCGGCGGTGGCCCCAAGGGTCGCGGGTCGGTCCAGGAGGTCGTCGCGGGTCGCAACTCCGTCCTGGAGGCGCTGCGCGCGCGCATCCCCGTCGAGGTGGTCTACCTCGCGTCGCGCCTCGACGCCGACGACCGCACGCGCGAGATCGTCGACATCGTCGCGGGCCGCGGCTACGACCTCCTCGAGGTGGGCAAGCCCGAGCTCGACCGTCTCACCGACGGGGCCGTGCACCAGGGCGTCGCGATCAAGGTGCCGCCGTACGAGTACGCGGACGTCGACGACCTGCTCGACGCCGCCGAGGAGTCGGGGCGGCCGCCGCTCGTCGTCGCGCTCGACGGAGTCACGGACCCGCGCAACCTCGGCGCGGTGCTCCGCTCCGCGGGCGCGTTCGGCGCGCACGGCGTCCTCGTGCCCGAGCGCCGCGCCGCGGGCGTCACCGCGTCCGCGTGGAAGGTCTCGGCCGGCGCCGCCGCGCGCGTCCCGGTCGCGCGGGCGACCAACCTCGTGCGCGCGCTCGGTGAGCTGAAGAAGGCGGGGTGCTTCGTCGTCGGGCTCGACGCCGGCGGCACCACGGCGATCGGCGACCTCGAGCTCGCGACCGAGCCGCTCGTCGTCGTCGCGGGGTCGGAGGGCAAGGGCCTGTCCCGCCTCGTGCGCGAGGCGTGCGACGTCGTCGCGTCCATCCCGATCGGGTCGGACACGGAGTCGCTCAACGCCGCCGTCGCGACGGGCATCTCGCTCTACGAGGTCGCGCGCCTGCGGCGCGAGGCCTGACGCCGGCACGCCCGGCAGCACACACCGCCACGCGGTGCCCGCGTCGCCCCGCCGGTCCTCGGACGGCGGGGCGACGCGCGTCCGTCAGCCGTAGTACTCGGGGTCCTTCTCGCCGGGCGCGAGGCCGAGGATCGCCTTCTCGTCCGGGCGGTGGCGCAGGACGTTCTCCACGTACGACTGCGTCGCCTCCGCCATCGGCACGTCGCGACCGGCGCGCTCCGAGATGAACCAGCGGTGGTCGAGGATCTCGTGGAAGAGCTGCGCCGGCTCGAGCTTGCGGCGCAGGTTCCGCGGCACGGCCTGGATCGTGGGCTCGAACACGCCGCTCAGCCAGTCGTGCGCGACGAACTCCTCGTCGTCGTTCTGCCGCTCGGCCGCCGCGCGGAACGAGTCCAGGTCGTTGAGCAGACGGCGGGCCTGGTTCTCCTGCACGTCGAGGCCGGTGAGGCGCAGCAGGCGTCGCGAGTGGTGCCCCGCGTCCACGACCTTCGGCTGGATCTGCACGGTCGTGCCGTCGATGTCGGTCGTGATCGCGAGCTCGTCGACGTCGAAGCCGAGGTTGTTGAGGTGCTCGATGCGGGCCGCGACGCGCCACCGCTCGTTCGCGTCGAACGACTCGGACGTCGTCAGCGCCTCCCACAGCTCCTCGTAGCGCGCGACGAGCGCGTCGCCGATCGCGACCTCGTCCACGTCCTCGTCGAGCAGCTCGCCGGCGGCGAGGTCCATGAGCTCGCCGATGATGTTCGTGCGCGCGAGGTCGACGTCGTACGAGCGCTGGCCGGGGGAGAGCTCGCGGTGCAGGTCGCCCGTCTCGGCGTCCACGAGGAAGGCGGCGAACGTCTCCGCGTCGCGCCGGAACAGCGTGTTCGACAGCGACACGTCGCCCCAGTAGAAGCCCACGAGGTGCAGGCGCACGAGCAGGACGGCGAGCGCGTCGATGAGGCGCGTGGCCGTGTCGGGGCGCAGCGACTGGCTGAACAGCGCGCGGTAGGGGAGCGAGAACTGCAGGTGCTCGGTGATGAGCACGGCCTCGAGCCGCTCGCCGTGCGCGTCCTGGCGCCCGGTGATGACGCCCACCGGGACGACGCTCGGCACCTCGAGCCGGCGGAGCTGCCGCAGCAGCTCGTACTCGCGGTACGCGACCGTCTCGCCGATCTCCTTGATCGCGATCACCCGCCCGGAGAGGCGGACGAACCGCACGATGTGCCGCGAGATGCCGCGGGGGAGGGCGGCGAGCGTCTCTGCCGGCCACTCCTCGAGCGGGACGTCCCAGGGCAGGTCGAGGAGCGCCGGGTCGGGGGCCGACGCGGTGATCTGCAGGTTGTGCACCGTCACGGGTCCATTGTCCATGGTCGGGGGGCCCGGGCGGGGCGGGCCCGACCCCTGAGGTCGGACCCGCCCGCGAGGAGGCGGGGGAGGGGTCAGGCGCAGGCGACCGCGTCGTGGTCGACCTCGACCGTCGACGTGACGTCCTCGCCGTCGATCGTCGCGGTGCCGGTGACGGTCACCGTCCCGCTCCCGACGGAGGCGGAGCGCACCGCGAACGACTGGTACGCGTTCGCGCCCGGGGCGACGTCGGCCACCTCGCGGGTGCCGTACGACGTCGCGAGCGTCACGTCGACGGGCTGGTCCTCGCCGTTCGCGGCGCGCACGGCGACGTACGCCTGGCCGGCGAGGCACCGCGCCTGCACCTCGACGTCGAGGTCGAGCTGCCCGGCCGGTGCGCCGTAGACCTCGAGCTCGTAGAGGGAGAAGCCCCACTGCGTCGCGCGCTCGGTGAGGTAGAGCCGCACGTGCCGGCCCGTCCCGGTGATGTCCAGGTCGTCGAACCCGCCGTCACCGTCCGTGACGGTGCGGACGGTGGTCCAGGTCTCGCCGTCGGGCGACGTCTGGACCTCGTAGCCCGACCCGTACGCCGTCTCCCAGTCGACGACGACGCGGCTCAGGTCGTAGCTCGCGCCGAGGTCGACCGCGATCCACTCGGGCTCGCTCCACGCGCTGCTCCAGCGGGTCCCGGCGTTGCCGTCGACCGCCTTCTCGGGCTCGTGGCCGGCCTCGTCGACGCTGGAGGCCGTCACGGGCCGGCCCAGGGCGAGCGAATCCTCGTCCTCCTCGCCACCCCCGTCGTCGGACCGGAAGCAGCGCAGGTACCGGTAGGACTCCGCGGAGGTCTCGAACGACGGCGCCCAGTCCCACTCGTAGGTGAAGTACTCGACGTAGGGCTCGGCCGCGGCGATGATCGCCGGGAGGTCGAGCTCGCCGCGGCCGAGCGCGACCTGCCGCATGTCGCCCGGCGCGTCGACGTTCACGGCGTCCTTGATGTGGAGCAGCTCGATGCGGTCCCCGTGCTCCTCGATCCACGCCGGGACGTCGAGGCCCGCGTCGGCGGCCCAGCCGACGTCGAGCTCGAACGTGACGTAGCGCGGGTCGGTGTTCTCCTCGATGACCTCCCACGCGCTGACCGTCTCGCCCGTCTCCGGGTGGGTGTACCGCGTGGTGAACTCGCTCTGGTGGTTGTGCAGCACGATCTTGTTCGCGCCGTTCTCGTGCGCGTACTTCCCGAGCTCGTTCACGTACGCCGCGGTGGCGACCGCCTCGTCGTAGGTGCCGTAGCCGCCCGCCATGCCGCCGGTCCCGATGTAGTCCTGGCCCAGCGCGACGGCGTACGCGACCGTCTCGGGCCACGTGGCCCGGTCCGTGCTGCCGTGGCTCGACGACACCTGGAGGCCGTGCCGGTCGAGGATCGCCCGGTAGTCGTCGACGGGCATCGCGTAGGGCTGGTTGTACGGCTCGACGTTCGTGAACCCGGCTGCGGCCACCTCGCCGAGCACGCGGTCGAGGGTCTCCGGTGACGGCGTCCCCGAGCCGCCGAGCTCGCCCACGTGCGTGTAGAGCTGGATCGAGATCTTGGCGTCGGGGAGGCCGTCGTCCGCGTCGCACGTGACGGCGGCGGCGCCGGTGGACGGGTCGGCGGGCGGTGTGGTCACGACAGGGGCGGCGACGGCCGGCGCGGCGGCGAGCGCGGTCGCGACGAGCGCGCCGGTGGCCAGCGCCGCGCCGACGCGCCGGGCGCGCGGGGAGAGGGACGGGATCTGCATGAGGCTCCAATTGACAGCGTTGTCGATTTGGGTGACGAACAGACGACTTTTGGCGTCGTGTGTGCAAAAGCAGTCTTGAGGTCCCCCATGACCCTGTCAAGGGCACGGACCCGGCGGGTCGGCGGGAGGGCGTTCCACGCCGTCGCGAGCCCGGGAACGCCGCAGGGCGGGCCCTCCCGACCGGGAGGACCCGCCCTGCGGCGGTGGTGCGGGGTGTCAGCTGATGCGCTGGCCCGAGTTCGCACCGAAGACGTGCGACTGACCCGGGCGGATCGTCACGTAGATGCGCTCGCCCTTGGCCGGGACGTTGCGCGGGTCGACGCGGACGATGACCTGGTTGTCGCCGGCGCCCGAGTGGACGTCGGCCTGCGAGGCCAGGTCGCCCTTGAGCGTGCCGTAGACGAACGCGTCGGAGCCGAGCTCCTCGACGATGTTGACCTCGACCGGGAACGCGGCCTCGTTGGCCTGCGACACGACGTCGAGGGCCTCGGGACGGAAGCCGATCGTCACCTTGCCGTTGTCGGCCTCGGTGATCTTCGCGGCCGTCTCGCGCTCGAGCGCGATGCGCGCGGGGCCGACCTCGGCGACGCCGTTGTTGACCGCGAACGTGCCGATGTTCATCGCCGGCGAGCCGATGAAGCCCGCGACGAAGACGTTGGCCGGCGTGTCGTACATCTCGCGCGGCGTGCCGACCTGCTGGAGCAGACCGTCCTTGAGGACCGCGATGCGGTCGCCCATGGTGAGGGCCTCGGTCTGGTCGTGCGTGACGTAGACCGTCGTGACGCCGAGGCGGCGCTGGAGCGACGCGATCTGGGTGCGCGTCTGGACGCGGAGCTTGGCGTCGAGGTTCGACAGCGGCTCGTCCATGAGGAACACCTGCGGCTGGCGGACGATCGCACGGCCCATCGCGACGCGCTGGCGCTGACCACCGGAGAGCGCCTTCGGCTTGCGGTCGAGGTACTCGGTGAGGTCGAGGATCTTCGCGGCCTCCTCGACGCGCTGGCGGATCTCCGCCTTCGGCGTGCCGGCGATCTTCAGCGCGAAGCCCATGTTGTCCGCGACGGACATGTGCGGGTACAGCGCGTAGTTCTGGAACACCATCGCGATGTCGCGGTCCTTCGGCTGGACGTCCGTGACGTCGCGGTCGCCGATGTAGATGTGTCCGCCGTTGACGTCCTCGAGGCCCGCGAGCATGCGGAGCGAGGTCGACTTGCCGCAGCCCGAGGGGCCGACGAGGACGAGGAACTCGCCGTCCTCGATGTGCAGGTTGAGCTGGTCCACGGCAGGACGCTCGGTCCCGGGGTAGACGCGGGTTGCGTGGTCGTAGGTGACCGTAGCCATGACTGGTACATCCCTCCACCGGCAGGTACGTGCCGGACGATCCGTTGTGCAGTGACGTGCCACGTCGACGTAGCTGTTCGCGATGGCGGACGAGCGTGTCTTCGACGACACAGAAGAAGTCGGACCCCCTCCGGAACGGGCAGGGGACCCGACGTCATCGTGACCCGATCCTACTCCCGGTCCTGAGTGCTTCGTCACAGCGTCGGTCACGATCCGGTAGCGGTTCGGTGCGGGCGGCAGGGCCCGCCGGGCGAGCGCCCGGCGGACCCGCCCGGGGTCAGGCCTCCCGGCGCTCCAGGAGGTCGGCGAGGAGGTCGAGCACCGCGGCGAGCCCGTCGGCGTCGGGCACGCGCTGCGCGGCGAGCGTGTCGCCGTCGCCCACCTTGACGCCCAGGTCGCCCGGGCCGAGCACGGCGAACGCCGTCTCGTCGGTCGTGTCGTCGCCCGCGTAGAGCACGCGCGTGCGCGCGTCGGGGCACCCGGCGTCCTGCCCGACGACGTCCCGCAGCCGGTCCACCGCCTCGCCCTTGGACGTCTCGACGACCGCGACCTCGACGACGTCCTTCCCGTGCATCGCGTGCAGCCCGAGCCGCTCGGCCACCGCGTCGGCCAGGTCCTCGGCGGCCTGCGTGTCCGCCGCCGAGGCGAGCCGCGTGTGCAGGACGGCGGCGCTCGGCTTCTCCTGCACCCACGCGCCCTCCCGCCCCGCGACGGCCTCGGCCATGCCCGCGCGCAGGGCGGCGAGGTGGTCGGCCTGCTCCGGCGTGAGGTCGAGCGGGACGGCGTCGAGCCCGTCCTCGGTCACGTGCCCGGTCTCGGCGCCGTGGCTGCCCACGAGGTACGTGCCGACGGGCGGCTCGCTGCGTTCGGCGAGGTCCGCGAGGTTGCGGCCCGAGACGAGGGCGAGGCGCGTCGTCGTGCCGACGAGCGCCGCGGCCAGCCGGTCGACGGCGGCCCGTGCGGACGGCGCCATGCGCGCGGCGAGCGGGTCGTCGACGAGCGGCGAGAGCGTGCCGTCGAAGTCGAGCGCGACGAGCCGCGCGGCGGGTGCGCCGTCCGCGTCCGCCGCGAAGGCGTGCACGGCGTCGGCGACCGGCCCGGGCACGGGCGCGGGGTGGTGCGTCGCGGTCACGCGCCCTGCTCCGCGGGCTCGTCGGCGGCCTGGCGGGCGTCCTGCGGCGCACCCGGCTCGTCGTCCTCCGGGCGGCGGCGCGGCACGCGGGACGGCATCGCGGTGAGGACGCCGAGGAACGACTCCGACCACCGTGCGACGTCGTCGGTGAGGACCTTGCGACGCAGGCGGCGCATGCGCTTGCGCTGCTCGCGGTGGTCCATGTGCGCGGCCGCGACGATGATGTCCTTCATCCCGTCGATGTCGTGCGGGTTGACGAGGAGCGCGCCGGACGAAAGCTCGTCGGCGGCGCCCGTGAACTCGGAGAGCACGAGCACCCCGCGGTCGTCCGAGCGAGCCGCGACGTACTCCTTCGCGACGAGGTTCATGCCGTCGCGCAGCGCCGTGACGAGCATGACGTCGGCCGCGAGGTACAGCGCGGCCATCTCCTCGGGCGGGTAGGAGTGGTGCAGGTAGTGGATCGCGGCGTGCCCGATCTCCGCGTACTCGCCGTTGATCCGCCCGACCGCGCCCTCGACGTGCTCGCGCAGCTCCTGGTAGGCGTCGACGTTCTCGCGGCTCGGGCTCGCGACCTGGACGAGCGTGGCGTGCTCGACGTCGAGGCGGCCGTCCTGCAGCAGCTCGCCGTACGCCTTGATGCGGTGCCGGATGCCCTTGGTGTAGTCGAGGCGGTCGACGCCGAGCATCATGATGTCCGGGTCGCCGAGGTCCGCGCGGATCTCGCGCGAGCGCTGCTGGACCTCGGGCGTGCGGGCGAGCTCGTCGAACCGGCGCGAGTCGATCGAGATGGGGAACGCGGCGGCGCGCACGTGGCGGTCGCGCCCGTCCTCGCCCGGGACCGTGATGATCGGCCCGCGCGTCGTGTGGGCGCGCAGCCGTCGCACCGCACGGATGAAGTTCGCGGCGTCGCCCGCGCGCTGGAAGCCCACGAGGTCCGCGCCCAGCAGGCCGTCGATCACCTGGCGGCGCCACGGCAGCTGCTGGAACAGCTCGAGCGGGGGGAACGGGATGTGGTTGAAGAACCCGATCCGCACGTCCGGGCGCTGGGCGCGGATCATCTGCGGCACGAGCTGGAGCTGGTAGTCGTGCACCCAGACGACGGCGCCCGGTGCCGCCTGCGCGACGGCGGCGTCGGCGAAGCGCTGGTTGACGCGGCGGTACGCGTCCCACCACGTGCGGTGGTACGTGGGCGGCGAGATGACGTCGTGGTAGAGCGGCCAGAGCGTGTCGTTCGAGAAGCCCTCGTAGTACCGCTCGATCTCGTCGGCCGAGAGCGTCACGGGCACGAGGCGCATCTCGTCGGCGTCGAACGGCTCGCTCGCCAGGTCGGGCGCGCCGGACCAGCCGACCCAGGCGCCGTCGGACGCCTGCATGACGGGCTCGAGCGCCGTGACCAGGCCTCCGGGCGACCGCTTCCACTCGATCTCACCGCCGGGGCCGACCGTGAAGTCCACGGGCAGCCGGTTGGCCACCACGACGAGATCGAATCCCTCTTTGCCTGTCAATGGACCTCTCCTTGAGCTTCGATGAATCGCGCCTGGGCGGCCCAGGGTAGTCCGCTCGTCGGGCGCATGGACGGGTCGTCCGGTGCCGGTCGCGTGCCGGACGCCGCCCCGGGCCGGGTCGCCCACCGGGCCCGTCGGGGCCGCACCCTCCAGCGCCGGCCCGTCCACTGCCGCTACCTTGTCACCATGGAGGAGCCCACGCAGCGCGTCGAGGCGCGGAACGTCGCCGGGGGGCCGTCGCGCGGACCCGCCCCCGGCAGCGAGGTCGGGGGCTACCACATCGGTGCGCGGCTCGGGTCCGGTGCCATGGGCACCGTCCACAGCGCGCACGACGGCGGCGGCAACCTCGTCGCGATCAAGCTCCTGCACGCGCACGTCGACCTCGACGCCGCCGCGCAGGGCCGCGAACGGCTGCGTCGCGAGGCCCGCGCCCTCCAGCGCCTGCGGCACCCCGCCGTCGCGCAGATCCTCGACGTCGAGCTCGACGGCCCGGACGCGTTCATCGTCACCGAGCTCGTCGACGGGCCCACGCTCGAGGACGAGATCGCCGAGGGCGGGCCGCTCGACGCCTGGGACCTCTACGAGCTCGCCGACCAGCTCGCCGCCGCGCTCGAGGCCGTGCACGCGGCCGGCGTCGTGCACCGCGACCTCAAGCCGAGTAACGTCATGGTGTCCTCCCGGGGACCCGTGCTCATCGACTTCGGCATCGCCCAGGGGCTCGAGGACGCGCGCGTCACGTCCACGGGCCTCGTCATGGGCACCCCGGGGTACCTGGCGCCCGAGCTGCTCGAGGGCGCGGCCCCCAGCGTGGACACCGACTGGTGGGGGTGGGCGGCCCTGCTCGCCTACGCGGCGACCGGTCGGGCGCCGTTCGGCGTGCGCCCGACGGACGTCGTGCTCGCCCGCGCGCGCAGCGGACGCCCCGACCTCGCGGGCCTGGGGCCCGTCACGGCCCACGCGATCGGTCGTGCGCTGCACGCCGACCCGGCGCAGCGCCTCGGGCCGACCGAGGTCGTGGCCGCCCTGCGGCACGCGGCCGACACCGGCGACGCCGCGCCCGCGACCCAGGTGGTCGCGCCGCCCACCGGACCGACGCAGGTGGTGCCGCCCGTCGCCGTCGTGCCCGGCGGCACGGGGGCCCAGGCGTGGACCGGCGCGTCCGCGTGGACCGGCCAGGCCCAGGTCGTGCCTCCGCCCCTGCCCACGTCGCAGGCGCAGGTCAACGACGGCCGCACGATGGCCGTCCCCGTCGGGCACGACCTCATGGACGATCTCGGCGCCCCGCCCCTCGGTGAGGACGGCGAACCGCTCTACGTGCGCCCCGTGCCCGCCGCGCGGCGCACCGCGCTGCTCCTGCTCGCCGTGCCGCTCGTGCTGCTCGGTGCGACGTACCCCGGCGTGGCGTTCGTCGTGCTGTCCGTGCTGGTCGTGCTCGCGCGCGTCGTCGGCGTGACGACCGAGTCGCTGCACACGCGGCGCGAGCGGCGCGGCGTCTCGTCCCGGGACACGGTGCGCGCGGTCGCGGCGTCGCCCTGGTACGTCGTGCGCGCGCTCGTCGGCGCGCTCCCGTCCCTCCTGGTCGCGGCGTGCGCCGCGGTGCTCGTGGTCGTGGCCGGGTGGTGGCTCCTCGAGTCCGACCGCTGGGTCGTCGTCGAGGGGCCCGACGGCGGCAACGCGCCCGTCGTCACGACCGTGCTGCTGTGCCTCGCGGCGGTCGCGGCGGTGACCCTGGCCTGGGTCGGGCCCCTGACGCACCTCACGCGGTACGGGACGCGGACCGCGCTGGCGCGGCTCGCCCCCGGCCGCACGGGGACGCTCGTCCTCGCCGGCCTGGGACTCGTGCTCACCGTCGTGACCCTCGTGCTCCTCGCGGGCGACCCGGGCGTCACGTGGTGGCCGTTCCCCGGCCCGCCGTCGCTGCGCTGAGCCGGCACCGGCCCTTCCCAGCCCGCTGCCAGGCCGCGCGCGTAGGATGGGCGCCGTGCTCCGGACGACGGTGCCGCGCGCCCTGTCGCGCGGCGTGACGCGCACGTCCGTCGTGCCCGCAGCCGGCCGTCTGCTCGGCCCCGCGCTCCTGCTGCTCACCCTCCTCGCCGCCGTGGTGACGCACCTCGCCGACCGCGGGTACGCCGTCGTGCACCAGTGCGTGACGGTGCCGGGGGTGTGGGGAGCCGCCGGGATGCACCTCGCGCTCGTCCACGAGGTGCCGGACTGCCCGTCGGGCACCGCGCTCGGGGGCGACCCGGCCGCCATGGTCACCGTCGTGGGGGCGCTCGCGCTGCCCGTGGTCGTGGCCCACGCGGCGGCCGCCGCCGTCGCGTGGGGGCTCTCGGCGTGGGCGCGGCGCGCGCACGAGCGCTCCCGCGCCGTCGTGACCGGGGCCGGGCGTGCGCTGCGCGCCGTGCTCCGGGGGGCGCTGCGCCCCGCGGGGTCGCTCGCCGGGGCCGCGCGCCGCGTCGTGCGCCCGGTGCCCGACGCCGTCCCCACCGCGCTGCACCACCTCGCCGACGCGGTGGTGCGCACCCGGCGCGGGCCGCCGCAGGTCGCGCTCGTCTGACGACGCCGTCGGACGCACCGCCCGCGCGACCCCGTCGGCGCGCACCCTGACACATCCCCAGCTCTCGGCCACTCCCTCGGAGGACGACCATGCCCAGCAACGAAACCCAGACCAAGGCCCAGCGCCGCGAGGCCGCGCGCGCGGAGGCGCTCGCGCTGCGCGAGGCGCAGGCCAAGCGCGACAAGCGCAACCGCCTCATCACGATCGGAGCGCTCGTCGCGGGCGTCCTCGTCCTCGTCGGCGTGTTCCTCGCCGTGTGGATCCCGGCCATGAACGACCGCAACAAGACGATCGACGCCGTCGCGGCGGGCAACCTCGCCGACGTCACGAGCCCCTCCACGAGCGACGCCGAGGACGGCGGCATCCCGATCGGCGCGGACGGCGCGGCCGGGACCGAGAACGAGGGCGCCGTCGAGGTCGGGGTCTACCTCGACTACATGTGCCCCATCTGCGGCCAGTTCGAGGAGACGAACGGCGCGACGCTCGACCAGCTCCGCGAGTCCGGTGACGTGACCGTCGTGCTGCACCCGATCTCGATCCTCGACCGCGTCGCGCAGTCGCAGCAGTTCTCGACGCGTTCCGCCGCCGCGGCGGCCTGGGTCGCCGACCGCGCGCCCGAGTCGATGAACGACTTCAACACCGCGATGTTCCAGAACCAGCCCCAGGAGGGCAGCGAGACCCTCACCGACGCCCAGATCGCCGACATCGCCGAGCAGGCGGGCGTGCCCGCCGACGTCGCCGCCGGCATCGAGGACGGGACGGCCGTCGAGACGTTCGGCGACTGGGTCGCGACGGCGTCGAGCCTGGTGAACCAAGACACGTCGCTGCACGGCGAGCGCGGGTTCGGCACGCCGACGATCACGATCAACGGCGAGCGGTGGGACGGCAACTGGAGCGACCCGAACGCGCTCCCGCAGGCCGTCACCGCCGCCCAGGGCTGACCGGCACCGCACCGGTACCCGACCGGCCAGGCCCGCGCCCCCGACCGGCACGGGCCGCCGGCCGGGGCGCGCCGGGCGAGCAGGTAGTCTGTTCGCTCGCCCGGCAGCCCCGGGAACGCCGCCTTAGCTCAGCCGGTAGAGCACTCGCCTTGTAAGCGAACGGTCGTCGGTTCGAATCCGACAGGCGGCTCCACCACGACGCCCCCGGCTCCACGGAGCCGGGGGCGTCGTCGTGCCGGCGCGCACCGCGTGGTCGGCGGTCGCTGCCCGGATCGGTGCTCGCACGCGCCGATCTCGGCAGGTGCTGCCGAGGTCGGCCGCGCTCAGCGGTCGGCGAGCGGGACGGGCAGGAGCTCGGGCGCCTTGGGGAGCCGCCCGTCGCCCGACGACGTCCCGCGCAGCCGCCGCTGCGCCCACGGCACGACGTGCGTGCGCACCCACTGCGCGTTCTGCCGCGCGCGGTCCAGGGCCGGTGCGGGCGGGAGGGGAGTCAGCGGGTCGTCCCACGCGGCGTCGTCGGGCGCCTGGCCGAGCGCGACGAGCGCCGCCTGGGCGACCCGGGCGTGCCCCGCGGGTGTCAGGTGGATGCGGTCCTCCGACCACACGCGCCAATCCTGGAGCGCGCGCATGCCCCACAGGTCCAGGACGTACGCGCCCTGCCGGCGCGCGATCGACCAGATGTGGGCGTTGTACACGCCGACGCGCGGGCGCGTCAGGCCGACGAGCGGCGACTGCGAGGCGTCGAAGCCCGTCGCCATGAGCACGTCGATCCCCGCGCCGCGCAGGCGCGAGACCGCGTGCTCGAGGTTGCGCGCGAGGCGGTCGACGTCGGCGTTCGGCCGCAGGATGTCGTTGCCGCCGCCGATGACGCTCACGAGGTCCGGCCGGAGCTCGAGCGCCGCCGGCACCTGCTCCGTGAGGATCGAGCGCAGCTTGCGCCCGCGGATGGCGAGGTTCGCGTACCGCAGCGGGTCCTCGCCGGCGGCGACGCGCCGGGTCGCGAGGTGCTGGGCGAGGAGGTCGGCCCACCCTCGCTGGTGGTCCTCCTCGCCGGGGTACGGGTCCCACAGCCCCTCGGTGAACGAGTCGCCGATCGCGACGTAGCTCGTCCAGCGGGGAGCGGGGTCGTCGGCTCGGCGTGCGTCGGCGGTGTCACCGGCCAGGGGAGTGGTCGTCGGGTTCTGCGTCGTCACCCGCCCCATTGTGCTCCTGCGGGGCGGTGCGCCGTCGACCCGGCGATCCTGGCGGGTCGAGCAGGCGGTCCTGGCGCGTCACGCCGCGGGGACGAGCCAGGACCACCTGCTCGGCCGCGGGCCGGGGGGCGGGGGGCGGGGTGGGCGGAGATCAGGTGGTGGGGAGGGTCCAGTCGACGGGGGCGGCGCCCTGGGCGACGAGGAGCTCGTTGACGCGCGAGAACGGGCGCGACCCGAAGAACCCGCGGCGCGCGGAGAGCGGGCTCGGGTGGGCGCTCGCGACGACGGGGGTGTCACCGAGCATCGGGCGCAGGGTCGCGGCGTCGCGACCCCAGAGGATCGCGACGAGCGGGGCGTCGCGCGCGACGAGCGCCCGGATCGCCGCCTCGGTGACGGCCTCCCAGCCCTGGCCACGGTGCGACCCGGGCTCGCCCGGCCGGACCGTGAGCACCCGGTTGAGGAGCATGACGCCCTGGTCGCTCCACGCGGACAGGTCGCCGTTCGCGGGCGTCGGGGCGCCGACGTCGTCCGCGAGCTCGGCGAAGATGTTCTGGAGCGAGCGGGGCACGGGGCGCACGTGCGGCTGCACGGAGAACGACAGCCCCATCGGGTGCCCGGGCGTGGGGTACGGGTCCTGCCCGACGACGAGCACCCGCACCTCGCCCAGGGGGCGCGAGAACGCGTTGAGGATGGCCGACGGCGCGGGGAGGTACTCCCGTCCGGCCGCCACCTCGGCGCGCAGGAAGTCGCCGAGCGCGTGCAGCTGCGGCTCGACGGGCGCGAGGGCCTCGGCCCAGTCGGGCGCCATGATGCTCGCGAGGGCCGGGCGGGGGTCGGCCGTCGAGGCGGTCGCGACCGGGTCGACGGCGACGGGCTGGGCGGGTGCGCTCTCCACGGCCCCGAGCCTAACCGGCGTCCTCGGCGCGTCCGCAGCGTGCGGCGAGGACGAATGACACGGTTGTGGTTCGTGCGTAGGCTGAGAGGCGGCCGCGCGCGGGAGTGCGCAGGTCCGGTGACGAGAGAGTGCAGGGAGGGAACGATGAGCGAGGCGGCGTACGTGCTCGACGGACCCGACGCGGTCGGCGACCCGACCACCTCGGAGGCGCCGGCGTCGGGCCTGAGCGAGCGGGACCAGGAGATCCTGGCGTTCGAGCGGCAGTGGTGGAAGTACTCGGGCGCCAAGGAGCAGGCGGTGCGCGAGCTGTTCGACATGTCCGCGACGCGCTACTACCAGGTGCTCAACGCGCTCATCGACTCCCCGGCCGCGCTCGCGCACGACCCCATGCTCGTCAAGCGCCTGCGGCGGATGCGGTCCACCCGGCAGCGGGCGCGCACGGCGCGCCGGCTCGAGGGTCTCTGACCCGGGACGACGGGCCGCGCGTGAAGTCCGGGCGAACAGGGCGTTTAGCCGACAGCCCCGACCGGGCTACCCTGTCGCCGTGACGAAGAGCCGCTACCCCTACGCGCCCGACGAGTTCGACGCGCCCGCGCCGCAGGGTGCGCCCGTGGGGGTGCACCGCACGCCGCGCAGCGGGTGGAGCAAGACGTGGCCGTTCCTGCTGGTCGCCGTCGTCTTCGCCGGCCTCGCGTACGGGGGCGTCGCGCTGCTGTCCGACAACGGTGCCACGGACGACCCGCCGCAGGCGCAGTCCACGGAGCCGCCGCCCGCGGAGGCCGAGGAGCCGCCCGCGGCGGAGGAGCCGCCCGCGACCGAGGAGCCCCCGGCCACGGAGGAGCCGCCCGCGACCGAGGAGACGCCCGAGACCCCGGACCTCGCGACGCTCATGGCGGCGGCCGACCCGTCGGCGAGCGTGCGTGTCCTGAACGCCAGCGGCATCGGCGGTGAGGCGGGCAAGGGTCGCGACGCGCTGGCGGACCAGGGCTTCACGAACGTGGAGGCGGCCGACTACGAGGGCGATCCCGACGCCGTCTCGGTGACCTCCGTCTGGTACGCGGGCGACCGCGCTGACAGCGCAGCCGCGGTCGCCGCGATCCTCGGCATCCCCGCGGAGCAGGTGAGCCAGCAGACGCTCCGCTCCGGTGACGTCGTCGTCATCGTCAAGTCGGAGCTCGCCCCGGTCGGCTGACGGTTCGTCTGCCCGCCCGGCGGAGCCTCCTCGACCCGAAGGCAGCACCCGCGTGACCTGCTCGTTCGGCCCGGAGCCCGAGAACCGCGACCTGCCGTTCGACCTTCCGTGCACGCCGCCTGCGGGCTAGGCTCGGGCTACCACGGGGCGGCGGTCGCCTCGCGGGCGACGATGCACGAGGAGACGTACATGGCTCAGGGGACCGTGAAGTGGTTCAACGCCGAGAAGGGCTACGGGTTCATCACGCCCGCAGCGGGTGGGCAGGACCTCTTCGTGCACTTCAGCGCGATCCAGACGGACGGCTACCGCACGCTCGACGAGGGCCAGGAGGTCGAGTTCGAGCTCGGCCAGGGCAGCAAGGGCCCGCAGGCCGAGCAGGTGCGGCCGCTCTGAGCCCGGCTCCGAGGGTCGCGTGACGGAGGATCTCGACGCCGTCGTCGTCGGTTCGGGCCCCAACGGCCTGGCCGCCGCCGTGACCCTCGCACGCGCCGGTCTCTCCGTGCGCGTGCTGGAGGCGCAGCCGACGTCGGGCGGCGGGGCCCGCACGCTCGACCTCGGCCTGGCCGACGGCGTCGTGCACGACGTGTGCTCGGCGGTGCACCCGATGGCGTGGGCGTCGCCGTTCTTCGAGGCGTTCGACCTCGGCGCGCGCGGCGTGGAGCTGCTCGCGCCGGAGGTCTCGTACGCCCACCCCCTCGACGGGGGTCGCGCGGGCGTGGCCTATCACGACCTCGAGCGCACGGTCGAGCGGCTCGGGGTCGACGGCGCCGCCTGGCGCGCCCTCCTCGGCCCGCTCGCCGAGGGGTGGCGCGACGTCGTCGCGGTCGCCCTCGGGGACAAGCGCTCGGTGCCGGGGCGTGTGCTCACGCCGAGCGGTGCCGGCGTGACGGCCCGGTTCGGCGCGGCGGTGCTCGAGCAGGGGAGCCCCGCGTGGACGCGGCGCTTCCGCACCGACGAGGCGGGCGCGCTCCTCACGGGCGTCGCGGCGCACGCGATCTCCCGCCTCCCGTCGCTTGCCGCGGCCGGGACGGCGGTGCTGCTGGCCTCGCTCGGGCACGCGCCGGGCGGCTGGCCGCTGCCCCGCGGCGGTTCCGGCGCGATCGTCGCCGCGCTCGAGGACGACCTGCGCGCCCACGGGGGCGACATCGTCACGGGCCACCGGGTCGGCTCGCTCGCCGACCTGCCGCGGGCCCGCGCCTACGTGTTCGACACGACGCCGCGCGTCGTCGCCGACGTGTTCGCGGACCGGCTCCCGCCGCGCGCGGAGGACGCGCTGCGCCGGTTCCGGCACGGCGACGCCGCCGCGAAGGTCGACCTCGTGCTCTCCGGGCCCGTGCCCTGGGCCGACCCGGAGGTGGGGCGCGCGGGGACCGTGCACCTCGGCGGGACGCGCGCCGAGATGGCGCGCAGCGAGGCCGACGTCGCGGCCGGTCGCCACGCCGCCCGGCCCGTGGTGCTCGTGAGCGACCCGACCGTCGTCGACCCCGGGCGCGGGGCGGGCGGGCTGCGCCCGCTCTGGACCTACGCGCACGTGCCCGCCGGGTCGACGCGCGACGTGACGGAGGACGTCGTCGCGCAGGTCGAGCGGTTCGCGCCGGGCTTCCGGGACGTCGTCGTGGCGTCGCTCTGCGTGCCCGCGGCGGAGATGGCGGCGCACGACGAGAGCTACGTGGGCGGCGACATCGCGGGCGGTGCCGTGAGCATGTGGCAGATGGTCGCGCGGCCCACGCCCCGGTTCGACCCCTACGCCGTCGGGCTGGAGGGCGTCTACCTGTGCTCGGCGTCCACGCCGCCCGGGCCGGGCGTGCACGGCCTCGGGGGCTGGTACGCCGCGCAACGGGTGCTGCGACGCGAGTTCGACGTGCGCGACGCGCCCGACCTGGCGCCCGATGCGACGAGCGGCGCGACCACCCGGTAGCCCGGCGTCTCGGCCGCGGCGGACCGGGAGGGCCCAGGAAGACCGTCAGCCCGCGCCGCCCGGCGTGCCCTGGGTGCCGAGCTCCACGAGCGCGAGCACGACGAGCGCGGAGCTCCACGACAGCGGCGCGACGGCGGCGGGCGAGCCGTCGGCGAGGACCTTCTCGGGGATGGCCCCGGACGCGGTGCGGTGGTCGTCGACCCAGCGGAGCCACTCCACGGCGTCGGCGCGGTCCTCGGGGTCGGACGACGACGCCGCCGCCAGCGCGTACAGCGTGGTCTGGGGGGTCCACGAGATGCCGTCGGCCCGCCAGCCCGCGCCCGGCGCGAGCCCGCCCGCCGGGCGCAGCATCTCCCGCACGGACGCGCGCCAGGCCTCGTCCGCCCCGGCGAGCGGCTCGGGCTGGAACGGCGGCAGCACGAACGCGGTCGAGGCGTCGCGCCCGCCGCCCGTGACGTGGCGCGGGTAGCCCTGGGACCCGAACGAGCGCTCGACCGCCATGCGCAGTCGGGCGGCGGCGAGGGTCGCCTCGTGCGCGCGCCCCGTCTCGCCTGCGGCCGCGTACACGTCCGCCGCGGCCTCCAGGCCGGCGAGCAGGGGACCGGCGGTCCCGAGCGTGAGGGACGTGGGCTCGACCTCCCAGTAGTCGCTCGACGGCGGCGGCAGCGGGTCCTCGCCGTCGACGAGCTCGAGCGCGTGGTCCGTCGCGGCGTCGACCAGCGGGCGCAGCTCGGCGGCCACCTCGGGGCGGTCCGCGGCGGGCGTCTCCTCCAGCACGACATCCGCGGCCCACAGGACCCAGCCGACGCCGTCGGACTGGATGCCCCGGTCGTCCGGGACCCCCGACCCGTCGGGGAGGTAGCGCGCGTGGAACGAGCCGTCGTCCTCCTGGACCCGGGCGAGGAAGCCGAGGACGGCGCGCGCGTCGTCGACGTGGCCGGTGCGTGCGAACGCCGCCGCGGTGAACGACGCGTCGCGTGGCCACACGTAGCGCCACTTGGGCGACGGCGCGGCGAGGGCGGCGCCGTCGTCGAGCGTGAGGGCGCGCAGGTCGAGCAGGGCTGCCTCGCCGAGCGCGGCGAACGGCCCGCCCGCACCCGGTACGACGCCGGACGCGAGCCAGGCCCGCGACGCGGTGGCGGTCTGGTGGGCGAGACCGGGGTCGAGGAGGGCCGTCGCGTCGAGGCGCGCTCCGGCGACCTGCGCGAGCCGGTCCGCCTCGCCGTCCGCGGGGTCGACGCCCGCGGCGAGCGCGCCGGGGTCGAGCGCCGCCGGGTCGAGCACGCGGCTGCCCTCGAGGTACGTCGCGCCGACGCCGGGCGCGAGGCGCAGCACCGCGGGGCCGCCGTCGGGCCCGGTCGTCACCGCGACGCCGTCCTGGTAGAGGTCGATGTGCTCGCCCGAGGGCGCCGCGACCGCGGTCGCGGCGGTCAGGCCGAGGGCAGGGACCAGCACGAAGCCGGCCAGGGCTGCGAGGGGGCGCCACGACGGTGTTGCGCGGATCACACCGCGCATCCTAGAGCGAGCCGCGCGGTGCGCGGTTTCGCCCCTCGCGATACACGGCGGCGTGGCGCACCGCTGTCTTGCACTCGCACCGTGCGAGTGCCAATAATGGCGTTAGCACTCTCGTCACGAGAGTGACAGAAGTGACCAGCGCAGGCAGCCGCTCACGCGGCTGCGGCGCAACCCACCAGGTCGACAGGTGAGGCCCGCCCTGGCGGCGTGACATGAACGCCGCCGTCGTGGGTCGTCCGTCGCGGGCGCCGGCCGACCGCCATACGCCACCAGCGGAGGATCATTCCCCATGGCCAAGATCATCGCCTTCGACGAGGAGGCTCGTCGGAGCATGGAGCGCGGGCTCAACGCCCTCGCCGACACCGTCAAGGTCACCCTCGGCCCCAAGGGCCGCAACGTCGTGCTCGACAAGAAGTGGGGCGCGCCGACCATCACGAACGACGGCGTCTCCATCGCCAAGGAGATCGAGCTCGAGGACCCGTACGAGAAGATCGGTGCGGAGCTCGTCAAGGAGGTCGCCAAGAAGACCGACGACGTCGCGGGTGACGGCACGACCACCGCGACCGTGCTCGCGCAGGCGCTCGTGCGCGAGGGCCTGCGCGTCGTCGCGGCCGGCGCCAACCCGATCGCCGTCAAGCGCGGCATCGAGAAGGCCGTCGACGCGGTGACGGAGCAGCTGCTCAACGCCGCGAAGGACATCGAGACCAAGGAGGAGATCGCCGCCACGGCCGCCATCTCCGCCGGCGACCCCGCGATCGGCGAGCTCATCGCCGAGGCCCTCGACAAGGTGGGCAAGGAGGGCGTCATCACGGTCGAGGAGTCGAACACGTTCGGCCTCGAGCTCGAGCTCACCGAGGGCATGCGCTTCGACAAGGGCTTCCTCGCGCGCTACTTCGAGACGGACCCCGAGCGCCAGGAGGCCGTGCTCGAGGACCCGTACGTCCTCATCGTCGAGTCCAAGATCTCGAACGTGAAGGACCTGCTCCCGGTCCTCGACCAGGTCATGAAGGCCGGCCGCTCGCTCCTCATCATCGCCGAGGACGTCGAGGGCGAGGCGCTCGCGACCCTGGTGCTCAACAAGATCCGTGGCACGTTCAAGTCCGTCGCCGTCAAGGCCCCGGGCTTCGGCGACCGCCGCAAGGCCATGCTCCAGGACATCGCGATCCTCACCGGCGGCCAGGTCATCACCGAGACGGTGGGCCTCAAGCTCGAGAACGCGACGCTGGACCTGCTCGGCCAGGCACGCAAGGTCGTCGTCACGAAGGACGAGACCACGATCGTCGAGGGCGCGGGCGACGCCGACCTGATCCAGGGTCGCGTCAACCAGATCCGTGGCGAGATCGAGAAGTCGGACTCCGACTACGACCGCGAGAAGCTCCAGGAGCGCCTCGCGAAGCTCGCCGGCGGCGTGGCCGTCATCAAGGCGGGTGCCGCGACGGAGGTCGAGCTCAAGGAGCGCAAGCACCGCATCGAGGACGCCGTCCGCAACGCGAAGGCTGCCGTCGAGGAGGGCATCGTCGCCGGTGGTGGCGTCGCGCTCATCCAGGCCGGTGCCGTGGCGTTCGAGAAGCTCGAGCTCGAGGGCGACGAGGCGACCGGTGCGCAGATCGTGCGCGCCGCGATCGACGCCCCGCTCAAGCAGATCGCGGTCAACGCGGGCCTCGAGGGTGGCGTCGTGGCGGAGAAGGTGCGCAACCTCCCGTCGGGCCAGGGCCTCAACGCCGCGACCGGTGAGTACGAGGACCTCCTCGCCGCCGGCGTGAACGACCCGGTCAAGGTCACGCGCTCCGCGCTGCAGAACGCCGCCTCCATCGCGGCGCTGTTCCTCACGACCGAGGCCGTCGTGGCCGACAAGCCGGAGAAGGCCGCCCCCGCGGGCGACCCGACCGGTGGCATGGGCGGCATGGACTTCTGAGCCGACCCGCCTCCCGTCACGGGGAGTCGTAGGACACCGAAGGCCGTCGGCCGGGTTCGCCCGGCCGGCGGCCTTCGTCGTGCCCGCCGTGCCCGCTGCGAGGTCTCGGCCGGGCGGGGTCTACCGCGCCGTGAACAGGCGCGCGGCCTGCGACTCGGCGTCGGCGTAGGTCTGCGCGGCGGCGCCGAGCGCGGCCGTAATGTCGTCGAGCGCGACCTCGACCTGGGTCTGCGTCGTCTGCCACTGCGCCATGACGCCCGTGAACGACGTCGCCGCCCCACCGCGCCACGACGCCTGCAGGTCCGTGAGGTGCCGCATCATGGCGCCGACCTCCGCACGGATCGCCGTGACCGACCCGTGCACCGCGGCGCTCGCCTGCGCGACGCGCGCGCTGTCCACCTCGTACCGGCTCATCCGAACCTCCGTCGTCCCTCGGCCCGGGGGCCGTCCCTCGCCCCGGTGAGCACCGGGGCGTGGCGACGACGGTAGGCGGACCTCCCCGGGTCCGGAGGGGCGGAGGTCAGGCCTGTGGACGGCGGCTCAGGCGCCGGAGGCTGGGGACGCCGTCGACGCCTCCGCGAGCTTGGCCTGCTCCTTGCGCAGGCGCTGGAGCTCCGCGTCGAGGTTCTGCCGCGCGGCCTCCTCCCAGGCCGCGCCGAGCGGGCTCGAGAAGAGCGTGCGCCGGTCGAGCAGCTTCGTGAGGATCGCGATGCGCGCGCGCACGTAGTCGGGCTTGGGGATGTGCGCGTACTCGTCGCGCACGTCCTTGAGGTACTCCTTGTAGCGCTGCGGCTCGGCCGCGAGCATCGCGAGGTCCGCGTCGCAGAGGACCGCGCAGTCGAAGTCGGAGGCGTCCGGGGCGTGGCGGACGAGCGCGTTGACGAGATGCGCGACGCGCCGCACCGCGGGCTCGGGGACGCCGAGCCGCGTGAGCTCGGCGACGGCGAGCGCGGCGCTCGCGGTCTCGTCCTCGCCGCCCTTGTTGGCGTAGGTCGCGCCGCCCTTCGCGTCGAAGATCGCGCCGTGGTACCAGGCCGCGAGCCGTACGAGGTCGGGGTCGTGCGTCTCCTGCGAGAGCTCGTCGACCCGGCCCAGGACGTCGGCCAGGTGGCGCAGGTTGTGGAAGTGGCGTCCCGGCTGGTCCCAGCGGTCGAGCAGCCCCTGCCCGACGGCGCGGATCTCGTCGTCCGGGGCGGTCGCCCCGGCGCCCCGGGCGCTGCGGACGAACGAGGAGAGGAACCACTGCGGTGCGTCGGCGCTGTTGACGCCCATGAACTTCAGCCTTCTTCGACGGAGACGAGCAGGACGGAGGTCGTCGTCGCCGGGCGTGCTGCCCGGCGCGGAGGCCCCCGCGTCGCCGCGCGGCCTCGTCTTCAGCCTAGGTCTCGCGGGACGACCCGCCATCGTAGCCCCCGTCGGCGGCGCGTCGGGACGCCCCGGCGGGCTCCCGCGCGACGTCGCGGACGGTCGCCCGCGAACCCGCAGGTCGGGTGGGGTGCAGGCCGTCAGGAGCCGAGCGGGAGGTCCACGCGGACGGTGAGCCCGCCGCCTGGCGTCTCACGGACCGACACGCGGCCGCGGTGCGCCCCGACGATCGCGGCGACGATCGCCAGACCGAGCCCGGACCCGCCGGACGAGCGGTTGCGCGACGTGTCCGCCCGGTAGAACCGCTCGAACAGGCGGCCTCGTTGGGTCGTCGGGACGCCCGGGCCGTGGTCGCGGACCTCGAGCACCGCGACGTCGCGCGCGGCGTCGCCGGCCGGGGCGCCGCTCCCGCCCGCGCCGTCGCCCGACGGCGCGTCGTCGGGCCGGGGGGCGGGCGCCGCGCCGAGCGCGATCTCCACCGGCGTGCCCGACGGCGTGTGGCGCGCGACGTTCCCGACGAGGTTGGCGAGCACCTGCCGCAGCCGGTCCTCGTCGCCCACGACGCGCAGCGTCGCAGGAGCGTCCGCGCCCGGCGCGAGCCCGACGACCCGCACGTCGCGCGCGGGGTCGAGCGCGTGCAAATCCTGCGCGGAGTCCCGCGCGAGGGAGACAAGATCGACCGGCTCGTGACGCAGCGGCCGGCCCTCGTCGAGCCGCGCGAGGGCGAGCAGGTCGTTGACGAGCGTGCCCATGCGGGTCGCCGAGTCCTCGATGCGGCCCATCGTGTCGTCGACCTTGTCCGGGGTGTCGAGCGCGCCCATGCGGTACAGCTCGCCGTAGCCGCGGATCGTCGCGAGCGGCGTGCGCAGCTCGTGGCTCGCGTCCGAGACGAAGCGTCGCATCCGTTCCTCGGACGCCTCCTGGACGGCGAACGCCTCCTCGATCTGGGTGAGCATCGCGTTGAGCGACGCCGCGAGCGAGCCGACCTCCGTCGTCGGCGGCGCGGGGCGCACGCGACGCGACAGGTCGCCCGCGGCGATGTCGGCGGCGGTCTCCTCGATCTCGCGCAGCGGGCGCAGCGCGCGGTGGACCGCGAGGTAGGCGACCGCGCCCCCGACGAGCGCGATGCCGAGCGCCGACAGCGCGAGCGCCCGGCCGAGCACCTCGACCGTCTCGTGGATGCCCGTGAGCGGCAGGGCGACGAAGACGGTCCCGGCCTGCTGGCCGTCCACGAAGAGGAACCTCCCGACCACGCGCCACTGCGCCGGGTCGGACCCTCCCACGGACCGCACCGTGAAGGGCTCGCCCGCGAGGCGCTCGATCTCCTGGTCGGACAGCGCGGGGATGTCCGGCTTCCCGTACCGCGACACGGTCTCGCCCCAGCCGATGCCTCTCTCGGCACCCGACGACTCCCGCAGCAGCACGAAGTACTCGCTGGGGATCTGGCTCGCGGTCTCGGGGTTGCTGAGCAGCGAGGAGCGGGCGACGGTCGTCGCCGACCCCTGGAGGTCCTGGTCGACCTGCTCGACGAGGTAGCTCGACACGACGGTCGTCGTCACGACCGAGGCCAGCCCGAGCCCGGCAGCGAGCAGGAGCACGGTGATCGCGACGAGGCGCGCCCGCAGCGGCACGCGCGCGAACCAGCCCCACCCCTCGGTGGGGACGGGTCGGCCGAAAGGGCGCTCCGCCGTCGGGCCGTCGGGGACGGGTGCGGACGCCGCGGGCTCGCCCGACGGAGCGGGGCCGGGCTGCGAGACCGCCCCGGGGGGCGGGGGAGGGGGCGGGACCGGCGGGGACCCGGCCGCCGTGCGGTCGGGGCCGGCCGTCATGACGCCGCGGGCGGCTGGCGCAGCAGGTAGCCGACGCCGCGCTTGGTGTGGATGAGCGGCGGGAGGGTCACGGGCTCGCCGTCCGGGCCGGGCACGGTGAGGTTGTCGATCTTGCGGCGCAGGTAGGAGATGTACGACTCGACGATGTTCGCGTCGCCGCCCCAGTCGTACTGCCACACGTGGTCGAGGATCTGCGCCTTGGACAGCACGCGGCCCGCGTTGAGCATGAGGTAGCGCAGCAGCTTGAACTCGGTGGGGGACAGGTCGATGTCGACGCCGGCGCGGCGGACCTCGTGCGAGTCCTCGTCCATCTCGAGGTCGGCGAAGCGCAGGACCGCGTCGTCGACCGGCTCGGCGTGCGTGCGGCGCAGCACGGCCCGGATGCGCGCCACGACCTCCTCCAGGCTGAAGGGCTTCGTCACGTAGTCGTCGCCGCCCACGGTGAGCCCCGTGACCTTGTCGCGCGTGTCGTCCTTCGCGGTGAGGAAGACGACGGGCGTGTGCTGGCCCTTCTCGCGCAGGCGGCGGGTCACGGTGAACCCGTCCATGTCGGGGAGCATCACGTCGAGCACGACGAGGTCGGGCTCGACGTCGCGCACGAGCCGCAGGGCGCTCTGCCCGTCCGCGGCGGCGTGCACCTCGAACCCGGCGAAGCGCAGGGACGTGGCCAGCAGCTCGCGGATGTTCGGCTCGTCGTCGACGACGACGAGGCGTGCCTCGGGGGTGGTGCTCATGCGTCCAGTGTGCTCCCGCGGTCTGGGAGGCGCCTGGGAACGTGCTCGACCCCGGCGGCACCGGCTGCGACGCCGGGCGCGACGCCCGGGCGGGCGCCCGTGGGTGGCCCGGGGCAGGATGGCCGCCGTGCGGATCACGGTGGACCAGAGGCGGCGTCGGCTCGTCGCGCAGCAGCTCGAGCTCGCCGCGGACCTGCCCGGCAGGCCGGCGGCCCGGAGCCCGGAGGACGTCGTCGACCGGCTGCTCGCGCTGCACGCGACCGACGCCCCGAGCGTCTACCTGTCGGTGCTCGCGCGGGTCCCCGGTCTCGTGCTCGACGACGTCCGGGACGCCGTCTTCCGGCGGCGCTCGCTCGTCAAGGTGCTCGCCATGCGGCGCACGATGTTCGTCGTGCGCCGCGAGACGGTGCCCGTCGTGCACGCGGCGGCGGCCCTCGCCGTCGCGCGGCGGCTGCGCACCCGCCTGCTCAAGGAGCTCGCGACCCTGCCCACGGACCCGCCCGTCGACGACGCCGCGACCTTCCTCGCCGCGGTCGAGGCCCAGGTGCACGCGGCGCTCGCCGAGCACGGCCCGCTCGACGGCGCGAGCCTGTCGCGGGTCGCGCCGCTGCTGCGGACGGCGTTCCTGCCCACGACCACCAAGACGTGGGACGTGCGCCGCACGATGACCTCCCAGCTCCTCGCCCTGCTGTCGGCCGAGGGCGCGGTCGTGCGGGGCGAGCCGCGGGGCACGTGGTCCTCCAACCGGCACGTCTGGTCGCCCGTCGACGACTGGTTCCCCGGCGGCATCCCCGTGCTCGACGAGGCCGCGGCGCGCACCGCGCTGGCGCGGGCCTGGCTCGACGTGTTCGGGCCCGCGACGGTCGAGGACCTCGTGTGGTGGACCGGCTGGAACCGCCGCGACACGCTCGCGGCGCTCGCGGGCCTCGACGTCGTCGACGTGGAGGTCGAGGTCGGTGCACAAGGCGGCGAGGACGCCCGCCCCGGCGTCATGCTGCGGGGCACGGACCTGCCCGGCCCGGACGAGGTGCCGATCGAGGGCCACGTCGCGCTCCTGCCGTCGCTCGACCCGACGACGATGGGCTGGACCGCGCGCGACTGGTACCTCGGTGCGCACAAGGCCGCCGTCTTCGACACGATCGGCAACGCGGGCGCGACCGTCTGGTGGGAAGGGCGGATCGTCGGGGCCTGGGTCGTGCGGCCGGGCGGCGAGCCCGCGTGGCGGCTCCTCGACGACGTCGGCGCCGACGGCGAGCGGGCCGTCGCGGCCGAGGCCGAGCGGATCGCCGGGCTCCTCGGCGGCGACGGCGTGACGGCGTCGTTCCCGACGCCGCTGTACCGCGAGCTCCACGCGTGAGCGACGGAGCCCGCGGTACGGGCGGTCAGAGGTAGCGCATCGGGTCGAACTCGTCGAGCGGGATGATCCGCACGCGCGGCAGCACGGCCGTGAACGCGCCCGCGTGGTCCTCGAGGTCGAAGATCTCGAGACCGCGGCCCGTGAGCTCGGTGAGGCGCACGTTGACGAACTCGCGGAACGCGAGGACGCCCACGCGCCGGTCCTCGTCGTCGAGCAGCGTCTCGACCTGGGGCAGGAAGTCGCCGTCGTGGCTCGCGAGGAGCACGTCGCCCGGCTGGCCGGCGATCGCGTCCAGCATGCGCTGGATACCGATGTCGACGACCTTCTCGTTGCTCGACCCCGACAGCGGGATCGGGCGGTAGCCCATCGCGAGCAGGGCCTGCACGAACGACATCGGCATCTGGCCCGACGACGCGTTGAGGAAGAACAGGGGCGTGACGTCCTGGCCCCAGGCCTGGCGCGCGAAGTCGACGATGCGGTCCCAGCGTGGCCGCTCCTCCGGGGCGGGCCGGTGGCCGAGGACGTTCATGCCGAGCGTCGCGTCGATGTTCTCGCCGTCGACGACGAGGTAGGTGCGGCGCGGCGTCGTCAGCGCTCGGCCGTCGGAGGTCTGGAGGTCGGACATGCCGGTCAGCCTATCCGCGCGCGACCCGCCGCGCTCCGTCCCGGTGCGCCCGCCGCACTGTCCACGACGTGGGTGTTTGCGTCGTCCCACCCCCGAGTGGGTACCGTCAGGGTTCGTGACCACGCACGACACCGACGCCACGACCGCGACCGGGACCGTCCGGCTCACGGTCGTCGAGAACTCCCCGGACGTCACGCTCGACGCCTACGCCGACCTCCTCGACGCGGAGCTCCGCGTCGTCCGCGCGCACGACGGCGAGCCCGTCCCCGCCGCGGACCGGCTCGACGAGCTCGGCGACGGCCTCGTCGTCCTCGGGGGCCACGTGTCCGCGTACGACGACGCGCGCGCCCCCTGGCTGCCCGCCCTGCGCGAGACCCTCGTCGCCGCCGCGACGCAGGGCGTGCCGACGCTCGGGATCTGCCTCGGCGCACAGCTCCTCGCCGTCGCGGGCGGGGGACAGGTGGCGGTCGCCGCCCCGCCCGGGCGCGAGGTCGGCGCGACCCGCGTCTTCTGGCGTGCCGAGGCGGACACCGACCCGGTGCTGGCTCCGCTCGCGACCGGCGACGACCCGGTGCGCTGCGTGACGAGCATGCACGGCGACGCGATCGTCGAGCTCCCGGACGGCGCCGTCTGGCTCGCGTCGTCGAACATGTACCCCTACCAGGCGTTCCGCCTCGGGTCCGCGCTCGGCGTCCAGTTCCACCCCGAGGCGTCGCGCGCCGGCTTCGCTGCCTGGTGCGACCGCTACGACGACGTCGACACCGCGGAGGCCCTTGCCGGGTTCGACGAGCACGCCTCCGCGCTGCTCGACGGCGGGCGCTGGCTCGCGGAGTCGTTCGTCACCGCGGTCCGGGTCAGCCGACGACGCGTCCCCGCCTGACCCGGACCGAGGTCACCAGTCGGTCGAGGGGGCGTCCTGGGTGGTCGTCCCGGAACCGATCGCGGGCGTGACCTGGGTGGGCGACACCTGCGCGGCGGGCGCGGAGCCCTGCTTGAGCGCGGCGAGGCGGGCCTCGATCTCGACGGCCTCGCCCGACGTCTCGAGCTCGGCGAACTGGGCGTCGATGCTCGACGCGGCGACCTCCGCCTGGCCGAGCGCCTGCGCCTCCTCGCGGCGGACGATCTCCTCGTAGCGGGAGAGCTCGCTCGTCGGGTCGAGCACGTTGATCGAGCTGAGCGCGCCCTGCACGGTCTGCTGCGCCTGCGCGCTCTTCTGCCGCGCCACGAGCGAGTCGCGCTTCGACTTCAGCTGACCGAGCTTGTCCTTCATCATCGCGAGGCCGGACTTGAGCTTCTCGACCGACTCGCGCTGCGACGCGATGAGCGGCTCGGCCTGGCGGACCTCGCTCTCGGCGGCGATCTGCTTGCCGAGGGCGATCTTCGCGAGGTTGTCGAACTTGTCGGCGTTCGCGGCGTCGCCCTGCTGGCGGTACCGGTCGGCCTGCGCCGACGCGGCCGCGGCCTTCTGGCCCCACTCCTGGACGGTGGCGACGTCCTCGTTGTAGTCCTGCTCGGCGAGGCGCAGGTTGCCGATGGTCTGCGCGACGGCCTGCTCCGCCTCGGCGATGTTGTTCGTGTAGTCGCGCACGAGCTGGTCCAGCATCTTCTGCGGGTCCTCGGCGCTGTCCAGGAGCGCGTTGATGTTCGCGCGGGCGAGCTGCGCGATCCGTCCGAAGATGCTCTGCTTCTCCGCCATGGTCGTCCCTCTCTGGTGAGCCGTCTGGTGCTGGTCGTGTCCGTCGTGCCGTCGTGCCGTCGTGCCGTCGTCCCGTGGTGCGGGGCGTCAGGTGCCGCCCGTGCTCAGAAGCGTCCGCCGCGGCCGGAGCGTCCGCCCGACGACCGTCCGCCCGACCGTCCGCCGGAGCGTCCGCCGCCGAACCCGCCACCCCCGTAGCCGCCACCGAAGCTGCCGCCGCCGAACCCGCCCGAGCGTCCGCCGCCGCCCCCGCCCCGGAGGATGGAGTCGAGGAGGATCCCGCCGAGGACCATGCCCCCGACGTTGCTGCCGCCACCCCCGCCGAACCCGCCACCCTGCGACGACTGCCAGCTCGACGCGTCCTGCTGCGCGCGCTGGGCCGCGGACTGCGCCTGCGCGTCGGCCTGCTGCGCGCGCTGGAGCGCGGCGACCGGGTCGGTCGGCTGGAGCGCGCGCGCCTCGCCGAGCAGCCGGATCGCCTCCGCGAGCCGGGTCCGCGCCTCCGGGCCGACGGCGCCGCGCCGGGTCTCGATGAAGTCGTTCGTCGCGCGGACCTGCGAGTCGACGCGCGCGAGGGTCTCGCGCAGCAGCGCGTTCGCGCGCGCCGCCTGCTCGGCACGCTCGCGGAACGGGGCGAGGACGGCGTCGAGCGCAGCCTCCGCGTCCGTGAGGCGACGGAGCGCGGCGAGCGGGTCGCCGCCGTCGCGCGCGGCCCCGGCGACCGCCACGGCGGCCTGCGCCTCCGCGAGCGCGGGCGCGACCGTGGGATCCCCGGGGGCGAGCCGCCCGGCGTCCGCGATGTCGGACGTGATCGAGGCGACGCCCCGGTCGAGGCGCGGACCGGACTCGGCGAGGTCGGTGCCCGCGCGGTCGACGGCGTCGAGCAGCGTCACCGCCTGCCCGACGGCGTTCTGCGCCGCCCGGGCGAGCGCGACCGCCGTCGCCCGGTCCTTCGAGGCGAGCGCCTCCCGGCCGCGCGCCACCGACTCGCGCGCGCCCGCGAGGAGCGCCTGCGCCTGCTCGGGGTTCTGCGCGACGGACGCCAGCGCCGTCGACGGGTACGTGCGCCCGAGCGCCTCGAGCGTCGCGCGCGCGGGCTCGACGCGGGCGAGCACCTCGGTCGCGCGCTGGTCGGTCTCGTCCAGCACCTGCGGCGCGCGCGCCTGCAGGTCGCGCAGCTCGTCGAACGTGCGGGACTGGGCGTCGAGCGAGTCCGCGACCTCGTCGCACAGGGCGACGATGCGCGCCATCATCTGCCGCGCCTGGGGCTCCGCCTCGGGCTGGTCGTCGTCGAGCTGCTGGCGCAGCGCGAACGCCTCCGCGACCCGCTGCTTGCCCTCGGCGAGAGCGGCGGAGAACTGCTGCGTCGCCTCGATCCCGAACTGCGCCTGCGCGAAGCCGAGCTCCTGCTCGGACGTCTTCACGGCGTCGTCGATCGCCACGAGGGCCGCGCTCGCGCGGCGGTCCAGCTCGGCCGTGGGCAGCGCCGCGAGCGGGTCGCCCGCCGGCCCGACGGCGGTCGCGGCCCGGCGTCGTCGTCCCGCCGCGCGGGCGACCACCACGACCACGACCACGAGCACGCCGCCGACGAGCAGGACCCAGAACCACGACACGCCGCCCGAACCCTGGCTCGCACCCCGCGCCACCTCCGCCGCCGCGATGGCCGCACCCGCCCAGTCGTCGGCACGCAGCTCGTCCTCCACGGCCGAGGTGATCCGGTCCAGCTCGGCGTCCGACAGCGGGACGTTGTTGTCGTACGACAGCCCGTACCGCCGGTCCTGCGTCCCGACGGCCAGCAGCAGGTCGTCGACCCCCAGCCCCGACTGGTTCGCCGTCGCGTTCGCCCAGTCGACGCCGTCCATGCCGTCGAGGTCGTCCACGTACACGACGAAGAGCTGCAGGTCCGTGTCCTGGGCGAGGCGGTCGAGCGCCGCGCGCACGTCGTCCGTGCGGTCCCCGAGGACGCCGGACGGGTCGGTGATCTCGTCCGTCACGTCCATCGGCGGGACGGCGTGCGCGAGGCCCGCCGGGGCGACGAGGGCGACGCACGTCAGCAGCCCGACGAGCGTCGAGACGACGAGGGCGAGGAACGCGCGGGCGCCGCGGCCCCCGGCCGCGCGGGGGTGCCAGGGACGATCGGCCGTGCTCACGGCCCGATCCTTTCCCAGCCGCCCAGGACCCGCAATCGGTGCCGCGGGGCCCTCGGTCACTGCACGACGCCCAGGTCCTTCGTGTTCTTGGTCGGCCCTGGGCGTCGTTCCGTGCCGGGCGGGTACCTTGCTGCGCTGCGGTCCGCACCCGTCACTGCACGACGCCCAGGTCTTCCGCGTTCCTGGTCGGACCCGGGCGTCGTTCCGTGCCAGGCGGGTACCTTGCTTCGCTGCGGTCCCCACCCGTCACTGCACGACGCCCAGGTCCCGGTGCTCTTGGTCGGCCCTGGGCGTCGTTCCGTGTCGGGCGGGTGCCGCGCTCCTGCGTCGCGGGACCCCCACCCGTCACTGCACGACGCCCAGGTCCTCCGCGTCGACGATGCGATAGGCGTACCCCTGCTCCGCCAGGAACCGCTGGCGGTGCGCCGCGAAGTCCTGGTCCACCGTGTCGCGCGCGACGACGGCGTAGAAGTGGGCGGTGCGGCCGTCGGCCTTGGGGCGCATGACGCGACCGAGGCGCTGGGCCTCCTCCTGGCGCGACCCGAACGACCCGGAGACCTGGATCGCGACGGACGCCTCGGGCAGGTCGATGGAGAAGTTCGCGACCTTCGACACGACGAGCCGCGAGATCTCGCCCGTGCGGAACGCGTCGAACAGGCGCTGGCGCTCGCGGACCGTCGTCGCGCCCGTGATGAGCGGCGCGTCGAGGTGCTGCGACAGCTCCTCGAGCTGGTCGAGGTACTGGCCGATCACGAGCACCTGGTCGTCCGGGTGCTGCGCGACGATCTGCTCCACGACCCGGTTCTTGCCGGTGGCGGTCGCGGCGAGCCGGTACTTGTCCTCGGGCTCGGCGACGGCGTACGTCATGCGGTCGGACTCCGGCAGCGTGAGGCGTACCTCGACGCAGTCCGCGGGCGCGATGTAGCCCTGCGCCTCGATGTCCTTCCACGGGGCGTCGTACCGCTTGGGCCCGATGAGCGAGAACACCTCGTCCTCCCGGCCGTCCTCGCGCACGAGCGTCGCGGTGAGCCCGAGGCGGCGGCGCGCCTGCAGGTCCGCCGTCATGCGGAAGATCGGCGCAGGCAGCAGGTGCACCTCGTCGTACACGACGAGGCCCCAGTCGCGGGCGTCGAGCAGCTCGAGGTGCGTGTACACGCCCTTCCGCTTGGTCGTCAGCACCTGGTAGGTCGCGATCGTGACGGGCTTGATCTCCTTGCGCGCGCCGGAGTACTCGCCGATCTCGTCCTCGGTGAGCGTCGTGCGCCGCACGAGCTCGTCGCGCCACTGGCGCGCGCTCACCGTGTTCGTCACGAGGATGAGCGTCGTCGTCCCGGACTTCGCCATCGCGCCCGCGCCCACGATCGTCTTGCCCGCGCCGCACGGCAGCACGACCACGCCGCTCCCGCCGTGCCAGAACCCGTCCACCGCCTGCGCCTGGTACGGGCGCATCTCCCACGGCTTCGGCTCCTCGCCCTCGGCGCGCGGCGGCGTCGTCGGGCTGAGCGCGATGGCGTGCTTCTCGCCGTCGACGTACCCCGCGAGGTCCTCGGCGGGCCAGCCGAGCTTCACGAGGACCTGCTTCAGGTGGCCGCGCTCGGACGGGTGCACGACGACGGTCGTGTCGTCGATCCGGTCGCCCACCAGCCCCGCGGTGCGCTTGGACTTGAGCACCTCGGCGAGGACGGCGCGGTCCGTCGCCTCGAGCACGAGCCCGTGCGTCGGGTGCTGCGCGAGCGTGAGCCGCCCGTACCGCGACATGGTCTCCGCGACGTCGATGAGCAGCGCGTGCGGCACCGGGTAGCGCGAGTACTCGATGAGCGTGTTGACGACCTGCTCGGCGTCGTGCCCGGCCGCGCGCGCGTTCCACAGGCCGAGCGGCGTGAGCCGGTACGTGTGGACGTGCTCGGGGGCACGCTCGAGCTCGGCGAACGGCGCGATGGCCCGCCGCGCGTCGTCGGCACGGGGGTGGTCGACCTCGAGCAGGAGCGACTTGTCGCTCTGGACGATGAGAGGTCCGTCGGTCATGCGTTCTCCTTGCCGTGGGTGGCCGAGGGTCGTGCGGTCCGGGCGGTCGCCGGGCGGGCCGGTGGTCGTCCGGGGTCGGTCGGGTGGCGGTCCGGGGGTGGTGCCGGGGCGGGGCGGGGTCAGTCCGGGGTCACGGACGCGATGCGGTGGACCGCGACCGTGAGCTCGGCGTCGCGTGCCGGGTCCTGCGCGCGCAGCCGTCCGGCGTCGAGCGTGAGGGGCCGCACGCGGCGGCGGTCCGGCGCGCCCGTCGACCCGACGACCTCGAGCCACACCATGGCGCCGTCCGCGATCGCCTCGCGCAGCAGCCCCAACGCCGCCACCGGGTCGCTTGTTCCCTCGGGGCCGTCGTCCCCGCGTCCCGCCCTGCCCGACGGCGTCCCCCCGCCCCGGCGCGACCCGTCGCCGTCGGCGCGTGCCCCGCCGGCCGCGCGGGACCCGGCCTGCTCCGCCGAGCGCGCGTCCGCGGCGCGCAGCCGGGCGACGAGGTCGGCGAACCGCTGCTCGCCACGCCCGGCCCCGTCCCGCGCCTCGTCGACCCGCGCCCCGGAGCCCGGGACGACGCCGGTCCGGGCGCGGCTCCCGCGCCGCCCGACGACCGCCCCGGCCCGTCCTCGCCGCGCCGGGCCCGCGGCGTCGGGCAGGTCGCGACGGCCCGCACGGTCCGCGACGAGCACGCGCCCGTCCGGGCCCTCCACGACCGACGGCACGCCGCGCGCCCGCAGCGCGTCCTGCAGCTCCCCGGCCGGTGCGCCGGACGCGAGCACGGTCGGCGCGAGGAGCACCAGGCCGAGGCCGCGCAGCGCGGGGTCCTCCGCGATGCCCGCGAGGAGCACCGGGTCCTCGGCGCGCACGTACGACGACGCCGTCCCGACCCGCACGCGCCCGTGGCGGCGCGCGGTGTCGCGCACCAGGTATTCCAGCGGCTGCGGCACGGGCGTGCGGGAGTGCGACGCGAGCTCGGCGAGCAGCTCGTCGGCCGTCGCGCCCCGGTCGAGCGCGCGCAGCACCGACTCCGGCGTGAACCGGACCGTGGTCGCGGCGCCGCGCGACTCGACGTCGGCCGCGACCTCCACGAGGCGCTCGAGCGTGCGCGACGGCCGGCCCGGCACGATGCCCGTGAGGTCGCCCTGGAGCAGGAGGTCGTCCACCTCGGGCGGGAGCACGGCCTCGAACGCGACGCCCAGGTCCACGGGCTCCGACGACGGCGCGGGGTCGTCGCCCGCGACGAGCGCCCGGCCCGGGGGAGCGAGCGCCCCCGCGCCCGTCACGCCGAGCAGCGCGGCCTCGCGCAGCAGCCCCGCGACGGCCTGCTCCGGCGGCACCGCACGCGGCGTGCGCCAGCGCAGGACCGCGACGACGGCGGCCGGGCCGAGCGGCCGGTCGGGCGCGAGGGCGAGCACGTCGAGGACCGAGCGACGCAGCCGCGGGACCCAGGGCCGCCACAGCTCGGGGTCGAGCGCGGCGCGCAGGGCGCCCCTCTCGTCACGGCTCCCGACGAGCCACGGCGTGCGGCGCGACCGCCACCACCCGCGCGCGAGCGCGGCCCACCGGTCGCCCAGGTCGTCGTCGAGCCAGTCCTCGGCCGTCGGGGTCGGGGCGAACGTGGGCGGGTCGTCGCCGTCGTCGGCCACGAGGCCCGCCGCCGCGGCGACCTCGACGACCGCGGCCGCCGTCGCGTCGTCGACCTCGAGGGCGAGGGCCGCGCGGCGCAGGTCGCGCACCCCGAGGCCGCCCGCGCGCAGGACGCCGGGCGGGTGCTCGGTCCAGTGCGTCACGAGGCGCGCGACGAGGCGCACCGCCTCCAGCCCGGCGCTCGCGGACTCCGCCTCGACCGTCGCCGCGGGGAGCTCGCGCGGGTCGGGCACGGGCGGGGTCGTGCGCACGTCGCGGTGGGTGCGGCCGCCGCGCAGCGCGAGCCCGACCTCGCGCGGCAGGACGACGTGCCGCTCGTCGGTCGCGCGCAGGTACCCCCGCTCGACCAGCCAGGCCGTCGCCCGGCGCGCCGACGCGTCGGAGCGCGGGGCGACGCCCACGGGCGGCCCCCACGCGAGCGCGTCGAGGATCGCGCGCGCGCCCGGGGGTGCGTCGTCGGGCAGGACGGCGGACGGTGCCGGGGCGTCGCGCGCGTCGCCCGAGACCGGGCCCAGGCCTGCGGGGTGCGGGCCGAGCACCTCGGCCGTCCCGGGCGCCGGGCGGAAACCGGCCGAGCGCGAGCCGGGCGACCACACGAGCGCGAGCTCGTCGAGGCGCGCGAGCGCCGCGGTGACCGACGCGCGGTCCACCCCCGTCGCGCGCGCGACCGCGGCCGCCGTCGCGGGCGTGCCCACCGAGTCGAGCACGAGCACCGACTCGAGCACGTGCAGCGTCAGCTCGTCGAGACCGGCGAGCGCGCGCTCGAGGCTCGTGCGGTTCATCGCGCGCGCGGCGAGCGAGAGCAGCGTCGAGGGGGAGGGCGTGGCGAGGTCGGGACGCCCCGCGAGCAGGGCGACCAGCGCGTCGTCGTCGCGCTGGCGCAGCGACTCGCTGTACGTCGGAGCCCGCTCGGGCCGGGAGGTGGCCATCCGTCCGATGCTACGCGGGTTGTGCTGACGGTTCGGTACCTCCTGTCGTTCGTCGGCACCTCGAGGTGCCGACGAGTGCTGCGAGTGCCGAACCGCCGCCGGGGTGCCGACCGGTCAGCGCAGCGGGGGAAGGTGACGGTCAGGGCGCAGCGACGCGACGACGTCCGGCGGCACCCAGCGCAGGACCCGTTCGCCGACGGCGTCGGGCGCGTCCCGCGCGGTGAACCGCAGCACGCGACGTCCGGTCGCCTCGATCGCCTCGTGCCGTCGCTTCTCCGCGACGAGGACGCGGCCCGGGTCCTCACGGGGAGCGAGGCCGTCGCCCGTCGTGCGGTACTTCACCAGCCCGTCGAACTCCAGCAGCAGCCGCCACGGCTCCCACCCCAGGTCCGCGCGGACCCGGCCGACCGAGGTACGGACCGGGACCTGCGTCGACGGGCGGGGGAGGCCGAGCCGGAGGACGAGGTACCGCAACCACGTCTCCCAGACCGACTCGGCGCCGGCGTCCGCGAGCCGGAGGACGTGCCGGGCGCGAGGTGCCCCGGCAGCCCGGGGCTGTCGCGCGAGGCAGGCCGCGACGTCCTCGCGGGCGAGACCCCGCGCGAGCGCCGCGTCCGCGACGACCAGCCCCTCGAGCGGGCTCAGGGCGCGCAGGCAGTCGGCGACGGTGCGGGCGGGCGTCGTCACCGGCAGACCGCCGACGACGCACCGGTCGACGGCGTCGACGAGTCCGAGGTGCCTCGCGACCGTGGGGTCCGCGCGCCCGGACCGCCGGTAGGGCTGCACCACGTGCACGTCGCGGGGCGTCGTCCACAGACGCAGGCCGTGGACGAGGGCGGCGGTGGTGTGGCTGAGGACGTGGTCCGCGCGGAGGGTGCGATGGAGCGCGGTCGCCCGGTCCAGCACGAGCTCGCGCTCGTCGGCGGGTCCGATCCTCCTGCCCGTGCCGGTCTCGCGGTAGACGCCCCGACGCACCCGCTCCCAGGACCCGGAGGACGCGGCCTGCCGCACGAGCTGGGGCGGGTGCTCCGCCGCGAGCAGCGACGCGGGTCGTCGAGGGCCGCCGGGGGCGAGGGGGTCGTCGTCGTGCACCGGGCGAGCGTGCCCGGTCCGGGAGCTCGCGCGGGTCGTCCGGACCGGTCCTGTGGACGGTCCCCGGTCGACGGCGCCTGTGCGCGACGGTCAGACGCTTCGGCGATGCGGACGCGGTTCGGCACCACGTGCGGGACCTCGGCAACCCCTGGTGCCGAACAGCGCACGACGTGCCGACTCGCGCGGCCGGACGGTAGCGACCGGTCAGCCGCGGGCGGTCCGCCGGCAGACCTCGTCCCAGGGCGTGGGCTCGATGCCGAAGCGATCGCGGGCCGCGGTGTCGTCGAGGACGTAGGGGCGCTCCCACTGGTAGGCGAGGTCGCGCAGCTCGCGCAGCAGCGGCGAGAACAGCCCGGCGACGGCGAGCCCGGGGCCGCGCAGCGAGCGGACCCGGACCGGCGGGTGCCCGACGCTCGCGAGGACGTCGGTCAGCGCCTCGCGCTGGGTGCGCGGCGGGTTGCTCGGGGTGTGCCAGGTGCGGCCGAGCGCCCCCGGGTCCGCGGCCGCCGCGACGAGCGTGCGCGCCGCGTCCTGCACGTCGGTGAACGAGTGCGGCAGGTCGGTGCGGCCGATCATCGTCACGGCCCGGCCGCGCAGCGCGGCGGGGACGACGCGTGACACGTGGCCGTTGGCGCCGACCCCAGGCCCGACGAAGTCGGAGCTGCGCACCTCGACGACCCGCGCGCGGCCGGCGTGGTGCGCGGCGAGGGCGTCGGCCCACAGCCGGGCCCGCAGGATGCCCTTGTGGTCGGTCGCGGCGTCCGGCAGGTCCTCGGTCATGGGCCCGTCGACCGGCCCGTAGGGGTAGAGGTTGCCCGTGATCGCGTAGACGGCGCCCGTCCGCTCCGCCGTGGTGAGCAGCGCGGCGGCGAGCGGCGGCCAGACCTTCTCCCACTGCGTGTAGTCGCCGGGGTTGGCGCAGTTGTAGAGCACGGCGGCGCCGTCCGCGGCGCGGCTGAGCGCGTCGGCGTCGGACGCGTCGAGTGCGAGGTGCGTGACGCCGGCGAGCCCGGTGTCACGTCCGCTGCGGGTGACGACGGTGACGTGCGACCCGCGGGCCGCGAGCTCGGCGGCGACGTGGCGACCGACGGGGCCGGCGCCGACGACGACGTGCCGGTCGTCGGAGGACGAGGTGCTGGACATGAGGGCTCCTTTCCGAGAGCAGTGCTCTCGTTTCGACAGCAGCCTGGCACGACGGCCACGACAAAGCAAGAGCGCCGCTCTCGCTGGTGGTCAGCGCTCTCGTCTGCGACCCTGACGGCATGACGGCACCTCGGACGGCGCGCGCCCTGGCGCGCGAGACCCTCACGCGCGAGATCCTCGACGCCGCCCGCACGCGGCTCGTGGCTGACGGACCCGCCGCGCTCTCGCTGCGGGCCGTCGCGCGCGACGTCGGCATGGTGTCGTCCGCCGTCTACCGCTACTTCCCGAGCCGGGACGCGCTGCTCACCGCGCTGCTCGTCGAGTGCTACGACGAGCTCGGGGTCGCCGTCGAGGCCGCGGAGGCCGCCGTCGCGCGGGACGACCTGCCCGGCCGCTGGCTCGCCGCGTGCCGCGCGCTGCGCGCCTGGTGCGTCGCGCGGCCCGGGGAGTTCGGGCTGCTCTACGGCACCCCCGTGCCGGGGTACGCGGCGCCGCAGGACACGGTCGAGCCCGCGACGCGCGTCGTGCGGACCCTGGTCCGGGTCGTCGCCGACTCCTGGGCAGACGGCGAGGGCCCCGCGCCCGCACCGCCGTCGGGCGGGGACGCGGCCGCGCTCGTGGCCCCCGCCGTCGCGTACGTGAGCGCCCGCGGGCTCACGACGCCCGACGTCCCGCCCGAGGCCGTCGTGCGCACGCTCATGGCGTGGACGACCCTGTTCGGCACGGTGTCGTTCGAGCTGTTCGGCCACCTCCACCGCACGGTCGCCGACTACGCCGACTGGTTCGACGCCGTCGCGCTGCGGGTCGGGGCGGACGCCGGGGTGGTCCCGCGGTCGGCCCCGCGCTGACCCGGACGACGGCGGGGACGCGGCCGGTCGTCCGGGCTCGCCCTGGGCTCGCCCGCGGTATGGATGCGGCTTTGCCGCCGCGTGGCCGGTAACCTGGGGGTTCTGGTTCCTACGAGCACGAACGAGGTCCACGTGCCCACCGGCAAGGTCAAGTGGTTCGACACCGAACGCGGGTTCGGCTTCATCGCCAACGACGACGGCGGCGAGGTCTTCCTGCACGCCTCCGCGCTGCCCGCGGACGCCCCCGCGCCCAAGCCGGGCGCTCGCGTCGACTTCGGCGTCGCCGACGGGCGCCGTGGCCCGCAGGCGCTCGCCGTCACGTTCCTCGACCCGGCGCCCTCGGTCGTCAAGGCGAAGCGTCGCTCGGCGGACGAGATGGCGGTCATCGTGGAGGACCTCATCAAGGAGCTCGACGGGATCGGCAACGGCCTGCGCCGTGGCCGCTACCCGGAGAAGGGCAAGGCCACCAAGGTCGCCGCGGTCCTGCGCGCGGTCGCGGACGAGATCGAGGCCTGACGATGTCCGCCGTGGCAGCCGCAGAGGAGCGCGTCCGAGGAGTCTCCGCACGCGCGGCGCGGGACGCCGTGCTCACGGGCGCGGTCGAGCTCGCGCGCGCCGCGGCGCAGGAGGTGGCCGAGAGCCCGGAGGACGTGGGCGAGCACCTCGGCACGGTCGCCGAGGCGGACCGGCTCATCTCCCACCGCTTCGCGTGCACGATGCGCGGCTACCGCGGCTGGCACTGGACCGTGACGCTCGCGCGCGTGCCGCGCGGCCGGACGGCCACGGTGTGCGAGGTCGAGCTCCTGCCCGGTGACGGTGCGCTGCTCGCGCCGTCGTGGCTCCCGTGGTCCGAGCGCCTGCGCCCGGGCGACGTCGGCCCGGGCGACGTGCTGCCCTTCCGCGCCGACGACCCGCGCCTCGAGCCCGGCTACGTGCCCACGGGCGACGAGGAGCAGGACGCCGTCGCGATCGAGGAGCTCGCGCTCGCGCGTGCCCGCGTGCTGTCGCCGCAGGGCCGCGACGAGGCCGCGGAGCGCTGGTACCGCGGGTCGCGCGGCCCGACGACGCGCGGCGCCGTCGCCGCCGCGGCCGACTGCGGGTCGTGCGGCTTCCTCGTGCCGCTCCAGGGCAGCCTCGGCCAGGTCTTCGGCGTGTGCGCGAACGAGTGGTCGCCCGACGACGGCAAGGTCGTGAGCCTCGACCACGGCTGCGGTGCGCACTCGGAGACGGACGTCGAGCCGCAGCGCAGCGAGTGGCCGGACCCGGACCCGCTCGTCGACGAGCTGCACGTCGAGATCGTCACGCTCCTCGAGTCCGCGGTCGCCCGGAAGGAGGCGGCCCGGGACGGGGCCGCGCCGACGGAGACCGCCCCGGACGAGACGGTTCCGGCGGCGCAGGACGAGCCGACGCCGGTGGCCGACGCCCCGACGCCCGTTGACACCGCGCCGGAGGACCCCGTGGCCGGCGAGCCGGACGGCGCGGAGACCGCGCCGGACGACGCGGAGACCGCCCCGGTCCCCGACGCCGTGCCGGACGACGCGGAGACCGCCCCTGACCCCGAGGCCGCGCCGGACGAGTCCGAGACCGCGCCGGACCCCGCCGTCGACGCCGCGCCGGACGAGCCGCGGGAGTGACGCAGGACGTCTTCGGGACGGCCGCGCTGCGCCGTGCGGTCCTGGAGGCGTGGCGGTCCTCGCTGACGCGCCTGCGCGAGGACGCGAACACGGAGGAGGACCACGCCCACGGGTCGTACCGGGGGCGGGTCGTCGTCGAGCTCGCGCAGAACGCCGCCGACGCCGCCGCCCGCGCAGGTGTCCCCGGTCGGCTCCGGCTGAGCCTGCACGCGCCGTCCGACCCCGACGCGCGCTGGGTGCTGCGCGCGGCCAACACGGGCGAGCCGCTCGACGCGGCGGGTGTCGCGTCGCTCGTCGCGATGCGGGCCTCGGCCACGGGTCGGGGCGCGGGCGCAGCCGGTGGCCCGCGCACGGTGGGTCGGTTCGGGGTCGGCTTCGCGGCGGTCCGCTCGGTCGCGGACCGCGTACGCGTCGGCGCGGGAGACCACGCCGTCGAGCTCTCGCTCGACCGCACGCGCGTCGCGCTCGCCGACGTCGTGGCGGACCGCCCGGACCTCGCCGCCGAGGTCGCGGGGCGCGGTGACCGGCTCCCGGTGCTGCGCCTCCCGTTCCCGGCGCGCGTCGAGGTGCCGGCGGGGTACGACACGGTGGTCGAGGTCGAGCTGCGCGACGACGCGGCGCTCGACGCCGTGCGGGCCGAGCTCGCGGACGTCGGCGACCCGCTGCTGCTCGCGCTGCCCGCGCTCACGGAGGTCGTCGTGGCGGGCGACGGCGTCGCGGAGCGCCGGGTCGCGGACGTCGACGAGCGCTGGACGGTGCTGCGGCGCGAGGGGACGCTCGACCCCGCGCTCCTCGCGGACCGTCCCGTCGAGGAGCGCGGCGCGGACCGCTGGTCGGTGACCTGGGCGCTGCCCCACGACGCGGCGGCACCGGCCGCGCTGCACGCGCCCACCCCGACGGACGAGCGGCTCACCTTCCCGGCCCTGCTCCTGGCGACGTTCCCGCTCGACCCCGCGCGCCGGCACGTCCCGCGCGGTGCCGTGACGGATCACGTCGCCCATGAGGCGGGTCGCGCGTTCGCGGCGCTCCTCGGCTCGCTCGCGGCCGGCCGCGGCGCCGACGTGCTCGCGCTCGTCCCGACCGGGCTGCCGGCGAGCGCGGTCGACGAGGCGGTCCGCACGGCGGCGACGGCGGCCCTGGCCCGCACGCCGCTCCTCCCGCTCGACCTGCCGCCCGACCAGCCCGGTCGCGCGCGGGACGAGACCCTGGAAGACCCGCCGATCCTCGCGGACCGTGACGAGCACGGTGCGCCGCAGCGGGGCGAGCGGCGGCTCCTCGCGCCCGCCGAGGCGCGCGTCCTCGCCGGGGACGTGGGCGACGCGCGTGTGCGTGCCGAGCTCGGGGCGGCGCACCTCGTGGACGTGCCGGGCCCGCTGCGCGCGGTCGCGCGGTCGCTCGGGGCGCAGGTCGTGGACCTGGCCGACGTCGTGGACGACCTCCCGCTCGTCGCCGACCCCGAGCGCTGGCGGGCGCTGTACGAGGCGCTCGCGCCGCACGCGGGGGACCGGTCGGTGCTCGAGGCGCTGGGCGCGCTCCCGGTCCCGCTCCTCGGCGGGCAGGTCGTGCGCGGGGCGCGCGGCCTCCTGCTCCTCGACGACGGCGCGGACGGCGGGGCGCTCGACCCGCGGGACGCCGTCGACCTCGGTCTGCGCGTCGTCGACCCGCGGGCCGCGCACCCGCTGCTCGAACGGCTGGGCGCCCGCGCGACGGACCTGCGCGCGGTGCTCGCCGACGGCGCGGTGCGCGAGCGCGTGCTCGCCGCGGCCGACGCCGCCGACGCGGGTGACGACCCCGCGGCGGAGGTCGAGCGGCTGCTCGCGCTGGTCACCGCCGCCCTCCGCGACGTCCGGGACCCGGCCGGTGACGTGCTGCCGTTCTGGTGGGGCGAGGTCCCGGTCCCGACGACGGACGGCGGCTGGTCGCCCGCGCGCGGCTGCGCCCTGCCGGGCACCTGGGCGGCGGACGTGCTCGACGGGCTCGACGTCGTCGACCCGGGGGTCGTCGCCCGCTGGGGTGAGCCGGCGCTGCGCGCGGTGGGCGCGGCGGCGGGACCGACCGTGCTGCGGGTGCGCGACGTGCTCACGCCCGCGCCGGACGACGACGAGCCCGACCTGGACCCGCACGCGCCGGAGGGCTGGCTCTCCGACTGGGCGGGGTACCTCGAGCACCTCGCGTCGACGCTCGGCCCCGAGGCGTACGTGGGGGACGTGCTCGCCGTCGCGGACCTGGACGCGGTGGCCGACGGCGCATGGCCCGACGTGCTCGCCCGGCTCGCGGGCGACCCCGCGGCGCGGGAGGCGATGCTCACGCCCGTGCGCGCGGAGGGCGGGCGTGCGGCGTCGGCCCGGTCGTACACGGCGTGGTGGCTGCGCGAGGAGCTCGGCGGGCCCTTCGCGCTCGACGGCGGCCCCGCCACGGCGTTCCTGCGTCCGGCGCCGCCGGAGGTGGCGGGGCTCGACGACGCGGCGCTCGCCGCCGTCGGGGGCGTGCACGACCTCGCCGAGCTCGACCCGGAGGAGTGGGCCGACCTGCTGGACGGGCTGCCGCCCGTCGGGTCACCGGTCGACGCCGCGGCCGCGCTGGCCCTGTGGCGCGCCCTGGAGACGCTGGCGGAGAGCGGCGTGCGGCTCGACCCGGCCCCCGCGCGGGTGCCCGCGCTGCACGGCGGGACGGTCGTCGTCGCGGCGGCCGACGACGTCGCGGTGGCCCCGGACCCGATGTGGGCGCCGCTGCGTCCGCTCGTCCCGGCCACGCGACGCCTGGTCGACGACCTCGCGGACCTGCTCGACGTCGCGACGGTCGCGGGCCCCGCGCCCGCGCCGGACGAGCCAGGGCACCGCGAGGACGTCCCGGCCGAGGCGGGGACCGTCGTCGGCGAGCCCTTGCCGCGCACCTGGGAACGGCACGACGACCTCCGTGTCGGCGGGGTCGTGGTCCCGTGGTGGGTCGAGGGTCGTGGGGGAGCGGACGTCGTCGTGCACGCGACCGGTCCGGCGGGGCTCGCGGCGGCGCTCGCCGTCGTCGCGGGACGCTACGGCGCGCGGCACGTGCTCGAGGAGGTGCTCCGCGACCCGCGCGGGGCGCAGGGCGCGGTGGCGCGGACGGCCTGGGACGACCCTCAGTCGTCGGCGGACGCGCGGTAGCGGGTCCGGTTCCGCCGCTCCCAGCCGAGCCCGAGGGCGCCGAGCGCGAGCCCGACGGCGCACGTCGCGACCGCGCGGGGCGCGAGGGTCCCGGTGGCGAGCAGGACGGCGCACACGACGAGCGCGACCGTCCAGAGCGCCATGCCGGCGAGGATGACGACGCGCAGGTCGACTCGCCAGGGCGCCGGGTCGGGGCGCCGGCGTTCGGGGTGGAGGAGGAGGGTCACGACCGAGGGCACCCGAGCATCGTAGCGACGCGCAGGTTTTTTCACCCCCACGGCGCGTCACAGGCGTGACCTGCGCCTCTTCCCCTCCGGTGTGAGCACACGTCCGGAGCACCCGCAACCGCGCGCTACGATGCAAGCGGCCCACCACGCTCTCCCGCTCGTGGTCGCCCGTCCAGCTCGAACCGACCCGGTATCCGGGCGGGCACTCCTCCACGACTTCTCCGCACACAGTGTCGCGCGCGGCGGAACGTCAGACCTGGACACCTGTCCAGTGAATTCCTTCACGACGCGCGGACACGGCGAGAACCGCAGGATCCTGCGGCCCGGGACCTTCCGGACAGCAGTCGTCCGGAACGCCTTCTCACCCGGGTGAAAGCCCTCGTCAACCCTCGTTATCGCACATTCTCGAACCTAGGATGAGTCGCCATGCAGGGTGTGGAGCCGACCGGAGGTGGACGCATGTCCCACAGCGTCACCGACGACACGAGACGAGGTCTGCGCACCCTTCTCACGGCGTCGCCCGCGGCACGCATCCGTGCCGCGCGGGCCGCGTTCGCGGCGCAGGGCTGGGAGGTCGCCTACCGCCGCCGGCTGCTCGTCACCGACACGGTCGTGATCGTCGTGGCCGTGCTCGTCGCCTACTTCCTGCGCTGGGACGCCGTGATCGACGAGCCCGTGAGCCGGGCCCGCGTCCCCTACGTGGTCCTGTCCGTGCTCGTGGGCGTCGCCTGGTCCGTGTCCCTCGTGGCCAGCCGGACGCGCGACCCCCGCGTCATGGGCAGCGGGCCCACCGAGTACCACCGCGTGTTCGACGCGTCGTGGCGCCTCTTCGCGGTGCTCGCCGTCCTCGCCTTCCTGCTCCGCTTCCCGGAGACCCGGGGCTACCTCGCGTTCGCGTTCCCCCTCGGCCTCGGCGGGCTGCTCGCGGGCCGGTACGCGTGGCGCCAGTGGCTCCACCGTCAGCGCGCCCACGGCGGCATGCGGTCCGCGGTGCTCGCGATCGGGCACCGGGACCAGGCCGAGCGCCTCATCCGCGACCTCAACTCCCGCGACGAGTCGGGCTACCGCGTCGTCGGCGTGTGCGTCCCGTCGGGCGGGTTCGGGGCGGGCGAGGAGATCCACGGCGTCCCGGTGCTCGGCGAGCTCCGGCACGCGGGCGAGGTCGCGACCCGGGTGGGCGCGGACGTCGTCGCGGTCTCCGGCTCGGACGCCATCACGGCCGAGGTCGTGCGCCGCCTGGGCTGGGAGCTCGAGCCGTTCGGCGTCGACCTCATGCTCACGGCGGAGCTCGCGGACGTCGCCGGCCCCCGCATCACCATCACGCCTGCCGAGAGCGTCGCGCTCCTGCACGTGGACGCGCCCCGCTTCACGGGGCCCAAGTTCGCCGTGAAGTCGGTCGTGGACTGGACGGGCGCGGCCCTGATCACGCTCGTCGCGCTGCCTGTGCTCGTCGCGGTCGCCCTCGCCGTCCGCCTCACGAGCCGCGGTCCCGTCCTCTACCGCCAGGAGCGCGTCGGGCGCAACGGCCGCACGTTCTCGATGTACAAGTTCCGCTCGATGCGCGTGGGCGCCGACCGCGAGGTCGAGCACCTCGAGGAGCAGAACGACGGCTCCGGCCTCCTGTTCAAGATGCGCGACGACCCGCGCGTGACGCCCGTCGGCCGGGTGCTGCGCCGCTACTCGCTCGACGAGCTGCCGCAGCTCCTCAACGTCCTGCGCGGCGACATGAGCCTCGTCGGCCCGCGGCCCCCGCTGCCGCGCGAGGTGCAGAAGTACGAGAAGAAGGTCCGCCGTCGGCTTCTGGTCAAGCCCGGTCTCACGGGCCTGTGGCAGGTCGGCGGCCGGTCGGACCTGTCGTGGGAGGAGAGCGTCCGCCTCGACGTGTACTACGTGGAGAACTGGACGATGTTCGGCGACTTCCTCATCCTCGCGCGCACGGCGCGCGCGGTGTTCTCCGGCTCCGGGGCCTACTGAGGCTCGCCGGGGTGTCGGGGCGGGCAGGAGGAGGTGCGCCGTGCGGGTCTCGGTCTCGGGAGGCGGGCGCCGCGGCGTCCTGCACGCGGCCTGCCTCGCCGCCGCCGGGCACGAGGTCGTGCTCCTCGACCCGGACCCGCGCGCGCTCGCCGCGCTCCGGTCGGGTCCGAGGACCGCTGAGCCGCGACTGCCCCGGCTCCTCGCGCTCGGCCTCGTGAGCGGGCGCCTGCGCCCGACGACCGACCGCACGGCCGTCGCCGGTGCGCGCGTGCACCTGCTCTGCGTCGGCGCCGGGGCCGCACCCGACGCCGGCGGTGCGGCGCGCGTCGCGACGCTGCGGGACGCGCTCGACGGCCTCGCCCCGCACCTCGGCCCCGGCGACCTCGTCGTCGGCCGGGCCCGCGTCCCCGCAGGCACCGCCGAGCTGCTCGCCGCGTGCCTCGCCGCGGACGGCGTCCCGGCCACGGTCGCCTGGGTGCCCGACGAGCACCGGCCGGGCCACGCCGTCGTCGACCTCCTGCACCCCGCCCGGGTCGTGCACGGCGTCCCCGCGGGCCCCGCCGGGGAGCGGGCGAACGCGATCCTCGACGTCCTCCACGCGGTCCAGCTCGCCTCGGGCGCGCCGCGCAGCCTCACCGACCTCGCGACGGCCGAGTCCCTCGGGCACGGTCACGGGGCGCCCCGCGCGCACGACGTCGCCGCGACGTCCGGGCGGACCGACGTGGCGTCGAGCACACCCCGGACGGCGCTCGACGCCGTCGGCGCGGCCTGACGTGCACGGACGACCCCGGCGGGCGATGCCCGACCGTGTCCGGCGCGTTACCGCGCGGTCACACGGTTCTGGCAGCATTCTCCCCATGTCCACCCCCACCTCCGTCCGTGAGGACGAGCACGCCCCCGTGCCTGCGCGCGGCGCGATCGACCGCTTCTTCAAGATCACCGAGCGCGGCTCGACGATCGGCACCGAGATCCGCGGCGGTCTCGTGACGTTCTTCGCGATGGCCTACATCATCGTGCTGAACCCGCTGATCATCGGGACCGTCCAGGACGGCACGGGCCAGTTCCTCGGCGGGGGCGCCGAGCCGGACTTCGGCAAGATCGCCGCGGCCACCGCGCTCGTCGCGGGCGTCATGACGCTCGCCATGGGCGTCTTCGCGAACTTCCCGCTCGGTCTCGCGGCCGGGCTCGGCCTCAACGCCGTGGTCGCGTACTCGATCGCGTCGCTGCCCGGGGTCACGTGGGCGGACGCGATGGGCCTCGTCGTCATCGAGGGCCTCATCATCCTCGTGCTCGTGCTCACCGGGTTCCGCGAGGCCGTCTTCCGGGCCGTGCCGCTCGAGCTGAAGACCGCCATCAGCGTCGGCATCGGCCTGTTCATCGCGCTCATCGGCCTCGTCAACGCGGGCTTCGTCACCGCGGGCAGCGGCACGCTGCTCGCGCTCGGCAACCTCGGCACGTGGCCGATCCTCGTGTTCGTCGTGGGCCTCGTGCTGACGATCGTGCTGTGGGTGCGCAAGGTCAAGGGCGCGCTGCTCGTCGCGATCCTCACGGCGACCGTGCTCGCCGTCGTGCTGGAGAACACGCTCCACATCGGCGCGAAGGCCCCCGACGGCTCGAACCCGGACGGCTTCAACCTCAACGCGCCCACGTTCGACGGCGTCGTGCAGGTCCCGGACTTCGGCCTCCTCGGCCAGTTCTCCCTCCTGGGCTCGTTCCAGAACATCGCGACCGTCACCGTGATCCTGCTGGTGTTCTCGCTCCTGCTCGCCGACTTCTTCGACTCGATGGGCACGATGGTCGCCGTCGGCGCCGAGGCGCGCCTCAACGACGCCGAGGGCGTCCCGCCGCGCTCGCGCGCGATCCTCGTCGTCGACTCCATCGCCGCGGCGGCCGGTGGTGCCGGGTCCGTGTCCTCGAACACGAGCTTCGTCGAGTCGACGACGGGCGCCGGCGAGGGCGCCCGCACGGGCCTCGCGTCGGTCGTCACGGGTGTCGCGTTCCTGCTGGCGACGTTCCTGTCGCCGCTCGTCGCCCTCGTCCCGTACGAGGCCGCGGCGCCCGCGCTCGTCTTCGTCGGGTTCCTCATGATGACGCAGATCGCCGGCATCTCCTGGAAGAACGTCGAGATCGGCATCCCCGCCTTCCTCACGATCATCGTCATGCCGTTCACGTACTCGATCGCGGACGGCATCGGGGCGGGCTTCCTCGCCTTCGTGCTCATCAAGCTCGCGCTCGGCAAGGTCCGGGCGATCCACCCGCTGATGTGGGTCGCGGCGGCGATGTTCGTCGTGTACTTCCTCCTCGGCCCCATCCGGGACGCCCTGGGCCTCTAGGCTCGGCCCATGACGAGCGCGGCGGACGAGCGGTCGGGGGAGGCGTCGGTGGACGACGCCCTCCCCGGCGCTCGTCCGTCGGCGTTCTACCGGCTGGAGAACACCGTCCAGCGGTACGACTGGGGCTCGACGTCGGCGATCCAGGACCTCCTGGGGGTGGTACCGGACGGTCGTCCGGCGGCCGAGCTGTGGATGGGGGCGCACCCGCTCGCGCCGTCGCGCGTCGTGCCCGACGGCGGCGCCCGCCCGGGCGGGACGTCGCACCCGGGCGCGGAGACGGCGTCGGGCACGACGCTCGCGGACCTGGTGCGCGCGGACCCGGTGGGGGTGCTGGGCCAACGCGTCCTCGACCAGTACGGTCCCCGGCTGCCGTACCTCCTCAAGGTGCTCGCCGCCGACCGCGCGCTCTCGCTGCAGGTGCACCCGCGCCCGCACCTCGCGCGCGCCGGGTTCAATCGCGAGAACCGGGAGGGCGTCGCGCACGACTCGCCGCTGCGCAGCTTCCACGACGACCAGCACAAGCCCGAGATGGTCGTGGCGGTCTCCCGCTTCGAGGGCCTCTCCGGGTTCCGCCGGCCGGCGCGCATCCTCGAGCTGCTCGACGGGCTCGACGGCGCGCTCGCCGGACGGATGCGCGACACCCTGCGCGCCCGCCCCACCGAGGCGGGCGTCCGCGACGCGTTCACCCTCGCGCTCCACGCCCGCGCGGAGCCCGACGTCGCGGCCGACCTCGCGCTGACCGTCGCGTCCGTCCGTGCCCGGGCCGAGCGCGAGCCGGCGGTGCCCGCGCCGGGGGGCCGCCGCACGTCGCGCCGCGCCGACGCGACCGTCCTCGCGCTCGCGGAGCAGCACCCGGGCGACCCGGGCGCCGTCGTGTCCCTCATGCTCAACCGCGTCACCCTGGAGCCCGGGGAGTCGATGTTCGTCCCCTCGGGGCACGTGCACGCGTACCTGTCCGGGTGCGCCGTCGAGATCATGGCGAGCTCCGACAACGTGCTGCGGGCCGGGCTGACGAGCAAGCTCGTGGACGTCGACGCCCTGCTCGAGTGCGCCACGTGCACGCCCGGTCCGGCCGCGCGACCGCGGCTCGTCGACGACGGCACCGGCCTCGTCGCCTACCGCCCGCCCGTCGCGGAGTTCGCCCTCCGGGCCGGCCGGGTCGCGGGCGCGGTGCCGCTGCCCGCCGCCGGTCCGCGCGTCGTGCTGTGCCTCGACGGCGCGGTGACGCTCGCGGCCGCGTCCAGCGCGGACACCGCGGCCGGGACGCGGCTCGTGCGGGGGGAGTCCGTGTTCGTCCCGCACGGCACGGGGGCCGTCGTCGTGGACGGCGAGGGTGACGTCGTCGTCGCCTACGTGCCCTGACCCGACCGCCGGGCAGGCCGCCCTCGCGTCCTCGCCGCAGGGCCGACAGGCACCTGCCGAGGCGCTGCCCGCGCCCAGGCGTGGTGCCTCTCCGGCGCGCCCCTGGACGTGACCTGCACCTCTTTCCTTACCTAGGGTAATGAGTTAGGGTAACTATCATGCCTGCTGCGGACCTCACTGCTCCTACCCGGAACCAGTACCGGCCCGCGACGCTCGGAGGCGACCTGCGGGTCGCGCTCACCCGGATCTCCCGGCGGCTGCGTGCCCAGCGCGGCGAGGCGGACCTCCCCGAGGGGCGGTTCGGCGTCCTCACCGTCCTGCACAAGCACGGCGCCATGTCGCCCAGCGAGCTCGCGGAGCACGAGCGCGTCCGGCCGCCGTCGATGACCCGCGCCGTCAACGCCCTCGTCGAGATGGGTCTCGTCGAGAAGGGGGAGCACGCGAGCGACCGCCGTCAGGTCGTCGTGCGCCTCACGGACGCCGGCGTGCGCGAGGTCAAGGAGACGCGGCGCCGCCGGGACGCGTGGCTCACGCAGCAGCTGTCCTCCCTCACCCCTGACGAAAGAGAGACCTTGGCCCGCGCCAGTGAGCTGTTGACCCGGATCGCCGCCCGATGAGCACCACGTTCTCCTCCCTCCAGTACTACAACTACCGCGTCTGGTTCGGCGCCGCGCTCGTCGCGAACGTCGGCACCTGGATGCAGCGCGTCGCGCAGGACTGGCTCGTCCTCAGCGACCTCACCGACAACTCCGGCGTCGCCGTCGGCGTCGTCACCGCGCTGCAGTTCGCGCCCGTGCTCGCCCTGTCCGCGTGGGCGGGCCTGCTCGCCGACCGGCTCCCGCGCCGTCGGCTCCTCATGGCCACCCAGGGCGCGATGGGACTGCTCGCGCTCGGCCTCGGCGCGCTCGTGCTGTCCGGCAACGTCGAGCTGTGGCACGTCTACGTGTTCGCCGGCCTCCTCGGCGTCGTCTCGGCGTTCGACAACCCCGTGCGCCAGACGTTCGTCGCCGAGATGGTGCCCGCCGACAAGCTCTCCAACGCCGTCGGGCTCAACAGCGCGTCGTTCAACGCGGCGCGCCTCGTCGGGCCGGGCGTCGCCGGGCTGCTCATCGCGGCCGTCGGCTCCGGCTGGCTGTTCATCATCAACGGCGTGACCTTCGGGGCGACCATCCTCGCGCTGCTGTACATGCGCACGCGCGAGCTCCACGTGCTGCCCAGCGCGCCGCGCGAGAAGGGTCAGATCCGCGAGGGCATCCGGTACGTGCGCGGACGGACGGACATCATCGTCATCATGGTCGTCGTCGGCGTCGTGTCGACGTTCGGGCTCAACTTCCAGCTCACGTCCGCGATGATGGCGAAGGTCGAGTTCGGCATGGGTCCGGGGGAGTACGGGATCCTCGGGTCCATCCTCGCGATCGGGTCGCTCACCGGGGCCCTGCTCGCCGCGCGCCGGGAGCGCCCGCGCGTCCGGCTCGTCATCGGGTCCGCGTTCGGGTTCGCCGTCGCCACGGGGGTCATGGCGCTCATGCCCACGTACGCGAGCTTCGCCGTCGCGTGCATCCCCGTGGGGCTCGCGTCGCTCACCATGATGACCGCGGCCAACTCGACCATCCAGATGTCCGTGGACCCCGTCATGCGCGGGCGCGTCATGTCGCTCTACATGATCGTGTTCCTCGGTGCGACGCCCGTCGGCTCCCCGCTCGTCGGCTGGATCGCCGAGGCGTGGGGCCCGCGCTGGGCGATCGGCGTCGGGTCGATCACCGCCGCGCTCGTCGCGGTGGGCGCCGCCGTCTGGGCCGTGCGCAACTGGCACCTCGAGGTCCGGTACCGCGTCCTGCAGCGCCCGCACCTCGTGGTGCGCTACCTCGACGCCGGGACCCCGACCGACCGTTCCGCCCGCGCCGAGGCGCGGCGCCGGATCGAGGCCGAGGACGCGCAGGAGGCCGCCCGGGCGGCCTGACGCCGCCCCTCCCGCCGAGCCACGAGGCCGGTGCCGCCCCGGTCTCCCGGGCGGCACCGGCCTCGTGCTGGGCGCGGACCTCGGTCGCGCTCGTCAGCCGAGGTGGTCGACGACGTGGTCCACGCACGCGGTGAGGGCGCGGACGTCGTCGGGCTCGATCGCCGGGAACATGGCGACGCGCAGCTGGTTGCGGCCGAGCTTGCGGTACGGGAAGACGTCGAGCACGCCGTTCTCGCGCAGCGCGGCGACGACGGCCGTCGCGTCGATCGCGTCGTCCAGGTCGATCGTGCCGACGACCGTCGACCGCTCCGCCGGGTTCGCGACGAAGGGCGTCGCCCACTCGCGCGAGTCCGCCCACCCGTAGAGGTGCGCGGCCGACTCGGCGGACCGGGCGGCGGCCCACTCCAGGCCCCCGTTGCCCAGGAGCCACTCCACCTGCTCGGCGAGCATGACGAGCGTCGCGATCGCGGGCGTGTTGAGCGTCTGGTCCTGGCGCGAGTTCGCGGCCGCCGTGCGCAGCGACAGCGACTCCGGGACCCAGCGCGTGCCGCTGCTCTCGACCTCCTCCGCGCGCGCGAGCGCGTCGGGCGAGCACAGCGCGAGCCACAGGCCGCCGTCCGACCCGAAGACCTTCTGCGGCGCGAAGTAGTAGACGTCGGCCTCCGCGACGTCCACGGGGATCGCGCCCGCGCCGGACGTGGCGTCCACGAGCGTGAGCGCGCCGCGCTCGCGCGAGCCGGGGACGCGGCGCACGGGCGCCATCGCGCCGGTCGAGGTCTCGTTGTGCGGCCACGCGTGCACGTCGACGTCGTCGGCGGGCTCCGGGAGCGCGACGGTCCCGGCGGGGGCCGAGATCACCTGGGACGGCGCGAGGAACGGCGCGGCGGTCGTCGCGGCGGCGAACTTCGCGCCGAACTCGCCGAACGCCGCGTGCTGCGCCTTCGAGCGGACGAGGCACGCCGTCGCGACGTCCCAGAACGTCGTGGAGCCGCCGTTGCCCAGCACGACCTCGTAGCCGTCGGGCAGCGCGAACAGCGTGGCCAGGCCCTCGCGCGTGCGGCGCACGAGCGACCGGACGGGCGCCTGCCGGTGGGACGTCCCCAGCAGCGAGGTGCCGGCGTCGGACAGCGCCCGGACCTGCGCGGCGCGGACCTTGGACGGCCCGGACCCGAAGCGGCCGTCGGCCGGCAGGAGGTCCGAGGGGATCGTGATCGAGGTGTTCGCGAGATCGGGCACGGCGTCACCCTACGCGCGCGCGGCGCGACCCGGGAGCCTCGTCCACAGGCCGTGCGTCACCGCACGGTCCGCGCCGGGGTCCCGCGGGGAGGCGCGGGCCACCAGGCACCACGGGTGCCCCTGGACGACACCCCGGTCGGGTCACGGGCTCGCCATAGACTGACCCCCAGCGGCCCGCCGGTGCGGGCAGGCGCCCCGTGGAGCGACGACCGGGCGCCCCGAGCCGACGAGCGACTGGGAGCGTGACGTGACCGATCTGATCGATACCACCGAGATGTATCTGAAGACGATCTACGAGCTCGTGGAGGAGGGCATCGTCCCCCTGCGCGCGCGCATCGCGGAGCGCCTCGGCCACTCGGGGCCCACGGTGTCGCAGACGGTCGCGCGCATGGAGCGCGACGGGCTCGTCGTCGTCACGGGGGACCGCCACCTCGAGCTCACGCTCGCGGGCCACGAGAAGGCGACGCGCGTCATGCGCAAGCACCGGCTCGCCGAGCGGCTCCTCACGGACGTCATCAAGCTCGACTGGGAGTACGTGCACACCGAGGCGTGCCGCTGGGAGCACGTGATGAGCGAGCTCGTCGAGGAGCGGCTCCTCGGGCTGCTCGACCACCCGCACTTCGACCCGTACGGCAACCCCATCCCGGGCCTGCCGGAGCTCGGGGAGCAGCTCGAGGAGGTCGACTTCCTCGACGGCGTCGTGTCGCTCCCCGTCCACCTCGCCCAGCACGGTCTCGGCGGCGGTGAGGTGCGCGTCGTGCTCCAGCGGATCGCCGAGCCGGTCCAGGTCGACGTCGAGCTCCTCGCGCGGTTCGCCCAGGCCGGGGTGCTGCCGCGCCGCACGCTCGTGGTGCGCCCGGCGCCGGCCGGCGGGGTCACCGTGCAGGGAGAGGGTGCGCCGGTCGTCCTCGACCTGCCCGACGACGTCGCGCGCCACCTCTTCGTCGCCCGCGGATAGCCGCCCGTTCACCGGGGGAAACGCCGTGACCTGCGGCGATGCGAGGGGCCGCGTTCCGTCGTAATGGGAACGTGACTTTTGCCGAGGGGTCCTGTACGGTCGTCCTGCTCCGTCGGGATACCCATCTGGCGGAGACCTCGCGCGGAACGCCTAACCCTGTCACCGCGAGAGGCCCACGACGACCCGATGACAGGGACGGGGGACCCACTTCCGGGTGCTGGAGACAGCGCCCTTGGGGTGAAGCCCGACGGACTCCGGTCCGCCAGGCCGGGTGACTCTTCCACCCGAACCCGACAGCTGACCTCGCAGGCGTCCAGGAGAGGCAACAGTGACCGTGAGCACGACTCGCGCCCGCCACCGCGCGGCGCGGCGTCCCGTGACGCCACTCAGCACCATCGCCCAGGCCGCATCGGACCAGATGTCGAGCGTCGGTCGTCGTACCGCCGTCGTCGCCGCGTCCTCCGGCCTCATCGTCTCGATGATCGGCGCCGCCGCCCCCGCGACGGCCGCCCCGGTCGACAACGAGTCCGGCAAGCTCAACGCCGTCGACCTCAGCGCCCTCACCGCGCAGGCCCGCCAGGCCCTCGAGGCCGCCCCGGCCGTGACCGTCGCGGCCGACGCGGCGTTCACCATCGAGGAGGCCCCGGTCACCGTGACCCCGGCCCCTGAGCCGGAGCCGGAGCCCGAGCCCGAGCCCGTCCGCACCACGCAGACGAGCCGCACGCAGGAGCGCCAGTCCACGCCGTCGTCGTCGTCCGACGAGTCGCAGGCATCGGCCCAGCAGGAGGCCTCCGTCGGCGCCCCGGCGTCGGCCTACGGCTCGTCGATCGTCTCGATCGCGGCTCGCTACGTGGGCGTCCCGTACGTCTACGGCGGCACCACCCCCGACGGCTTCGACTGCTCGGGCTTCACCAGCTACGTCTACGCCCAGGTCGGCATCAACCTGCCGCGCACGTCGGGCGCCCAGGGTTCGGTCGGCACCAAGGTGTCGCGCGACCAGGCGCAGCCGGGCGACCTCATCTGGACGCCGGGCCACATCGCCATCTACGCGGGCGACAACATGATGATCGACGCCCCGCGTCCCGGGAAGTCGGTCCAGTTCCGCCAGATCTGGCAGTCGAACCCCACCTTCATCCGCGTGGCCTGATCGCTCACCCGATCAGGACCCCCGCGGTCACTGGCTGGACGAACCCCGTCCGCTCGCACTCTGCGCGAGCGGGCGGGGTTCGTGGCATTCTTGACGTGTTCGTGACTCGTGGCAGACGGACGGCCGGGCCTGGTCTCGGCTAGGTTGGTCGTCCGATGGCACCGGGCCGTCGAGAGGAGAGTCGCTCATGACCCGCACGGAATCCGTCCTCGTCGGTGTCGACGGCTCGGCGCCGAGCCTCCACGCCCTGGACTGGGCGGCGGCGTACGCGCTGCGCGTGGGGTGGCCCCTCCACATCGTGTGCACCTACTCGTTGCCGTCGTTCACGGCGGCGTCGCTCGACGGCGGCTACGCGGCCCTCGACGACTCGGCCATCCAGGAGGGCGCGCGCGCCGTCCTGGAAGAGGCTCGCGCCCGCGCCGAGGGCGCCGGGGTCCGCACGACGGCGACGGTCACGACCGGCGACGCCGCGGGGGTCCTCGTCGAGATGTCGCGCGAGCACGCGCTCGTCGTCGTCGGCACGCGGGGGCGCGGCGGCTTCACCGAGCGGCTGCTCGGCACCGTCTCCTCCGCGCTGCCCGCGCACGCGCACTGCCCGACGGTCGTCGTGCCGTACCGCGCGGGCGGGAAGGGCGACGAGGGCGGCGCGCAGGAGCTGCCGCCGGTGCGGGACCTGCGCCGGATCGTCGTCGGGGTGGACGGGTCGCCGTCCGCGGAGATCGCGCTGCGGCACGCGATCCGTCAGGCCCGCGCCTGGGACGCCGAGCTCGTCGCGGTCGCCGGCGTCCCCGTCGGTGCCGGTGCGGGTCTCCTCGCGTGGCTGCCGGCGTCGATCGACCACGAGCAGGTCCTGGCCGACGTCACCGAAGGGTTGAACGTCATCATCGACCGCCACGAGGCGGAGCACCCCGGGCTGACGATCAAGCGTATCGTGCTCGACGGCACGGGTGCGGAGCTCCTCACGGAGTTCTCCACGGCGTCCGACCTCATCGTCGTGGGCTCGCGCGGGCGGGGCGGTTTCCGCGGCCTGCTGCTGGGCTCCACGAGCCAGGCCGTGCTGCACCACTCCGCGTGCCCCGTCATGGTCGTGACCAAGAAGTGCGAGGACGACGAGCCGACGGCCCAGGAGGGCTGAGCGGCCGGCACGCCGGGGCACCACGGCGCGTGGTGCCCCGGCGCGGGGTCAGCTCCGGTTGCGGTACAGCCGCATGGTGATCGGGGCGAGGATCGCGGTGAGCACGACGGACGCCACGAGGACCCACACGATCCCCTCCGTCGCGGGCTCGCCCGCCATGAGCCCGCGCACCGCGGTGACGAGGTGCGTGACCGGGTTGACGTCGACGAAGCGCTGCAGCACGACGGGCATCGTCGACGGGTCGACGAAGATGTTCGACGCGAAGGTGAGCGGCATGAGCACGAGCATCGACGTGCCCATGACGGCGTTGGGGGAGCGCAGCACGAGCCCGAGGGCCGTGAACACCCAGCTGAGCGCGAACGCGAACACCAGCAGCAGCACGATCCCCAGGACCACGCCGACGACGCCGCCCGGCGGGCGGAAGCCCAGCACGAGGCCGAGCGCGAGGGTCACGACCGAGGCGATCGTGTAGCGCACGGTGTCGCCGAGCAGCGCGCCGACGATCGGCGCGGGCCGCCACACGGGCAGCGATCGGAACCGGTCGAACACGCCCTTGCTGATGTCCGTGTTCATCGTGTAGCCCGTGTAGATCGTCGTGAAGAGCACCGCCTGCACGAGGATGCCGGGCAGCAGGAACTGCAGGTAGCTCTGCACGTCGCCGGCGAGCGCGCCGCCGAACAGGTACGTGAACATCAGCGTGAAGATGATCGGCGAGACCGTGACGTCGAACAGCTGCTCGGGCACGTGCTTGATCTTCAGCAGCGCGCGCCACGTGTACGTCAGGGTCGCCGAGACGGGCGACGGCCGGTCCGGTCGCCGGTCGAGCGCGACCGCCGCGCGCAGCGCGTTCGCCTCCGGGGCGCGCAGCTCCGCGGCGGTGGTCATGGGGTCCGCGGCCATCAGGCCACCTCCTCGATCGTCTCGTCGTCGTCCATGGGCTGACCGGTGAGCGCGAGGAACACCTCGTCGAGGCTCGGCTGCCCCAGCGTGAACTCGGGCACCACGATCCCCTCGTCGCCGAGGGCGGGCAGGATCCGCGCGACGTCCGCCGCGCCGTCGTCGGGCACGCGCGCGGTGAACGCGTACGGGTCGTTCGCGAGCGTGATGTCCGTGCCGAGCAGCGCGCCCACGACCTCCGCGGCCCGGCCCCGCTGCGTCGCGTCGGCGAGGCGCAGGTGGACCGCGCCCTCGCCCACCGACCGCTTGAGCTCGGTCGCGGTGCCCTCCGCGATGACCTTGCCGTGGTCGATCACGGCGATGCGGTCGGCGAGCTGGTCCGCCTCCTCGAGGTACTGGGTCGTGAGCAGCACGGTCGCGCCGTCGGCGACGAGGACGCGCACGATGTCCCACACCTGGTTGCGGCTGCGCGGGTCGAGCCCGGTGGTCGGCTCGTCGAGGAAGATGACGCGGGGGCTCATGACGAGGCTGGCCGCCAGGTCGATGCGCCGCCGCATGCCGCCCGAGTACGTCTTCACCTGACGGTCGCCCGCGTCCCCGAGCCCGAACGCGTCGAGCAGCTCGGCCGAGCGACCGCGTGCCGTGCCGCCGAGGAACCCGTACAGCCGCGCGAGCATGACGAGGTTCTCCGTGCCCGTGAGGTCCTCGTCCACGGACGCGTACTGCCCGGTGAGCCCGACGACGGACCGCACCTTGTCGGCGTCGTGCACGACGTCGTGGCCGAGGACCCGCGCCGTGCCCGCGTCGGGGCGCAGGAGCGTCGCGAGCATGCGGACGGCGGTCGTCTTGCCCGCGCCGTTCGGCCCGAGGACGCCGAACACGGTGCCCTCGGGGATGAGGAGGTCGATGCCGTCGACCGCCTTGGTCACCGACTTCCCGGTCGCGAAGTGCTTGACGAGGCCGCGCGCCTCGACGGCGAGGTCGCCGCGTGCAGGTTCGGTCATGTCCCCTCCTGGCCGTTGCCGACGGGCCGCCCGGAGCGTCCGGGCCACCCACGCACCCACCGACCGCCCGGGCCGGCAGAACTCATCGGTCGTGCACCCCCCTCATCGTGCGCCGGAGAAGGGGACGCTGACCAGCGAGATGCGCCAGGAGCGAAGAGATGCGCCGGAACGAGGTAGAGCCTCCGGCCGCGAGGGAGAACCCGGGGGGCTCTACCTCGCGACCGGAGGCTCTACCTCGCGGGTCCGGGGTCCTCTACCGAGCGGCGTGCTCCGCTGCCGCGAGGAGGACGCACGTCGCGACGCCGTCCATCGCGACGCGGACCTCCTCGATCGGGGGGAGGGTCGGGGCGAGGCGGAGGACCTTGTCCTCCGGGTCCTTGCCGTAGGGGAACGGGGCGCCCGCGGGCGTGAGCGCGATGCCGGCGGCCTTCGCGAGCTCGACGACGCGCGACGCGGTGCCCGGCACGACCTCGAGGCTGACGAAGTAGCCGCCCTTCGGCTCGGTCCACGACGCCACGCCCGTGCCGCCGAGGCGGTCGGCGAGGATGCTCGTCACGGCGTCGAACTTGGGGGCGATGATGTCGCGGTGCTTGCGCATGTGGGCCCGCACGCCGTCGGCGTCGCCGAAGAACAGCGCGTGCCGGAGCTGGTTGACCTTGTCCGGGCCGATGGACTGGGCGGACAGGTGCTTCTTGTACCAGGCGACGTTCGCGGGGGACGACGCGAGGAACGCGACGCCCGCGCCGGCAAACGTGATCTTCGACGTCGAGGCGTAGAGGATCACGCGGTCCGGGTGACCGGCCTCGGCGGCGAGCGCGATCGCGTCGGCGCTGCGGACCTCGTCGTCGGTGAGGTGGTGCAGGGCGTACGCGTTGTCCCAGAGGATGCGGAAGTCGGGGGCGGCGGCGGGCACGGACACGAGCGCCCGCGCGACCTCCTCCGTGACGACCGAGCCGTCAGGGTTCGCGTACGTCGGCACGACCCACATGCCCTTGATCGTCGGGTCGTCGGCGACGAGCGCGGCGACGGCCGCGGCGTCGGGGCCGTCCGCCGTCACGGGGACGGTGACCATCTCGATGCCGAGCGCCTCGCACACGGAGAAGTGGCGGTCGTAGCCGGGCACGGGGCAGATCCAGCGGACCTTCTCCTCGCGGCCCCACGGGCGCTCGGACCCGGGGACGCCGAAGAGCGTCGCGTACACGAGCGTGTCGTACATGAGCGTGAGGCTCGCGTTGCCGCCTGCGAGGAGCTGCTCGACGGGCACGCCGAGCAGCTCGGCGAAGATGCGCCGGAGCTGGGGCAGCCCGTCGAGGCCGCCGTAGTTGCGCACGTCCGTGCCGTCGGCGTCCGTGTGCACGCCCTCGCCCGGGAGCGCGAGCAGGGCCTCGGAGAGGTCGAGCTGCTCGGCCGAGGGCTTGCCCCGCGTGAGGTCGAGCTTCAGCCCCAGCGCCTGCAGGTCGGCGTACGCGCGACGCAGGTCGTCGAGGGACGACGCGAGGGTGGTGGTACCGGGTGCGGTGGGCTCGGGCGTGGTCACCCTCCGGACTCTACCGACCCCGCGCAAGGTCCGTCAGGGCGTCCTCCAGGGCGGACAGCCCGGTCTCGAGGTCCTCGGCCGCGATGGTGAGCGGGGGAGCGAGGCGGATGGTCGAGCCGTGCGTGTCCTTGGCGAGGACGCCGCGCGCGAGCAGCGCCTCGCAGAGGTCGCGGCCCGTCCCGCGCGCCGGGTCGAGGTCGAGGCCCGCCCACAGGCCGAGGCCGCGGACGCCGTCGAGCAGGCCCGCGTCGGCCAGGTTGCTGAGACGGTCCTGGAACCCGGCGCCGAGCTCGCGTGCGCGTCGCTGCGGCTCGCCCGTGCGCAGCAGCTCGACGACCGCGAGCCCGACCGCGCACGCGAGCGGGTTGCCGCCGAACGTGCTGCCGTGCGTCCCGGGCGTGAGCACCTCGAGCACGTCACGCCGCCCGACGACGGCCGAGACCGGCACGATCCCGCCGCCGAGCGCCTTGCCGAGGGTCACGAGGTCGGGTCGCACGCCCCACGTCTCGGTCGCGAGCGTCGCCCCGGCGCGCCCGAGGCCGGACTGGATCTCGTCGGCCACGAGGAGGACGTCCCGCGCGGTCGTGATCGCGCGCAGGCGCGGCCAGTAGTCGTCGGGCGGCACGACGACGCCCGACTCGCCCTGCACCGGCTCCAGGAGCACGGCGACGGTCGTGTCGTCGATCGCGGCGGCGACCGCGTCGGCGTCGCCGTACGGCACGAGGCGGAACCCCGGCGTGTACGGGTCGAACCCGCGTCGGGCGTCGGGGTCGTCGGAGAACGACACGATCGTCGTCGTGCGGCCGTGGAAGTTGCCGGAGCCGACGACGACCGTCGCCTCGCCCGGGGGTACGCCCTTGACGTCGTAGCCCCACTTGCGCGCCGTCTTGATCGCGGTCTCGACGGCCTCCGCGCCCGTGTTCATCGGGAGGACGAGGGAGTCCGCCCCGCCCGTGGTGAGCGGCCCGACGAGCGACGCGAGCGCCTCGGCGAACGGGTGCAGGAGGTCGTGGTCGAACGCGCGCGACGTGAGCGTGACGCGGCCGAGCTGGCGCGTGGCGGCGTCGACGAGCGCGGGGTGCCGGTGCCCGAAGTTGAGCGCCGAGTACCCCGCGAGGAGGTCGAGGTAGCGGCGACCGGTCACGTCGGTGACCCACGACCCCTCGGCGCTCGCGACCGTGACGGGCAGCGGGTGGTAGTTGTGCGCGAGCGCACCGCCGCCGGTGCCGTCAGCCGACCGGTCACCGCCGAGCGGGCCGGTGGCGCTGCTCCCGCCCCTGCGGCCGTCCGACGCGCGGACCTCCTGGGCGGTCACGACGCGCTCCCGGCCGGCGCCGGGGAGTGGACGGCGGGCTCGCGGATCTCGAGCGTGCAGCACTTGGCCCCGCCGCCGCCGCGCAGGAGCTCCGACGTGTCCACCGCGACCGTCTCGTAGCCGCGCTCGCGCAGCGCCGCGGCGAGCCGGCCCGCACGCGGCGAGTGCACGACGTGCGTCCCGTCGCTCACCGCGTTGAGGCCCAGCACGGCGGCGTCCTCCTCGGTCGCGAGGAGCGCGTCGGGGTAGCGCTCGCGCAGCACCTCCTGCGCGGCGGGGGAGAACGCGGCGGGCAGGTAGACGACGTCGACGGCCGGCGGGCCGGTGAGCGCGGGGTGGGTGGTGTCGTCGGGGTGCGCGGCGTCGTCGGCCCCCGGGATGCCGGCGGTGCCCTCGTTGCCGCGCAGCACGGTGAGCGCCGTGTCCAGGTGGTAGAACCGCGGGTCCACGAGCTCGAGCGTCACGACCTCCCGGCCCCACAGGGCCGCGGCCTCGGCGTGCGCGGCGCGCTCGGTGCGGAAGCCGGTGCCGGCGAGCACGACGTCGCCGGCCAGCAGCAGGTCGCCCTCGCCCTCGTTGACGTGCTCCGCGAGGTGCGTGACGTACCCGTGGTCGGCGAACCACTTGAGGTAGGCGGCGCCCTCGGGCCCGCGCTCGGGGTGGGTGAAGCGCGCGGAGTAGACGAGGCCGTCGACGACGGTCGCGCCGTTGGCCGCGTAGACCATGTCCGGCAGGCCGGGGACGGGGTCGATCGTCTCGACGGTGTGGCCGAGGTCGCGGAAGGTGTCGCGCAGGCGTTCCCACTGCGCGACCGCGAGCGCGGTGTCGACCGGTGTGCGCCGGTCCATCCAGGGGTTGATCTCGTAGCTGACGGTGAAGTACGTCGGCCGGCACATCAGGTAGTGCCGGGGCTGGCCTGGGCGCATCGCCGCCTCCTCGCGGGAGCCGGGCCGCCGGGGTGGTGCGGCCCGGGTGGGTGCCGGACGGGGGATGCGCCCGGTGCTGCTGGTGGCTGCCGGTTGGCTGCTGGAAGTCAGCGTACGTCCGGGAGGTGTGCGCGTCCTGGGACGGCACGCGAGCAGCAAGGGTGTTGACAGCGATATTCCATCGATATATCGTTACCGTATCGCTGAGCCCGAGATGCGGCTCGCGACGACCGCGCGGCCGGACCGGCCCGCCACGCTCCGCGGACCACCCGGAGCCCTCGAACATCCACGGACAGGAGACACCTCTCATGCACCACGCACACCAGCACCGGGGCAGGACCCCGGAGAACGTCCAGAACATGTCCCAGCCGTTCGGCGAGCGACCCGGGCCGCGCCCGGACCGCCGTCGTCGCGACGGCTTCCCGCCCGTGCCCGACGACGCGGGCTGGTTCCGCGGCGACGGCCCCCGTGGCCGCGGCGGAGCCCGCCGCGGTGGCGGACGCGGGTTCGGCGGACCGGCCGACGGCGGCCGGGGCTTCGGCCCCGGCGGCCCGGCCGACGACCGTCGCGGGTTCGGCCCGGGAGGCCCCGGGTTCGGCCCGGGCGGGCCCGGCTTCGGTCCGGGTCACGGCGGTCGCCGGCACGGGGGCCGCGGTCGCGGCCCCGGGCGCGCCGGTCGCGGCGACGTCCGCGCCGCCGTCCTGCTGCTCCTCGCCGAGCAGCCCATGCACGGGTACCAGGTCATCCAGGAGATCGCGGAGCGCAGCGAGGGCCAGTGGCGCCCGAGCCCCGGCGCGGTCTACCCGGCCCTGAACCTGCTCCAGGACGAGGGGCTCGTCGAGCTCTCGGCCGACGGCGGGCGCCGCCTCGCGACGCTCACCGAGGCGGGCACCGCGTACGTCGCGGAGCACGCCGACGAGCTGGGCGACCCGTTCGCCGACGCCGCCGGTCGCGGCGGCCGCCCGCGGCGCGAGCTGCGCGCAGGCGTCGAGGCTGTGGCCGCGGCGGTCCACCAGGTCGCCCGCACCGGCACCGACGAGCAGACGACGGCGGCCGCAGAGCTCCTCGAGCGCACGCGCCGCGAGCTCTACCTGATCCTCGCCGGCCCGGCCGTCCCCGACACCTCGCCCGGCACGGCGCCGGGTGCCACGGCGACCACCGCGGGCGACCGCGCGTCGTCGGGCAGCCCGACGGAGGACACCTCGGTGGAGGACGGGCCAACGGCCTGAACCCACCACCCCGGACCCGGGGTCGCGCGATACCGACGCTGGTCGGTCCCGTGGGGCCCCGGGTTCGTCGCGTCCGCGCGGCGCGGCCCGGCCGTCGGGTCCGCTCGCGGCTACCGGCGGGCGCGCAGGCGCGCGTCGAGGCGGCGCAGCGAGACGTGCATCATGACGCGCAGCGCGACCCCGACGAGGGGCGCCGTGATCCCGCAGGGGACGGGACCGGCGAGGTACGCCTCCTCCCACCACACGACCCGGCAGCGGCCCGTGCCGAGCGGCACGACCTCGAAGCCCGCGTCGCCGAGCAGCGCCGGGCCCAGCTTGCGGATCCGCGTGCTGCCCGGGCGGCCCGCCGCCACGGACGGGCGGTCGAGGGACTCGACGACCATGCGGTCCGGGAATCCGCGGCCCGTGCGTCGGACGAGCGGGCCGCTCACCATGGTGAACCGGTCGCCCACCTCGGGGCCTCGGCCCGCCGGGGTCGCCATCACAGTGAGCGGGATGAACCGCGGGTGGGTCCGCGGGTCCGCGACCCACGCGAACGCGACGGACGCGTCGACGTCGAGCTCGCGCGCGACGGCGACGCGCCGCACGCCCCGGGTCGTCACTCGGCGTCGCGGGCGGGGGAGCGGTCGCGACGCCCCCGCCCCGGCAGCAGCCGACGACGGCGGCGCGGCTGCGCGTCCTCGGGGACGGGGACGAGCCGCGGCGGTGCGTCCTGCACGGGCGACTCCACGACCTCGAGGAGCCGGCCGAACACCGACGGCGGCGGCCCGAACGCGCGCCGCGACTGGGCGATCACGCCGTGCCCGAGCGCCCGCGCCCCCGCGACGCCCACGACGGCGCCGACGCCGAACGGCACGAGCCGGCCGAGCGCGAGGCCGGACTGCTTCGCGAGCTGGGTGCGCAGGAACCGGTTGCCGAGCGCCTTGTTGACCTTGACGAGCGTCCCGGCGGGCATGCTCGTCAGGAGCACCTTGCCCCACGCGAGGCCCGACCCCTGGGTCGCGCGCTCGACGTCGCGCGCGCCCTTCTCGCCGAGCACCGTGGCGAGCAGGAGCGCCCGACGGCGGCCCACGTCGTCCACCGCGATGCCGTGCACGTCCGCCACCGCGAGCGCGAAGGCCGCCGAGGACGCGAAGAACGTCGCGACGTCGCTCGACGTCAGCGCGATCCCCACCCCCGTCCCGACCGCCGGGAAGGCGGCTGCCGCGCCGACGGCGCCGCCCGCCGTCTGGATGACGAGCAGGTACTCGCGCTCGAGGATCCGGACGATCTGCGCGGGGCTCGCCTCGGGGTTGCGCCGGCGCACGGAGTCGACGTGCGCCCGGATGACGTGCGACGGGATCGTGACCGCCTTGTCGAGCGCGGCGTCGAGCAGCGGCGTCGGCCGGTAGGCGGACCACTCGACCGCGTCCTGCGTCGAGAGGTCCCTGCGCCCGGCGTCCGGGGGCGGGGTCCCGTACTCGGGCACGCCGCCGCGCGGCACGGGGTTTCTCGAGGGGTCCTGCTGGTACGCCATGGCGCCTCCCGTCATCCCGCGGTCAGTCCTGGGTCTCGACCTCGCGGCCGGCACCCTCCGGCTGGAACAGGTAGTCGACCTCGGCGCCGGCCTTGACCGTCCGTCCTACCGTGCACGCCTTGTCGATCGCTCGCGCGGCGACGGTGACGAGCCGGTCGCGCGCGTCGTCGTCGAGCGACGTGAGGTCGATGTCGTACGTGCCCGTGATCTTCGGGTAGCGCTCCTCCTCGAGGAGCTTGTCGCCCTGGACGTGGATCGTCACGGCGTAGTCGTCGCCGAGGCGGCGCGCGAACGTGCGGTCCGTGCTCATGCCCGCGCACGCCGCGAGCGCGATCTTCAGCAGCTCGCCGGGCGTGAACACCGCACCCTCGCTCGCCGGGCCGATCGAGACCTCGGCGCCGCGCGCCGACCGGCCCGTGTACGTGCGGGTGCCCGTGCGCTCGACCCACAGCGCGTCGGCCGGGGCGGGCGACGGCGCGGGGACGTCGTGCGCGGCCTCGTCGGCGGCGCTCAGGGTGTTCTCGGCTGGCTGCGTCGTCATGCGTGAATCCTCGCACTCGTCGGGTCGCGGCGTCGGGGCGTCCGCCCTCCGGGGAACGTGCGGCGGGCGCGCGCGATTCCCGCGCGCGTGCCGAGCGTCACCGGCGCCACGGCGGACCGGTGCCTAGACTGGCGGGCGTGGCCCTCGACGCAACCGACGTTCCGACCGCACCCGTGCGCACCGCCGAGCCCGCGCCGTCGGGCAGCGCGCCCGGGCCCGTGCCCACCCCGTACGAGGACCTCCTGCGCGACGTCCTGGCGCACGGGACGCCCAAGGGCGACCGCACGGGGACGGGCACGCGCAGCGTGTTCGGACGGCAGCTCCGCTTCGACCTGTCGCAGGGCTTCCCCCTGATCACGACCAAGCGCGTGCACCTCAAGTCCGTCGCGTACGAGCTGCTGTGGTTCCTGCGCGGCGACTCGAACGTGCGCTGGCTGCAGGAGCGCGGCGTGCGGATCTGGGACGAGTGGGCCGACGCCGACGGCGAGCTCGGCCCCGTCTACGGCGTCCAGTGGCGCTCGTGGCCGACGCCGGACGGCCGCCACGTCGACCAGGTCGCGCAGGTGATCGAGCAGATCAAGGCGAACCCCGACTCGCGGCGGCACATCGTCTCCGCGTGGAACGTCGGGGAGATCGAGGACATGGCGCTGCCGCCGTGCCACGCGTTCTTCCAGTTCTACGTGGCCGACGGCCGGCTCTCGTGCCAGCTCTACCAGCGCTCGGCCGACCTCTTCCTCGGGGTGCCGTTCAACATCGCGTCGTACGCGCTGCTCGTCCACATGGTCGCCGCGCAGGCCGGCCTCGAGGTCGGCGACTTCGTGTGGACCGGCGGCGACGTGCACATCTACGACAACCACGTCGAGCAGGTGCGCGAGCAGCTCACGCGCGAGCCGTACCCGTACCCGACGCTGCGCCTCGCGCCCCGCGACTCGATCGACGCCTACGAGTACGAGGACATCGAGGTCGTCGGGTACCAGCACCACCCGACCATCAAGGCGCCGATCGCTGTCTGATGCTCGGACTGATCTGGGCCCAGGCGCGCGACGCCGCCGGGCGGTCCGTCATCGGCGCGGGCGGCACCATGCCGTGGCACCTGCCCGAGGACCTCGCGCACTTCCGGCGCGTCACGTCGGGCCACCCCGTGGTCATGGGCCGCCGCACGTGGGACTCGCTCCCGCCGCGGTTCCGGCCCCTGCCGGGGCGCCTCAACGTCGTCGTCACGCGCCAGGAGTCGTGGGTGCCCGACGGCGGCCGCCCCGAGGGTGACGGCGGCGCGCCCGTGCGCGTGGCCGGGTCGGTCGACGCGGCGCTCGCGGCCGCGTGCACCGCGGCCCGGACGAGCGGCTCGGACGAGGTGTGGGTCATGGGCGGCGCCCAGCTCTACGCCGCGACGGTCGCCGCCGCGGACCGGTGCGTGGTCACGGAGATCGACACCGTCGTCGACGGCGACACGTTCGCCCCCGAGGTCCCCGCCGGGTGGTCGGTGCTAGCGGGCGACTGGGCGACGTCGTCCACCGGTCTGCGCTACCGCGTCGTCACCCACACCCGCCCCCCTCGCTGAGTGCGTGAGCTCGTCGCGCTCGCCCGGTCGGAGCGCGACGAGATCACGCACCCAGCGGTCAGGCGGGGTCGCCGACGCGGCGCAGGGCGTCGAGCACGAGGTCCCAGAACCGGCCGTGGTCGAGGGCGACCGCGACCTGCGTGCGGCACTCCTCGGGGCCGGGCTCGTCGCCGCGCAGGTCGGCGACGGTCATGCCGGTCGTCAGCCCGCCGTGCAGCTCGACGTCCAGCGGCGCGCGGCGCGTCGTCATGACCGACGGGTCGACGACGTACGCGACCGCGCACGGGTCGTGCACGGGCGGGGAGGGGAAGCCCTGCGCGGTGCGGTACGTCGTCCCGTAGAAGTCCAGCAGCTCGCCGACGAACCGGGCCGGGGCGGTGCCGAGCGCGGCGATCCCGTCGAGCACGTCCGCCGTCGCGACGGCCTGGTGCGTGAGGTCGAGACCCACCATCGTCACCGGCCACGCCTCGGTGAGCACGACGTGCGCCGCCTCCGGGTCCGCGAGGACGTTGAACTCCGCGACCGGCGTCCGGTTGCCCACGTGGTACCCGCCACCCATGAGGACCACCTCGCGGACGCGCGGCACGATCCGCGGCTCCTTGCGCGCGGCCATCGCGACGTTCGTCAGCGGGCCCGTCGGGACGAGCGTGATCTCGCCCGGCTCGGCCGCCAGGACCGTCTCGATGATGAGGTCCACCGCGTGCCGGTCGTCGAGGGCGCGGCGCGGGGCGGGCAGCACCGGCCCGTCCATGCCCGAGTCGCCGTGGATGTCCGGCGCGACGATCCGGGGCCGGACGAGCGGACGGTCGCACCCGGCAGCGACCGGCACGTCGATCCCGGCGAGCTCCGCGACGGCGAGCGCGTTCCGCGTCACCTTCTCGAGCGTCTGGTTCCCGGCGACCGTCGTCACCGCGACCAGGTCGACGGCGGGGCTCCCGTGCGCGAGGAGCATCGCGATCGCGTCGTCGTGGCCGGGGTCGCAGTCGAGGACGATCCGGCGGGGCGGGGTCGTGCGGGAGTCGGGGGTCGGCGGGACGGGCTGGGCCGGGACGTGAGCGGACATCGACCCATCCTCGCGCGTCCCCGGGGTCCGGGGCCGCCGGTGCGCTTCGCGTCCGGGCGCCCGTGACGGCTAGGCTGTGCTGCGGCCCTGACCCGGGGCCACGCGCCTGTAGCTCAGGGGATAGAGCACCGCTCTCCTAAAGCGGGTGTCGCCAGTTCGAATCTGGCCAGGCGCACGGTGCGCGGACGGCGGCGCCCCGCGCCGACGTCGCTGCGGCTCCGCGGGACTCGGAGCCCGGTGGCTCGCCCGACGACCGTGCCGAGAGGTGGCCGCCATGCGCTCCCCGAGGACCCAGCGTGCGATCGCCACCTCGGTCGAGGTGGCGGTCTACGTCGTCCTCGCCTGCGCCGCGGTCCTCGCGGTCGGCTCCGGGGTGTCCGGCACCATCAACGGCTGGAGCGCGCAGCACGACGGCGAGGTCGGCACCTTCACGCCGGTCGAGCAGAGCTGCAACCGGTCCCGGAGCGCGGTGATCTGCACCTGGACCGGGACGTGGACGTCCGACACGGGAGGCCGGACCATCGAGGGGGTCCTCCTCGACGAGGACCTCGGGACGGGCGAGGGGGACCCGCCGCCAGGCCCCGTCCACCCCACGCTCCACCACGACGCCTTCTCCGACCCGCAGGTGGTCTACCGGCCGGGCGACCGCTCGTGGCTCCTGTCCCCGGTGATCGCCGTGGCCCTGCTCGGCATCGTCGGCGTCGCCGCGTGGCGGACCCGGAGATGGTCGCGCCGGGTCGCCTCCGGCGCCGGACGCGAGGCTCGGCACCGGCGCACGTCCTGACTCCCGGCGGTCAGTTGATGATCTCGCCGCGCTCCTCGGTCCGCAGGGCCGCGAGGCGCGCGCGCCAGCTCGCGAGCTCCTCGGGGCTCAGCCGCGGCCACTCGGCGACCTCGCGGACCACCCGCAGGGGCGCGCTGCTCCGGTAGGACCGCGTGGGGTTGCCCGGGAACTTCTTGTCGGTGACGTTCGGATCGTCCTCGAACGGGCCGGTCGGCTCGACCTCGTAGACGCGCGGTGCGGCGTCCCCGGCCGCGAGCTCGGCGGCGAGCGCGGCGCCGCCGACGAGCGCGGTGAAATAGACGTGGTTCATGACGATCTCGGGCCGGTAGTTCGACCGGAACCCCGCGGTCAGCAGGTCGCCCGCCTGCAGGTCGGCCTTCGTCCCGTGGAAGAAGGGCCCCTCGTCCGTCGCCTGGATCACCCGTTCAGGGTAGGCCGGGCGGGCGTCCGCCGTCGGCCCGCGGCTTCCGGTTGCGGTTCTCCCGCCCCGCGGGCAGCGTCGCCGTGGGGGGCGCGACGCCCGGACCGCTCCCGCGACCGCGTCATCCGCCTGCCGAGGGAGCCACCGTGCCGTACACGCCGAAGGACGCCACCCCCACCACCGCCACCGCCAACCGTGACGCGCGCGCCCTGTACGCGCTCGACGACGTCGAGGACTTCGAGACCGCCCGGCGCGGGCACCTCGCGGACGTCCCCGGCGGGAAGATCCTCCTCGACGACGGCCGTGTCAGCTACGACACCACCGCCGTGGCGTTCCTCGACGACGACGCGTCCGAGAACCCGGACACGGTGAACCCGAGCCTGTGGCGCCAGGCGAAGGTCATCCACCGCGCGGGCCTGTACCGGGTGGTCGACCGCATCTACCAGTTCCGCAACGCGGACATCGCGAACCTGACGATCGTCGTCGGCGACGAGGGCCTGATCGTGGTCGACTGCGCGTCGTCGGTCGAGTTCGCCCGGACGGGGATGGCGGTGTTCCGCGAGCACGTGGTCGACCTGCCGGTCGTCGCCGTGATCTACACGCACACCCACATCGACCACTACGGCGGCGTCAAGGGCGTGGTCGACGAGGCGGACGTCGCCTCGGGGAAGGTGCCGATCATCGCCCCGGGCACGATCGCGTCGTTCGACAAGTACGCGATCGGCGAGAACGTCGTCGCGGGCAACGCGATGAGCCGTCGCGCGTCGTACGCGTTCGGCAGCCTGCTGGACCGCGACCCGCGGCAGTTCGTCAGCTCGGGCATCGGGTCGGGCACGGCGGACGGGCCCACGGTCTCCTACATCTCGCCCACGGACCCGATCACCGAGACGGGGCAGTCGCGGCACATCGCGGACCTGACGTTCGAGTTCCTCTACGCGCCGGACACCGAGGCGCCGGAGGAGATGCACATCTGGATCCCGGAGCTCAAGGCGCTCACGTGCGCGGAGAACGCGAACCACTCGCTGCACAACATCCAGACGCTGCGCGGGGCGCGCACCCGCGACGCCCGGAACTTCGCGCGCTACCTCGACGAGACGCTCGTGCGGTGGGGCGACGAGGTCGAGGTGCACTACGGCCCGCACACGTGGCCGGTGTGGGGCAACGCGGAGGTCGTCGCGTTCCTCGAGTCGCAGCGCGACACGTACAAGTACATCCACGACCAGGCGCTGCGCCTCGCGAACAAGGGGTACACGCCGCTCGAGGCGGCGGAGGTCGTCGAGCTGCCCGAGGTCCTGCGCCGCAAGTGGTACAACCGCGGCTACCACGGGACGCTCCACCACGACGTCCGCGCCGTCTTCACCAAGGAGCTCGGCATGTGGGACGGCGACCCGGTGTCGCTGCACCCGCACCCGCCCGTCGACACCGCGACGCGCTACGTCGCCGCGTTCGGGCGCGACGCGATCCTCGCCGAGGGGCGTCGCGCCGTCGAGGCCGGCGACTACCGGTGGGCCGCGCAGGTGCTGCACCACCTCGTCTTCGCGGACCCGGACGACGTGGAGGCCAAGAACCTCCAGGCCGACGCCTACGAGCAGATGGGCTACCAGGCCGAGGGCCCGCAGTGGCGCGGGGTGTTCCTCACCGCGGCCCGGGAGCTCCGGGAGGGCATCCTCGCCGCGAGGTTCGCGACGGCGAGCCCGGACACGGTCGCGGGCATGCCGATCGACATCCTCTTCGACTACGCCGCCGTGCACGTGATCGGGGAGAAGGCGGCCGAGGTCGACGTCCGGTTCGACGTGGACTTCACCGACCGGGACGAGACGTGGAACGTGCGCGTGCGCGACGGCGTCCTCAACGCCCGTCCCGGCGCGTCCGACGGCGCACCCCTCACGGTCCGCGCGCCGAAGCCGCTCGTCGCGGCCGTGCTGCTGCAGCCCGCGGCGGCGGCGAAGCTCGCGCACGCCGGGCAGGTGACGCTCGACGGCGACACCTCCGTGCTCGACGCCTACGCGTCGGTCCTCGACGAGTTCGACCCGAACTTCCCGATCGTCACGCCGTAGCGCACGGCCGGTCCGGGCCGGGCCTGCCAGGGTGCGACCGGGAGCGTCCGGTGGACACGATGGCGGTCTCGGCCCGACCGGGCCGACGGACGGAGGTGACATCGTGGGGATCGACGACCTGAAGGGCAAGGCGTCCGACGCGCTCGACAGCGACAAGGGCGAGAAGGCGTCCGACGCCGCGCTGGACAAGGGTGGCGACGCTGCGTCGAAGGCGACTGGCGGCAAGCACGACGACCAGATCGACAAGGGCGCCGAGCGGGCTGACGAGCACCTGGGCCAGCAGTAGACGCGGGACCTCCGCACCAGCATCGGGTCCGGGCCGTGAGGTCCGGGCCCGGTCGCGTGCGTCCGCAGGGGCGTTCGTCGCCGGGCACCGCGATCGTCTCGCTCCAGCCCCGCCGCCGTCCGGGCAAGAGGTACACCGGCTGCGGGCTTCTTCACGGGCCGGTGCCCCCTGCGGCACCTCGGCCGCACGGACACCCTAAGAACCGTTTCCCCGTGCTCGCCACCTGTCGCCTTCTCCGGTTCGGGAGTACGGTCGAAGGGTTGAGTCTGGACCTGGCTCCTCATCCTCTGGAGAAGACGGAGCACGACATGTCCGTGGACGACCATGCCCTCGACCATTCCTTGACCCGCGGGGCGGGTCAGAAGATCGGCCAGTATCGCCTCGACCTGGGTACCGGCACCTGGTGGTGGTCGTCGGAGACGTACCGGGTCCACGGGTTCGAGCCGGGCGACGTGGTGCCGACCACCGAGCTCGTCCTGGCGCACAAGCACCCCGACGACCGCGAGCACGTGCGTGCGGTCCTCGACCGCGCCGCGACCACGGGCGAGCCGTTCTCGAGCGTCCACCGCATCATGGACGCCCACGGCGTCGAGCGGTACGTCGTCCTCGTGGGGCAGGGGCGCCGGGACCGCGACTCCGGCGAGGTCGTCGAGCTGCTCGGCTACTTCGTCGACATCACGGCGACGGTCGCGGGGCGCGCGCAGGAGCGCGCGCGCCGGGACATCACCGCGGCCGCCGAGGGCCGTGGCCCGATCGAGCAGGCGAAGGGCATCCTCATCGCCACGCACGGCGTGAGCGCCGACGAGGCGTTCGCCCGCCTCAAGCAGGTCTCGAACGACAAGAACGTCCGCCTGCGCGAGCTCGCCTCCGTCGTCGTCGACGAGGCGGGACGCGCCGGCGGGGACTGCGCCGAGCGCGTCGACGCGATCCTGCGGTAGGCACCGCAGGCGAGAAGGGCCCCGCACTCCCGGACGGGAGTGCGGGGCTCTCGCGCGTGCGGACGTGGTCGGGTCGCCCCGGGCCCGGCTAGGCCGACGCGGGCGTCGGGGCGGGCGCGCTGCCGGGTGTCGACGGCGTCGGCGCGGTCCCGGTGCTCCCGTTGCCCGTGCCGGTCTCCGCCTCGGACTCGGTACCGCCGCCGGTCCCCCCGGTGCCTCCCGCCCCCTCGCCCGGGCCCGGCGAGGGCGTCGGGGCCGGCTCCTCCGGTGTCGTCGGGTCGGGGGTGGGGTCCACGGTCGGCTCCGGGGTGGGCGTGGGCGTGGTGGACGGCTCGTCGGAGGGCGTCGTCGACGGCGAGGGGCTCGGGCCCGGCGTCGGGACGGTCGACGGGTCCTGCGAGGGACCGCTGGGCACCGGCGTCGCCGGGTCCTCGGTGCTCGGGGTCCGCTGGTGGCTGATCGTCGTCCCCGACCCCTCGACGCCGCGGACGGCGTCCGCGAGGGGCTTGCCGAGGACGAGCTCGACGACGAGGACCACGCCCATCACGGCGACGAACAGCGCGAGCGCCGTCACGGTGAGCACGCGGCCGCGCCCGTACCGGTCGATGAGCCGCAGCCAGCGGTTCTGGCCACCCTCGGAGCCGTCCGCCCCGTCCGCCCCGGCCGCCCCGGCCGCCTCGGCCGCCCCGGTCGCCTCGCCGTCGGCCCCTGCCGAGCCGACGGCGGTGGCCACCGCCGTCTCGACGGTGTCCGCCCGCGCGTCGGGCTCGACGGCCCCACGGGGCACCGACGCGACCGCCGTGGTGGTGCGGGTACGCGTGGTGCCCGTGCCCGCGGTGGCCTGCACGACCTTGCCCACGACGGGCACGAGCTGCTCGCGCGTCTTCTGGATCGAGCGCGTGTAGACGTAGTTCGCGACGACGGTCAGCGCGCTGGCGATGCCGGCGCCGATGATCGTCCCGGCGGTCCCGAAGTAGGAGAGGAGCACGGTGGTGCTCACCGCGGCGAGCGCGCTCGCGATGACCTGGGTGAGCGAGAGGCGGGCCGGGGCCTCGCGCTCCTTCTCGGGAGCCGGCTCCGTGGTGCGTCCCGCGGGGGGCCCGGCGTCGGGGCCGGGCTCGTCGCGCGGGACGCGCGGGGCGTCGCGGTCGAGGCGGGGGTTCTCGGAGGGCGTGGTCACGTGGTGCTGTTTTCCGGTCGTCGGCGGGCTGGTCCGCCCGCCGCCACCGGCCGTGACGGCCGCGCGCCAGGGACCGGCGTCGGGCCACGGGCGTCCTTCCACGGTAGGACGTCCGTGTGGACCTCGCTCACGGGGGCCGTGCCCGGCCCTCAGAGGAACCGGGAAGATCCTGTGACGCCGCCGGTCAGGTCGTCGGACGCCGCACCCGCCGGGTCGCAGGGCGCTCCGGGCGTGCCGCACGGCGGAGGAGGGCCGTATCCTGCCGAGGGTCGTCGTGACCGTACGGGGGCCGCCCAGCAGGGTGCGGTGTGAGACGCGCCACACGGTGCGACGGCGGACCGGTGGCCCGCGACCCGCGGAATGCCGCGCCTCCTGGTGGACGCCCGTCCAGGTCGTTCTCAGGCGTTTGTGCGGCTCGCTCGGTGGTCGTGCGTCCAGGGCCCCGAGCCGTGTTGACGCCTGGGCTGCGCGCCGTGCAAGATAGTTCTCGACAGCGCGCATCGCCTGCCCCCTGCGCGGTGCGCGCTGTTTCACACTTCTCCGGGAGAACATCTCGGAATTGCTCGGAAACGACGGCCTCGGAACACGAATTCTCGTGATCCGGGGCCGTTCGTCGTTCTCGCGGCGGCCCGCGCCCGGGTGTGGTCGCGGCCCGGCGCCGTGCGGCGCAGCGGGTCGCGTCCTCCCCGGCGCGCCGCGTCGAGCGGCGGGAGGCGGACGGTTAGCGTCGGAGGGTGAATGCCGCAGCCCGCACCAGCTCAGCCGCCCGGAGCGTGGCCGATCCTGCTCGGCTGCCCTCGACCCCTCCCGGCGGGACCGACCGGCCCGACGCCGAGGCCGCCGACGTGACGTCGTCGCGCCCCGTGCTCGTGCCCGAGCCCACGACGTCCGACCTCGTCGACGAGGCGGTCGCCCGCTGGCGCGCCGGGCTCGTCGAGCTCGCCGGAGGCTCGTCGCTCGCCGACGTCTCCCTCCTCGGCGACGCCGTCGTCGACCTCACCGCCGCGCACCCCTCCGGCGTCGCCCAGCTCTTCGCGGGGCGGCCGACCCGGTTGTCGAACCTCTTCCGGGAGGGCGGCTCCCTGCCCGCAGCCCGCCGGCGGGCGCGCGCCGTCGTCGTGCGGGCCGCCGAGCACGCGCAGCGCTACGGCGTCGCCCCGACGTACCTCGCGATCGGCGTGGCGACCTGGACCCAGAGCCCGACGGCGCCCCTCGCCGAGGACGACGTCGCGGCGCTCGCCCGCGTCGCCGGCCGCGCGCCCACGGTGGTGCCCGCCGACGGCGACGCGAACGGCCCGACGGACGTCGAGCCCGCGGCGTCGGCACCCGACGCCCCCGACGCGCTGCTCACGCGCCCCGGCGACCCGTCCGACGGCGTGCCGGGCCCCGAGGAGGAGCCCGCGCCCCGGACGGTGCGCGCGCCCGTCCTGCTGCGCCCGCTCACCGTCACGCCCCGGGGCGACGGCGAGACGGACTACGAGCTCACGCTCGAGCCCACCGCCGAGATCAACCCGCTCCTCGCGCGCACGCTCCGGGCGCACGGCGCGCTCCTCGACCCCGTGACGCTGGCACGGTCCACGTTCACCGGCGCGGGCTTCGACCCGGGCGACGCGACCCGGCGGATCGCGGCCCTCGGGCAGGCGGTCCTCGACGACTTCGACCTCACCCACCGGGTCCTCGTCGGGACCTTCGTGCACCCGGGCCAGGTGCTGGTCGACGACCTCGACGAGCTCGCGCCCGCGCTCGAGCGGCACGAGGTCGTCGCGGCGCTCGCCGGGGACGAGCGGTCCGCCGCCGCGCTGCGGGCCGACCTCCCGGCACCGCGCGTCGGCGACGCCGACCCCGTGCTCGAGCGCGGCGCGGGCGACCTCGACCCGTCCCAGCGGCACGTCGTCGACGTCCTCGCGACCGGCTCGCACCTGTTCGTCGACGCCCCCACCGGGTCCGACGTCGCGGGCACGCTCGCCGCCGTCGTCGCCGAGGCCGCGGCGTCGGGGCGCCACGTCCTCTACGTGCCGGGCCACCGCCGCGCCGCCGACGCGCTCCTCGCCCGTCTCGACGCGCTGGGCCTCGACGGGCTCGCGCTCGACGTCGCCCCCGAGCCGACGTGGCGCGAGACCGCCTCGCACCGGCTGCTCGCCGCGATGGCGACCGAGCCGGAGCCGGTCGAGGACGACGACCTCGTCCGCACGCGCGACGCCCTGCTCGGTGCACGCGCCCGGCTCGCGGGGTACATCGAGGCGCTGCACCTCGTGCGCGACCCGTGGGGCGTGTCGGCGTACGACGCGCTCCAGGCCCTCGCGCGGCTCACCGCCGAGCGCCCGGCGCCGGACACGCGGGTGCGGCTCACGACCGAGGTCGTGCTCGCCGTCGGGCCGCAGCGCGAGCGGGTCGCCGCAGAGCTGCGCGAGGCCGCGATGCTCGGCGCCTTCACCGCCCGCGCGACGTCGACCCCCTGGTACGGCGCGGCGCTCACCACGCCGCAGGAGGCGCACGACGCCCTCGTGCGCGTGGAGCGGCTGCGCGCCCACACGCTGCCGCAGCTGCGCGCGCAGGTCGAGCAGGTCGCGGAGCGCACCGGGCTCACGACCGCGACGACGCTCCGCCAGTGGGGCGACCAGCTCACCATGCTCGGCGGGATGCGGGGCACGCTCGACGTGTTCCAGCCGCTCATCTTCGAGCGCACCGCGCAGGACATGGTGGAGGCGACCGCGTCGAAGCAGTGGCGCGAGCAGCACGGGATCGAGATGGGCTGGTTCGCGCGTCGCCGGCTGCGCCGGCAGGCGCGCGACATGGTGCGGCCGGGCGTCCGCGTGCCCGACCTGCACGCCGCGCTCGTCGAGGTGCAGGCGCAGCGCGCCGTCTGGCAGGAGCAGTGCCCCCGTGGCGGCTGGCCCGTGCTGCCCGAGGGGCTGTCCGCCATCGAGGACACGCACGAGGCCGTCCGCATCGACGCCGAGGAGCTGGAGCCGGTGCTCGCGGGCACGCCTGCGGGCGGCGGGCTGCTCGACATGCCGCTCGACGCGCTCGCCGCCCGCCTCGACGCGCTCGCGGAGGACGCCGCCGCGCTCGACGCGCTCCCGGCGCGGACCGCGATCCAGCACCGGCTCACCGACCTCGGCCTCGGCGAGCTCCTCACCGACCTCGCGGCGCGCCGCGTCGAGCCCGACGAGGTGGGCCCCGAGCTGGAGCTCGCCTGGTGGAGCTCGGTGTTCGAGCAGATCCTCGCGCAGGACCAGGCGCTCGCCGGGCAGGACGGCGCGGGCCTCGACGCGCTCGCGCGCCGGTTCCGCGAGCTCGACCGCGCGCACGTCGCGTCCCTCGCGGCGCCCGTCCGGGCGGCGGTCCGTGACCACCTCGGGACCGCGATGCGCGAGCACCGCGACGAGGCGGAGGCCCTCTTCACCGAGCTGCTCGAGGGCCGGCTCGTGAGCCTGCGCGAGACGGCGGAGCAGCACCCGGCCGTGCTGCGCCGGCTGCGCCCCGTGCTCGTCGCCACGCCGACGCTCGTCCCGCACCTCGTGCCGGCGACCCGCACCGTCGACCTCGTGGTGCTCGACGCGATCGAGCACACGCCCGTCGAGCTCGTGCTGTCGGCGCTCGCGCGCGGGCGCCAGGTCGTCGCCGTCGGCGACCCGCGGGCGGCGTCCACGGACACCGTGCGCGAGCTCGCCGAGCTCCTGCCCACGGTCGCGCTGCTCGCCGACGGCTCGCGACGCGACCCGTTCGTCACCACGTTCCTCGCCGAGCACGGCTACGCGGGCGTGCTGCGCCCGTCGCCGCTGCCGCGCGCGGAGGTCCTCGTCCAGCTCGACGTCGTCGACGGCGCCGGGATGCCCGACACGGCGTCCGGCGCGGTCGAGAGCACGCAGGCCGAGGTCGACCGCGTCGTCGAGGTCGCGATCGAGCACGCGCTCACCCGGCCGGACGAGTCCCTCGCGATCGTCACCGTCACGCCCCTGCACGCCGACCGCATCCGCGACGCGCTCCTCGTCGAGGTCCGGCAGAACCCGGCGCTCGCCGGGTTCTTCTCCGGCGCCCGCGCGGAGCCGGTCGTCGTCGCGGACGTCTCCGGCGTCGCCGGGCTCGTGCGCGACACGATCGTGCTGTCCGTCGGCTTCGGGAAGACCCCGCACGGCCGCGTGCTGCACCGGTTCGGCATCCTCAACACCCCGGGCGCCGAGGCCATGCTGCTCGACGCCGTCGGGGCGACGCGGCGGCGTCTCCACGTCGTCTCGTGCTTCACGGCGGGCGACCTCGACCCCGAGCGCCTGCGCGGCGCGGGCGCCCGGCTGCTCGCCGAGGTGCTCGACCTGGCCGAGCAGCGCAGCGGCGCCGCCGACCAGGTCACGCTGGGCAACGGCGTCGACCTCGGCGGCAGCCCCGACCGGCTCGTCCTGGACCTCGCCGAGCGGCTCTGGCGCGCGGGGCTCGTCGTCGAGACCGACTACGGCATCGGCGACGGCGACCGCATCCCGCTCGTCGTCGGCCACCCGGACCTGCCCGGCGAGCTCCTCGTCGCCGTCCTCACCGACGACGCGGCCTACGTCGCCGAGCGCAGCGTCCGCGTGCGCGACCGGCAGGTCGCCGAGCGGCTCGAGCGCATCGGCTGGACGGTCGCGCAGGTCTGGTCCGCCGCCGCGTTCCTCGACCCCGCCAAGGAGGCCGAGCGCATCCGGCGGGTCGTGCAGGCCGTGCGCGACGCGCGGCTCCCGGAGACGGGCGGCGTCGCGCAGACGGGCGGGGGCGACCGGATCGTCGTCGTGCCGGTGATCGACGACGACGAGCAGCACGGCGACGAGGACCTGTAGCCGGCCGGTGGGACCATGGGACGCGTGAGCACGACCGCCGACCCGAGCCCCGACCCGCGGCACCTGCCCGACGACGTGCGCGACCGTCCCGAGCCCGAGCCCGAGCCCGAGGCCGAGGCCGGGCGCCGTCGGCGTCCGCGGCGGGCCGTGCGACGGGGGACCGAGAGCACGGTGGTGTCCGGCACGAGCGCCGACGAGCGGGCCGAGGGCTGGGGCGACGAGTCAGCCCCCCGCCGCGGCGCGCCGGGCGAGAACGACGACCGCCTGCTGGGCGACGTGCCGCCCCACTACGGGCGCCACTGACGGCTCGCCGGGCGACCGGCCGAGCGGCGTCAGAGGTGCCGCGGGGGCGTCGGCCCGCCGGGCGTCGTCCCGCCGGGCGTCGTCCCGCCGGGCGCCGTCCCGCCGGGCGCCGCGCCGGGGCCGCTGCCGGCCTGGGCGGCGAGGAGGTCGCGGATCTCCTGGAGCACGCGCACGTCCTCGGCCGGTGCCTCAGGCTCGGGCTCCACGTCCTTCTTGCGTCGCTCCGCGAGCTTGTTCATCGGCAGGACGATGACGAAGTAGAGGGCGACGGCGATGATGAGGAACTGGAGGATCGCGTTGAGGACCCCGCCGACGGAGATGACGGAGGGCGGGATGTCCTTCGCCTCGTTCCCCGCGCGCAGCGTGATGTCCCACAGGCCGGTGAGGTCGGGCTTGCCGAAGATCGCCCCGATGAGGGGGTTGATGAAGTCCTCGACGATCGCCGTGACGACGCCGGAGAACGCGGCCCCGATGACGACGCCGACCGCCAGGTCGATCGCGTTGCCCCGGAGCACGAACTCCTTGAACCCTTGGAACACGCCCTTCATGTGCTGCTTCCCTCTCCTGTCGACGGCCACGCGTGGCGGCGGCGCCACGACACGTGCACGCGCGATCCTGCCAACGGGCGCGGCGAGCGGCAACGGCTTCGCCCGGCGGGTCGGCGGTCTCGTGGTGTCGTCACGGGACCAGGACGGCCGTGACCGGGGCGTGCCCGGACCGCGCCGCCAGCCGGACGGCCTCCTCGGGGCGCACCGCGACGAGCGTCACGACGTCGGAGCCCGACCCGCCGCTGCCGAGCAGGCCGCCGCCGTCGTCGGGCTCGGGTGCCGGCACGACGACCGCGGCGCGGGCCAGGTACGGGTCGTCCGGGGGAGCGGACCCCGTCTCCGCGGGTTCCGTGGGCGCAGGGGCGAGCGCGGGGTCGCCCGCGGCCAGCAGGTCGACGCGGTCGCCCGGCCCGAGGAGCGCGGCGACGCCCGGGTCGAGCCGGACGGGGGCGACCACGGTCCCGTCGGGCGCCCCGGCGGCGAGCTCTCCTCCGGCGACGAGGCCGTCCTGGAGGAGCGTGCCCTCCGGCAGGGCGACGGTCGCGCGGCGCCCGACGACGTCGTCGGCCCGGGTCGGTGCCCCGGCGGGCAGGAGGGAGGCCGGGACGTGGTCCACCCGCACGTCGGGTGCCGCGAGCGTGGTGCCGGGCGGCACGGCGCGGGCCGTCACGACGGCGGGAGCCGTCGGCGGTGGCGGGGGCCGCAGCGCACCGACGACGACCGACGCGGCGAGCCCGCAGCACAGCGCGGCGACCACGAACCGGGACCGCCACCACAGGCCGTGCAGCAGCCGCCGTCGGGCGGCGGCGCGGCCGGGGTGGGCTGACGGGCCGGGCGGGCGGGAGGAGCGAGGCATGGCGCGACCGTAGCCGCGCGCGGCGAGCCGGTGGCCGCGGTGCGCGGCGGTCTGTGGACGACGCGGCACGCGGCCCGCGCACCGTGAGCCGACCGACCCGCTGTGGTCGGCCGCGCACCGGTGCGGCGCGACGCCGGAGCGCGGGCGCGTCAGGGGCGAGCGACCCGACGGCGCCGCGTCAGGTCAGGACGACGCGGCAGAGCTGCTCGACGCGCCGCCCGAGCTCGTGCCGCCCGACGACGACGACCCCGACGACGACGAGGAGGACGACGCGCTGGACGTCGAGGCGGCGGGCGCCGTCGACGTCTTCCCGCCGGACCGCGAGTCCGTGCGGTAGAAGCCGGAGCCCTTGAACGTCACGCCCACGGAGGAGAACACCTTGCGCAGGCGGCCCGAGCACTCGGGGCACACCGTGAGGGCGTCGTCGCTGAACGACTGGTGGATGTCGAAGGCGTGACCGCAGGCGGTGCAGGTGTAGGCGTAGGTGGGCACGGGTTCTCCTCGTTCACGAGACGGCCGTCGAGGCGGCCACCGGCGGGTCGGGATCGGGACGGTCTCGGCCTGGTCGACGGTGTCAACACCGCCTGGCACTCGAAACTTCCGAGTGCTAATCATACGCGGACCGGCGCCCGGGCAGGGCCGGGGTAGTCTCGCATCCGTGTCTGTGCACGAACCCGCCGAGGCCCCCGCCGGTGACCCCGCCACCGGTGCCGACCCCGCGACCCCGGGCGAGGCCGCGGCCCCGCCACGGCGCCGTCGCCGGTCCGCGCGCCGGCGCGTCCTGATCGGCGTGGCGGCGCTGCTCGTCGTCGCGCTCGTCGCGGGTGCCGCGTTCGTCGTGGTCACCGTCCGGCGCCCGCTCCCGCAGGCGTCCGGCGAGATCTCCGTGCCCGGCCTCGGCAGCGAGGCGACCGTGCTGCGCGACGCCCAGGGCGTGCCGCAGATCTACGCCGACACTCCCGAGGACCTCTTCCGCGCCCAGGGCTACGTCCAGGCGCAGGACCGCTTCTTCGAGATGGACTACCGCCGCCACGTCACGTCGGGGCGGCTCGCCGAGCTCGTCGGCGACAACCCGGACGCGATCGCCGCCGACACCGTGACGCGCACGTTCGGCTGGCGCCAGGTCGCGGAGGAGGAGTGGGACGTCGTCTCCCCCGAGACGAAGGCGTACCTCCAGGCGTACGCGGAGGGCGTGAACGCCTACCTGGAGGACCGCAGCCCGTCGGAGATCGCGCTCGAGTACACGGTGCTGGGGCTGCAGGTCGACGTCGCCGAGCCCGAGCCCTGGGACCCGGTCGACTCGCTCGCGTGGCTCAAGGCGATGGCCTGGGACCTGCGCGGCAACTACGACGACGAGCTCGACCGCGCGCTGGCCTACGGCACGCTCCAGGACACGGCGCGCGTCGGGGAGCTGTTCCCCGCCTACCCGTCCGAGCTCAACGCGCCGATCCTCGAGCCCGGCGAGCTCGAGAACCCGCAGGAGGTCGCGCTCGACCTGGGCCCGCAGGCCCGCGCCGAGTACGGCTCCGACCACCTCCAGGCCGCGCTCCAGGCAGCGGACCGCGCGCTCGGCGCCGTCCCCGTGCTGATCGGGCGCGGCGAGGGCACCGGTTCGAACTCGTGGGTCGTCTCCGGCGAGCACACGGCGTCGGGCAAGCCGATCCTCGCGAACGACCCGCACCTCGCCCTCGGGGCGCCCGGCATCTGGGCGCAGGTGGGGCTGCACTGCAACGAGGTCTCCCCGGCGTGCGGGTTCGACGTCGCGGGCTTCTCGTTCGCCGGCTTCCCCGGCGTGGTCATCGGGCACAACGCCCAGCTCGCCTGGGGCCTGACGAACATGGGCGCCGACGTCACCGACTTCTTCGTCGAGCGCGTGCGCGACGACACCTACCTGCGCGGCGACGAGTGGGTCCCGCTGGAGACCCGCACCGAGACGCTGCGCGTCGCCGGGGGCGACGACATCGAGATCGAGGTCCGCTCGACGCTCCACGGGCCGATCGTCTCCGAGGCGATCCCGGCGACGGACGCGGCCGTCGACACGCCCGCGCTGGACACGCGGCTGGGGGAGTACGCCGTCGCGCTCCAGTGGACCGCGCTCGAGCCGGGCCGCACCGCCGACGCCGTCTTCGCGTTCAACCTCGCGCAGGACGCCGAGGACATGCAGGCGGCCGCCGCGCTCTTCGAGGTGCCGGCCCAGAACATCGTCTTCGCGACCGCGGACGGCCACATCGGCTACCAGGCGCCCGGGAAGATCCCCGTGCGACAGGCGGTCCCCGACGCCGAGGTGCCCTCCGACGGCACGTGGCCGCGCGACGGCTCCGACGAGCGCTACGACTGGCAGGGCTACGTCCCCAGCGAGCAGATGCCGCGCGTCGTGGACCCGGCCGAGGGCTTCATCGTGGCCGCCAACCAGGCCGTGCTGCCGGACGGCGTCGCGCCGTTCCTCACGACCGACTGGGACTACGGGTACCGCTCGCAGCGCATCCGCCAGCTCCTCGAGGCCGAGATCTCGGCCGGGCGCACCGTGGACGTCGACACGATGAACGAGGTCCAGGTCGACGACCGCAGCCCGTACGCCGAGGTGCTCGTGCAGCCCCTGCTCGAGCAGGAGATCGACGACGACTTCGCCGCCGAGGGCCAGCAGCTCCTCGCGGACTGGGACTACCGGACCGACACCGACTCCGCCGCGGCGGCGTACTTCGCCGCCGTGTGGCGGAACCTGCTCCAGCTCACGTTCTGGGACGACCTGCCCGAGTCGGCGCGCCCGGGTGGCGGCAGCCGCTGGCTCGCCGTCGTGCAGAACCTCCTGGAGAACCCGACGGACCCGTTCTGGGACGACCGCCAGACCGTCAGCGTCGTCGAGACGCGCGACGAGGTGCTCACGCAGGCGCTCGTCTCCGCGCGCCTCGACCTCACCGTCGAGCAGAGCAAGCAGCCGTCGGACTGGGCGTGGGGCAAGATCCACGTGCTCGCCCTGAAGCACCCCGTGCTGGGCGGCGAGTCGATCCCGGGGCCGGTGCGCGACTACGTCAACCCCACCCCGGTCGGCATGCCGGGCGGCTCGTCGATCGTCAACGCGACCGCGTGGGACGCCGCGTCCGGGTCGTTCGACGTGACGGCCGGGCCGTCGATGCGCATGGTCGTCGACCTCGGCGACCTCGACCGCTCGACGTGGGTGACCGTCACGGGCACCTCGGGGCACCCGGCGTCGAAGCACTACGCGGACCAGCTGAAGACCTGGTCCCGCGGCGAGACGTACGCGTGGCCGTTCTCCACCGAGGCGGTCGCCGAGGCGAGCAAGGACGAGCTCACCCTCGTGCCGTAGCGGAGCCGCCGGCGCGTCCGCCCCGTGCGCGGGCGCGGTGGCGGACGGCGCGGTGGCGGACGGCGCGGCCCGCTACGGCAGCCAGCGCCAGCCGAGGGGCGTCGCGACGGCGTCGACCGTGCGGTCGTGCGGCTCGACCGGCAGCGGCCGGTCGCTCGCGTCGTAGACCTCCTCCGGGAACACGACGGCCACGACCTTGGTGCCGGGGCGCACGTGCTCGAGCGCGCGGTCGTACCACCCGCCGCCCTGGCCGAGCCGGACGCCGCGCGAGTCGACGGCGAGCGCGGGCGCGACGACGACGTCGGCCTCGGCGATCGCTTCCGGACCCAGGGTCGGGGTGCCGGGCTCGGGCGGCCGCCCGGGCGCGCGGACCTGCAGGTCGGCGGGGCCGTCGTAGACGGCCCAGTCCCGCTGGAGCCCCGCGCCGAGCACGGGGAGCAGCAGGCGGACGCCGCGCGCGGCGAGGCGCTCGAGCATCGCCGACGTGCCGGGTTCACCCGGGCGTGCGGCGTAGGTCGCGACGCACGTGGCGGCGGCGACCTCGGGGATGGTCTCGACGACGTCGGCGATGGCGGCGTCCGCTTCCTTGCGGAGCCGCTCCGACCGCGCCTGACGGTGGGTGCGGATGGCCTTGCGGAGGATCTCCTTCGCGTCCTCGGCTTCGATGCTTCCGTGCAGGGGGTATGGCTGGACCGGGCCACTCATGTCCCTATTGTCACCCGGCGCGCGCGTCCGCGCCGACGCCGCGCGGGTGACCTTCGGCCCCGGAGGCCCGGAGCGGGTTCCGCGGACGCGTCCGGGGTGCCTATGATCGGAGGGAGCCAGTAGTTCGGACTCCTGACAAATGGGTCGCCGTCCGACAAGGTGCCGACAGTGAGGACGCCATGACCGCGACGACCGCGAACCCCACCGAGACCACCCCACGAGAGGGCGCCCACCCGAGGACCGGTCGGGCCGCCGTCGTGCTCGCCGCGGGCCACGACGACGCGTCGCGCGAGCTCCTGTCGCGGCCCTTGGGTGACGCGACGGTCGTCGAGCTGGCGGTCGCGAACGTCCGCCGCGTCGTCGACGCGGGCCGCATCGTCGTGGTCGTGTCGCCCGACGACCCGACCGTGCGCGAGCTGCTCGGCGAGGACGTCGTCTACGTGGAGCAGGAGTCGCCGCTCGGCACGGGCGACGCGGTCCTCGCGGCGCGCGAGGCGATCGCGTCGGTGCTCGGGCCGGGCGTCGACGAGCCGGTCCTCGTCGCCTACGCGGACACGCCGCTGCTGCGCTCCGAGTCGCTGCTCGGGCTGTTGACGCGCCACACCCTCACGGGCGCGGACCTGTCGCTGCTCTCCGCGGTCGTGGACGACCCGGACGGCTACGGGCGCGTGGTCCGCGCCGGGGGCGAGATCACGGCGATCCTCGAGTCGTCCGAGGTCGCGGACGTCACGCCCGAGCCGGGCACCGAGATCAACGTGGGTGCGTACGTCGCGGCGCCCCGCCTGCTGTTCGGCGAGCTGGAGCGCATGGCGGCCGACGGCGAGCACCGGCTCACCGAGCTCGCGCGCCGCGTCATCGGGGCGGGCAAGCGCATCTCGTCGTACCGCATCGTCGACGTGGACGAGGTCCGCGGCATCAACACCCCGGACGAGCTCGCCCAGGCGGCGGACATCGTCCTCAAGCGCCTGTTCGTGCCGAAGAAGAACACGGACACGAAGATCGTGTTCGGCACCGGCGGCTGGCGCGCGGTCATCGGCGAGGGCTACACGCTCGCCAACGTGCGCCGGCTGTGCCAGGCCATCGCGAACGAGACGATCCGCCGCGGGCTGGACGGGAAGGGCGTCGTGATCGGCGGCGACCGCCGCTTCCTCTCGCGCGAGTCGGCCATCGCCGCGGCCGAGGTCTTCGCGGGCAACAACATCGCCGTGACCCTCCTGCCCGACGACGTCCCGACCCCGCTCGTGACCTTCGCCGCGCCCTACCTCGGGGCGGCCTACGGCATCATCGTCACCTCGAGCCACAACCCGCCCGAGTGGAACGGCATGAAGGTGTTCCGCCAGGACGGCTCGCTCCCGCTCGACGACGAGACGGACCGCTACCAGGACGAGGCGAACGCGCTGTCGGTCGACGACGTGATCACTCTCGACATCGACGTGGCCCGCCGCACGGGCGTCGTCGTCGACCGGTCGCTCACGGACCCGTACGTCGACGCGATCGAGCGGATCATCGACGTCGAGGCCGTGCGCGGCTCGGACCTGCAGGTCGTCGTGGACCCGATGTACGGCACGAGCCAGCTGACGCTCGGCACCATCCTGTCCGACATGCGCGTGCGGTCGGAGTTCATCCACGCGGCGCACAACCCGCTGTTCGGCGGCGTCGCGCCGGCACCGGACCTCCAGCGCCTCAGCACGCTCGTGACGATGATCCAGCAGGGCGGCGGCCGCTACGACCTCGGCATGGCGACGGACGGCGACTCGGACCGCATCGGGATCGTCGACGAGACGGGCGAGTACATCTCGACGAACGACCTGCTCCTCCTCCTGTACTGGTACCTGCACGAGGTCCGCGGCGAGAAGGGCGGCGTGGTGCGCAACCTCGCGACGACGCACCTGCTCGACCGGCTCGCGGCGCACTTCGGCGAGGAGTCGCGCGAGGTCAGGGTCGGGTTCAAGCACGTCACCGCGGGCATGGCGGAGATCGGCGCCGTGCTCGGCGGCGAGTCGTCCGGCGGGCTGACGATCCGCGGCTGGATCCTCGGCAAGGACGGCATCTTCGCGTGCGCCCTCGTGGCCGAGATGCTGGCGCGCACGGGCAAGCGGATCTCCGAGCTGCGCGCGATGCTCTACGAGATCACCGGCCGCCTGTACACGCTCGAGGCGGGCGTGCCGGCCACCCCGGAGATGCGCGTCGAGGTGCCGCGCCGGCTCGAGGCGCAGCCCCTCACGCACGTCGGGCCGTACCCGGTCGTCTCGGTCTCCCACCTCGACGGCACCAAGATCCTCCTCGAGAACGACAACTGGGCGCTCCTGCGGTTCTCCGGGACCGAGCCCGTCCTGCGCATGTTCGTCGAGGCGGACACCCCCGAGAAGGCCGCCGAGCTCCTCGAGTGGCTGCAGGGGTTCGTCACCGCCGGCGTCTGACGCCCGCGCCCCCACCCGGCACCCCCGCCGCACCCAGCCCCCAGCCCCACCCCAGGACAGGAACCAGAGCAACGATGCGCTACGGCCACTTCGACACCGCGCACGACGAGTACGTCGTCGAGCGCCCCGACGTCCCCGTCTCGTGGACGAACTACCTCGGCACCCGGGACATGTGCACGGTCCTGTCGCACCACGGCGGCGGGTACTCGTACTACAAGAGCTCGCAGTACGGGCGCATCTCGCGCTTCCGCCAGAACGGGGTGCCGCTCGACCGCCCCGGTCACTACGTCTACCTGCGCGACGACGCGGACGGCGACTACTGGTCGGTGTCCTGGCAGCCGGTCGGCAAGCCGTTCGTCGGGCCGGACGAGGAGCTCGACCCGGCCGGCGGCGCGGGGCGCTGGACCACGCGCCACGGTCTGAGCTACACGACCTTCCGCTCCGAGTACAAGGGCATCGACGCCGAGCAGACGGTCTTCATCCCGCTCGACGACGACGTCGAGCTGTGGGACGTGCGCGTCACCAACACGACGGACGAGGTGCGCGAGCTCACCGTCGGGTCGTACGTGGAGTTCTCGTTCCACACGATCACGATCGACAACCAGAACCTGCAGATGTCGCTCTACGCGTCCGGCTCCTCGTACGAGGACGGGATCATCGAGTACGACTTCTACTACGAGCCCTGGACGTACCACTACTTCGCGTCGAGCGAGACGCCGTCGTCGTACGACTCGCTGCGCGACAGCTTCATCGGCCCGTACCGCACCGAGAGCAACCCGGTCGCGATCGAGCGGGGCGAGGGCTCCAACGCGAGCGCGACGACGCAGAACCACTGCGGCGCCCTGCTGCACAGGGTGACGCTCGCGCCGGGCGAGACCAAGCGCCTCGTCTTCATGCTCGGCTACGGCTCGCGCGACGCGGCCGGGCGCGCGATCCAGGCGAAGTACTCGGACGTCGCGGCCGTCGACCACGAGCGCGAGCGTCTGCGCGACTACTGGCGCGCCAAGCAGGACAAGCTGCGCATCCGCACGCCCCACGAGGGCATGAACACGATGATCAACGCGTGGACGCTGCTCCAGGCGGAGACGTGCGTCGTGTGGTCGCGGTTCGCGTCGTTCGTCGAGGTGGGCGGGCGCGCCGGGCTCGGCTACCGGGACACGGCGCAGGACGTCATGAGCGTCATCCACTCGAACCCGACGAAGACGCGGCAGCGCATCGTCGAGCTGCTGCGGGCCCAGACGGAGGCCGGCTACGGCCTGCACCTGTTCGACCCCAAGGCGTTCGACCCCGACGCGGAGAAGCTGCCCGACGTCCCGTCGCCGACGATCGTCCCGACGGTCGACCCGAAGGACCTCATCCACGGCCTCGAGGACACGTGCTCCGACGACCACCTGTGGCTCGTGCCGTCGGTCGTGGAGTACGTCAAGGAGACGGGCGACCGCGCGTTCCTCGACCTGGAGATCCCGTTCGCCGAGGGCACGCCCGCGACCGTCTACGACCACCTCGTCCGCGCGCTCGAGTTCTCCGCCGAGCAGGTGGGCCAGAACGGCGTCGCGCTCGGCCTGCGCGCCGACTGGAACGACTGCCTCAACCTCGGCGGCGGCGAGACGTCGCTCGTGACCTTCCTCCACGCGTGGGCGATCGGCGCGTTCCTCGAGGTCGCGGAGCCGCTCGCGGCGGCGGGCGACGAGCGCGCCGAGGCGGACGTCGTCCGGTTCACGGCGGAGCGCGAGCGCATCGCGAAGGTCGCGGACGCGCAGCTCTGGGACGGGCGCTGGTGGATCCGCGGCTACACGCGCGACGGCGTGAAGATCGGCTCGGCGCAGAACGACGAGGGCAAGATCTTCCTCGAGCACCAGGCCTGGCCCGTCATCGCGGGCATCACGAGCCAGGAGCGCGGCGAGGCGTCGATGGACGCGGTGCGCGAGCTCCTCGGTTCCGAGTACGGCAACCACCTCAACTGGCCGGCGTTCACGAAGGTCGACGACACGGTCGGCTTCGTGACGCGCGTGTACCCGGGCATCAAGGAGAACGCCGCGATCTTCTCCCACCCGAACGCGTGGCCGATCATCGCCGAGGCGATGCTGGGCCGCGGCGACGAGGCGGTGCAGTTCTACGACGCGATCCTGCCGTACCACCAGAACGACAACATCGAGGTCCGCGGGGCGGAGCCCTACGCGTACGTCCAGTTCCTCTACGGCCGCGACCACGAGTGGTTCGGCAAGGCGCAGAACCCGTGGCTCACGGGCACGGCCGGCTGGATGTACACCGCCGTGACCAAGTACGTGCTCGGCGTCCGCCTCGCGCTCGACGGCCTGGTCGTCGACCCGTCGATCCCGAAGGACTGGGACGGGTTCGAGGTGCGTCGCGAGTGGCGCGGCGCCGTCTACGACATCGAGGTCCGCAACCCGGACCACGTGTCGAAGGGCGTGCGCTCGGTGACGGTCGACGGCGTCGAGCACGACCCGGCGACCCCGATCCCGGCGCTGCCCGCGGGCACGGAGGCGAAGGTCGTCGTCACGCTGGGCTGAGGACGGGGCCGAGCAGGGGTCTGAGCACGGGGACACCACCGGGTGCCCGCGTCACCGGTCGGTGGCGCGCGGGCGCCCGGTGGTGTCACCCTGTGCACCGAGGGCCGGGCGCACCGTCGGTCCTCGTCGCCAAGCCCACCGACAGGCCGAGGACGGTACACCGCCGCATGACCCACAAGATCGCGCGCGGCTGGACCGTCGCCAAGCCGTGGCCCGTGACGCTGCGGGACGACACCCTGGGCGGGTCCGTGGTCCTGCGTCCGCTGCGGCGCCGGGACGCGAACGCGTGGATGCGCCTGCGCGCGCGCAACGCGGACTGGCTGGAGCGGTGGGAGGGCACGTCGCCGCGCCCCGGCACGCCGGGCGGGCCGCCCACGTTCGCGGAGTACGTCCGGGTCCTCTCGGCGCAGGCGCGCGCGGGGTCCTCGCTGCCGTTCGCCGTCGAGCTGGACGGCGAGCTCGTCGGCCAGCTCACCGTGTCGTCCATCACGTACGGCTCGCTGTGCGGCGCGAGCATCGGCTACTGGGTGAGCGAGCACGTCGCGGGCCGCGGCGTCATCCCGACCGCCGTCGCGATGGCCACGGACTACTGCTTCACGATCCTCGGCCTGCACCGGATCGAGATCAACATCCGCCCGGAGAACGGCCCGAGCCTGCGCGTCGTGGAGAAGCTGGGGCTGCGCGACGAGGGGGTCCGCGAGCGCTACCTGCACATCCAGGGGGAGTGGCGCGACCACCGGACGTTCGCCGTCACGAGCGAGGAGGTCCCGGACGGCCTCCTCGCGCGCTGGCAGGCGACACGCCGCGAGAGCATCTGAGCCGCCCGACACGCCGGGGCGCGTGCGGAGCGAGGCCGCGGGCCTCGCCTACGGTCGTGATGTGGAATCGGCCTCGGGGATCGTCGCGCTCGCGGTGTTCCTGCTGTGGGTCGGCTTCTACGTCCCGCACCGGGTGCGTCACCGGCAGCAGCTGCTGGACGCGCGCACGGACGACCGCTTCTCCGGCTCCCTGCGCGTCCTGGCCGTCGCCGGCCCGGGCGGCGGGGGGTTCGACCGCTGGGACGCCCGGCTCGACGGCGTCACGACCGTCGCGGCGATCGCCTCCGGTCCCGCCGGAGCCGGAGGGCGCCCCCTGCTCGGGGCCGCCGGGACGCAGAGCCGGTCCGAGGGCCGGACGCACGACGAGGAGGGAACGCACGCCATGGGGAGCACCGTCAGCGCGTCACCCTCGCGCGGGGCACCGCCGCGCCGTCAGCCGGCCTCCGAGCAGTCCCGTCTCGAGCTCCTCGAGCGGCGTGCCGCCGCGGCGCGCCGTCGTCTCGCGCTCACGGTCGTGCTGCTCCTCGCGACCGTCGGGGTGTGGGTCGTCGTCGCGCTCGGGCTCGTCCCGTGGTGGGCGGGCGTGGTCCCGACGGCGTTCCTCGGGCTCGTGCTCGTGCTCGGCCGTCGTGCGGTGCTCGCCGCCCAGCGGTCCGACGCCGCGTGGCTGGCCGAGCGTCGTGCCGCGGCCCGCGCGGCGCGCGGCGCCGTGCTCGGCGCACCGCCCGCCCCCCGGGGCGCGCGCCCGCGCGTCACCGGGCGCGCCGTCCACGGGTCGCAGGTGAGCACGCAGATGATCCCGCGCGTCACGCCGCAGGACCTCGCGCGGGCGAACGCCGCGGCCTCCGCGGACGCCGGCGCGCCCGCCACGACGGGCGCGTCGTCCCGCGAGCGGGCCACCGCGTCCGGTCCGGCCGAAGGCCCCGCGTCCGAGGAGCCCGCCCCAGCGGCCGACGAGCCGACCACCGTTCGCGAGACGACCCCGGTCGTCGAGGTCGAGGTCGTCGACGCCGAGCGCGTCCCGACGGGCCGCGCGTGGGACCCCGTGCCCGTGCCCCCGCCGACGTACACCATGAAGCCCACGGCCCCCCGCCGCGAGCCCGCCCCGCTCACGGACGACGACGTCGTCTCGCCCACGGTGTCGGCCCGCGTCGAGCCGGTGGTGGCCGCCGACGCCCGGTCCGGCGCCCCGGCCCCGGCCGCGGGCGACGAGCGCAAGCCCTCCACGGAGACGCTCGGCCTGGACCTCAACGAGATCCTGGCGCGACGTCGGGCGGCAGGGCAGTAGACCCCCTGAGGGCGGCCGGTTTGCGAGACCCCGCCCTCGGGGTGCTAATCTGTTCCTCGCTTGAGGGGCTATGGCGCAGTTGGTAGCGCGTCTCGTTCGCAATGAGAAGGTCGGGGGTTCGAATCCCCCTAGCTCCACCGGAGAGACCCTCGCCAGACCAGGTCGACGACCTGAGACGGCGAGGGTCTCGTCTTTTCCGGAGCCTCCTGCCCCGATCGCGGCCCTCGCGCTGCCGCCGACGTCGAGTGGGCCTCGCGGCGCGCGAGGGAGGCGAGCGCGGTGGCCGCCGCGCCGCCGGTGCGCGCCGCACCTATCCTGGCGACGTGACCCTCACCGTGCTGGTCCCGGTCCCCGGCGGGACGTTCCGCATGGGCTCGGACCGGCACTACCCGGAGGAGGGTCCGGCCCACGACCGGCAGGTGGAGCCGTTCCTCCTGGAGCGGCACGCGGTGACGAACGCGCAGTTCGCGGCGTTCGTCGCGGACACCGGGTACGTGACGGTCGCGGAGCGTCCGCTCGACCCGACCGACTTCCCGGGGGCCGACCCGGTGGACCTGGTGCCCGGGGGCCTCGTGTTCACCCCGACGGCGGGCCCGGTCGACCTGCGCGACTGGCGGCAGTGGTGGCGGTGGCAGCCCGGGGCGTCGTGGCGGTCGCCGCAGGGGCCGGGGTCGGGCGTCGACGACCGGCCGGACCACCCGGTGGTGCTCGTCGCGTTCGAGGACGCCTCGGCCTACGCGGAGTGGGCGGGACGGCGTCTGCCCACCGAGGCCGAGTGGGAGCGCGCCGCACGGGGTGGTCTCGACGACGCGGAGTACGCGTGGGGCGACGAGCTCGCACCGGGCGGATGCCTGATGGCCAACACGTGGCAGGGCCGGTTCCCGTACGACGACGCGGGCTGGGGCGGGACGTCGCCCGTCGGCTCGTACGAGCCGAACGGGTACGGGCTCGTGGACCTGATCGGGAACACGTGGGAGTGGACGGCGGACACGTTCACGCCGCGCCACGTCGTCCCGGGCACGCGCGGGCCGGACGCCGGTGGGCGACCGAATCTGCTGGCCCCCACGACGTCGCCGGAGGTCCTGCGCGTGACGAAGGGCGGCTCGTACCTGTGCGCGCCCGAGTACTGTCGTCGCTACCGGCCCGCGGCGCGGTCCGCGCAGTCCGACGACAGCGCGACGACGCACCTCGGGTTCCGGTGCGCCGCGGACGTCCGCTGACCGCGGGTCGGTGACCCGCTGGCGCCCCGACACGACGAAGGCCCCCACCGAGCGGTGAGGGCCTTCGCGGAGCGGCATGGCCGCGACGAGGTCAGGGGCAGGTGACGGGCTCGCCACGCACCTCGACGACCGTGCCCGAGGGCACGCCGGAGCACGCGTCGAGGACCTCCTGCGTCACGGCGCCGACGGTGCTGAAGAACACGATCGAGCCGATGATCGTCAGGACGAGCACGATCGCGCCGACGATGATGCCGGCGAGCGCGAGGCCGTTCTTGTAGCCGGCCTTCTTGGACTTGTTGAAGGCCACGATGCTGAGGATCAGGCCGACGATCGAGAGGCAGCCGAGGAACGACAGCACGAGGCCGACGATCCCCATCGTCTTGCCCGGGTCCTGGCCCGGGGCGGAGTACGACGGGGCGCCCGCCTGCGGTGCGCCGTACTGGGGCGCCTGCGGTGCGCCGTACTGCGGGGCCTGCGGTGCGCCGTACTGCGGGGCCTGCGGCGGCTGCTGCGGCTCGCCGGGCTGCGGCGCGCCGTAGGCGGGCGGGCCGGACGGCGTCCCGCCGGGCTGCTGCGGGTTCTGGTCGGGCTGGTCGGGGGTCGACATGCGATCTCCTCGGCGTTCGGTCAGGGCCTGCCCAGTATGCCGGTCGGGGCCGCCGCCCGCCCTGTGATTCCGCGGCGCGCCCGGCGGCTGGTCCGGGTGGCAGGGGTCACGCGACCCCGCGGCCGGTCGGGTCCGACCATCACGAGTCCCTCACATCCCTCGGTCGGCGAGCCGCGCCGGGTGCGCGATGATGGGGGCGTGAACACTCGGAAGGTCCGATTCGTCCCTGTCGCCCTCCCCGTCGTCCTCTCGTTCGGTGCCGTCGTGGCGCTGGGCGGCTGTGCCGCGGAGACGGCGAAGGCCGACGGGCCGTCCTCGGGTGAGACCGGGCTCGTCGCCCGCGCCGCCGAGCCGAGCGACGGCGTCCTCGTGCTCGGCTCGACCGAGCCGGCGGAGCTCGCGCTGACGAGCAGCCAGGCGTTCTTCACCAACGCGCCGGTCGTCGTGCTCGCGACGGCGGACGACGAGGCCGCGCGTGCGACCGCGGCCGCGGCCGCCGTCGAGCTCGCCGCGCCCGTGCTGCTCGTGGGGGGCGCCATCTCGGACGGCGGGCTGCGCACGGAGCTGAGCCGGCTCGGTGCGGTCGCCGTCGTCGAGGTGGGCGAGCCGGACGCGCCCCCCGGCCAGGAGGGCGTGGGCGAGGAGCCCGCGCGCGCGACCCTGGGCGACGTCGACGGCGTCGAGCGCGTCCTGCTGGAGGTCGGGGCGCTCCTTCCCGACGGGACGCTCGACGAGCGCGACCTCGACGAGGTCCGCGCCGCGCTGCCCGATCGGGGCGAGCCGGAGACGCTGACCGAGGTCCTGGCCCTCACGGAGCCGGGCAGCCTCGCGGTGCCGGGCGGACCGCAGTCCGCCGCCATCGCGACCGCGCGCGCCGCGGGCGCCGTGCCGCTCGAGGTGCCGCAGGGCGACCCGCGGGCGTCCGCCGAGGTCGTGGACGCGATCTCGGCGGCGAAGGCGCTCGCCGTCGTCGGCATCGGCGCGAGCTTCGGCACGGCCGACGACCTCACGTGGCGGCTGCGGTCGGCCGAGGCGGGCGACCTGCTCCCCAGCGGTTCGCAGCTCGTCCTGGCCGACGGCGTCCGGTACGTCGCGGTGGAGGCCGACGCCGTGACGTCGGGCCTCGTCGCGGTGGGGGAGCGCTCGGCGACGGAGGCCGTCGAGCGTGCGCAGGAGGCGGCGGCGGCGTACGCCGAGGCCGCCCCGGACGACGTGGTGGTCCCGGTGCTCGAGGTGCCGGCGACGCGGGCGTCGTCGAACCCGGGCGCGGACCGCGACTACTCGACCGAGATCCCGGCCGAGGAGCTCGTCCCGCTCGTCGACACCGCGGCGGCCGCGGGGGTGCTCGTCGTGCTGCGCCTGGAGCCCGGCCGCGCGAGCTTCGACGAGCAGGTCGCCGAGTACGCGGACCTGCTCGCACGCCCGACCGTGGGCGTCGCGCTCGCGGTCGACGCGCGCCGCGCGGGCGAGGGGTCCCGGGCCGGCACGGTGGGCGCGGCGGAGCTCAGCGCCGCGATCGGCGCCGTCGGGGAGGTCGTGCGCACGCAGGGCCTGCCGCAGAAGCTCGTCGTCGTGCAGCGACCCGACGCCGACGCGGTGCTCGACGCCGCCGCGCTCGACGTGGGTGCGGGCGAGGCGGCCGTCGTGCTGCAGCCGACGGCGCAGGCGGGGTTCGGCGCCCGCGCGCGCGAGTGGGGCACGCTGCTCGACGACGTGCCGGCAGGCGTGGTGGGCGGCTGGACCACGGGTTCGGCGGACCCGGCGCGGGACGTCGAGGGCGTCCTGTCGCTCGACCCGAGCCCGCGCTACGTGGCGCCGTCGCGCTGACGACCCGCTCCGCAGGGCACTTGGTCGGTCTCGCGAGCGCGGGTTAGGGTGTGTCGCTCGCAAAAGCCGAATCGATTCGACCAGACCCAGACGACGAGGTACCTGATGGTCTCGATCATCCCCCAGCCCCTGCACGTCGAGCCCGGCGAGGGCCACGTGCCCGTCGGTGCCCTGGAGGTCCACGCGGTCGGTCTCGACGGCGCCGCCCCCTGGCTCGCCGACCTCGCCGCGAGCGTCCTCTCCGGCCTCGACGGCGTCACCGCGACCCATGACGACCCCGCCACCGGCGCGGTTCCCGCCGCGGACGGGGAGCGCACCGCGCTCGTCCTGCGCGTCGACGGGGCGGCGGGGCCGGAGGGCTCCACGAGCCCCGAGCGCTACAGCCTCGTCGTCGACGCCGCCGGCGTCACCGCGACGGCGCCCGAGCCGGCCGGGCTGCTCCACGCGGTGCAGACGCTGCGCCAGCTCGTCGTCGCGCCGGGTGACGAGGCGTCCGCGCGGGTGCCGCACGTCGTCGTGCACGACGCGCCGCGCTACCCCTGGCGCGGCCTCTCCGTGGACGTGGCGCGCACGTTCTTCGGGCTCGACGCGCTGCGGGCCGTGGTCGACGTCGCGGCGGCGTACAAGCTCAACGTGCTGCACCTGCACCTCACCGACGACCAGGGCTGGCGCATCGAGTCGCCGTCGCGGCCCGAGCTCGCCAAGCTCTCCTCGGGCGGCGACACGTCCGGCGGGACGGGCGGCCACCTGTCCCTCGCCGACTTCCGTGCCCTGCAGGACCACGCGGCCGAGCGCTTCGTGCGCGTCGTGCCGGAGATCGACGTGCCGGGCCACATCAACGCGGCGACCCACGTGTACGGCGACCTCATGCCCGACGGCGTCCCCACGGACGCCTACCACGGCATCGAGGTGGGCTTCTCGCGCCTGACGTTCGACCTGCCGGCCACCGAGCCCTTCCTGCGCGACGTCTTCACCGACCTCGCCCGCGCGACCGACGGCGAGCACGTGCACCTCGGGGGCGACGAGGTGCTGAAGATGGAGCCCGCCGAGTACGCGCGCTTCGTCGAGCTGTGCGAGCGGCTGATCCTCGAGGCGGGCAAGAAGCCGGTCGCGTGGCAGGAGGCGGCGAAGGCGCCCCTGCGCCCGGGCACCCTCGTGCAGTACTGGGACACCCACCCCATGGACCTCACGTACCTCGTCGACGCGGCCGGGGCGGGAGCGCGCGTCATCATGTCGCCCGCGAACCGCGTCTACCTCGACATGAAGTACACGGCCGACTTCCCGCTCGGGCAGGAGTGGGCGGGGCTCGTCGAGGTCCGCGACGCGTACGACTGGGAGCCCGAGCAGGTGGTCCCCGGGCTCCCGGCCGACTCGATCGAGGGCGTGGAGGCCGCGGTCTGGACGGAGCGCATCCCCACGCTCGACGCGCTGTTCACCATGCTCCTGCCGCGCCTGAGCGCCGTCGCGGAGGTCGCCTGGACGGCCCCCGACCGCAAGGACTGGGACGACTACCGCCGACGCGTCGCCCGCGAGGCGCACGCGTGGCGCCGCTCGGGCACCCCCTTCCATCCGTCGGAGCAGGTCGACTGGTGACACGGGCGGGCGACGCCCGCGGGGTGGTGGACGTCACCGGGGAAAACCCGTCCTGCGGTCGCGAGGCGGGCGACCGCTGACGGACCATCGATCGATGGCCTTCGTGACCTTCTCCGCCGCCCGCCACGACGACCCGTCCGGAACTCCCTCCTCGACCCCGCGCCCCGGCTCCCGCGCGCGCCGTCGTGCGGCCGCGCTCGCCGCGACGCTGACCCTGGCGACCGCGCTCGCCGCGTGCACGGGCGGCGACCCGGACCCCGCCGCGAGCAGCACGGGGCCTGCCGCCGGCGCCGAGGCCGAGCCCGACGGCGCCCGCGCCGCGACGCCCGAGGGCGTCCTCACCCTCACCGAGGAGGGCCCCGCCGCGCTCGCGCTCGCGGCGAGCCGCACGTTCTTCGCGACCGCGCCGGTCGCGGTCGTCGTGCCGGCCGACGCCGCCGAGGACGCGACCGCGGTCGGCGTCGCCGCGGCGCTCGCCGAGCGGGTCGTCGCGCCCGTCCTGGTCGCGGGGGACGACGCGGCGCTCGCCGAGGAGCTGGGACGCCTCGACACCGCCGAGGCGGTCGTCGTCGCGCCGGAGGGGACGAGCGTCCCCGGCCTCGACGACGTGACCACGGTGCACGTCGACCCGGCGGGCGTCGCGCCCGACGGCGCCGTCGACGAGGAGTCGCTCGCGGGCGCCGCCGACCTCGCGGTCCAGGATCTCCCGGCGTCGGGCGACGCCGAGACGTCGACCGGCGTCCTCGCGCTGACGGACCCCGACGCCGGGGCCGCGGCCCGATCGGCGGCCGCGACGGCCCGCGCGTCGGGTGCGACGGTCGTCGACGCCCCCGGCGGCGACCCGCGCACCACGTCCGAGGCCGTCCAGGCGGTCGCGAGGGCCGAGGCGACGGCGACCGTCGGCCTCGGGGCGTCGTTCGGCAGCCCCGACGACCTCGGGTGGCGCGTCGAGGCGGCCGCGACGGGCACGGAGCTGCCCGGCGGCGGGCAGCTCGCCCTGCCCGGCAAGCGCTACGTCGCGCTCTACGGGTCGCCGGGGGCGCCGGTGCTCGGCGTGCTCGGCGAGCAGGACGTCGCCGCGACGATCGCGCGCGCCCAGGAGCACGCGGCCTGGTACCAGGGCTTCACGGACGAGCCCGTGGTGCCGACGCTCGAGATCATCACGACGGTCGCGTCGGGGTCCGCGGGCTCCGACGGCAACTACTCGAACGAGCGTGCCGCCGACCTCGTGCGGCCCTACGTGGACGCCGCGCGCGAGGCGGGGGTGTACGTCGTGCTGGACTTCCAGCCGGGACGTACCGACTTCCTCACGCAGGTGCGCGCGTACGAGGACCTCGTCGCGCAGCCGCACGTCGGCGTCGCGCTCGACCCGGAGTGGCGCCTCGGCCCCGACCAGGTGCACCTCGCCCAGATCGGCTCCGTCGGGGTCGACGAGGTGAACGCCGTCGGCGACTACCTCGCGGGCCTCGTGCGCGAGCGCGACCTGCCGCAGAAGGTCTTCCTGCTGCACCAGTTCCGGACGTCGATGATCGCCGACCGCGCCCGCCTCGACACCGTCCACCCTGAGCTCGCGACCGTCGTCCACGCCGACGGCCAGGGCGGCCAGGAGGCGAAGGCGGCCACGTGGTCGACGCTGCACCAGGACGCGCCGGCGGGGTTGTTCTGGGGCTGGAAGAACTTCTACGACGAGGACGCGCCCATGCTCACGCCCGAGCAGACGTGGGGCATCAGCCCGACCCCGGACTTCGTCAGCTACCAGTGACGCCGGCCCGGCGCGCGCCCGGTCAGCGCGTCAGATCCACGTGGGCAGCCACATGTGCATCCGCCAGAACCAGTACGGGACCTGCCACGCCGTCCAGATCGGGTAGAAGAACACGCTCACGGCGCCGATCGTCGTGAGCAGCACCGTGATCCCGACGCGCGCCCGGGCCCGGGCGACCGCCCGGCCCTCCGTGCGCTCGAGCGCGAGCGTGATCGCGTAGACGAGCGTGAGCACGACCCACGGCAGGAACACGATCGAGTAGAACGTGAAGATCGTCCGCTCGGCGTAGAGGAACCACGGCGCCCACCCGGCGACGATCCCGCTGAGCACGGCCAGCGCGCGCCAGTCCTTGAGCCGCACGAGCGCGTAGAGCGCGACGAGGATCGCGAGCGCCGCCGCCCACCACAGGACGGGGTTCCCGAGCGACGTGATCGCCCGCGCGCACCGCTCGACCTCGCAGCCCGCCTCGCCGGCCTCGTACGAGCGCCAGTAGAAGGACGTGGGCCGCCACTGGAGGATCCAGCCGAGCGGGTGCGCCTCGTACGTGTGCTCGGACGTGAGCCCCGTGTGGAAGTCCCACATCTTCAGGTGGTACTCCCACAGCGACCGCAGCGCCGGGGGCAGCCACTGGACGCCCTCGCCAGGATGCTCGACGGCCCACTGGCGCATGTACGCGCCGGGCGAGCGGAACCACGACGTCCACGTCGCGACGTACGCGAGCGCGGCGGTGGGGAGCATGACGAGCGCGGCCGGGATCGCGTCGCGCACGAGCGCGTCCTCCCACCAGCGCCCGACGCCCGCGGTGCGCCGCGCCGTCGCGTCCCAGAGCACGGAGACGACGGCGAAGACCGCGAGGAAGTACAGGCCGGACCACTTGATCCCGCACGCGAGCCCCAGCGCGACGGCCGCGGCGAACCGCCACCACCGCCACCCGAGCCCGGGGCCGTAGCGGCCGATGCGCCCGCCCGCGTCGAGGATCGCCCCGCAGCGCTCGGCGAGGCGTCGCCGGGCCTGCTCGCGGTCGAGCAGCAGGCAGCCGAAGGCGACGAGCACCCAGAGCATGAGCATGTTGTCGAGCAGGCCGGTGCGCGAGTGCACGATCGCCTCGCCGTCCACGGCCATGAGCGCGCCCGCGACGATCCCCATCGCCGTCGAGGCGAACAGCCGGCGCGCGATGCGCGCGACGAGCACGACCGCGACGACCCCGACGACGGCGGACGCGATCCGCCACGACCACGGGTTCTCGGCGCCGCCGAGCGCCTTCATGCCGAGCGCGATCATCCACTTGCCGAGCGGCGGATGGACCACGTAGTCGGCCGTGGGCAGGAACGAGTTCACGTCCCCGGCCTCGAACGCCGGGTTCGGCTCCTCGGGCCAGTCGGCCTCGTACCCCACCTGGAGCAGCGTCCACGCGTGCTTGACGTAGTACGTCTCGTCGAACACGAGGGTGCCGGGCCGGCCGAGGTTCCACAGCCGCAGCACCGCCGCGACGACGGCGACGATCGCGACGCCGAGCCACCCCCACAGCCGGTCGTGCGCGGTCGCGCCGAGCGCGAGGCGCCGCGGGCCGAGCAGCGCGAGGAGGAGCCGCTCGCGGTGGCTCGGCGCGGGGCCGTCGTCCGTCGTCACGTCCGACGGCGGAGCGCCGTCGTCCGTCGTCACGTCCGTCGGCGGTGCGCCGCCGTCCACCGTGACGTCCCTCGGAGGTGCGTCGGTGGCGTCGGCCGGGGGGCGGGGGCCGGGGGTCGCGTCGGCGGGCGGCTGGGACACGTTGGCCATCGTAGGGGCCGCGCACGTGTGGAACCCTGGGAGCCATGTCCTCCTCGACCGACGTGCCCGGCCCCGACGCGCCCACGACCCGGCGGGAGGCCGGGCACCTCGTGCTCGGCGGCACGCCCATCGGGAACGCGGAGGACGCGAGCCCGCGCCTGCGCCGCCTGCTCGCGGAGGCCGACGTCGTCGCGGCGGAGGACACGCGGCGCCTGCACGCGCTCGCGGGCCGTCTCGGCGTCCAGGTCGGGGGGCGGGTCGTGAGCTTCCACGAGCACAACGAGGCCGAGCGCGCCGACGACCTGCTCGACGTCGTCGACGGCGGCGGCACGGTGCTGGTCGTGTCGGACGCGGGGATGCCGAGCGTGTCCGACCCGGGCTTCCGCGTCGTGGGCCGCGCGGTCGAGCGCGGCCTCCCGGTGACGACGGCGCCCGGGCCGAGCGCGGTGCTCACCGCCCTCGCGCTCTCGGGGCTCCCGACGGACCGGTTCTGCTTCGAGGGCTTCCTGCCCCGCAAGGCGGGGGACCGCTCGCGCGCGCTCGCGGCGCTCGTCGACGAGCCGCGCACGCTCGTGTTCTTCGAGGCGCCGCACCGCGTGGCCGAGACGCTCGCCGCGATGGCTGGCGCGTTCGGCCCGGACCGGCCGGCCGCCGTCGCGCGCGAGCTCACCAAGACCTACGAGGAGGTGCTGCGCGGCCCCCTCGGCGAGCTCGCGGAGCGCGCTGCCGAGGAGCAGCTGCGCGGCGAGATCTGCGTCGTCGTCGGTGGCGCGCCGCCGCGCGGGCCCGTCCCGCTCGCGGAGCTCGTGCCCGCCGTCCTGGCGCGCGTCGACGGCGGGGAGCGGCTCAAGGACGTGGTCGCGGACGTCGCCCAGGGTGCCGGGGTGCCCAAGCGCGACCTGTACGCCGCCGCGCTGGACGCGCGCCGCGGGTGAGCGGGGTCCGGGCGTCCCGCGGGGTCACCCGGACCGCGACCGCGGTGGTCAGCGCCCGACGGCGTCGCTCGCCACGAGCGTGACGCCCGCCGCGGCGAGCTCCTCGCGTGCGGCGGCGCCGAGCTCGGGCGTCACCGGCACGGTGAGGTCGGTGAGGACCCGCGTCGCGAGGCCGAGCGCGTGCGCGTCGAGCGCGGTCGCGCGCACGCAGTGGGACTCGGCGATGCCGACGACGTCGACCGCCTCGATCCCGGCGTCGCGCAGCAGGTCCGCGAGCGGTCGGCCCGCGACGTCCACGCCCTCGAAGCCCGAGTAGGCGGCCTGGTACTCGCCCTTCTTCACCCCGGCGTCGGGCGCGAGGTCGGCGAGCGCCGGGTGCAGCTCGGCGTTCGGGGTGCCCGCGATCCCGTGCGGCGGCCACGTGTCGACGAAGTCCGGGTCGGGGCTCCAGTGCTGTCCCGGGTCCACGTGCCAGTCCTGGGTCGTCACGACGAGGTCGTACGCGTCGCGGTGGTCGCGCGCGTGCTCGGCGATGCGCTCGGCGACGGCGTTCCCGCCCTCGACGCCCAGCTCGCCGCCCTCGCAGAACGTGGGCTGGACGTCGACGACGATCAGCGCGCGGCGCGGCGCGGGGGTGCTCTCGGTCATGCGCCCACTCTGCCACCCCGGCGGGCACCGGGGGAGCGCGGGTGCGAGAGTGGGCCCAGCCGTGATCCGACCGGGAGGCAGCCATGACCGAGGACCAGGAAACGCCCACGACGACCTCCGGCACGGACGCCGGACGACCCCTCGGGTACTGGCTCAAGCTCGTGGACCGGCTCATCGACGAGAACCTCGACGCCGTGTTCCAGCACTCGGGCCTCACGCGCCGCCACTGGCAGGTGCTCAACACCATCCGCGACGGCGTGAGCGAGGAGACGAGCGTCGACGGCGTGCTGTCGCCGTTCACGGGCGCCGTGGCCGGGGCGGGCGGCGCGAGCGCGGTGACGGCGGAGATCGACGACCTCGTGCGCCGCGGCTGGGTCGCGCGCGGCGACCAGGGCCTGTCCGTGACGGTCGCGGGCAACCACGCGTACCACGACCTGCTCGACGCGGTGTCGGTCGCGCGCGAGCGCGTCGCGCAGGGCGTGAGCCGCGAGGAGTACGCGCGGACGGTCGCGACGCTCGAGCGCATGGCGCGCAACCTCGGCTGGTCCGGCTGACCAGAGGCCGGTGAGCCGGTCGCGAGACGCGGTGTCACGTCGTCGGGCGGCAGGCGTACCCTGCGAGACCCGCGACCCGTGCGCACCCCCGCGCCCGGGAGCGCCGCACAGAGCTGGAGCACTGCGATGGAGTTCCGCCGGATCCCCGGTCTGCCGCCCTACGTCTTCACGATCATCGACGGGCTCAAGATCGAGGCACGCCGAGCGGGGCGCGACGTCGTGGACCTCGGGTTCGGCAACCCGGACCTGCCGAGCCCGCAGGTCGCCGTCGACAAGCTCGCCGAGGCCGCGCAGAACTCGCGCAACCACCGGTACTCCGCGTCGCGCGGCATCCCGAAGCTCCGCGAGGCCGTGGCCGGGCTGTACCAGCGCCGGTTCGGCGTGAGCCTCGACCCGGACACCGAGATCATCTCGACCATCGGCGCCAAGGAGGGCTTCAGCCACCTCATGTGGGTGCTGCTGCAGCCGGGCGACGTCGCGCTCGTCCCCACCCCGAGCTACCCGATCCACATCTGGGGGCCCTACTTCGCGGGCGCCGACGCGCGCCAGGTCCCCATCGGCGACGGGACCGACGCCGCGGGGTACATCGACCGCATCATCGAGGCGTGGGAGCTCGGCTGGCCCAAGCCGCGCGTCGTCGTGCTGTCGTTCCCGCACAACCCGACGACGACCGTGGCGACCAAGGAGGACCTCCAGCGCCTCGTCGACTGGGCGCGGGACAAGGACGTCGTGCTCGTGCACGACCTCGCGTACGCCGACATGACGTACGACGGGTTCGAGCCGCCGTCGATCATGGAGTGCGAGGGCGCGCGCGAGGTCGCGGTCGAGCTGTACTCGATGACGAAGTCGTTCTCCATGGCGGGCTGGCGCGTCGCGTTCCTCGTGGGGCGCCGCGACGTCGTCGGGGCGCTCGCGAAGCTCAAGAGCTACCTCGACTACGGCACGTTCCAGCCGATCCAGATCGCCGCGACCGTCACGCTCAACGAGGCGACGGAGTTCCCGCAGGAGATCTCGTCCGTGTACGAGTCGCGGCGCGACGCCCTGTACGACGGCCTGCAGCGCATCGGCTGGGACATCCACAAGCCCGGCGGCACGATGTTCGCGTGGGCCCGCATCCCCGAGCCGTACCGCGACATGGGCTCGATCGAGTTCGCGACGCACCTCGTCGAGGAGTGCGACGTCGCGGTGTCCCCGGGCGTCGGGTTCGGCCCCGGCGGCGACGAGTTCGTGCGGTTCGCGCTCATCGAGAACGAGCACCGCATCGGTCAGGCCGTCCGGGGCCTGCGCCGCGGGCTCACGCGACTGGGCTAGGGACCGTCCCCGTCCACACGTCGTCGCCGCGCAGCAGGGCGTCGGCGCCGCCGTCGTCGTAGATCGTCTGGCCCGTGACGTGCGTGTTCGCGACGTCGGTCAGCCACAGCAGGAGCGACGCGACCGACTCGGGCGACTGGTGCCCGTTGAGGGGCATCGGCACCGCGGCGTCGACCATCGCGACCGACTCCGGGGTCGACAGGAGCTGCGTCGTCATGGGCGTGAGCACCGTCCCGGGCGCGACGGCGTTGAGCGGGACGCCCCGCCCGGCCCACGCCGCCGTCACGCACTCGCGGCGCACCCAGCGCGACAGCGCGCGCTTGGACGACGGGTAGGCGAGGTACCCGACCTGCGGGCCCTGCTCGGCGAGCGTGCCGGCGACGCGCAGGGCCTCGTCCTCGTCGTCCGCGAGGCACGCGTCCACGATCGCCTCGGACACGGGCTGGAGCGTCGCCATCGACGACACGACGGCGACGCGCGGCGCCTGCGAGCGCCCGAGCGCGGGCAGCAGGCCCGTGAGGAACCGGGTGACGCCGAAGAAGTTCACCGCGACCGTCGTCGGGACGGGCGCCGAGATCCCGGCGCACGCGACGACGGCGTCGACCGTGCCGTCCGTGGCGGCGAGCACCTCCTCGACGGCACGCTCGCGACCCTCGTCGGTGCTGAGGTCCGCCTGGACCTCGGCGTCGCGCAGGTCCACGCCGACGACCCGGTCGCCCCGCTCGCGCAGCAACCCGGCCAGGCAGGCCCCCACGCCCGATGCCGATCCCGTCACCACGTACGTCCGCGACATGTGCACACGCCTCCTCGCCCACGTCCCCGGACCTCGGGGACACCTCCAGCATGCCTCGCCGGCCCGGCCCGGGCGGCCGCCGAAGGACCGGCGGCGCGGGCCGAAGGTCCGTCGTCCCCGCCGGTGTCACCCGGCGCGACCCGCCGCCCCGGGTGACGATGGGCAGGTGCGACGCCACCACGGAACCCGGGCCGCCGGGCGAGGCCCCGCCGTGCCCGCGCGGACCGGCGGGCCCGCGCTCGCCGTCGGGCTCGCCGTCGTGCTCGGCGCGGGCGCGTGCTCGGGCGGGGCGCCGGACGACGCGCCCGCTCCCGCGCCGTCGGCCACGACCGCCACGTCCGCGCCGGCCGACCCCGACGCGTCGGGCTCGTCGCAGGCGCCGGCCGCCGACGGCCTGCTCGTCGTGCCCGAGGTGCGCGTCGACGTCGCCGAGGTCGCGACCGGTCTCCCCGCGCCGTGGGGGCTCGCGGCGCTCGCGGACGGCACGCTGCTCGTCTCGCTGCGCGACGAGCGCCGGCTGGTCGTCGTCGACCCGGCGACGGGCGCCGTCGAGCCGGTGACCGGGCCGGGAGCGGACGACCTGCGCGACGGCACGGTCGCGCGCGGCGAGTCGGGGCTCCTCGGCGTCGCGGTGGGCCCGGCTGGTGGCGCCGCGGCGGGGGAGGTGTTCGTGTACCGGACCGCGCCGGACGGCAACGAGGTGCTGCGCGGCACGCTCGCGGGGCGCGAGCTCTCCGCCCTGACGCCGGTCGTCGAGGGCGTCCCCGCGGCCTCCACGCACGACGGCGGACGGCTCGCGTTCGGGCCCGACGGCCACCTCTACGTCACGACGGGGGACGCGCAGCAGCGCGGCGCGGCGCAGGACCCGGATGCGCTCGCGGGCAAGATCCTGCGCGTCACGGTGGACGGCGACCCCGCGCCCGGCAACCCGGACCCGGCCTCGCCGGTGTGGAGCCTCGGGCACCGCAACGTCCAGGGGGTCGCGTGGGACGCGACGGGCCGGATGCTCGCGTCCGAGTTCGGCCAGGACACGTTCGACGAGCTCAACGTCGTCGTGCCCGGCGGGAACTACGGCTGGCCCGACGTCGAGGGCACGGGCGGGGCGGCCGCCGGGTTCGTCGACCCGGTGGCGACGTGGCCGACGTCGGACGCCTCGCCCAGCGGGATCGCCGTGACCCGGGAGGGCGTGTACCTCGCGGGGCTGCGCGGGGAGCGGCTGTGGCGCGTGCCGTTCGCCTCGCCCGACGGTGGCGCCGACGCCGCGGCGTTCGGCGCGCCGCAGGCGGTGCTCACGGACCGGGGGCGGCTGCGCGCGGTGCTCGTCGACCCGGCGACGCCGCCCGGCGACGACGGGAGTGCGGCGCTCTACGTGCTGACAGGCAACACGGACGGTCGGGGCGACCCGCGCGACGGCGACGACCGGCTGCTCCGGGTCACGGTGACGCCGGCGGGGTGAGCGCCCGGGAGCGTGCGCGCCGGACGCGCGACGTGACCAGGCGGTTTGGTGTGCGATAACGAATCGGTTACGGTCGAGTGTCTCGCGTAGCCGCTCACCGGGGACAGGTGTATTGGCCGGCCGTGGGACGCGGCCTCGCTCGGGCGCCCAGGGCGCCGGTGGCCGCAGGACGCCGGATCGGCTGGTCGAACCGGGTGCGCCCGCCACGCTGCGGAGCACCTCGCGGGCGCGTGCGCGCCGTCGACCCCCGTGCCCGGGAGCCCCCGACGACTTGGACCACTGTGCACAACCCCTTCCGTTCCCGCGCGCCCGAGACGGCCGACGTCACGGCGCACACCCCCCAGACCACGCCCGAGGCGGTGCCGACCGCCGAGAGCCCCGAGAACCCCACCCGTCGGTCCGCCCGCGCGGCCCGGACCCTGCGCTCCACGCGCCGGCGCCGCTGGTCGATCGTCACGGCGGCCACCGCCGTCGCGCTCGTCGGCTCCGGTGCCGTCGCCTACGGCGAGGCCAGCAAGACCGTGACGATCGACGTCGACGGCGAGACGACCACCGTCAGCACGCTCGCCGGCTCCGTCGGCGGCGCGCTCGACGCCGCTGGCGTCGAGGTCGGTGCGCGCGACCAGGTCGCTCCCGACCCCGGCTCCGCGCTCAGCGACGGCGACGACGTCGTGGTGCGCCTCGGCAAGAAGGTCACCGTCCAGACCGACGGCGCGCAGTCCGACGTCTGGCTCACCGCGCTCGACGCCGACGAGGCGCTCGACACCCTCGCCGAGCGCGGCGGCGACGTCCGCCTCGTCGCGTCGCGGTCCGGCGAGCGCGCGTCGCTCGACCTGCGCCTCGACGCCGACGGCCCCGTGAACGTGGTGGCCGACGGGCAGACGAAGGTCGCGCCCGACGGCAGCATCGGCGTCCCCGCCATCCTCGACCAGCAGGGCATCGAGCTCGGCGACCTGGACCGCGTGAGCGTCCAGCGCGTCGAGTCGCCCGAGCCGGGTGCGCCGGCGGTGTCGCTCGTCGTGCAGCGCGTCGTCGTCGAGCAGCAGCAGACCACGACCCCCGTGCCGCACGGGACCGTGCAGCAGCCCGACGACGCCAGGTACACCGACGAGTCGGCCGTCACCCAGGCGGGTGCCGACGGCGTCACCACGACGACGTTCGAGGTCACCCTCGTGGACGGCGTCGAGGAGTCGCGCGAGCAGCTCTCGCAGGAGGTGACGACCGCTCCCGTGGACGAGGTCGTCACGACCGGCACGAAGGAGCGCCCGAAGGACCCGCGCACGATCGGGCAGGCCATGGCCGCCGAGCGTGGCTGGACCGGCTCGCAGTGGACGTGCCTCGAGAAGCTGTGGACCAAGGAGTCCAACTGGAACCCGACGGCGGACAACCCGACGTCGAGCGCCTACGGCATCCCGCAGTCGCTGCCGGGCTCGAAGATGGCGAGCAAGGGCGCCGACTGGGCGACCAACCCCGCGACGCAGATCGCCTGGGGCCTCGACTACATCGCCGGCTCCTACGGCTCGCCGTGCGGCGCGTGGTCGCACTCGCAGGCCGTCAACTGGTACTGAGCACGCGCCTTCCCTCCGCCGAGCACGGGGTCGCCGACGTTCTGGAGCTGAGAACGTCGGCAACCCCGTGCTCGGCGTCGCTCGTTCTCCGGTGGTGGACGACGCCGCGGGGCGCGGCGCTGCCCGACTAGGATCGGGCACCATGACCCACATCCTCTCGGCCGTGGCGTGGCCGTATGCCAACGGGCCGCGCCACATCGGCCACGTCGCAGGTTTCGGTGTCCCGTCGGACGTCTTCAGCCGGCACATGCGGATGGCGGGTCACGACGTCCTCATGGTCTCGGGCACCGACGAGCACGGCACGCCGATCCTCGTCCAGGCCGACAAGGAGGGCGTGACCCCGCAGGAGCTCGCGGACCGGTACAACCGCGTCATCGTCGAGGACCTGCACCAGCTCGGCCTGTCGTACGACCTCTTCACGCGGACCACGACGCGCAACCACTACGCCGTCGTGCAGGAGATGTTCCGCACGGTCCACAAGAACGGGTACATGGTCGAGCAGACGACCATGGGCGCGATCTCGCCCTCCACGGGCCGCACGCTGCCCGACCGCTACATCGAGGGCACGTGCCCCATCTGCGGCTACGACGGCGCGCGCGGCGACCAGTGCGACAACTGCGGCAACCAGCTCGACGCGATCGACCTCATCAACCCGCACAGCCGCATCAACGGCGAGACGCCGAAGTTCGTCGAGTCGAACCACTTCTTCCTCGACCTGCCCGCGTTCGTCGACGCGCTGGGGGACTGGCTGCGCACGCGCACCGCGTGGCGTCCGAACGTCCTGAAGTTCTCGCTCAACCTGCTCGACGACGTGCGCCCGCGCGCCATGACGCGCGACATCGACTGGGGCATCCCGGTCCCGCTGCCCGGGTGGGAGGAGAACTCGAGCAAGCGCCTCTACGTGTGGTTCGACGCGGTGATCGGGTACCTCTCGGCGTCGATCGAGTGGGCGCGGCGCAGCGGCGACCCGGACGCGTGGCGCGCGTTCTGGAACGACCCCGAGGCGCGGTCGTACTACTTCATGGGCAAGGACAACATCACGTTCCACTCCCAGATCTGGCCGGCCGAGCTCCTCGGCTACGACGGCCGGGGGAGCAAGGGCGGGGCGCCGGGCCCGTACGGGAACCTCCAGCTCCCGACGGAGGTCGTGTCGAGCGAGTTCCTCAACGTCGAGGGCCAGAAGTTCTCGTCGTCGCGCGGCGTCGTCATCTACGTGCGCGACATGCTGGCCCGCTACCAGCCGGACGCGTTCCGGTACTACGTGGCGTCCGCCGGTCCGGAGACGCAGGACGTCGACTTCACGTGGGCCGACTTCCAGCGCCGCACGAACGACGAGCTCGTGGCCGGCTGGGGCAACCTCGTGAACCGCACGGCGAACCTCGTGCACAAGAACTTCGGGGCGATCCCGGAGCCGGGGCAGCGCCAGCCGATCGACGAGGGCGTCCTCGCGACGACGACGACCGCGTTCGGGCGCGTGGGCGAGCTCATCGCGACGCACCGCCAGCGCGCCGCCGTCGCCGAGGCGATGAAGACGGTCGGCGAGGTGAACAAGTACGTGTCGGACACCGAGCCGTGGAAGCTCAAGACCGACCCGGACCGGCTCGCGACCGTGCTGCACACCGTGACCCAGGCGGTGAGCGACCTCAACACGATCCTGTCGCCGTTCCTGCCGCACTCGGCGCAGCAGGTGCACGAGGCGTTCGGCGGCACGGGCACGTTCGCGGCCCAGCCGCGCATCGACGAGGTGACCGACCTCGACGACGACTCGCGCCACTACCCGGTCATCACGGGCGACTACCGTGCCGAGGGCCTGGCGACGTGGGAGCCGAAGGCCGTCGTGCCGGGCACCCCGGTCGGCAAGCCGACGCCGGTGTTCACCAAGCTCGACGACTCGATCGTCGAGGAGGAGCTCGACCGCCTGCGCGAGGGCGCCTGACGGTGGCCAAGCAGCGCGAGCGCGGCTGGCCGCCGGACCCGGAGCCGCTGCCGGTCCCGGTGGTGGACAACCACACGCACCTCGACTCGATCGCGCACGTCCTCCCCGAGGGCACCCCTGCCCCGACCGTCGCGGACCACCTGGCCCGGGCGGCGGCCGTCGGGGTGGACCGGGTCGTGCAGGTGGGCTGCGACCTCCCGGCGGCCCGCTGGACGGACGCCCTCCTGCGCGGCGACCAGGCGGTCTGGGGTCGCGAGCAGGCGGATCCGGCGCGTGCGGAGGCGGGGACGAGCCAGGACCACCTGGTCGGCGGCGCGGGGGCGCCGGGGGTCGGGCGGCTGCTCGGGGCCGTGGCCGTCCATCCGAACGAGGCCGTGCTGCACGGCGGGGTGCGGGAGGTCGGGCCGGACGGGCTCGAGCCCGACCCGCGGCCGCACCACGACGTGCCGCTCGACGACGCGGTCGCGGAGATCGCGGCGATCGCGCGCGCGAACGACCGCGTGCGCGCGATCGGCGAGACCGGGATGGACCTGTTCCGGACCGGTGCCCGGGGCGAGGCCGTCCAGCGCGAGGCGTTCCGCGCGCACGTCGCGCTCGCGAAGGAGCTCGGCCTCGCGCTCCAGATCCACGACCGCGACGCCCACGCGCAGGTGCTCGACGTCCTCGCGCGCGACGGCGCCCCCGAGCGGACGGTCTTCCACTGCTACTCGGGCGACGCCGGGATGGCCCGGTTCTGCGCCGAGCAGGGCTGGTACCTGTCCTTCGCGGGCCCGGTGACGTTCCGCGCGAACGACGAGCTGCGGGCCGCGCTGCGCGCCGTCCCGCTCGGGCAGGTCCTCGTCGAGACCGACGCCCCGTACCTCACGCCGCACCCGTACCGGGGGCGTCCCAACGCGCCGTACGTCCTGCCGACGACGGTCCGTACCGTCGCCGAGGTCGTGGACCGACCGCTCGCGGACGTGTGCGAGCGCCTGGCCGCGACCTCCGTCGCGGTGTACGGCCCCTGGTGACGACCACGCACCCGGGCGGGACGACCGCGTCCGGTGCGCGAGGGCTGCGAGGTTTCGCCCCAGGTCACGTTTCGGCTACGGTCGGGTCCGTGCGTCGTGCGCCCCGCGCCGACGACGTCCCGCACCTCGCCCCCGGCGCTCGCCGGCGGGCGTCCTCCCGCAGAAGGGACCGCCCGCGTGCTCGCACCTGACGGAACCGGCCGGCGGCGCGTGCAGCGCCTCGCGGCCCAGGGCCTCGTCGTCGCGAGCCTCGTCGGGGTCACCGGCGCGTTCGCCACGCTCCACAAGGACGTCACGCTCGACGTGGACGGCGAGCTGCACCAGGTCTCCGCGTACGGGCGCACGGTCGCCGCGGTGCTCGACTACCAGGGCGTCGCGGTCGGCGAGCAGGACCTCGTCGAGCCCGCGCTCGCCGACCCGGCGCGCGACGGCGGCACGATCGTCGTGCGCACGAGCCACGACGTCACCGTCGAGATCGACGGCCAGGTGCAGACGATCCCGACGACGGCCCGCACCGTGGGCGAGCTGCTCACCTACCTCGGTCCGCGCGCCGAGGGCGCCGTGACCGAGGTGTCGCGCACGCAGGCCCTCGGGCGCGAGCCGATCCGGGTCTCCACGCTCAAGACGGTCCACGTCGCGGTGGACGGCGCCGTCATGCCCATCACGACGGCCGAGCCCACGGTGCGCGGGGTCCTCGCGACCGCGGGCATCGTGCTGGCCGAGGGCGACGGCACGTCCGCGCCGCTCGACGCCGCGGCGGTGGACGGGATGCTCGTGCTCGTGAGCCGCGCGGCGGCCACGGCGGACACGGTCACCGAGGTCCTGCCGTTCGAGACGGAGGAGCGCGAGGACCCGACGCTCCCGCAGGGCCACCGCGTCGTCGTGCAGTCCGGTCGCGTCGGCGAGGCGGTCACGACCTACTCGGTGCAGACGCTCGGCGGGGCCGAGGTGTCGCGCACGGTCCTCACGCGCACGGTCACGACGGAGCCGCGGAACGAGGTCATCAAGGTCGGGACGATGGACGTCTCGGTCTCGGTGGACCCGGGCTCGGCGCGCGCCGTGGGCCGCTCCCTCGCCGCGCAGCGCGGCTGGGGCGACGACCAGTTCGTGTGCCTCGACAAGCTCTGGACCAAGGAGAGCAACTGGCGCGTCGACGCGGACAACCCGAGCTCGAGCGCGTACGGGATCCCGCAGGCGCTCCCCGGCTCCAAGATGGCGAGCGCGGGCTCCGACTGGCGCACCAACCCGGCGACGCAGATCACGTGGGGCCTCGGGTACATCGAGGGCCGCTACGGCACGCCGTGCTCGGCGTGGTCCCACTCCGTCGCCAAGGGCTGGTACTGACCGCTCCCCGCAGTCGCCCCGCTACCGCCCGAGCATCTCGAGGTAGTGCGGGTTCTGCATGATCCCGAGGACGTTGCCGAACGGGTCCACGACCGAGGCGGTGACGAAGCCCTCGCCCTGCCCGCGCTCGACGACGCCCTCGTACTCCGTCGCGCCCAGCGCGAGGAGTCGGGCGAACGCGGCCCGCACGTCGTCGACGTGCCAGTTCACGATCGCGCCGCCCGGGGTCCCCGGCTGGGGGCGCGGCGACCACGACCGGGCGATGATGCCCAGCTCGTCCTGCCGGTCGCCGACGCGGAACTCCACGTACCCGCCCGGCACCAGGTAGTAGGGCTCGGTCCCGAGCACCTCCGCGTACCACGCGGCTGCGGCCTCGAGGTCGTCGGCCCACAGGTTCAGCGTCGCCATCCCACGCAGCATCGTCGTCTCCTCCGTCGTCGGGCGGTGCCCGGTCCCGTCGTCCCGTCGCCCCCGGCAGGGCCGACACGTCGACCGTAGGCCCCGCTGCGGAACGTGCGGTTCCGCAGCGTGCGGCACGATGGGGACGTGCTCGACACCTCGGTCCGGCTCCTGCGCCTCCTGGCGCTCCTGCCTGCGCGCGCGTCCTGGTCCGGGCCCGAGCTCGCGGACCGCCTGGGCGTGACGACCCGCACGGTGCGCAACGACGTCGAGCGCCTGCGCCTGCTCGGCTACGAGGTGCGGTCGTCCCCGGGAGCCGCGGGCGGGTACCGGCTGGCCTCGGGGGCGGCGCTGCCGCCGTTGCTGCTGGACGACGAGGAGGCGACCGTCGTGGCGGTCGCGCTGCGCGCCGCGGCCACCGGGTCGATCGCCGGGGTCGAGGAGGTCGCGGCGCGCGCGCTCGTCAAGCTCGACACGGTCCTGCCCGCCCGCCTGCGCGTCCGGGCGGACGCCCTGCGTGCCGCCGTCGCGAGCGCACCCGGTGGCGGGCCCGCCGTCGGGGCGCAGGTGCTGGCCGACGTCGCGGCGGCGATCGCCGCGCGCACGGGGCTGCGCCTCGACTACCGCGCGCACGACGGCACGACGACGTCCCGCGCCGTCGAGCCCCACCGCCTCGTCCACGTGGGGCGCCGCTGGTACCTGCTCGCGTTCGACCTCGACCGGGACGACTGGCGCACCTTCCGCGTGGACCGGCTGACGCTGCGCACGCCCGGTGGCCCGCGGTTCGTCCCGCGCCCCGTGCCGGGCGGCGACGCCGTCGCGCACGTCGTTCGGGGCGTCGGCTCCGCCGCGTGGGCGCGGCCCGTGCGGGTGCGGCTGCACGCCCCGGCGGGCGTCGTGGCGGAGCGGCTCTCCCCGGTCGCGGGCGCGCTCGCCGACGACGGCCCCGACGCGTGCGTGCTCGAGACCGGGGGTACGTCGCTCGCCCAGGTCGCGGGGTTCCTGCTCAGCCTGGACGTGGACGTCACCGTGCTGGACCCGCCCGAGCTCGCGACGGTCCTGGCGCGGATCGGGGCGCGCGGCGTGCGCGCCGGGCGCGTGCGCGCGCACGAGCACGGGGAGGGGAAGGGCGCGTGAGGCGGCGTGCGGGACTCGTGGAGAGTGCACGACATTCACGCCTAAATCCGGACAGAACTCGCCAGCGTATCCCCCCAGGGGTTGGACTTCGATAACAGATCGGTTACGGTCGATCGTCGCTCGCGCGTGAACGGCGTGCTCCGACGGTCCACCCGGACCGGCGGGACGCGCCCGGACCGACGCGAGCGGTGCGCCGTCGACGGGCCCTGGGGAAGGGGTGCCGAGGGTGGCGCCGGCAGCCGGATCGGCCGCTCGAGACCCGTGGTCGCACGTGTGCGCCCGCCGCGGAGGACGTCAGCCCGCCGTGGGCCACGGGTGGTGCCACGCGCCGTCGAGCCTCCGTGCCCGGGACGCACGACGACTGGACCCGAGTGAAGAACCCCTTCCACCGGACCGCTGACGCGGCCGGCGCCCCCGAGGGCGCCGACATCACCCCCGACACCACCGAGACCCTCGCGGAGAGCCCCCAGAGCCCCGCGACCACCACCGCGCACCGTCGCCGCCGCTGGCCGCTCGTCGCCGGCGCGACCACCGTCGTGCTCCTCGCGACCGGTGCCGTCGCCTACGGCCAGGCGCGCAAGACCGTCGAGCTCGACGTCGACGGCCAGATCACCACCGTCACGACCTTCGCCGGCTCGGTCGAGGGCCTGCTCGCCGAGCAGGACGTCGCCGTGGGCGACCGCGACCTCGTCGTCCCGGACGTCGACTCCGCCCTGCGCGGCGGTGGCGACGTCGTCGTGCGCTACGGGCGCGAGGTGCCCGTGCAGGTCGACGGCTCCCAGTCCTCCGTGTGGCTCACGTCGCTCGACGCGGACGAGGCGCTCACGACCCTCGCCTCGCGCGGCAGCGACGTGCGCCTCGTGGCGTCGCGCTCCGGCGAGCGCGCCTCCCTCCCGATCCGCCTCGACGCGGACGGCCCCGTGAACGTCGTCGTCGACGGCGAGACCAAGGTCGCCCCCGACGGCAGCATCGGCATCGACGCGATCCTCGACCAGCAGGGCGTCCAGCTCGGCGAGCTCGACCGCGTCCACGTCGAGAAGACCGAGCAGGTCGAGGCGGCCCAGGCCGCCGCGGCCGCCACCGAGGAGCCGGCCGCCGTCGCGACGTCCGAGGACACCGAGGCCGCGGCGGACGCCGCGCCCGTCTCGCTCGTCGTGCAGCGCGTCAAGGTCGAGGAGGTGCCCACCGAGGCGGCCGTCCCGTTCGAGACGGTCACCGAGGAGGACGCCGACCGCTTCAAGGACCTCGACCCGGTCGTCAAGCAGGAGGGCGCCGAGGGCGTCCACACGACCGTGCACCGCGTCACGACGGTCGACGGCGTGGAGGAGTCCCGCGAGCTCGTCTCCGAGGGCGTCACGACGCCGCCGGTGAACAAGATCCTCGTGCAGGGCACCAAGGAGCGCCCCAAGCCGGAGCCCAAGCCGGCGGCGCCGCAGCGCTCGTCGTCCTCGTCGTCGGGCGGCTCCTCGTCGGGCGGTTCGTCCGCCCCGGCGCCCGCCCCGGCCGCCGACCTCGGGTCGGCCCCGGCAGGGGTCTGGTCCGCGCTCGCGCAGTGCGAGTCCGGGGGCAACCCCGCGACGAACACCGGTAACGGCTACTACGGCCTCTACCAGTTCTCGCTCTCCACGTGGCGGGCGATGGGCGGCTCCGGCCTCCCGTCGGAGGCCTCGGCGGCCGAGCAGACGCAGCGTGCCCAGGCGCTCCAGGCCCGTTCGGGCTGGGGCCAGTGGCCCGCGTGCGCGCGCAAGCTCGGGCTCCTCTGAGCCTGCACGGCACGCACCCGGCCGCCTGAGGGCGGACCGGTGGACGACGACGAAGGGCGGGGCGCACGGCGTCCCGCCCTTCGTCGTCCCCGGCGAGGGCCCGTCGGTGCCGGGTCGGTAGGCTTGCGTCCCATGAGCGATACCCGAGGCGCCCTGCTGGGTCCGGCCGAGATCCGTGACCTGGCGGGGCGTCTCGGCGTCCGCCCCACCAAGACCCTCGGCCAGAACTTCGTGCACGACGGCGGCACCGTCCGCAAGATCGTGCGCGCGGCGGACGTCCGCCCGGGCGAGCGCGTCGTCGAGGTCGGGCCCGGGCTCGGCTCGCTGACTCTCGGGCTGCTCGAGGCCGGCGCGAGCGTCGTCGCGGTCGAGATCGACCCCGTCCTCGCGCGGCAGCTCCCGGACACGGTCGCGACGCACGTGCCCGACGTCGGCGACCGGCTCGAGGTCGTGGGCGCCGACGCGCTCGAGGTCACGTCGCTGCCCGGCGAGCCGCCCACCGCGCTCGTCGCGAACCTCCCGTACAACGTCGCGGTGCCCGTGCTGCTCACGTTCCTCGAGCGCTTCGACTCGCTCGAGCGCGTGCTCGTCATGGTGCAGGCGGAGGTCGCGGACCGGCTCGCCGCGCCCCCCGGGTCGCGCACGTACGGCGTGCCGTCGGTCAAGGCCGCCTGGTACGCCGACGCGCGGCGCGCGGGCACGATCGGGCGCTCCGTGTTCTGGCCCGTCCCCAACGTCGACTCGGCCCTCGTCGCGCTCGACCGCCGCGAGCCGCCCGCCACCGCCGCGACCCGCGAGCAGGTCTTCGCCGTCGTGGACGCCGCGTTCGCGCAGCGCCGCAAGATGCTGCGCTCGGCGCTGTCCGGCCTGGCGGGCTCCGCGAGCGTCGCGGCCGAGGTGCTGGAGGCCGCCGACGTCGACCCGCAGGCGCGCGGCGAGGTGCTCGACGTCGCGGCCTTCGCGCGCGTCGCCGAGCAGCTCGTCCGCCGCGTCGGCCTCGCCGACCGTCCGGCGCGCGGCGCCGCCCCCGCCGCGGAGCGACCCACCGGTCGACCTGGCACAGTGGACGCGTGACACCCCCGCGCCCGCCGAGCATCTCCCTCGCGCCGCCCCCGTCCGTCCGCGTGCGCGCGCCCGGCAAGGTCAACCTCTCGCTGCGCGTCGGGGCGGTGCAGGACGACGGCTACCACCCGCTCGTGACGATCTTCCAGGCCGTCGGGCTCAGCGAGGACGTCGTCGCGCACCAGGTGCCGCCCGGCTCCGGGGTCTCGCTCAGCGTCTCGGGCCTCCAGGCGGACGCCGTGCCGACCGACGAGACGAACCTCGCGTGGCGCGCCGCCGTCGCGCTCGCGGAGCACGTGGGGCTCGACCCGGACGTGCGGCTGGAGATCCACAAGGAGGTCCCCGTCGCGGGCGGCATGGCCGGCGGGTCGGCCGACGCCGCCGCCGCGCTCGTCGCGTGCGACGCGCTGTGGGACGCGGGCGTGCCGCGCGCCGAGCTCGTCGCCCTCGCCGCGGGGCTCGGGGCCGACGTCGCGTTCGGGCTCGTCGGGCACACCGCCGTCGGGACGGGGCGCGGCGACGTGCTCACCCCCGCGATGACGCGCGGGGAGTTCCACTGGGTGTTCGCCGTCCAGGCCGAGGGCCTGTCGACCGCGCAGGTCTACCGCACCTTCGACGAGACCGTGGGCGGGCCCGCCGAGCTGGACCTCGCCGAGGACACCGCGCTCATGCAGGCCCTGCGCGCGGGTGACGCCGTCGGGCTCGGGCAGGTGCTGCGCAACGACCTGCAGGGCCCGGCGCTCACGCTGCGGCCCGAGCTCCAGCGGACGATCGACGTCGCGACGGAGGCCGGCGCGCTGGGTGCGATCGTCTCCGGCTCCGGCCCGACCGTCGCCGCGCTGGCCCGCAGCCGCCAGCACGCGCTCGCGATCGCGGCCTCGTGGACCGCGAACGACGCGTGCGACACCGTGTGGTGCACCACGGCCCCCGCGGCGGGCGCGCGCGTCGTCGCGCACTGACCACCCGGCCCGCAGCGGGCGCCCCCGAGGGGCGTGCGCGTAGGCTCGCCGACATGGTGGGGGAACGGCTCGGACTGCTCAGCCTGCGGCTCGACGCCGCGTACTGCCTCGTGCTCGGCGTCGTGGTCGCCGCCCTCGCGCCGTCGTGGGCACCCGCGCTGCGGGTGCCGGTCCCGGTCCTCGCAGGGCTCGGGGTGGCGGTCGTGGTGTGGGCGGGTGCCGTCGTCTGGATGACCGCGCGGCTGCCGCTGCGCGCCGCCCTGCGCACGGTCATGGTCGCGAACGTCGTGGCCGCCGCTGCCGTCGCCGCGTTCTCGGCGACGACGGCGGGCGTCCTCGTGCTGCTCGCGGTCCTCGCGGTCGCGGCGGACGTCGGGCTGTTCGCGGGCTCCCAGGCGGTCGCGCTGCGCCGGTTGCGCGCCGCGCCGGGCGGCGCGACCTCGCGGTCGCGTGGCCCGGCGGTCTAGCGGTCGAGCAGCCAGGCGGTCTAGCGGTCGCGCAGCCAGGCGAGCTGACGGGCGAAGCGGTAGCCCTGGCCGCCCTCGTGCTCGTTGTAGCGGTAGACGTCGATCGCGCGCTCGGCACCGGGCGCCGCCCCGGCGGCCGCGCCCCAGCCGTTGTACGCCGCGTAGACGGTGGACGGCGGGCAGACCTGGTCCATGAGCGCGACGGAGAACAGCGCCGGCGCGGTGGCGCGGCGGCCGAGCACCGCCCCGTCGAGGTAGGACAGCGTGCGGAACACGGTCTCCTCCGCGTCGCGGTGGACGGCGAGGTAGCGCGTCAGCTCGCGGTACGGGTCGCGGTCCGTGATCTCGACGGCGCGGCGGTAGTGGCACAGGAACGGGACGTCGGGGAGGGCCGCGACGAGCCCGTCGGCGAGGCCCGCGACGGCGATGGCGATGCCGCCGCCCTGGCTCACGCCGTGCACGGCGACGCGCTCCGGGTTGACGCCGGGCACCGAGCGCACGGCGTCGACCGCGCGCACGCCGTCGGTGAAGACGCGGCGGTAGTAGTGGTCGTGCGGGTCCTCGATGCCGCGCGTGAGGACGCCCGGGACGGCGGGCCCCGACCCGGCCGGGTCGGGCGTGCCGCCGCCGCTGCCCCACTGGCTGCCCTGCCCGCGCGTGTCGACGACGAGGTGCGCATACCCGGCGTTCGCCCACGCGAGGTGCTCGTGGGGCAGCCCGCGACCGCCGCCGTACCCGAGGAACTCGACGACCGCGGGCAGCGGGGCGCCGTCGCCGGTCGCGGCGGCACGGGCGGCCTCGGCGGGCCGCACGAGCCACGCCTTGACGGGCTGGCCGCCGAACCCGGGGAACGTCACGTCGTCGACCACGACCAGGTCGAGGCCGGTCTCCACGCGCTCCAGCCGCACCGTCCCGGCCGGGTCCCCGCCCGCCTCGCGCGACTCCGCGAGGGTCCGCGCCCAGAAGGCGTCGAGGTCGGCGGGCTCGTCGAGCACGGGGGCGTAGGTCTCGAGCTCGGCGAGGGGCAGGTCGAAGAGCGGCACGGGGCGATCCTCCGGTCAATACGTCTGATGTCCGACATTCAGGTGCGGTCGGGACGACTCTAGCGTCGCGGCCCCGCGCACCGTGAGCACGCTAATAATGCGCATCATCCCTTTGACCTGCGCCGTGCCCGTCCGGCGACACTGCCACCAGCCCACGTCTCCACGTGGCACCCGGCGGCGACGACGCCGCCGACGAGGAACCGACGGAGGTCCCCTGTGAGAACCCGAGCAGCAGCACCACGCCGCAGACCGCGCGCCGTGGCGACGGCGGTCGCCACCCTGACGGCGGTCCTCGCCGCCGGGGCGGTCGTCCCCGCGACGGCCCTCGCCGCAGGACCGCCGCCCGCGGCCACGGCCGCCACCTCGACCGGAGTAACCACCGGACCGACGACCGACGGCCCGTCCGCGTCCGACCTGCCCGTGTTCGAGTACCGCGGCGTGGTCACCGACAAGGAGTCGATGCTCTACAACCCGACGGACGAGTTCATCTTCCCGAGCGTCTTCCACGCGGGTGCGTACCTCGACGACCCGCTGGGGGAGTGGTACCTCTACTACGCCCCGCACGACTCCCCGGGCGGCATCTCGGTCATGTACGCCGACTCGCTCGAGGGCCCGTGGACGGAGTACGCGCACAACCCGATCGTCGCGGACGAGTGGCTGCCGTTCTACGAGCGCGTCTCGCACGTCTCGTCGCCCGACGTCCTGTGGGACGACGCGACGGACCAGGTGCTCCTGTACTTCCACGGCGAGAACTCCACGACGCGCTGGGCGACGTCGCCCGACGGGCTCGCGTTCGACGACTCCGGGGTCGCCGTGACGAACGCCGACAGCGGCGCGGGCACCACGGAGACGTCGTACGCGCGCGTCGTCGAGCACCCGGACCCGTCGTCCGGCTACCGGTTCGCCATGACGTACATGCAGAACCGGACCGACGACATCCGGCGGATCAAGCTGGCCGAGTCGGTCGACGGCAAGACCTGGGTCGTGCGGCCGGACCCGCTCGTCGTGCCCGACGCCGCGACCGGCACCAACGTGTCCGGCGGCAACCTGTGGGAGTGGGAGGGTCAGCTCTACGTGATCTACCACGGCTCCACGGGCATCACGTTCGCCCGCACGCTCGACCCGACGATGACGCAGGTCGGCCCGCGGTGGGAGCTGCACCGCGCGAGCGGCGTGGGCGACGACACGGGCCGGGTCGCAGCCCCGGAGATCGTCACCGACGGCGACGAGACGTACCTCTTCTACGAGTCCGGCGACCGCCTGGGCGCGACGATCGCGTGGGCGCAGCGCGACCCCGACGCCGTGCGGCCCCCCGAGCCGGGCCAGGACCCCGACCCGCTGCGCGAGCGGTGCAGCGGCGCGGCGTCCGACGAGTTCGACGGCACGACGCTCGACCCGGCGCGCTGGACGGTGGTCCGGCCGGGGACGGCCCGGCACGAGCTCGTGGACGGCGCGCTGCGCGTCCCGGCGTACCCGACCGGCGTCTCAGGCGCCGCGCTGCCGCTCCAGGCCGTGCCCGCCGGGCCGTGGGAGGTCACGACGGCCGTCTCCGTGTCCCCGACGGAGCGGTTCCAGCAGGGCGGTCTCCTGCTGTACCGCGACGACGCGAACTACGCGAAGCTCGACCTGGTGCACGGGTCGCTCGGCCCGCGGGTCGAGTTCATCTGGCGCCAGAACGGCACGGACCGCAACACCGGCTTCGACTCGGTCGTCCCGCCGGCGGGCCTCGGCGACACCTTCTGGCTGCGCCTGACGAGCGACGGGACCGCCGTGCAGGCGTCGGTGTCGGTCGACGGCGTCGAGTTCGCGCCCTGGGGCCGCACGGTGGACGTGGCGGCGCTCCGGGCGACCGGCGTCGGTCCGTTCGCGATGCGCGGCTCGGCGACGCCGCCGGAGATCGTCGCGTCGTTCGACTGGTTCCGCTGGACGCCGACCGCCCAGGAGGCGGCGGCGTGCGAGGACGACGAGCCCGCCGTCGAGGTGGAGGCCGTCACGCGGTGCCTCGCAGGCCGCGCGTACGTGGCCGTGACGGCGCGCCCCGCGGGCGACGACGCGGTGGCGGTCCGGCTCGCGACGCCGTTCGGCGAGCGCACCGTGGCCGACGTCGCGCCCGGGCGCAGCGCGTACCAGTCGTTCGCGACGCGGGCCACGACGGTCGCGGCGGGGGAGGCGACGGTCGAGGTCGTGGGGGCGGACGGCGTCGGGCGGGGGACGACGACCGCGCCGTACGGCGCGCTGACCTGCGGGTAGCGCGCGGCGCGAGCAGGGGGCGACGGGCCCGGGGACGCACCACGGTGCGGACCCGGGCCCGTCGTGCGTCCCGCGCCGCACGCCCGGCCACAGGCAACGACCGCGCGGCATTATGCGGATCACCTGGAGCGCGTCCACCCGCGGAGCCGCACGGGTCCCGGCGTAATAATGCGTATTACTCCGTTGACCGGCCGGGCCCGGCCTGGCGAGACTCCTTCCACGTCATCGACGACGTGATCGAGGAGGATCCATGCCGAGGCACCGCATCACCCAGGCCGACGTCGCCGCCATGGCGGGTGTCAGCCAGGCGACGGTCTCGTTCGTGCTGAACGACTCCACGCCCGCGGGGGTGCGGATCAGCGAGGAGACGCGCCAGCGCGTGCTCGACGCGATCCGGATCACGGGCTACTCGGCGAACCCCGTCGCGCAGCGTCTGGCGGGCGGGCGCAACCAGATCCTCGGCGTCTTCACCTACGAGGCGACGTTCCCGCGCTCCGGTCGCGACTTCTACGGGCCGTTCCTCGTCGGGATCGAGCACGCGGCCGAGAAGCTCGGCATCGACATCCTGCTGTTCACGAGCGCGCGCGTGGTCGACGGGCGCCGTCGTCTCACGCGCGACGGCTGGCAGCGCCTCGGGATCGCCGACGGCTGCCTGCTGCTCGGCCAGCACGAGGACCGCGGCGAGCTCCAGCACCTGCTCGACACGAACTACCCCTTCGTCTTCATCGGCAAGCGCGGCAGCGACGGCGGACGCCTGCCCTACGTCGGCGCCGACTACGTCGCGGCGACCGCGCGCCAGGTCGAGCGGCTCGTCGAGCTCGGCCACGAGCGCATCGGGTACGTCGGGCCGCGCGGCACCGACCAGCCCACGCTCGACCGCGTCGACGCCTACCGCGCGACGATGAAGGCGCACGGCCTGACCGTCCGGTTCGTCGAGCTGGACGACGTGCCTGCGACGGCGGCCGAGATCGTCGACCAGCGGCTCACCGCCGTCGTCGTGGCACCCGAGAACTCCCCGGAGGAGCTCGTCGACGAGCTCGAGGACCGGGGCGTGCGCGTGCCGGCGGACGTCTCGGTGCTCCTGCTCGGCCAGCCGCACCACGGGCGCCCCGGCGGGCGCCGCTGGTCGGGCTTCTCCATCCCGCGCGAGGAGATGGGCGCGCGCGCCCTCGTGCTGCTGTCCCGCCTCGTCGCGGCCGAGTCCGGCTCGGGGCGCTCGGACCGCCGCGCGTCGCGCGCCGTCGCCGTCCCGGAGGACGAGCTCCACCAGCTCCTCGAGTGCGTGGACGTCGACGGCGAGACCGTCGCCGCGCCGTCGGGCGTCGCGGCACCCGCCTGACCGACCTCAGACCGCACCACCGAGCACCAGAGAAACGGAAACCCCAGCGTGACCCATGCAGACCTCCAGGCAGACGTCCTCGTCGTCGGCGGCGGGCTCGGCGGCGTGGCCGCCGCGCTCGCGGCGGCGGAGCGCGGCGCCCGCGTCGTCCTCACCGAGGAGCACCCGTGGATCGGCGGCCAGCTCACGTCCCAGGCGGTACCGCCGGACGAGAGCCCGTGGGTCGAGCGGTTCGGCGTGACCGCGCGCTACCGCGCGCTGCGCGACGGCATCCGCGACGTCTACCGCCGCTCCTACCCGCTCACGGACGCCGCGCGCACGTGGGACGCCCTCAACCCCGGCGCGGGCTGGGTCTCCAAGCTGTGCCACGAGCCGCGCGTCGCGGTGGGCGTGCTCGAGGAGATGCTCGCCCCGTGGCGGTCCGCGGGCCGCATCCGCCTGCTCGAGCGCGTGCGCCCGACGGCGGCCACCACCGACGGCGACCGCGTCACCTCCGTGACGCTCGCCCCGGTCACCGCCGACGCCGGGGGCGCGGTCGTGACGGTGCACGCGGCGTTCGTCGTCGACGCGACCGAGACGGGCGAGCTCCTGCCGCTGACGGGCACCGAGTACGTCACCGGGTTCGAGTCGAACCGCGAGACCGGGGAGCCGAGCGCGCCGGACGAGGCGCAGCCCGACAACGTGCAGGCCCTCAGCGTGTGCTTCGCCGTCGAGCACGTGGACGGCGACCACACGATCGACCGCCCCGAGCGCTACGACTTCTGGAGCACGTACACCCCCGGCCCGTGGAACGGGCGCCGGATGCTGTCGTGGGAGGCGCCCAACCCGCGCACGCTCGCGATGGACGTGCGGTCGTTCACCCCGAACCCGGGCGACGACCCGCGCGCCGTCGACGCCGACCAGTCGAAGAACCCCGGCGACGGGAACCTCTGGACGTTCCGGCGTATCGCGGCCCGCGACCTCTTCGCGCCGGGCCACTACGCGAGCGACCTGTGCCTCGTGAACTGGCCGAGCATCGACTACTTCCTCGCGCCCGTGCTCGACGTGCCGCGCGACGTGGAGGAGGCCCGGATCGCCGACGCCCGGCAGCTCAGCCTCTCGATGCTCTACTGGATGCAGACCGAGGCGCCGCGCGCCGACGGCGGGACCGGCTTCCCGGGCCTGCGCCTGCGGCCCGACGTCATGGGCTCGGCCGACGGCCTCGCCCAGGCGGCCTACCACCGCGAGTCCCGCCGCCTGCGCGCCGTGACGACGGTGACGGAGAACGACGTCTCGTACGCCGTGCGCGGCGACCGCGGCGCGACGCGCTACGACGACTCGGTCGGCGTCGGCATGTACCGGATCGACCTGCACCCCTCGACGGGCGGCGACACGTACATCGACGTCGCGTCGACGCCGTTCGAGATCCCGCTCGGCGCGCTGCTGCCGCAGCGCGTGACCAACCTGCTCGCCGCCAACAAGAACATCGGCACGACGCACATCACCAACGGCTGCTACCGCCTGCACCCCGTCGAGTGGAACGTCGGCGAGGTCGCCGGCCACCTCGCGGCCCACTGCCTCGCGACCGGGCGCACGCCGCACGCCGTCCAGTCGAAGGCCGACCTCCTCGCCGACTACCAGGACGAGCTCGTCCGGGCGGGCGTCGAGCTGCGCTGGCCCGCCGAGGCCCACCCCTACTGACCCGGGCTCCCCGCGCCCGGGCCTCCGCCCACCCTCAGTCCGAAGGAGAACTGATGAACCCCCTCATCCCACGGTCGGCCCCTCGGCCCGCCCCGCGCCGGCGCCGCCTCGTCGGCGCACCCCTGGCCGCCGGCGGCGTCGCGCTCGCCCTCGTCCTCACCGCGTGCTCCGGCGGCGGCGACGACGTCGCGGGTGAGCCGAGCACCCCGAGCGAGCCGGTCGAGCTGCGCATGACGGTCTGGACGGCCGACGAGACGCAGCTCGCGCAGTTCCAGGAGATCGCCGACGCGTACGTCGCGGAGAACCCCGACCTCGTGTCCGGCGTGACGTTCGAGACCATCCCGTTCGAGGACTACACGACGTCCCTCACGACGCAGCTCGCGGGCGGCAACGCGCCGGACCTCGCGTGGATCCTCGAGAGCTACGCGCCCGAGTTCGTGGCGAGCGGCGCGCTCGTCGACGTCGGCCCCAAGCTGCAGGAGACCGAGGGGTACGCGTACGACGACCTACTCGACTCGTCGCTCGCGCTGTGGGAGAAGGACGGCGGCCTCTACGCCTACCCGTTCTCCAACTCGCCGTTCGCGCTGTTCGTCAACACCGACCAGGTCGCCGCGGCGGGCCAGCCGAACCCGGCCGACCTCGTCGCGTCGGGCGACTGGACCTACGACCAGGTCCGCGAGATCGCGGCGGCGGCCGCCGCGACGTCGGGCAAGCAGGGCCTCGTGGTGCGCGACTTCGACTACAAGGTGTGGGAGAACCTGTCGACGATCTGGGACGGCTGGGACGCGACGCCGTGGAGCGAGGACGGCACGCAGTGCACGTTCACCGACCCCGAGATGGTCGACGCGCTCACGTGGGTCCACGACGCGACGTTCGTCGACAAGGCGCTGCCCGGTCCCGGCACGACGGCCGACTTCTTCGCGGGCGACTCCGCCATGACGATCACGCAGATCAGCCGCGCGTCGTCGCTCGACGACTCGTTCGGGTGGGACGTCGTGCCGCTCCCGGCGGGCCCGGCGGGTCAGCAGAACGTCATCGGCCAGGCCGGCATCGGTGTCTTCGCCGCCGGGGAGCACCCCGACGTCGCGGCCGACTTCCTCGCGTGGTTCACCAACCCGGAGAACGCCGAGACGCTCGCCGCGTACTTCCCGCCGCCGCGCGAGTCGCTGCTCACCGCCGAGACGCTCGGGGCCGCCAACCCGAAGCTCAGCGAGGAGCAGCTCCAGGCGGTCGTCGTCGACGGCATCCAGGGCGCCGTGACGAAGCCGTCGCACCAGAACTTCGCCAAGCTGCAGGACACGGTGCGCGCCCAGCTCGACGCGCTGTGGACCGCCGACGCGGACGTCGAGGGCGTCCTCGCCGACACGTGCGCGGCGATCCAGCCCCTGCTCGGGGACTGAGCGTGGCGTCCTCCGCACTCGCACGACGGGACGCGGCCGTGGGCTACACCATGGTCGCGCCCGCCGTGCTCGGCGCGCTCGCGTTCGTCGTCGCGCCGCTGGTCGCCGTCGTCTGGTACTCGCTGCACGAGTGGAACGTCCTCGCGAACACGTTCACGTTCGCGGGCGCCGACAACTACGAGCGGATGCTCGCCGACCCCGGGCTGCGCGACTCGCTGCTCGCGAGCCTGTGGTTCTCGGTCGGGCTCGTCGTGCTCAACATCTCGCTCGCGCTCGTCCTCGCGGTGCTGCTCAACCAGCGGCTCCCCGGCACGACGACGTTCCGCACGTTCTTCTTCTCGCCCGTCGTCGTGTCGCTCGTCGCGTGGACGATCGTCTGGAGCTTCCTGCTCCAGGCGGACGGCGGCATCAACGGGTTCCTGTCGCTGCTCGGCGTCGACGGCCCGAACTGGCTGCGCGGGGAGACGACGGCGATGCTCTCGGTGATCGTCGTGCAGGTCTTCAAGAACGTGGGCCTCAACATGATCCTGTTCCTCGCGGCCCTGCAGGGGGTGCCCGAGGAGATCCAGGAGGCCGCGCGCATCGACGGCGCGGGCGCGTGGCGCCGGTTCCGGTCGATCACGCTCCCGCTCATCAGCCCGACCGTCCTGCTGGTCTCGATCCTCACGATCGTCGGCTCGCTCGAGGTGTTCGCGCAGATCGCCGTGCTCACGGGCGGGGGGCCGGGGAACTCGACCACCGTGCTCGTCTACTACCTGTACCAGCAGGCGTTCCGGTTCAACGACTTCGGCTACGCGAGCGCGATCTCCGTCCTGCTGTTCGTCATCGTCCTCGTCCTGACACTCGTGCAGTGGCAGACGCGCAAGAGGTGGGTCTTCCATGAAGTCTGACGTGATGCCCGGCCCGGCCACGCTCCCGGGCGCGGACGACGGCCCCGCCCGGCCCGCGGCGTCGGGCACGGGCGGCGCCGACGGCGCGGCGACCCGCGGCGGACGGCCCGCGCGCCGCACGGGGAGCGCGCGCACGCGCCGCCGCTGGGGGCGCGCGGCGCTCGTGGCGCTCCTCGTGGTGCTCAGCGTGCCGTTCGTCTTCCCGACGTGGTGGATGGCGACGTCGAGCCTCAAGCCGATGAGCGAGATCCTGCGGGCCGTGCCGACGCTCTGGCCCCAGGACCCGTCGTTCGCGGCCTACGGCGAGGTGTTCCGGCTGCAGCCGTTCGCGCAGCAGTACTGGAACAGCCTCTACATCGCGGTGGTCGTGACGGTCGGGACGATCCTCGTGGCCTCGATGGCCGGGTACGCGTTCGCGCGCATCCGGTTCCCCGGGGCGAACGCGCTGTTCCTGCTCGTGCTCGTCGGGCTGCTCGTGCCGTCGGAGGTGACGATCGTCCCGCTGTTCCGGATGGTCAACTCGCTCGGGCTCATCGACACGCACTGGCCGCTCGTGGTCATCCCGATCCTCGGGGCGCCGAGCGTCCTCGCGACGTTCATCATGCGCCAGTTCTTCCTCGGGCTCCCCGGCGAGCTCGAGGAGGCGGGGCGCATGGACGGCCTCGGGCGGTGGGGGATCTTCTGGCGGATCGCGTTCCCGCTGTCGCGCTCGGCGATCTCGGCGGTCGCGATCTTCACGTTCCTCAAGTCGTGGAACCTCTACCTCGAGCCGATCGTGTACCTGTCCAGCAAGGACCGGTTCACGCTCCCGCAGGCGCTCACGCAGTACGTCGACGCCTACGGCGGCCCGATGTGGAACGTCCAGCTTGCCGCGACGACGCTCACGGTGCTGCCGGTCCTCGCGGTGTTCCTCGTCGCCCAGAAGCAGTTCGTCCAGGGCCTCGCGCACACCGGCCTCAAGGGCTGACCGCCCCTCCCGTGGGTGCGGGGGACAGTCCTGGTCCCGTCGCGGATCGGCGGCTATTTCCCGCACTCACGGGGTGCGGCCTAGGCTCGACGGCGTGGCTCACCTTCTCGGCGCCGACGGCATCTCGCTGACCGTCGGCACCCGCACCCTGCTCGACGACGTCTCGCTCGGCCTCGACGACGGCGACCGCGTCGGCATCGTCGGCCCCAACGGGGCCGGCAAGACGACCCTCCTGCGCCTCCTCGCGGGCACGCAGCAGCCCGACGGCGGCCGCGTCACCCGCGTGGGCGGGCTGCGGGTGGGCCTGCTCGACCAGCGCGACGACGTCGGCACCGGCGCGACGATCCGCGACCTCGTGCACGGCGACGCCGCGACCCACGCCTGGGCGTCGGACGCGAGCATCCGCACCGTCCACGCGGGACTGCTGGGCGACCTCGACCTCGACGCCCCGGCGGACACGCTGTCCGGAGGGCAGCGGCGGCGCGTCGCGCTCGCGGCCCTCCTCGTCGCCGACCACGACGTGCTGTTCCTCGACGAGCCCACGAACCACCTCGACGTCGAGGGCGTCGCGTGGCTCGCCGCGCACCTCGGCGACCGCTTCGCCCGCCCGGGCGCGAAGGGCGCCCTCGTGGTCGTCACGCACGACCGCTGGTTCCTCGACGCCGTGTGCTCGCGCATGTGGGAGGTGCGGGGCGACGGCTCGGGCCAGGTCGAGGGCTACGAGGGCGGGTACGCCGCGTACGTGCTCGCGCGTGCCGAGCGCCAGCGCACCGCGGCCGTCGCTGCGGAGAAGCGCGACAACCTGCTGCGCAAGGAGCTCGCGTGGCTCCGGCGCGGTGCGCCCGCGCGCACGTCCAAGCCCAAGTTCCGGCTCGACGCCGCCGCCGCGCTCATCGCCGACGTCCCGCCGCCGCGCGACACGCTCGAGCTCACGCGCACCGCGACGAAGCGGCTCGGCAAGGACGTGCTCGACCTCGAGGACGTGACGGTCGCGGTGCCGCGCCAGGACGGTCAGGGCGAGCGCGTGCTGCTCGACGACGTCACGTGGCGCCTGGGGCCCGGCGACCGGTACGGGGTCGTCGGGGTCAACGGCGCAGGGAAGACGACGCTCCTCGCGCTCCTCGCCGGGCGGCGCGAGCCCGACTCCGGGCGGGTCAAGCGCGGCAAGACCGTCCACGTCGCGGAGCTGTCGCAGGACGTCGGCGAGCTCGACGACATCGCCGGCGCGCGCGTGATCCAGGTGATCGAGGACGAGAAGCGCTCGGTCGTCGTCGACGGCAAGGAGCTCTCCGCGTCCCAGCTCGTCGAGCGGCTCGGCTTCACGCGCGAGCGGTCGCAGACGCTCGTGCGCGACCTCTCGGGCGGCGAGCGGCGCCGCCTCCAGCTCCTGCGCCTGCTCGTCGCCGAGCCCAACGTGCTCCTGCTCGACGAGCCGACGAACGACCTCGACACCGACACGCTCGCCGCGCTCGAGGACCTGCTCGACGGCTGGCCCGGCACGCTCATCGTCGTCTCGCACGACCGCTACCTGCTGGAGCGCGTCGCGGACCGCCAGGTCGCGCTGCTCGGCGACGGCCAGGTGCGCGACCTGCCGGGCGGCGTCGAGCAGTACCTCGAGCTGCGGCGCGCGGCGCTCGCGGGCGCGGGCGCGGCGTCGACCGGGTTCGCGCCCACGGGCGGCGCCGACGGGACGCCGGACGCCGGGCCCGCCGCGGAGGCCCCGGGCCCGAGCGCGGCCGAGGTGCGGGCGGCGAAGAAGGAGATCAACCGCATCGAGCGGCGCCTGAGCAAGATCGCGGAGGCCGAGGGCCGGCTGCACGAGAAGATCGCGGCGAACGCGACCGACTTCGCGGCGGTCGCGGAGCTCGACGCCGAGCTGCGCACCCTCGCGGCGGAGAAGGACGAGCTCGAGGCGGCGTGGCTCGAGGCGGCCGAGGTCGCCGGGTGACGGCCGACCGGATGCGCGTCGCGGTGTCCGCGCGCGGCGTCGAGGTCGACGACGGGCAGGGCGGCGTTCTCGCGCCGTGGGCGGACGTGCGTCGCGTCACCGCGTTCGCGCTCGGCGCCCCGGGCGGCACCGCCCGGTACGTGTCGTTCGACCTCGTGAACGGGCACAGCGTCGAGGTGGACGACGCCGCCCCGGAGTGGGACGACGTGCTCGCCGCCCTGCCCGGGCGGGTCGAGCTCGCGGTCGACGACCCGCTCGTCGCGCTCGGCGCGCTCGCGCCGGGCGAGCGGCTCGTCCTCGCGGGGCCCGTGCGGACCCGCTGACCCCGCGGGGACCCGGGTCCGGGCGCCCGGGGCGCGGTACCGAGGGCGCAGCCGGGCGCGGGCGTGCGGCTCAGCGCCGCAGGAAGCCCATGCGGTCGTCGGGGTCGACGCGCTCGAGGATGGCGCCCGCGATGGCGTCGAGCTGCTCGACCTGCTCGTCGGTGAGCGCGTCGATCACGTGGTCGCGGACCGTCCCGACGTGACCGGGCGCCGTCGCGACGACCTTCTCCCAGCCGGCGTCGGTGAGGTGCGCGTTCGTCGCGCGGCGGTCTTCGGGGCACGGCACGCGCTCGACGAGGCCGCGCTTCTCGAGGCGCGCGACGACGTGGGAGAGCCGGGGGAGCGTGGCGTTGGTGGCGCCCGCGAGGTCGGTCATGCGCAGCGTGCGCCGCGGCGCCTCCGAGAGCATCGCGAGCACGTAGTACTCGAAGTGGCTGAGGTCGGCGTCGCGCCGGAGCTGGGAGTCGAGGACGCCCGGCAGCAGCTCCACGACGGCCACGAGCCGCTTCCACGCGTCGAGCTGCTGGTCGTCGAGCCAGCGGGGTTCCGTCGTCATCGTGCCTCCTCCGGTGCGGCGATCCGCATAGTTGACGGTACAACTTTAGCGGCGTACGGTGTTAGTTGTAGCAACAACTAATAGCCGACCGTCGGGCCGGCGGAGGAAGGGAAGCCACCATGAGCAGCATCACCATCATCGGCGCCGGGAACATGGGCTCGGCCATCGCCGGTCTCGCGCTCGCCGCGGGCAGCCAGGTGCAGGTCCTGACCCGTGAGGCCACCGAGGTCGACCCGCGCGTCACGGCGGGCACCGTCGGCGACGAGATCACGGGCGACGTCGTCGTGCTCGCCCTCCCGTACGGGGCGCTCGACGACGTCCTCGGCGCCTACGAGGGCCGCCTCGACGGCAAGGTGCTCGTCGACATCACCAACCCGCTCGACTTCGCGACGTTCGACTCTCTCGTCGTGCCCGACGGCTCGTCGGCCGCGGCGCAGATCCAGGAGCGCGTCCCGGGCGCGCGGGTCCTCAAGGCGTTCAACACGAACTTCGCGGCGACGCTCGCCACCGGCCAGGTCGGTCCGCTCCCGACGACGGTCCTCGTCGCGGGCGACGACGCCGACGCGAAGGCCGCCCTCGCGGGCGCCGTGTCCGGGGTCCGCGTCGTCGACGCCGGCTCGCTCAAGCGCGCGCACGAGCTCGAGGCCCTCGGCTTCCTGCAGCTCACGCTCGCGGCGGGGGAGAAGACCTCCTGGACGACGGGCTTCGCGCTCGCCGAGTGACCCCGCCCGTTCACGCACGACGGCGGCCGGCCACCCCGCGGGGTGACCGGCCGCCGTCGTGCGCGGAGCCTCAGCCGCGCGTCTTCTCGACGGCCGCGCGGGCCGCGTCGTGCTCCGCCTTCTGGGCGTCCCGCAGCGCCTTCTCGAGCTCGCGCACCTTCTTCTGGGCCTCGCGCACGCGCCGCTCCGCGTCGCGCCGCCGGAGCGTCGCCTTCTTGACCCGTGCGTCCTTGACGTGCACGGCGACCTCGACGGGGGCGACGGCGTCGCGCGGGTCCGTCGCCGGTGCGGGCTCCGTGACCGTGGCGGGCTGCCGCCCGGGCGCGCGGCCCGCGCCGGGCGCCCCGGCGGCCCGCGCGTCGACGTAGACGGCGATCCCGTCGAGCACCCGCTCCAGGCCCCACGCGGTGTCGTCGATGTCGCCCTCGCCCGCGTACGTGCCGGCCTCGACGAGCGGGCGCAGGTAGGGGAACCGCACCTCGTCCACGAGCCCGCGCAGCGCGTCGGCCCACGCGCCGCCCTGGACCGCCTCGTCGCCCCCGGCCGCCGCGACGGCGCGTGCGAGGTCGGTCTGCAGCCGCGCCGCGTTCCGGGCGTACCCGCTGACGAGGAGGATGACGGACATCTTCTCCTCGTCGTCGAGCGGCGTGGACCGCAGCGCGCGCAGCCCGGCGTCCGCGCCGCGCAGGTTGTTCGGCGTGAGGGGCGCGCCGGTCACCGGGATGTCGAGGAACCACGGGTGCGACGCGAACACCGCCATCGTGAACTGCGCCCACTCGCGCAGCTCGGCGCGCCAGTCGGCGGGCTCGTGCGCGGGCGGGTACTCGACGTCGAGCGCCGCCTCCTGCATGAGGAGCAGCAGGTCGTCCTTGCTCGTGACGTACCGGTAGAGCGACATCGTCGTGAAGCCGAGGCTCTGCGCCACCTTCGCCATGGACACGGCCCCGAGCCCGTCGGCGTCGGCGATCTCGATGGCCGCGTCGACGATCCGCTCGATGCTCAGCTCGCGCTTCGGCGCGCGCTCGGGGCGTTCGGCCACGCCCCACGCGAGCGCGAGCCGGGGCGGGAGGTCGGGTGCGTCGGTCATGGGCTCATCCTCCCCGACGGCGCCCGGACCCGGGGCGCAGCCGTGCCGAGCAGGCCCTCCCGGTGGCGCGAGCAGGTGGTCGTGGTGCGTCCTGCCGACCGGACGCACCAGGACCACCTGCTCGGCCGCGCGGGAGGGCCAGGGGGAAGAGCGCGGGGGGTCAGCGGGCCGTCCGTCGGCGGTAGAGCAGGGAGCCGGCGGCGCAGCTCGCGACGAGGAAGCCGGCGAGCCACGCGACGGCGGTCAGGGCCGTCGACGCGTCGGGCGCGCCTGCGAGCAGCCCGCGGAACGTCTCGATGACCGGCGTGAACGGCTGGTTCTCCGCGAACCCGTGCAGCCAGGACGGCATGGTGTCGATCGGGACGAACCCCGAGCTGAGGTAGGGCACGAACAGGAAGAGGAAGTTCACCGACTGCGACGCCTCGACGCTCAGCACGAGGCCGAGCGCCACGCTCAGCCACGTGAACGTCAGCACGGCGAGGACGGCGAAGGTGACGAGCCCCGCCCAGTCGGCGGGCCCGGCGTCGGGCCGGAAGCCGAGCGCGAGCGCGACCCCCACGACGACGACGGCGGACGCGAGGTTGCGCACGACGCTCGCCACGACGTGCCCCCACAGCGCGGACGGCCCGAAGATCGGCAGGGTCTTGAACCGGTCGATCGTGCCCGACGTCATGTCCTGCGCCACGCCGACCGCGGCCGTCGCGGAGCCGAACCCCAGGCACATCACGAGCACGCCGGGCACGACGTAGTCGATGTAGTCGTCCCCGCCGATCGCCCCGCCGAAGATGACGACGAAGACGAGCATGATCATCACGGGCAGCGCGAAGGCTGTGACGAGCCCGTCGACGCTGCGCAGCTGGCGGCGGGTCTCGCGACCGACCATCGTGCGGACGTCGCGCGCCGCCGTGGCCGGGGTCTGCCGCACGCGCGGCCGCGTGGTGCGGGACGGCCGGGGCAGGGTGGTCGTGGGTGCGGCGCTCATCGGGCGCCCTCCTTCCGGGTCAGGGCGAGGAACACGTCGTCGAGCGTGGGCCGCACGACGCTGACCCCCACGACCGCGAGCGCGTGGGCGTCGGCGGCCGCGAGCACGTCGCGGATGGTGCGGACGGGGTCGTCGCTCGGTGCGGTGAGGGAGAGGTCCTTCGCGTCGGTGGTCGGGCGGGCCAGCCCGATCGAGGGCGCGAGCCCGACGGCGGAGGCCAGGCTCTCCGGGTCGCCGAACGCCACGCGCACGTGGTCGCCCGCGACGAGCGCCTTGAGCTCGGCGGCCGTGCCCCGCGCCGCGACGCGGCCGTCGTGCAGGACGGCGATCGTGTCGGCCAGGCGGTCGGCCTCCTCCAAGTACTGGGTCGTCAGCAGGACGGTCGTCCCGTCGGCGGCGAGGCCCCGCACGACCTCCCAGAGCTGCGCGCGCGACGCCGGGTCGAGGCCCGTCGTCGGCTCGTCGAGCACGAGCACCGCCGGGTCGGCCACGAGGCTGATCGCGAGGTCGAGGCGACGGCGCATTCCGCCCGAGTAGGTCCCGACCCGCCGGTCCGCGGCGTCGGTGAGGCCGAAGCGCTCGAGCAGCGCGGCGGCGCGCGGGCGCACCGCCCGGCGGGGGAGGTGCGCGAGCTCGCCCATCATCACGAGGTTCTCGCGGCCCGTCTGGAACTCGTCCACCGACGCGTACTGGCCCGTGAGCGCGATGGTCTCGCGCACCCGGGCGGCGTCGTGCACGACGTCGGCGCCCGCGACGCGGGCCGTGCCGCCGTCGGGCCGGACGAGGGTCGTGAGGATGTTGACGGTCGTCGTCTTGCCCGCGCCGTTGGGCCCCAGCAGCGCGAAGATCTCGCCGCGGCGCACGGTCAGGTCGACGCCGCGCAGCACGGCGTGGTCGCCGTAGGACTTCTCCAGCCCCTGCGCGGCGATCATCGGTCCGGTCATCGCCTTCTCCTTCTCCGTCGGCCGTTCGTGTGCGGCGCACACTGCCTGTGTGCGCCATAAACTGTGTGTACACCATAAACACCCGCGAGAGCGGGGGTCAAGGGTCGAGGAGGTGCTCCACGTGGAGGGGCTGCGCGCTCAGCCCGCGCGACGACGGGGAGCGCCGGTGAGGACCAGCCCGATCCCGGTCATCACCACGAGCGCGCCCAGCACGACGGCGACCGGCACCGTCCACGTCCCCGTCGCCGTCTGCAGGGCCCCGGCCGCGGTGGGCGCGACGGCGGCCAGGCAGTACCCGACGGACTGCACCGTCGCTGACGCCTGCCGGCCGCGCCGGACCGTCGGGTACCGCTGGGCGACGAGCGTGAAGATCACGACGAAGTTCGCCGCCTGGGCGACGCCCGCCGCGGACGCCCACACCGCCCAGAGCCCCGGCGCGACGAGCAGGCCCACGGGCAGCGCCAGCCACAGCACCGCGATCCCGACGAACGTCTGCCGCAGGCTGAGGCGGCGCGCGGCGAGCGGCACCGCGAGACCGCCGACGATCGCGAAGCCCTGGAACAGCGACGCCGCACCGCCCGACGCGGAGCGCGGGATGCCCGCGAGGTCCTCCAGGACGAGCGGCAACCACGCCGTGAGCGCGTAGAAGCTCGACGACTGGAGCGCGAACATCGCGCACAGCCACCACGTGAACGGCGTCGCGAGCACGTGGCGCTCGCGGGCCGTCGTCGGGTCGGTGCCCGTGACACCCTCCGCCGCGGACGCCGCCAGCGCGTCCGCCTCGACCGCGGCCCCGGTCTTCGTCTCCGCCGTCGTCGGGTCGGGCGCGGCCTCCGCCGGCAGGTTCCGTCGCTCGCGCGCCTCGCGCGCCTCGCGCGGCACCGCGCGCAGCCACCACACGAGCGCGACGACCGCGAGCACCGACCACGACGCGAGCGCCCAGCGCCACCCGACGGCGTCCGCCAGCGGCGCGGTGAGCGCCGTCGTCGCGACGGTGCCGACGTTGATCGCCGCCGTGTACAGGCCCGTCACCGTCGCGACGTGGCCGGGGAAGTCACGCTGGGCGATCATCGGCACCGCGAGGTTCGCCGTCGTGATGCCCAGCCCGAGGAGCACCGTGCCCGCGAACGTCCCGGCCGCGCCGAGCGCCGCGAGGTCCGCCGAGCGCAGGACCGTGCCCGCGAAGATCAGTGCGAGCGCGACGGCGATCGCCGTCCGGAGCGACGACCGCCCGAGCAGGCCCGCGACGGCGGGCGTCGCGAGCGCGAAGCAGAGCACCGGGATGCCGGTGAGCAGGCCCGCCGCGGCGGCGGTGAGGTCGAGGTCGGCCGCGACGTCGGCGACGACGGGAGGGAGCGCCGTGAGCGGCGCCCGCAGGTTGACGGCCACGAGCAGCACGGCGACGAGCAGGACCCCGTCGATCCCGCCGCGGAACGTGCTCGGGCGGGGCGGCCGTGACGACGGCATCGGGCGGGGACCTCCGGGTGCGGGCGCGTGCGGCGACGCCCGCCCGGTCGTCCGGGCCGTCGGTCAGTCGTCGAACTGTCCTCCGACTGTACGCAGGAGCGCCGCGAGCGCAGGTCGCTCGCCCGGCTCGAGCGCGTCGAGGATGCGGGCCTCGACGGCGAGGAGGTCGGTCATCGCCGTGTCCACGCGCTCCAGGCCCTCGGGCGTGAGCTCGACGAGCACGCCGCGCCGGTCGTCGGGCGAGCGGCGGCGTACGACGAGCCCGCGCTCCTCGAGCCGGTCGATGCGGTTCGTCATGGTCCCGCTCGTGACGAGCGTCTGGGTGACGAGCGCCCCGGGGGAGAGGCGGTACGGCTCGCCCGCGCGGCGCAGCGCGGACAGGACGTCGAACTCCCACGTCTCCAGGTGCCCGCGCGCGAACGCCGTGCGCCGCGCCCGGTCCAGGTGCCGGGCGAGCCGGTCGACCCGGGAGAACACGGTGAGCGGCTCGACGTCGAGGTCCGGCCGCTCGCGCTGCCACGCCGCGACGATGCGGTCGACCTCGTCCTCGTGCTGCTGGTCCATGACGCGAGGGTACTCGACGTGTCTCGACGTCAAGACTCTTGACGGCTCGGAGTCACCGCGGCGCGCCGCAAGACCCGCCGCCGCGAGGTAGAGCCATGGCCCCGCGAGGTAGAGCCGCTGTCCGCCGAGGTAGAGCCGCTGTCCGCCGAGGTAGAGGCGTGGTCGTGCCTGGGCGCGCACCTATCAGGGCGACACGAGCACAGGGTGGCGACCCACCGTCGTCGACCACCGGGCCTGGCCTCTACCTCGCCGAACCTGGCCTCTACCTCGCCGAACCCGGGCTCTACCTCGCCCGACCCGGGCTCTACCTCGCCCGACCCGGGCTCTACCTCGCCCGACCCGGGCTCTCTCTCGGCGAACCACGCCTCTCTCTCGGCGGGGCAGGGCCCCGCCGTCAGGACGTGCGCAGGGCGTCCGTGAGCCTGACGCGGGCGCCGGTGCGCAGGACGGCGTTGGAGTAGATCTTCGCCGCGAGCCACACGAGGAGGGGGATGACCGCGACGGAGAGGCCGAGCGCGACGAGGGCCTCCCACGTCTCGGCGCTGCCGAGCGCGATGCGGACCGGCATGAGCAGCGGCGAGCACAGCGGCACGTACGACAGCCAGACGACGAGCGGGTTGTCTGGCGCCCACGGCGCGACGGAGACGCCCACGATGTACGGCACGATCATGAGGAACGTGACGGGCGTGGTGACCGCGCCGACGTCCTCCTGGCGCGACACCAGCGCGCCGAGGCCGGCCATGAGCAGCGCGTAGCTGACGAAGCCGACGACGAACCACACGAGCGCCCAGGCCGCGGCGGTCCCGAGGTCGATCGTCGAGGTGTCGACGAGGCCGAGGCCGAGGGCGGTCCCCACGCCCGCGAGCACGACGAGCGCGACCTGCCCGAGCCCGACGAGGCCGATGCCGAGGACCTTGCCCGCCATGAGCTGCCACGGGCGCACGGTCGAGAGCAGGAGCTCGACGACGCGGCTCGTCTTCTCCTCGACGACCCCCTGCGCGATGAGCTGGCCGCTGATCATGATGGCCATGAAGAGCAGGATGCCGGTGACCAGGCCGGTGACGTAGCGCGCCGGGTCGAACTCGCTGGGCTCCCCGATGGTGCGCACGTCCGGCGCGGCGGTCGCGACGTCGCCCGCGACCTGGGCGGGGTCGCCCCCGAGGCTCGCGACGGCGTCGGACAGCGCGGTCTGCTGGGCGAGCGTCGTGAAGACGGCCGTGAGGCCCGACGACAGCTCGGTGTCGACGACGACCGTGGGGGATCCGACGCTCCCGGTGACCAGGGCGTCGAGGTCGCCGTCGCGCACCTGGGCCTCGCCGGCGGCGTCGTCCGCGACGTCGACGGTCTCGACGTCGGTCCCGAGCGTGCTCCCCGTGGTCTCGATCGCCTCGGCGAGCGCCGCGGTCTGCGGCGTGACCCCCACGCGCTCGGCGCTCGGGCCCGACCCGTTCGCGAGGTTGAGCACGACCCCGCCGAGCACGACGGCGCCCACGAGGATCACGGTCAGCCACACGAAGGACTTGGAGCGCAGCCGCGTCATGATCTCGCGGCCCGCGACGAGGCGGATCGCGCCCCAGGACGTCAACGAGGTCCCCGTGCTCATGCCCCCACCTCCACGGTCTCGGCGGCCGTCGCGGCCGGCTTCTCCTCGGCGCTCACGACGTCGCGGTACAGCTCGGTGAGCGACGGCCGGACGAGCGCGAACTCGTGCACGGGCCCGACGGCGAGCGCCGCGCGCAGCACGGCCTGCTCGCGCCCGCCGGGCACGCCCCCGGTCCCGTCGCCGGTCGGTCCGGGCGCGAGCTCCACGACGGTGCGCGACCCCTCCAGGCTGACGGCCCGCGCGTCGGGCACGGCACCGATCCACGTGGCGCCGGGCGGGCCGTCCACGACCCAGCGCTCCTGCTCGGTACGACGGAGCTCGTCGATCGTGCCGACCTCCACCATCGTGCCGTCCTTGATGATGCCGACGCGGTCGCACAGCCGTTCCACGAGGTCGAGCTGGTGCGACGAGAACACGACGGGCACGCCCGCCTGGGCGCGGTCGCGCAGGACCCCGCTCATGACGTCGACGGCGACGGGGTCGAGCCCGCTGAACGGCTCGTCGAGCACGAGCAGCTCGGGGTCGTGGGTGAGCGCGGCGGCGAGCTGGACGCGCTGCTGGTTGCCGAGCGAAAGCTTCTGCACCTCGTCGCCGCGGCGCGCCTCGACGCCGAGCGTCGTGGTCCAGCGCTCCATCGCGTCCTTCGCCGCCGCGGCGGACAGCCCGTGCAGCCGGGCGAGGTAGACGAGCTGCTCGCCGACCTTCATGCGCGGGTAGAGGCCGCGCTCCTCGGGCATGTAGCCGATGCGGCGGCGGGCGGCCAGGTCGAGGGGCCGGCCCTCCCACCGGACCTCGCCGCCGTCGGCGGCGAGGACGCCGAGGACGATGCGCATCGTCGTCGTCTTCCCGGCGCCGTTGGAGCCGACGAAGCCGAAGATCTCCCCGGCGCGGACGTCGAACGACGTGCCGCGCAGGGCGCGCACGTCGCCGTAGGACTTGGTCAGCGAGTCGATCTCGAGTGTCGCCATGCGCTCCACACAACCACGCGCGAACGCGTGCGGCACGGGACAGATGTCACGTCCTGACCGTGCGGAAGCAGGGGGTGCGCCCCTGCCGACGTCGGGCTGGCCCGCCGGTCAGCCGAGGTGCTCGTCGCGCACGGTGGGCAGCGTCCGGGCGGCCCGCACGGCGAGGCGCAGCATCGTCCCGGTCGCCTCGTCGACGGCTGCGGCGTCGTCGCGCCGGACGGCGTCGAGCGAGACCCAGAGCAGCTCGCGGGCGAGCGCGGCGTCCTGCTCGTCGAGCCGCCCGGACACCGACTCGACGGCGCTCATCGCGACGAGCACGCGCATCACGGCCGACGTCGGGGGCGCGACCCGCACGCGCCGGATCTCCACGGCCCGGCGCAGCGCGCGACGCTCGACCCGCGTGAGGCGCGGGCCCGTCAGGTGCAGGAGCACCACGGTGAGGAGCGCCGCCGCGAGCCCCAGGACGGCGGCGAGGAGCAGGGTCTCGGGCGCCGCCAGGTGCTGTCCGGCGACCAGGGCGGCGAGCGCGGTCGTCACGCCCGCGACGAGGCCGACCCGCACCACGTCGACCGACGCGCGCCACTCCGCGTGCCGGCGCACCCGGTCCAGCTCGTAGGGAGTGAGGCCCGGGACGAGCACGTCGGTGCGCTGGACGACGCGCGCGGGCGCACCCGGGACGTCGCCCTGCAGACACCGTGCGGTCGTCCAGGTCACGTACCCCCAGACCGTGGGACGGATCTCGTCCCGTGGGTCGCCGTACCCCTGGTCGGCCGACCGGTCGTGCCCGTGCATCCGCTGCCCCGCTTCGTCGTTCTGCTCTGCCGCCAGAGAGACGGGCTGACCCCGCTGTCATGACGCGGGTTCGGGGGGCGGATCTGCGTCAGAACCTCGTGGTGATGAGGTGCGGCCGCTTTTCCATCTCCGCGAGGCCGTTCCAGGCGAGGTTGACGAGGTGCGCCGCGACCTCCGTCTTCTTGGGGGAGCGCGCGTCGAGCCAGTACTGACCGGTGAGGGCGACCATGCCGACCAGCATCTGCGCGTAGATGGGCGCGACCTTCGGGTCGAGGCCGCGCGTGCGGAACTGGTGCGCGAGGAGGTGCTCGACCTGCGTCGCGACGTCGCCGATGAGGCTCGAGAAGGTGCCCGTGGCCTGCGCGACGGGGGAGTCGCGCACGAGGATCCGGAAGCCGTCCTCGGACGCCTCGATGTAGGACAGGAGCGCGAGCGCGGTGCGTTCCAGCAGCACCTTCGGGTGGCCGCCCTCGTCGAGCGCGCCCGACAGCGCCGCGGTGAGCGCCTGCACCTCGCGGTCCACGACGACCGCGTAGATGCCCTCCTTGCCGCCGAAGTGCTCGTACACGACGGGCTTGGACACCTCGGCGCGCGCGGCGATCTCCTCGACGCTCGTCCCCTCGAACCCCTTCTCGGCGAACAGCTTGCGGCTGACGGCGAGCAGCTGCTCGCGCCGCTGGCTCGCGGTCATGCGGGATCGGGGGGTGCGTCTGGAGTCGGCCACGGGTCCATCATGCCGTGCGGGCGCTCGCCGCAGCCGGAGGGTCCGCGCCCGCCGATGCGGGCGTCGTCGGGCGGGCGCGCGCACGGGTGTGGTGCGGGCCACGCCCCGCGTCCGGCGCGGATGGGGCGAGACGGGCACGCGCGGCGTCGGGCACGGGGACCGACCTGGCAGACTGTTCCCGGACCCGGCCCGCCCGCCGCGGCCCGGGTCGAACCGGGGGCGCGGCGACGGGCAGGTGACGAGCACGTGGCGAGCAGGGCGTCGCCGGGTCCGGTCCGCCTTGGTGTAATCGGCAGCACAAGGGTTTTTGGTGCCCTTGGTCCAGGTTCGAGTCCTGGGGGCGGAGCTCGTGCCACCGATCCCGAGGGGAACACCCATGGAAGCTCAGCAGGGCACCGACACCACCGTCGCCCCCGCTGCCGTGATCGTCCTCGCCGCAGGCGAGGGCACGCGGATGAAGTCGTCCACCCCCAAGATGCTGCACACGCTCGCGGGCCGCAGCCTGCTCGGGCACGTGCTCGTCGCCGCGCGCTCGCTCGACCCGGCGCTGCTCGCCGTGGTCGTCCGGCACGAGCGCGACCGCGTCGCCGAGCACGCCGTGTCGGTCGACCCGGACGCGGTCGTCGTGGACCAGGACGAGATCCCGGGGACGGGCCGCGCCGTGCAGTGCGCGCTCGCCGCGCTCGACGCGAAGGCGCACGCGCAGGCGCTCGTCCACGGCGTGCCCGACGGCGAGGAGGGGCGCGGCGTCGGCGACGGCCTCGAGGGCCCCGTGGTCGTCACCGCGGGCGACACCCCGCTGCTCGACGGCGGCACCCTCGCCCAGCTCCTCGCGGCGCACGTCGCCGACGGCAACGCCGTGACGATGCTGACGACGCAGCTCGACGACGCGACCGGCTACGGCCGCGTCGTGCGCGACGACGCGACCGGCGACGTCCTGCGCATCGTCGAGCACAAGGACGCGTCGGCCGACGAGCTCGCGATCCGCGAGATCAACGCGTCGATCTACGTGTTCGACGCCGCCGTCCTGCGGCGCGGGCTCGGCACGCTCGGCCGCGACAACGCGCAGGGCGAGGTCTACCTGACGGACGTCGTCGCCGCGGCGCGCGCCGAGGGCGGCGTCGTCCGGGCGCTCGTCTCCGACGACCCGACGGTCGTCGAGGGCGTCAACGACCGCGTGCAGCTCGCGACGCTGCGCGCCGAGCTCAACCGCCGGATCCTCGAGGACTGGATGCGCGCGGGCGTGACGGTCGTCGACCCGGCCACGACGTGGGTCGACGTCGACGTCGAGCTCGCGCGAGACGTCACGCTCCTCCCGGGGACGCAGCTCCACGGCGCGACGGTCGTCGCCGAGGGCGCGACGGTCGGCCCGGACACCACGCTCACCGACACCGAGGTCGGCGCCGGCGCGACCGTGACCCGCACGCACGGCTCGCTCGCGGTCCTGGGCGCGGGGACGTCCGTCGGCCCGTTCGCGTACCTGCGGCCCGGCACCGTGCTCGGTGCGCAGGGCAAGATCGGCACGTTCGTCGAGACGAAGAACGCGGAGATCGGCGAGGGGTCGAAGATCCCGCACCTGTCCTACGTCGGCGACGCGACGATCGGCGACCACACGAACATCGGCGCCGCGTCGGTCACGGTCAACTACGACGGCGTGCACAAGCACCGCACCGTCATCGGCTCGCACGCCCGCACCGGCGCGGACAACATGTTCGTCGCGCCCGTGAGCGTCGGCGACGGCGCGTACACGGCCGCCGGGTCCGTCATCCGCCGCGACGTGCCCGCGGGCGCGCTCGGCGTGAGCGGCGGCCAGCAGCGCAACATCGAGGGCTGGGTCGAGCGCCGTCGCGCCGGCACGCCCGCCGCCGAGGCCGCGGCCGCCGCGCGCGCCGCGGACCCGGAGGCACCCCCGCTCGGCGCGCAGGCGCAGGCCCAGCTCGCGGACCAGAGCGCCGCCGCGACGGCCGACCGCCCCACCCCGCCGCCGCCCGCGCCCGAGCTCGAGCACACGCTCGAGGCGCTGCGTGGCGGTCGCCCCGCCACCACGACAGACTGACCGCGACCGGCCAGCCGACCTCAGACCTACCCCCGCACCCGGAAACCCCACCGAAGGAACCCACTGGTATGAGCAGCACGATCGCCGGCAACGGGGAGAAGTCCCTCGTCCTCGCCTCGGGGCGCGCGCACCCCGAGCTGGCCAACGACGTCGCACGGGAGCTGGGCATCGACCTGCTGCCCACGACCGCGTACGACTTCGCGAACGGCGAGATCTACGTCCGGTTCGGCGAGTCGGTCCGCGGCTCGGACGTCTTCATCCTCCAGAGCCACACCGCGCCGATCAACCAGTGGATCATGGAGCAGCTGCTCATGGTCGACGCCGCGAAGCGCGCCTCGGCCCGCACGATCACGGTCGTGCAGCCGTTCTACGGGTACGCCCGCCAGGACAAGAAGCACCGCGGTCGCGAGCCGATCTCGGCGCGCCTCATGTCCGACCTGTTCACCGCCGCGGGCGCCGACCGCCTCATGAGCGTCGACCTGCACGCCGCGCAGACGCAGGGCTTCTTCGACGGGCCGGTCGACCACCTGTGGGCGATGCCGATCCTCACGGACTACGTGCGCTCGCGCGTCGACACGTCGAACGTCACGGTCGTCTCGCCCGACGCGGGCCGCATCCGCGTCGCCGAGCAGTGGGCCGCGAAGCTCGGGGGCGGGCCGCTCGCGTTCGTCCACAAGACGCGCGACGTCACGCGCCCCAACCAGGCCGTCGCGAACCGCGTCGTCGGCGACGTCGAGGGCCGCGACTGCGTGCTCGTCGACGACCTCATCGACACCGGCGGCACGATCGCCGAGGCCGTGCGCGTCATCCTCGCCGCGGGCGCGCGGTCGGTCATCGTGGCCGCGACGCACGGCGTGCTGTCCGACCCGGCGGCACAGCGCCTGTCCGAGTGCGGGGCGAGCGAGGTCGTCATCACGGACACGCTGCCCATCGCGGCGGACAAGCAGTTCCCGCAGCTGACGGTGCTCTCCATCGCGCCGCTCATCGCGCGCGCGATCCGCGAGGTGTTCGACGACGGCTCGGTCACCTCGCTGTTCGACGGCAACAGCTGAGGCTCAGCCCAGCCACCCGGCCAGCGCGGCCCGCAGCCGGTCGCGCTCCGACGGCGTGAGCCGCAGGCGCGCGACGCGGGACCGCAGGGCGCGGGCGACGTCCTCGGGGAGGCCCTGCCCGGCCGGGGGCAGGCCGCCCACGTCGTGGGTCAGCAGCACGTCGAGCACGTCGCAGCGTCCCGGGAGCGCCGGGAGGTCCGCCGCGAGGTGCGCGGCGGCGCGCACCCTCGCGGCCTCCTCGGGCGTCGTCCCGAGGAGCGCCGCCAGGTCGGGCGGGGGGACCGCCACGATCCGCTGCTCCGTCGTCAGGCCCCACGCGCGCAAGGCCGGCGCGTACCGGGCGAACGGCGCGACCGCGAGGAGGTCGAGCGGGTCCTGGCCGAACTCCGCGGCGTACTCCGGCCGCTCGCGGTACGCGGCCAGCATCGGGTCGTCGTGGAGCCACGCGCGCAGGTCGGCGAGCACGACCGCACGCCGCAGGTGGTCGGTCGTGCGGAGCGCGTCGGCGGCACCGAGCGGCGTCGTGCGGACGGCGTACGTGCACGCCAGGTTGTACTCGCCGGTCGGCGTCGTGGGAGAGGGCGGGCCCGCGTCGCCGTCGTCGGGGTCGCGGACCAGGGCGGCCCGGTAGGCGCGCCGCAGGCGCTCGCGGGGCGTCTCGACCGACCTGGCCGGCTCGCTCGGCTCGGCCCGCTCGCCCGGCTCCGTCCCCGGTGCCGCCGGCGCCCCCTGCGCCGCGACGGGCTCCAGCGCCCGGGCCGCGTCCTCCGCCTGGCGGTAGAGGCTCTCGACGGCGTCCTGGAGCCGGACGACGAGCGCGTCCTCCCGCCCCGCGGCACGCTCCACCGCGAGCGCCTCCAGCAGCGCGCGGACCGCGTCGACGGCGGTCGCGTCGAGCCTGCCCGCCGGGTCGTCCCCGTCGCGGCCCGGGGCGAAGCACGCGTTCACCGTCGTCGCGGCGCGCGAGTACTGGGCCCGCAGCCGCAGCGAGCGGTACCCGCTGCGGCCCGCCGTCCGCGCGACGAACCGGTCGAGCCAGCGGCCGTACGCGTCGAGGTCCTCGCGCAGGGTGTGGTGCCGGCCCTCGGCGTGCGCGACGGCGACCTGGGCCAGGTCGTTGCGCGGGTCGACGTCGACGGCGCGCGCGAGGAACTCCCGCTCCCGGTCCGGCGCGCCGGTGAGGTCGCTCTGGGCGACGTACTGGAGGGCGAGGCTGCGCCACGACGTCGCCCCGCACAGCCCCTCGAAGCCCGCGTGGTGGCGTGCGAGCGTCAGCAGCACGACGGCCGCGGCGGCGCGGTAGAGGTCGACCCGCGCCGCGGCGGCGGCCGACGTCGGGTCCTCGGGGTCGAACCGCAGGAGTCCCGCCCGGTCGAGCGCGGCGGAGCCCGCGGCCCGTCCGTTCCTCGTGACGACGACGGCCAGGTGGTCGGCGTCCCGCTCCTCGACCGTGACCCGCCAGGGGACCGACCCGACGACGCCCTGGGCCAGGCTGACGACCGCCTTGACGAACGCGCCCTGGGGCAGCTCGGACAGCGCGGACCCGCTGAGGGCGCTGATGTCCGTGCCGCGGGGCACCTCCAGGCCGCGCGGCGGCTCGGCGCCCAGCTCGCCGAGGAGCGCGACGAGGCGTGCCCCGCCCGTCCCCTCGTGCGACGTCGTCCGGTCGCCCGAGCGGCCCGACGTCACCTCGATCGTCAGCCGCAGCCGGGTCGCGAGGACCGTGGCGACGAGGAGCACGCCGAGCGCCGCCAGGACGGCCCCCGCCACGAGGGACCCCGCCACGAGGGACCCCGCCGCGACGGGCCCTGCCGCGACGGTGCCCGGGGCCCCGAGGGCGCGGGCCGACAGCACGACGGCCGCGACCGCGGCGACGCCGGCCACGGCGGCCGCCCACGCCCACCAGCGGGTGCGGTCGTGGCCGGCACCCGGGGCGACGAGCCGCCAGAGGGCGAGCGCCACCGCCACGACACCGGCCACGAACCCGAGCACGAGGACCACCGCCGCGAGGGTCGTGCCCGCGACGCCCGAGGCCGCCCACGTGCTCGCGCCCGCGGCGGGGCCCCACACGAGGAGCGCCGCGCCGGCGACGAGGGCGCCCCACCCGGCGGCGCCCGCGCGCACGCGCTCGCCCGCGGACAGGACGGGCCAGCGCAGCGTCACGGGGACGACGAGCCGCGCGACGACGGCGAGCACGAGGACGCCGACGAGGAGCGCGAGCAGGGGCGGGCCCAGGGGCGACACCGCCTCGACGAACCCGTCCCAGGCGGACGCCGCGCGGTCCGGGACCGTCGTCTCCTCCTCCTGCGCCGCGCGGACCACGGCGGCGGCCCGCGCGTCCTGCGCGTCGAGCGCGAGCGCCTGTTCCGCGCGGGCCTGCGCGGCGGCCCAGGACTCGGCCTCCCCGGGCGTCGGCCGCGCCCCGCCGGGCTCGAGGGCCTCCGCCTCGGCGGCGAGCTTCGCGGCGGTGTCCCGCGCGGCGACCGCCGCGTCCCGCACGTCGGCGCACGCCGTGGCCCGCGCCGCCGGGTCCGCGGGGGACGTGGCCGTCGCGCGATAGGCGTCGACCAGCGCGACCGCGTCCCGGGGGCGGGAGTCGTCGAGCAGCGCGAGCGCGTCGGCGCACGCGCGCGGCGTCGTGGCGGCCGGGTCGGTGCCCACGGCGTCCGCGGCGGCCGCCCCCGGGACGGGGGCGAGCGCGACGAGCAGCGCGGCGAGAGCGAGGAGACGTCTCACGCGGACCTCCCGGGTGCGGGGACGGGCACGACGTCGTGCCCCTCTGACACGAGAGTGGCAGGCGGTGGGCCGTCCGTGCCGCGCTCACCCGGGTGAAACGGGAGCGACCCCGGGCGGTCCGTGCGAGCATGACGGCCATGAACGGCTCTGGGGTGACGACCACCGGTCAGGGAGCGGTGACGGCCACGCCGGACGTCGCCGTCGTCGAGCTCGGCGCCGAGGCGAGCGCGCCCGGCGTCCAGGACGCGCTCGACCGCGCCAACGCCGGGCTCGCCGCGGCGCGGGACGCGCTCGTCGCGCACGGCGTGGCGCCGTCCGACCTGCGCACGTCGCAGACGTCCACGTGGACCGAGCAGCGCGAGGACGGCCCGCGCACGACCGCCCGCCTCACGCTGCGCGCGACGCTGCGCGACGTGGGGGCGAGCGGCGAGGTCGTGCGCGCGGCGCTCGACGCCGCCGGCCCGACGGGCCGGCTCGACTCGACCAGCCTCGCCGTGGGGGACCCCGCCCCGCTCGCGGCCGCGGCGCGCGAGGCCGCGTTCGCCGACGCCCGCGCCCGCGCCGAGCAGTACGCCCGCCTCGCGGGACGCTCGCTCGGCCCGGTCGTCGAGATCCGGGAGGACGACGGCGCGCCCGGCCCGGTGGCGCGCGTCCTCGCGGCGAAGGCGACGAGCGACGCGCTCGTCGTGGAGCCGGGCAGCCAGGAGGTCCGCGCGACCGTCACCGTCCGGTGGGAGCTCGCCGACCCGGCGGACCGGGGCCCGGCGTCGCCGACGGCGTGAGACCTGCACCGGGCACCGGTGACAAACGGCAGGTGCCCGGCCCCGTCGCCCGGTCCTAGCGTGGACGCATGCTCATCCTCGAGGACTACCTGCTGCTCACGCTCGACGACGTGACCGGGAAGGCCGTCGTCGACGCCTCGTATCGCGAGCAGGTCGCCGCGGGCGCGCTGCTCGTCGAGCTCGCGCTCCTCGGCCGGGCCGACCTCGCGGGCGACGGCGACGGCGGCCGGGTGGGCCGCATCGTCGTGCGGGACGCGTCCCCGACCGGCAACGCGCTGCTCGACGAGGCGCTCGACGTCGTGCGGGCGCGCGAGGGCTCCACGCCGAAGGCGCTCGTGGCGCCGATCGCCAGGCTCCGGCCCGCCGCCCGCGCGGTCGTGGCGCTCGCGGAGCGCGGCGTCCTGCGGCGCGAGGAGGGCCGCGTGCTCGGCATCTTCCCGACGACGCGCTTCCCCGCGGCGGACTCCCGCCACGAGGACGCGGTGCGGGCCGACCTCCGACGCGTCCTCGTCGAGGGGCAGGCGCCGGACGCGCGCGCGGCGGCGATCGTCGCGCTGCTCGCCGCGACGGGCCAGGCCGGCCGGGTGCTCGCGACCGGCGGCAGCGACGCCGACGGCGGGCCCGGACGCACCGCCGCAGAACGTCGCGACGTCGACGCCCGGGCGCGCGAGATCGCGCGCGAGAGCTGGGCGAGCGAGGCCGTGCGCGCGTACGTCGAGGAGGTCACCGCGGTGATCCTCGTCGGCGCGACCGTGGCCACGACCGTCGCGACGACCACCGCGACGGGCTGAGCGCGCGCGATCTCGCCCGGGTGAAATGACGGCCAGGCCCTCGTGGCCGTCGCCGTCGCGAGGGTAGGTTCGCACGGTCCGCGTCGGTCCCGACGGCCGGGGGTCTCCCGGTCCGGTCGTGGCAGCGCCCGCGCGGTCCCGCCCGCAGCGTCCGGAGGTGACGACGTGCCCCGGCAGCAGACCGCCGAGCGAGGACGCCTGCGCTGGCCCGACGCCGCGCGCGGCCTCGCCATCCTGCTCGTCGTCGTGCTGCACGCGACGCGCGCGCTCGGCGACCTCGACCTCTCCGGCGCCTGGGGCACGGTCCTGGCCGGGTGGGACCGCGTGAACGCGGCGCTCGGCACGATGCGCATGCCGCTCTTCTTCGCCGTCGCGGGCCTGTTCGCCGGGAAGTGGGTCCGCGGGCCCTGGCGCGCGCTGCTGGCCTCGAAGGTCGCGCTCTTCGCGTGGCTCCTGCTCCTGTGGCCGTTCGTCCGGGCGCTCGGCTACCTCCTCGGGGCCGTCGTCGCGGGCGACCCCGACCCGGTGCACGAGGCGCTCGTCGGGCTCGAGCTCCCGCCCGGCCTGGCCGACGACGGCGGCCCCGCCCTGCAGGTCGGCGCGGCCGCGCTCTCGGCGTGGGTGTGGCCGTCGGGGATCCGCTGGTTCCTCTGGGCGCTCGCGGTGTTCTTCGTCGTCGCGAAGCTCCTCTCGGGGCTGTCCCCGCGCGTGCAGCTCGTCGGGGCGGCGGCCGTGTCGCTCGCGGCGTTCGCGTTCGCGCTCGAGCTGCCGAACAACGCCTGGGACAGCGCGCCGAAGTACTTCGTCTTCTTCCTGGGCGGCCTCCTCCTGCGCGACCGCGTCCTGGGGCTGACCGAGCGCCTGACGCTGTGGACCGGCGCGGGCGTCGTCGCGCTCTGGGTCGCGGGCTGCGTGCTCGCGGCGCACGTGGCGTCGGGCGTCCTGCTGTGGGTCGTGTGCGTGCTCGGGGTGGCCGCGGGCATCGTGCTCGGCGTCGCGACGAGCGGGCTGCGGCCGCTGCGCGCGCTCGGGACGCGGACGCTGCCCGTCTACCTCACGCACATGCTCGTCATCCACGCGATCCTGCTCGTCGGCGGCGACGCGCTCGACGCCGTGCCCGCCCCGGTGGCCGCGCTCGCGCCGCCCGTGCTGGCGCTCGTCGCGACCCTGGCCTCGGTCGGCGTGTACGCCGTCGTCTCCCGGACCCCGGTCTACTGGCTGTACGAGCTGCCCCGGGGCCTCGCGCGCCGCCTCGCCGGCCGGCCCGCGCTCCGTCCCGAGACGGCCCGCGCCGACGCGACGCCCTGACGTCCGTCCCGACGACGGCCGCACGCCTCGCGGCCGCGGTTCCGGGTCCGGCGGCGGGGAGCGGGTTTCCGACTCGCGCCGCGCCCGGGTACAGTTATCAGGTTGCCTCGGCGAGGGACGTCTGACGGCCGGCAGCGCTGGACCGGTGAGCACACCGGCGGCGCGGGACCGCACGTGTCAGCCAGACCTGTTGGATCTCCGTTATCGACTGGGCGGTCGTCCTCCTGCGCGCCCGTCACACGTCCCGCGCCGACGCAACCGCCCGTCCGGGGGGCCCTCTCACCGTCCGGACAGCCGACCGTCCCCCACTGGCGGCCGGCCCGCAACGCATCTTCCAGGAGTGATCCACGTGTCCGAGATCAAGCTCGCCGCCGAGGCCCGCACCGAGTTCGGCAAGGGCGCCGCGCGCCGCATCCGCCGCGCCGACAAGATCCCCGCCGTCCTCTACGGCCACGGCAGCGCTCCGGTGCACGTCACCCTGCCGGGCCACCAGACGATGATGGCGCTCAAGCACTCGAACGCGCTCTTCTCCATCGAGCTCGAGGGCAAGGGCCAGCTCGCCATCGCCAAGGACGTCCAGCGCGACCCGGTCCGCAACGTCATCGAGCACGTCGACCTGCTCATCGTGAAGAAGGGCGAGAAGGTCGCCGTCGAGGTCCCGGTCGCCGTCACCGGCGAGTCCGCCCCCGGCACCATCCACCTCGTCGACCTGCAGACCCTCGCCATCGAGGCCGAGGCGACGCACCTGCCCGAGTCCGTCGAGGTCTCCATCGAGGGCCTCGAGGCCGGCACCACCGTCACGGCGGGCGAGGTGAAGCTCCCCTCCGGCGCGACGCTCACGACGGACCCCGAGCTCGTCGTCGTGACGATCTCCGTGCCGCAGGACAACTCGGCGGACATCGAGGCCGCCGAGGCCGAGGCCGCCGAGCAGGCCGCCGGCTCCGAGGCCGCCGCCGAGGCGACCGCGGGCGAGTGACCCCCCGCGCGGACGTCGTCCGCGCCATGCTCTCGTCGAGGCGTCCGGCACCCTGGTGCCGGACGCCTCGTGCGCGTCGGGAGCCGGGACCGTGCAGGACGTCAGCGAAGGAACGGTGCACATGAGCGACCAGCCGTGGCTCGTCGTCGGGCTCGGGAACCCGGGCTCCGGCTACGCCGGCAACCGCCACAACCTCGGCCACATGGTCCTGGACGTCCTCGCGGGCCGGGCCGGCGCCCGGTTCGCGCGGCACCCGCGCGCGCAGGCCGCCGTCGCGGAGGCGCGCCTCGGCATGCTGCCCGGCGGGCGTCCCGGGCCGCGCGTCGTGCTCGCGAAGCCCACGACGTACATGAACGTCTCGGGCGGGCCCGTGGCGGGGCTCGCGAAGTACTACGGGATCGACCCCGAGCACGTGGTCGTGGTCCACGACGAGGTGGACATCCCCTTCGGCGCGGTCAAGCTGAAGATCGGCGGCGGCGAGGGCGGCCACAACGGGCTGCGCGACATCACCAAGGCGCTCGGCACGAAGGACTACGTGCGCGTCCGGGGCGGCGTCGGGCGTCCGCCCGGCCGCATGGACACCGCCGACTACGTGCTCAAGGACTTCAAGGGCACGGAGGCGAAGGAGCTGCCCTTCCTCCTCGACGACGCGGCCGACGCGGTCGAGATGGTGCTCACCGAGGGGCTGCTCGCGGCGCAGGGCAAGTACCACGCCCGCGCCTGACCCGTCCGGCCCGCCGAGGCCTCTCCACCCCGTCCCGCCGGGGAAATCACCCGGGTGAGGCGCCGGGAACCCGGCCCCACGGGTCCCGCGCACCACTAGCCTCGCAGGAAGGCACAGGGCGGCAGGGCGGGAGTGACGGTGGCGGCGACGCTGAGCATCGCGATGGTGGGCACGCGCGGCGTCCCGGCACGGTACGGCGGCTTCGAGACGGCGGTCGAGGAGGTCGGCTCGCGCCTCGCGGCGCGCGGGCACCGCGTCCGCGTCTACACGCGCACGGGGAACACCGAGGACGTCGTCCGCGAGCACCTCGGCATGGAGGTTGTCACCGCCGGCGCGCTCCGCAGCCGCTCGCTCGAGACGCTGAGCCACACGGCCGTGTCGGTCGCCCACCTCGTCGCGCACCGCACCGACGCGGCCTTCGTCTTCAACGCGGCGAACGCCCCGTTCCTGCCGCTGCTGCGCGCGGCGCGCATCCCGGTCGCGACCCACGTGGACGGGCTCGAGTGGCGACGCGCGAAGTGGGGCCCCGCGGGCCGCCGCTACTACCGCGCGGCCGAGACGACGGCCGTCCGGTGCTCCGACGCGATCATCGCCGACGCCCGGGGGATCCAGGACTACTACGCGCGCGAGTACGGCGTGCCGTCGTCGCTCATCGCGTACGGCGCCCCGCTGCTCGACGACGACCGCGGCGCGCGCGTCGCCGAGCTCGGGCTCGAGCCCGAGGGCTACCACCTCGTCGTCGCGCGGTTCGAGCCCGAGAACCACGTGCAGGAGATCGTCGAGGGCTACGTGCGGTCCACCGCGACGAAGCCGCTCGTGGTCGTCGGCTCCGCGCCGTACTCCGCGGAGTACACCGACCGGATCGACCGGCTCGCCCAGGGGGACGAGCGGGTCCGGCTGCTCGGCGCGGTGTGGGACCAGGAGCTGCTCGACGACCTCTACGCGTCCGCGTTCACCTACGTCCACGGGCACTCCGTCGGGGGGACCAACCCGTCGCTCCTGCGCGCGATCGGCGCCGGCGCGCCCGTCGTCGCGTTCGACGTGGACTTCAACCGCGAGGTCGTGCGCGACCCCGGCCTCTACTTCCGCGGCCCGCACGACCTCGCCGGGATCCTCGAGGACGCCGAGCGCGACGAGCTCGGGACGCTCGAGCGCGGCCGCGCGAACCGCAAGCGCGCCGAGGACTACTCGTGGGACGACGTCGCCGACGGGTACGAGCAGCTCGCGCGCGACCTCGCGGCCCGGCGCACGCCCGGGCCGTGGCGGACCGCGCGCCGTCGCGCCGCGGCCGCGGACCGGCAGGACGCGCCCCACCCCGCCGCAGCCGCGGTTGAGGTGCCCCGCGACGACTCTCCCCGCCGGGTCCTGTTCGACGCCTACTGGTGGGACCGGGGGCCGTTCTCGAACCGGTCGGTCCAGCGCGCGCTCATCCACCACTGGCGCGAGCGGTTCCCGCAGGACGAGCTCGTGCTCGCAGTCCGCGGCGGGGAGAGTGCTGCGCCGTCGGACCTGCCGCCCGGCGCGCGGACGATCGGGACGCGCCTGTACCCGCACGCGCTGTCGAACGCGGTCGAGCTCGGCCGGCTCGCGCGGACGGTCCACGCCGACGTCGTCGTCGCCCACAACTACACGCCGGTCGGGCGGGTCCCGACGGTGACGTTCGTCCACGACGTGATGTTCCGCGACCACCCCGAGTGGTTCTCGCGGACCGAGCGCGCGTACTTCGCGCCGATGATCCCGCTCCTGCGCGCGGCGGACGCGGTCGCGACGTCGTCGCGCACGGAGGCCGACCGCATCGAGGGCCGCTCCGGCCGCCCGGTCACGCCCGTGGGGCTGGGCGTGCCGCGCACCCTGACCGACGCCGTCCCGCGCCCGCCCGCGGGGATCGACCCGGGGCTCCCGTTCGCGCTGTGCGTCGGGCGCCTCAACGTCCGCAAGAACCTCGAGGCCGTGCTGCGCGCCGTCCCGCTGTCCGCGCGGCTGGGGCCCGAGGCGCCCCTCCTGGTCGTCGGGGGAGCCGAGCACTCCGGCGTCGCCCCGGACCTCCCGCCCGGCACGGACGCGCTCCTCGCGAGCGGTGCGGTGCGGCTGCTCGGCGCGATCGACGACGCCGAGCTCGCGTGGCTCTACTCCCGCGCCGCCGTCACGGCGTTCCTGTCGCGCGACGAGGGCTTCGGGCTGCCCGTGCTGGAGGCGACGCACTTCGGCTCGCCGCTCGTGCTGGCCGACACCCCCGTCTTCCGCGAGCTCGCCGACGGCCTCGCGCGCTTCGTCCCGCTCGATGCGCCGTCGGGCGACGTCGCGGCCGCGCTGGACGCCGCCTGGGGGACGACCCCGGACGCCGCGCTGCGCGAGCGGCTGCTCGCCCGGTACGAGTGGGACCGCGTGGTGGAGCGGCTGCGCGGGCTCGTCCCGTGACGCGGCCGCGCGTCGTCGTGCACCTCGCGCACGAGCAGGACCCGGTGGCGTGGCGGGCGCGGTACGCGGCGGGGAAGACCCTGGACCGCACGCCCTACGGCTACGACCTCGCCGCGGGCGCGGTCGACCTCGCGTGGAGCGTGTCCCACCGCGAGCGGCCGTCCGTGGCGCGCGTGCGGCGCGCGCTCGCGGCGCGGCTCGGGACCGACGTCGTGCACGCGTGGCGCAACCGCGCGCTCCTGGGGAGCGCCGACGTCGTGTGGACGCACACCGAGCGCGAGCACCTCGCGGTCGGCCTCGTGCGCGCGACGCTGCCCCGACGCCGCAGGCCCGCCGTCCTCGCGCAGTCCGTGTGGCTCTGGGACCGGTGGGACGACCTCGGTCGCGCCCGCCGCCGTCTCTTCGCGGCCGTGCTGCGCGGGCACGCGGTCGAGGCGGTGCACAGCGACGTCAACCGGCGCGTGGCGCTGGACCGGGTGCCCGGTCGTCGGGTCGTCCTCGTCCCGTTCGGGACGGCGCCCGCCACGGGGGAGGGGAGTGCCGCCGGGACCGACGGCCCCGGGACCACGCCCGAGGTGCTGGCCGTGGGCAACGACCGGGACCGGGACTGGGACGTGCTGCGCGCCGCGCTCGACCTGCTGCCCGGCGTGACCGCGCGCGTCGCGTCGCGGTCGGCGGCCGCGGCCCGGGTCGCGGTCCCGGGCCGGGTCGACGTCGCGCCCGCGACGGGCCGCGCCGAGCTCGCGCGGCTCTACGCGGGCTGCCGGGTCGTCGTCGTGCCGCTGCGCGAGAACCGGCACGCGTCCGGCGCGACGGCGTGCGTCGAGGCGATGGCGGCGGGCCGCGCGCTCGTCGTGACCGACGCGGGCGGGGTGCGCGACTACGTCGCGGGGACGCAGGCCCGGCTCGTCGCCCCGCACGACGCCGCCGCGCTCGCCGAGGCGGTGCGGCACGCGCTCGGCCCAGGGGAGGCGACGAGCGCCGCGGACGTCCGGGCGCGGGGCCTGCGGCAGGAGGACTACGTCGCGCGGTACGTGCTGCTCACGCGGGCGCTCGTCGCTCAGGCGGAGATCCCCGCCGCGGTATCGTCGTTCGCGCCGGTCGCCGAGGAGGCGGGCCTCGCCCCCTGAGGCGTCGCGCCGTCGCGGGCGTACTGCCGGTGCAGGTGCCCGAACGCGCCGGCGACCATGCCCCGACCCCGGTGGCTCGTGCGCAGGCCGCGCGCGTCGCTCTCCAGGTCTCCCGTCCAGCGGCCCCAGACGTGCCGGGCCGCGCCCGCGACGGCGCGGCCCGTACCCCCGACGAGCGCGCGCGCCCGCACGAGCGCCCGGCGCGCGGGGCCCCGGGCGAGGCGGAGCTCGACCTGCACCGCGCCGTTGCCGCCGTTGAACGCCCGCCGCATCGCCCAGGCCCGGGTCATGCGCTCGGCCGGGACGAGGTCCTCCGCCTCGGACTCGTTGCACCACACGATCCGGCCGCCCGCGGCGACGAGCGCGCGCGAGAAGAGCGTGTCCTCGCCACCGGCGAGGCCCAGCGTGACGTCGAACCGGGTCCCGAGCGACCGCACCCGCCGCAGGTCCAGCAGGAGGTTCCCGCTCGCCGCGACGGGGATCTCTATCCCGGTCGGGCGCGGTCGACGGCGGAACACGCCCGTCGCGAGCAGCCACGGGTCGGGCTCGTGCGCGAACACGGAGATCACGCGGCCCATGACGGCCGCCGGGCGACCCGTCTCGCGCCACGTGTCCACGAGGGCCGCGAGCCACCGCTCGCGCGGGCGCTCGTCGTCGTCGAGGAACGCGAGCAGGTCGGCGTCGGCCGTCTCGTCGAGCGCGCGGTCGCGCACGGCGGCGATGCCCGGGCGCGGCTCGACGACGTAGCGCACGGGCAGCGGGGCGTCGCGCACGACCTCCCGCGCCGACCCGGCGGGGTCGTTGTCCAGGACGAGCACCTCCACCCGGGCGCCCTCCACCTCGGCCAGCCGCTCGGGCAGCCGCGCGAGCAGCCCGGCGAGCGTGGCGGGGCGCCGGAACGTCGGGACCCCGACGACCAGCCGGAGCTCAGGAGGGGGCGTCACTGCGGATGAACCTCATCTTCCCGCCCACCTGCGGGATGTGGTCGACGAGCTCGAGCGTCACCGGCACGAGGCCGCGCGTCGCGCGGCGCAGCGTCGCGAGGGCCCGCTCGATGTCGGCGCGCTCGTCGCTCGCCGGGATGCAGCGCAGCGTCACGGCGTAGTCGCTGCCCTGCACGATCTCGAACTGCCGCACCGAGAGCGGCGCGTGGTCGAAGATGTGGCCGAGCGCCCCGGCGATGGTCGTCCCGTCCGGGAGCCGGACGGCGTCGGAGGCCCGCCCCGAGACCGCGCCGAGCCGAGGCAGGGAGCGCCCGCACGCGCACGTCTCCCGGTGGATGCTGCTCACGTCGCCGAGGCGGTACCGCACCACGGGGAAGACGCGGTTCGTCAGGTCGGTGACGACGACGTTGCCCTCCTGCCCGTCGGGGACCGGGCGGTCGTCGTCGTCGAGGATCTCGACGCGGCGCACGTCCCAGAACACGTGCATCCCGGACTGCTCGGCGCACTCGCCGGCGATCCACGGCACCTCGGCGCTGCGGTAGTGGTCGTAGACGGGCGCCCGGAGCGCCGTCGCGATCTCCGCGCGGACGCCCGGGGCGAGCGGCGCGGCCGTGACCGCGACCGCGCGCGGCGGCGCGAGCTCGATGCCCAGCCGCCCGGTGCGCCGGACCAGCTCCAGCACGCCCCCGCCGTAGCCCAGCAGGAAGGGCGGTCGCAGCCGGTTCCAGCGGCGCGCGAACTCGGTGACCGTCTCGTCGGTGATGCGGAACGCGTCGAGCTGCACGCGGCGGCTCGGGAGCCACTGCAGGTCGTGGCGGACGCGCGCGAGGCCCTCCAGCATGTGCCGGGTGATGATCCCGCGGTCCTCCCACGGCTCGACGCCCCACCACCGGAACAGCCGCCACTCGAGCGCGCGCGCCGGGAAGCGCAGGTCGCGCAGCACGTGCAGAGGGAGGCCCGTGCTGCCGCCCGTGCGCGACGTCGCCGACGTGCGGTCCGTCGCCTCGTCGGTGCGGATCGTGTCGAAGTGCTCGCGCAGGGCGGGCTTGTCGACCAGGGGGAGCGCGTCGAGCACCGCGTCGTCCCGGAGGTCGGCCGCGGTGATCCCGGCGTCGCGGTAGAGGTCCCGGTAGAACGGGCTGTGCTCGGACGCGAACCGGGCGTGCCGCAGCGCGCGCTCGCGCGAGAGCTGCTCCAGCGCCGGTGCGGGGAGGGCGTCGTGCCGCACGAACGCGTCGAGCTGGGCCGTGCTGTCCCGGCCCACGACGGCCGCCTTGGCGCGGAACGCCGCCTCGGCGATCACGCGGCCCCCTCCCGCCCGGCGCGGCGGCGCGACCGGCGGCCTGCGAGCGCGGTGCGGTAGGCGCGGGCGTGCGCCGCCCCCGCGTCCGCCCACTCGCGGCGCGACAGGTCCGGACGCGCGCCCTCCGGGATCGCGGCCGCCTCGGCGAGCGCCCCGACGAGGCGCTCGCCCGTGAGCCGGTCGTCGAACATGAGCACCCACTCGTCGCCCACCTCCTTCGCGAGAGCCTCGTTCACCGCGTTGCGCGGCACGAGGACCGGGCGGTCGAGCGACAGGGCGGCGAGCACGCTCCCGGAGTTGTGCATGAACCGGTAGGCCAGCACCACGAGCTGGGAGCGCGAGGCGAGGGCGACGAGCTCGTCGTCCTGGAGGAAGCGCAGGGTCAGCTCGACGCCGGGCAGGTCCGCGGTCTCCGCGCGCAGCGAGGTCTCGAGCTCGGCCGACGACGGGCGCCCGCCGATCTCCAGGCTCAGGTCGTCGCGCAGGGCGCGTGCCTCGCGGTAGGCGCGCACGAGGTCGCCCACGCTCTTGTAGCGCCGCACGCCGCCGAAGTAGCCCGCCCGTCCCGGGACCCGCTCGTCCCGGGCGTACCGGGCGAACCAGTCGCGGTAGTGGCCGTGGAGGATCGTGGTGCGCGGCTGCTCCGGGGGCAGCTCGGTCGTCTCGTTGAGGACGATGCGGTGGTCCGTCGAGCGGTCGACGCGGACCAGGAGCCAGCGCGAGACGCGCGGGACGTCGGGCAGCTCGACGTTGTGGACCGTCCGCACGACGACCACGCGGCTCAGGCGGTGCCGCACGAGGATCGCGGCGACGAGCGCGTGCTTCGCGGCGGCCTTCCACCACGTGGTGCCCTCGAGCTTGCCCTCGGGCCAGTGCCAGTGGAAGACGTCGTAGCGGCCCACGATCGCCGTGCGCCAGTCGAAGCGCAGGTGCTCCACGGACGGCTCCGCCGCGAGGGCCGCGTCGAGCTGGGTGATGTACGGGTTCGTGGTCGGCCGCGGCGCGCGGAACGACTGCATCACCCGCACGGGCCTCACGAGGGGACTCCCGCCGTCGTCGCCGCGCCGCGTTCCAGGGCCTGGAGCGACCGGTACCACCGCACGGCCGCGAGGGGCAGGACGAGCGCGTTCACGACGGCCAGCGCGGTGTACACGACGAGGAACGCGGAGGGGAGCCACAGCAGCGCGAACGAGAGGCACAGGAAGCCGTAGTCGGTCGGGAGCACCGCGAGCGTGTAGAGCGGGTGCTCGCGGAGCCGGCCCCCGGTCCCGTGTGCGGCCCCGCCCGGCGAGCCCTTGGCGCGGCGCACCAGGTCGACCGCGACGATCCCGAAGAAGAACGTGCTGCTCACGACGCAGAACGCGAGGGGCACGACGAGCCAGGCGGCGTCGACGTCGTAGTACCGGAACCAGCAGACGAGCACCGCGAGGTGCAGGGCCACCGTCTTGAGGGCGTCGAAGAAGTGGTCGAGCCACTCGCCCGCCGCGCTGCCCGACCGCGAGAGCCGCGCGAGCTGGCCGTCCGCGGAGTCGAGGGCGTACCCCAAGACGAGGAGCACGACGGCCGTGAGCGACGACCCGAGCGTCGGCTCGGCGAGCGCGATGGTCGCGATCCCGGCGAGCGTGGTCGCCGCGCTGACGAGCGTCACCGCGTCCGGCGTCAGGCCGAGCACGTACGCGCTCGCGGCGAGCGGGCGGCCGAGCGGGCGGTTGACGAAGCGCGAGTACGCGGCCGCGCCGCTCGACGACTTCTGCGCGTCGTGCAGTCGCGTCATCGCCGCGCCGAACTCGGACATGGGCACCTCGCGAAAGAGACGGGGGGAGCTTCTGGGAAGCGGCGGCGACGGATTGTCTGCCCGCCCCCGACCGTGCCGAGAATCGTATCGAGGCGAGCGCGGGTGAACAGCGGGTGAGGTTGTATCTCGCCCGGGTGAATTCCGGCGTCACGGCCCGACGGCGGGCTTAGGATCGCCGCGACGGCCGACGTGCCAGGACCTGGAGGTGACGACCGTGGACGACGTCTCGGACGCCTCCGGCGACCTCGCGATCGTTGTCGTGAGCTACGGCTCCGTCGCCCTCCTCGAGCGCAACCTCGGCGCGCGCGGCGCGGTCGGGGAGGCCCGCGTGGTCGTCGTCGACAACCGCTCGACGACGCCGGAGCGCGAGCGGGTCTCCCGCCTGGCGGACGAGCGCGGCTGGGACCTGCTCGCCCCGGCGGAGAACCTGGGCTTCGGCGGCGGCGCCAACCTGGGGATGCGCGCGGCGTTCGACGCGGGCGCCGCCGAGGTGCTCCTCCTCAACCCCGACGCGACGATCGCCGCGGCCGACGTCCGGACCCTGCGGGCGGCCGTCCAGGACGACCGCCTGCTCCTCGTGTCCCCGGTGGTCCTCACACCCGCCGGGCGCCGCTGGTTCGGGGGCCTCGACGTCTACCTCGACGACGGCACCTTCCGCGCGCCGTCGCGCCGCGACGAGCACCCGGGCGCCGCGCGCGTGGAGTGGCTCAGCGGCGCGTGCCTGCTCGTCACCCGGGAGGTCTGGGAGCGCACGGGCGGGTTCGACGACGCCTACTTCCTCTACTGGGAGGACGTCGACCTGTCCTACCGCCTGCAGCGTGCGGGCGGCCGGGTCGCCGTCGTCGAGGACGCCGTCGCGGTCCACGACGAGGGCGGGACCCACCGCGACGGCCGGCAGCGGCCGGAGGCCAAGTCGGAGACGTACTACTACTACAACATCCGCAACCGGATGCTGTTCGCCGCGCAGCACCTCGACGAGGTGTCCGTGCGGCGCTGGCGGCGCAGCGCGCCGGGCAACGCCCGCGCGGTCCTGCGGCGCGGCGGCCGGCGCCAGTTCCTGCGGCCGGTCGTCCCGCTGCGGGCGGCCTGGCGCGGGCTGCGCGACGGCCGGCGGGCGGCCCGGCAGGGCGCCGCGACGGCGGACCGGCGCGAGCCGGCACGGAGCACGACCGGAGGCGGACGATGAACGCGGAGAACGACGGCGCCCCCGAGGGCGCCACCCCGACGCGGCGGCCCTCCCGCCGTGCCGTCGCGGTGATCGGGGCGGCGGTCGCGCTCGCGGTCGCCGTCACCCTCGTCGTGCTGCAGCCGTGGCGGTCCGACGGCGACCAGTCCCCGGGCGGGACGGTCACGCCCGCGCCCGTCGCCTCCCCGGAGGAGAGCGGCGACGCCTCGGCGGACGCGACCGCGGGCGACGCGGGCGACGAGGACGGCGCCGCCGCGGCGGGCGGCGACACCGCCGCCGGGACGGGCGAGGCCGACGGGGCGGACCCCGCCGTCGTGCCCGTGGCCCCCGAGCTCGAGCCGGCCGCGCCCGACCAGACGGTCCAGGCGCCCGACGGCGTCACCGTGCGGCTCGCGCAGGTCGAGCACGTCGAGGGCGAGGCCGTGGCCGCGGGCGAGACCTCGGGTCCGGCCGTCCGCCTCACCGTCGAGGTCACGAACGGGACCGACGCCCCGCTCGACCTCTCCTACGCCGTGGTCAACGCCTACACGGGCGAGGACCGCGTGCCGGCCGGGCGCCTGGTGCAGCCCGGCGGCCGGCCCTTCGAGGGTGAGCTCGCCCCGGGCGAGAGCGGGACGGGCGTCGTCCTGTTCTCCATCCCCGACGCCGACCGCGACGACGTCACCGTCGCGGTGGAGTACGCGCCGGGCACGTCGACCGTGGTATTTCGCGGCGATCTGTCCTGACCCGCGCGGGAAGGGGCGGTAAATTTCGCCCGCTCGCGCCGTTCTGCGGCCGGTTCGCCGGCGCTACAGTCACAACGTCCGGCTGATGGACCGGCATTTCCGCGGGTCCGCGACGAAGAGAGTGACCCATGAAAAACAATGATGTGAGTCGGACGGTCGTCCAGGGCTCTCTTCGGGGCGCGCCGCCGGGACGGCGACGTGTCGTCGGCCGCGTCGCCGGGCTGACCGTCGCCGCCCTCGTCGCGACGGCCCTCGTCGCCCCGGCGGCCGGCGCGGTCGAGCCCGCGGCGCCCGCCGCGGCCCCCGCCGCCGTCGCGCCCGACGCGCCGGTCGCCGCGGCCGTCACCCCGGCCGACGCGACCGTCCCGGTCACGGCCGACCCCCTGCCCACGACCCAGATCGACGGGATCGTCTGGGCGCAGACCATCGTCGGCGGCCGCGCGTACGCCGGCGGCCAGTTCACCTCGGCACGCCCCGCAGGTGCGGCGGCCGGGACGGGGGAGACCCCGCGCGCGAACATCCTGCGGTACGACGTCGAGACCGGCGTGCTCGACGCGTCGTGGAACCCGGGCACGAACGGCCGCGTCCTCGCGATCTCGTCGTCGCCGGACGGCAAGCGGCTCTACGTCGCGGGCGCGTTCACCGAGATCGCCGGCCAGACGCGGTACCGCCTCGCGGCGTTCGACACCGCGACCGGCGCGCTCGTCTCGAGCTGGAACCCGGGCACCAACTCCACGGTCTACGACATCAAGGCGACGAACTCCACGGTCTACATCACCGGCGAGTTCTCCAACGTCAACAACACCGCGCGCGCCCGCATCGCCGCGCTGGACGCGTCCACGGGCGCGCTGCTCGGCTTCGCGCCGGAGCTCGCCGGCGGGTACGGCGGCCGCGCGATCGAGATCTCGCCCGACGGCGCCAAGGTGGTCGTCGCGGGCTCGTTCACGAGCACCAACGGGTCGACGAACCCCGGCCGCGGCATGGCGGCCCTCGACGCGACGACGGGCACCGTGCTCCCGTGGGCCGTCAACTCCGTGATCCGCAACGGCGGCGACAACGCCGCGATCTACTCGCTCGCGTCCGACGGCGACAGCGTCTACGGGTCGGGCTACGACTACGGCGGCAGCAAGACGGAGGACGACTTCGAGGGCTCGTTCCGCGCGAGCTGGTCCGACGGGTCGCTCGTCTGGATGGAGGACTGCCACGGCGACACGTACTCCGTGTACCCCGCCGGCGACTCCGTCTACGTCGCGACGCACGCGCACTACTGCGGCAACATCGGCGAGTTCCCGCAGACGGACCCCTGGACGGTGAACCACTCGCTGGCCTTCGCCAAGGAGCCGTCGGACCGCAAGATCACGCCGGACATCTGGGGCTACCGCAGCTTCACGGGCCAGACGGCGGGCAAGCTGCTGCACTGGTACCCGACGTGGAGCACGGGCAGCGCGTCCGGCATCTCGCAGGCCGGGTGGGACATCACGGCCAACGACAAGTACGTCGTGTACGGCGGCGAGTTCACGCGCGTCGCCGGGGCCCGGCAGCAGGGCCTGGTCCGGTTCGCGCGGCGCGACGTCGCCCCGACGAAGATCGGCCCGACGATCCAGGGCGGGCAGTACGCCATCTCGACGCGGTCCCTCGTCAGCGGGAGCGCCCGCGTCTCCTGGCCGGCGAACATCGACCAGGACAACGCCGAGCTCACGTACGAGCTGTACCGCCGCGGCACGACCGCCCCGATCTCCACGCAGAAGGCGTCGTCCACGTACTGGGTGCGCCCGACCATGGGCTACACCGACTCCGGCCTCGCGCCGGGCAGCACGGTCGAGTACCGCGTCAAGGTGATCGACGGCGACGGCAACTCCACGGTCTCCAACTGGACGCCGGTCACGATCGCCGCGCAGGGGTCGAGCACGGCCTACAACGACTCGGTGCTCGGCGACTCGCCGGTGAGCTACTGGCCGATGGGCGAGGCGAGCGGGAGCAGCGCGACCGACTGGGCCTCGCTGTCCGACCTCGCGCTCACGAACGGCACGACCCGCGGCGTCGACGGCAAGGACGTCCCGCCGACGGCGAAGGCGACGCGCTTCTCGGGCGCCAACGGCGTCTCCGGGAGCACCCCGACAGCGACCACCGGTCCGCAGCGGTTCTCCGTCGAGGCCTGGTTCCGCACGACCTCGACGTCGGGCGGCAAGATCGTCGGCTTCGGCAACGCCAAGACCGGCACGTCGTCGAGCTACGACCGGCACATCTACATGAACAACTCGGGGCGCCTGACGTTCGGCGTCCACCCGGGGATGGTCCGCGAGATCACGACCGCCGGCTCGTACAACGACGGCGCGTGGCACCACGTGGTCGGCACGCTCGACGGCTCCGGCATGACCTTCTGGGTCGACGGCGTCAAGGCGGGTCAGCGCAGCGACACGACGTCGGCGCAGTCCTACTCGGGCTACTGGCGCGTCGGTGGGGACAGCCAGTCGGGCTGGCCGAACAGCGGGAGCTCGAACTTCTTCAACGGCACCATCTCCGACGTCGCCGTGTACGACCGTGCGCTCACCCGCGGCGAGGTCGCCGACCACTGGACGGCGAGCGGCCGTCCCGCGGCCGGGGCCACCGCGCCGCAGGACGCGTACGGCCAGGCGGTCTACTCGCTCGAGCCGACGCTGTACTGGCGGCTCGGCGAGTCCTCGGGCTCGGTCGCGAAGGACTCCGGCCCCGACGCGTCCGACGGCTCGTACTCCGGCCCCGTGACGAAGTCGCAGACCGGTGCGCTCACGGGCGTGACGGACAAGGCGGTGCGCTTCCAGCCGACGAAGAACATCTTCGGCACCTGGAACGGCGGGCTGGTCGCGAGCCAGCGCAGCTACGCCAACCCGACGGTGTACTCGGTCGAGACCTGGTTCAAGACCGACACCACGACCGGCGGGAAGCTCATCGGGTTCGGCAGCAGCCGGACGGGCACGAGCTCCAACTACGACCGTCACGTGTACATGTCGCCGGACGGCAAGGTGAAGTTCGGCACGTACGACGGCGCGCAGCAGGTGCTCAGCACCACCGGGTCGTACCGGGACAACGCCTGGCACCACGTCGTGGCGACGCAGTCGAGCGCGGGCATGCGGCTCTACCTCGACGGCGAGCTCGTCGGGTCGAACGACAAGGCGGTGCCGGAGAACAACACCGGCTACTGGCGGCTCGGCGGCGACAACGGCTGGGAGGGCGACACCTACTGGAAGGGCTACCTCGACGAGGCGGCCGTCTACCCGGTCGCGCTCACGCCGGCCCAGGTGAAGCAGCACTTCCAGCTGGGCTCCGGCACCACGCCGAACGTCCCGCCGCAGGCGGTCGTGACGGCGCAGGCCGACGGGCTCACGGTGTCGGTCGACGGCTCGGGGTCGAGCGACCCGGACGGCACCCTGACCGGGTACGCGTGGGACTTCGGTGACGGCGCGACCGGCACCGGGGCGACGGCGACCCACACCTACGACGCGCCGGGGACGTACACGATCACGCTCGACGTGACCGACGACCGCGGGGCGACGGCCACGGCGACGACCTCGGTGACGGTGCTCGCGCCGAACGTGAAGCCGCAGGCGGCGTTCACGGCCTCCGCGACGGACCTCACCGTCGCGGTGGACGGCTCGTCGTCGAGCGACCCGGACGGCACGATCGCGTCGTACGCGTGGAGCTTCGGGGACGACGCGACCGCGGAGGGCGCCACGGCCTCGCACACGTACGCGCAGGCCGGGACGTACACGGTGACGCTCACGGTGACGGACGACCGCGGGGGCACGTCCTCCGTGTCGCACGACGTCGTGGCGACCGCGCCGGCGGAGAACGTCGTCGTGCGCGACACGTTCGACCGCGCGGTGACCTCCGGCTGGGGCACGACGACGTCGGGCGCGGCGTGGTCCGCGCTCGGCGGGGCCGCGGCCTTCTCGGTCGCTGACTCGGCCGGCACGCTGGCGATGTCGCCCTCCTGGACGCGCGAGGCGCGCCTGGCGGGGGTCTCGGAGTCGCGGGCCCGCACCGAGACGACGTTCTGGTCGGACGTCGCGTCGGTGGGCGGGACGACGTCGGTCACGCTCATCGGCCGGCAGGTCGGGACGAGCACGTACTCCGCGCGCGTCCGCCTCGAGCCCAACGGCCTCATGCGGCTGTACCTGCTCCGGGACGAGACGCTCCTCGGGAACCAGCTGCTCCCCGCGACGTACGCACCCGGCGCGCGGTACACGGTGTCGATCTCGGCGGTCGGGACGTCCCCGACGACGCTCTCCGCCAAGGTCTGGCCCACGGCGGCCGGACCGGCGCAGGCGTGGCACCTCGAGGCGACCGACGCGACGGCGGCGCTCCAGGCGCCCGGCACGGTGAGCATCAAGGTGGCGGTGAGCTCGGCGTCCACCAACCCGACCACGCGCGTGTCGTTCGACGACGTCAAGGTGGTGCGCGAGCCGTAGGCCCGCCGCCCCGCACGTCCGCCGGTGCCCCCGGGTCCTCGACCCGGGGGCACCGGCGCGTCCAGGGGGCTCGGTGGGTGTTCAGGGGCTACCGAGCGGGGTGGTGCTGCCGCGGTCGGGCAGCGTGTACGGCGTCGCGATCGCCACGCCGAGCATGAGGACGGTGGCGGACACCGAGTAGAACGGGCTGAAGAGCAGGTCCCACGCGCACGAGAGCGCGAGGTAGAGCAGGAGCGCCGACGCCGCGTTGCGGCCGAGGTCGGCGAGGGTGCCGCGCCAGACGACGACGACGCACGCGACGGCGAACAGCATCCCGACGAGCCCGAACCGGATCCACTGGTCGCCGAGCACGGAGTGCACCTCGAAGCCGGACCCGAAGAGGTACTTCTCGACGTAGCCGTTGTTGGGGTCGTAGTTGAGGCGCGCCATCCCGGTCTTCGCGGTGAGCAGGTCCTCGAGGTTGGGCACGGCGCCCGCGCCATACCCCCAGGGCCGGGCCGCCACCAGCGCGGTCGCGGCGCCCATCTCGGGTCGCCCGCCCGTGAAGACGGAGCCCGACGTCTGGATCTGCATCTCCGTGCGCTGCTGCGCGTCCGCGCCCAGGTAGCCGTCGAGCACGAGGGTCTGCATCCCGAGGAAGACGACGAGCGCGAGCACGCCGAGCTGCGTCGCGACGCGCACCCCGCCGGACCGCACGCGCAGGCCGGTGCGCATCGCCTGCCAGGCGACGAGGAGGGCGACCATGAGCATCGTCGTCGCGGCCGAGCGCGAGTCGTTGACCGCGGAGACCCCGGCGAGCGCGAGGGCGGCGACGACCTGCAGCCCGCGCGACCGCGTGCTGAGGCACAGCGCGAGCACGAGCACGGTCACCGGCATGCCGAACGTGTACTTCCAGGGGTTGTCGGCGCCGCCGGTGCGCAGGGCGGCCGCGACGAGCGCGCCGACCCCGAAGAGGACGGCGACGGTCGAGGTCTCGAGGACGGCGCGGCACCACAGGAGCACCCCGGCGCCGAGGACGAGCGCCGAGAGCGTGATGAGGCCGTCGCGCAGGGCAAGCGACGACAGCACGCGGTCCGGGGCGGAGAGCTCGGTGAGCAGGACGCCGCTGAGCAGGGCGAGGACACCGAGCCCCACGAACCACCGGCCGGGCCGGGACCGGCGCACGACGGGGAGCCACACGGGGAGCAGCACGAGCCCGACGACGATCGCCGGGGTGATCCCCGCGACGATCGGGATCCAGGCGCCGCACGCGAGGGCGGCCGCGCCGGCCGCGATGCGCGTCGCGACGTCGGACACCCCCGGGAGGGGCTGCGCCGTCGGGACCGTCGTCGAAGGCCCGGTGCCGGGCTCGGCCCCGGCGCGCGCCGTCATCGCGTCGTCACCCGGTCGTCACGGCGTCGTGCGGCGGTCCGCGTCCTCGACGGCGCGTGGCGCCGCCGCGTCGTCGGCCGTCGCGGCGGGGCTGACGTCGGGGGACCCGGCCTCGCGCGAGAACGCGCCGGGGACGCCGACCCGGGAGTCGTTGACGTAGTAGGCGCTGCGCCCGCGCGGCTTGACGTCGTTGAGCACGATGCCGATGACGTCCGCCTCGCCCCGCTCGAACTTGTCGACCGTCTGGCGCAGCCGCGAGATGCGGGTCTTGCGGGCCCGCGCGACGACGAGCACGCCGTCCACGGCGCGCGAGAGCCAGAGCGGATCGCTCAGCGGGAGGATCGGCGCGGTGTCGATGACGACGTAGTCGTAGTGCGTCCGCAGGTCGCCGATCACGGCGACGAGCCGCTCGGAGGACAGCAGCACGCCGGGGTTCGCGGGCAGGACCCCGCTCGGCAGCACGAAGAGGTTGGGGCGCGTCCAGGGAAGCACGATGTCCTCCTGGGCCACGTCGCCGACGAGCAGGTTCGTCAGGCCGACCGACCCCTCCAGCCCGGTGACGCGCGCGATCGAGGGCCGGCGCAGGTCGGCGTCGACGAGGAGCACGCTGCTCCCGTCCTCGGCGAGCGAGAGCGCGAGGCTGATCGCGATCGAGCTCTTCCCCTCGCCCGCGTCGCCGGAGGAGACCATGAGCACGCGGCGGCCGTGGTCGACGTCGGCGAAGCGCACGTTGGCGACGAGCGTGCGGACGCTCTCGGACGGGCGGCTCCCCGGACCGGCGGCGACGACGGCGGGCAGCGACGTGCGCGACGGCACCTTGACCACCTCGCCGAGGAACGGCACGCCGAGCATCGACTGGATCGACGACGAGCTGACGACGCGGCGCGCGAGCAGCTCGCGCAGGACGGCGTACGTCACGCCGACGGCGAGCCCCGCGGCGAGGCCGACCATCATGAGCATGCGCGTGTTGGGCGCGATGGGGTTCACGGGCTGGCGCGCGGGGGCGATCGTCGTGATCCGCACGGCCGACGAGCGGTCGGCCAGCTGCGGCGACAGCTCGGGGACGGCCAGCGCGAGCTGGTCGCTGATCCCGTCGGCGATCTCGCGCGCGCGGTCCGGCGAGGTGTCGCTCACCGCGATCTCGATGACGACCGTGTTGAGCGGCGTGTTCACGCTGACGCTGCGGGCCAGGCGGGCGGGCGTGGTGTCGAGGCCCAGGTCCTCGATCACGGGTTCGAGCACGTACGGTGACTGCGCGAGCACCGCGTACGACGCGACGAGGTTCTGCACGTAGTTCGAGCCCTGCACGAGCTCGGCGGCGTTCTCGCCCTGCTCGGGGACGACCATCACGGACGCCGACGACTGGTACACCTTCGGTTCCGAGCGCGCGTAGCCGAACCCGGCGACCGCCCCCAGGACGGCGCACACGGCGACCACGACCCAGTGGCGCAGCACCGCGGTCACGTACTCGCGCAGCGTCATCTCTCGCCCTCCGCGGCCGGTCGGCACCGTCGGCGACGGGCCCTGCGTCCACCGTAGTCGGGCGCACCGGACGGTCGCCGCAGGTCGGGCGGGATTCACCCTCCCGCGACGGTCGGATCTCGTGGAGAAGGTCCTAAGATCGTGAATTCCGGGCAGCGGTCCGGCGCTCGGGCCTGCGGGCGACGCACCGGGAGCACGAGGAGGACGAGTGGGCCTCTGGCGTTCGGTGACCGGGACGGCCGGCGCCAAGGTCGCCGTGATGGGCCTGGCGGGGCTCCTCGGGATCGTCACCAGCCGCCTGATCATCGAGCACTTCGGCGTCGCGTCCTACGCCCAGTACGGGCTGCTCAACGGGCTGCGCAACCTCCTACCGTTCGCCGACCTGGGCATCGGCGCGGTCGTCATCAACGCCATCGCGGAGGCGTCGTCCCCGCGCGAGTCGGAGCGGGTCCACCGGACGCTGACGACGGCGCTTCGCGTCCTCACCGTCTCGGGCCTGACCATCGCCGCCGTGTGCGTGGCGATCCAGCTCCTCGGGTGGTGGCCCCTCCTGCTGGGCGACGGCCTCGTCGCGGGCGGGGACGTCGTCGCGACGCTGTGCCTCGTCGTGTTCGGGCTGTCGCTCCCGCTGGGGATCGGCATCCGGGTCCTCATCGGGCTCAAGCAGAACGTGCTCCAGACGTTCCTCCAGGGCATCGTGTCGCCGCTCTTCTTCGTCGGCGTCGTCGTGCTCGTCCTCGTCGGCAAGGGGCAGGGCGGCGACTACGTCGCCCTCGTCTCCTACGTCGCGGCCGGGCTCGCGTCGGCGATCACGGTGAGCGTCGCGGCGCGCCTGCTCGCGCCCCAGGTCGGCCGGGCGTTCCGCGACGTCCCGCGGCGCCGGGCGGTGCCCGGGGTGCCGGTGGCCGCGGTCGCGGTGCCGATGCTCGTGCAGTCCGTGGCGATGCCGGTCGCGATGCAGAGCGACCGGCTGCTCCTGTCCCACCTGTCCACGACCCAGGCGCTCGCGCAGTACACGTTCGCGACCCAGCTCTTCGGGCTCGTCATGCAGGCGATCATCGCGGCGGGCGTCAGCATGTGGCCCTACTTCGCGCAGGCGCGGGCGCGCGACGAGGTGATGAGCCCGTTCCGGATCTCCCTCGCGTTCCTCGCCGGGGGCGTGCTGCTGTCCACGGTGCTCGCGCTGTGCCTGCCGTTCCTCCAGGACGTGGTCGCCGACGGCAAGATCACCGTGCCGCTCGCGCTGGTCCTCGGCTACTGCGCGCTGGTCGCGGTCCAGGCGCTCAACTACCCGCCGGGCATGTACATGACCGACGAGCGCGGCCTGCGGTTCCAGGTCGTCCCCGTCCTGCTCATGACCGTGAGCAACGTGGCGCTCTCGTGGGTGCTCATCGAGCCGCTGGGCGCGGCCGGGCCGGTCGTCGGGTCGGCGGTCGCGATCCTCGTCTTCCAGGTGGTGCCGAACTCGATCTGGGTCGCCCGGGACCTGCGCGCCCGACGGCGGGCCGCGGCGGCGGGGCGCTCGGAGGAGGCCCCGGTGGCGGGGGCCTGACGCGCGCCCGCGCGCGGAACGATGTGGGTCCACGCGCGTAGTGTGGACGCCGGACCCGATCGCCCGCCCCGGTCGGGACCGTCGTCGTGCCCTCTCCTCGAAGGACCCCCATGAACCTCACCGGCATCCTGCCCGCGCTGCTCGCCGACCAGGCCGCGGCGGCCGCGGTCGAGCACGTGCGCGCCCGCGGCGAGGCCGACGTCGTCGGCCCGGCCGGCGTCCGCCCGCCGCTCCTCGCGGCGATGGCGGGGGCGCGCGCGACGGGGCCGGTCCCGGACGGCGACGCCCCGGCGTCAGGCGGCGGGGGCGGCCCGGCGTGGGCCGCGGGCTCGCGCCCGCTCGTCGTGGTGACCGCGACGGGGCGCGACGCGGACGAGCTGGCCGCGAGCGTGCGCGCCTACCTGCCGGACGAGCTGGGCGACGTCGTCGCGGTGCTGCCGAGCTGGGAGACGTTGCCGCACGAGCGCCTGAGCCCGCGCGCGGACACGGTCGCCAAGCGCATCGCGGTGTTCCGCCGCCTCGCGCACCCGGACCCGGAGGTCGGCCCGTCCGGTCCCGTCCGGGTGCTCGTCATGCCGGTCCGGGCGCTCCTGCAGCCCGTCGTGGACGGGCTGGGGGACCTCGAGCCGGTCGAGCTGCACGCGGGCACGACGGCGGACCTCACCGACGTCGCGGAGCGGCTCGTCGCGGCGGCGTACACGCGCGTGGACATGGTCGAGCGGCGCGGCGAGTTCGCGGTCCGCGGCGGCATCCTCGACATCTTCCCGCCCACGGAGGACCACCCGCTGCGCGTGGAGTTCTGGGGCGACGAGGTGTCGGAGATCCGCTGGTTCGCGGTCGCCGACCAGCGCAGCCTGGAGATCGCCGAGCACGGGCTGTGGGCGCCGCCGTGCCGCGAGATCCTGCTCACGGACTCGGTGCGGGCGCGCGCCGCCGCGCTGGTGGAGGACCTGCCGGGCGCGACCGAGATGCTGGACCGGCTCGCGGCGGGCGTCGCGGTCGAGGGCATGGAGTCCCTCGCGCCGGTGCTCGTGGACCGCATGGTCCCGGTGCTCGAGCTCGTGCCCGACGACGCGCTCCTCGTCGTCGACGACGCCGAGCGCGTGCGCCGTCGCGCGCACGACCTGGTGGCGACCACGGAGGAGTTCCTCGCCGCGGCCTGGACGGGCGCGGTGGCGGGCGGCAAGGCGCCGGTCGACCTGTCCGCGGCGTCGTTCGAGACGTTCTCCCAGGTGCGCGCGGTCGCGCAGCGCCGCGGCCTGGGCTGGTGGACGCTGTCGTCGTTCGCGCTCGACAACCCCGACCTCGACGTCCCGCCGGACGCCGACGGGAGCGCCGCTGCGGGCGCCGCCACGTCGAGCGGCGGCGCGGGCACGACGGCCGCCCACGTCGGCGAGAGCGCCGACGGCGTGCCGACCTTCACGCTCGGCGCGCGCGACGTCGAGTCCTACCGCGGCGACGTGGCGCGCGCGCTCGACGACGTGCGCGGCCTGCAGCACGCGGGCTGGCGGCTCGTGCTCACGACGGAGGGCCACGGGCCGGCCAAGCGCATGGTCGAGCAGCTCGGCGCGGCGGACACGCCCGCGCGCCTCGTGCCGCGGCTCGACGACGAGCCCGAGGGCGGCATCGTCCTCGTCACGCCGGCGATGGTCGGCAAGGGCTTCGTCGCGCCGGGGCTGCGGCTCGCCGTCTTCTCCGAGGCCGACCTCACGGGCCGGGCCGGCACGAGCACGCGCGACATGCGCAAGATGCCCAGCCGGCGTCGCAACGTCGTCGACCCGCTCCAGCTCAAGGCGGGCGACTTCGTGGTGCACGAGCAGCACGGCGTGGGCCGCTTCGTCGAGCTCGTCCAGCGGACGCTCGGCACGGGCGGCAACGCCGCGACGCGCGAGTACCTCGTGATCGAGTACGCGTCGAGCAAGCGCGGCCAGCCGGGCGACCGCCTGTTCGTGCCCATGGACCAGCTCGACCAGGTCACGAAGTACACGGGCGGCGAGGCGCCGAGCCTCAACAAGATGGGCGGGTCGGACTGGGCCAAGACGAAGTCCCGCGCGCGCAAGCACGTCAAGGAGATCGCGGGCGAGCTCATCCGCCTGTACTCGGCGCGCATGGCCACGCAGGGCCACGCGTTCGGCCCGGACACCCCGTGGCAGCGCGAGCTGGAGGACGCGTTCGCGTACGTCGAGACGCCCGACCAGCTCGCGACGATCGACGAGGTCAAGGCCGACATGGAGAAGACGGTCCCGATGGACCGGCTCGTGTGCGGCGACGTCGGCTACGGCAAGACGGAGATCGCGATCCGCGCGGCGTTCAAGGCGGTCCAGGACGGCAAGCAGGTCGCGGTGCTCGTGCCCACGACGCTGCTCGTGCAGCAGCACCTCGAGACGTTCTCCGAGCGGTACGCGGGCTTCCCGGTGACGGTCAAGGCGCTGTCGCGCTTCCAGACTCCCAAGGAGTCCGAGGAGGTCGTGGACGGGCTGGCCAAGGGGACGGTGGACGTCGTCATCGGCACCCACCGCCTCATCACGGGCAGCGTGCGGTTCAAGGACCTGGGCCTCGTCATCATCGACGAGGAGCAGCGCTTCGGCGTCGAGCACAAGGAGACGCTCAAGCAGCTGCGGACCAACGTGGACGTGCTCGCCATGTCCGCGACCCCGATCCCGCGCACGCTCGAGATGGCCGTCACGGGCATCCGCGAGATGTCGACCCTCGCGACCCCGCCGGAGGAGCGGCACCCCGTCCTCACGTACGTCGGGGCGTACGAGGAGAAGCAGATCGCCGCGGCGCTGCGCCGCGAGCTCCTGCGCGAGGGCCAGGTGTTCTACGTGCACAACAAGGTCGAGACGATCGAGCGCACCGCGGCGCGGCTGCGCGAGCTCGTCCCCGAGGCCCGCGTGGGCGTCGCGCACGGCAAGATGAACGAGCACCAGCTCGACCAGGTGATCCGGGCGTTCTGGGAGAAGGAGCTCGACGTCCTCGTCTGCACGACGATCATCGAGACGGGCCTCGACATCTCCAACGCGAACACGCTCATCCTCGAGCGCGCCGACATGCTCGGCCTGTCCCAGCTCCACCAGCTCCGCGGCCGCGTGGGCCGCGGGCGCGAGCGCGCGTACGCGTACTTCCTGTACCCGCCCGAGCGACCCCTCACCGAGACCGCGCACGACCGCCTCGCCACGATCGCGGCCCACACCGACCTCGGCGCGGGCATGCAGGTCGCGATGAAGGACCTCGAGATCCGCGGCGCGGGCAACCTGCTCGGCGGGGAGCAGTCCGGCCACATCGCGGGCGTCGGGTTCGACCTGTACGTGCGCATGGTGGGGGAGGCCGTCGCGAACTACCGCGGCGACGGGCCCGAGGAGCAGCCGGAGGTCTCGATCGAGCTCCCGGTCGACGCGCACCTGCCGGAGTCCTACATCGCGACCGAGCGCCTGCGGCTCGAGGCGTACAAGAAGATCGCCGCCGCGGCCGACGCGCCGGAGCTCGCCGAGGTGCGGGCCGAGCTCGTCGACCGCTACGGCGCGCTCCCGGACGTCGCGTCCGCGCTGTTCGACGTCGCGGACTTCCGCAACCACGCCCGCCGGGCGGGGCTCACGGACGTCACGGCGCAGGGCAAGTTCATCCGGTTCGCGCCGGTCGACCTCCCCGAGTCGGCGCAGCTGCGGCTCAAGCGTCTCTACCCGGGCACGCTGCTCAAGCCCGCGATCCGCGCGATCCTCGTCCCGTACCCGACGACGGCGCGCATCGGCGGCCGCCCGCTGCGCGGTGCGGAGGTCCTCGGGTGGGCGCGCCAGCTCATCGACGCCGTGGTGCTCGGCGAGGTGAGCGCGGCCGCGACGGTGGGGACGTCGTCGGCCCGCTGACGCGCGGTCAGCGCAGGCGCCAGCTCCGCCGGCCGCCGTGCCGGGGGGAGCTGCTGCCGCCGCGCCCGGTGGGGTCGGTGCCGTCGCCGCCGCCGGGGAACGGCGGCGTGCGCGCGCCCCGCTCGGTGAGGGTGGGGGACCACTCGAGGCGCCGGGCGGCGGGCGGGTGCACGACGCGGGCGACCGCCGCGACCGCGGTGTCGATCGTCGTGAACGCCTGCCGGTAGGCCCGCTCGGAGCGGCCGTGCGGGTCCGGGATGTCGAGGGGCGTGCGCGGGGTGATCGTCCGGACGCGCTGGGCGCTCGCGATCTCCGGGAGGCGGGCGATGCGGTCGGCGTCGCTCTCGTCCGGGTCGACGGGCAGGTCGATCGCCGAGAGCAGCGCGGCGAGCTCCAGGAGCGTGTAGGTGCGTCGGACGGCCTGGGGGACGAGGGTGACGACGGCGGCCCGCTGGGCCCGGGACATCGTGAGGACGAGGTCCGCCTGCTCGATCATCGCCGCCGTGAGCTGCCGCCCGGTGTGCGTCGACGCCTCCAGGCCGCGTGCCGTCAGCAGCCGCGCCATCGGCTCGTCGAGCGGTGCTCCCTCGAGCGCGTGCGTCCCGGCGCTCGACACCGTGACGCTCGTGTCGCTGCGGATGCTCAGCAGCCGCTCGGCGGTGGGGGAGCGGCAGACGTTCCCGGTGCACACGGTGAGGACCTGGGACGGCATGACTGAGGTCGGCACTCCCTCCGGTGCGCGGGGACGTCGTCCGGAAAGGCGACCGACCGAAGGTAGCACGCAGCGATCGGGCCCCTGCCGGGCGGGCGGGCGGGTGCGCTCCCACGCGCTCGTCGAGCCCACAATTCACCCGGTGGGCCGCCTTCTTCACCCTCGCAGGGCGTGGTTGCGGGTCTCCTCCCGGTCCTAGCCTGGACGCGGCCCCCTCGCCGTGCGGGGCGCGCGGCCGAGGACGGGAGGACGGGCATGAAGGTCGGGTACGCCCCCGGTGCGTGGGACCTGTTCCACGTCGGGCACCTCAACGTCCTCCGGCACGCCCGCAGCGAGTGCGACTACCTCGTCGCAGGCGTCGTGGACGACGACATGCTCGAGCTCGCGAAGGGCCGGCGCCCGGTCGTCCCCGTCACGGAGCGCGCGGAGATCGTCCGCCACGTCCGGTTCGTCGACGAGGTGTTCGTCGAGACCCAGCCCGACAAGCTCGAGACCTGGCGGCAGCGCCCGTTCGACGTGTTCTTCAAGGGCGACGACTGGCGCGGCACCCCGAAGGGCGCCGAGCTGGAGCGTCGCTTCGCCGAGGTGGGCGTCGAGGTCGTCTACTTCCCCTACACGGTGCACACGTCGAGCACGGCGCTGCGGCGCGCGCTGACGCTGCTGGAGCCGACGGCCGGGCTCACGGTCGAGGGCTGAGCCCTCCCGCGGTCAGCTCTTGCGGCCGTCGAGGAAGTAGGCGATGGGCCCGACCCAGTTGACGAGGAGCGCGAGGCCCCACGCGAGCTTGGTCCCGTTCACCTGCTCCGCCGGCCGACGTACGAGGTCCCGGTACGCCGCGGCGGTGAGCGTGACCTGGGCGGCTCCCACGACCCCGACGGCGATCCGCTGACCCTTCGTCAGGTCCTTCCACCGGCGCTTGGTTCCCATGGCGTCTCCTCTCGGTTCGTCCTCCGACGCTATGCCGTCCGGGCCGCCGCCGCACCGGCACGACCCGACCGCACGACCCGTCGACACAGGTCGTGACAGCCCGCGCCGGTCTCTGTAAGGTTGCAGCAACATCCGGAAACATCCTGCAAAGCCGCAGGTGCCGGTCGCGCCCGCCACCCCGGGGCGCTCGTCATCACCGCGTGGCCCGTCCGTGCTCGACGCCGAGCGTGGGGCGGCCGCATCCTCGAAGGAGCTGCAATGACGCGCACCACCGACCTCGCCGGACCCCCGGCGCCCACCCCCGTCCCCGCAGGACGCCCCGCCCGCCCACGCGGCGGCCGCCTGCGCCGCGTCCTCGCGGCGGGCGCCTCGGCGGCCCTCGCGCTGACCGCGGCGCTGGCCGCGGTCCCGGTCGCCGCACCCGCCGCGGCCGCGCCGCCCGTGCCGACGCCCGTCGTCGACTCCCCGAACGGCCGGGGCGACGTGATCCTCAACCTCTTCCAGTGGACGTGGGACTCCGTGGCCGCCGAGTGCACGAGCACCATCGGCTCGGCCGGGTTCGGCTACGTCCAGGTCTCGCCGCCGCAGGAGCACATCCAGGGCACGGCCTGGTGGACGTCCTACCAGCCCGTCAGCTACAAGCTCGAGTCCAAGCTCGGCACGCGGGCCGAGTTCCAGCGCATGGTGAGCACGTGCAAGGCGGCGGGCGTGGGCGTGATCGTCGACGCGGTCGTCAACCACACGGCGGGCGCCGACACCGGGTCCGGCACCGGGACCGGCGGGACGAGCTACTCCGTGGACAGCTTCCCCGGCGTCCCGTACGGGCCGAACGACTTCAACGACTGCCGGTCGAACATCAGCAACTACGGCGACCGGTACAACGTCCAGAACTGCCGCCTCGTCTCGCTCCAGGACCTGCGGACGGGCTCCGACTACGTGCGCGGCAAGATCGCGGGCTACCTCAACGACCTCCTGTCGCTCGGCGTCTCGGGCTTCCGCATCGACGCCGCGAAGCACATCCCGGCCGCGGACCTCGCGGCGATCAAGGCGCGGCTCACGAACCCGAACGTCTTCTGGGTGCACGAGGTCATCGGCGCGAGCGGCGAGCCGATCCAGCCCTCGGAGTACCTCGGTTCCGGCGACTCGCACGAGTTCTTCTACGCGCGCGAGCTCAAGTCCCGGTTCGACGGCCAGATCAAGGACCTGCGCACCATCGGCGACAACAAGCTCCCCTCCGACCGGGCGGGCGTCTTCGTCGACAACCACGACACCGAGCGCAACGGCGAGACGATGAACTACAAGTGGGGCGCAAAGTACCGGCTCGCCAACGCGTTCATGCTCTCGTGGCCCTACGGTGCGCCGAGCGTCTACTCGGGCTACACGTGGAGCGACAAGGACGCGGGTGCGCCCGGCGCGTCGGCCACCTCCGTGCCCGACGCGAGCTGTGCCGGCAGCGCGTGGGTCTGCACGCAGCGCTGGACCGAGATCGCGGGCATGGTCGGCTTCCACAACGCGGTCGCCGGGACCCCGGTGACGGGCTGGTGGGACGACGGGAACAACCACATCGCCTACGGGCGGGGCGCCAAGGGCTACGTGACGATCAACAACTCCGCGAACGCCGTGACGCGCACCTACCAGACCTCGCTCCCCGCCGGGACGTACTGCGACGTCGTGGCATCGAAGGACTGCTCGAGGACCGTCTCCGTCTCCGGCTCGGGCACCTTCACGGCGACGGTGCCCGCGTACGGGGCGCTCGCGCTCCACGTCGGGGCGCGCGGCGACGGCGGCACCGGGGGCCCCGGGCCCGTCGACCCGGCCGGCACGACGACCGTCTACTACGCGACCGACAAGGGCTGGAACGCGTACAACGTCCACTACAAGGTCGGCACGGGCGCCTGGACCGCCGTCCCCGGGGTCCCGATGACGGCGGCCTGCACGGGCTGGGTCTCGCGGCAGATCACCCTGCCCAGCGGGGCGACGGGCGCGGCCGCGACCGTCACCGCCGCCTTCACGAACGGCTCGGGCGCCTGGGACAGCAACGGCGGCAAGGACTACTCCCTGTCCGGCGCCGCGGTCGCCGTCTCCGGCGGGACGGTCACGGCGGGCAACCCGTGCGACGGCGGCGGGTCGCCGGGCGGGCCGGTCGAAGGGCAGGGCGACGCGTCGTTCTCCGTCACCGCGACCACCACGTGGGGCCAGACGGTCCACGTCGTCGGCAGCATCCCGGCGCTCGGCTCCTGGGCGCCCGCGAACGGCGTCCCGCTGTCGTCGTCGGCCTACCCGGTGTGGACCGCGCGCGTCGACCTCCCGGCCGGCACGACCTTCCAGTACAAGTACGTCAAGCGCGACGGCGGCGGGAACGTCGTCTGGGAGAGCGGCGGCAACCGCACGGCGACGGTCGGCGCCGACGGCTCCGTGACGCTGTCGGACACCTGGCGGTCGTAGCGCTTCCGCCATCCCCACCACGCGGTCGTGGCCCGGCCCGGGCCACGACCGCGTGCTCGACCGGCAGCGACGGCACGCTCGACCGGCGGCGACCGCGTGCCGCCCGGCGAACCTACGATGAGGCGGTGACCGCCCCCGAGCCCTCGGCCGCCCCGGATCAGCACGAGCCCGCGCACGACCGCGCGCCCCACGCCGCGACCGACCCGCTGCGCGACGTGGTCGCCGTCATGGACCGCCTCTACTCCCCGGGCGGGTGCCCGTGGGACCGCGAGCAGACGCACGTCTCGCTCGTGCGGTACCTCCTCGAGGAGGCGCACGAGCTCGCCGACGCCATCGAGACCGACGACCGCGCCGGGATGCGCGAGGAGCTCGGCGACCTGCTCCTGCAGGTGCTGTTCCACGCGCGCATCGCGAGCGAGGAGCCGGACCCGTTCACCGTCGACGACGTCGCCGCCGACCTCGCGGCGAAGCTCGTGCGGCGCCACCCGCACGTGTTCGCGGACGCCGACGCGACCGACCTGCACGGGCAGTGGGACGCGATCAAGAAGGCGGAGAAGCAGCGCTCGTCGGTGCTCGAGGGCATCTCGCACACGCAGGGGGCGCTCGCCCGCGCGCAGAAGGTCCTGTCCCGGGCCGGGCGCGGCGGCCTCGGCGACGTCGTCGGCGCGGCGCTCGCGGCACCGTCGGGCACCGGGCCGGGTGCGGCCGGCGAGGACGGCGCCGGCCCGACGCCGGACGAGCGGCTCGGACGCGAGCTGCTCGCGCTCGTGGCCCGCGCGGAGGCCGACGGGCTCGACGCGGAGGCCGCGCTGCGGGGCGAGCTGCGGCGCGTCGAGGCGCGGATCGTCGCGGCCGAGACGTCGGCAGGGGCGCCCGCGGAGCCCGGCCCGGCGGCGCAGGGCTGAGACGGGACGTTCGTCCCGATCGTCGACGCGCAGGTCCCCGACCCGGGGCCCACGGACCGGACGCAGCGGCGCAGGTCACAACCGGGCACTAGGCTGTGGTCGTAAACCCACCATCGTCGCGGGCGCGCACGCGGCGTCCCGGGTTTCCCTGCCCGGGTCCGCCACCACCGTTCGAAGCGCCCGCAGCCCTGCCCCGAAGGAGCACCTGTGGCCAGCATCGAAGCCGTTGGAGCGCGCGAGATCCTCGACTCCCGCGGAAACCCGACCGTCGAGGTCGAGGTCGTCCTGGACGACGGGACGTTCGCCCGCGCCGGAGTGCCCTCGGGCGCGTCGACCGGTGCGTTCGAGGCCGTCGAGCGTCGTGACGGCGACAAGTCCCGCTACCTGGGCAAGGGCGTCGAGGGCGCGGTGAACTCCGTGATCGACGACATCGCCCCGGAGCTCATCGGCTTCGAGGCCGAGGACCAGCGCCTCATCGACGCCGCCCTCATCGACCTCGACGGCACCCCGAACAAGGGCAAGCTCGGCGCGAACGCCATCCTCGGCGTCTCGCTCGCCGTCGCGAAGGCCGCCGCGAAGAGCGCGGGCCTCGACCTGTACCGCTACGTCGGCGGCCCGAACGCGCACGTCCTGCCCGTGCCGATGATGAACATCCTCAACGGCGGGTCGCACGCGGACTCGAACGTGGACATCCAGGAGTTCATGGTCGCCCCGATCGGCGCGTCCTCGTTCCGCGAGGCGCTGCGCACCGGCGCCGAGGTCTACCACGCGCTGAAGTCCGTGCTCAAGGAGAAGGGCCTGGCCACCGGCCTCGGCGACGAGGGCGGCTTCGCGCCGAACCTCGCGAGCAACCGCGAGGCGCTCGACCTCATCCTCGTCGCGATCGAGAAGGCCGGCTTCGCGCCGGGCACCGACGTGACGCTCGCGCTCGACGTCGCGTCGACCGAGTTCTTCAAGGACGGCGCGTACCAGTTCGAGGGTGGCGCGAAGACGCCGGCCGAGATGATCGCCTACTACGAGCAGCTGGTGCGCGACTACCCGCTGGTCTCCATCGAGGACCCGCTGTCGGAGGACGAGTGGGACAGCTGGTCGCAGCTCGTCGCCGAGGTCGGCGACCGGGTGCAGATCGTCGGCGACGACCTGTTCGTCACCAACCCGGAGCGTCTCGCGAAGGGCATCGAGCTCAAGGCGGCGAACTCGCTCCTCGTGAAGCTCAACCAGATCGGCACGCTCACCGAGACGCTCGACGCCGTCGAGCTCGCGCAGCGCAACGGCTTCACCGCGATGGTGTCGCACCGCTCGGGCGAGACCGAGGACACGACGATCGCGGACCTGTCCGTCGCGACGAACGCCGGCCAGATCAAGACGGGCGCCCCCGCCCGCGGCGAGCGCATCAACAAGTACAACCAGCTCCTGCGCATCGAGGAGGCGCTGGACGACGCCGCCCGCTACGCCGGCCGTGGCGCGTTCCCGCGCTGGACGGTGCAGGGCTGACCTGCGGCTGACCGTCGGTCGCGCACGACCCCGCCGGGGTGACCCGGCACCCGGAGCCCGGAGGGCCGCTCGTCGGCCCGCCGGGCTCCGGCGCGTCCGGCGGGTGAAGAAGTCGTGTCGATCGCCTCACGTTCGCGGGCGCACCGCGCGTGCTCCCGGCGCGCCGCGTCTCGCGGCAGCACAATCGGGGCATGCCGTCCTCGCGCCGTCCCCCGCGCCCCGGTGCCCCCGCGCGGCCGGGCTCCGGGCCCGCGCGCGGCACGTCCGGGACGAAGCCCACGAAGCGCTCCGCGTCGTCGGGGTCCGCGAGCCCGCGCCCGGCGTCCACGGGCGCCCCGCGGACGGCGTCGGGCTCCTCGGCGAAGTCCCCGGGAGGCGGCTCGACCGCCCGGACCCCGTCGTCGTCCGGAGCGCGCCGCCCCGCCGCCCGACCGAGCAGCGCGACGTCGACGCGACGTGCCGCCGGCCCGGCGCCCGAGGACCGGCGTCGGAGCCGCTACGGCTTCCTCCTGCCCGAGGTGGTGACCGTCCGGACCCTGGTCCTGTCCGTCGTCGTGCTCCTCGCCGCGGTGCTCCTGCTGCCGACGCTGCGCGCGTACGTCAACCAGACGGGGGAGCTGCGCGAGCTGCGCGCCAGCCTCGAGCAGGCGCAGGCCGAGCACACCGAGCTCGAGGCCGAGCTCGCCCGGTGGGACGACCAGGCCTACGTCGAGCGCGAGGCGCGGGACCGGCTGAACTTCGTCATGCCGGGGGAGCGGCCGTGGCGCGTGCTCGACCCGGAGACGGTGGTCGACGACACCGACCCGCAGACCGGGCGGACGATCACGGACGGGCCCGTCCGGGGGTACGAGGAGGGCACGCCCTGGTACGAGGCCATCTGGGAGTCGGTGCAGGTCGCGGGCGGTCCGCGCACGCCCGCCGGCGACGACGCGGGGACGTCCGACGGGACCGCGCCCGCGGGCGAGGAACCGGCCGGCGACGAGGACGCTCCGCCGAGCGGGGAGAATGGGTGAGGCGTCGTCCCGACGCCGCCGACCGACCCGAAGGAAGTCCCGTGCCCGACGCCCGCCTGGCCATCCCCGCCGACGACCCGGACGCCGTCGTCTCCGAGCGCGACCTCGAGACGCTCGCGGAGCAGCTCGGGCGCACGCCGCGCGGTGTCGTCGGCATCGCCGCGCGGTGCGCGTGCGGGCGCCCGCTCGTCGTCCGCACGGCGCCGCGGCTCGAGAACGGCACGCCGTTCCCCACGACCTTCTACCTCACGAGCCCGGGCGCGGTCGCGGCCGCGTCGACGCTCGAGGCGAACGGCGTCATGAAGGAGATGTCGGAGCGGCTCACCGAGGACGAGGAGCTCGCCGCCGCCTACCGGCGCGCGCACGAGCACTACCTCGCGCAGCGCGAGGCGCTCGGCCATGTCGAGGAGATCGACGGCATCTCGGCGGGCGGGATGCCCACGCGCGTGAAGTGCCTGCACGTCCTCGTGGGCCACGCGCTCGCGGCCGGGCCGGGCGTCAACCCGCTGGGCGACGAGGCGCTCGAGCGCGTGCGCGACGTGTGGCGCCCCGACCGCTGCACCTGCTGACCGCGTGGCACGCTTGGACGCATGACCTCTGGCTCCACCTCTCCGCTCACCCGGGACCCGGGCGCGACCGCCGCGCCGGCCACCTCGCCCGCCCCCGTCCCGCCCGGCGCCTCGCGCGTGGCGGCGATCGACTGCGGCACCAACTCGATCCGCCTCCTCGTCGCCGACGTCGACCCGCAGGCCGGGACCCTCGTCGACCTGGACCGCCGCATGGAGGTCGTCCGGCTCGGCCAGGGCGTCGACCGCACGGGTCGGCTCGCCCCCGAGGCGCTCGCGCGCACGCTCGACGCCGCGCGCCGCTACGCGCAGGTGATCGCCGACCTGGGCGCGACGCGGACGCGCTTCGTCGCGACGTCGGCCACGCGGGACGCCGAGAACCGTGACGAGTTCGTCGCGGGCGTCCTCGACGCGCTCGGCGTCGAGCCCGAGGTCGTCTCGGGCGAGGAGGAGGCCGCGCTGTCGTTCCGCGGGGCGACGTCGACCGTCGCGGCCGTGCGCCCCGGCCCCTACGTCGTGGTGGACCTCGGCGGCGGCTCGACGGAGCTCGTGCTCGGCACGACGACGCCCGACGCCGCGTACTCGATGGACGTGGGGTGCGTGCGCATGACGGAGCGGCACCTGCGCTCCGACCCGCCGACCCCCGAGGAGGAGGCGGCGGCCCGTGCCGACGTGCGGGCCGCGCTCGACGACGCTGCCCGCGTGGTGCCGCTCGGGCGGGCCGCGACGCTCGTCGGGCTCGCCGGGTCCGTCACGACGGTCACGGCCCACGCGCTCGGCCTCGCCCGGTACGACCGCGACCGGATCAACGGGTCCGTGCTGCCGGTCGACACCGTGCTCGCGGCGTGCGACGACCTGCTGCACCGCACGCGCGCCGAGCGCACCGCGCTGGGGTTCATGCACCCCGGGCGGGTCGACGTCATCGGCGCGGGCGCGCTCGTGTGGTCGGAGGTCGTGCGCCGCGTGCGCGACGACGTCGCCGCCGCGGGCGGGTCGCTCACCGAGGTCGTGACGAGCGAGCACGACATCCTCGACGGCATCGCCTGGTCGCTCGCCTGACCCCGGGCCGCCCCGGCGGCCCTTCCCGCCCGACCGCCGAGCCCGGCGTCGCGCGGCACCGGACCCCGGTGCCCGCGGCCCGGGCTCCGGCGTGTCCGGGCGAGGGGCGTGTCGTGTGCCCGGTACTGCGCATCGCGCGGTAGTGTGCATCCCGTGATCCCGGTGGCCGAGCACCGGGACGGACCGGGGCCACGCCCGACGGAGGGACGGATGGACACCACGCAGCTGCTCAAGGGGGTGCTCGACGCGGCGGTGCTCGCCGCGGTCGAGGCCGAGGACGGGTACGGGTACGACGTCGTGCGGCGCCTGCGCGCGGCGGGGCTCGAGGACGTGGGGGACGCGTCCGTGTACGGGACGCTGCGACGCCTGTACGCGGGCGGGGCGCTGACCACCTACGTCGTGCCGTCCGACGCCGGGCCGCACCGCAAGTACTACGGGATCAACCCGCAGGGCCGGGCCATGCTCGACCTGCACCGCAAGGAGTGGCAGACGTTCGCGGGCACCGTGTCCGCGCTGCTGCGGACCGGAGAGGTGGCCGCCTGATGAGCACGACGACCCCCGCGCAGCCGCCCGCCGGCGCGCCCGTCGGGCGGGCCTTCTACGGGCACGTCCACGCCTACGCCCAGCAGGTGCGCGCGCACCTCGCCGACCTGCGCCCCGACCAGGTCGAGGAGCTCGCCGACGGGCTCGAGGCCGACCTCGCCGAGGCCGTCGTCGACGCGCCCGGCGCGCTCCCGCGCCGAGCTCCCGCTTCGGCGTCGTCCGACGGCGCTCCGGCCGGCACGGCCGGCACGGCCGGCACGGAGGCGCTCGACGACACGGGCCTCGACCTCGTCGCGTTCTTCGGTCCGCCCGCCGAGTACGCCGCCGAGCTGCGCACCGCGGCCGGCCTGCCTCCCGCCGCCCCGGACGGCGTGCGCGGCCCGCGCCCTGGGCTGCGCCGTCGGCTGTCCGGGCTCGGCGAGATGCTCGCGGCGGACTGGCGCGCGGGGTGGAAGCCCGTCACCACGTCGCCGCAGTGGGCCTCGACGGCCGAGTTCCTGCGCGCCCTCACGCCCGCGTGGTGGATCCTGCGCGGCTGGGTCGTGGCGACGCTCCTGCTCGCCCTGGTCGCGGGATACCAGGTGGCCGTGCTCCCGCCGGACCTGTCCGCGCGCGTCGTCGTGCTGCTCGCGGTCGTCGTGAGCGTGCAGTGGGGCCGGGGCCGGTGGCTGCCCACCCGGGGGCTGCGGAAGGTCGGCCGACCCCTGTCGGTCGCCGCGGCCGTCGCGGCCGTGCCCGCCGTCCTCGTCGCCGCCTCGGCGAGCGCGTCGAGCCCGTACGCGTGGGACCGCGGCTACGAGCAGGGTCGCAGCGACGCGAGCAGCGGCCTGGTGAGCAGCGTGTCGTTCGGGAGCGGGGACTCCCCGGGCACGGCGGGCGTGTGGGTCGACGGCGCGCAGGTGTCCAACCTCTTCGTCTACGACGCGGCGGGCGAGCCGCTCCGCGACGTCCAGGTCTTCGACGACCGTGGCCGCCAGGTCCGCACGATCACCGAGGAGGGTGCCTCCGGGGCGTGGGCGGTGCCCGACGTCGAGGGCACGTGGTACTTCCAGCCCGCCCTGGCGACGGACGGGCGCGAGCGGTGGAACGTCTACCCGCTGCGCGCGGTCGCCGAGGAGGACGTCGAGTACCCCGAGGGCGACGGCCGCCCCGTCCCGGCGACGGGGACGCGCACGCGCGACATGCCGTGGCCGTTCCTCCAGGCACCGACCGCGGTGCCGTCGAGCGTGGGGACGGGGGAGACGTCGTCGGGCACGGGCGGCACCAGCGACGCGCCGGCCGACGAGCCGGCCGAGGGCGATCCGGCGCCGTCGCAGGAGGCCCCCGCGACCCCGCCCGCGGGCGGGGTGCCGCCCGCACCGACCGGCCCGACGCCCGTCGTGGGCGCGATCGGCTGACCGGCAGGCCCGGGGTGGTGCGCCGACGGCGGACGGCGGCGCCCCACCCCGGTCCCGGGCCCTGCGGAATGTCGCCTGTGCCCGCGTGTGCCCGCCTCTGCCCCCGTCCGTCCGCGCGGCGTGGGGCGCGTCACGCCCGTCAGGCGGACGCTCCGGCTCGCCTGTGCCGCAACCGGTAATACTCTGGAACCATGCCTCAGAATGACCTGACCTCGGTCAGCCGTGCCCAGACCGCTTCGCCGCGGCCCCGCAAGGTGCCCCGCGTCGTCGTCCTCGGCGGCGGCTCCGTGGGTCTGTACGCCGCCCGCCGGCTGCGCAAGAAGCTCGGTCGCCGCGAGGCGGCGATCGTCGTCGTCGACCCGCGCCCGTACATGACGTACGCGCCGTTCCTCCCCGAGGCGGCCGCGGGCTCGATCGACGGCCGCGACGTCGTCGCGCCGCACCGCCGTGCGCTCAAGGGCGTCGACGTGCTCCAGGGCAAGGTCGTCTCGATCGACCACACCGACCGCCGTGTGACGATCCACCCGGAGGAGGGCGACGACTACTCGGTCACGTACGACCACCTGATCGTCGGCCTCGGCTCGGTGTCGCGCACGCTGCCCATCCCGGGCCTGGCGGAGAACGCGATCGGCTTCAAGAACGTGGAGGAGGCCATCGCGGTCCGCAACCACGTGCTCAACCGCATGGACGTCGCGTCGTCCACGTGGGACGAGAAGCTGCGTCGCCGCATGCTCACGTTCACGTTCGTCGGCGGCGGGTTCGCGGGCATCGAGGCGCTGGCCGAGATCGAGGACATGGCCCGCTACGCGACGCGCAACTACGCGACGATCGAGGAGAAGGACCTCCGCTTCGTCATGATCGAGGGCGCGGGCCGCATCCTGCCCGAGCTCAGCGAGCCCATGGCGCAGTACGCGCTCGACGAGCTGAAGAAGCGCGGCATCGAGTTCCACCTCAGCACGTTCCTGTCGTCGTGCGTGGACGGCCACGTCGTCACCTCGACCGGGGTCGAGTTCGACTCCGACACGATCGTGTGGACCGCGGGCGTCAAGGCGAACCCGGTCCTCAAGGAGTCGTCCGACCTCCCGGTCGACAAGCTGGGCCGCATCACCGTGCTGCCGACGCTCCAGGTCGCGGACGCCGACGGCAACGTCGTGCCGAACGCGTGGGCCGCGGGCGACTGCGCCGCCGTCCCGGACGTGCTGAACCCGGGCAAGTTCTGCCCGCCGAACGCGCAGCACGCCATCCGCGAGGCCACGCGCCTCGCCGACAACCTCGCGCTCGAGCTGCACAGCGAGCCGCCGGTCGAGTACCGCCACAAGAGCGTCGGTACGGTCGCGTCGCTCGGCCTGTACAAGGGCGTCGCGGAGCTGTTCGGCGTGTTCAAGCTCCGCGGGACGCTCGCGTGGCTCATGCACCGCAGCTACCACGTCATGGCGATGCCGACGGGCAACCGCAAGATCCGCATCTTCATCGGCTGGATCGGCCAGTTCCTCATGGGTCGCGAGCTCGTGTCGCTCGGCTCGCTGCACGACCCGCGCGCGGAGTTCCGCGCCGCGTCCGTCCCGCCCAAGAAGGACGGCGACCCGGTCAAGCAGACCGCGCAGGGCTCGGCGGCCGCGGCGGAGTCCGGTGCGGGCACCGTCGACGCCGACGACCGGACGCCGGCGGCGAAGGCCTCCTGAGGTCGCGGCCGGGCCCCGGCCCGGCCGTCGTGCCCGACGACGAGGGGCGAGCCGCGCGTGCGGCTCGCCCCTCGTCGCGTCCGGGTCCCGAGCGGGCGGCCGTCGTGCCGACGGGCCCGGAGAGCGCCGCGCGCGCGGTAGATTCGGCCCGCGCCCCCATGGCCCAACTGGCAGAGGCGGCCGGCTTAAACCCGGCGTGTTCCGGGTTCGAGTCCCGGTGGGGGCACCGTGCCGACGGGCGGTCGGCTCCGAGGCGCCAGGGCTCCCCGGGCTAGGACAGCCCCGTCGGGCCCTCCGGCTCGGCCGGGGGAGCGGCCTCCTGGCCGAGGATCACGACGGTGCCGTCCGGGTCCTGCACGCGCGCGACGCGCTCGCCCCACGGCTGGTCCGCGGGCGGCTCCAGGACGGGCACGCCCGCTGCCGCGAGGTGCTCGACGGCGCGGTCGCAGTCGTCGACGTACACCCACAGCACGACGCGGGTGTCCGCCGGAGGCGGGTCGCCCTGCCCGAGCCCGAGTGGTGACCCGCCCACGCGCACGCTCACGTAGACGGGCGGGCCGTCGTCGGGGAACGCGTACTCGACCGTCCCGCGCAGCAGGTCGCGGTAGAAGCCGAGGGACCGGTCGAGGTCGGCCACGGTGAGGACGGGGAAGAGGCTGCGGAACACGGTCGCTCCTCGGTGCGCTCGGCGGGTCCTCCCATCGTGCGCCTCGTGCCCCGGGCGCGCGCTCCGTGCCCGGGCCGCCGCGCCTCAGCGCGCGAGCAGCTCCTCGGTCGTGGTGCCGGGGACGGACAGCGTCACGCGCGTGCCCCACGGGTCGTGCACGACGACGGAGCGGCCGTCGTCCGCGTGCTCCAGCCCGCGGGCGCGGAGGCGCGCGACGAGCGCGTCGAGGTCCTCACGGCCCGGCACGGTGACGGCGACGTCGCCGAGCCCGAGGCTCGCGGCGCGGGGCCCGGCGCCCGCGCTGTTCCACACGTTCATCGCGACGTGGTGGTGGTACCCGCCCGCGGACGCGAAGAGCGCCCCGCTGTACCCGGTGAGCGTCGCCTCGAAGCCGACGGCGTCGACGTAGAAGGCGTGGGCGGTCGCGACGTCGCCGACCTGCAGGTGCACGTGGCCGACGCGGCCCGCGAGCGAGGGGCCGGCGTCGAACGTCTCCTGGTCGAGGTGCGTGCGCAGGTAGGCGTTCGGGTCGAGGAACGTCGTCGTCATGAGGATCTGACCGTGCTCGCGCACCCACGTCTCGCGGGGGCGGTCGGTGTAGAGCTCGACGCCGTTGCCCTCGGGGTCGGTGAAGTAGAACGCCTCGCTGACGAGGTGGTCGCTCGACCCGACGAAGGTGCCGCGGCGGTCCTGCGCGGCGCGGTAGACGGTCGCGGCGAGGCTCGGGCCGTCGTCGAACAGGAAGGCCGTGTGGAACAGGCCGGCCTGGCGCGGGTCGACGGGCGGGAGCCCGGGGGTGTGCACGAGGCGCAGCATGGGTGTGCGGCCGCGGCCCAGCACACGGTGCACCTCCGCGCCGCGCGACCGCTCCTCGAGCGGGGCGAGGGCGAACGCGCCCGTGTAGTACGAGGTCATGAGCTCGAGGTCGCCCACGCGCAGCGTGACGGCGTCCATGCTCGTGGACGGGGACAGGAGGCGGTCGGTCGGCGCGCCCGGCGTGCTCGTGGTCATGTCTTCTCCAACTTGTTGTCGCTACAACTATATTCCCACACCGTGGCGAGGGCTCCCGCACCGGCGCCGTCCTTGCTAGGGTCGGCGCGAACCACGCGGGGCGTCCCGCCCGGGCCACGGCCCGGGCCGAGGGACTGAGACGAGCGGTACGGCCGCCCGGACCCGTCGAACCTGATCTCGCTAGCACGAGCGGAGGAACGTGGGCATGACGACGCCTGCTGCCATCACCCTGAACCCTGTCCTCGCGGACGACCCGACCGCGCTCGTCCGGCAGGAGGAGACCGGCTTCACCGCCGACCTCGCCCGCCGGTACGCGGACCTCTTCGAGACGTTCTACGACCACCCCTTCCTGGCCGGGCTGCGCGACGGCTCCGTCGAGCCCGCCGCGGTCCGCCACTACGTGGGCCAGGACCACCAGTACCTCACGGCCTACCTGCGCTGCTACGGCCTCGGCATGGCCCTCGCGCCCGACCGGTCGTGGGCGGCCTACTTCCACGACAAGGCCGGCTTCCTCCTCGACGACGAGTCGCACGCGCACCACGCGATGTGCGACTTCCTCGGCGTGACGTACGAGGAGGCGCAGACGCACCGCCTCGCGCCGAGCGCGCAGGCCTACGTCGACCACATGACGGCGGCCGGCCGCGACTCGCTCGGCGTGCTGCTCGCCGCGCTGCTGCCGTGCCCGTGGACCTACATCTGGTCCGCGCGGCGCTTCTGGCTCGGCGAGCGCGCGACGACGCCCGGCGCCCTCGGCGACGACCACCCGCTCGCGGGCTGGTGGCAGTTCTACGCGGCCGAGCGCACCGAGGACGTCCTCACGGACCTGCGCGCACGCCTCGACGCGCTCGCCGCGGACGCGGGCGAGGCGGAGCGCGCGCGCATGGAGCGCGCGTTCGAGCTGAGCTGCCGCCACGAGATCCGCTTCTGGCAGATGGCCTGGTCGCTCGAGCGCTGGTGACCCGTCCGGCCGGGCGCGCGGCCGGCGTCGCGTCGTGCGCCCGGCCTTACGCCAGCAGCAGATACCCACCCGGGCGCCTCGGCACCCGGGTGGGCCGCGGGTAGCGTGAACGCATGGACGCGACGAGCGCGGTGCCGGGCACGCTGCCGGACGTGGTGCCGGACGTGGTGCCGGACGGGGTGACGCCGAGCCCCCGCTCCCGGGCGGGCGGACGGGCGGAGCCCCTCCTGCGCCACGTCATCGGGGGGATCCTGCGGCGGGCGCGGCTCGCGCAGGGGCGCACGCTCGTCGACGTCGCGGCCGACGCGCGCGTCTCCACCGCCTACCTGTCCGAGGTGGAGCGCGGGCGCAAGGAGGCGTCGTCCGAGGTCCTCGCCGCCGTGTGCGGCGCCCTCGGCCTGCGGCTCGTCGACCTCGTCGCCCGCACGGGCGAGGAGCTCCGGCCGCTCGCGCCCGTCCGCGTGCTGTCCTCCGCGCGAGAGCGCGGTGCCCTCTCCGCGCCACGGCACGTCGCCCCGGTGGGCGAGCCCGTGCGGGACCTCCCCGTCGCCGAGACGCTCCGGCGTCCGACGGCGCGCGCCGGCGACGTCCTGCTCCTCGCGGCCTGAGCGGCGGTCCCGTCGCACCGCGTGTCGTGCGGGGGCCGGGCGCCGTGCGCGCCGCTACCGTCGGTCCATGACGGAGCCGCAGACCGCGCACGGCACGGCAGCCCAGGACGTCCCGGCCCTCCAGGACCTCGTCGACGACGCCGCGTTCCTCTCCCACGAGCACCAGCTCCACCTGACGGACCTCCACGGCGACGACGCCTGGGCCGCCGACCTGACCACCGGGGTCTTCACCTTCACCGCGCCCGACGGCGGGACCGCGACGTGCCGCCTCCAGTTCCTCGGCACGGCCGCGCCCGGACCGGGCACGTGGATGTGGGCGTGGCAGAACGTCAACGGCTTCCCCGACGCCGTGCTCACCGCCGCCGAGAGCACGCGCCGGACCGGGCTGCGCGAGGCCGCCGAGCCGGAGCTCCCGCTGGCCGACGACCTCGCCCACCGGCTCGCGCTCGCGGCCAAGGCCGTGACCGGCACGTTCGCCCACTACAGCGCCCCCGTCGGCGGCGGCACGCGGGCGTGGTTCCTCCTGGACGACGCCGACCTCGCCCTGGCCGCCCCGAGCGTGCCGCGCGTCGTGCGGACGCTGAGCGAGGGGCTGCTGTCCGTCACGGTCGTCGACCACCGGCGCGCCGTCGCGTCCTACGCGAGCGCACGTGGCCTGCCGGCCGTCGAGGACGGGACCGGCGCCGTCGTGCTGGACGTGCCCGACGGCACCGTGACCGTGCGGTTCGACGAGCGCGGGCGGATCGCGGGCATCTCCGCGTCGTCCCGACGGACCGCCGCGCCCGAGGCCGCCGCGCCCCTGGCCGCCGCGCCCGAGGCCACGGCGGCGGAGCCCGAGGCCGCAGCGGCGGAGCCCGAGGCCGCGGCGTCGGAGCCGGCCACGGCAGACCCTGCCGCCTCGGCGCCGAGGGCGCCCGCGCTCACCGTCCCGGAGCCGCCGGCGGAGGAGCCGGCCGCGCCAGAGCCTGCGCCCGCGGAGCACGAGCCCGCCGAGCCCGAGCCGTCGACCGCGGAGACGACGACCCCCGAGCCGCGCCGCCGGTCGTGGTTCCGACGACGCGGCTGACGACGCCCGGGTCGCCTCCGCGGTCGGGCGTCACGCCGCCACGGCGAGCTTGCGCGAGGTGACGACGGCGTCCGCGACGCCGTACTCCACGGCCTGGCGCGCGGTGAGCACCAGGTCGCGGTCGGTGTCGGCGCGCAGGCGCTCGACGGTCTGGCCCGTGTGCCGCGCCAGCACCTCCTCCGTCTCGGACCGGATCCGGAGGATCTCCTCGGCCTGGATCGACAGGTCCGAGATCGTGCCCTCCCCGCCGCCCGACGGCTGGTGCAGCAGGACGCGCGAGTGCTCCAGCACGAACCGCTTGCCGGGCGTGCCCGCCGCGAGCAGGACGGCCGCGGCCGAGGCCGCCTGACCCATGCAGATGGTCGAGACGTCGCAGCGGACGAACTGCATCGTGTCGTAGATCGCCATCAGCGCGGTCGCGGAGCCGCCCGGGGAGTTGATGTACAGCCCGATCTCCTGGTCCGGGGCGTCCGACTCCAGGTGCAGGAGCTGCGCCATGACGACGTTCGCGACGCCGTCGTCGATCTCGGTGCCGAGGAACACGATGCGCTCGGACAGCAGGCGGGAGAAGACGTCGAACGCGCGCTCGCCCAGCGGCGTGCGCTCGACCACGGTCGGGATCGTGTAGCTCGCCATCACAGACCCACCTTCCGGGCCGCGCGGGCGGGGCGGACGTCGTCGACGCTCTCGACGATCCGGTCGACCATCCCGTACTCGAGCGCCTGCTGCGCCGTGAACCAACGGTCGCGGTCGGAGTCGTCGGCGATCGTCTCGACGGACTGCCCGGTGCTCTCCGCGAGGAGCCGGTGCATGAGCCCCTTGGTGTAGACGAGGTTCTCCGCCTGGATCGCGATGTCGACGGCGGTGCCCCCGATCCCGGCCGACGGCTGGTGCATCATGATCCGCGCGTGCGGCAGCGCGAACCGCTTGCCCGGCGTCCCCGCGCACAGGAGGAACTGGCCCATGCTCGCGGCGAAGCCCATCGCGACGGTCGACACGTCGTTGGGGATGAGCCGCATCGTGTCGTAGATCGCGAGGCCGGCGCTCACCGAGCCCCCGGGGGAGTTGACGTAGAGCGCGACGTCCGCGCGCGGGTCCTCCGCCGAGAGCAGGAGGAGCTGGGCGCACAGGCGGTTCGCGACGGCGTCGTCCACGGCCGTGCCGAGGACGACGATGCGCTGGTGGAGCAGGCGCGTCGTGAGCTGGTCGTCGAACGACGAGGCCGCCGGGGCGGCGGCCTCCGCGCGCGGGGTCCGGTGGTGGTCGCCGACGGCGGGTCGGCCGGTCAGGTGCGTGGTCATGCGACCACCCTGCGCCCGCAGTGGCCCCGTGAGGAGGCCGATCTGCCGTCGGCTCATTCGCCGACGGCAGATCGGCCGTCTCAGGACCGCGTCACAGGATGGGCCAGGGCTTCGGTTCGACGGTCACGCCGTTCCCCGGTGAGATGCTCACCGTCACCGTCGCGGTGCGCTGCGTGCCGTACGGGTTGCCGAGGATGCACCCGAGGTCGACGTAGCTGCCGGCCGCGAGGTACTCGGTCCAGGAGTAGCTCCCGACCTGGTTGCCGTCGTAGTAGCACCGGAAGGTGTAGGTGCCGGACGGGAACGTGGAGTTCGCGTTGACCCGGAAGACCGTGCACATGTGGCCGGTGCAGTTGCCGTAGCCGGGCTGCGTGTTGCGCTGCGGACCGCGCGTCACCCAGACGCTCGGCGGGACCGGGCGAGGGTCGGTGCGGTGCGTCGCCCAGCCGCTCCACGGCCCGCACCCGGCGGCGTTGCACGCCTGCGCCCGGAGGCGGAACGTCTGGTCGTAGTCGTTCCCGACGTCGACCGTCTGCCCCGAGCCGCTGGACCCGCCCTCGATCTGCCAGTTGTAGCGCGAGACGCCGTTGCCGCCGTTCGACGAGGGCGCGGAGATCGAGAAGCGGCCCGAGGTCGCGCTCAGTCGGGACACGGACACGCCCGGTTCGCTGGGCTTGCCGTACGCGCTGATCTGCCCCGACGCCGGGCTCGACGTGGACGTGCCGCCCTTGTTCGTCGCGGTGACGGTGAACGTGTAGTTCCCGGCGGGGAGGCCCGTGAAGTCGACGGACGTACCGTCGACGTCCCTCTTCGCGCCCCCGGGCGACGCCGTGACGGTGTACTTCGTGATCGGGCTGCCGTTCGCGTCGGCGGCGCCCCACGACACGCGCGGGATGCCGCTGTCCTGCCCGCCGCCGCCCACGTTCTGCACGCTCGGCCGGGGCGGAGCCTCGGGGCGCCCGTAGGGGACCACGGCCGCGGACGCCGCGCTCTCCGCCGTCCGGCCCGCCTTGTTCTCGGCCGTCACCGTGAACGTGTACGACGACTCGTTGTCGAGGCCCGTCGCCTTGTGGCTCGTCGCGGTGAGGGAGAGCGCGGCGCCGTCGCGGGAGCCGTTCTTGTACCGCTGCAGGGTGTAACCCTTGATCGCGTCGCCGTTCTCGAACGGCGCCTTCCACGACACGTCGATCGAGCCGCCGTTGAGCGGCGAGTCCGCGGCGCGGACCGCGCTCGGCGTCTCCGGGACGTCCGGCAGGCCCGCCGGGATCTCCTCGGCCGAGTACTCGCCCCAGTCCGAGGGGTCGGGGGCGAGGTTGTTCGCCCGGACCCGGACGCTGTACGCGGTGCCGTTCTCGAGCCCGTTCCAGACGTACTGGGTGCCCGAGAGCGCCGTGACCTGGACGGCGCCGCCCTTCGGTGCCGGGGAGATCTCGAGGTCGACCGTCTCGATCGGCGAGCGGTCGGTGTAGGTCTTGTTGGTCCAGGTGACCGTGAGGGACTTGTCGCCGAACTCGAGGGTGGGTGCGGCTGGCGGGTCGGGCTTCTCGTCGGGGCGGGCGACGGCGGAGGCCGGGGAGGCGGGTCCGTCGCCGACGGCGTTGGTCGCGTAGACGGTGAAGGTGTACTCGACGTTGTTGGTCAGGCCGTCCAGGGTGCAGGTGGTGGTGCCGCAGGCCTTCTCGTAGCCGTTCTGGGAGCGCACGGTGTAGCCGGTGATGTCGGCGCCGTTGTTGTTCGGCGGGTCCCAGGTGAGCACGACGGTCTTGGAGCGGACCTCGACGACCTGCGGGGTCGAGGGCGCCTCGGGCTTGCCCAGCACCTTGAGCTGCACGCGGCCCTCGACCATGCGGTCCGGGTCCTTCGTCGCGTCCTGGATCCGGTAGACGACCACCATGACGCCGACGAACGAGTCGGCGGGCGTCACGACGACGTCGCCCCCGCTGTACGACACGTCGCCGCTGCCCGTCTCGACGCTCGCCGCCACGATCTCGAGCGGCGTGTCGGGGAAGGGGTTGGAGTCGTTGGCCAGGACGGGCACGGTGGTGGCCTTGCCCTGATGGGCGTCGTCGACGGTGTCCGGGTTGGCGCGCGCCAGGGGCCGGGTCGAGGCCACGACGGTCAGGGTCGCGGTGCCCTCGACCGGGGGGTGCTCGCCGTCGGTGACGGTGATCGGGACCTGCACGACCGAGCCCTTGGGCACGTCCGGGGTCGCCTGGGCGCGCAGGGTCGTGCCCTCGACGGACACGGTCACGCCCTGCGCCTGGCCGGTGGCCTTGAAGGTCAGGGGGTCGCCGTCGGGGTCGGTCGCGAAGCGCGCGAGGTCGATCGAGGCCTCCTCGCCCGCCGCGACGTCGAGCGTCGGGGTCGACAGCTCCGGCGGCAGGTTCTCCGGCGGCACGACGCTGATCGGCAGCGTGAGCAGCGCGGTGTGGCCGTCGGGGTCGTCGGGACCGGAGCCGTCGGTGACCTCGAAGGTCACGGCGGCGGGACCGACGTAGTCCGCCGCGGACGTGTAGGTGATCTCCGTGGTCGAGAGGACCTCGCGCGTGCCCTCGAGCGCGGTGACCTTCTCCTCCGTGGTGAGCCGGGGAGTCTTGCCCTCGACGACCAGGACGTAGTCCGTGATGTCGATGGGCAGCGGCTCGCCGCTCACGACCTCCAGGGGCGTGATGCCGGGACGGAGGGTCGGGGCCTGGTCGGTGAGGCCGGGGACCTTGACGAAGGCCTTGGCGGTGAGGCCGTCGATGTCTGTCGCGGTGTAGGTGATGACCTGGCGGCCCTCGGTGAGGGTGATGGTGAGCTCGCCGTCGGGGGTGACGCTCGCGGTGGTCGCGTCGGTGGTGACGGTGAGCTCGCTCGCGGCGCCGTCGGGGTCCTCGTCGTTGTCCAGGACGGGGACGGTGACCTCGGTCTTGCCCAGGATGTCCTCCACGGGCACGGTGTCGTCGCGCGCGACCGGGGGCAGCAGGGGCGCGTTCGCCGAGACGTTCACGGTGACCGCGCCGGTCGCGCGGGCGCCGTAGGTGTCCTGGATCTGGTAGTAGAACGTGTACGAGCCGTCCTGGTCGGGCGAGGTGAGCACGATGCGGTCGGCCACGACCTCGGCGTCCAGGTCGTGGGTGTCCTCGATCCCGCCCGGGACCAGCCCGACCTGGTCGCCGTCGGGGTCGGTGTCGTTGGCCAGCGCCGCGACCGAGACCGTGCGCCCCGGGCGCACCGTCACCTCGTCGTCCACCGCGACCGGCGACTGGTTCGTGTCCGCGGGACGGGCGATGCCGACGTTGACCGTGCCCGTGGCGGTGGCGCCGCGCGCGTCGAGCACGGAGTAGGTGAAGGTGTCCGCCCCGGTCGCGTTCTTCGACGCGGCGTACTCGATCATCCCGTCCACGACCCGGGCGGTGCCCTTGCCCGCGGGGGTGGCGATCCCGGTGACCTGGACGGAGTCGCCGTCGGGGTCGATGCCGTCCAGCGGGACCGCGATGCGCACGCTGGACCCGGACAGCACCCGGGCCTCGATCTCGCGCGGCTGCGGCGGGGCGTTGTCCTCACCGTCGCGGATCCGGATCGTGACCTGGGCCGAGTCCTCCTGCCCGTTGACGTCCCGCACCCGGTAGATCGCGTACGCCGTGCCCGCCTCCGAGCCCGCCTTGAACCGCAGCGTGTCCTCCGACACGAACGCCTCGCCCAGCGCCGGGTCCACGTCCTGCTCCAGCTCGGGCTGCAGGAACAGCTCCAACCCGTCCGGGTGCGTGTCGTTCTTCAGCACCGGGACCGTCACCACGTCCCCCGCGTGCACCGTCACCTCGTCCGCGACCGCGTTCGGCGGCTGCAGCCGCGTCGGCGCCGGCACCGGCACGACCCGCACCTGGCCGGTCGCGGTCTCGGTGCCGTTGGAGGCCGTGTACTCCACCGTCACCGGCGCGTCCAGGCGCCGGATCTCGGTCACCCGCAGCATCTGGTGGGCCAGGATCGCGACCGACACCCCGGCGTCGGCGGGCACGCGCACGGACTGCACGACGAGCACGCCGCCCGCGGGGTCCGTGTCGTTCGCGAGGACGTCCACGAGCGTGGACCCGCCCGCCGGGAGGAGCGCGGTGTCGGTGACGACGATCGGGGCGCCTTCGGCCTCGGACGGCGGCAGGACGTCCACCCGCACCAGGCCCGTGGTCGCGTTCGGGCCGTCGGTCACCTGGTACGTCAGGTCGTAGGAGCGCGGCTCCATCGAGAGGAACGTGAACGTGCCCGCGTCGTAGTTCGGCGTGATCTGCGCCGGGGCGGACTCCGACACCGACGCCAGGCGCAGCTCGTCCCCGTTCGGGTCGGTGTCGTTGCGCAACGGCTCGACCGTCACCGGCTGCCCCGCCGGGACCACCACGTGGTCGCTCACCGCGACCGGCGGCTGCGGACCGGGCACCACGTCGACCAGCAGCTTGCCCTCGAAGGACAGCTCGCCGTCGGAGACGAGCAGGGTCACGATCTTGCGCCCGGTCGAGCCGCCGCCGTCGCGCAGCTCGACCGTGCCGTCGGGGCGCGAGCGCACGTCGTCGCCCGCGACCGTCGCGGCCGCCGAGGCGAGGTACAGGTCGTCGCCGTCCGGGTCCTTGAAGAAGGGCAGCACCTTGATCGTCGCGGCGCCGCCCTGGGCGACGCGCAGGACGGGGTCACCGGTCTGCTCGGGGGGAGCGTTCTCGCCCCAGGGGGACACCTTGAGGGTGACGCCCGCCTCGGCGACGCCGCCGCGGCCGTCGGACACGGAGTACCGGAACGACCCGGTGCCCTCGGCGTCCTCGGGGACGACGGCCTGGAGCGCGGCGCCGCCCATGATGGTCTGCACGGTCGCGTTCGACGGCGAGTCCCCGACGAGCGACGCCGTCATCACGTCCCCGTCCGGGTCCACGTCGTTGCCCAGCACCGGCAGGATCGTCGTGCGCCCCGGACGCACCCCGAACGTGTCGTCCTTCGGCTGCGGCGGCCGGTTCGGCTGGGACCGGTCCGCGATGAACTGGTCCACCTGCTCGGGGTTCGTCAGCTCCGCGTCGGCCTCCTCGCCCTCGGCCTCCTCGGGCATCTGGACGTCCCAGTCGTCGACCTTCTGGTACTCGTCCGCCGCCATCCACAACGTCCCCGCCGACAGGTCGTTGAGCACGATCACCTGCCGGTTCACCCGGTACTCCAGGCGGGTCTGAGGGTCGAGCCCTTCGAGGCGCTCGTCGACGTCGCGGTCGGTGCCCTCGCAGTCGCGGATCACCTGGCCGGTCGAGGCCCACGCCCCGTACGTGCACGACCCGAGGCGCACCGGGGCGGCCGGGACGCCCTGGGCGGCGCGGCGCTGGGCGTCGCCGCCCTTCAGGGGCTGGGTCACGAGCGCGTCGGTCGTCGCGACGACGACGTCGCCCGACCCGGCGGACGGCTGCTGGAGCCGCGCCTGCTCCGCGCCCTCGACCGCGACGGTCCGGCCGCCGGGCAGCACGAGCTGCGAGGCGGAGCGGTCGAGGACGACGGGCTCGTCACCGACGGCCGTCACCTCGACCTCGGCGCCCTTCCCGACCGGGAGGGACGTCGACGACGGGTCACCGAGGACGGCGCCCTTGCTCGTGGTCTCGACGGTCCACAGGGCCCCGGTCGAGGGGATCGCGGCGAAGACCGTCCCGTCCTCGGACACCGTCAGCGCGCCGTCACCGCCGACCTCGGCCGTCGGGTCGAGCTTCTCGGCGTCGAACGAGGTGGCGCCGTCGAACGGCAGGACCCACAGCAGGCCCTCCTCGCCGTCGAGGATCGCGGTCGTCGCGCCGCCGGAGGCGACCTGCGCCCCGGCCGGCAGGCGGATCTGCCCGGTGAGCTTGAGGTGGGCGACGTCCACGGGGGACGACGTGCTCGTCCCCTGGTCGTCGAGGAGGACTCGGCCCGCGTCCTGCTGCACGTCGAACGACGCGCTGCCCGCGTTGAGCGTGCCGTCCATCGCCTGGGACTCGTAGTTGAACCGCCCCACCAGGCCGGCCGACGTCTTCGTCACCCACACGCCCGAGTCGTTGAGGTCCACGTCCGCCGTGGCCTCGCCCTCGTAGAGCAGCGCCATGCCCACCAGCGCCGTCGAGAACACCGACACGGTGCTCACCGACGCGACGGTACGACGATGCTCGCGGATGGTCGTGAGAAGACCCACGTGTGCTCCTCTGTGCCTGGGCGGGGCACACGGTCTCCTGGTCCCGCCGAGCGGCGGTGACGAGGGGAACGGGTGCTCCGGTGCCCGCAGACTGCCCGCAGAACGCCCCGACGAGGGTAACCGAGGCAGGGTCGCTCAGGGCATGGGGAGGAGTCCCCATGGGGGTGGAATCTTCCGGTGATCAGGGCAGAAGGGACGCACGGGACAGGGCGGCCCGGTCGCGCGTGCGGTCCTCGGCCGTGCGGAGCGACGCGTCGTCCGGGCGGACGGCGGCCTCCGCGGCGCGCGGGGTGGTCGACACCCGGGACCGGGCGGCCGCGCGGCGGCGGCCGAGGTCGGCCAGGGCAGAGCCCACGAGGACGAGCAGACGGTCCGTGCCACGGAGCTCGGCCGTGCGGGGCAGGGTGGGGGAGTACGCGCTCATGAGGGGTTCTCCTTGCCGTCGATCGTCGGGAAGACGTTGAAGTGGATCTGCACGGGCCGCGCGCCGGGCGCCTGCTCCTGGCCCTGGAACCGCTGGAGCGTCGCGTCGAACGCGTCCCACGCCTCCGCGACCTCGAGCATCTGGTCGGCGGTGAGCCACATGCTCGCCGTCGTCAGGCGGCTGCCGTCGAGCCACCGCGTCGGCAGCTCGGGGGAGCGCTCGAGGAACGCCTGGATCTTGCGCGCCCGCGCGGACTCGAACTCGCGGCTCACCATCGCGCCCGCGAGCGTGGCGGCGGCGTCCTCCTCGTCGTGCGGGACGTCGACCGTGAACCCGCCCGGCGGGCGCTCCCACCAGCGCTCGCGCGCCGTCCCGCGGCCCGCGACCTCCCGGACGAAGCCGTGCCGCGCGAGCTGGCGCAGGTGGTAGCTCGTGGACCCGCTGGACTCGCCCACGAGGTCGGCGAGGCGGCTCGCGGTGAGCGCGCCGTGCGTCGAGAGCAGGTCGAGGATCTGCACCCGCAGCGGGTGCGCGAGCGCCTTGAGCTGCGCGGGGCCGAGCGCGGGGTGGCGTTCGGCCGGGACGGGTGCCGGTGCGCTGTCGGTGGGCATACGACGACCGTAGCGATGCAAACGACTCTTTGCAAGAGTTTCTTTGCAGCGAGATGTTGGCATGTGTCGGACGGCCCGCGCGGGGAGCGGGGGCGTGCGCGAGGTGCGAGCATCGAGCGCATGACGCAGGTGGCGGAGCGGGTGCGCGGCGCGGCGGAGCGCGCCATCTTCCTGCGGGTCGCGGGCCCGGACGCCACGGCGACGCGGGCGCGCATCCACGAGACGCCCGGCCCGCGCTGGTTCCCACCGGGGTCCGCGGTCCAGCGGGTGCACGGCGACGCGTCGATGTTCGTCGGCGGGCTGCGCGCGCTGCTCCTGCAGAGCCTGCACCCGCTCGCGATGGCCGGGGTCGCCGCCCACTCGGGCTACCGGGGCGACCCCTGGGGGCGCCTCCAGCGGACCTCGACCTTCATCGCCACGACGACCTTCGGCACGGCCGACGACGCCGCCGGCGCCGTGGCGGCGGTCCGCGCGGTCCACGAGCGGGTCCGCGGCGTCGCGCCCGACGGCCGCCCCTACCGCGCGAGCGACCCGGACCTGCTGCGCTGGGTCCACGTCGCCGAGACGCAGAGCTTCCTCGTGGCGCACCAGGAGTTCGGGCACCGCCCGCTCGACGCCGCCGGGTGCGACGAGTACGTCGCGCAGGCGGCGGTGGTCGGCCGCGCCCTGGGCGTCGAGGACGTGCCGGTCACGGTGCGCGAGCTGGACGACGCCGTCGCCGGGTACCGTCCGGTGCTCGGCCTCACCCCGGCAGCGCTCGACGCCGCGCGGTTCCTCCTCGTCGAGCCGCCGCTGCCGTGGGCGGTGCGTCGGGTGTACGCGGGGCTCGCGGTGGCCGCGCGGGCGTCCCTGCCGGACTGGGCACGCGCGGGCATGCCGCGCGTGCGGGGACTGCCCCAGCGGTGGGCGCACCCGGCGGGGGAGACGGTCACGCGGCTGCTGCGGTGGGCGCTCCCCGGGGCCTGACGGCGAGGCGCGCCCGGCGGGTCAGGCCTCGTCGCGGCGGCGACGGTAGGCGTCGAGGTCGTCGTTGAGCCGGCCGAGGAGCTCGGCGAGGAGGGCCCGGTCGAGGCGCGACCAGTTCCCGAGCACGTCCGCGTAGAGCGCGGTGCGCGCCACGCGGTGGGCCGCGAGCTCGTCGAGGCCCGCGCTCGTGGGCTCGACGACGACCGCCCGGCCGTCGTGCGGGTCCCGGGCCCGGCGCACGTGCCCGGCCCGTTCGAGCGCGACCACCTGGCGGGTGACGGTGGAGGCGTCGAGCCCGAGGCGCTCGGCGAGCGCGTTGACGTGCAGCGGGCCGTGGGTGCCGAGCGTGTGGAGCAGCAGGTAGCCCGACCGGTCGAGCGTGCCGCCCCGGCGCGACGTGCCGGGGCTCCCGGAGGCGCGCGTGCGCTCCGCACGGCGCAGGAGCTGGGCGACCTCGAGCTCGATCGTGCCCAGCACGTCCTGGGCGGTCGCGTCCCCGCGCTCCTCGGCCTGCGGCTGATCGTTTCCCTTGGCAACCGTCATGGGTGTATTCTACAGATAGTTGCCTGCTAGATACAGGTACTTCTCCCGCCGCCGCTCCTCGTGCGGCGGCCTCCCTCACCAGGAAGTGCGACCGAGTGGCCTCCACACGCAACGAACCGAACCGCACCGCCATCTACGCGACCGCCCTCACCGCGTTCTTCGCGATCGCCGGCATCGCCGTCGTCGACCCGATCCTGCCCGTGATCGGCGAGGAGATCGGGGCGTCGACCTGGCAGATCGAGCTCCTCTTCACCGCCTACATCGCCGTCATGGCGCTCGGCATGATCCCCGCCGTCATGGCGACCGGGCGCTTCGGCTACAAGAAGATCCTCGCCACGGGCGTCAGCCTGGTGGCCGTCGCGGCCGTGCTCGCGGCGCTGAGCACGAGCATCGGCCAGCTCGCCGCGCTCCGCGGCCTGTGGGGTCTCGGCAACGCGATGTTCTTCGCGACGGCGATGGTCCTCCTGGTCTCCCTGGCGAACGACCGCGAGTGGGTCGTCGAGCTCTTCGAGACGTGCGTCGGCCTCGGCTTCGCCGTCGGGCCGCTCCTCGGCGGGCTGCTCGGCGGCATCTCCTGGCGCGTGCCGTTCTTCGTGTGCGGCGTCTTCATGCTCGTGGCGCTGCTCGTGTCCGTGACGCGCCTCAAGGACCCCGCCGAGAAGCCCGCGCCGCTGCGCGTCGGCCAGGTCTTCCGCCTGTTCCGCAAGCCCGGCTTCCTCGCGCTCGCCGCGGTCACCGCCGCGTACAACTTCTGCTTCTTCGTCGTGCTCGGGTACACCCCCGTGTTCCTCGGGCTCGACGTCGTGCCGCTCGGTCTCGTCTTCACCGCGTGGGGCGTGGGGCTCGCGGTCGGGATCCTCGTCGTCGGGCACCGGCTCGCGCACCGCGTCGGCGCCGTCCAGACGCTGGGCGTGGCCGTCGTGGGCGTCCTCGTCGCGCTCGTGCTCCTCGCGCTCGACCTCGGGACCGCCTGGTCCGTCGTCGTGCTCGTCGGTGCCGGCGTGTTCATGGGCATCGCGAACGCCAACCTCACGGACCTCTCGCTCGCGCTCGGCGACCCCGACCGCCGCGTGACCACCGGCGCGTTCAACCTCGTGCGCTGGGGCTTCGCCGCCCCCGCCCCGGTCATCGCGGGGCTCCTGCACCCGGTGTCCGCGACGGCGCCGTTCTGGCTCGGGGCAGGGATCCTCGTGCTCGGCGTCGTCGTGTTCGTGGCGTACGGGCACCGGATGGCGGGCGAGCTCGGCGAGCGCGTCCTGTGGTCCCGGTGGAACCGCACGGCCCGGACCGTCGAGGGGACGCCCGAGGAGGCGCTCGGCGAGGTCTGAGCCGCCGGCGGCACCGACGGGGGAGAGGGTCCTGGGCCGCGCGGCCCGGGACCCTCAGTCCTCGGGGTCGGTCCCGGCGTCGGCCGAGCCGTCGCCCGAGGTGCCCGACGGCGCGCTGGTCGCCGGGTCGGGGTCGGCCGCGGCCGACTCCGCGGCCCGCGTGAGGGCCTCGATCCCGGCCGTCAGCGCGCGCAGGTCGGCGACGTCGAGCCGGTCGAGGAGGTCCGTGAGGGGCTCGTCCTCCTGCGCGACGAGCCGGCGCACCGCCGCGGCGCCGCGCGGGGTCGCGGCGACGAGGCGCACGCGACCGTCCTGCGGGTCGGGGCGGCGCGACGCCATGCCCGCCGCCTCGAGCCGGTCCACGATCCCCGAGAGCGTCGCGGGGGAGATGCCGAGCACGTCCGCGAGCCGGTGCGAGCTCGTCTCCCCGTCGAGCTGCAGCACCGCGAGCGCGCGGAGCTGGGGGACCGTCAGGGTCGTGCGGAGCAGCGGCTCGAGGCGCTGCGCGAGCAGCAGGTCGGCGAGCCGGCGCTGGGCGTCCTCGAGGCGCCGGGCGAGCGCCGCGCGCTCGTCGTCGGCGGGGTGGGTCACGGCGCCGACTCTATCGGTGGGCGCGGGAACCATCCTGAGATGCTTCGCGTTACGCTAACGAAATCGCGACGCCGACGTCGTCTCCCGCCCGACCTGGAACCCCTGGAGGCTCCGTGTCCCGTCTCGCCCGGCTGTCGCTGGCCAACCGCGCGCTCGTCGCGCTCGCCACCGTCGCGATCGCGATCTTCGGCGTCCTCAGCATGGGATCGCTCAAGCAGGAGCTCATACCGAGCCTGCAGATCCCCACGGCCGCCGTCGTCGGCGCGTACCCGGGCTCGGCCCCGGCGATCGTCGAGCAGCAGGTCACCGTCCCCGTCGAGACGGCCGCGCGCGGGGTCAAGGGGGTCGAGGACGTCACGTCGACGTCGTCGACCGGCCTCTCGGTGACGACCGTCCAGTTCGCGTACGGCACGGACATGGACGCCGCGGCCTCGCAGCTCCAGACGGCCGTCACGCGGCTGCAGTCCCAGCTCCCGGAGGACGTCGAGCCGCAGGTCGTGACCGGCTCCGTGGACGATCTCCCGGTCATCCAGCTCGCCGTGTCGGGCGGCGCGGACGAGGCGGCGCTCGCGGACACCGTGACGTCGAGCCTCGTCCCCGCGCTCGAGGACGTCGAGGGGGTCCGCAGCGTCGCGGTGAGCGGCGTCGCCGACCAGCAGGTGACGATCGCCCTCGACCCCGCCGCGCTCGCCGCCGCCGGGCTCAGCCCGCAGCAGGTCTCCACGATCCTCCAGGACAACGGTGTCGTGGTGCCCGCGGGCACCGTCGCGGAGGGCGACCGCACCCTCAGCGTGCAGGTCGGCACGGCCGTCACGACCGTCGACGAGCTCGCCGCTCTGCCCCTCGTGTCCCCGACCGCGGCGCCCGGCACCCCGCCGGTCGCGCTCGGCGACGTCGCGACCGTCACCGAGGGCCCGGAGCCCGCGACGTCGTTCTCCCGGCTCGACGGCGAGCCCGCGCTCGCCGTCGCCATCACCAAGACGCCCGCCGGCAACACGGTCGAGGTGTCGCACGCGGTCCAGGACGCGGTCGACGACCTCTCCGGCGTGCTCGACGCCCAGGACGTGCGCGTCGAGGTCGTGTTCGACCAGGCCCCGTTCATCGAGGAGTCCATCGAGGGCCTCGCGACCGAGGGCCTGCTCGGGCTCCTCTTCGCGGTCGTCGTGATCCTGCTGTTCCTCGCGTCGCTGCGCTCGACGCTCGTCTCCGCCGTGTCGATCCCGCTGTCGCTGCTCGTGACCTTCATCGTCATGAACGCCACGGGCTACACGCTCAACATCCTCACGCTCGGGGCGATGACGGTCGCGATCGGCCGCGTGGTCGACGACTCGATCGTCGTCATCGAGAACATCAAGCGGCACCTGTCGTACGGCGAGGAGAAGGTCGGCGCCATCATCGGTGCGGTCAAGGAGGTCGCGGGCGCGATCACCGCCTCGACCGTCGCGACCGTCGCCGTGTTCCTGCCGATCGCGCTCGTGGGCGGCATGGTCGGCGAGCTCTTCCGGCCGTTCGCGCTCACCGTCGCCATCGCGATGCTGGCCTCGCTCTTCGTCGCGCTGACGATCGTCCCGGTCCTCGCGTACTGGTTCATCACGTCGCCGCCCGTCCCGGCCGACCCGGAGGCCGCGCGCCGCGCGGGCGAGCGCGCCCGCGCCGCCGCGGAGGCCAAGGAGCGTCGCGGGCTGTGGCAGCGCGCGTACCTCCCGACGCTGCGGGCGGCCCTGCGCCACCCCGCGATCACGCTCGGCGTGTCGGTCGCGATCCTCGCCGGGACGCTCGCGCTCGTACCGCGGCTCGAGACCAACTTCCTCGGCGACACCGGCCAGGACACGCTCACCGTCACCGAGTCGTTCGCGCCGGGCACGTCGCTCGACGCGCAGGACGCGGCCGCGCGCGACGTCGAGCAGGCGCTCCTCGACGTCGACGGCGTCGCCACGGTGCAGACGACCGTCGGCACCGCGGGCGGTCCGGAGGCCGCGTTCTTCGGCGGCGGCGGGTCCCCGACGGCGACGTTCGCCGTCACGCTCGACGCGGACGCCGACGCCGTGGCGGCCCAGGAGGACGTGCGCGACGCCGTCTCCGGGCTGGGCGGCGACGCGAGCGAGGGCATCGAGGTCGCGGGCGCCGACGCCGCGTTCGGCAGCTCGACCGTCGACCTCGTGGTCCGCGCGCCCGACACCGACACCCTCGCCGCGGCGGCCGCCGAGGTGCAGGAGCTCGCGGAGGGGACCGACGGCGCCGCGCAGGTGACGAACAACCTCGCCGCCGCCCAGGCCACCGTCCAGGTGACGGTCGACCGTGAGGCGGCGGCCGCCGTCGGGCTCACGGAGACGCAGGTGGCCGGGACGGTCGCGGGGGCCATGTCCCCGGCCCCGGTCGGCACGGTGAACCTCGGCGACGGCCCGGTGCAGGTGCGCGTGGTCGCGGGCGAGGCGCCTGCGACGGTCGCCGAGCTCGACCAGGTCGTGCTGCCCACCGCCGCGGGCCCCGTGCCGCTCACGCAGGTCGCCGAGGTCGCGGAGGTCGAGGTCCCCACCTCGATCACGCGCGTCGACGGCGAGCGCAGCGCGACGATCGCGGTCACCCCCGCGGGGCAGGACCTCGGCGCGCTGACCACCGAGCTCACGACCGCGATCGACGGGCTCGAGCTCGAGGGCGGTGCGACGGTCGAGGTCGGGGGCGTCGCCGCCGACCAGGCCGACGCCTTCGCCGACCTCGGCCTCGCGCTGCTCGTCGCGGTCCTCATCGTCTACCTCGTCATGGTCGCGACGTTCCGCAGCCTCCTGCAGCCGTTCATCCTGCTCGTGTCGATCCCGTTCGCCGCGACGGGCGCGCTGCTCCTGCTGCTCGCCACGGGGACGCCGCTGGGCGTGCCGGCCCTCATCGGCCTGCTCATGCTGGTCGGCATCGTGGTGTCGAACGCGATCGTGCTCATCGACCTCATCAACCAGTACCGCGAGCGCGGGCGGGCGCTCGACGACGCCGTCATGGAGGGGTCGCGCAAGCGCCTGCGCCCCATCGTCATGACCGCCGCCGCGACGATCTTCGCGCTCACGCCCATGGCCATCGGGATCACGGGCGGCGGCGCGTTCATCTCCCAGCCGCTCGCGCTCGTCGTCATCGGCGGCCTGCTGAGCTCGACGCTGCTCACGCTCGTCGTCGTGCCGGTGCTCTACACGCTCGCCGAGCGCCGCGGCGAGAAGCGCGCAGCGCGCCGGGCGGCCAAGGAGCAGGCGGCAGCCCAGGCCGAGGCCGACAAGGCCGCCGCCGAGGAGACGACGGCGAACGCCTGAACCGCCCGACCATCCCCGGACCCCCCGGACCCCCCGGACCCCCCGGACCCCCGGACCCCCCGCCGACCAGGCGATCCCGGCGGGCCGAGCAGGTGGTCCTGGCGCGTCAGAGGTCCTGGACGCGCCAGAACCACTTGCTCGGCGCCGGGGGCGGGACAGTCAGGAGGGGCGGGCGACGCCCGTCTCGTAGGCGAGCACGACGGCCTGGACGCGGTCGCGCAGGCCGAGCTTGCCGAGGACGCGCCCGACATGGGTCTTGACCGTCGCCTCCGAGAGCACGAAGCGTTCGGCGATCTCGGCGTTCGTCAGCCCTTCGCCGAGCGCCTCGAAGACCTCGAGCTCGCGCGCGGTGAGGTCGGCGAGGCGCGGGTCGTCCCGGCCGGTCGGTGCCTGGGCCGGGGCGGCGGCGCCGTCCTGCGGGAGCTGGCCGGAGAACATCTCGAGCATGCGGCGCGTGATGCGCGGGGAGACGGCGGCGTCGCCGCTCGCGACGGCGCGGATCGCCCCGACGAGCTCGCCGGGCTTGGCGTCCTTGAGGAGGAAGCCGCTCGCCCCGGCGCGCAGGGCGGCGAACGCGTACTCGTCGAGGTCGAACGTCGTGAGGATGATCACGCGCGACCCGGGCTGGGCGGCGACGATCCGCTCCGTCGCCTCGATGCCGTTCGTGCCGGGCATGCGCACGTCCATGAGCACGACGTCCGGCGTGAGCGCGGACGCCTGGGCGACGCCCGTCTCGCCGTCCCCGGCCTCGCCGACGACCTCGATGTCGTCCTCGGCGGCGAGGATCATGCGGAAGCCCATGCGCAGCAGGGCCTGGTCGTCGACGAGCAGCACCCGGATCGGTGCCCCCGTTCCCGTCATGTGCGTTCCCGTCCGTCGTCGCGTGCGCCGGCCTGGCGGCCGGGGTCGAGGTCGAGGCGCAGGCTCGCCCGCACCTCCCAGCCCGTCCCGCTCGGCCCCGCGGACACGGTACCGCCGTAGACCGCGGCCCTCTCCCGCATCCCGATGATCCCGCGCCCGGTGCCGACGGGGACGCCGGGCGGGTGCTGCTCCGCGACGGACGGCGGGAGCCCGCGCTCGTCGGCGCTCGCGCCCTCCCCGGGACGACGGCCCGCCTGGTTGACGACGCGCAGCTCGAGCCAGTCGGCGCCGGGCTCGGCGCGGCGCGACACCTCGACGAGGACCACGGGGGACAGGGGCGCGTAGCGCAGCACGTTCGTCAGGGCCTCCTGGACGATGCGGTGCGCGGTCTGGCGCAGGGCGGGGCCGGGCGTCGGCTGCGGGCCGGAGCGCACGAGCCGGACGGGCAGCCCGGCGGTGCGGAACCGCTCGACGATCTCCTCGAGCTCGGGCGTCTCGTGCGCGGGCGCGAGGGGCACGGTCTGCTCGCCGCCCGGCTCGCGCAGGACGCCGAGGACGCGCCGCATGTCGGCGAGCGCGGCGCGGCCGGTCGCGGTGAGCTCGTCGAGCGCGTGGCCCGCGAGCTCGGGGTTCTTGGCGCCCGACGCCTTGGCCCCGTCCGCGAGGGCGACCATCACGGTGAGGGAGTGCGCGACGACGTCGTGCATCTCGCGCGCGATGCGCGTGCGCTCGGCGGCGGCGGCGAGCTGCGCCTGCTGGTCGCGGTCGCGCGCGATGGAGTTGGCGCGCTCGACGAGGTCGGACACGTGCTGACGGCGCGCGCGCACGTTCGTGCCGATCGCGAGCGCGACGAGGCAGAGGATGGTGGTCACGAGCATGCCGACGATGCGGTCGACGGTCGCGCGGCCCGGCTCGACGCTCTGGCGCAGGACCTCCCCCTCCGGGGTGGTGACCACGTCGTACCAGAGCAGGGTCGCGCCGGAGAGCGCGAGGACGGTGATCGCGAGCACGGGCCACGCGATGCGCGAGGGCCGCGACGCCGCGACGGCGTAGACGGCGAACATCGCCGCGACCTCGAACCCGGCCGTGTCGCCGGTGACTCCGATGGCGACGACCCCGACCACGGTGAGCGCGAGCGCGACCGTGACGGGCCGACGGCGGCGCCAGTACAGGAGCACGCCGCCGACGAGGAAGAACACGAGCGACAGCGCCGTCGTCCCGCGGGGCTGCGACGCGGTGAGCGCGTACAGCACGCCGGGCACGACGAAGACGGCCACGACGACCCAGTCCATGACGACCGGGTGCCGCGCGAAGTACCGGCGGACGGGGCCGAGCCGGCGCGCGTCGAGCTCGGTGAAGGGAGCGGGCGCGGGGCGCAGGGGGTGGGACGACGAGCCCGGGCTCCCCGGGGCGGCGGGGTCCACCGGCTCCGGGCGCGCCACGGCCGACGCCGGACGAGCGGCCTGCTCGTCCGGCGTCGGCGGGGTGGTGGGCCGGGTGGTCACGCGTCCCGGCGCTTGAGGACGACCGCGGCCGCGGCGACCAGCGCGGCGGTCCAGCCGAGGAGCACGGCGTAGCCGGGCCACGGCGCGATCGTGTCGCTGCCCGACATGTTGCCGCCGAGCACGATCTGCTCGCCGGCGGACGCGGGCAGGGAGTTGTAGAGCGTCTGGACCCAGTCGGCACCGGTCACGCCCATGACGATCCCGAGGACCATCGACAGGACGAAGAACACGGCGACGAGCGTGAAGATCGCCCCCGCGGAGCTGCGGAGCAGCACGCCGACCGCGACGGAGAAGAGCGCGACGGTCGTGAGGTAGAGCACGACGCCGATCAGGGCGCGCTGGTCGTCCGCCGACGAGAAGTCGACGGTCATGTCCTTGCCCGACAGGATCGGGTACGTCACCAGCCACGACAGCCCGACGGCCACGACGGTCGTCACCGCGGTCACCACGCCGACGACGATCATCTTCGCCGCGAGCGCGGGGAGACGGCTCGGCACGGCGGAGAGCGTGGAGCGGATCATGCCGGTCGAGTACTCGCCCGTCACGGTGAGCGCCCCGAGCACGGCCACGGCCAGCTGCGCGAACGTGTAGCCGACGGTGATCACGGTGATGCCGACCCCGTCGGTCGACCCCATGCCGGCCTCCTCGGCCGAGACACCCGCGGACTGCATGGAGGACATGACGGCCGCGAACATGAGCGAGAAGCCCACCATGACGACGACGGTGATGCCGAGCGTCCACCAGGTGGAGCGCAGGGTGCGGAACTTGATCCACTCCGAGCGCAGCACGTGGCCGAACGAGAGGCGGTAGGGGGAGGTGCGGGACGCCGTCGGGCCGGCGCCGGTGGCGAGGGTCGTGGCGCTCATCGCTGCGCTCCTTCGAGGGAGTCGGTGGGGGCCGGTGCGCCCGCGGTCGCGCCCGCGGCACCGTGGCCGATGTGGTTCTGCGCGGAGTCGGTCTGGTACTCGACCGCGTCCGCCGTGAGGGCCATGTAGGCGTCCTCGAGCGTGGACGTGACCGGCGTGAGCTCGTGCAGCACGAACCCCTTCGCCGCGGCGAGCTCGCCGATCCCGGGGGCGTCCGCGCCCGTGACGACGAGGAGGCTCGGCTCGTCGCTCGTGACGGTCGCGCCGTCGCTCGTGAGGAGCTCCGCGAGCTGCGTGGCGTGCGGGGTGCGCACGCGCACCGTGCGCTGCTGCGAGCCGTTGACGATGTCGCTCACCGGGGCGTCCGCGATGATGCGGCCCTTGCCGATGACGATGATGTGGTCGGCGGTGAGGGCGACCTCGCTCATGAGGTGGCTCGAGAGGAAGACGGTGCGGCCCTCGGAGGCGAGGTAGCGCGCGAGGTTGCGCACCCACAGCACGCCCTCGGGGTCCAGGCCGTTGACGGGCTCGTCCAGGATGAGGGTCTTGGGGTCGCCCAGCAGCGCGGACGCGATGCCCAGGCGCTGGCCCATGCCGAGGGAGAAGCCGCCCACGCGCTTCTTGGCGACCGGCTGCAGGCCGGTCATCTCGATGACCTCGTCCACGCGCTTGGTCGGGATGCCGTGGGTGGCGGCCATCGCGAGCAGGTGGTTGTAGGCCGAGCGGCCGGTGTGCACGGCCTTGGCGTCCAGCAGCGCGCCGACCTCGGTCAGCGGTGAGCGGTGCTGGGCGTAGGGGCGCCCGTTGACGGTGACGGTCCCGGCGGTGGGGCGGTCCAGGCCCATGATCATGCGCATGGTCGTGGACTTGCCGGCGCCGTTGGGGCCCAGGAAGCCGGTCACGGTCCCGGGACGCACGGTGAACGAGACGCCGTCCACCGCGGTCTTGGGCCCGTACCTCTTGGTCAGGCCGCGTGCTTCGATCATGACTTCGCCCCTCCGAGGGTCGTTCGTCCGGGATGGTCCTGGTGCACCGCGGGAAGGTCGCTCCGGTCCGGCCGGGCCCCTCACCGCGAGGTACGTCTCGAGCCTACGGACGGGCTCGGCGTCGGGCAGCCACCTTGCGACGTATCTTGCCGCCGTCGTGACCCGGAGTGTGTACGCCGCGCGGCGTACGCGACGTCCCGGCGCGTGGTCCGCTGGTCGGGACTTCGCCCGCGAGGCGCGGAAAACCCACGGGAACAGTGGCCGGGACTCGCACGTTCCCTAGGATGAACACAGGCCAGCGACACCCGACTCGAGGCGAGACGCCGATGACGAGGCCCGCTGAGAGGTAGTGGACGCCGCGACCAGGAGGAGCTCATGAGCAACCCCGTCTTCAACAACAGCGCGGTCTTCGGCGAGCCGAAGAACCGGCGCGGTGGGGCGGCCACGCAGGCCGCGCCCGCCTACGGGAGCCCGCCCGCACGGGGCCAGGGCCCCGCGTACGGCACGCCCCCGCAGGGCGCGCAGTGGGGTGCGTACGGCGCCCAGACCGCGGACGCGGCGCAGCTCGACGCGATGTACAGCGCGCCGTCGGCGACCACGGCGGACACCAAGCGCCTCACGTACGACGACGTGATCATGAAGACGGGCGGCCTGCTCGCGCTGCTCGTCGTCGTCGGGGCGGCGTCGTGGTACCTCACGCCGCAGATGCCGTTCCTCTACCTGCTGGGTGCGATCGCCGGCCTGGTGCTCGGCCTGGTCAACGCGTTCAAGCGGAACCCCAGCCCGGCCCTGATCATCGCCTACACCGTGGCCCAGGGGCTGTTCCTCGGTGGCATCAGCCTCGCGTTCGGCACCATGACCGTCGGCAACGGCGGGAACCTCACGGACATCGTCTTCCAGGCGGTCCTCGCGACCGTCGCGACGTTCGCGGCCGCGCTGTTCCTGTTCCGCTCCGGCAAGGTGCGCGTCACCCCGAAGTTCACGCGCTGGCTGCTCATCGCGATGGTCGGGTACCTCGCGTTCTCGCTCGTCAACGTCGTCCTCGTGCTCTTCGGCGTCCTCGACGGCTGGGGCATGCGCGGCGGCACGATCGGCATCGTCGTGGGGCTCATCGCGGTCGGCCTGGCCGCCGCGTCGCTCATCGTCGACTTCGACTCGATCAAGCGTGGCGTCGAGGCCGGCGTCCCCGCCAAGTTCGCGTGGTCGGCCGCGTTCGGCCTCATGGTCACGCTGATCTGGCTCTACCTCGAGTTCCTGCGCCTCTTCGCGATCCTGCAGAGCAGCGACTGACGGTGGCGCGCAGCACCCGTGAACCGGCACCCGCGGCGGACCTCCCGCCGCGGGTGCCGGTGTTTCTGGCCGGGCTCGTCGTCGCGGCGGCCGCGATGCTCGGCGTCCAGGTCCTCTACATGGTCGTCTCGGGCGCGCCGCCCGCGTGGCTGTCGTTCGCGGCGCTCCTCATCCTGCTCAGCGTCCCGACGGCGGGTGCCGCCGTCGCCTGGCTCGGCACCCGGATCACGCGCGACGCCACGGAGCGCCGCGCCGCGCTCGTGTTCGCGGCGCTCGGTCTCGTGGCCGGCGCGCTCTGGGGATCGCTGCTCGCGGGCGGCATCGCCCGCCAGCTCGCCGACGCCGGCGCGGGCGGTGGCGGTGCGCTCGTCGCGGGTGCGGCCGCCGTCGTCGGGGTCACCGCCGCGGTCGGGGCGGGTCTCGGCCGGCTCGTGGCGCCCGAGGCCTCCGACCGCCCGCTGCTCGTCGTCGTGCTCGGCGTCGTCGTGGTCCTCGTCGCGATCCTGGGTCTCGTCGGCTGACGGACCCACCCCGTGAGTGCGGGAAGGAGCCGCGGTCGGACGTCTCCGCCGCGACTCCTTCCGCACTCAGCGGGTGGGGTCAGGCGGGGAGGCGGCCGGCGGCCGAGGCGAAGCCGAGCCACGTGTGGCGGTTCCCGGCCCAGCACCAGCCGACCTTCGGGGCGCCGCGGCGCTCGCGCCCGTCGCGTCCCGTGCCGTTCGAGATCCAGAGCGCGGGGGTGCGGGTGTCGAGGCGGCCGTCGGGCTTGCGCAGCCGTGAGCCGACCGTCATGTAGCAGTGGTTGCGCGCGAGGACGTCCGGCGCCTGGAGCGCCCAGTGGATCCCCTCGTGCAGCAGGAGCGGCGTCCGGCCGCGCGCCGTGAGCTCCGGCAACGCCTCGTCCGGGGACCAGCTCGCCAGGTCGTCGCCGCGGTCGACGTCCGTCACGAGCGAGAGCGGCCCCGGCGGGACGACGATCCCCTCGATCGGCGCGAAGCGGTCCACGTCCGTCATGTCGACGACGACGAAACCCCCCTTCTCGCCGTCCTTCGCGGGGAGCCGCAGCAGGGGTGCGAGGGCCGACGGCGGCGCGAGCGCCGGGTCGACGACGAGCAGCGCGCCCGCGGGGGCGGTCGCCGCGAGGTCGGCCGCGGCGGCGCGGAACGCGTCCGCGGTGAGGCCGGCGATGTCGTGGACGTCGAGCGCGACGAGGCGCTCGGCCTGGGCGACGACGTCGGGCAGCGGGGGGAGCGCGGGCGGCGCGGAGGCCGTCGCGGGGGACGCGGGACGGGTGGCGGCGGTCGTGGGCTCGGGCACGAGTCACCTCTCGGTCGGGGATGTCGGCGTCCTCAACGTTCTACACCGTACGGGAATTCCCGTCGCGAGCCACCTCACGCCCGGCGTCGGTCGGGACGGCGTCCGGTCGAGCACGCGCGCGGCGCCGGATCGGGGATGATCGGGGCATGAGATACGCAGAGCACGTGTCCGAGCTCGTCGGCGGTACCCCGCTCGTCCGGCTGTCCCGTGTCACCGCAGGCCTCAGCGCGACGATCCTCGCCAAGGTCGAGTACGTGAACCCCGGCGGCTCCGTCAAGGACCGCATCGCGCTGAAGATGGTCGAGGCCGCGGAGGCGTCGGGCGAGCTCCGGCCCGGCGGCACCATCGTGGAGCCCACGTCGGGCAACACGGGCGTCGGCCTCGCGCTCGTGGCGCAGCGCAAGGGGTACGACTGCGTCTTCGTCTGCCCGGACAAGGTGAGCCAGGACAAGCGCGACGTGCTGCGCGCGTACGGCGCGCGCGTCGTCGTCACGCCGACCGCCGTGGCCCCCGACCACCCGGACTCCTACTACTCGGTCTCCGACCGGCTGGTCCGCGAGATCCCGGGCGCCTGGAAGCCGAACCAGTACGCGAACCCGAACGGCCCGGCGTCGCACTACGAGTCCACCGGCCCCGAGGTCTGGGCCGACACCGACGGTCGCGTGACGCACTTCGTCGCCGGGGTCGGCACGGGCGGCACCATCACCGGCACGGGCCGCTACCTCAAGGAGGTCTCCGCGGACCGCGCGGGCTCCGCCGGCGGTCGCGTGCGCGTCGTCGGCGCGGACCCGGCGGGCTCGGTCTACTCGGGCGGCGACGGGCGCCCGTACCTCGTCGAGGGCGTGGGCGAGGACTTCTGGCCGGCCGCCTACGACCCGGCGGTCCCCGACGAGGTCATCCCGGTCAGCGACGCCGACTCGTTCGCGATGACCCGGCGCCTCGCGCGCGAGGAGGGCCTGCTCGTCGGCGGGTCGTGCGGCATGGCGGTCGAGGCGACGCTGCGGCTCGCGCGCCGGCTCGAGGAGGAGGACCCGGAGGCGGCCGCGCGGGCCGTCATCGTCGTCCTGCTGCCGGACAGCGGGCGCGGCTACCTCTCCAAGATCTTCAACGACGCGTGGATGCGGTCCTACGGGTTCCTGCCCGACGAGGAGGGCGTGACCGCGGGCGACGTGCTGCGCGCGAAGGACGGCCGCCTGCCCGACCTCGTGCACACGCACCCGAGCGAGACGGTCCGCGACGCCATCGAGATCCTGCGCGAGTACGGGGTGTCGCAGATGCCCGTCGTCGGCGCCGAGCCGCCCGTGAAGAGCGGGGAGGTGGCCGGGTCGGTGAGCGAGCGCGCGCTGCTCGACGCCGTCTTCTCCGGCCGCGCGTCGCTCGCCGACCGCGTGGACCAGCACATGGAGCCCCGCTTCCCGCTCATCGGCGCGGGCGAGGGCGTCGAGGCCGTGCGCACCGCGCTGCACGACGCCGACGCGCTGCTGGTCGTCGAGGACGGCGACCCGGTCGGGGTCCTCACGCGGCACGACCTCCTGGGGTTCGTCGCCGCGCGCTGATCCCCGCCGGGTCCGGCGCGCGCCTCAGGCCCCGGCCGGCGGGCGCGCGAGGGACGCCAGCCCGGCGAGGAGCGCGCGGACGTGCAGGTCGAAGCTGCGGTCGAGGTCGTCGGGCAGGCGGTAGCCGCCGCCGAGCTCGAGCGCGACGAAGCCGTGCAGGCTCGCGCGCACGGACCGGACGGCGTCGACCGTGCGGTCCTCGGGCAGGTCGAACCCGCGCAGCACGGCGGCGACGACCTGGACGCTGCGCCCCGCGGCCGCCGACAGCGCGGCGTCCGCGGGGTCGTCCGGGTCGGGGGCGACCTGCACGGCCGCGTACCGGCCAGGGTGCGCCCGGGCGTACCGCCGGGTCGCGTGCGCGAGGGCGGCGACGGCGTCGGGCCCGGCGAGGCCGACCGTCGCGTCGGTGAGGGCGCGCGTGTAGTCCCCGACGGCGACGACCGCGACCTCGCGGCGCAGCGCGGCGAGCGAGCCGACGTGCTTGTAGAGGCTCGGCGTCGCGACGCCTGCCTGCGCGGCGACCTTGGCGAGCGTGAGGTCGGCGAAGCCCGTCGGGCCGCCGGCGTCGACGAGGTCGAGCGCGATCCGGACGACGGCGTCGTGGGACAGCCCGGCCCTAGCCACGCGCGTCCTCCGACCGCTCGGCGCCCGGGCGCGCGTCGCCGTCGGGCAGCCCGGAGAGGAAGCCGAGGGTCGCGGCCACGACCTCCTCGGGGGCCTGGAGCTGGGGGTAGTGGCCCACCTCGGGCAGCAGGAGCGTGGTCGCGCCGAGCGCCTGCTCGGTCCACGCGGCCTCGGCGGCCGGGTCGGCGTAGTCGGGGTCGAGCGCGCCGTAGACCGCGAGCACGGGCGCCTCGACCTGCGCGACGCGCGGCTCGACGACGCGGTGGTCGAGCTGGAGGGTGAGGTCCCGGAAGGAGCGCAGGCGCCCCGGCTCGGAGAGGTTGGCGCGGATCGCGGCCTGGTGCGCGGCGAGGCGCGCGGGGGTGCGGCCCTTGTTCAGCGAGCCGTAGAACGAGGCCCAGAACGCCGCGCCCCACGGCCGCGCGAGCGCGACGCGGTAGAGCACGCGCATCGCGCGGAGCCTCGCCGGGGACGACGGCTCGCGCAGGAACCCGTCGAGCAGGACGAGCCCGCGCACGAGGTCGGGGCGCTGGGCCGCGGCGACCACGGCGGCCGACGCCGCCATGGAGCTGCCCAGCAGGACGGCCGGGCCGGCGCCCAGGTGCTCGACGAGCGCGACGTAGTCGGACGCGGTCGCCTCGTCGCCGTGCGTCGCGAAGGTCGTGTCGCTGTCGCCGTGGCCGCGCAGGTCCATGACGACCACCCGGTGGCCCCCGGCGAGGAGGTGGGGGACCACGTCGTCGTAGGTGGCGCGGAGGTCGCCCATGCCGGGTGCGGCGACGACGAGCGGGCCGGAGCCCTGGTCGGTGTAGGCGAGGCGTCCCTCGGTGCGGGCGAGGTGGCGCACGGTCGGGTGCTGGCTCGTGGTCATAGCCTTGAGGCTAATACCATTAGCCAACGAGGACAAGAGTTTCGGCGATCGCGCCCGGCCGGCTCGGGGCGACCCGCGTAGGGTAAGGAGACCCGCGCCCGCGCGGGCCTTCCTGCACCCGACGAGAGGCAACCTCGTGACCGACCAGCCCACCCTCCCCACCGCCTCGGGATCCTTCGGCGAGAAGCCGACGCTCACCTTCCCCGAGACGGACGCGCCCAGCGGTCTGCAGGTGGTCGTGCTCACCGAGGGCGACGGCCCGGCCGTCACGTCGGGGCGCAACATCGTCGTGCACTACCTCGGTCAGACCTGGGGCGGGCACGTCTTCGACAACTCCTACGACCGCGGCGACACCATCGCCTTCCCCATCGGCGTCGGCGCCGTCATCGGCGGCTGGGACAAGGGCCTCGTGGGCCAGAACGTCGGCTCCCGCGTGCTGCTCTCGATCCCGCCGGAGCACGGCTACGGCCAGCGCGGCGTGCCGCAGGCCGGCATCGGCGGCACGGACACGCTCGTCTTCGTCGTGGACGTCGTCGACGTCCAGTGACCTCCTGAGCGCGGGGTGCCCGTCGTCGCGGTGACCACCCACGACGGGCGCCCGCCGCTCAGCGCCGCACGGACCGCGTCACCGTGAAGCGCGGGTCGCGCGCGACCTGCGTCGTGGGCCCGACCGCGCGCTCGAGCGCGGGACGGTACCGCAGGTGCGAGTTCCACACGCACCACAGCTCGCCGCCCGGTCGCAGCACGCGCCCCGCGGTCGCGAACATGCGGTGCGCCGCGTCGGTGCGCACCGCCGCGCCGTCGTGGAACGGCGGGTTGAGCAGCACGACGTCGGCGCTCGCGTCCGCGAGGGTCGCGCCCGCGTCGTCGCGCACCGTGCGCACGCGGTCGGCGACGCTGTTCTCGCGCGCCGTGAGCGCGGCCGAGCGGACGGCGGCGTCCGAGCGGTCGGCGGCGACCACCCGCGCGTCGGGCCAGCGCCGGGCCGCCCACGCGGCGAGCAGGCCCGTCCCGCACCCGAGGTCGACGACGTCGCGCGGCGCCGCACCCTGCCCGCCGGGGGTCGGTCCGTCGTCGGCGCCGAGCCGGTCGAGCAGGAACCGCGTGCCGAGGTCCAGGCCCGCGCCCGCGAAGGCGGCGCCGAACGCCGCGACCCGCAGGCCCACGTCGGCCAGGTCGGTGACGACCGGGTAGGTCAGCGGGCGCGCAGGCCGGGGCGCCGACGCGACGAGCACGCGGGACTTGCCCCGGGCGAGGCTCGCGCGCACCTCGCCGAACGACTCGGCGAGGACGTCGTTCATCGCGCGCGTCATGTGCTTGACGCGCGCGCTCCCGAGGAGCACGACGTCCGGCCCGGCCTCGCGCGCGACGTGCTCCGCGACGTCGCGCAGCGCCGCGAGGCCGCGGGGGAGCCGCAGCAGCACGACCCGCGCCCCGGCCAGGAGCCCCGCGTCGAGGCCGTGGCGGTCGTACGCCGTCGCCGTCCCCACCGCGCGCGCGTTCGCGTCGAGCGCCGCCTCCGCGGTGCACGCGTCCTGGTGGACGCGCACGCGCCCCCCGGCGGGACCCGCCCCGGTGAGCAGCGCCGCACCCAGGGTGAGGGCGCCGTACCGGTCGTCGACGACGGCCACGGCGCCCGGCGCGACGCCGGCGAGCAGGGGCGCCGCCTCGTCGAGCAGCAGGCGGTCGGCCGGGTCGACGGCGACCGGTGCGTCCTCCCGGTCCGGACCGACGTCGTGGGTGCGCAGGCGCTCCAGGAGGGCGGCGAGGTCGGGCGAGGTCGTCACCGCCCCAGTCTCCCCGACGCCCGGTGGTCGCCGCGCCGCGCGCCCGGCGGAGCGCTACTGTGCGACTGCGGAGAGCGAGGAGGCACCCGTGGACGTCCCGCGAACCCTGGTCGAGTCCCGTGCCGTCGGGCGCGCGCTGCGCGACCGGGTGCCGCGCCGCACGCAGGGCGCGCTGCTGCTGCCGGAGCGCGACCCGGTGGCGATCGTCGAGGAGCAGAACCGCGACCGGCTCCAGGACCTGGTCCCGCTGCGGATCGGCCGGATGCTCGAGTCGCCCTTCGCGTTCTACCGCGGCACCGCCGCGACCATGGCCCACGACCTGCGCGACGGCCCCCGGACCGGCGTCCAGGTCGTCGCGTGCGGGGACGCGCACGTCTCCAACTTCGGGCTCTTCGCGTCGCCCGAGCGGCGGGTCCTGTTCGACCTCAACGACTTCGACGAGGCGTCGGACGCCCCGTGGGAGTGGGACGTCAAGCGCCTCGCGGCGAGCATGTACGTGGGCGGGCGGGACAAGGGCCTGGCCGAGCACGACTGCGCGGACGCCGCGCGCGGCGCGGTGCGCGGGTACCGCGAGACGCTCGCCGAGGCGTTCGCGCGCGACGCCCTCGAGCGCTACGCGTTCCTCGTCGACACCGCGGTCATCGAGCCCCTGCTGCTCGACGGCGGGCGCGAGGAGCTCGAGCGGACCGTGCGCAAGGCGCGGCGGCGCACGTCGGAGCAGGTGGTGCGGAAGATCACGAGCCGGACCGCCGACGGCCGCACGCGGATCGTCGACCAGCCGCCCGTCACCCAGCACGTGGACACGGCGAGCGTCGACGAGCTCACGACGCTGTTCGAGGCGTACCGCGAGCCGCTGCGCGCCGACGCCCGGCTCCTGCTGAGCCAGTTCAGTGTCGTGGACTTCGTGCTGCGCGTCGTGGGCGTCGGGAGCGTCGGGACGCGCTGCTACATCGTGCTCCTCGAGGGGCCCGCGGGGGAGCCGCTCGTGCTGCAGGTGAAGGAGGCGACGTCGTCGGTCCTCGCGACGTACGGCGGGATGGTCGACGCGCTGCCGTCCGGGCTCGTGCCCGCCGGCGCCGTGCCCGCCCAGGGCCGCCGGGTGGTCGCCGCCCAGCGCATCCTGCAGGCGCAGTCCGACCCGTTCCTGGGGTGGACGACCGTCGAGGCGCCCGACCGCACGGGCCGCCCGCGCGTCGACTTCTACTGGCGCCAGTTCCGCGACATGAAGGGGTCGGTCGAGCTCGGCCGGCTCTCGGCCTCGCAGTTCGTGCGGTACGGGGAGCTGTGCGGGCGCGTGCTCGCCCGCGCGCACAGCCAGTCGCCGGGCGCGCGCGTGGCGCACGGCTACCTCGGCCGCTCCGACGTGTTCGACGAGTCCCTCGCACGGTGGTCGCGCGCGTACGCGGACGTCGTCGAGGGGGACTACGCCGCGCTCGAGGCTGCCGTGACGAGCGGCCGCCTCCCGGCCGAGCGGGGCGTCTGAGCCGGTCCGACGGCGGTGGACGGCCACCCGCGCGCCCGACGGCCGCCCGTACGCTGGGCGCCATGACGGACGACGCCGGTCAGCCCGGCCCGCACGCCCCCGCGCCCGCCGAGGCGCCTGCGGAGTCCTCCGCGCGGGCAGAGGCTCCGACTGCGCCCGAGGCGCGCGGGACCGCGCGCGTGGCGGTCGAGTACTGCACGCAGTGCCGCTGGCTGCTGCGCGCGGCGTGGGTCGCGCAGGAGCTCCTGCAGACGTTCCGCACGCGCCTGGGCGAGGTGGCCCTCGTGCCCGGCACGGACGGCGTCTTCCGCGTCACGCTCGACGCCGGGGACGGGCCGGTGCTGCTGTGGGACCGCCGCGTCGACGGCGGGTTCCCCGAGATCCCGGACCTCAAGCGGCGGGTGCGCGACGCCGTCGCGCCCGACCTGTCGCTCGGCCACACCGACCGCGCGGCCACCGCGACGGACGCCGCGACGGAGGCACCGCGCCCGGACTGAGGCCGGTCGGGTCGCTCCGGCAGATGCGGTCCCGCAGGACGCGGCTCAGCCCTTCTTCGCGCGCGCGGCGGCGAGCCGCTCCTCCTCGGCGCGGACCTTCTTCTGCACCTCGCGCTCGGCCGTGAGCCACTCCGGCGGGTCCTGGCGCAGCGCGTCGATCTCGTCGGTGGTCAGCGGCTCGGTGAGGCCGCCGCGCGTGAGGCCGGAGATCGAGACGCCGAGCCGGCCCGCGACCACGGGCCGCGGGTGCGGGCCGTTGCGGCGCAGGTCCGCGAGCCACTGGGGCGGGTTCTTCTCCATCTCCTCGAGCTGGGCCCGGGTGATGGTGCCCTCCTGGAACTCCTGCGGCGTGGCGGGCAGGTACACCCCGAGCTTCTTCGCCGCGGTGGCGGGCTTCATGGTCTGCGCGGACTGCTTGGGGGTCATGGGCTCCAGGGTAGTCGGCCGGTCGGGTGCCGGCGGCCCGCGGTCGGGCGCGCGGCGGGCGTCCGGCGGGCCTGCGACGGACCGGAGCCGGGCCCGGTGCACGTCGCGCGGGAGCGCGCGGGACCGCGCGCCTAGGCTGTCCGGGTGGACGACGACGCGGGCACGGCTCCCGAGGCAACGACCGACGGCGGCGGGGACGACGGGGCCGGCCGCCGGTTCCGGCTCGCGTACGTCCCCGGCGCGACCCCGGCCAAGTGGGTGCGCACGTGGCGCGAGCGCCTCCCCGACGTGCCGCTCGAGCTCGTCGCCGTCGAGCCCGGCGACGCGGAGCGGGCGCTGCGCGACGACGAGGCCGACGCCGCGATCCTGCGCCTGCCCGTCGACCGCGACGTGCTGAGCGCGATCCGTCTCTACGAGGAGGCGCCCGTCGTGCTGGTGTCACGCGACCACCTGCTCGCCGCCCTGGAGCCCGAGGAGCCGGTCGCGCTCGACGACCTCGCCGACGACGTGCTGCTGCGGCCGCTCGACGACGTCGTGCCGTGGGCGGGCGAGGCCGGGTCCCCGGACGACGCGCCGCAGCCGCCGGGGCGGCCGGCCGACGAGCGGCCCGCGACGACCGGCGACGCGGTCGTGCTGGTCGCCGCGAACGTCGGGGTGGCGGTCGTGCCGCAGTCGCTCGCGCGCCTGCACCACCGCAAGGACGTCACCTACCGCCGCCTGGAGGGGGCGCCGTCGGCCCCCGTCGCGCTCGCGTGGGTCGCGGACCGCGACGACGACCTCGTCGAGGAGATGGTCGGGATCGTCCGGGGCCGCACGGCCAACAGCTCGCGCGGGCGTCGGGCGACGGCGCCCGCGGAGGACGCCGCGCCCGCCCGCGAGCGCCGCGACCGCGACGCGCGCGGTGGCGCAGGCCGCGGCGGAGCGGGCGCCGGTCGTGGGGGAGCGGGCGGCGGGCGCGGCGGGGGCGGCGCGCAGGGCCGCGGCACGCCGAAGGGCCGGGGCGCGCGCGGTCGGGGCGGGAAGCGGCGGTGACGGCTCCGCCGTCCGCGCCGCAGGCTCCGGGTGGCCCGGTCGAGCTCGTGCTGCTCGACGCGGTGCCCCCGGACGAGCGGGGCCGGCTGCTGGCCGCCGCGCTCCGGCTCCGGCTGGGGCCCGGGCAGGAGGAGTTCGTGCCGCCCGCGGCCGACGTCGTCGCCGCCGCCCACGCCGACCCGGGCCGGCACCTGCTGGTCGCCCGGCCGCCGGGCGGCGACCCCGTCGCGCTCGGCGTGCTGCACCCCGGCGGTGCCCCGGCCGAGGTCGCGGCGCTGCTCGACGGCGTCGCCCCGGACGACGTCGTGCTGTTCCGCGGCTTCCTCGTCGACGTCGCGGCGCAGGGCGGCGGCGTCGGGTCGCGCGTCGTGCGGGACCTTCCCGGCGCGGTCGCGGCGCTCGCGGCGCTGCGCGGGCGGACGACGCCGTACGAGGCGCTCGTCCTCACGGTCAACGACCGCAACGCCGCGGGGCGGCGCGCGTACGCGCGCGCGGGGCTGCGCGACCGCGGCGCGTACCTCGGAGGGAGCGCCGGGCCGCAGCGGGTCATGGCGCGCGCGCTCGCAACATAGGCATTGACTTATATAAGCGCAGTATGAAAGATGGGGGTCATGGAAGCGTTCGACGTCCTCGGCGACCCGGTCCGTCGTCGGATCCTCGAGCACCTCGCGCACGGCGAGCAGCCCGCCGGCGAGATCGCGGCGCGCGTGGGGGAGGAGTTCGGCATCAGCCAGCCCGCGGTGTCGCAGCACCTGCGCGTGCTGCGGACCAGCGGGTTCGCGTCGGTCCGCCCGGACGGGACCCGGCGCCTCTACGCGCTCGACCCGGCGGCCCTCGACGAGGTCGAGGACTGGGCCGCGGGCCTGCGCCGGTTCTGGGAGCAGCGGCTGGACGCGCTCGGGACCGAGCTCGCCCGGGGTGCCCGCGAGCGCCGTCGGGCGACGGCACCCGGCGCCGACGAGGACGACGAGCGCCCCACCGACACCACGAGGAGGACAGCATGAAGGACTTCATCGCCGAGCTCGAGGCCGCGCGGCGCACCGTCGGGACGGGAGACCTGCCCGCCGGTACGGCACGGGTCGTCACCATCGAGCGCACCTACCCGGCCGACGTCGAGGACGTGTGGGACGCCGTCACCGACCCCGAGCGCATCCCGTGCTGGTTCCTGCCCGTGACGGGCGACCTCCGGGTCGGCGGCACCTACCAGGTCGAGGGCAACGCCGGCGGCGAGATCCGCGCGTGCGAGGCCCCGCGGCTCCTGCGGCTCACGTGGGTCATGGGTCCGCCGACGCCGGAGGACTCGTCCGTCGTCGAGGTCCGGCTCGCGCCCGCGCCGGACGGCGGCACGACCCTCACGCTCGAGCACACCGCCGTCGTGCCGCCGGAGATGTGGGACCAGTTCGGCCCGGGGGCGGTCGGCGTCGGGTGGGACGGCGCGCTGCTGGGCCTCGGGCTGCACCTCGACGGCGGGGCGACGCTCGACCCCGAGGCCGTCCTCGCGAGCCCTGAGCTGCGCGCGTTCAACGCCGCGAGCAGCGAGGCGTGGGGAGCGGCGCTCGCCGCGGCCGACGGGCTCGACGCGGACGACGTCGCCGCCCGCGTCGCCGCCACGACGGCGTTCTACGTCCCCGCGGACGAGGACTCCTCCGGCACCCCGTAGGGCCGCCCCCGCGGTCGCCGGTCGGCGGTCGCACCGGGGGCGCTGCGAGGTACCGCCCTGGGGGGACGCCCCGCGGCGGACGTCCGCCGCGGGGCGGATGTTCACCCGTGGTTCACCCGGCATACCCTCGTCCGATGACTTCGCCCGATTCGTCCCGCACCACGACCCTGCCCGATCCCGTCCCGACGCGTGACGAGAGCGACGGCGCGCCGGCCGGACCCACGGCCCCCGAGCCGTCGTCCGGGCTGGCGGGGCAGGCGCTCGTGGCGCTGTCGTGGCTCGTCGGGGCGGCGCTCGTCGTCCTCGTCGCCCGGATGCTGCGCGGGCCGAGCGAGTCCCTCTACCTCGCCGTCACGGCGCGCACGGCCGAGCTCCCCGGGACGGAGCTCGTCGCCGAGGGCGGCGTGCTCGTGCTCGTGGCCTGGTGCGCGCTCGTGGCCTGGCGCTCGCGCCGGGGCGGCCCGCCCGCGGTCGCGACGACGCTCGTCGCCGGCGTGGGCGCCGTCGCCGCCTACGCCGCGAGCGAGGCCGTGAAGTCGCTCGTGCGGCAGCCGCGCGGCTGCTGGGAGCTGGTCGAGGTCGCGCACTGCCCCGCGGCGGGCGACTGGTCGTTCCCGAGCAACCACACCGCGATCGCGTTCGCCCTCGCGACCGCCGTCGTCCTCGCCGGCGCGCCGGCCGTGCGGGTCCCCGGCGCCGTGCCGGCGCGGCACGCGAACCGCTCCCGCACGCGCGATCTCGCGGTTTGGGTCGTCGTGCCGGCCCTGCTGGCCGTGGCGGTCGCGGCGGCCCGCGTCGCCCAGGGCGTGCACTTCCCGCACGACGTCGTGGCCGGCGCGGCCGTGGGCGTCGCCGTGGTCGTGGCGGCGGTGACGGTGCTCGCCGGTCCCGCCACGACGGCCGTCGCGGCGGCGTGCCGCGTCGACGGGGTGCGCCGCGTGCTGCTCGCCCGACCGTCCTGACCGCGCCCGCGGGCGGCGCCGTCAGCGCGGCGCGGTGACGAAGACGTCGAACAGCTCCGGGTGGTGGGCGTGCACGAGCACGGCGAACACCACGACGTCGAACAGCAGGTGGACGGCCACCACGTAGGTGAGCGACTTGCTCCAGGAGAAGATCCAGCCCTGGACGAGCGCGAACGGCACGGTGAGCAGCGGGCCCCACTCGCGGTAGCCGAGCTCCCAGAGGAACGACACGAAGACCGTCGCCTGCAGCAGGTTCGCCGTCCACACCCCGAAGTGCTCGCGGTACAGCGCGAAGACCACGCACACGAAGAACAGCTCGTCCCAGATGCCCACCGCGTTGACGCCGACGAACAGGCGCGCGATCTCCGCGCCGCCCGTGATCGGCGGCCAGTTGAGGTACGCGCCCGACCCGATGAAGTAGAACGGCAGGATCAGGTAGCCCGCCACGACGACCACGACCAGGTACACGACCTGCCCCCGCGTCCAGCGGCGCCCCGTCGCGACGGGGAACGTGACGGCGTCCTCGCGGAAGACGACGCGGGACAGCGCCCACGGGACGAGCACCGCGAGGGAGAGCACGACGGCGAAGCGCACCATGCCGGCGTCGGACAGGTCGGCCTTCAGCGAGATCGTCGAGATGATCCCCATCCCGACGCCGACCAGCGCGAGGTCGCGGCCGAGGCGCCGGTCCACGAGCAGCCCGAGCGCGACCCCGAGGACGAGCGGGACGTACCCGAGCGGGCGCGCGTGGACCGCGAAGAGCAGCACCGCGGAGCCGGACACGAGGACCGCGGCGAGCAGACGCAGGGGCGACCCGACCGCCCAGGGCGGCCGGGCGGCGTCGGGCAGCGGGCTGAGCGCGGGGGAGGTCACGCGCACACGGTGCCACGACCCGCGGGCCCGGGCGCGCGCCGCCGCGCCGGGACCGGGCCCCGACGGGGCCGAGACCAGGCCGCGGTCCGGGACGCTACAGCTCCTCGTACACCGCCGGGTCCTGGTCGTTCGTGCGCCCGTCCGGCCGGGCGAGCCCCGTCAGGGCGTTCATCTCGTGCGTGGTCAGCTCGAACGAGAAGACGTCGAGGTTCTCGCGCTGACGCTCCGACGACGACGCCTTCGGCAGCGGCACGACGCCGAGCTGCACGTGCCAGCGCAGGATCGCCTGCACCGGGGAGACGCCGTGCGCGGCCGCGACCTGCGTGACGACCGGGTCCTGGAGCAGGTCGTTCGCGCGACCGATCGGGCTCCACGCCTCCGTGACGACGCCCCGCTCCGCGTCGGCCGCGCGCTGGAGCGGCTGCGGGAAGTACGGGTGCAGCTCGACCTGGTTCACGACGGGCGTCACGCCCGTCGCCGCGATCACCGCGTCCAGGTGCTCAGGCAGGAAGTTCGAGACCCCGACGTGCCGGACCAGGCCCCGGTCGCGGCACTCCACGAGCGCCTCGTACGCCTCGACGTACCGGCCCACGCGCGGGTTGGGCCAGTGCACGAGATACAGGTCGAGGTAGTCCAGGCCCGTGCGCAGCACAGACTCCTCGACCGTCCGGACGGCGTCGTCGTGCGCGTGATGACGGCCGGGGAGCTTCGACGTCACGAGCACGTCCTCGCGCGCGACGCCCGAGCGGCGCACCGCCGCGCCCACGGCGCCCTCGTTCTCGTAGCTGAACGCGGAGTCGACGAGCCGGTATCCCGCGTCGATCGCGCGCGCGACGGCGTCCGCACCCTCCTCGCCCTGGAGCCGGTAGGTGCCGAGGCCGATCGCGGGGATCGTCGTGCCGTCCTGCGCCGCGAGGGTGGGGATCGTCATGGGCCCATCGTGCGGGCGACCCCGGCGGCCCCGCACCTCGGCGGGACGCGCCCGCGGGACGTCGTGCGGGCGAGATGCGAGAGGTGGCCCCTGATCCGGCGGGACCAGGGGCCACTTCTCACCTCTCGGCGGGTGCTACGCGGCGCTCGGGAACGGGACCCCCGTGGTCGCGTGGCAGCGGTAGCCGTTCGGGTTCTTGTCGAGGTACTGCTGGTGGTAGTCCTCGGCGTAGTAGAACGGCCCGGCCTCGGCCGCGGGGCGCATCTCCGTCGTCACCGGGTCGTACCCCTTGGTCTCGAGCACCGCGGAGTAGCGCGCCGCCGTCTCACGGACGGCCCGCTCCTGCTCGGGCGTCGTCCAGTACACGGCGGACCGGTACTGGGTGCCGACGTCGTTGCCCTGGCGGTAGCCCTGCGTCGGGTCGTGGCGCTCCCAGAAGATCTTGAGCAGCTCCTCCTCGGAGACCTTCGTCGGGTCGTACGCGACGAGCGCCGTCTCGGTGTGGCCGGTGCGCGCGGTGCACGCCTCCTCGTAGGTGGGGTTCGGCGTCGTGCCGCCCATGTAGCCGACGGCGGTGCTCACCACCCCGGGGACCTGCCAGAAGATCTCCTCGGCGCCCCAGAAGCAGCCCATCGCCAGGTAGAGCACGCGCGTGCCCTCGGGCCACGGGCCGGTGATCGAGGTGCCGAGCACGGTGTGGGGACGCGGCGCCTGCAGCACGGGCGACTGACGCCCGGGCAGCGCGTCCTCCGGGGCGATCATCGTCGTCTTGCCGGACGAGCCGAAGATCGCGTCGAAGATCGAGTTCATCGCTTACCTCCTGAGGTGCCCGGACGACCGGGGCGCTGGCCCACGACGCATCGTCCTGGCACGGGGTAGAACGCGGCGGGGGCGGTCGGTGTTCCGCGGACGTGCCGCGACCGAGAGGGTCGAGGGAGGCGTCCGGCCCGAGCCTCTCACGGGACGATCGAGTCGATGTACCCGCCGTCGACGCGCACCGCGGCGCCGGTCGTCGCCGACGCCAGCGGCGACGCGAGGTAGGCGACCATGTGGGCGATCTCCTCCGGCTCGATGAGGCGCTGGAGCAGCGACTGCGGGCGGTGCTCGCGCATGAACACGCGCTGCGCCTCGTCCCACGGCAGGTCGTCGCCGACGAGCTCGCGCGCGAACGCCTCCACCCCGCCCGTGTGCGTGGGCCCGGCGAGCACGCTGTTCACCGTGACGCCCGTGCCCGCCGCGGCCTTGGCGAACCCGCGCGAGACGCCGAGCAGCGCCGTCTTCGTCACGCCGTAGTGGATCATCTCGGCCGGGATCACGACTGCCGAGTCGCTCCCGACGAACTGCACCCGGCCCCAGCCGCGCTCCGTCATCCCCGGCAGGTACGCGCGCGTGAGCCGCACGCCCGCGAGGACGTTCACCTCGAAGTAACGGCGCCACGTGGCGTCGTCGATCGCGAGCGGGTCCGCGCTCGAGAAGATGCCGAGGTTGTTCACCAGCACGTCGACGTGCGGCACGGCGTCGAGCACGGCCGCCGTCCCCTCGTCGGTCGCGAGGTCCGCGGCCACGCCCAGCACGTCCGCCCCGGGCACGTGCTCGCGCACGTCCGCGGCGGCCCGCTGCGCCGTCTCCTCGGAGCGCCCGTTGACGACGACCGCCGCGCCGCACGCCGCGAGCGTGCGCGCGATCGCGAGCCCGATGCCCTGCGCCGAGCCGGTGACGAGCGCCCTCCTGCCGTCCAGGTCGATCCTCATGCGCGGGCTCCTTCCGGGTCGTCGGACGACGGTCGCCGCCCGCCTCCCTACCGTGCCCCGCGGCGGTCGCGGCCGCCACCGCCCCCGCCACGGCCGCCGCCGAGCAGTCGGTCCTGGCTCGTCCGGGCCGTGGGACGGACCAGGACCGCCTGCTCGGCGCAGGGGGTGCGCCTAGGCTGGTCGGGTGACAACCTCGAGCGAGCACCCCGACTGGACCACCACCGGCTTCTCCACGCGTGCGATCCACGCGGGCCAGGACCCGGACGCGACGACCGGCGCCGTCGTGCCGCCGATCCACCAGGTCTCGACGTACAAGCAGGACGGCGTCGGCGGGCTGCGCGGCGGCTACGAGTACTCGCGCTCCGCGAACCCGACGCGCACCGCCCTGGAGGAGGCGCTCGCGGCCGCGGAGTCCGGCGGCCTGCGCCCGACGGCGGACGGCTCGCCCGCCGCGCGCGGGTTCGCCTTCGCGTCCGGCCTCGCCGCCGAGGACACGCTGCTGCGCGCCGTCGTGCGCCCCGGGGACCACGTCATCGTGCCCGACGACGCGTACGGCGGCACCTACCGCCTCATCGCCCGCGTGTTCGGGCCGTGGGGCGTCGAGCACACGCCCGTCGACCTCACGGACGTCGAGGCCGTGCGCGCCGCCGTGCGTCCCGAGACGCGCGTCGTCTGGGTCGAGACCCCGACGAACCCGCTGCTCGGCGTGAGCGACGTCGCGGCGCTCGCGGGCGTCGCGCACGACGCCGGGGCGCTGCTCGTCGTCGACAACACCTTCGCGACCCCCTACCTCCAGCAGCCGCTCGCGCTGGGGGCGGACGTCGTCGTGCACTCGACCACGAAGTACGTCGGGGGCCACAGCGACGTCGTCGGGGGAGCGCTCGTCGTGGCGACGGGCGCGCAGCTCCCCGGCGGGCTCGCGTCGCCCGCGGGCGGCACGGACGTCGCGGGGGCGGTGGGCTTCCACCAGAACGCGTCGGGCGCCGTCGCCGGGCCGTTCGACGCGTGGCTCACGCTGCGCGGGCTCAAGACGCTCGCGGTGCGCATGGACCGCCACCAGGCGAACGCGGCCGCGGTCGCGGAGTTCCTCGACGCGCACCCGGCCGTGACCGAGGTGATCTACCCGGGCCTCGCGTCGCACCCGGGCCACGAGCTCGCGGCGCGCCAGATGTCCGGGTTCGGCGGCATGGTCTCGTTCCGCGTGGGCAGCGAGGCCAAGGCGCTCGACGTGTGCGCGCGCACGCGGGTCTTCACGCTCGCGGAGTCGTTGGGCGGGGTCGAGTCGCTCGTCGAGCACCCCGGCCGCATGACGCACGGCTCCGTCGCGGGCACGGCGCTCGAGGTCCCCGACGACCTCGTCCGGCTGTCCGTCGGCATCGAGGACGTCGAGGACCTCCTCGCCGACCTCGGGCAGGCGCTCGCCTGACGGGGAGATCCTGCGCACACCGCGCGGGCTCGCCGTGCGCAGGGGCGCGCGGCGGGGGCCGCTCCCCTAGGGTTGCGCTGTGAGCGCGCAGACGGACCAGCACCGCACCCCCGACCCGCTTCCTCCCGCGCGTCCCGGCGCAGCGGCCGTGCCCGACGCCGTGCGCTCGGCCGCCGCGTGGTCGTGGCGCCTGCTGCTCATCGGCGCGGCGATCGCGGCCGGGCTGTGGGTCGTGACGCAGCTCAAGGTGATCGTCGTGCCGATCGCGGTGGCGCTGCTGCTCACCGTGCTCCTCACGCCGGTCCAGCGGTTCTTCCGGCGGCACCTGCGCATGTCGCGCGGCCTCGCGTCGGGCGCCGCGCTCATCGCGCTCATCGTCGTGGTCGCGGGGCTCATCGCCATCGCGGGGCAGCAGATCGTCAGCGGCTTCCAGGACCTGCGCGACCAGGCCGTCGAGGGCTTCGAGCAGTTCACGAACTGGCTCGCCGACGGCCCCCTCGGCCTCGACTCCACCACGCTCTCGCACTGGCTCGACCAGGCGGGGACCGCGGTCTCCGAGAACCAGGACTCGATCGTCTCGGGCGCGCTGGGCGCGGCGACGACCATCGGCCACGTGCTCGCCGGGGCCCTCATCGCCCTGTTCTGCACGTTCTTCTTCCTGCTCGACGGCCGCTCGATCTGGTCATGGGTCGTGGGGCTGCTCCCGATGCGCGCCCGCGACCGCGTGCACCAGGCCGGCCGTCGCGGCATCGTGACGCTCGCCGCGTACACGCGCACCCAGATCCTCGTCGCCGCCGTCGACGCGGTCGGCATCGGCGTCGGCGCCGCGTTCTTCGTGCCGTCGCTCGCGCTGCCGCTCGGCATCCTCGTCTTCGTCGGGTCGTTCATCCCGATCGTCGGTGCCATCGTCACCGGGTCCATCGCGGTGCTCGTCGTGCTCGTCGCGCAGGGCTGGGTGCAGGCGCTCGTCATGCTCGGCATCGTGCTGCTCGTGCAGCAGATCGAGGGCCACATCCTCCAGCCCTTCCTCATGGGGCACGCGGTCTCGCTGCACCCCGTCGCCGTCCTGCTCGTCGTCGCGGCGGGCAGCTTCGCCGCGGGCATCGTCGGCGCGCTGTTCGCGGTCCCGATCGCCGCGGTGCTCAACACGGTGGTGCTCTACCTGCACGGCCACGACAAGTTCCCCGAGCTCGGCACCGACGACCGCGTCGTCGTGCGCGGCAGCCCGCAGCCGCCCGTCATCGCGCGCGCCGAGTCCGACCTCGACGACACGGGCGCCCGCCGCCCCGGTCGCCGGGCGCACGACGCCGGCGGCTCGGCGGTCGTCGAGACGCAGGACGCCGGCGTCGCCGACGCACCGGGCGAGGGCACGCCGGGAGAGGCGCGGTGACCTCGGGTCCCGTGCCCGTCCCGCTCGACGACGTCCGCGACGCCGCCCGCCTGCTCGACGGCGTCGCGTACCGCACACCGGTCCACACCACCCGGGCGATCAGCGAGGCGGCGGGCGTCCGGGTCCTGCTCAAGTGCGAGAACCTCCAGCGCGCGGGGTCGTTCAAGGTCCGCGGCGCCTACGTGCGCATGGCGCGCCTGAGCGCCGACGAGAAGGCGCGCGGCGTCGTCGCGGCGAGCGCGGGCAACCACGCGCAGGGCGTCGCGTTCGCTGCGGGACTGCTCGGCATCCGGGCCGTCGTGTACATGCCGGTCGACGCCGCGCTCCCGAAGGTCGCGGCGACGCGCCAGTACGGTGCCGAGGTCCGGCTCGTCGGCGCCGACGTGGACGAGACGCTCGCCGCCGCGCGCGCCGAGGCCGACCGCACGGGCGCCGTCTTCATCCACCCGTTCGACCACCCCGACGTCGTCGCGGGCCAAGCGACCATCGCGCTCGAGATCCTCGAGCAGGTGCCCGACGTCCGGACCGTCGTCGCCCCGCTCGGCGGCGGCGGGCTCGTCGCCGGGCTCGCCGCGGCGTTCGCGCAGGCCGCGCCGCACGTGCGCGTCATCGGGGTGCAGGCGGAGCGCGCCGCCGCCTACCCGGGCTCGCTCGCCGCAGGAGAGCCGACGACGGCCCGGCTCGCCGGGACGATGGCCGACGGCATCGCGGTCGGGACCCCGGGAGCGGTGCCGTTCGGGATCGTCGCGCACCACGGCGTCGAGGTGCGCACCGTGACCGAGGAGGAGATCTCCCGGTCGCTCCTCATGGTCGCCGAGCGCGCGAAGCTGCTCGTGGAGCCCGCCGCCGCGACCGGCGTCGCGGCCCTCCTGTCCGGGACGGCCGCGGTCGACGCGGGCGCGGCGGACCCGGTCGAGGGACCGGTCGTCGTCGTGCTGTCCGGGGGCAACGTCGACCCGCTCGTGCTGCTGCGGGTCGTGCGGCACGGCCTCGCCGCCGCGGGCCGGTACATCCAGCTCCAGGTGCTGCTCGACGACCGCCCCGGCGCCCTCGCGCGCATGCTCGAGGCGATCGCGGCGAGGCGCGGCAACATCATGCACATCGACCACGACCGCACGGACGTGGGCCTCGCGATCGGCGAGGCGTGGGTGCGCATGCAGGTCGAGACCAAGGGCCCCGAGCACTGCGACGAGCTCGTCGCGCACCTGCGCTCCGCGGGCTACCGCGTCGAGCGCAGCGACGGCGGGTCGCCGCGGGTCTGACGAGACATGAGAAGCGAGAAGTGGCCCCTCCGACACGTGTCGGAGGGGCCACTTCTCACGTCTCGCCCGGCGAAGTGCGGCCGCCGGGGGGCGCGTCAGCCCTCGAAGGGCTTCGCGGCGGTGATCTTCACGGCGATCTCGTTGCCGTTCGGAGCGGTGTAGCTGGTCTCGTCGCCGACGGTCTTGCCGTCGATCGCGGCACCGAGCGGGGACGTCGGCGAGTACACGTCGAGGTCCGTCGTGCCGGCGATCTCGCGCGAGCCGAGGAGGAACGTCATCTCGTCGCCCGCGACGACGGCCGTGACGACCATGCCGGCCTCGACCTTGCCGTCGTCCGGCGGCGTGCCGATGCGCACGTTGCGCAGCTTCTCGGTGAGCTCGCGGATGCGGGCCTCGTTCTTGGCCTGCTCCTCGCGGGCGGCGTGGTAGCCGCCGTTCTCCTTGAGGTCGCCCTCGTCACGGGCGGCGGCGATGCGCTCCGCGATCTCGGTGCGGCCCTCGCCGGACAGGTGGGCGAGCTCGGCCTGCAGCCTGTCGTGCGCCTCCTGGGTCAGCCAGGTGACGGTGGTGTCGGTCACGGTTCGCTCCTTCCTTTCCATGGTTCGACGGTCGCGCCGGGCACGGCCGTGCAGAGACGGGCAGCCGGGGCGCGTGCTCACGCGAGCGCCTGCCTGCCCGGGTCGGTGACGCTGCCCGGGTGGCAGCGCGGAGGACTGGTTCCCGCCGGACCGCCGGGTCGCCCGGTGGTCGGTCGCCTGTCACGAGCACCGGCCGCGGGCCGCACGCGGTCGGGTGCGGGAATCCCTCAGGATAGCAAAGCACGAGGTGCCGACGGCGCGGGGCGGGGCGGCCCCGGCGCGGCCCGGGGCCGCGGCACGCCGCGTCGCGAGGGCCGGAGTCCCGACGGAGGAGTCCGGGAGCCGGGCGCCACGACGGTCCGGGGACTCGACGACCCGGCGGCAGGTTCGCGCGGCAGTCGCGCGGCCGGGCGGCACGACGGCCGGGCGGCTCAGGGGGCCGGGCGGCAGGACTGGACGATCCCCGTCGTGGCGAGCTCCGACGTCGCGACGCTCACCGTGTAGCGCGACTCCGTGACCTCGACGGGACCGACCGTGACGTCGACCGTGCCGACCTGCGCGTAGCTCTCGGCGAGCGCGTCGAGGGTGCACGTCGCCGTCGTGCCGGGGTCCATGTACACCTCGAACGTGACGTCCACGCGCTCCGGGCTGACGACGGTGTACCCGAAGTCCTTGTAGCGCACCGGCTCGTTCGCGTAGCGCAGCCCGATGACGAACGTGACGGCGAGCCCGACGACCGCGACGAGCACGATCCCGACGACCGCCAGGCGCCGACGCCGCTCGGTGGGCTCGGGCCCGTACCGGCCCGCCGGAGGGCGCAGGGGCGTGCTCGGGCTCGGCTGCGGGGCGGTGGTCTCGTTCGTCATGGTGCGGTCCCGTGGTCGGTGCCGCCGCGCCCCGGTCGCTGGCCCGGCGGGTGCCGGCGGTGGCCGGCGGTTCGTCAGGTGTGGGCGCGGTGGTGGATCATGTCCTCGACCCATCTTCGCAGAGCCCCGGCCCTCGTCGTGCACCCACGGCGTCCTGTGCCGCGTCCCAGGCCGCGCGAGGAGACGTACGACGCACCCGGGAGGACCAGTGGCCGAACCCGCGGCCGGATCGACCACCCACCGCGAGCAGCCGGAGACGCTCCGTCTCCTGGCCGTGCACGCCCACCCCGACGACGAGTCGAGCAAGGGCGCCGCGACGACGGCGCGCTACGCGGCCGAGGGCGTGGACGTGCTCGTCGCCACGTGCACCGGGGGCGAGCGCGGCGACATCCTCAACCCGAGCTTCGGCGAGGGCCCGGCGGACATCGAGGGCATGCGTGCCCTGCGCCGCGTCGAGATGGCCGCCGCGGCGCGCGCGCTCGGCGTCCGGCAGCAGTGGCTCGGGTTCGTCGACTCGGGGCTGCCCGAGGGGGACCCGCTGCCGCCGCTGCCCGAGGGCTCGTTCGGTCTCGTGCCGCTCGAGGAGGCGGCCGCGCCGCTGGTCGAGCTCGTGCGCGAGTTCCGTCCGCACGTCGTCACGACGTACGACCCGTCGGGCGGCTACCCGCACCCGGACCACGTCATGTGCCACCGCGTCGCGTTCGAGGCGTTCCACGCCGCGGGCGACCCGGAGCGCTACCGCCGGGAGGGCGGCGCGGCGCCCTGGTCGCCGCTCAAGCTGTACTACAACCACGACTTCTCGATGAACCGTATCCGCACGCTCCACGAGGCGATGCAGGGCGCGGGCCTGGAGTCGCCGTTCGGCGACTGGGTCGAGTCGCGGTCCGCGCGGGAGATCCCCGAGCGCGAGGTCACGACGCGCGTCCACGTGGCGCGCTACTACGCCCAGCGCGACGCGGCGCTCATCGCGCACGCGTCGCAGATCGACCCGGAGGGCTTCTTCTTCGCGATCCCGCGCGACCTCGAGGTCGACGTGTGGCCGTTCGAGGAGTTCGAGCTCGCGGAGTCGCGCGTCCCGACGGACCTGCCGGAGGACGACCTGTTCGCCGGCGTGCGGGAGCTCGTCGCGGGCGAGGAGGTGGCCTCGTGAGCGCGGCACCCTTCCTCGACGTGCCGACGCTCGCGGGCGGCCCGGGCTGGGCGGCGGACGTCGTCGCGGAGACCGCGACGCCGAGCCCGTCGGACGACCCGCTGCGCGAGGACCTGGACCCGAACGACGTGTCGCCCGGCCTCGCCGGGTTCCTCGCGATCTTCGCCGTGGCGCTCGCGACCGTGGCCCTGTTCTTCGGGCTCTCGCGCCAGCTCCGACGCATGCGGCACAACGCCGAGACCCAGGGGATCGGCCCGGACGGCCCGGTCGACGCGACCGCCCCGGAGACCCCCGACGGCTCCGCGACCGCCGGCTCCGCACCGGACGGCTCCGCGACCGCCGGCTCCGGACCGGACGGCTCCGCGTCCGACAGCGCCGCGTCCGACGGCGCCGCGTCCGACGGCGCCGCGCCGGACAGCTCCACGTCCGGCGGCACCCGCGACGGGCGCCGCCCGGCCGGAAGCGGCCCGGAGCGGCAGGGCTGACCGTGGCGACCGGCGCTCGCGTCACGATCGGGCAGCTCGAGGTCTCGGCCGACCACGCCGCGAACCTCGTGACCGTCGGCGCGGCGTTCCGGGAGGCGGCGCGCGTGCGCGCCGACCTGCTGGTGCTGCCGGAGTACGCCGCGGCGTTCGACCCGCGCGGCACCGGCGCGGAGCACGCGGAGCCGCTGGACGGGCCGTTCGTCGGCACGCTGCGCCGGCTCGCGCGCGAGCACGGTGTCGCGGTCGTGGCGGGGACCCTCGTGCCGGGCAGCGCGCCCGGCCGGGCGGTCAACGTCGTCGTGGCGGTGGACGCCGCGGGCGACCTCGTGGGCACGTACCGCAAGGTGCACCTCTACGACGCCTTCGGTCACCGCGAGTCGGACCGGCTCGACGCGGGGGACCCGGCCGCGCCCCCGCTCGTGCTGCGCGTCGGCGACCTGACGTTCGGCGTGATGACCTGCTACGACCTGCGCTTCCCGGAGAGCGCGCGGCGCCTCGTGGACGCGGGCGCCGAGGTGCTGGTGGTGCCGGCCGCCTGGGCGGCGGGCGAGCTCAAGGCGGACCAGTGGCGCACCCTCGCGCGGGCCCGCGCGATCGAGAACACCGCCGTCGTGCTCGCCGTGGGCCAGGCGGGCCGGGGCGTGACCGGGCGCTCCCTGCTCGTCGGCCCCGACGGCCAGGTGGGGCTGGAGCTCGGCGAGCGCGCGGAGCTGCGCAGCGCGGACCTCGACCCGGCCGCGCTGGCCGCGGTGCGCGAGCGCAACCCGTCGCTCGCGAACCGGCGCTACGCCGTCGTCCCGAAGGACTGAGCCGACGCGGGGCGCCCGGGTGGGCGCTCCGCGCGACGGGCGCTCAGCGCGCGGCGAGCGCCGCGACGAGGATCGCGGCGTAGTGGCACCCGTAGCCGACGACCGTGAGCACGTGGAAGATCTCGTGGAAGCCGAACCAGCGCGGGCTGGGGTTGGGCTTCTTGATGCCGTAGACGACGGCGCCCAGCGTGTAGGCGAGGCCGCCGACGGCGACGAGCCAGACGATCGCCGGGCCGTTCGTCGTCGTCCAGAACTGGGGCATGTAGCCCACCGCGACCCACCCGAGCGCGACGTAGATGGGCACGTACACCCACCGCGGGGCGTCGAGCCACAGGATCCGGGCGAGGAGGCCGAGCAGGGCCCCGCTCCACACGATCGCGAGCAGGATCGTCGCGGTCCGCTGGGGGAGCAGGAGCACGGCGAGGGGCGTGTAGGTGCCCGCGATGATGAGGAAGATGTTCGAGTGGTCGGCGCGTCGCAGCACGCCGGCGACGCGCGGCGACCACGTGCCGCGGTGGTAGACCGCGCTCGTGCCGAACAGCAGGCACGCGCTGAGGCCGAAGACGGCGCACGCGACCTTGCCCGCCACGGGCGGCGCGACGAGCACGAGCACGATGCTCGCGACGAGGGCGACGGGGAACGTCCCCGCGTGGATCCAGCCCCGCAGGCGCGGCTTGACGACCTCGGCGACCTTCGCGACGGCGTCGCCCACGTTCTCGCGGACGGACTCGAGCGCGTCGGTGCCGGGTGCATGCGCGGGGTCCGGGTCGGCGGGCGGGGCGCTCGGGGTGCGGTCGCGGTCGGTCGGTCGGTCCACGACGTCTCCTCGGTGGTGTGTCCGGGCACGGAAAGAGGCCGGCGCGGGGCTCCCACACCAACCTACGCCATCGTAAGTTACGCCAACGTAGGTTTGCGACCCGTCCCCGCCCCGCGGTGTGAAGATCCTGGGCAGGGGCGTGCGGAGCGGTCCGAGCCTGCCGGACCGGGCACGGACGAGCGGTAGCGTGTGCGGGTTCGGCCCGAGCGCCCCGCACCGGGGCGTGCCCGCCGGGCGTCCCCGTCCGCCCATCGCCGAGGAACCAGCGTGCGCCTGCCCCGCCCCGTCTACGGACTCTACGAGCGTCGCCTCGCGGCGACCCTCTCGCGCGAGAGCGTCCCGCGCCACGTGGGCGTCATCCTCGACGGCAACCGGCGGTGGGCGCGCTCGTTCGGGGAGTCGACGGCGACCGGGCACCGCCGGGGCGCCGACAAGATCACGGAGTTCCTGGGCTGGAGCGAGGACCTCGGCGTCGAGGTCGTCACGCTGTGGATGCTCTCGACCGACAACCTGTCGCGCTCGCAGGAGGAGCTGTCGGCGCTGCTCGACATCATCGAGGACGCCGTGCGCGACCTCGCCGAGACGGGCCGCTGGCGCCTGCGGGTCATGGGTCGGCTCGACCTGCTGCCCGAGCGGCTCACGGCGGCGCTGCGCGACGCCCAGCAGCGCACGGCCGCCGTCGACGGGCTCCAGGTCAACGTCGCGATCGGCTACGGCGGGCGCCACGAGATCGCCGACGCCGTGCGGTCGTACCTGCGCGAGCAGGCCGCCGCGGGCGCGCGCCTGCAGGACCTCGCGGAGAACCTCGATGTCGAGCACATCGAGGAGCACCTCTACACCAAGGGCCAGCCGGACCCGGAGCTCGTCATCCGCACGTCGGGCGAGCAGCGCCTCGGCGGCTTCCTGCTGTGGCAGAGCGCGCACTCGGAGTTCTACTTCTGCGAGGCGTACTGGCCCGACTTCCGTCGCGTCGACTACCTGCGCGCGCTGCGCGCGTACTCGCAGCGCGAACGCCGCCTGGGCCGCTGACCGGCCACCCGACGGGTAGGGTCGATGCGAACGCATCGACCGAGCCGTCCGGGGGCGACATGACGCAGCACCACGCCGACGACGCGGGCCCCGGGCCGGGCCCCGGGAGCGCGCGCCTCGCCGTCGAGACGTGGGAGTCCCTCTTCCGGGCCCAGGTCGCGATCATGCGGCGGCTGCAGTCCGACCCGGTCTGGGACGGCCTGACCCTGCGCGAGTACGACGTGCTGTTCTCGCTGACGAAGGGCCCCGAGGACGGGATGCGGCTGCGCGACCTCAACGCGTACATCCTGCTCAGCCAGCCCTCGCTGAGCCGCATGGTGGACCGGCTCGCGGCGCGCGGCCTCGTCGAGCGGGCGACCCCGCCGGACGACGCGCGGGGCACGCTCGTCCGGCTCACCCCGGCGGGCCGGGACCTCCAGCGCACGACCGGCCGTGCGCACGCGCGGGCCATCGCGACGTACGTGGGCGGCGCGCTCGACGACACCGACCTCGCCATGCTCGGCGAGCTGCTCGAGCGCCTGCGCGCCGCGCAGCCGGACATCCCGGACGCCGCGCCGGGACGCGCGGCGGGCGCCCCTGGCGCCTGAGCGCGCGCCCACGGACGACGCGGTCGGGCCGCCTCGGTACCGGCCTCGCGGGCTCGGCGCTGTGGCGCGGAACACGTCCGGTCCGTCCCCTCCGCTACGGGCCGTCGCGCGTCGGCCTGCCTAGGATGCGAGCGTGTCCTCAACGCCGAGCACCACCCCGAACCCCGTCCCCGGGCCCCGCGCCGACGGCCCGCTGCGCGTCGTCGTCGCGCCCGACTCGTTCAAGGGCAGCCTGAGCGCCGCCGACGTCGCGCACGCCGTCGCGACGGGCGTGCGCAGCGTCGTCCCCGACGCGGAGGTCGTCGAGCTCCCCATGGCCGACGGCGGCGAGGGCACGCTCGAGGCGCTGCTCGCCGTGTGGGGCGTCCCGGCCCGGGAGGTCTCCACGGTCGACGCGATCGGCCGTCCCCGCACCGCGCGGTACGGAGTCTCGGCCGACGGCCGCCTCGGCGTGGTCGAGCTCGCCGAGGCGAGCGGGCTGCCCCAGGTGAGCGACGTCGCGCTCCAGCCCCTGCACGCGCACACCCGCGGAACGGGCGCCGCGGCGGCCGCCGTGCTCGACGCGGGCGTCGACGAGGTGATCGTGTGCCTCGGCGGCTCGGCGTCCACCGACGGCGGCGCGGGCATCCTCACCGGCCTCGGCGCGCGGCTCCTCGACGCCGACGCCGCGCCCGTGCCCGACGGCGGGGAGGGCCTCGCGCGCGTCGCGCGGCTCGACCTGTCCGGCCTGCACCCGCGGGCGCGCGAGGTTCGCTGGCGCCTCGCGGTCGACGTCACCAACCCCCTGCACGGCGAGCGGGGCGCGGCGCACGTGTTCGGGCCGCAGAAGGGCGCCCAGCCGGCGGACGTGGCGTTCCTCGACGACGCGCTGCGGCGCTGGGCGGGAGTCCTCGCGCAGGAGACCGGCGTCGACGTGGCGGAGCTCGCGGGTGCGGGCGCCGCGGGCGGCGTGCCCGCGGGCATGGTCGGCGTCCTCGGCGCCGAGCTCGAGCCGGGCGCGCGCCTCGTCGCCGAGGCGGTCGGGCTGCCCGCTGCCATCCGCTCTGCCGACCTCGTCGTCACGGGCGAGGGGTCGTTCGACTCGCAGTCCGTCAACGGGAAGGTCGCGGACGCGATGGGCGCCCTCGCGGCGGAGGCACCGCACCGGCCTCCGGTCGTCGTGCTCGCGGGCCGGGTGCTGCTGCCCGCCCACCAGGCGCGCGAGGCGGGGATCGCTGCGGCGTTCAGCATCGCGCCCGGGCCCATCGCGCTCGACGAGCTGCTCGACCGCACGGCGTCCCGCCTCGTCGACCTCGCGGCGACCGTCACGAGCCTGCACGTCGCGTCGCGGCGCTGACCGGCGCGTCCCCCGGCCGCCGCCCTCGGCCGGCTCCCGGGGGACGGTGCCGCCGTCAGCGCTTCGGCCAGCCCCACGCGGGCTGGTCGAGGAGCCCCTCGCGCCCGGCGACCGTCGTCTCGCCGAACGGTGACCGTACGAGCTCGACCTCCACGAGCTCGTCCGCGCCGGGCAGGTCCGCCGGGCCCGACGCGGCGGCGTCGCGCAGCGCCTCGACGAGCGGCGGCGCGTGCGTGACGACCACGACCTGCGTCTCGCGGCCCGCCGCGTGCACGAGCGCGCCGAGCGCGGGCAGGAGGTCGGGGTGCAGGCTCGTCTCCGGCTCGTTGAGCACGAGGAGCTCGGGCGGTCGCGGCGAGAGCAGCGCGGCGACGAGGAACAGGTAGCGCAGCGTCCCGTCGCTGAGCTCGGCGCCGGTGAGCGGCCGGAGCAGCCCGTCCTGGTGGAAGGCGACCTCGAACCGGCCGTCGTCGGCGTGCACCGCGAGCCGGCTGCCGGGGAAGGCGCGGGCGACGGCGTCGTCCAGCTCGTCGCCGCGCCCCAGGTCGCGCACGGTCTCGAGCGCCGCGGCGAGGTCCGCGCCGTCGTGCGCGAGGACGGGCGTGCGGGTGCCGAGCTGCGGCGAGCGCGCCGGGGCGTCGGCGTCGGTGCGCAGCTGGTCGTAGAAGCGCCACGACCGCAGGCGCTCGCGCACCGCGACGACCTCCGGCGCGCCCACCGGGTCGACGAGCTCGGTGAGCACGCTGTCGAAGGGCCGCAGGCGTGCGGGCGAGGACTGCCAGCGGCCGGCGTCGTCGCGGATGCGGACGGCCGGTCCGCGTCGCTCGACCTGGAGCGTCGCGGGCCGCGGGACGGGCCCCGACCAGACGGTCTCGACCTTGATCTCCGGGTCGAGGGCGAACGCCGAGCCCGGGTGCTGCGGCAGGCCGAGGTCCACCGCGTAGCCCAGGTCGTCCGGCGTGGCCCCCGCGAACCCGAGGCGCAGCGCGACGGGCGCCGTCCGACGCGTGCCCTGGACCGCGCCGCCCGCGCGCGCGGCCCGACCGCCCTGCTCGGGCCCGGCCCAGAGCGTCGACCGCAGGCCGCCCTCCCGGGCCACCGCGCCGACGGCGCCGCCGAGCGCGCACCCGGACAGCAGACGCAGCGCGCGGTACAGGCTCGACTTGCCCGTCCCGTTCGCCCCGGTCACGACCGTGAGCCGCCCGAGCGGCAGCACGAGGCTCCGCAGCGAGCGGTAGCCCTCCACCGCGATCGTCGCGAGCATCGGTCACCTCCTGCCCGGCACGCTACGCGCCGGGTCCCACGCGGCGGCGTGGGCCCCGGCGCGGTGCGCGGCGAGGCGGCGTCGGGCCGCGTGGCGCGTCAGTCGGTGATCGCGAACGCGTCGATCTCGACGAGCATCTCCTCGCGCGGCAGACCCGTGAACACCGTGGTGCGGCTGGGGAGCACGCCCTTCGTGGTGTGCTGCGCGACGAACGCGCCGTAGGCGTCGTTCATGATCGGGAAGTCCTCGCGCTTCGTGAGGTACACGCGGAGCATGACGACGTCGTCGAACGTGGCGCCGGACGCCTCGACGATCGCGCGCACGTTCTCGAGCGTGCGCGTGGTCTGCGCCGCGACGTCGCCGGGGTAGAGGTACTCGTTCGTCGCCGGGTCGACGGGCCCCTGGCCCGAGACCTGGACGAACGGTCCCTTGCGCACGCCCTGGTGGAACGTGTGCGCGGGGGCCGGGGCGTCGGGGGTGGAGATCGCGGTCTTCTCGGTGGTCATGCGGGGTCCTCTCGGGGTGTCCGGGTGTCGTGCGGGGTCGGAGTGGGTCAGCGGCGCGGGTCAGAGGTCGATCGTCGCGAGGTCCACGACCTCGTCGCCCCGCACGACCGCGGCGACGCGCCACCGGTCGAAGGTCGTGCAGGGGTGCGAGATGCCGAAGCCGACGACGTCGCCCGGGCGGACCTGGGCGGTGGCGGGGCCGCCGACCTGCCCGGCGCCGGCCTCGTCCGCGTCCAGCGCGAGGTAGAGGTGCTGGTCGTTGAGCGCGGTGACACGGGTGCCCGCGAGCTCGCGCGGGGGGAGCCAGCCGTCGTCGGACTGCGAGCGCAGCCAGAGCGCGACGGGCAGGTCGATGTCGAACGAGACGTCACGGCGCCCGATGCCGCAGACCGCGAGCCCGGGCTCCGGGACGGAGAGCACCTGGCCCCAGACGGTCGCGGCGGCGCGCAGCGGCTCCGCGCCGGGGATGCGGCTCCACGGGTCGGTGCGCGAGTAGAAGCCGTGGTCGTGCGTCACGTACGCGCCCGAGCGCACGACGACGCGGACCTCGACCTCGCGCCCGTCCGCGCCGGGGACCGGGCCGGGGAGCCCGGCGAGCACGACGTCGAGGAACGAGCTGCCGCCCGCCGACAGCACGAGCGGCTCGTCGACGCCCGCGAGACCCTCGCGCACGAACGCGGCGCCGAGCGCGCGCAGCCCGTCGCACCAGGCGCCGACGGCGGCGAGCTCTTCGGCGGTCGTGCCGCCCGCGACCGAGCCCTCGTACCCGGTCGCGCCGAGCAGGCGCAGGCCCGACGCGCGGAGAGCGCGCGCGAGGTCGAGCGCCGCGGCGGTGCTGCGGACGCCGGTGCGCCCGCCGGGGACGCCGAGCTCGACGAGCACGCCGAGGCGCGCGCGGACGGCGGCGGGGTCGTCGGCGAACCCGCGGGCGAGCAGGTCGACCCCGTGCGGGGAGTCGACGCACAGCCACACCTCGTCGTCGCCGCCCGCGGCCTCGGCGCGCGCCAGGTCGTCGCGCAGCCACGCGATGTCGCGCGGGTCGAGCAGCTCGTTGGCGAGCAGCACGCGCGGCACGCCCCAGTCGCGCACCGTGCGCAGCTGGGACGGCGTCGCGACCGTCGCGCCCCACGCCCCGGCCGCGGCCTGGCGCGCGAAGAGCGCGCGCGACATCGTCGTCTTCACGTGCGGCGCGTGCTCGACCCCGCGCTCGGCGCACACGCGCGCGACGAGGCCGACGTTGTGGTCGAGCGCCGCGTCGTCGAGCGTGAGCAGCGGCCAGGAGAACGCGGCGTCGGTGACGCGCGGCGAGCCCGCGAGCACGTCCGCGACGGTGGTCCCGGCCGGGAGCCGCAGCCCCTTGGTCCGGGGCCCGACGACGTCGCCCGCCCAGGGGCGGTCGGGTGCGGGCCGCGCGGCGTCGTGCGTCGTGCCGGTCATGGGGTCCTCCTCGGGGACGGGCTCTCGTGGACGGGTGCAGGGGGGGAGGCTCACGCCGCCGGGGCGCCCGGGCGCAGCGGGCGGCCCGGGAGCGCGTCGGTGAGCGCGCCGTCGCGCAGGACGCGCACGCCCGCGACGAGCACGTCGTCCACGCCCGACGCCGGTCGGCGCGGGTCCTCGTACGTCGCCTCGTCGCGCACGCGGTCGGGGTCGACGAGCGCGAGGTCCGCGACCGCCCCCGGGACGACCGCACCGCGCCCGGCGAGCCCGAAGCGCGCGGCGGGCCGCGCGGACAGGTGCGTGACGGCGTCGTGCCACGTCCAGTCCCCGAGCGTACGCACGTGCTCGGCGAGGAAGCGCGCGAACGCGCCCCAGCCGCGCGGGTGGGGGCGGCCGCCGCCCCCGACCGGCGCGTAGATCGCGTCGGACCCGCCCACGTGCGCCCGGTGGCGCAGCAGGGCGCGGACGGACTCGGGGGAGTTCGTGGGCGGCTGGGCGAAGACGCACGACGCGCGCAGCCGCGTCGCGACGAGCAGCCGCACCGCGGTCTCGGCGGGGGACAGCCCGAGGCGCGCGGCGACGTCGGGCAACGTCATGCCCTCGGTCCACGACAGGTCCTCGGCCGGGCCCGCCGCGGCCCCGGCGGCGGGGCCGGTCGGGACCGCCGCCATCGTCACGCGCGGCCACAGGTCGGCCAGGTGCGGGAAGTGCTCGCGGTGCAGGCGCTCGAGCACCGCCGGGTCGGCGAGCGCCGCGACGGTCGCGTCGACGTCCGCGATGGGGAGCCACGTCGGCAGCGACACCATGGACAGGATCGAGCAGCCGCGCAGGTACGGGTACGAGTCGAACGTGACGTCCAGGCCCGCGGCGTGCGCGTCGTCGACGTACCCCAGCAGCTCCGCGGCCGGGCCGTGGTAGTGCGAGACGTGCGTCGCGACCCCGGACGCGCGTGCCACGCGCACGAGCTCCGCGAACGCCGGTCCGGCCCGGTCCTCGTAGCCGCGCATGTGGGACACGTGCGGCACGCCGCGGGCCGCGAGCACGCGCGCGAGCGCGACGAGCTCGGCCTCGTCGGCGTACGTCGCGGGGACGTACTCCAGGCCGGTCGACAGGCCGAGCGACCCGTCGTCGAGCGCCGAGGCGAGCAGCGCGAGCATCCGGTCCGTCTCGGCGGGCGTCGCAGGGCGCGCGGCGGCGCCGAGCACCGCGTAGCGGATCGTGCCGTGCGGGGCGAGGTAGCCCACGTTGACGCGGGTCGTGCCGTCGTACGTGGCGAGGAGGTCGGCGACGGACCCGCCGCGGAACGTCGGGTGCTCGCCGTTGATCGCCGCGAAGTACCCGCTCGCCCAGGCGGCGGCGTCGTGCAGGCCCGACGCCGCGGGCCCGCCGTCGGCGTCCGGGCGCGGCGAGGGCGCGTAGGACACCCCGTCCTGCCCGACGACGACGCTCGTCACGCCCTGGCGCAGCATGGCGAGCTGCACGTCGTCGTCGAGCACGGCGGCCTCCCCGTGCACGTGCGCGTCGACGAACCCGGGCAGCAGGAGGCGGCCGTCCGCGTCCAGCACGTCGGCGCCCGCCGGAGCGGTCCCGGCCGCGGGCGCGACGCCCTCGACCCGGCCCGCGCGGACGGTGACGTCGACGGGGGCGGAGGGGCCGCCGTCGGGCTCGACGAGGCGCGCCCCGCGCACCACGAGGGCGCTCATGCCGGACCGCCCGCGTCCTCGTCGCGACCCTCGACCCAGCCGCCGACGCCGCGCAGGCCGCCCGCGGCGAGCTCCTCGGCGCGGTCGCGCGGCCAGCCCGCGACCCCGGGCCGGGTCTGCCACGGGTGCGGCCCGTCGAGCGGCCGGTACTCCACGCCGGCCGCGTCGAGGCGCGGCAGGTGGTGCGCGACGAGGCGCTCGCGGAACGCGCGGGCCGCGGGGGACCCGGGGGAGCGGTCGGCCTCGGGCGACCACATGACCTCGGCGAACGCCGCGAGGCGCGGGAACGCGGCGTAGTCGACGCGGCGCGCGGAGTCGAGGTGCTCGGACCAGAGCTCCGCCTGCCCGCCGAGCAGCGCGCCCGGCGCGGGAGCGGTGGCGGGACCGGCCGCCGTGCCGCCCGCGGCGCCCGCGAGCTCGGCCGGCAGGGGCTCGAACGCGTACACGTCGTCGAGCGTGGTGAGGAACCCGACCGGCACGGGCTCGTCCGGGGTGTCGCCGCCGCGGTGGTCGAGGTACACGACCTGCTCGGGCGCCATGACGACGTCGTGGCCCGCCGCGAGCGCGTCCGCGCCCACGGCCCAGCCGCGCCACGACGTCACGACGACGTCGCGCGGGAGCGCGGGGCCGAACGCCTCGTCCCACACGACCGCCCGCCGACCGCGGGACGCGACGTGCTCGGCGAGCCGCGCGAGGAACCAGCCGTGCAGGCCGCCGACGTCGTCGAGCCCGAGCTCCTGCGCGCGCGCGACGATCGCGGGGTTCTCGCGCCACAGCGTCGTGGGCACCTCGTCGCCGCCGATCGCGACGAACGGCGCGTCGAAGATCTCCAGCACCTCGTCGAGCACGTGCCGGAAGAACGTCAGCGACTCCTCCGACGGGTCGAGCACCTCGGTGCTCACGCCCCACGTGGTGCGGACCTCGTGCGGTCGCTTGCGCGTGCCGAGCTCCGGGTACGCGGCGACGGCGGCCTCCACGTGCCCCGGCGCGTCGATCTCCGGGACCACGGTGACGCCGCGCTCGCGCGCGTACGCGACGATCTCGCGCAGGTCGTCCTGCGTGTAGAAGCCGCCGTGCGGACGGCCGTCGGCGACGCCGGCGCGCCAGGTGCCGAGCCCGGACTCGCGCCGCCAGGCACCCACCTCGGTGAGCCGGGGGTAGCGCGCGATCTCGACGCGCCACCCCTGGTCGTCGGTGAGGTGGAGCTGGAGCACGTTGAGCCGGTGCGCCGCGGCGAGGTCCACGAACCGCAGGACGTCGGCCTTCGGCAGGAAGTGGCGCGCGACGTCGAGCAGCACGCCGCGCCACGCGAACCGCGGGTGGTCGGTGATCGCGACGTGGGGGAGCGCGAGCGTCGCGCGACCGCCCGCGCCCGTCACGCCGGGGGCACGACGGAATGCGGCGGGGCCGGCGAGCTGGCGCAGGGTCTGGGCCGCGGCGTGCGCGCCGTCGAGGTCCGCCGCACCGACCCGGACGCCGTCGTCGCCCACGACGAGGCGGTAGCCCGACGGCGGGAGGTCGTCGTCGACCGCGAAGACCACGGGCGGGGTGCCGTCGGCGGGCGCGGTGCCCGCCGGGACCGGCACGAGGTCGAGGCCGAACGCGTCCTCGGTGACGCGCCGCCACCAGCGCGCCGCGGGGCGCAGGGCGGGGTCCGCGACGACGGACGTCCCGTCCGCGACGACGGTCGTCCCGGCGCCGGGCTCGAGCGTCACCGGGGCGGGGAGGATCCCGGCGGGGTCCGCCGTGGAGGAGGTGGGCACCTTTTGGAAGGACACCGAACGAGCCTAGCGGGCCCGCGCGGTGCGCTCCTACCCGGCTGTGGACGGGCGGACAGCGCTGCCGCAAACGTGCGTTCGCCGCCGGGAGGATCACGCAAGCCGCTTGCAGCCGGACGTATAGTCGACGGCATGTCGAGACGTCTGGCGGAGGTCGCCACCAAGGTCGGTGTCAGCGAGGCCACCGTGAGCCGCGTGCTCAACGGGAAGCCCGGCGTCTCGCAGGCCACGCGGGACGCGGTGCTCACGGCGCTCGACGTGCTCGGCTACGAGCGGCCCACCAAGCTGCGCGGGGAGCGCGGCCGACTCGTGGGGCTCGTGCTGCCCGAGCTCGTCAACCCCATCTTCCCGGCGTTCGCCGAGGTCATCGGGGGCGCGCTCGCGCAGCAGGGGTTCACGCCGGTGCTGTGCACGCGCACGGCGGGCGGCGTGACGGAGGCGGAGTACATCGACCTGCTCCTGGGGCAGCACGTGTCGGGCGTGATCTTCGCGGGCGGCTTCTACGCCGAGCGCCAGGCCGACCACGCGCACTTCCGCCGGCTCGAGAAGCTCGGCCTGCCCGTCGTCCTGATGAACGCGTCCGTCGAGGACCTCGACTTCCCGCGCGTCTCGTGCGACGACCTCGTCGCCATGAACCAGGCGCTCGGCCACGTGCTGTCCCTCGGCCACGAGAGGGTCGGCCTGCTCCTCGGCCCGGCGGACCACGTGCCGTCCGAGCGCAAGCTCGCCGCCGCGCAGGCCTTCGCCGAGCGGCACGGCCACGCGCTGGACCCGGCGCTCGTCGTGCACAGCCAGTACTCGCTCGAGAGCGGTCAGGCCGCCGCGAACCGGCTCCTCGAGGCCGGCGCGACGGCGATCGTGTGCGCGAGCGACCCCCTCGCGCTCGGCGCGGTCCGCGCCGTCCGGCGCGCGGGGCTCGACGTGCCCGCCGACGTCTCCGTCGTCGGCTACGACGACTCGAACCTCATGAACTCGACGGACCCCGCGCTGACGACCGTGCGCCAGCCGATCGAGCCGATGGGCCGCGCGGCCGTCGACCTGCTCGCCGGCATGATCGCGGGCGCCGACGTCTCCCGCGACGAGCTGCTCTTCGAGCCGGAGCTCGTCGTGCGCGGCTCGACGGCCGCCGCGCGCACGACGGGTCGTGACGCGACGGTCGCCTGACCGCACCCTCTTCCTCCTGGGCCCCGGCCCGGCCGCTTCGTGCGCGCCGGACCGGGGCCTTCGTCGTCTGCCCTGCGGCGGGAGCCGCCCCCGTCTCCGGGCGACAAGCGTCGCGGTCTGGACACGCAGAGATAGCGTTTCGATAACGCTGCTGTCGGATTCTTGCGCGGAAGCTGTCGACTAGTTACTGTCATGCCCGACGGCGCGGTCGGCACCCGGTGCACGACGGCCGTCCCGGGACCATCCCGGGACCAACCCGGACTGCATCGAACGTCGTGCGCCGACCTGACGGGGCGACCACCCCGACCACCCGGCCACGCACTCACGGAAGAGGACGCGGTGAGCAACGACCACCCCCGAGCCGCCGACGGCGCGCCCACCCCCGACGCGGCCCCCGCGGCGGCGGCACGGCCGGCGGCCTCGTCGCCCGACTGGTGGCGCAGCGCCGTGATCTACCAGGTGTACGTGCGCAGCTTCGCGGATGGCAACGGCGACGGGACGGGCGACCTCGCGGGCGTGCGCCAGCGCCTCGGCTACCTGCGCGACCTCGGTGTCGACGCGATCTGGTTCACCCCCTGGTACGTGTCCCCGCTCGCGGACGGCGGCTACGACGTCGCCGACTACCGCGCGATCGACCCGCAGTTCGGCACGCTCGCCGAGGCCGAGCAGCTCATCGCGGAGGCCCGCGCGCTCGGCATCCGCACGATCGTCGACGTCGTCCCGAACCACGTCTCGTCCGAGCACGAGTGGTTCCGCGCGGCCCTCGCGGCCGGGCCCGGGTCGCCCGAGCGCGAGCGCTTCTGGTTCCACCCGGGCCGGGGCGAGGACGGGTCGCAGGTCCCGACGCACTGGGTCTCGGAGTTCCAGGGCGGCACGTGGACGCGCACGACGAACCCCGACGGCACGCCCGGCGAGTGGTACCTCCACGTGTTCGCGCCCGAGCAGCCCGACCTCAACTGGGCCCACCCCGACGTGCGCCGCGAGCACGAGGACATCCTGCGGTTCTGGTTCGACCGCGGCGCCGCGGGCATCCGCATCGACTCGGCGGCGCAGCTCGTCAAGGACCCGGCGCTGCCCGAGGTCCCGGACCACCCCGGCCCGGGCGAGCACCCGCACGTCGACCGCGACGAGCTCCACGACATCTACCGCGGCTGGCGCGCCGTCGCCGACGCGTACGACGAGCCGCGCGTGCTCGTGGGCGAGGTCTGGCTCGCGGACCGGGAGCGGTTCGCTCGGTACCTGCGCCCGGACGAGATGCACACGGCGTTCAACTTCGACTTCATGGCCCGTCCGTGGGACGCGAAGGCGCTGCGGGAGTCGGTCCAGACCACGCTCGACGCGCACGCGCCGGTCGCCGCCCCCGCGACCTGGGTCCTGTCCAACCACGACGTGACCCGCCCCGTGACGCGCTACGGGCGCGAGGACAGCTCGTTCGCGTTCGCCACCAAGCGGTTCGGCACGCCGACCGACCTGGCGACCGGGCGGCGTCGGGCCCGCGCGGCCGCGCTGCTCTCCGCCGCGCTGCCCGGCTCGCTGTACCTCTACCAGGGCGACGAGCTCGGCCTGCCCGAGGTGGAGGACCTCCCGCTCGACGCGATCCAGGACCCGATGCACGCGCGGTCCGGCGGCGTCGACCCGGGCCGCGACGGCTGCCGCGTCCCGCTCCCGTGGACGCGCGGCGGCACGAGCCACGGCTTCGGGCCCGACGGCGGGGCGCAGCCCTGGCTGCCCCAGCCGCACGGCTGGGGCGAGCTCTCCGTCGAGGCGCAGACCGGCGACGAGACCTCGGTGCTCACGCTCTACCGGCGCGTCCTCGCGACCCGCCGGGCCGAGCCCGCGCTCCGGGCCGGCGGGTTCCGCTGGCTCGACTCGCTCGGCGGGGTCGTGCTCGGCGACGACGTCCTCGCCTTCGTCCGCGAGGCCCCCCGCGACGGCGACGGACGCGCGGTCGCGTGCGTCGTCAACCTCGGACCCGACGACGTCCCGCTCCCCGCGAACGCCGAGGTCCTCCTGCGCAGCGACGCGCCCGGGAGCCCGCCCCGCGCGAGCGACGCGCCGGGCGCGGCGCGCCTGCCCACCGACACCGCCGTCTGGCTCCGGGCCTGACCGCGGCGACCGCCACGAGAACCCGGGCCGCGGGGCCCCGGCCCCACGACCCGCACCCGCTACCCAGCACCCCGTAACCCACCCAGCACCACCGGAACCCAGGAGCGACGATGAAGTCCACACGTCAGGCGACCGCCCTCACCCTCGCGGGGGCGCTCGCGTTCAGCACGCTCGCCGCGTGCTCGAGCGGCGGCTCGGGCAGCGACGACGAGAGCAGCGGCTCGGGCGGCGACGGGAAGGTCACCCTCAAGGTGGTGTCCCTCCTGCCGGGCTCCGAGCAGGAGGCGATCGACGCCTTCAACGCGCAGGTCGAGGAGTTCGAGGCCGCGAACCCGGACATCGACGTGCAGCCGGAGGAGTACGAGTGGAAGGCGACGACGTTCGCCCCGCAGCTCGCCGGCGGCACGCTGCCCGACGTCTTCGAGATCCCCTTCACCGACGCCAAGACGCTCGTCGAGAACGGTCAGCTCGCCGACCTCGACGAGCAGTTCCGGACCCTGCCGTACGCCGACAAGTTCAACCCGGCGATCCTCGAGGCCGGGACGGGCTCCGACGGCCACGTCTACGCGATCCCCGCGAAGAACGTGTACGGCGTGGGCCTGCACTACAACCGGGAGCTGTTCGAGTCCGCCGGCCTCGACCCCGACCAGCCGCCGACCACGTGGGACGAGGTCCGCGAGGACGCGAAGAAGATCGCGGACGCCAACCCGGGCGTCGCGGGCTACATGCAGATGTCGCAGAACAACACGGGCGGCTGGCAGCTCACGGTCAACACGTTCGCGCGCGGCGGTCGGACGCAGGAGGTCGCCGACGACGGCACCGCCACCTCGACGCTCACGAACGACGGCACCAAGGAAGCGCTCGAGTGGCTCCAGGCCATGCGCTGGGAGGACAACTCCCTCGGGAGCAACTTCCTCCTCGACTGGGGGACCATGAACCAGGCGTTCGCCGCGGGCCAGGTCGCCATGTACACGTCGGGCTCGGACGTCTTCACGTCGCTCGTCCAGACGAACGCGATCGACCCCGCCACCTACGGCCTCGCGGCGCTCCCGCTCGAGGGCGACGACGCGGGCGTCCTCACCGGCGGCACGCTCGCCGCGATGCCGGCGGACGTGGACGAGGCGAAGAAGGAGGCCGCGATCAAGTGGATCGACTTCTTCTACCTCGGCAAGCTCGTCGACGAGAAGCGCGCCGTCGCCGACGCCGAGACGCTCGTCGCGAACGACCAGCCCGTCGGCACCCCGGTCCTGCCGATGTTCTCCCCGGAGCAGTACCAGCAGAACCAGGAGTGGATCAAGGACTACATCAACGTCCCGCTCGACCAGATGACGAGCTACACGGACACGATGTTCGACCTGCCGCTCGTGGGTGAGCCGTCGCAGAAGACGCAGGAGATCTACGCCCTGCTCGACCCCGTCGTCCAGGCCGTCCTCACCGACGAGAACGCCGACGTGGACGCGCTGCTGGAGCAGGCGAACACCGAGGCGCAGGCCCTGCTCGACCAGGGCTGACGCCCGTCGTGGCGCGCGGGCACACCGTCCGCGCGTCCCGGTCCGCACACCCGGGTCGGCCGGCGGCGCCCCCTGCCGGCCGACCCGTACCCCGCCGGTGCCCGACGGCGCGACGCACCTCGCGTCGTCGGGCACCTCCCACCGCACCGAAGGACGTCCGCCCGTGACCGCCACCACCGCCCCGCCGCGACGGGGACCCGCCTCGCACGCGCGGGCCGACCGCGGCGGCCGACGCCGCAGCCCCGTGACGTGGTTCCGCGGCGGCGGCCTGAGCAACCTCGTGTTCCTGCTCCCGCTGATCCTCGTCTTCGGCGTCTTCTCGTGGTTCCCGATCGTGCGCGCGGTGATCATGAGCTTCCAGGAGACGAACCTCGTGAGCGACCCGACGTTCGTCGGGCTCGACAACTTCCGCCAGGTGCTCAGCGACCCGCTCCTGGGCAAGGCCGTGAAGAACACGCTCTACTTCGCGTTCCTCGCGCTGCTGTTCGGCTACCCGATCCCGCTCGTCGCCGCGGTGCTCATGCGCGAGGTCCGCCGGGCGCGCGGGCTGTACTCCGCGCTCGCGTACCTGCCGGTCGTCGTGCCGCCGGTCGTCGCGGTACTGCTGTGGAAGTTCTTCTACAACGGCAGCCCGACGGGCGTGTTCAACACGATCCTCGGCTGGGTCGGGCTCGGCCCGTACCCGTGGCTCCAGGACGCCTCGACCGCGATGCCCTCGCTCGTGCTCGCGGCCACGTGGGCCGGCGCGGGCGGGACGATCATCATCTACCTCGCGGCGCTCACGAGCGTGCCGCCCGAGCTCTACGACGCGTCCGAGGTCGACGGCGCCGGGCTGTGGCGCAAGATCTGGCACGTCACGCTGCCCGCGCTGCGCGGTGTCCTGTTCATCACCCTGATCCTCCAGGTGATCGGCACGGCGCAGGTCTTCCTCGAGCCCTACCTCTTCACCGGCGGCGGGCCGAACAACGCGACCCTGACGATCCTGCTGCTCATCTACCGCTACGCCTTCCAGAACAGCCTGGGCGGCGACTACGGGGCCGCGACCGCGCTGTCGATCATGCTCGCCGCCGTCCTCGCCGTCTTCTCGGTCCTCTACTTCCGGCTCACCCGGTCCTGGAGCACGTCATGACCCTCTCGCCCACCGACAACCCGAGCGAGATCGGCGTCGTCTCGCAGGACTCCGCGGCGGCGGCCGACGGCACGCCCGCGGGCCCGACGGACGGGACGGACGCCGCCCGCCGCGCCGCGGAGGCGAGCCGCACCCGTCGCGAGGCGGACCGCCGTCGGCTGCGCGCGCGCCGCCGGAAGGCGCTCGACGGCGTCGAGGACCGCGGCGCGCTCTCCGAGGCGGACTGGCGCCGCCCCTCCGTGCGGTGGGGGATGGGCACGACCCACGTCCTGCTGCTCGTGGTCCTCGTCGTCGCGGGCCTCGGCCCGATGCTGCTGCTCGCGAAGTACGCCGTCACCCCGACGCAGGACATCCTGCGCACGCCGATGGCCGTCTTCCCGAACGGCATCGCGTGGGACAACCTCGACAAGGCCTGGAACGACGTCCAGGTCAGCCGATACTTCCTCAACACGATCTGGCTCGCGGTCGGGTCGTGGGCGTCGCAGATCCTCGTCGCGACGACGGGCGGCTACGCGCTGTCCGTCCTGCGGCCGCGGTACGGGAAGGTCGTGCAGGCGCTCGTGCTGTCGACGATGTTCGTGCCCGCGATCGTCCTGCTCGTCCCGCTGTACCTGACGATCCTCGACCCGCCGCTGCTGGGGCGCTCGCTCATCAACAGCTTCTGGGCCGTGTGGCTGCCCGCGGGCGCGAGCGCGTTCAACGTGCTGCTCGTCCAGCGGTTCTTCGACAGCCTCCCGCGCGAGGTGTTCGAGGCCGCGCGCATGGACGGCGCCGGGCCCTACCGGCTGTTCTGGTCGGTCGTGCTGCCGATGTCGCGCCCGATCGTCGGCGTCGTCTCGGTGTTCGCGGTCATCGCGGCCTGGAAGGACTTCCTCTGGCCGCTGCTCGTCCTCAAGGACCCGGCGATCCAGCCGCTGTCCGTGCGCCTGCCGTCCATCGAGGCGTCGACCGACCTCGGCGTCTTCCTCGCCGCGCTCGCGATCTCGACCCTCATCCCCGTCGGCCTGTTCCTCGTCTTCCAGCGCATGTTCCTCCAGGGCGCCGGCCTCGGAGGAGCGGTCAAGGGCTGACCACCCCTGGCGCTCTGCCCCCCCCGGCCCCCGCCCCGCACCCCCTCTCCGCCCCCACCTCTCCGTCGAACACGGGGTCGGCGACCGGATCGAGACGATTCCGGTCGCCTACCCCGTGCTCGGCGGCGCCAGGGCCGTGGTCGGCGGCGCCAGGCCCGTGGTTGGCGGCGCGGGGCCGTGCGGCCCCGGGGCTCAGCCGCGGCCGCGGGGCTGCATCGCGCGCAGGACGGCGTCGTGGACGTCGGTGTTGCGCTGCGCTCCCGCGAGCCGTGCGGCGCCCGGGCCCTGCGCGGTGATCGGCGTCGCCTCGCCCGTGTGGCCGCCCGTCGTCCAGTCGACGGTGAACTGCAGGTCGGAGCCCGCGAGGTCGAACGGGCCGTCCTCGGCCGTCGCGCCCTCGCCGCCCTCGTCGTCGGGGTCGACGTTCTCGATCGCGAGCCCGCCCGTCGCGTGGTCGCCCACGACGAGCACGAGCGTGTCCCGGTTCCGCTTCTGGAAGTCGAGCGCCAGCGCGACGGTCTCGTCGAGCGCCTGCCCGGCCTGGATCGTGCGCGTCGCGTTGGAGCGGTGCGCGAACTCGTCCACGCCCTCCTCCTCGACGAGCAGGAAGAACCCGTCGCGGTCGCGCGACAGCACGTCGAGCGCCTTGGCCGTCATGTCGACGAGCGGCACCTCCGGTTCGTACAGGTCGCCCTCGCCCTCGTTGCGCTGCTCGAACATCTCCTCGTTCGCGAACAGGCCGAGCAGCTTGCGCCCGCGAGCGTCCGCGAGCCCCTCGGCGTCGCTCACGTACGTGTAGCCGAGGTCCTGCGCGCGCTCGACCAGGTTCCCCTTCGTCCCCTTGCTCTGCTCGGTCGGGTCCTTCGCGGGGTTGTCCTCCCACGCGCCGGGGTCGCCCGCCGGGTACCACCAGTCCTCGCCGCCGCCGAGGACGACGTCGGGCCGCGAGCTCTTCAGGAGCTGGCGCGCGATCTCGCTCTGGTCGCCGCGGTCGGGCACGTGCGCGCCGAACGCCGCGGGTGTGGCGTCGGTGACCTGCGCCGTCGTGACGAGACCGGTGGCCTTGCCCGCGCCCCGGGCCGCCTCGAGGAGCGTCGGGACCGGGTTGCCGTCGACGTCGACGCCCACCGCCCCGTTGTACGTTCGGACCCCCGACGCGAACGCCGTGGCGCCCGCCGCGGAGTCCGTGACGGCCTCCTCGGGGTCGGCCGAGTCCGTCGTGGTCCACCCGGCGTGCTCGAGCGAGTCCATCGCGAGCTGCCCGTCCTTGCCCACCGTCGCGAGCCGGACCAGCTCACGGTGCGAGAGCCCGAGCCCGTCGCCCTGGATGAAGATGACGTTGCGGGCGCGGTCGTTCCCGTGGCCCTGGCCGCCGCCGCGGTCGCCGCCCCGGTCGTCGCCGCGCTCCCCACCGCCGCCGAGCGGCAGGAGCATCACGAGCGCCGCGGCGGCCGCGACCCCCGTCGTCCCCGCGCTGAACCGTCCTCGTCGTGCCTGCATGAGACTCCCCTTTCCCACCGGCGCCGGCTGCGGTGCCGGCACGGCCGCCGCGGACGGGGTCGCCGTCGTCGCGGGGCACGCCCGACGGCGTCGGTGCCGTCGGGACGCTCCCCACGCTAGGCAGGGGCGGGGGACTGGCAAGCCGGGCCGGGGTGCGGGGCGGTCACCAGCGGTTGTGGACCTCCTCGGCCCAGCCGACGAGCCCGTCGAACCGCACCGGCGCGGGCGGGGTACCGTCCGCACCCGGCGCCGCCGGCGGGGTGAACGTGCCCGACCAGTGCCCGAAGCACTGGTCGGTCGACGACGAGACGACCCCGAGGCGCGTGCGCGTGACCTTGGTGTGGAAGGGCACGAACGTCGCGTCGAGGCCACCGCCGCTGACGCGCCACGGCCGGTCCGGGTCGGCGAGGTCGTAGTCCCACACGAGCTCGTCGGGCAGGTGGTGGAGGCGCCCGTCGACGAGGACCGCGTTCTCGGTCGAGCCCGTGCCGACCGTCCAGCGGCCGCCCACCTGGATCCCGACGACCCGGCCGTGGCTCTCGCCCGAGCCCGCGCCCCAGTTCCACCGGACGTCGTAGGGCCAGCGCCCGCGGCCGTGGTCGAGCACGGCCCACGACGACCCGGCGGGCACCTCGACCGTCCGGCCGTCGACCCAGAGCGTCCCGTGCGCCGGGCGGGCCACGTCCTTGACCGTGTACTGGAACCGCGTGTCGCTCCACGGGACCACCACCGCGAGCCGCTCGTGACCCGGCGGCAGCGTGGCGACGACGTCGAACGAGACGTCGCGCGTGCGCGCCCGCAGGCGCGTGCCGCCGTCGACCTCGTCGAGGTCGATCGCGAGGTTCCTCGCCCGGGCGCGCGCCGGGCCGTCGCCCAGCGTGCCGGGGAGCTCGACGCCGCGCGCCGGCACCACGGTCGCGCCGGCACCCCACGTCCGTCCCGACTCCCGGTCCAGGACCCACACCTCGTGCACCGCGGCGTAGTCGATCGAGGAGACGGTGAGGGCGAGGACGTGTGTCGGGGTGGTGACGCCCCAGTACTCCCAGCGCTTGTTCCGGCCGAACCGGCGCGGGCCGCCCGCGCCGCGCCGCCCGATCGCGTCGGTGTCGACGAGGGGCCGGCGGGCCCAGCCGACGGCCCGGCGGTCGAGGCGGCCGTCGGGGCGCGTGAGCGGCACGCGCTCGGTGATCTCCGGGAGCGGCACGGCTCCACCTCCACGTGGTCGGCTCGGGCGGCTCGTGCGCGGGCGTCGGTGCCCGCGGCGCGGCCCGAGGGACGAGCGGCCCGAGTCTAGGGTGCGACCGGCCTCTCGAGGGACGAGGTGACACTCTGTCCCGTCAATGTCACGTCCGAGGTGCCCGCTTCCGGACGAGCGGGCTCAGGAGCGGGTGCCATGATCGGGAGCATGCCCCCGTTCTCCCCCCAGGACGTCACTGCCGACACGGGCCGGGCCGCCGAGCCCGTCGAGCCCGCCGCCACCCCCGCGAGCGTCGTCGACCCCGGTCCTGCGCCCGACCTGCGCCCGTACGACGCGCTGCTGCTGTACTCGTTCGGCGGGCCCAACAAGCCCGAGGACGTCGTGCCGTTCCTGCGCAACGTCACCGCGGGCAAGGGCATCCCGGACTCGCGCCTCGAGGAGGTCGGCGAGCACTACTACGGCTTCGGTGGCAAGAGCCCCATCAACGAGCAGAACCTCGCGCTCAAGGCGGCGATCGAGGCCGAGCTCGCGCGCCGCGGCGTCGAGCTGCCCGTCGTGTGGGGCAACCGCAACTGGGAGCCGTACACGACCGACGCGATCGACGAGCTCGAGGCGCTCGGCGCGAAGAACGCCGTCGCGCTCGTGACGTCCGCGTACTCGTCGTACTCGGGCTGCCGCCAGTACCGCGAGGACCTCGCGGTCGTGCTCGACGGGCGCGGCCAGCTCTCCCCCGACGGCTCCACGGGCGTGCAGTTCGACAAGGTGCGCTCCTACTTCAACCACCCGGGCTTCGCGCAGGCGAACGTCGACGCGGTGCTCGACGGCTACGCGGCGCTCGCGGACAAGGGCGGCGACGGCGCGGCCGCGCGGCTCGTGTTCGTCACGCATTCCATCCCGGACACCATGGAGGCGGCGTCGCGCATCTCGTTCGCGACGTACTCCGAGCAGCACCTCGACCTCGCGCGCGTCATCGCCGCGGAGGTCTCGGCGCGCCTGGGCCACGACGTCGCGTGGGACCTCGCGTACTGCTCGCGGTCCGGCCCGCCGAGCCAGCCGTGGCTCGAGCCCGACGTGAACGACCACCTGGAGGCCCTCGCGCAGGACGGCGTCCGCGACGTCGTCCTCTCGCCGATCGGCTTCGTCTCCGACCACATGGAGGTCGCGTACGACCTCGACACCGAGGCGATGGAGACCGCGACGGGGCTCGGGATGACCGCCGTCCGCGCAGGCACCGTGAGCACGCGCGAGCCGTTCGTGCGCGGCCTCGTGGACCTGCTCGTCGAGCGCGCGGCGCTCGCGCGCGGCGAGGACGTCGAGCAGGCCACGGTCGGTGCGCTGCCCGCGTTCCGCTCGGTGTGCGCGCCGGGCTGCTGCCTGCGCCGCGACGGCGAGCCGAGCGGCGTCCCGGCGCTGTGCAGCACGGACATCCACAGCTGAACCCCGGCGGACACCCCCGCACGGACCCGAGAGGAACCCCGATGAACGACGCCGCGCGCGTACCCGCGGACCACGAGCAGATCAACACCACCATCCGCTACGCGATGTGGTCCGTCTTCGCGACGGCGGCGCCCCTGCCCGCCGACGCGGACGAGCGCGCGGGCCTCGTGGCCGACGCGCTGGCCGCCGTCGGCGGCGGCGACGACCCGTCCGCGACGGACGGCGACCTCGTCGTGCGCGGCTGGTACGACGTCGCGGGCCTGCGCTCGGACGCCGACCTCATGGTGTGGTGGCACGGCCCGACGGTCGAGTCGGTGCAGCGTGCCTACCAGCACCTGCGCGCGAGCGGCCTGGGCGCGCACCTCGAGCCCGTGTGGTCGAACGTGGCGCTGCACCGTCCGGCGGAGTTCAACCGGGGGCACGTGCCTGCGTTCCTCGCGGGCGAGGAGCCGCGCGACTACCTGTCGGTCTACCCGTTCGTGCGCTCGTACGACTGGTACCTCCTGCCCGACGCCGAGCGCCGCACCATGCTGCGCGACCACGGCCTCGCGGCGAAGGACTACCCGGACGTGCGGGCTAACACGGTCGCGTCGTTCGCGCTCGGCGACTACGAGTGGATCCTCGCGTTCGAGGCCGACGAGCTGCACCGCATCGTCGACCTCATGCGCGAGCTGCGCGCGACCGAGGCGCGCCGCCACGTGCGCGAGGAGGTCCCGTTCTTCACGGGCCCGCGCACGACGCTCGCCGACTGGGCGGACCGCCAGCCCCTGGCCTGACCCCCACCCACCACACCCGCCCGCCCGGCAACCCCGGGCCCGCGGCCGAGAACGACTCTGGTGTCGGTATCCCCGCGATGCCGACACCAGAGTCGTTCTCGGCGGGGAGCAGGATCGTGCTCGGCGGCGAGCAGCGTCGTTCTCGGCGGGGGAGCGGTGGCGCCCCGAGATGCTCAGCATGCTGAGTGATGTCAGGCTGGAGGTATGACCACCGCAGCCGCCGTCCCCGCGGGAAGCGTCCGCGCCCCCGCTCCCTCCGACCGGGTCCGCCAGGTCGTCGTCCTCGTCGGCTCGCTCGTCGCGGCCGGAGCCGCGGCGTACGGCGCGGGCGCCTTCGGCGGCACGTCCGTCGAGCAGACCGCCGGGGGAGCGCTGTCCTCGACCGCGACGCCCGTCGCGCCCGACAACCCGGCGTTCCGCATCTGGTCGGTGATCTACCTCGGTCTCTTCGCGTTCGCCGTCTACCAGGTGCTGCCGCGGCACGCGACGAGCCCGCGCCTGCGCGCGACCGCGTGGTGGGTCCTGGTGTCCATGGTCCTCAACGCCGCGTGGATCGGCGTCGTGCAGGCCGGGTGGGTGCCGCTCAGCGTCGTCGTCATCGCGGCGCTGCTCGCCGTCAACGCGGTGGTCGTCGTGCGGCTCGTGCGCCGTCGGCCCGAGTCGACGGCGCAGGCCGTCGTGCTCGACGGGACGATGGGCCTGTACACCGGCTGGGTGAGCGTCGCGACGCTCGCGAACGTCGCCGCGGCGCTCACCGACGCGGGCGTCGGCGAGCTCGGCCTCGGCGCGACGGGCTGGTCGGTCGTGCTCGTCGCGGCGGCCGCCGCGCTGTCCGTCGCGTGGGCGGCGTTCGCCGCCGGGCGTCGCGCGGTCGTGCTCGGCATCGGCCTCGCGATGTCGTGGGGCCTCGCGTGGATCGCCGTCGGACGGTTCCAGGGCGAGCTCGTGAACCCCACCGTCGCCTGGGCCGCCGTCGGAGCATCCGCGATCGCCCTGATAGCGGCGCTCCTGGCGGCAACCCGCCGGTCACGCCCCTGATCACCCGCCGAGCACGGGATCCGCGACCGGATCGAGCCCAGGACGGTCGCGGACCCCGTGCTCGGCGGGGCCGAGCGTGGTCCGTCAGGGGTAGAGGCCTCGGATCTGGTGGGCCTCTGCTACGCGCTGGACACCGATGACGAGCGCCGCGTCGCGCAGGCTGAGGTCCTCGCGGCGCGCGAGGCCCGCGACCTCCTCGTAGGCGTGCAGCATGCGGTGCTCGAGCTTGTCGCCGATCTCCTCCGCGGTCCACCAGTACGCCTGGTTCGCCTGGACCCACTCGAAGTAGGAGACGACGACGCCGCCCGCGTTCGCGAGCACGTCCGGCACCACGGTCACGCCGTTCTTGGCGAGCACGCGGTCGCCCTCGGCGGTCGTCGGGCCGTTGGCGCCCTCGACGACCCAGCGTGCGCGCACGGTCCGGGCGGTGTCGCCGTCGAGCACTCCCTCGACCGCGGCCGGGACGAGCACGTCGACGTCGAGCGCGAGCAGCGCGTCGTTGTCCACCGGGTCGGCCCGGTCGAAGCCCACGACGCTCCCCGTCGCGGCGACGTGCTCGACCAGGGCGCGCACGTCGAGACCGTCCGGGGCGTGCACCCCGCCGTACTGGTCGGAGACCGCCACGACGCGGGCCCCGCGGGCCGCGAAGATCGCGGCCGCGTGCGACCCGACCTTGCCGAAGCCCTGGATGGCGACGCGCACGTCGGACAGCGGCACGCCCGCCTCCTCGAGCGCCGCGGCGGTGACGTGCACGACCCCGGCGCTCGTCGCCGTCGTGCGGCCGAGCGACCCGCCCACGGTGATGGGCTTGCCCGTCACGACCGCCGGGATCGTGTAGCCCTGGTTGACGGAGTAGGTGTCCATGACCCAGGCCATGGTCCGCTCGCTCGTGCCCATGTCGGGCGCCATGATGTCCCGCTCGGGCCCGATGACCGGCATGATCTCCGACGTGTAGCGGCGCGTCACGCGCTCGAGCTCCGCGTCGGAGTAGGAGCGCGGGTCGATCGCGACGCCGCCCTTCGCACCGCCGTACGGCAGGTCCACGAGGGCGCACTTCCACGTCATCCACATGGCGAGCGCGCGGACCTCGTCGATGTCGACGCTCGGCGCGTACCGCAGGCCGCCCTTGCCCGGACCGCGCGACACGTTGTGCTGCACGCGGTAGCCGTGGAACAGGACGGTGCGGCCGTCGTCGCGCCGCAGCGGCACGGCCACGTTCACCTCGCGGCGCGGGGTCGCGAGCATCTCGTGCAGGCCGTCGTCGTAGCCGAGGAAGCGGACCGCGCCGGCGAGCTGCGCGTGCGCGGTGTCGAGCGCGGACGCCGGGGCCCCCGCGTCGGGGGAGCGGCGCGTGCCGCGGGGGAGATCGGTGCTGTCGGTCGGGGTGGGGCCGCCGCTCGTGGTGGCGGGCGGCACGGACGTCGTCGTCACGGTTCCTCCGGTTCGAGGTTCTCCTCGGTGCCGCGGGGGTGTGCGGCACCGAGGGTCACGCTACCCCCGGCGCGGTCGCTCGCCCCTCACGCGCCCCGGCGGTGCCCGAGGGCGTCGACCGCCGCGAGCTCGACGGCGGTGAGGGAGAACCCGGTGACCCGGAAGTTCGCCTCGATGCGCTCCGGCGTCACGGACTTCGGGATGACGACGAACCCGTGGTCGAGGTGCCAGCGCAGCACGACCTGCGCGGAGGTGACGCCGTGCGCGGCCGCGACCTCGGCGAGCACCGGCGCGTCGAGGTCGGTGCGCTTGAACGGGCTGTACCCCTCGAGCACGACGCCGCGCTGCGCGAGCTCGTGCACGACCCGGTGGTCGTAGTCGGCCGGGCTCCACGGGATCTGGTCGACGGCGGGCGTCTCGCCGACCTGCTCGGACAGCACGTCGACCTGCTCGACGGAGTAGTTGCTCACCCCGATCGAGCGCACCTTGCCCTCGTCGCGCAGCTCGACGAACCGCTCCCACACCCACGGCGACGCCTCGCCCGCCGGCGGCCAGTGGACGAGCCACAGGTCCACGTGGTCCGTGCCGAGGTCGCGCAGCGACGCCTCGAGCGTCTCGCGCTCGCGGCCCGCGGCGTCCGGCGGGAGCTTGGTCGTGACGAACACGTCGGCGCGGTCCACGGACGAGTCGGCGAGCGCACGCCCGACCTGCGCCTCGTTGCCGTAGCCCGTCGCGGTGTCGACGTGCCGGTAGCCCACGTCGAGCGCGTGGCGCACGGCGCGGTAGGCGTCGTCGCCCTCGGACTGCCAGGTGCCGAGGCCGAGCAGGGGCATCGGGCCGCCGGGCAGCTCGACCGTGGGGACGGGGGCGGGGTCTGCGGAGGTCATGCCGTCAGTCTCCGTGCCCGACGCCGTCCCTCGCCACCGCGGGCGCGCTCGGCACCGCGGGCCTGCCCGCCGTCGCGCGGACGGGAAGGGGTCAGCGCCGCGTGCGGCGCCGGTACTGGGCCGGGGTCTCGCCCGCGAGGCGCGCGAACGTGCGCGTGAACGACGGCTGGTCGTAGAACCCGCTCGCCGCCGCGACGTCGCCGATCGACACGGTGCTCCCCGCGAGCAGGCGCGTCGCGTGGTCGACCCGGGTGCGCAGCACGAGCTGGCGCGGCGTCACGCCGTACACGCGCCGCACGCGCCGGTCGAGCACCGCGGGCGTGCACCCGGCCGCCTCGGCGAGCCGCGCCGTCGTCCAGCGCGCCCCGAGGTCCGCCTCGACCGCGGCGACGAGCGCGGCGAGGGAGTCCATCGTCGCGTCGTCCGCCGCGCCCGCGCGCAGGTCGTGCGAGACCGAGACGATCCCCACGAGGTGACCGGCGTCGTCGTGCACGGGGAGCTTGGACGTGAGGAACCAGCCCGACGTGCCGCCGAGCCGCCGGATGCGCTCGAGCTCGCCGCGCAGCGCGCGCCCGCGCAGCACCTCGGCGTCCTGCTGCTCGTAGCGCTCGGCGAGCTGCGCGACGAACAGGTCGCGCGCGCGTCGGCCGAGCACCGCGCGGCGCGAGCGCTCGTTCGTCCGCGCGACGAACACCGGGTTGACCGCGACGTACCGGCCCGTGACGTCCTTCGCGCAGAACATCGTGTCCGGCAGCTCGTCCATGAGCGCGACCATGGCGGGGCTGAGGGCGGCGAGGAGCGCCATGCCCTCGGGCCACAGGTTGTCGCGGACGGGTGCCATGTCGCCCCGGATCGTACAAGACGAGCCACCACGACCCGAGGCACCCTGGAGGGATGAGCAACGACGCGCCCGCCCGGCCGCTCCCCACCCCCGGAGCCGTCGGCGACACGAGCCTCACCTCCCCGGACGACCTCGTCGAGGAGGCCGTCACGCTGGCCCGCCGCTGGCTCGCCGCGAGCGAGGGAGCGGGCGACGCGCGCGCCCGCCGGACCGCCGAGCGGCTCGGCGCGCTCGTCTCCGACCCCGCGGGCCTCGAGCTCGCGGTCCGGTTCGTCGACGACGTCGCGCGCCCCCAGGACGTGCACGTCGCCGCGCGGGCGCTCGGCCGCCTCGGCGAGCTCGCGGGCAGCGCGGGGTCGTTCCTCGGGCCGGTCGACCGGTCCCTCCTGCGCGTCGGGGCGGGCGTCGCGCCGGTGCTGCCGCGCGTCGTCGTGCCGGCCGCGCGCGTGCGCCTGCGCCAGCTCGTGGGCCACCTCGTGGCCGACGCCGGCCGCGGCCTCGGCCCGCACCTCGCCCGCACCCGCGCGGAGGGCTACGCGCTCAACGTCAACCTCCTCGGCGAGGCCGTGCTCGGCGAGGCCGAGGCGGACGCTCGCCTCGAGCGCACGCTCGCGCTCGTGCGGCGCCCCGACGTCGACTACGTGTCGGTCAAGGTGTCGTCCGTCGCGTCGCAGCTCGTCACGTGGGACCTCGACGGGTCGTGCGCCCGCGTCGTCGAGCGGCTGCTGCCGCTGTACCGGGCGGCGCGCGACCACGGCGTCTTCCTCAACCTCGACATGGAGGAGTACAAGGACCTCGCGCTCACGACCGCGGTCTTCCGCGAGATCCTCGCGCACGACGACCTGCACGACCTCGAGGCCGGGATCGTGCTCCAGGCGTACCTGCCCGACGCGCTCGGCGCGCTCGACGGGCTCACCCGCTTCGCGACCGAGCGCGTCGCCGCCGGCGGAGCGCCGATCAAGGTGCGTCTCGTCAAGGGCGCGAACCTCGCGATGGAGGCCGTCGAGGCCGAGCTGCACGGCTGGCCGCAGGCGCCCTACCCCACGAAGCCCGACGTCGACGCGAACTACGTCCGCCTCCTCGACCACGCCCTGCGCGCGCCGCGGACCGACGCCGTGCGCATCGGCGTCGCGAGCCACAACCTCTTCCACGTCGCGCTCGCCGTGCTCCTCGGCCGGGCCCGCGGCGTGAGCCACGCCCTCGACGTCGAGATGCTCCAGGGCATGGCCCCCGGCGAGGCGCGCGCCGTGCGCGACGAGGTCGCGGCCGACCGCGTCGACAGCGGCCCGCACGCCGGGCGCGGCGGCCGCGTCGTGCTGTACACGCCCGTCGTGCGCGACGAGGACTTCGACGTCGCCATCTCCTACCTCGTGCGCCGCCTCGAGGAGAACGCCGCCGAGCAGAACTTCCTGCACGCCATGTTCGCGCCCGACGGGGCGCCCGCGGGCAGCCCCATGGAGCGCCAGGAGGCCGCGTTCCGCGCGTCCGTGCGCCACGGGGTGCACTACGCCGAGACCGACGTCGCGCCGCGCCGCACGCCCCGGCCCGCCGTCGGCGCCGGGACCGGCGCCGGGTTCGCGAACGCCCCCGACACCGACCCGGCCGTCGCCGCGGCGCGCGACTGGGCCCGCCACGTCACCGGGACCGGCTCCGGGTACGTCCCCGTCCGCACGCCCGAGCTCACCACGACCGCCCAGGTGGACGACGCCGTCGCGACCGCCGTGCGCGCGACCGCCGCGTGGTCGCAGGTCGCCCCGGCGGCCCGCGCCGCCGCGCTGCGCGCCGTCGCCCGGCGCCTGGAGGAGGCGCGCACCGACCTCGTCGCCGCGATGGTGCACGAGCCCGGCAAGACCGTCGCCGAGGCCGACCCCGAGGTGAGCGAGGCCGTCGACTTCGCGCGCTACTACGCGCTCTCCGCCGAGGAGCTGGACCACGTGCCCGGCGCCCGGTTCGCGCCCGACGGCGTCACGCTCGTCACGCCGCCGTGGAACTTCCCCGTCGCGATCCCCGTGGGCGGGGTCCTCGCGGCGCTCGCGGCCGGGTCGGCCGTGCTCGCCAAGCCCGCGCCGCCGACGCCGCGCTGCCTCGAGGTCGCCGTCGAGGCGGTCCACGCGGGCCTGCGCGACGCGGTGGCCGCGGCGCCCGGTGACTTCCCGGGGCTGGACGCGGGCTCGGTGACCGACGTCGTGCAGTACGTCCGCGTGCCCGACGACGAGCTCGGCACCCGCCTCGTCACGCACGACGACGTCGCGCGCGTCGTGCTCACGGGCTCGATCGAGACCGCGCAGCTCTTCGCGCGGTGGAAGCCGTCGCGCCCGGTGCTCGCCGAGACGTCGGGCAAGAACGCGCTCGTCGTCACGCCGTCGGCGGACCTCGACCTCGCGGTCGCGGACCTCGTGCGGTCGGCGTTCGGGCACGCGGGGCAGAAGTGCTCGGCCGCGTCGCTCGCGATCCTCGTCGGCTCGGCGGGCGACCCGCGGACGGAGACGGGGCGCCGGGTGCGGCGCCAGCTCGTGGACGCGGTGCGCTCGCTCGCCGTCGGTCCGGCGACCGACGTCGCGACGACCATGGGCCCGCTCACCGAGCCCGCGTCGGGCAAGCTGCTGCACGCCCTGACGACGCTGGAGCCGGAGGAGTCCTGGCTCGTACGGCCGCGGCTGCTGGACGGCGGGCCCGAGCTGGAGGGCCGCCTCTGGACGCCGGGTCTCAAGGAGGGCGTCGCGCCCGGGTCGCCGTTCCACCTCACGGAGTACTTCGGGCCGGTCCTCGGGATCATGACGGCCGCGACCCTCGACGAGGCGATCGCGCTGCAGAACGCCGTCCCGTTCGGCCTCACCGGCGGCATCCACAGCCTCGACGACGCCGAGGTCGAGCGCTGGCTCGACGCCGTCCAGGTGGGCAACGCCTACGTCAACCGGCACATCACCGGCGCGATCGTGCAGCGGCAGTCGTTCGGCGGCTGGAAGCAGTCGGCCGTCGGGCCGGGCGCCAAGGCGGGCGGGCCGAACTACGTCGCGCAGCTCGGGCGCTGGAGCGACGCGCCCGGCACCTCGACGAGCGCGTCGGCGTCGGGCACCGACAGCACGCACGACGCGGCGCCGCCCGCGCGCGAGACCGCGCCCGAGGCGTGGCTCGCGTGGGCGAAGGCCGACGACGCGCGCTGGTGGGAGCGGGAGTTCTCGGTGGGCCACGACCCCTCGGGCCTGCACGTCGAGGCGAACGTCTTCCGCTACCGCCCGGTCGACGTGCTCACCGTGCGCGTCGGCGCGGACGCGCTCCCCGTCGAGGTCGAGCGCGTCCTCCACGCCGCGCGCACCGCGGGCGTGCCGGCCGTCGTCGTGCCGAGCGCGGGCGACGCCGCGGTGAGCGACGAGGAGTTCGCGCGCCGCGTCGCGTCGGGCGCCGTCCGGGGTCGGGTCCGCGTCGTCGGCTCCGCGCCGGGGCTGCACGAGGCCGCGGCCGAGCGCGTCGGCGAGGTCACGGTGCTCGACCACCCCGTCGTCGCGAGCGGGCGCCGCGAGCTGCTCGCCGTGCTCCACGAGCAGGCCGTCAGCCGCACGATGCACCGGTACGGCCACGTGAAGCGCTGACCGCTCCCGGCGCGCGGGAGTGGTTCGGCCACCGCCGGGCCCCTCCCGCGACGACCGCGCCGCACCCCGGTCGCTACCGCGCGTCCGGCACCGGCGAGACGGTCACGGACGCCGCGTCGCGGTACGCGCGCAGGCGCTCCGCCTGCTCGGCGACGGCGTCGGCGAGCCCGGCGTCCCACGGGACCCAGGGGTCGGTGAGGACCGTGAGGCGACGGCCTGACGCGCGGGGCCGCCACGTGCCCACGACCTCGCCGCCCGCGAGCACGGCCCCGGGCCGGCCGAGGACCCGCCACAGGTCCTTGGCGCGCGCGCCGTCCGGGACGAGCGTCGCGCGGTCGCGCAGCTGCAGGAACAGGTCGTAGGGGCCCACGAGGCGCACGGCCGGGGCACCGGGCGCGGGTCGCGCGTCGCGCTCGCGCGCGGCGGCACCCGTGACGCGACCGAGGTCCTCGGCGAGCACCCAGCGCTCGGCCGGCCGCGGACCCGGCTCGACGTCGGCGACCTCGACGCGGAGCGCGTCGTCGGGCCACCGGTTCCGGACGTCCTTGACCGGGGCGTCGAGGAACGCGGCGACGTCCTGGACGCTCGCGCCGGGGAAGAACCGCAGGTAGCCGCGCACGACGTCCAGGCGCGGCGGGGCGTCGCCGCCGAGGCGCCCGTAGAGCGGCGGCTCGAGGCCGGGGACGCGCCGCAGCACGGGCGGGGACGAGCCCGGCTCCAGCTCGAGCCCGGCCTGCAGGGCCGCGAGGCGGAACGTCTGCTCGTAGCTGTGGGTGGCGCCGCACGGCCCGCACCAGCGCAGGTGCGGTTCCGGGAGCCGCGCGGTGAGCCGCGTCGAGAGGTCGCCCTTGACGGTCGGCGACCCGACGAGGTCGCGCTCGAGCCGCGCCTCGGTGCGCAGGGCGTCGAGCACGGCGACACCCGCCGCGCGGAGCGGTCGGCTCGCGTCGTAGACGCGCTTGGCGGCGTCGGCCTCGGAGAACGGCGCGGTCGCCGTCGCGACCTCGGCGAGGTCCGCGCGACGGTAGACGTGGGGGGCCCCGCGCAGCGTCCACGCGAGCGCGAGGTCGGGCGGCAGGGTGCCCGGCGCGACGGGCGGGGCGCCCCGGACGGCGAGCGCCCACGCGGCGCCGTCGGACCCCGTGTCCTGGACGCCCAGGTCGAGGACGGCGACGTCCGTCACCGCGGCCGCCGCGCCCGGCGCCCGGTCGAGCTCGTGGGCGTGCCAGCGCGCGGCGAGGACGTCGGCCCGCGAGAGCGTGGCCACCGGTTCCGTGGACGGGTGCACGACGCCAGGCTACGTGCGACCGCCCACAGCGTCGCGCCCCCCACGCCTCGGGTGCCGCGCGGCGCCGCGGACGGCGCCGGGTCAGACGGAGTCGCGCTCGACGAGCTCCGGCGCGAGGACCTGCGACGCGATCTCGTCGCCGCGGCCGCCCACGAGGTCGAGCAGGAGGTCGGTCGCGCCGCGCACCATCTCGACCATCGGGTTCTGGACCGTGGTGAGCGGGGGCGACGTCGTGGCGGCGGTGGCGAGGTTGTCGAAGCCGACGACGGACACGTCGCGCGGCACGTCGCGGCCGTGGGCCGCGAGCACGCGCAGCGCGCCCTCGGCCATGAGGTCGGACGCGACGAACAGGCCGTCGACGTCGGGGTGCGCCGCGAGGAGGCGCTCCATGGCCGCCGCGCCGCCCGCGACGGCGAAGTCGCCGATCTCGACCGCGTCGTCCGGCAGCCCGGCGTCGCGCAGCACCTCGCGGAAGCCCGTGAGCCGGTCCACGCCCGCCGTCATGTCCTGCGGGCCGGCGATCGTCGCGATGCGGCGCCGACCTGCCTCGACGAGACGCCGCGCCGCGAGCCGGCCGCCCTCGACGTTGTCCACGTCGACGTACAGGAGGTCCGGCGTCGGGCGGAACGGCCGCCCCACGAACACGGCGGGCAGGCGCGCCGCGAGGAGCGCCTCCTCGAGCTCGTCGTCGCGGTGGTGCGACGCGACGATCGCACCGTCGACGTGGCCGCTGCTGAGGTACCGCACGATGCGGCCCGGCTGCTCGTCGGGGCGCGCGAACAGCAGCACGAGCTGCAGGTCCGTGCCGCCGAGCGCGGCGCTCACGCCGCGCATCGTGCCCGCGAGGAACGGGTCGGTGAGGATGCGCTCGTCCGGCTCCGGGACCACGAGGGCGATCGAGTCCGTGCGGCGCGTCACGAGCGAGCGGGCGGCGCGGTTGGGCGTGTAGCCGAGCTGCGCGACGGCGGCGTCGACCGCCGCCTGCGCCTCGGGCGACACCCGCAGGCCGCCGTTGATGGCGCGCGACGCCGTCGAGCGCGAGACACCCGCCGTCTGGGCCACCTCGTCCAGGGTCGGCGCGGAGCGCAGGCTGTTCATCGGGACAGTATGGCGCGCGCGCTCCCCGGTCCGCACCGCCCCGCTCACCGTGTCCTCACCGTCGCCGTCACTCGGCCGGGGCGGCGTCCGCGACCGGCGTCTCGCGCGCCGGGATCGCGTTGTCGCGCGCGACCTGGGCGTACCAGGCGCCGCTCGCCTTGACGGTGCGCTCCTGCGTCTCGTAGTCGACGCGGACGATGCCGAAGCGCTTCGTGTAGCCGAGCGCCCACTCGAAGTTGTCCATGAGGGACCACGCGAAGTAGCCGCGCACGTCCGCCCCCGCGTCGATCGCGTCGCGCGTCGCGCGCAGGTGCGCGTCGAGGAACTCGAGCCGGTCCTGGTCGTCGACCGCGCCGTCCGGGCCCACCTGGTCCGGGTAGGCGGCACCGTTCTCGGTGATGTACATCGCGACGCCGCGCGGGCCGGTGAAGTCGCGCTGCAGGCGCGTGAGGAGGCGCGTCAGCCCCTCGGGCTGGACCTCCCAGCCCATGTCCGTGCGCGGCAGGCCGCGGGAGTGGGCGTGCACGCCGTCCGCGGCGGGGTAGGGGGACGACGTCGGGCGCACCGGCGCGGCGTCGGCCTCCTCGTCACGGACGCCCTCGGGGCGGGTGCCGCCGCCGCCGTCGCTCCCGGCGCCGGGCGCCGTCGTCTGCGGGCGGGCCGAGACGGCCCCGCCGTTGTAGTAGTTGACCCCGAGCGTGTCGATCGGGGTCGAGATGATCTCGAGGTCCCCGTCCTTGACGTGGTCGAGCAGACCGTAGGGCGCGACGTCCTCGAGGACGTCGGCCGGGTACTCGCCGTGGAAGACGGGGTCGAGGAAGATCCGGTTGAACTGGCCGTCGATCCGGCGCGCGGCGTCGACGTCGGCCGGGTCCTGCGGGTCGACCGGGTCGGACACCGTGAAGTTCAGCGTGAGCCCGAGGTTCGCCTCCGGCGCGCGCTCGCGCAGCGCCTGGACCGCGAGGCCGTGCCCGAGCAGCAGGTGGTGCGCGGCCGCGAGGCCGTCCTCGCGCGACTGCCGGCCGGGCGCGTGCACGCCCGCGGTGTAGCCGAGGAACGCGGAGCACCACGGCTCGTTGAGCGTCGTCCACACGCCGACGCGGTCGCCCAGCGCCTCGTGCATCGTCACCGCGTACTCGGCGAAGAGGTACGCCGTGTCGCGCGACGTCCAGCCGCCCTTGTCCTCGAGCGCCTGTGGGAGGTCCCAGTGGTACAGCGTGAGCCACGGCAGGACGTCCGCGGCGAGCAGCTCGTCGACGAGGCGGTCGTAGAACGCGAGCCCGGCGGGGTTCACCGCGCCGCCGTCGGGGCGCACGCGGGCCCACGACGTCGAGAACCGGTACGTCCCGAGGTCGAGGTCGCGCAGGAGCGCGACGTCCTCGCGGTACCGGTGGTAGTGGTCGCACGCGACCATGCCGTCGTCACCGTTCACGACGGCGCCCGGCACGCGGGCGAACGCGTCCCACACGGAGTCCGTGCGTCCGTCGGTGTGCCCCGCGCCCTCGATCTGGAACGCGGCCGTCGCGGCGCCCCAGAGGAAGCCCGGGGGCATCTCGACGCGTCCGGTCGCGGTCGCCGGGTTCGGGGGGAGGGGCGCGGACGGGACGAAGCTGGTCATGGTCGATTGTCCTTCGAGAAGTCGCGGGATGGCACGCGGGCGGGCCGGTCGGGCCCGCCCGCGCGACGGTCGGCGCGCAGCACGGACCGCGCCCACCGGGTGGTGGGCGGGTCGTGCGGCGCGGGGCGCCGGGCGTCAGCCCTTGACGGCGCCCTGCATGATGCCCGCCACGAGCTGGCGGCCGGTGAAGATGAAGATGACGATGAGCGGCAGCGTGACGAGGAAGATCCCGGCCATGACGAGCGAGTAGTCGACGAAGAAGTTCGACTGCAGGGACCGCACCACGAGCGGCAGCGTCGGGTTGTTCTGGTTGAGCACGATGGACGGCCAGAAGAAGTTCGTCCACTGCTGCACGAACGTGAACAGGCCCAGCATCGCGGCGGCCGGGCGGGCCGCCGGCAGCGCGATGGACCAGAACGTGCGGATCATGGACGCGCCGTCGACCCGGGCCGCCTCGATGAGCTCGTACGGGAGCGCCTCGCCGAGGTACTGCGTCATCCAGAAGACGCCGAACGCCGTGACGAGCGCGGGCACGATGACGGCCTGGAGCTTGCCGATCCACCCGAGGTCCGACATGAGGATGTACATCGGGATGACGCCGAGCTGCGTCGGCACCGCCATCGTCGCGATGACGAACACGAGCAGCGGGCCGCGGCCGCGGAACCGGAGCTTCGCGAACGAGAAGCCGGCGAGCGTCGAGAACAGCACGACCGAGAGGGACGTGAGCACCGCGACGACCACCGAGTTCCAGGCGGCCTTCCAGAAGTTGATCGCGTCCGAGCTCATGACGTCGGCGAACCGGTCGAACAGGCTCGCGTCGGGCAGGAGCTGGGGCAGCGCGCTGCGCGAGATCTCCTCGGGCGTCGAGGAGCCGAGGATCAGCGTGAAGTACAGCGGGAACACCGAGATCAGCAGGACGATCCCGAGGATGGTGTACGTGACCCAGCGCGGGCGGCGCTGCGTGCCGCCGACGTTCTTCCCGGCGCTCCGGCGGCGGGACGCGGCGCGGGCCGCGCCCGGGCCGGCGGTCTGGGCGATGACGGGGACGGAGCTCATCGCTTCCTCCGGTCGGTCGGGCTGGCGGCGGTCGGGACGGACGCCTCGGTCCCCGCGGCGGAACGCTGCGCGGACATGGCGTCCTCGGCGCGCAGGCGCTTGCGCGCCTCGTGGCGGCGACGCACCCAGCGTGGCGGGCGCGGCTGCGCGTTCGACGTGGCGATCCGCCGGGTGACGAGGAAGTTGACGATGCCCACGAGGATGATGAGCAGGAACAGCAGCCACGCGACGGCGGCCGCACGGCCGAAGTTCTTCTGGTTGCCCCACGCGACGTCGTAGAGGTAGAGCACCGTCGTCATCCACTGCCGGTCGGCGCCGCCGAGACCCTGCGCGTCGAACATGCGCGGCTCGTCGAAGATCTGCAGGCCGCCGATCGTCGACGTGATGACGACGAAGATGATCGTGGCGCGGATCTGGGGGACGGTCACGGAGAAGAACTGGCGCACGCGACCGGCGCCGTCGATGATCGCGGCCTCGTAGAGCTCGCGCGGCACGGCCTGCATCGCGGCGAGGAAGATCAGCGCGTTGTAGCCGGTCCAGCGGAAGTTCACCATCGACGCGATGGCGACGTGGCTCGCGAGGGCGTCGGCGTGCCAGCGGATCGGGTCGACGCCGACGAGGCCGAGCAGCTCGTTGATGAGCCCGTACTGGTCGGCGAACAGGCGGCCGAAGATCATCGAGACCGCGACGGGCGCGACGACGTACGGCAGCAGGACGCCCATGCGCCAGAACGTCGCGGCGCGCAGGTTCTGGTCGAGCAGGGCCGCGATCGCGATCGCGGCGATGACCTGCGGCACGGACGAGAGCACGAAGATCGAGACGGTGTTGCGCAGGGACTTCCAGAACGTCGGCTGCGCGAGGACGTCCGTGTAGTTCTGGAGACCGACGAAGTCGCCCTGGCCGCCGAGCAGGTTCCAGTCGTAGACCGACACCACGGCGGTGTACACGAGCGGGAAGAGTCCCGTGATCGCGAACAGGATGAAGAAGGGCGAGATGTAGAGGTAGGGCGAGACCTTGACGTCCCAGCGGCTGAGGCGCTGGGAGAAGCCGACGCGGCGCGGCGTGCGCGGCGGCGGCCCGCTGAGCCCCGGCGAGGGCTGGGTGGGCGTGAGGACGGCCATGTGGGATTCCTGGGCTGCTCGGTGGCGCTGGGTGGCTGCGGGTGCGGGGCGTCGTCCGCGGGCGGACGCGCGCGGGGCCGGGGGCGGCAGATCGTGCCGCCCCCGGCCCCGTCAGGTCACAGGCCCAGGTCCTGGAAGGACTGGAGCGTCTTCTGCCACGAGGAGGCGGCGTCGTCCGTCTTCTCGACGTCCACGCGCTTGATGCCGTCCTGGACGGTCGTGTGGATCGAGAAGTAGTTCGCGCCCTTGAACGGCGCGCTGTCGATCGCGAGCGCACGGTTGACGAAGATCGTGCCGACCGGGGCGTCGTTGAAGAAGTCGTTCGTGAAGGACTGCACGGCGTCGGACTCCTGCGCCTCGAGCTGCGACGGGAACGTGCCCGCGTTCTCGAAGGCCGTCGTCTGCTGCGCCGGGTCGGTCAGCCACGCGGCGAGCTCCTTGGCCGCCTCGGCGTTCGGGCCGGAGGCCGGCACCGTGAGGAACGAGCCGCCCCAGTTGAGGCCGCCGCCGGGGAAGACGTCCGCGACGTTCCAGCCGGTGACGCCGCCCGAGCGCTCCTCGACCGGGCCGGTCATCCACGCGGGGCAGATCATCGTCGCGAAGCCGTCGTTCTGGAACGCGGCGTCCCAGTCGCCCGACCACTGCTCGAGGCCGGCGGAGAGCTCGTTCGTCGTCGACTGCTCGAGCACCGTGTCGTAGATGTCGATGATCGGCTGGTTGGACGCGAGGTCCTTGGGCGTGCCGTCGGACTCCTCGTAGGCGTTGTCGATCTGGTTGACCATCGCCTGCGAGATGGACATCGCGGAGTCGTACCAGGCCGAGTCGCTCGCGGCGACGAAGGTCTTGCCCGCGGCGAAGTAGTCGTCCCACGTGGCGTCCTCGCCACCGAGGAGCTCCGCCACGCCGGCCGGGTCGCTCGGGAGGCCCGCGGCCTCGAAGAGGTCCTGGCGGTAGCAGATCGCGCTCGGGCCGATGTCGGTGCCGTAGCCGATGAGCTTGCCGTCGGTCGTCGTCGCCTGCTGGACCTTCCAGTCCACCCAGCGGCCGTCGAGCGACGAGTCGGTGAGGTCGGTGAAGAGGTCGGGGTACTGCATGAGCTCCGGGAGCCAGTCGACCTCGATGGCCTCGATGTCCGCGAGGCCCTCGCCGCCGGCGGCGAGCTTCGTGGTGAGGTTGGTCCGCGCGTCCTCGGACTTGGCGGCCTTCGTCTGCTTGACGGTGACGTTCGGGTGCTCCGCGGTGTACGCGGCGAGGAGCTCGTCCGTGTAGCCGAAGTCGTTGAACGTCGCGACGGTGAGCGTGATCTTGTCTCCGTCGCCGGAGCCCGTCGCGTCGTCGTCCGAGCCGGAGCCGCTCGAGCACGCGGTCAGGGTGAGGGTGATGGCCGCGAGGCCTGCGACGGCGGCGATCGCCTTGCGGGGCCGGCGGGTCGTACGGGTGCTGCTCAGCACGGTGACTCCCTTGTCGGTGGGGCGGGGTCGTGGCAGCGCTCCCACCTCCAATGTGGTAGCGCTTCCACACAACGGCCTGATCGTGCGTTCCCGCCCGAACCCGTGTCAAGCCTGGGTCGGGTCCGCGCGGGTGTGGTCGCGCTCCCACCCGGGTATCGCCGCAGGTCAGGGCGTTGCGACGACCTACCAGTTGGTCGGGTTCTGTGGAAATCGTTACCGGTTCGAGACCGGTCGCCGGGCGGGCGTCGCCGGGTCGCCGATCAGGTCCGGCCCGGCGCCGCTCGGTCGGTGGTCAGCGCGACAGCCACGCGAGACCGGCGGACTCCTCGGCGGCGAGCGCCGTCCGCACGGCGTCGGCCGCGGCCTGCTCGATCGCCCCGCCGAAGAGCGGCACGTTGGCCTTGACCTCGCCGTCGTAGCGCTCGACCGTGCCGTCCCCCTCCGGGGAGAGCGTCACGGTGCCCGTGAGGCGCACCGGTGCGCCCGTGATCTCGAGCGACACCGTGCCCGACCGCTCGCCGTCGCGTTCCGGCTCCCAGGCCTCCGCCTGCCGGATCTCGAGACGACCCCCGACGAACGAGCGGACGTGCGCGGGGATCTGGTCCGTGGGCAGCGTCCGCCGCACCGTGACGGTGAACCCCTCGTCCGGCCCGCCGGTGACGTCGACCTGCTCGACGTGGGCGCCCTCGCCGCCCGAGCGGGCGGCGCGCCAGCGGACGAACTCCTCGTCCGCGAGCATCGCCCCGACGGCGTGGACGGGGGCGGGGTAGCGGAGCTCGACGCTCAGGTGCACGGGACCTCCTCGGGCCCTGCGCCGGCCCGTGACGGGCCGGCCGACGGGACGGCTGACGGTTCGGGCGACCGCGCACGCGGGCGCTGAGGGGACTCTACCGGTCGCGCCCCTCTACGCTGGGGTCCGTGTCTGCCATGAGTGACCTCATCTCCCGCCACGCCGACCTCAGCCCGGCGGACAACGAGTGGTTGCACCTGCTCGTGGGCGACTGGCAGGTGATCTCCGACCTCGCGTTCGCCGACCTCGTGCTGTGGCTGCCCACGAGCGACGGCAACTTCGTCGCCGTCTCCCAGTGCCGGCCGTCGACGGGCGCGACCGTGCACTACGACGACATCGTCGGGTCGTTCGCCCCGGAGGGCCAGCGCCCGCAGCTCGAGCGCGCGCTCACCGAGGTGCGGTCGCAGCGCTCGCGCGAGCCGCGCTGGTTCGGCGCGTACGCCGTGCGCGAGGAGGCCATCCCGGTGCTGCACTCCGGGAAGGCGATCGCCGTCGTCGCGCGGCAGACCAACCTCGGGAGCGGGCGCACGCCCAGCCGCCTCGAGCTCAACTACGTCGAGGCCGCGGACGACCTCATCGCGATGATCTCGCGCGGGGAGTTCCCCTTCCCGAACGCCGCCACCGGGCCGCGTCGCGGCGCGCCGCGCGTCGGCGACGGCCTCATCCGGCTGAACTCCGAGGGCGAGGTCCTCTACGCGAGCCCCAACGCGCTGAGCTGCTTCCACCGTCTGGGGGTCATCGGGCCGCTCGTCGGGCGGTCGCTCGCCGAGGTGACGGCCGACCTCATCGAGCACCAGACCCCCGTGGACGAGTCGCTCCCGCTCGTCGTCATGGGCCGCGCGCCCTGGCGCACCGAGATCGAGGCGCAGCGCGTCGCGCTGTCGCTGCGCGCGCTCCCGCTCACCGAGTCCGGCCAGCGCATCGGCGCCGTCCTGCTGTGCCGCGACGTCTCGGAGCTGCGCCGCCGGGAGCGCGAGCTCATCACCAAGGACGCGACGATCCGCGAGATCCACCACCGCGTGAAGAACAACCTCCAGACCGTCGCGGCGCTCCTGCGGCTGCAGGCCCGGCGCATGGACGTGCCCGAGGCGCGCGCCGCGCTGGAGGAGGCGATGCGCCGCGTCGCGACGATCGCGCTCGTGCACGAGAGCCTGTCGCAGACGCTCGACGAGGAGGTGGAGTTCGACGACATGGTCGGTCGCGCGCTGCGCCTCGCGGCCGACGTCGCCTCCGCCGACACGAGCGTGCGCACCGTCCGCACGGGGAGCTTCGGGCTCGTGCCCGCGGAGGACGCGACCCCCCTCGCGCTCATCCTCACCGAGCTCGTCACGAACGCCGTCGAGCACGGCCTCGCGAAGCAGGAGACCGGCACGGTCGAGGTCGCGGTCGAGCGCGACGGCTCGGCCCTGCGGATCGTCGTGTCGGACGACGGCGTCGGCATGCCCGACGGCGACGTCGCCCGCGCGGGCAAGGCCGCCAAGAGCGGCCTGGGCTCGCAGATCGTGCAGACCCTCGTGACGAACGAGCTCGGCGGCACCATCGAGTGGTCGCCGCGGCCCGGCGGGGGCACCCAGGTCGTGCTCGCGCTCGTGCTGCGCGACGGCAACCGCCAGGGCTGACCGGCCGGCACGACGGCGGCCGCCGCGCGGAGGCGCGCACGGCACGGGTCGCGGAGCGGAGGCACCGCACGACGACGGGCCACCACCCCGGAGGGTGACGGCCCGTCGTGCTGCTCGACGCCCGGAGGCGGAGCGGCGTGTCAGCCGGCGCGGCGTGCGCGCGCGGTGCGGCGCTTGAGGGCGCGGCGCTCGTCCTCGGAGAGGCCGCCCCAGACGCCGGCGTCCTGGCCGGACTCGATGGCCCACTTGAGGCACGTGTCGACGACGTCGCAGCGGCGGCAGACGGCCTTCGCCTCCTCGATCTGGAGGAGCGCAGGGCCGGTGTTCCCGATGGGGAAGAACAGCTCGGGGTCTTCGTCGAGGCAGGCTGCGCGGTGGCGCCAGTCCATGTTCGTCGTCTCCTTCGGGCAGAGGGGAGCCTGGTCGCGAGGTGATGACTCGTCGCTGGGCGACCCGGCAGGGGGCTGCCCGGGCCAAGGGCTCGAGGCGGGGGGTGATTGATGCTTGAACCAGGTTCACACCTCGTGAAGCACAGCACAAGGGGTTACGAGAAAGTTTCCGTCGCATGAATCGTGAGGCCTTCGTCACACGGGTGTGAAGCCGCAGGTCGGCGCGTACGCTGGGTGATCGTGCCCTCCCGCGAGCCCTCCGGAACCCCGCCCGAGCCCCGCCCGACGCCCCCGGGACCGTCGTCCGACGGGGGGTCGCGGCCGCCCGCGCTGACGGCGCTCGTCGCCGGGGTCGGCATCGAGATCGCCGCGCTCGCGGTGGGCGCCGTGCTGATCCTCGTCGAGCTCCTCCGCGGTGGTTCGCAGTCGTTCGGGGTGAGCGTCTTCCTCGTCGTCTTCGCGCTCGGCGTGGGGGCCGTGCTCGCCGCGAGCGTGCGCGGGCTGCTGCGCGGGCAGCGCTGGGCGCGGTCGCCCGTCGCGACCTGGCAGATCCTCCAGGGGGTCGTCGCGGTCAGCTCGCTCCAGGTGGGCGTGACCCCGTGGGTCGTCGTCGCGCTCGTGCTCGCCGTCGTGGTGCTCGTCCTCCTCATGCTGCGTCCCGTCGTCGAGGCGACCACGCGCGACGTCCGCCCGGCCGCCTGACTCCCGGCGCGCTGCTCGATTTCCTGCGCGCACGCCTGCGGCCCGGCCTGTTCGCCTGACGGCCCCGAAGGGCCGGCCCTGCCCCCGCCGTGGCCGACGCTGCGCCGGGCGCGGCTCTCGTCCGTCACGGGCGGGCGACCTGGAGCGGCGCCAGCCGCGCGCCCTGGACCAGCACCCCTCGGCCCGGTCGGGGTCGGCCGGGTTCGGTGAGCCACTCCAGCCCGTGCCCGAACACCTCGGCGCTCCCGCGTTCCCGCGGCGCGAGGACGATCCCGCTGCGCGCCCCGCGCAGGTCCGCGAGCGGACCGCGCAACGCCGAGGCCGCGGCGCCCGTCGTCGCCGACGCGACCAGCACGAGCCCGTCGCGGCACAGCGCCGCGAGCCGGTCGGCCTCCAGCACGCAGAGCTGGGTCAGCACGTCCAGGTCGTCGACCACCACGACCCCCGGCGCCGCCGCCCTGCTCGGGAACGTCGCAGCGCCCCGACCCGCCTCCAGCGTGTCGAGGAGTCGCGCGACGTCCGTCGGCGCGTACCGCCGCACGACGATCGCCCCGTTCCCGTTCCCGCTCTGGTTCCCGTTGCTGATGCCGTTCGTTCTCCAGTCGGTCGTCCCGCTCCCGTCCCGGTTGCCATGGCTGTTGCTGCTCGCCCTCCCATCTTTCGTGCCGTTCCCGTTCCCGCTCCTGGCCCGGTCGGTGGTGCGCGCGGTGCGCCCGGGGGCAGGCATCACCGCGCTCGCCAGCACGTCGTCGCGGCTCACGACCGCGCGGAGCGAACCGGTGGCGGCCGCGTGCCGTGCGAGCAGCGCGAGCGTGCTCGTGCGGCCGCTCCCGGGCGGCCCGACGACGAGCGCGCCCCGCCCGACGTCCATCCACAGCGTCCGGCCGTCGTCGCCGCCCCGGCCGACGGCGACGGCCCGGCTCTCCGTCACGTCAGCGGCGGCACGGCTGACCGCGACGTCCGCGATGTCTGCGACGGCACGGCCGACCGCGACGTCCGCGGCGCCTCGACCGACCGGGCCGCAGGTGGGTCCCGGGCCGGGTACGACGTCCGGGTCGTCACCGTCGGCCGCGGTGACCGGGCGGCCGGGGTCCGTCACGACGACGGCGGTGTCCGCGTCGATCCCGCCCGGCGCGAGGCCGACCACGTCGAGATCGGCGGAGTCGACGTCGTCGGGCAGCGGGTGCAGCAGGAAGGCGCCCCGGCGGGTTGGCGCCGGGCGCCCTGATCGTCCTCGCGCGACGGTCGCTGGCAGCACGACCTGGCACACGAGCGGGTCGCCCGGCCCGAGCCACACCGCCCGGCCGGGCGGTCCGCCCTGCCCGGCGAGCGCTGCTGGCACGCCCAGCGACACGTCGTCGTGGCGGTCGCGCGAGGCCAGCACCGCTCGGACACCGACGAGCGACGCCAGGCCGCCGACCGTCGGCCCGCTCGCGCTCACGGCGACCGCCGTGGGGGAGTCGGCGAGCACGTCCGCGAGGGCGTCGGCGCCGGCCCCGCCCGCGACGCCGACGAGCACGCCGCGCACGGCCTCGACGTCGTCCACGAGGAGGAGGGTGCGTCCGGTCGTGCGGTCGAGCCCCGCGGGTCGGGACTGACCGTCGTCGTGACCCGCCAGGAGCCGGAGGAGGCGGGCGACACGGCGCGGGTCGCTCCGGTCCGCGACCGTGCCGGTGCCGGGGTGCGCCGCGAGGTCTGCGAGCCCTGACCCGATCACGTGGACCGCCCAGCCGCGGTCGAGCGCGGCCAGCCCGACGGTGCGCAAGGTCGTGGTGCGGCCCGACCGGGACCGGCCCTGGACCGCGAGATGACCGTCGCGGGGATCCCAGCGGACCACCGTGCGGCGCTGCAGGGCCGGCAGGTCACCGAGTGCGACGGGCAGCGCGCGGTCGTCGGAGCGCACCGCCTCGCCGTCGACCCTGGCGATCCCGTCGATCCCGTCGACCCTGGCGAGCTCGTCGGGTCCGACGCGGGTGGGGAGGGCGGGGAGCCACGGCGCGGGATGCGGGCGCATTCCCGAGCGCGCCGCGACCTCGCGTGCCGCCGCGACGAGGAGCGGCAGGTGGTCGTCCGCCGAGCCCGGCGCGGGCCCGCCCGGGCCGTGCCCAGCGCCCCACGGGTCCGCGAGCCGCACGCGCGCCTCCGGCAGGGCGAGCGGCCCGCCGGCTCGTGCGCCCTGCACGGCCACCGGTGGCTCGGCGCCGCGGCGCAGGACCAGGCGCCCGGGCGTCGATGCCGGGACGCGGGCCGCGTGCGGCGAGTCGACGACGTCGCGCGAGTCGGCGACGTCCACGACCCGGAGCGCGATCCGTAGCGTGACGTTCGCCCGCACGTCGGCGCTGACGGCGCCCGCGGGCCGCTGCGTCGCGAGGACCAGGTGCACGCCGAGCGACCGGCCCTGCGCGGCGACGCGCAGCAGCCCGGGCACGAGGTCGGGCAGGTCGTCGGCGAGCGCCCGGAACTCGTCCACCACGACCACGAGCCGCGCGAGCCGTCCCCGGGGGAGGGCGTCGATGCTCGCGACGTCCGCCGCGGCGAGGATCCGCTCGCGCCGGTGCAGCTCGGCCCGGAGCCCGGCCAGCGCCCGTCCCGCGAGCCCCGGGTCAAGGTCGGTCACCTGGCCCACGACGTGCGGCAGCCGGCCGCACGCCCCGAAGCTCGCGCCGCCCTTGAAGTCGACGAGCGCGAACGACAGCTCGTCGGGCGAGCGTCCGAGCGCGAGCCCGGCGACGAGGGTCTGCAGGAGCTCGGACTTCCCGGCGCCCGTCGTGCCGGCGACGAGCACGTGCGGCCCGTCGCGGACGAGGTCGACGGCGACCGGTGCGCCCCCGGGCCCGACGCCGAGCACGGTCCGCAGGCCGTGCCCGTCCCGGCGGGCCGCGTCCTGCCAGCGCTCGGCGACCCACGTCGCGAGCCGGTCCGGCGCTCGCGGAGCGCCCAGCAGGGGACCGAGCGCGACCGCCGACGGCAGCGACCGCACCGTGGGGTCGCCCGGGTCGGGCTCGCCCGCACGGTCCCCGTCCCCGGCGCCCAGGCGGCCGAGGTGCTCGGCCGCGGCGAGCCGCCGCGCGAGGCCGAGCGCCCACCCGGCGCTCACGCCGACGTGCTCGCGCGGCGCCCGGGCTCCGTCGGGACCCGTGACGACGGCGACGGCTCCCGAGACGTCGACGAGCGTCCGGCACCACGCCGGGACCTGCGCCCGGTCCCCGAGCACCAGCAGCACGTCCGTGCCCGCAGGTGCGCACCGCTCCCACGCCCGGGCGAGCTCGCCCGCAGGCACCGGGCCGTCGACGACGACGAGGCCGGGCGGGTCGGCGGTGGCCACGGCGTCGAGCGTCCGGACGGCGCGGGCGTGCGGCAGCCAGCGGCACCACGACCACGCGGGCGCGTCCTGCGCCGCGGGCCGCACCGTCAGTGGCGCCCCTGACGCGAGTACCTCCACGAGCAGGGCCCGGGCCGCGGCGAGCGCGACGTCCCGGGGCCCGACGACGGCCACGCACCCGTCCGGCAGCCGGACCCGCGACGGGCTCGTCCCACCCGACGCCGCGACCGCCGTCCCGCCACCCGCCGCGCCCACGGACCCGCCCGACGTCGTGCCGACGGTCGTTCCCGGCGCCGCCCCTGACGACCCGGCGTGCGCCGAGAGAGCGCCCGCCGCCCCCGCCCCCGCCAGGTCGGCGACCGGGGCGAGCCGGGCGACCGTCGCCCAGAGCAGGACGTCGGCGGGCCGGGGGTGCAGCGGGTCCACCGGCTCGGTGCCGGGGACGGCCCCGACGTCCGCCGCGGCCCCGGGCGGCGCGGCGCGCTGCGCGACGCGGCGACGGCGCGCCTCGGCGAGCGCGGGACCGAGGACCGCGAGCGGCCCCACGAGCGCGAGCAGCGCGAGGAGCGGCTGGCGCAGCGCCACCGCGAGCCCGATCGACGCGACGGCCGGCACGAGCGCGGTCGCGAGCTGCGCCGTCCCGAGGCGGCCGGCCTCGACGGGACGTTCCGGACCCACGGCCGGTCCGGACCGCGGGCCGTGCACGAGCGCGGGCCGCGCGCGCAGGGCGTACGCGCGGTCGGGCGTCACCAGGGCGCGACCGTCGCGCCAGCGCAGCGCGCGCCACGAGCCCACCCGCCGACCGGCCCGGGCCGGGCGCGCACGGAGGAGGGCCGCGTCGTCGGGCACCCGGCGCGTGCCGCGCGGCACGCGCACGCGCACCCGGGGCCCGCGCCGCGTGGTGCGCCAGCGGACGTCGAGCCGGTCGACGCGGGTGCGTCCCCGGTCGCCGTGCCCGACGGCGACGAGCCGCCCGGCGTCCGGGCCGCCCAGGACCGCGACGTGCCGGGGCGCCGCGAGCACGTCCTCGGGCACCGGCCCGTCGTCGCGACCGCGCGGGTCCGACCCCGCCCGCACGACCGTGACCGTCGCCCCGGGGAGCAGCGGACGCGTGCCGCAGCGCTGGTCGTCGTCGACGGGGACGCCGTCCACGGCGAGCGGTGCCGTGCGCAGCTCGGGGCGGCACCCGAGGTCGGCGAGAGCGGGTCGCGCGTCGCCCAGGCGCGTGCCCGCGGCGAGCAGGACGTCCGTGCCCGGGTGGACCGTCACGCGCACCCACGCCCCGCCGTCGGTCCCGGGCGCGGGCGTGCCGCCCGGCGGTGCGCCGGGAGCGAGGGGCGGGGCGGGGGAGAGCACCCGGCGATCGTGCCCGACGGCGGTCCGCGCGAGCCGGGCACGACCGCGCCCCTGTGGACGGGGTTCCGTCCACAGGGGCGCGCGTCGGCCGACGGCCGGTGGGGCGTGTCGCTCAGTCCACGGCGAGCGCCGCGACGGGCGACGTCCGGGCCGCGGTGCGGCCGGGGACGACGGAGGCGACGAGCCCCGCGACGAGCGCGACCACGAGCACGAGCGCGATGTCGCGCCACGGCACGGCGAGCGACACGTCACCCATGACGCTCAGTGCCGTCGCCGCTCCGGCCCACCCGTAGAGGACGCCCAGCACGATCCCGAGGACCGCCCCGACGCCCGCGATGAGCATGCCCTCGATCGCGAGCATCCAGCGCAGCTGGGAGCGGCTGAGGCCGATCGCCCGGAGCGTCGCGGACTCGCGCCGCCGCTCGATGACCGAGAGCGAGAGCGTGTTCGCCACGCCGATGAGCGCGATGACGACCGCGACCGCGAGCAGCCCGACGATGACCCCGAGGATCGTGTCGATGACGCTCTGCATCGCCGCGCGCTCGACGGCGATCCCGGCGACCTCCACGGGCGTGTCCGACTCCACGACGGCGTCCTGGATCGCGGGGACCACCTGTGCGGCGGCGCCGGTGTCGTCGAGGCCGACCCACAGCCGGGACATGAGGCTCGTCGGGTCGACGGCGCGCGCGTCGTCGACGGTGAGCAGCCCGCCGGAGCCGATGCCCCCGGTGCGGACGACCACGTCGAGCGTCTCGCCCGTCGGACCCGTGAGCTCGGCGGTCTCGCCGTCCGCGAGGCCGTAGTTCTCCGCCTCGCCCTCCGAGAGGAGGACCGTCCCCGGACCGAAGGCCGCGAGGTCGTCCGGCGTCCGCACCACGGAGCGCGCGGCGTCGGGGTCGACCCCGTGGAACGACGTCTCGGTGCCGTCCGGCATGGTCACCGTCGCGGCGTACAGCTCGACGACGCGCGACACGCCCTCGGTGCCGGAGACGGCGCGCACGACGTCGGACGGCACGGGCTCACCGGTCGACCCGTACGCGTCCGTCGCGACCATGACGTCGACGGGGTATTGGTCGTCGAGCGCCGCGTCGAGCGAGGTGCGGGCGCTCGCGGCGCCGGTCGACATCATCGCGACGAGCGTGACGCCGATGAGCAGCGCGGTGCTCGTCGCGGTGGTGCGGCGCGGGTTGCGCAGCGTGTTCGCGGTGGCGAGGCGCGCCGTCGACCCGGTGCCCGCGAGCAGCCGGCCGACGAACGACACGACGGCGGGCAGCCAGTAGACCGCTCCGACGAGGACGCCCACGAACGACAGCGCGCCGCCGGCGACCCCGGCGAGGAGCCCGATCTCGGGCTTGTCGGTGAGCCCGAGCCAGATCCCGCCCGCGAGGACGGCGACGCCGCCCAGCGTGAGCAGGGACGCGACGACGAGCCGCGCGCGGCCGCCCCCGCGCAGGATGCTCGGCGCGTCGGCCGGGCGCAGCGCCTCCAGCGGGGCGACGCGGGTCGCGGCGCGGGCGGGCGCGAGCGACGCGACGACCGTCACGAGCGTGCCGACCACGAGCGGCACCAGCACCACCACGGGCGTGACCGTGATGGTCGCGGGGACCGGGACGCCCAGGTCGGCACCGCGCGCCACGAGCAGCGCGATCTGCGTGAGCAGGCCGCCCAGGACGATGCCGGCGAGCGAGGACACGACGCCGAGGATCGTCGCCTCGGTGAGCACGGACCGGGCGAGCTGCGCCTTGTTCGCGCCGACCGCCCGCAGGAGCGCGAGGGTGCGCGTGCGCTGCGCGACGAGGACCTGGAACGTGTTCGCGATGACGAGCGCGGCGACGAGCAGCGCGACGGCGGCGAACGAGAGGATGACGTAGGTGAAGACGTCCTGGTCGCCGGTCATCTTCCGCGCCTGCTCCTGCGCGTGCTCGTCTGGCGTGACGGCCTTCGCTCCGTCCGGCGAGGCGGCCACGAGCTCGGCGCGCGCCGTCTCGAGCTCCGTACCGGGCGCGAGGGCCACCATCGCCGACGAGTAGGTGCGGGCCGGGTCGTCGGGCGTGGCCTGCGCGGCCTCCCAGGCGGCGACGTCCTCGGCCGGGACGACGACGGCGCCGCCCATCTGGGCGTACGCGCCGTACGGGTCGTCGGTCGTCCCGACGACGGTCAGCTCGTCGCGGACCTCCGTGTAGTCGCCGCCGTCGGGCGCGGTCTCGTCCCACACGTTGCGCGAGCTCGTGACGGTGTCGCCGATCCCGACGCCGAGGCGCTCGGCCACGGCGGTGGGCAGCGAGACCTGGCCGGACGCGGTGGGCATCGAGCCCTCGACGACCTCGAGCGCCTCGAAGCGCGGGTCGGACGGCGCCGGGACGCCGAGCTGGAACACGCGCTTCGCACCGTGCGAGAGGTCGAGGTAGGTGAACGACGTGGCGTCGACGGCCTCGACGCCGGGCACGGTGCGCAGGGCCTCGACGTCGGGCGCCGTGAGGTCGTCCGGGGCGGACACGACGAGGTCGGCGTCCGCGTACTGCGCGGCGATCGAGTCGTTCGTGGTCTGGGTGATGACGTTGCCCGCGATGAGCGTCGCCGTGACGAAGGCCGTCCCGATGACGATCGCGACGCCGGCCGCGACGAGGCGGCCGATGCTGCGGCGCATCTGCGCCAGGGTGAGCCGGAACATCAGGCGCGCACCGCCTGCGACGCCGTCGGGGCGGGGCCGTCGGTGCCGGCGTCGAGCGTGCGGAGCGCGTCGAGCCCTGCGAGCACCGACTCGGGCGTCGGGTCGGTGATGTCGCCCGCGATGCGCCCGTCGGCGATGAGCACGACGCGGTCCGCGTAGGCCGCGGCCGTCGGGTCGTGCGTGACCATGATGATGGTGCGGCCGAGCTCGCGCACCGAGCGGCGCAGGAAGCTCAGCACCTCCGCGCCCGAGCGCGAGTCGAGGTTGCCCGTCGGCTCGTCGGCGAACACGACCTCCGGGCCGGCGATGAGGGCGCGCGCGATGGCGACGCGCTGCTGCTGCCCGCCGGACAGCTCGCTCGGGCGGTGGCTCAGGCGCGCCTCGAGGCCGAGCGTGCGCACGAGCGTCTCGAACCACGCACGGTCGACCTTGCCGCCCGCGAGCTCCACGGGGAGCGTGATGTTCTGCTCCGCCGTGAACATCGGCAGGAGGTTGAACGACTGGAACACGAAGCCCACGCGGTCGCGGCGCAGCTGCGTGAGCGCGTTGTCGTTGAGGCCCGTGACCTCGGTGTCCCCGATGAAGGCGTGCCCGCTCGTCGCGGTGTCGAGGCCCGCGAGCAGGTGCATGAGCGTCGACTTGCCCGAGCCCGACGGCCCCATGATGGCCGTGAAGTGCCCGCGCTCGAAGTCCACGTCGACGCCGTCGAGCGCGTGCACCGCCGCCTCGCCCGTGCCGTAGGTCTTGCGCAGCGTGCGGGCCCGCACCGCGGGCGGGCCGGCGGGGGCCGGGTCGGTGGGTCGGTACACGGTCGTGTCCACGTCGTCTCCTGGTTCGTCGTGCCGCACGCGGACCGGTGGTCACGGGCGTGCGTCGGGATCGTGGACGACGCTACGGAGCAGGCCCGGCCCGCCGCGTCCGGCGACGGTCGGGTCATGGCCGCGGGCCGGGTCATCCTCTGGTCGTAGGAGTGCCCCGCCCAGGGTGGACACGACGACGCCCCACCGGTCGGGGACCGGTGGGGCGCGGGCGGAGCGGGTCAGGCGCCGGGGCGCACGAGCCCCGTCTCGTAGGCCGTCACGACGGCCTGCACGCGGTCGCGCGCGCTGAGCTTGGCGAGGATGCGCCCGACGTGCGTCTTGACCGTCGCCTCGGCGACGAACAGGTCGCTCGCGATCTCGGTGTTGGAGCGGCCGCGCGCCATGAGCACGAGCACCTCGCGCTCGCGCTCGGTGAGGCCCTCGACGGCCGCGTGCGCGGGCGAGTCCTGGACCTGCTCGGCGGGCAGCGCCGTCACGAGGTGCTCGAGCAGGCGCCGCGTGGACGACGGCGCGATGACCGCGTCGCCGCGGTGCACCGTGCGGATCGCGGCCAGCATCTCCTCGGGCGGCGCGTCCTTGAGCAGGAAGCCGCTCGCGCCCGAGCGGATGGCCTCGAGCACGTACTCGTCGAGGTCGAACGTCGTGAGGACGATGACCTTGGGGGCGTGCGCGCCGGCGGCCGCCGCCGCGGTGAGGCGGGCCGTCGTCTGGAGCCCGTCGAGGTGCGGCATGCGCACGTCCATGAGCACGACGTCGACCGGGTGGTCCGCGAGCAGGCGCAGCGCCTGGAGCCCGTCGCCCGCCTCGACGGCGACCGTGAGGTCGGGCTGGGAGTCGATCACCATGCGGAAGCCCGCGCGCACGAGCTGCTGGTCGTCGACGAGCGCGATGCGCACGGGGGCGTGCGGCTCGGTGGCGTACGCGTCGCCGGGCACGGGGAGAGCGTCGGTCATGGTGTCCTGTCGGTCGGTCCGGTCGGAGGGCTCGCGCGCGGGTCAGGTGGGCGGCGGGGGCGGGGCGAACAGGCCCGGCGCCGGTCCCGTGGCCGTCCTGCCCGGTCCCATCCTGCCCGACGGTCCCGACCTGCCCGGCAGCGCGGGCCCCGACGGCACGGGGCCCGGCGGCACAGGTCCCGACGGCGCAGGTCCCGACGGCACGGGGCCGGGCGGCGCGGGCGCGCGACCGGGGACCGGCGGCACGGGCAGGCGCAGGTGCACGCGGAACCCGCCGCCCGCGCGCGGCCCCACCTGGACGGACCCGCCGAAGAGCGCGGCCCGCTCGCGCATGCCGAGCACGCCGTACCCGCCGGAGCGGGCGTCCTGCCGGGCCTCCGCCGCGCTGGAGGCGCCCCGGCCGTCGTCCTCGACCTCGAGGTCGAGGGTCGTGGCGCCCCACCGCACGACGACCGTGACCTCCGGGTCCGGTCCCGCGTGCTTGAGGACGTTCGTGAGCGCCTCCTGGCAGACGCGGTAGACCGTGAGCCCGGCCCCGGGCGGCAGGGTGCGCGCCTCGCCCACGCGCACGAACGACACGCGCATCCCGCTGTCGCGCACCTGGGCGACGAGGCTCTCGAGGTCGGCGGCGTCGGGCTGCGGCGCGCGCTCGAGCGCGGCCGGCGCGGGGTTCCCCGGAAGCTGCTGCGTGGCCGCGCCGGGTCCGGACGGCGAGCCCGGGCCGGGGACGCCCCCGCGCCCCGCGGGCAGCGCCAGGGTGCCCGCGGGCCCGACGGCGGCCCCCGGCGCGGGTGGGCGGGGCGGCTCCGACCGCAGCACGCCGAGCAGACGCCGCATGTCGGCCAGGGCGGTGCGGCCCGTCTCCGAGACGGTCGCGAGCGCGCGGGCCGCGGCGTCGGGGTCGTTGGCGGCGGCGTACCGGCCGCCGTCGGCCTGAGCGATGATGACGGACAGCGAGTGGGCCACGATGTCGTGCATCTCGCGGGCGATGCGCGCCCGCTCGGCGGCGGTCGCGATCTGGGCCTGCTGGTCGCGCTCGACCTCGAGGCGCTCGGCGCGGTCGACGAGCGCGGCGATCGTCTCGCGCCGGGACCGCCGCACGAGGCCGAACGCCCAGACGGCGAGGAACGTCATCCCGCCGAACGCGGACGTGAGGAACACCATGAGCGCGAGGTCGGTGAGCCGGCCCGACAGCAGCCCGAGCGCGACGCCCAGGACCACCGCGCCGACGAGCGAGGCGACGATCGCGGTGCGGTGCGCCCAGCGCGGCCCGTAGACCGTGACCGAGTAGAGCGCGACGAGCACGGCGAAGTCGGCGGGGAAGATGAGGAGGTAGCCCGCGAGCAGGTGCACGAGCGCGACCGAGTACACCGTGACCGCCGACGCGAGCGGGTGCGAGCGTCGCCAGGGGAGCGGCGCGAGGAGCAGCACGGCCCAGAACGCGGCCCAGCCGCCGCTCGTGCCGACGCCGCTCGCGCCCGACGCGGAGAACGCCGCCGACGCGGGCACGAACACCACCGCGAGGACGAGCGTGACGGTGAGGTCCACACCGAAGCGGTGCTCGTCGGACCACTGCCCGAGGCGCTCGTACCAACCCATGCGTCCAGCGTAGGCAGCGGGTGGTCGCGCGGCGTCCGACCAGGGTCGCAGAGTTCACCGGGCACGATGGGACCGAAGTCGTACTGATGCCCTAGCATGAGCGAATGACCCACGTACTGCTAGCGGAGGACGACCCGGCGATTGCCGAACCTTTGGCGCGCGCACTGACACGTGAGGGTTACAACGTCGTCGTCCAAGGAACTGGTCAAGGGGCGATCGACTCGGCCAGCGGTGCGGACATCGTGGTGCTCGATCTGGGCCTTCCGGACATGGACGGCCTCGACGTCGCACGCGAGATCCGTCACAAGGGCCTGACCACGCCCGTGCTCGTGCTCACCGCGCGCGCCGACGAGGTCGACCTCGTCGTGGGGCTCGACGCGGGCGCCGACGACTACGTCACCAAGCCGTTCCGCCTCGCGGAGCTCCTCGCCCGGGTCCGGGCGCTCCTGCGCCGCTCGCACGGCGAGCAGGTCGACGAGGAGGAGCTCGCGGCGCAGGACGTCCGCATCGACGTCTCCGCGCACCGGGCGTTCCAGGGCGAGCGCGAGCTCCACCTGACCACCAAGGAGTTCGAGCTGCTGCGCGTGCTCGTCGCGAGCGCGGGCTCGGTCGTCGTCCGCGACGCCCTGATGCGCGACGTGTGGGGCTCGGAGCCCGTCGGCTCGACGAAGACGCTCGACATGCACGTGTCGTGGCTGCGCCGCAAGCTCGGCGACGACGCCAACGCGCCGCGCTACATCTCGACCGTCCGGGGCCTCGGATTCCGCTTCGAGACCGGCGAGAGCTGACCGTCCCCTGACGGGACGAGGGACACGGGGAGCGAGGAGCAGCGTGCGGCGTCGGATGCTGCAGGCGACGGTGGCGGCCGTGGCCGTCGCCGTGATCCTCCTCGGGTTCCCCCTCGCCTTCTACGGGGCCCGGTTCGTGCTCCAGGGCGAGGTCGACGACGTCTCCTCGCGCGTGGAGCGCCTCTCCCGGTCCATCGACGCGCGCCTCGCGGCGGGCGACGAGATCCCCGACTACGTCATCGAGGACGCGGTCCAGCCCCGCGCGAGCGACCCGCCGGCGCACGTCTACGTCGCGCTGCCCGACGGCACGGTGCTCACGGCGGGCGACGAGGTCACCGGCCGCGAGATCGAGCAGCCCCTGCACTCCGACTCGGGCGCGCTCGTGACCCTCACCGTCTCCTACTGGGACGCCTATCTCCAGGCCGCGCAGGTCGTGCTGCTCGTCGTGGCCGCGGCGATCGTCGCGTTCGCCGCGGGCATCGGGATGGCGGTGTGGCAGGCGAACCGCATCGCCGCGCCGCTCGTGTACCTCGCGGCGTCGGCGGAGCAGCTCGGCTCGGGGCAGGTGCGCCCACGGCTCGAACCCTCGGGCGTCGAGGAGATCGACCTCGTCGCCGCCGAGCTCGCGCGCAGCTCCGACCGGCTCGCGGGCCGGCTCGCCGCGGAGCGCCAGTTCGCGGCCGACGCGTCGCACCAGCTCCGCACGCCCCTCACGGCCCTGAGCATGCGGCTCGAGGAGATCTCCCTCGCATCGGACGACCCGGCCGTCCAGGAGGAGGCGCGGATCTCCCTCGAGCAGGTCGAGCGGCTGGTCGGGGTCGTCGACGACCTCCTCGCGTCGTCCCGGCGCGCGCAGGGCGGGACGACGGAGGCGGTGAGCCTGCTCGACGTCGTGCACCAGCAGGAGGAGGAGTGGGTGCCGACGTTCGCGAAGGCGGGGCGCCGCCTCGTCGTCGACGTGCCCCCCGAGTACCAGGTGCTCGCGACGCCCGGCGCGCTCGCGCAGGTGCTGGCCACGCTCATCGAGAACTCCCTCAAGCACGGCGGCGGCACGACGACGGTCCGCGCCCGCCCGTCCGGCACGAGCGGCGCCATCGTCACCGAGGTGTCCGACGAGGGCGCGGGCGTCCCCGACGACCTCGCGCCGCGCATCTTCGAGCGCGAGGTCACCTCGGGCGCGGGGACCGGCCTCGGCCTCGCGCTCGCCCGGGACCTCGCGGCGTCCGACGGCGGTCGCCTGGAGCTCGCGCAGCGTCGGCCCGCGGTCTTCGCGCTCTTCCTCGCAGGGGTGCCGCGACGCCTCGACCCGCGCGTCGTGCTGCCGACCGGGACGGCGGTCGCCGCCGGCGGCCGGCGGCGGCGCCGACGCGGCTGACACGTCCGGGACGCGTGCGGCTCAGTCGGTCCGCACGTCCGTGGTGGGGCGAGGGGCGTCGTCCGTGGGTCCCGTGGGGGGCTCGACGTCGGGGCGGTCTCCCGTGAACACGAGGTGGCGGTACGCCACGTAGCGGAACGCCGTGCCCAGGGCGAGCCCCACGACGTTCGCCGAGACGTTCTTGGCGAGCGGCGACGTCAGCCCGAGCGCGTACGTCGAGATCGCGAGGCACCCCACGGCGATGAGCATGCCGCCCACGTTGACGACGACGAACGCGGCGAGCTCGCGCCCGCGCGACTGCGTGCGCCGGTCCGAGAACGTCCAGTACCGGTTGCCGACCCACGCCACGAGCGTCGCGACGGCGACGGAGACGATCTTCGCGGTGAGCGGCTTGTGCCCGAGCAGCTCGCCCGGGCCGAAGCTGAGCAGGTTGAACAGGCCCAGGTCGACGACGTACGCGAGCGCGCCGACCGACCCGAACTTCGCGAGCTCGCGGACCCGCGCCAGCACGCGCTCGCGGCGCGACCCGGACGTCGCGGACGTCTCCGCTCGCCGGTCCAGGTCGCTCACCACCCCTCGAGGCTACCGGCCGGTCCTGGGCCCCGCCCGGGTGCCGTCCGCCGTCCGTCCGACGGGCGGTCGGGGGAGGGCCGCCCCGCGGCCAGGCACTAGGGTGGGTGCACGTGGCAGCCCCAGTGATCGCCGTGGTCGGCGGAGGACAGCTCGCACGCATGATGGCCCCCGCGGCCGGAGAGCTCGGCGTGCACCTGCGCGTGCTCGTGGAAGCCGCGGACTCGTCCGCCGCCCAGGTCGTCGTGGACGCGCCCGTCGGCGTCGCGTCCGACGAGGCCGCGGTCCGCTCCCTCATCGCCCCCGCGGACGCCGCCCCGGCGGACGTCCTGACGTTCGAGCACGAGCACGTCCCGAACGCGCTGCTCACCGACCTCCTCGAGCACGGCACGCCCGTGCGTCCGGGCCCGGACGCGCTCGTCCACGCCCAGGACAAGATCGTCATGCGCCGCCGGCTCACCGAGCTCGGCGTGCCGTGCCCGCGCTGGGCCGCGCTCCCCACGGACCCGACCGCGGCCCGGGCCGCGCTCACCGACTTCCTCGCCGAGGTCGGGGGCGAGGCCGTGGTGAAGACGGCGCGCGGCGGGTACGACGGCAAGGGCGTCCGCGTGGTCTCGGCCGCGGAGGGCGGCCCCGAGCAGGTGGCGGAGTGGATCGAGTCGGCCGCGACGGACGGTCCCGAGCTCCTCGTCGAGGAGAAGGTCCCGTTCACGCGCGAGCTCGCCGTGCTCGTCGCCCGGCGCCCGGGCGGCGGCGCGGACGGGCGGGGCGAGGTGCGCACCTGGCCCGTCGTGGAGTCGATCCAGCGCGACGGCGTGTGCGCCGAGGTGATCGCGCCCGCGCCCGACCTCACCGACGCCGAGGCGGAGCGCGCACGCGACGCCGCCGTGCGGATCGCCGAGGGGCTCGGCGTCACGGGGGTGCTCGCGGTCGAGATGTTCGAGGTCGCGGGGGAGGAGGGCCCGCGCGTGCTGGTGAACGAGCTCGCGATGCGCCCCCACAACTCCGGCCACTGGACGATCGACGGCGCGGTGACGAGCCAGTTCGAGCAGCACCTGCGCGCCGTGCTCGATCTTCCGCTCGGCGCCACCGCGTCGACCGCGCGCTGGACCGTGATGGCGAACGTCCTCGGCTCGACCCTCGACGAGCTCACCGACGCGCTGCCCGACGTCCTCGCCGCGTTCCCCGACGCCCGGGTCAACCTCTACGGCAAGGGTGTGCGCCCCGGGCGCAAGCTCGGCCACGTCAACGTGAGCGGCGACGACCTGGACGAGGTCCGGCGTCGGGCCCTGGCCGCCGCCGCGATCCTGCGGGGCGAGCACCCCGCGACCGACCCGAACGAGGAGCGCGCATGAGCCAGAACCCTGTCGTCGGCATCGTCATGGGGTCGGACTCCGACTGGCCCGTCATGGAGGCCGCCGCCGACGCGCTGGCCGAGTTCGACGTGCCCGTCGAGGTCGACGTCGTCTCCGCCCACCGGATGCCCGTCGAGATGATCGACTACGGCCGCACCGCCGCGGAGCGCGGCCTGCGCGTGATCGTCGCGGGCGCCGGGGGAGCGGCCCACCTGCCGGGCATGCTCGCCGCCGTCACGCCCCTGCCCGTCATCGGCGTCCCCGTGCCGCTGCGCCACCTCGACGGCATGGACTCGCTGCTGTCGATCGTGCAGATGCCCGCGGGCGTCCCCGTCGCGACGGTCTCCGTCGGCGGCGCGCGCAACGCGGGCCTGCTCGCCGCGCGCATCCTCGCCGCGGGCACCGACGACGACGCCGCGCGGCTGCGCGAGCGCATGGTCGCCTTCCAGGCGGACCTGGGAGACCAGGCGCGCGCGAAGGGCGCCCGGCTGCGTGCGTCGCGCGCCGGCGGGCAGCGCACCGGCTTCGGAGCCTGACCGACACGCCACGGGTTTCTGCGCCGGGCGGGTGCCGGGTTAGCCTGCGGGAGCCTCCCGCGACGCGGGGGCGAGGCCTGAGACGGCCGGAACGGGTCGGTCCGACACCCCTCCGGAGAACGCGCACGTGGCAGTACCGCACCTGTCCTACGGGACGACGCCGACGGCGTCGTCCCACGCGACCCCGGAGACCGTCGCCCCGCCGACGGGCCTGGTCCCGCGGCACGCCCGCCCGCGAAGCGCCCCGGCCCGGGACGGCTACCGGCACGACCTCGACGGGTTGCGTGCGCTCGCCGTGGTGCTCGTCGCCATTTACCACGTCTGGGTCCACCGGGTCTCGGGCGGGGTCGACGTCTTCCTCATGCTCTCCGGGTTCTTCGTCGGCGGGAGCCTGCTGCGCTCGTTCGCCCGCGGCACGCCGGTGCGGCTGCGAACGTACGTCCCGCGGCTCGCGCGCCGGCTCTTGCCCGCGCTCGCCGTCGTGCTGGCCGCGGTCCTCGTCGCGAGCGCGACCCTGCTGCCACGGACCCGCTGGACGGGCGTCTCCGGCGAGACGCTCGCGTCCCTGCTGTACGTGGAGAACTGGCGGCTCGCCGCTGCCGAGCAGGCCTACGGCGCCGTGGACGCCACCCAGAGCCCGCTCCAGCACGTGTGGTCGCTCTCGGTCCAGGGCCAGCTCTTCGTCGGGCTGCCCGTCCTGCTCCTGATCGTCTGGTGGCTGGCGGGCCGTGCCGGTGTCGAGCGGCGGCTCGCCGTCGTGCACGCGACCGTGGTCGTCCTCGCCGTCGCGTCGTTCGTCCACGCGGCGCTCGGTGTGCGCGCCGACCAGGCGTTCACGTACTACGACACGTTTGCCCGCGCGTGGGAGTACCTCGCGGGAGTGGTGCTCGCGGTGCTCGTGGCGCGGGTCCGTCTGCACGGCCGGTGGGCCGTCGTCGTGGGCTGGGTCGGCGTGGCCCTCGTCGTCGCGAGCGGGGTCCTGGTGGACGGCGGGGCGCTGTTCCCGGGCCCCGCCACGCTCGTCCCCCTCGCCGGCGCGGCGCTCGTCGTCGTCGCAGGCGCCTCGGCGGGCCACGCAGCGCCGGCGGGATCCGTGTCACGTCTCCTGGGTAAGCCCGCCGTCGCACGTGCCGGTGGCTACGCGTACGCGTTCTACCTCTGGCACTGGCCGGTGCTCGTGTTCGCCGTCGTGGTGCGGGACCGTCCCGTGGGATGGTTGGCGGGGGCCGGCGTGCTCCTTCTCTCGGCCGTGCTCGCCGCACTGACGAAGCACTTCGTCGAGGACACGCTCCGTCGGCCTCAGCGTGTCTTCACCGGGCTACCCGCAGCGCGGGCCTGGGGGGCGACGCGTACCGTGGTCGCGGCGGTCACCGCACTCGTCGCGTTGACGCCGATCGCGTGGAACGCCCATGTCGCGTGGGTCCAGCGTGCCTACGAGGGGGCGGTCCGGGACATGGACGTCACCGTCTACCCGGGCGCGCTCTCAGTCCTCGAGCCGGGCGTGTACGGCGCTTCGCCCGTCCACCCGGTGCCCGCGCTGGAGACGGTGGCCGAGGACACGTCACGTGTCGTCGCCGACGGTTGCATGACCGGGAACGGGGAGAGCGACGTCAAGCAGTGCTCGTACGGCCCCGCCGAGGCGTCGACGGTCGTCGCTCTGGTCGGCGCCTCGCACAGCGAACACTGGTTCGCCGCGCTCGAGCCTGTGGCCGAACGGCGCGGCCTTCGCATCGTGCCGGTCCTCAAGGCCGGGTGCCTCTTCATCGATCCCGTGGACGGTACGGGGGACGGCGAGTGCACGACCTGGCAGGGGCAGGCTCTCGACTACGTCCTGTCGATCAAGCCCGACCTCGTCATCACGACCTCCACGCGCCCGTCCCTGTCGGAGTCGCCGCGCGAGGTCGTGCCGGACGAGTATGTCCGCGCGTGGGAGCGTCTCGCCGAGCACCACATCCCGGTCGTGGCCATCCGCGACAACCCCTGGTTCCCGGTGTGGATGCCGGACTGCGTGGCCGTCCACGGCTGGGAGTCGGACGAGTGCGCATTCGCCTGGAGCGACGTGCTGGACGACGTCGACCCCGCCGTCGACGCTGTCCAGGACCTCTGGAACGCGACAGCCCTCGACCTCAACGACGTCCTGTGCCCCGAGCGTGTCTGCCGCGCGGTCCAGGGCAATCGCTTCGTGTACCGCGACGACAATCACCTGACTGCGACGTACGCGGTGACGCTCAGTCCGGTCCTCGAAGAGCGGCTCGGCGCCGCGACCGGGTGGTGGTGAGCGCTACCGGGGGAGGCCGCCCACCTGACCGGGCGCGAGGTTGCCGTCCCGGATGTCGACCCAGAACTGGCCGACCGTCTCGGGGTCGAGCTGCACCGTCGACCCGAGGTTGCCGCCGGGGCGGAAGTCGGGGTTCGAGATCGGCGGGGTGCCGGTGATGCCGTCGGGCCCGTTGGCCTTGCGGAAGGCGAGCGCGAGCTTGCCGAGGTCCACGATGCCGGTCTTCTCGTCCACGGTGAGGGCCCCGAGCCCGGAGTCGAGCAACGAGACCTGGTCGCCCGGGCGGAAGAGGATGCTGGGGTTCGCCGCCTGCGAGCTGATCGCGCCGATGACCTGGCGCTGACGCTCGGCCCGTCCGATGTCGCCCTGCGGGTCCGAGTACCGCATGCGCGAGAAGGCGAGCGCGGTGTGCCCGTCGGCCACGTGGCAGCCCGCCGTCCAGACGAGCTCGCTCTTCGGGTCGTCCACGTCGTAGTCGAGGCACAGCTCGACGCCGCCGACGGCGTCCACGATCCCCTCGACACCGCCGAACCCGACCTCGACGTAGTGGTCGACCGTGAGGCCGGTGAGCTGCTCGACGGTCTGCACGAGCAGCGCCGGACCGCCCCAGGAGTACGCCGAGTTGAGCTTGCTCGACCCGTTGCCCGGGATCTCCGCGTACGTGTCGCGCGGCAGGCTGATGAGCGCGACCGGCCCGCTCGGCGGCGCGTGGAGGACCATGATCGTGTCGGTGCGGGCGCCCTCGGTGCCGTCCTCGCTGATGCCGTCGCCCCGCGCGTCGGACCCGGCGAGCAGGTAGGTGTTGCCCGCGGTACCAGGAGCGCCGGAGAGCGCCTCCACGTGCTGGATCTTGCCGTTGGCCCAGATGAGGAGGCCGACGGGCCAGGCGAGGAGCGCGACGATGACGACGCCGGCGACGAGCCCGACGATGCGGCCCTTGCGGACGCGGAAGCCGCCGCCCGGACGGGACGCGCCGGCAGTCGACGGCGAGCGGCCGTCGCCGGGGCGGCCGGGACCGCCCGGGCGCGGACGGGACACCGGCGCGGGGCCCCGTCCCGGGCTCGCGGTCGCGGCGCGCGCGCTCGCGTGCGGGGACGACGAGACGCGGGCGGGAGCCGAGCGCTCGGGCGACCGCGTCGGGGCGACGGACGGGGGCAGCGCCGAGGCCGCGGGCTCGTTCCGGGGGCGCGTGCGCCCTGCGGGCGGCGCCGGGGGCGGGGTGCCCTTGCGGGCGGGGGTCACGGGGATCTCCCGCGAGGACTGACGCCGGATGCGCGGCTCGGCCCGGACGGCGTCGTCGGGCACGGGTCGGGCCGGCGGGCGGGGGCGACCGCTGTTCCCGACGGCGATCGCGTCGTCGGCCGAGGTGGGCCGGGGCGAGCGGCCGCCCTGGGGCGTGAAGCTCGGGGGCAGCGAGCGGGGGTCGCGGGAGTCGGTCATGGGATCACCCGCACTGCGCGGTCTCGTCGGCGGCGGAGAACGCCTCCTTGCCGGCTTCCTTCGTCTGCACCGGCGCGGGCTCGTCCGCGGCGGTGACCGGCGCCGGGGCGTCGTCGCCCTCGGCGGCCGGTGGCGCGTCGGTCGCGGCGTCGTCGGCCGGCTGGTCGGCCGCGGGTGCGGGCGCGACGATCGGCTCGTCCGCGCGCACCTTCGCCCACAGCTCGTCGGCCTCCGGCGTCCAGACGACCTTCGCGTCGGGAGCCCGCGGGTCCGGCGCGTGGGGAACGGTCATGAAGGTGATGTTGCCACTCGACGTGCCCCGGAGGCTGAAGGCGAGCCCGGCGAGGCTCGGGATCGACGAGAGGTTGTCGCTCATCGTCAGCGACCTGGTGCCCGCGTCGACGAAGCCGTAGATCTGGCCGAGGTCCGAGAGCACGTTCTTCGACAGCACCTGGTTCACCGTCGCGGCGAGGAGCTGCTGCTGCCGGCCGATGCGGCTGAGGTCCGACCCGTCGCCCACCCCGTACCGGGCGCGCGCGAAGCCGAGCGCCTGGGCGCCGTCGAGCGTCTGCCACCCCGCGGCGAGCTGCAGGTCCGCCTTGGGGGAGTCGATCGCCTCGGGGATGCACATGCGCACCCCGCCGATCGCCGACACCATGTTCTGGAAGCCCGCGAAGTCGACGACGACGAAGCCGTCGACGAAGACGTCGGTGAGGCTCTCGACGGTCCGCACCGTGCACGCCGCCGCGGAGTCGACGTCCCCGCCGACCGTCGCCCCGTTGGCGAAAGCGGCGTTGAAGCGCGTGTTCGCCGGCGCGGTCGTCTTCCCGTTCGTCGTGGTGCACGCCGGCACGTCGACGCGCGAGTCGCGCGGGATCGAGATCATCTCCACGCGCGAGCGGTCGGCGGACACGTGCACGAGGATCGTCGTGTCCGAGCGCATGCCCTCGACGCCCTCGACCTCGTGGCCGTTCTCCCCGCCGCGCGCGTCCGACCCCATCACGAGGATGTTGAGCGGCTTCCCGGCGTTCGGGTCGCTCGGGTCCGGGGTGGTCTGCGCGGGACGGTCGTCGAGCAGGTCGAGCGCGCCCGACGACGTGATGTTGCCCTGGATGTTCGACAGCGCCGACGCCCCGCCGACCGCCCCGAACGCGAGCGCCGCGGTGGCGACGAGACCGACCGTGCGCGCCACACGGTGCGAGCGCTGCGTCCGGGCGTGCGCGGGCCCGCGCGCCGACGAGGCTGCCGCCTCGGCGCGGTCCTGGGCACGGGTACGGGACGTCACGGGAGTCGAGCATAGGCCGCGCGTGCATCGTCCCCGCGCGCGGCCGGGGCTCAGCCCGTAGAGGACTTGTGCAGGTCAGCGCGCGCTGGTGCCGTCCTTCTCTGGTGCGTGCCGTTCGACGGCCGCACCGTCCTCGGAGGCTTCGTCGTGCTCGAGGGAGTCGTCCACGCGTCGGAGTTCCGCTTCGGCAAGGCTCAGTTCGCGCGTCAGCACCGTCAGCTTGCGCTCGAGCAGCGCGGAACGGCGATGGCTCGTGGCGATGTAGCTGACGAAGGCGATGACCAGCGCGTAGAGCAAGAGATCGGTGCCTCGACCCACGCCGAGGGCGTTCGCCAAGTAGGTGAGCCACTCCGGGAAGATCACGGAGAGCACCGCGACCACGACGAACCCGACGAGAAGGAGCCGTCGGATCGCTTGGTGCCGGGCGTTCGCGGTCGAACGGGTGAGCAAGATGGTCACGACGCCGATCGCGACGACGAGGAGGACCTGGATGAGCATGTGCGTGTCCCTACTTGAAGACCAGGTCGACGAGGATGTTGACTGAATTCCACAGCGACTGACCCTTTGCGCGGGAGTAGTCGGTGTAGAGGACGTGCACGGGATGCTCGCCCCAGGGCAGACCCGTCCGTCCGAGCTGGAGGACGATCTCGCTGGCGTGGGCCATCCGGTCCTGGTGGAGGTCGACGCCCGCCGCTGCGTCTGAACGGATGACCCGGAGGCCGTTGTGCGCGTCGGTGAGACGGAGGCCCGTGCTCTGGTTCGTGAACCAGACTGCAGTGCGCAGCACCAGGCGCTTGATCAGTCCGGGCTTCGTCCGGTCGTCGAGGAAGCGGGAGCCGAAGACGATCGCCAGGTCGTCCTGGCGCGCTTGTTCGACCATCGAGAGGGCATCCTCGACCCGGTGCTGTCCGTCGGCATCGAACGTGACGATGTAACGGCAGCCAGCCTGTTCTCGGGCGAACTCGATGCCTGTCTGGAGCGCGGCACCCTGGCCGAGGTTGACGGCATGGCGAAGGACCGTCGCGCCCGCGCCGCGCGCCCGCGCCGCCGACGAGTCCGAGCTGCCGTCGTCCACGCAGACGACGTGGCCGAACACCGTCATGGCGTTCTTCACGACGTCGGCGATGACCGTCGCTTCGTTGAACAACGGGATGACGAGCCACACGTCGTCCTGCGGGTCGGGCCGGGTGGCTGCGGCGCCCGCGGTCACGGCGTCCGGTGAATGCATGGCGATATTGTCGCAGGAGCTGCGGGCTCCTCAGGACCTTCGTCGCTCGTCCGGGCCTCAGGCCGAAAGGTAGCCTTGCCCACGCCACGTGCCGTTACAGTGATGCGGCGCCCTGTGGCGGGCCTGCCCCACTCTCTACCTAGGAGCCGCACGAGCATGGGTGTTCGCATCGCCCCCAGCGCCGACGTCGCCGACGACGCGTCGATCGGGGACGGCAGCCAGATCTGGCATCTCGCGCAGGTGCGCGAGGGCGTCACGATGGGGGAGGCGTGCGTGGTGGGTCGCGGCGCCTACATCGGGACCGGGGTCCGCATGGGGCGCCACTGCAAGGTCCAGAACTACGCGCTCGTGTACGAGCCGGCGTCCCTCGCGGACGGCGTCTTCATCGGTCCCGCGGCGGTGCTCACCAACGACACCTACCCGCGCGCGGTCAACCCGGACGGCTCGCTGAAGAGCGCCGACGACTGGCACGCGGTCGGCGTGACGATCGGCGAGGGCGCCGCGATCGGCGCGCGGGCGGTCTGCGTCGCTCCGGTAACGGTCGGGGCGTGGGCCACCGTCGCCGCCGGGGCGGTGGTCACCAAGGACGTCCCCGACCACGCGATCGTCGTCGGGGTGCCTGCGCGGCGGGTCGGCTGGGTGGGTCGTGCCGGCCAGCCCCTGCGGCCGGAGGGCGACCACTGGGTGTGCCCGGTGACGGGCGCCCGCTACGAAGAGCACGACGAGTCCATCAGAGAGGTTGCGGCCGAATGAGCCAGACACTGATCCCCGCGGCGAAGCCGATCGTCGGGGACGACGAGCGCGCGGCAGTGGACCGCGTCCTGCGCAGCGGGATGATCGCTCAGGGCCCCGAGGTCGCTGCGTTCGAGCAGGAGTTCGCCGACGTGCTCGTCGGCGGGCGCACGTGCGTCGCCGTCAACTCCGGGACCTCCGGGCTCCACCTGGGCCTCCTCGCCGCGGGCATCGGCCCCGGCGACGAGGTCATCGTCCCGTCGTTCACGTTCGCGGCGACCGCGAACTCGGTCGCGCTGACCGGTGCGACGCCGGTGTTCGCGGACATCGAGCCGGACCACTTCTGCCTGTCGCCCGACGCGGTGCGCGCCGCGATCACCGAGCGCACCAAGGCCATCATGCCGGTGCACCTCTACGGCCACCCCGCGGACATGACGGCGCTGGGAGCGGTCGCCGAGGAGCACGGCCTGCTGCTCTTCGAGGACGCCGCCCAGGCGCACGGTGCGACGCTCGACGGCCACCAGGTCGGCTCGTTCGGCACGTTCGCGATGTTCAGCCTGTACCCGACGAAGAACATGACGTCGGGCGAGGGCGGCATGGTGTCGTGCGCGACCGACGAGGTCGCCCGCAACGTCCGTCTGCTGCGCAACCAGGGGATGGAGCGTCAGTACGCGAACGAGGTCGTCGGGTTCAACGCCCGCATGACCGACGTCCACGCGGCGATCGGCCGGGTCCAGCTCACGAAGGTCCAGGGCTGGACCGCGGACCGCCGGCGCAACGCCGCGTTCCTCACCGAGAACCTCGAGGGCGTCGTCACGCCGCCCGTCGCCGACGGCGCGGTGCACGTGTACCACCAGTACACGATCCGGGTCGCCGACGACCGCGACGGCGTGGTGACCGCGCTCCGGGAGGAGCACGGCGTGGGCTCCGGCGTCTACTACCCGATCCCCAACCACCGGCTCGAGAGCCTGCGGCACTTCGCGCCGGGGCTCGACCTGCCGGAGACCGAGATCGCGGCGCAGCAGGTCATCTCCCTGCCCGTGCACCCGTCGCTCACCCAGGCCGACCTCGACCGCATCGTCACCGCGGTCAACACCGTCGTGAAGGCAGGTGCGTGATGGCCGACCTCCGCGCAGGCCTCATCGGGCTCGGCGCCATGGGCCGGCACCACGCCCGGGTGCTCCGCGAGATCGACGGCGTCGACCTCGTGGCCGTCGCCGACCCGGGCGGCGACCCCTACGGCGTGTCGGGTGACCTCGACGTCCTGCCCGACGTCGAGGCGCTGATCGCCGCCGGGATCGAGATGGCCGTGGTCGCGGTCCCGACCGTCTTCCACGAGGACGTGGCGCTCGCCCTCGCCGCCGCCGGTGTCCACACCCTCGTCGAGAAGCCCATCGCCGCGACGAGCGACGCCGGGCGCAAGGTCGCCGCGGCGTTCGAGGACGCCGGGCTGGTCGGCGCCGTCGGGCACATCGAGCGCTTCAACCCCGCGCTCCAGGAGCTGCGACGTCGCACGGAGGCCGGCGAGCTCGGCGAGGTCTTCCAGATCGCGACTCGGCGCCAGGGACCCTTCCCCGCGCGCATCGCCGACGTCGGCGTCGTCAAGGACCTCGGCACCCACGACATCGACCTGACTGCCTGGGTCGCGCAGAGCCCGTACCGCTCGGTCGCGGCGCAGACGACCCACCGCAGCGGACGCCCGCACGAGGACATGGTCACCGCCACGGGCAGGCTGGAGAACGGCGTCGTGACCAACCACGTCGTCAACTGGCTGTCACCCATGAAGGAGCGGGTGACGATCGTGACGGGGGAGCGCGGTGCGTTCGTCGCGGACACCGGCACCGCCGACCTCACGTTCTACGCCAACGGCGTCATCCCCACGGAGTGGGAGGCCGTCTCGGCGTTCCGGGGCGTCTCCGAGGGCGACGTCACGCGGTACGCGTTCGCCAAGCGGGAGCCGCTCCGTGTCGAGCACGAGGCCTTCCGCGACGCCGTGCTCGGTCTGCGGCAGGACGTGGTGACGATGCGGGAAGGGCTGCGCACCCTCGAGGTGGCAGAGGCCGTCCTCGAGTCGGCGCGCACCGGCCGCGCCGTGCACATCGCCGACGACACGGCGGAGTGAGCCAGCGTGGCACGTGTCGGCGGCCCGCCCCGCCCTCTCCTGGTCTCTCGCATCTTCGCCCCGGAGCCCGCCGCCGCGTCCTTTCGGCTGTCGGCTCTCGTGGGCGCGCTCGTCCGGTCCGGCGCCTCCCCGACCGTGCTCACCGTGTGCCCACCGCGAGGCCAGGAGGCCGGGGACGACGCCGGTGCCGACGTGCGTCGGTTCCCGGTGCTGCGGGACGCCGAGGGCTACGTGCGGGGATACGCCTGCTACCTCTCGTTCGACGTGCCGGCGTTCTTCCGGGTCCTGTCGCTGCGCCGCCGGCCGGACGTCGTCGTCGTCGAACCGCCACCGACCACGGGCGTGGTCGTGCGCGTCGCGTGCGCGCTGCGGCGCGTCCCGTACGTCTACTACGCCGCTGACGTCTGGTCCGATGCCACCGAGTCGACCGATGCGCCGCGCGTGGTGCGCCGCGTCGTCCGGGCGATGGAGTCGTTCGCGTTCCGCGGTGCGTCCCGGGTGCTCGCGGTGTCCGACGGGGTCGCCGAACGCGTCAGCGCTCTGGGCGGCCGAGACGTCGCCGTCGTGCGCAACGGGATCGACACGACCGTCTTCCGGCCCGTTGGCCCGGAGACCGTGGAACCGGGCGCGGCCGAGCAGGGGACCGCCAGCCGTCCCACCCTCGTGTACGCCGGGACCGCCTCGGAGTGGCAGGGGGCGTCCATCTTCGTCGCCGCCTTCCGCAAGGTGCTCGCGACGGTGCCGGACGCGCGGCTGGTGTTCCTCGGCCAGGGGTCGGAGTGGCGGGAGATCGAGCGGGTCGCTGCTCAGCTCCCCCCGGGTTCTGTCGAGCTCCGCGGCAGCGTCCCCCCGGCAGAGGCCGCCGCCGCGCTCGCATCAGCGCGCGCCGGGCTCGTCAGCCTGCGCCCTGGGCTGGGGTACGACTTCGCGTTCCCCACCAAGGTGTTTGCCTCCGTGGCGTGCGGGACGCCTGTCGTCTTCGCGGGCCCGGGCCCAGCGCATCGGGCCGTGCAGGACGAACGCCTCGGCTGGGCGACCGACTACGACGAGGACCAGGTGGCGGCCGCCATGGTCGCGGCGCTTCGTGACGCTCCCAGCGGGGAGCGACGGACGGAGCTCGCCGACTGGGTGCGCCGGAACGCGTCCGCCGAGGCGACCGGGCGTCGAGCGGCCGAGCTCGTGCTCGACGCGGCGACACCCACCTCGCGCCGTCGCTGACCGGCCGCGTCGCGCCCGACTGCCCGTCGCACGGTGCCGGGTCTCGGGCGCACGATCAGCCGCGGCCGCGGCCGCGGCCCGCCCCGAGCAGGCCTAGGAGCGCCCCGCGGTCCGGGACGGCCACGAGGACGGCCCAGAGGGCGAGGTAGGCGGCGGCCACGACGACGCTTGCCCCGACGGAGAGGTCGACGAGGGCCACGACGACGGCGAGCAGCACGGCGAGCACGAGCACCACCCCGTGGCGCAGGGTCGCGGAGAGCCAGGGCATCGACTCCTGACGCGCGACGGTCGCGGTGAGCCAGACGAGGGCCAGGACGTTCCCGGCGAGGACGCCGACGGCGACGGCGGCTACGCCGAACCGCGGACCGGCGAGCGCCCACACCGCGATTCCGACCGCCGTCGCGGCGAGCGAGACGGTCGTGGTCGTGCGGATACCGACGGGTGAGCGCACAGCGAGGGCGTTCGTCACCGGCATGCGTGACGTCAGGCAGAGCATGGCGGCGGCGAGCACGGCGAGGAGGGGCACCGCTCCGGAGTAGCCGTCGGGGTAGAAGAGAGCCACGAGAACAGGGCTGAGGGCGGCGATCATGCCGAACCCGGCCAGGGCGAGCGCGGAGACGCCTCGCGCCGCGCGGTCGACGACCTGCCGGAAGCCGGTGATGTCGGAGCGACCCACCGCAGCGCCCATCGCGGGGACGACCACCATCGCGATGGCCGTGGACACCATCGACAGCGGTGTGGCGATGGAGAGCGCCGCCGCGTAGAGGCCGGCATCGTCGGGCGACCCGAGGATCTTGGCCGCGACCATCGACAGCTGGAGGAAGCCGCCGCTCGCGACCGCGCCCACGCTCCCGATGGCGATGAAGCGCCGGAGCTCCGTGCGCAGCTCCCGGGAGATCGGGCCTGAGCGGCGCGGCCAGGTGATCGCTGCGGCGGCCCCGTAGCCGAGGGCGAGCGGGAGGAGCACGAGGTCGTCGAGCTCGCGCAGGAGCACGAGCACGAGGAGAGCGAGCGCCACCAGCCCGGAGACGGCGTCGGCGACCACCGCCCGGCGAGCCCGGTAGGTGGCGAACTGTACGGAGCGGCCAAAGATGTAGGCCGAGTAGCCGACTGTCAGCAGCCCCGTCGCGAACGCGAAGAGCGCGCCGCGCTGGGTGAGGAGCCATGCCGCGACGCCGGCTCCGGCGCCGACGAAGAGCGCGACGAGCACCAGGTGCTTCGCGAGGTACCACGCGACGGCCTCGGGACGGTCCTGGGCCTCCTCAGGCCGGCCGCCGGCCCGGGAGACGAAAGTCGTCGCCGCCGTGGCGACCGCCTGCGGGTAGACCACGGCGGCGAACATCGCGGTGGAGAGCGCGCTCCCCACGACGCCCAGGAAAGCGGGGCCGCGGACGTTGCCGATGACGACGTTGTAGAGGAACCTGACGACGCCGCCCGTCACTGTCCCTGCTGTCGACAGGACCAGGTCGAAGCGGCCGGACCGCGCTCTCGTGCTCGTCGTGCCGATTTCCTCTTCCGACGACACGGCGGTGCTCAGGCCGCGTGGCGGCGGAGTGCGTCCACGACGCGGACGGCGGCTGCGCCGTCTCCGTAGGGCGTCGCGTCCGTCGCCGCCGGCGTGGGACGGAGCACCGCCTCGCGGACGGCGCTCTCCGAGTTGGCCAGTACGTTCCACCCGAGCTCGACGGTCTCGACCCACTCCGTCTCCGTACGGATCGTGGTGCACGGCACGCGCAGGAGGAACGCCTCTTTCTGGAGGCCGCCCGAGTCCGTGACCACGCCGGCGCTCCGCGACACGGCCGCCACGAGCTCCGGGTAGGGCAAGGGGGCGGTCGGCACGATCGCTCCGCGGGCGAGCTCCAGGCCGGCCGATGCAGCCTTGGCGACGAGCCGTGGGTGCGCGAGGAGGAGCACGGGTCGGTCGAGTCCGGCGAGGGCGCGGAGGACGAAGTCGAGACGCGCGACGTCGTCGGTGTTCTCGGCCCGGTGGATCGTCGCGACGTAGTAGTCGCCGTCGTGCCATCCCCGGTCTGCCACCACCACGGGCTGGTGGTCGGCCCGCCTCGCCACGAGGTGGAGGACGTCGGTCATGACGTCGCCCACGAGCTCGGAGCGGTCGGCCAGACCCTCGGATCGGAGATGCCCCATGGCGACCTCCGTGGGGGCGAGGCAGAGGTCGGCGGCGTGGTCGGTGAGGACCCGGTTGTGCTCTTCGGGCATACGGCGGTTGAACGAGCGCAGTCCCGCCTCGAGGTGGGCGACGGGTGCCCCGAGCTTGACCGCCGAGAGTGCTCCAGCGAGCGTCGAGTTCGTGTCGCCGTAGACGAGGACCCAGTCGGGACCCTGCTCGGCGATCACGTCGTCCATCCGGGCGAGGATGGCGCCGGTCTGCTTCCCGTGGCCGGCGGAGCCCACCTCGAGGTGGACGTCCGGGGACGGGATCTGGAGGTCGCGGAAGAAGACGTCGGAGAGCATGGGGTCGTAGTGCTGGCCGGTGTGCACGATGACATGCTCCACGTCGTCGTGAGCGGCCATCGCGGTGGCGACGGGCGCGAGCTTGACGAACTGCGGACGGGCTCCCACGATGCTCATGACCTTCACGGGGTCGCAGTCTACTGGCCTGGGCGAGGAGCCCGACCAGCCGCTCCCACCGCCCCGCTAGAGTGCCTGCGTGAGCACTCGTCCCAGGATCCTCTGCCTCTCGTTGTCGCCCATCCACCGTGATGCGCGGGTGCTCCGCCAGCTCGAGGTGCTCGCCGCTGTCGGAGACGTGACGACGGTGGGGTACGGTCCGCGCCCGGACCTCGCCACGGAGCACCTCGAGATCCCGCAGAACCTCACGTCGCTCCCGCAGACGCCGCGTGGCGTCGCGCTGCTTGCCGCGCGGCGGTTCCGGGCCGCCGAGCTCGCGGCACCCGCGGTCGCGGAGGCACAGCGTCGGCTCCAGGGCCACCGGTTCGACCTCGTGGTCGCGAACGAGGCCCGGATCCTCGCTCTCGCCTTCGATGTCGCGCACGGCGCACCGGTCTGGGCGGACATGCACGAGTGGGCTCCGGAGGAGCGGACGCAGGTGCTCTCCTGGCGGCTGCTCGTCGCGCCGTTCATGACTCACCTCTGCGCGACGTACCTCCCGCGCGCAGCGGCCGTGACGACGGTCGGAGGCGCGATCGCGGAGCTGTACCGAGACCGCTTCGGGGTCGAGGCGCAGGTGATGCGCAACTCGTCGCCCTGGCAGGACCTGCATCCATCACCCACGGACGGTTCGCCCATCCGACTCGTCCACAGCGGCGGGGCGGAACCGAGCCGGAACATCGAGACGATCATCGACGTCGTCCGAGAGCTCGGTCCTGGCTTCACGCTCGATCTGCTCCTGGTACCTGCGGCCGACGGCGGAAGGTATCTGGGCACCCTGAAGGAGCGCGCGAAGGGTTGCGACCGCATCACGTTCCGGGACCCTGTGCGACCCCACGAGCTGCCGGACGCCCTCAACGTCTACGACGTCGGTGTCCACTGGATCCCGCCGACGCAGACCAACGCGCGCCTCGCCCTCCCGAACAAGTTCTTCGACTACGTCCAGGCGCGCCTCGCTGTCGCCATCGGGCCGTCGGTCGAGATGGCGACGCTCGTCGACAAGTACGGGCTCGGTTTCGTCAGCGAGAGCTTCGAGCCTGCTGACTGCGCGGCGTCGCTCCGGGCGCTCGATGCCGAGTCCGTGCGCGCGGCGAAAGCAGCGTCGGACGCCGCGTCTCGGGAGCTGAGCTTCGAGGCGGACGCGGCGGTCGGTGCGGGAATCATCGAGCGTCTTCTCGGGCCTCGAGGGGCCTCTCCAGGCTTGTAGGCTTGCCCCGCGCTCGCGCGCCCACCCCTTCCACCCAGCAGGACGAGAGAATCACCATGCGTATCGCCGTCGTCGCACTCGGCAAGATCGGTCTTCCCCTGGCGGTCCAGTTCGCGGATCGCGGTCACGAGGTGGTGGGGGTCGACATCAACCCCGAGGTGGTCGAGTCGGTCAACTCCGGGCGCGAACCCTTCCCGGGTGAGGCGCAGCTGGCGGAGAAGCTGGCGCTGCTGGTGCCCGACGGGCGGCTCCGCGCCACGACCGACTACGCCGATGCCGTGCCGGGTGCCGATGCGGTCGTCGTGGTGGTCCCGCTGTTCGTCGACGAGGAGACGGCGCAGCCCGACTTCGCGTGGATGGACTCGGCGACGCGCTCGCTCGCGGAGCACCTCACGCCCGGGACCCTCGTCTCGTACGAGACCACCCTCCCGGTCGGTGTGACGCGCAACCGGTGGAAGCCGCTGCTCGAGGGGGTTTCCGGCCTGGTCGAGGGGAGCGACTTCCACCTCGTCTTCTCACCGGAGCGCGTGCTCACCGGGCGCGTCTTCGCGGACCTCCGCCGTTACCCGAAGCTCATCGGCGGTCTCGACGCCGAGGGTGCGCGGCGCGCCCGCGAGTTCTACGAGGCGGTGCTCGAGTTCGACGAGCGCGACGACCTGCCGCGCCCGAACGGCGTGTGGGACCTGGGCAGCGCGGAGGCGGCGGAGCTGGCCAAGCTCGCCGAGACGACGTACCGCGACGTGAACATCGGGCTTGCGAACCAGTTCGCAGTCTTCGCCGATGCGCAGGGCATCGACGTGCACGCGGTCATCGAGGCCTGCAACTCCCAGCCCTACAGCCACATCCATCGTCCCGGCATCGCGGTCGGCGGGCACTGCATCCCCGTCTACCCCCGCCTCTACCTGTCCGTCGACCCCGACGCCTCGATCGTCCGGGAGGCACGTCGCGTCAACGCCGGGATGCCGGCTCAGGTCGTCGAGTCCGCCGCGAGGACGTTGGGGAGCCTCGACGGACTCACGGTCGCGGTGCTCGGCGCAGCCTACCGGGGCGGGGTGAAGGAGACCGCCTTTTCCGGGGTGTTCCCGACCGTCGAGGCGCTGGCCGCTCGGGGGGCGCGAGCCGTCGTGCACGACCCGATGTTCTCGGAGGAGGAGCTCGAGGCTCTGGGACTGACGCCCTACCGGCTCGGCGAGCCCGCGGACGTCGTGCTGGTCCAGGCGGACCACCGTGAGTACCGCGACGTCGTCCCGACCGATTTCCCGGGCGTGCGGCTGCTCGTCGACGGCCGTCGGCTCGTCGACCTCTCCTCGTGGCACGGGGTCGCCCGCAGCGTGCTGGGCGCGGGTACGCCGGTGGGCACTGACTGATGTCCTGGTGGGACCTGATTCCCGCCCTTCTCGCGTCGGCGGCCCTCTTCGTCCTCCCCGGGACCGTCGTGCTCCGGCTTGTCGGCGTCCGCGGGCTGTACGCGTGGGCGGGCGGCCCCGCGGTCGGCGCCGCGATCCTGGGGCTCGGGGCCGTAGCCCTCGGACGTCTCGGAGTTCCATGGACGCTGGCGAGCGTCCTCGGACTCGTGGCGGCGTCCTGGGCGGCCGCTGCGCTGGTCGGGTGGGCCGGCCGACGCGTCCGGTTCGGGTGGGGCCCCGACGCGACCCGCGCCCAGGGTCTCGCCGTGGTCGGCTCTGTCGCGATCGTGACCCTGTTCCTCGCGTGGAGCATGAAGGCCGGCATGGCGCGACCCGACGCCCTGCTCCAGCAGTGGGACGGTGTCTTCCATCTCAATGCCGTCGCCACCGTCCGGGACACGGGTAACGCCTCGTCTCTCGGCGGTCTCTCCCCGATGTATGGCGACGGCGGCAGATCGATCTTCTACCCCGCGGTGTGGCACTCCGTCGTGGCGGTCACCCCATGGGCCTCGATCCCGGCTGCCGCCAACGCCTCGTCGCTCGTGCTGGGCGCCGGCGTGTGGACGGTCGGCCTCGCTGGCCTGGCGCGCGCCGCTTTTCCGTCCCGCGCGCTCGTCGCGATGCTCGCACCGGTCCTCGCCGCAGCGTTCATCACGTTCCCGAGCTGGACGTTCAGCACGTCGGGGCAGTGGCCGAACGGGTACTCGGTGGCGCTGCTCCCCGGTGTGTGCGCACTCGTGGTGCTCGCCACCCGGTCAGGACAGTCACCGTGGCAGTACGTGGTCGGGCTCGCCGTCGCCGCTGTCGCGGCACTCGGTGCCGTGCTCGCGCACGGCAGCGCTGTCTTCGCGCTCGTCGCGCTCCTCTCCGCCCTGGTCGTCGGCCGGGGTGTGCGGGCCCTGGTCCGGCAGTGGCGGGGGGGTCACGCGATCACCGCGACGGTGCTGGGTGCTCTGGGTGTCGCGGCGGCGGTGCTCGTGGTCGTGGTGGCGGCGCGTACCGGAGCCTTCGACTCGGTGCTGAACTACGACCGGCCTGGTCGGATGAGCTCGTCCGATGCCTGGAAGACGACGCTGCTCGCTTTTCCCCCGGCTGAGCGACCTTTCCTCAGCGTCGGGTTGCTCGCGGTCATCGTGGTCGGCATCGCCGGGACCTTCGTGCTGAAGGAGGGTCGTTGGCTCGTCGTCTCGCTGCTCGCCGTCGTCTGCCTCGTCGTGCTTGCGGCGGGACCCGAGAACGCGTTCCGGTGGTTGAGCGGGTTCTGGTACAGAAGCCATGTGCGCATCAGTGCTCTCCTCCCGGTCCCTGCCGCGCCGCTGGGCGCGGTTGGCATCAGCGTGCTCGCGACAGGCGCTGCCCGCGTCCTGCGCCGAAGCGGCAGGCTCGTCTCACCGCGGCGGGCGGCCGTCGTGCAGGGACTCGTCGCGGGCGCGGTCGTGGCGCTTCTTCTCGTCTCGACGTCGGGACTCAGGGCCGGGGAGCGGCGAGACTCGTTCGCGGCCGCCTACCAGCCGGGAGTGGTTGCCTGGGGCACGATGGTGACGCCGCAGGAACGCGAGATGCTGGACGAGATGGACACGACTCTGCCGGACGACGCCGTGCTGCTCGGTGAGGCTCTCACAGGAGCCGCCTACGCCTATGCGCTTGCCGGGGTGCCCGTGGTCTTTCCCCAGATCGGCGGTGCGGGCTCCTCGGACGACCAGACCTACCTGCGCGAGCACTTCCGCGACATCCACGGGGACCCGCGGGTCTGCGAGATCGTCCGCCGGCTGGGCGTCACCCACTTCTACTCCGAGCCCCCCGCCCAGGTGCAGGGCACGAGCATGGGGAAGCGTTCCCCCGGCCTCTTCGACGTGGACACCTCCACCGGTTTCGTGGAGGTGCTCTCGTCCGACGTCACGACGGTCTACCGGATCACGGCGTGCGAGGACGTGCAGGCAGGCGGCGAAGGATGACGGAGACCGCGCGCGCCGTCCGGGCGGCCGCCGACGTGACGCAGGAGCCGCGGGGCGGTTTCCGTGGCGACATCGAGGGGCTCCGTACCGTCGCGATCGTCGCGGTGCTGCTGTACCACGCAGGGGTGCCGGGCGCGGACGCCGGGTTCGCGGGAGTGGACGTCTTCTTCGTCGTGTCGGGCTTCCTCATCACCGGTGTCATGCTCCGGGAGATCGACCGCACGGGACGTCTCTCGATCGCAGGCTTCTACGCCCGGCGCGCGCGCCGGCTCCTTCCCGCGGCGGCCCTCGTGCTCGTCGTGTGCGCGGTGCTCTCCGCGGTGCTCCTGCCCCCCACGCAACGGCACGACGCGGGCTGGGACGTCGCGGCGGCGGCGGGCTACGTCGTCAACTGGGTCCTCGCCTCCCGAGCCGTCGACTACCTCGCGGAAGACGCAGGGGCGTCCCCGGTCCAGCACTTCTGGTCCCTCGCGGTCGAGGAGCAGTTCTACGTCCTGTGGCCCCTCGTGCTCGTCGCGGCGGTCCTGGTCGCGCGCCGGCTCGGCGGCACGGGGTACCGCGGTCCGGCACTCGTGCTCCTGACGGTCCTGGCAGGGGTCTCGTTCGCGTTCGCGCTGCTCGAGGACGGCAGCCCAGCGGCGTTCTTCGTGACGACGACCCGGCTGTGGGAGCTCGCCGCAGGGGCTCTCCTGGCGATCGTCCTGCCCGGCGTCCGGAGATGGCGGCCGCGTGCGCTCACCGCTGCGGGATGGGCAGGCGCGGTGCTGCTCGTGGCTGCGGCGTTCGTGCTGGCCGAGCCCCGTACGTGGCCCGGCCTGGCGACGCTCCTCCCCGTCCTGGGGACGGTGCTGGTGCTGGCGGCAGGCAGCGGTGGGCCGCGCGGAGCGCTGACTCGTGCGCTCGGCACGAGGCCGATGGTCTGGGTCGGTGGCCTGTCGTACTCCCTCTACCTCTGGCACTGGCCGCTGCTGGTCTTCGCCCGGGCCGTCTGGGGAGACATCGGGCCGCTGGAGGGTCTCGCGGTCGTGCTCGTCTCGGTGCTCCCGGCGTGGCTGAGCCTGCACCTCCTCGAGAACCCCGTCCGCAGGACGCCGTACCTCGCCGGCAGCACGAGGCGGTCGCTCGCGCTCGGCGCGATGCTCACCGCCGTCGGCCTGGTCACCGGAGGGGTGCTCGCCGTGACGACCGACGCGAAGGCGCCCACGGAGGCGGAGCGCGCAGAGGCTCGCGGTGCGAGTGCGCTCCTGGCTGGCGATGCTGCGCTGCCGCCGCGGGCGCTCACCGGCTCCGTCCTCCCGACACCCGTGGCAGCGCCGAAGGACCTCCCGGTCGCGTACGCGGACGGCTGCCAAGCCGTCAAGGAGGCGACCGACCTCTCGACGTGCGTCTACGGGGATCCGGAGGGTACGACCACCGTCGCCGCGGTGGGCGACTCCAAGATGCTCCAGTGGCAGCCGGTGCTCGACCGGCTGGCGCGCGAGCAGGGGTGGAAGCTCGTCGTCCTGACGAAGACCTCGTGCGCCTGGACCGCGGCAACGCCCCACATCGACGGCGAGCCGTACGACGAGTGCGTCGAGTGGAACCAGCGTCTCGACGAAGAGCTGGAGCGGCTCGACCCCGCCGTCATCTTGACCTCGCAGTACCAGAGCGACGCGATCGACCCTTCGGGAGGGACCTCGGTCGACGCCATGGTGGACGGGCTGCGCACGGTGTGGGAGTCGGCGCGCGCGCGGGGCGCGACGGTAGGCGTCGTGCTCGACAACCCGCACCCTGAGGGCAACGTCTACGAGTGCGTGGCGGCTCATCCGGACGCCCTGGTCGAGTGCGCGTTCGACCGGGACGCGGGGACGGAGCGATCGGCGGCGCCCGTGCAGCGACTCGCTGCCGACGGTGTCGACGGGGTCGAGGTGGTCGACCTGACCTCCGCGGTGTGCACGCAGACGTGCTGGCCCGTGGTGGGCGACGTGCTCGTCTACCGGCAGACGACGCACCTCACCCGGACCTACGTCGAGAGCACCCTGCCACAGGTGCGTGAGGCGCTGGCGCCGGTGCTCGCCAGAGCGGGTGCGGACGCCGATGAAGGGCTCGCGTCGTCCGGTAGCCTTGCTGCCCGTGCCTGACCACCACGCCCCGCGCCCCGCGGGCGCCGACCGCGTCGTCGCCGTCGTCGTCGCCTACAACCGCCGGGACCTGCTGACCGATGCGCTCGATGCGCTCGCTGCGCAGACTCGCCCGCTCGACGCCGTGCTCGTCGTCGACAACGCCTCAGACGACGACTCAGCCGTCGTCGCAGCGGAGCATCCGGTGTCCGCGACCGTCCTCGAGCTGTCGCGGAACACCGGGGGCGCAGGAGGCTTCGCGGCCGGCATCGCGCACGCCCTCGAGGCGCTCGAAGCCGACCTGGTCTGGCTCATGGACGACGACACGATCCCCACGCCTACGGCGCTCGCCGAGCTCCTCCGCGCGCGAGACGCCTACCAGGGCCCGGTCGCGCTCCTCGGCAGCCGCGTCGTCTGGCACGACGGCCGTGACCACCCCATGAACACGCCGAGACAGCGTCCGTGGGCGTCCGGCACCCAGATCGCGCGCGCCCGGGCCGCGGGCGCCGTGCCCGTTCGGTCCTCGTCGTTCGTCTCGATGCTGGTCGACGCGCGAGCCGTCCGCTACCACGGCCTGCCGGTGGCCGACTACTTCATCTGGAACGACGACTTCGAGTTCTCGGCTCGCCTGCTCCGTCACGGGACCGGCCTGTACGTGCCGAGCTCCGTCGTCGAGCACCGCACGAGGACTTTCGGCGCGACCGACGCCGACCCAGGGGAGCGGTTCTTCTACGAGGTGCGCAACAAGGTGTGGATGCTCACGCGGTCCCCGTCCCTCTCGCCGGGTGAACGCGTCCTCTACCTCGGCGCCTCGCTGCGCCGCTGGGGCCGGACGGTCGCCAGGTCGCAGGACCGCGATCTGCTCCGCACGGTCGGTCTGCGCGGGCTGCGCCGTGGCCTGCTCACCAGACCGCGGGCCACCTCCGTCGCGCTGAGCGGGGCAGGTCCGGTCACGCACGACGTGCGCTGCCTCGAGACAGGGCGGCAGGACCAGAGCGGTGACTGATGTCCCGCCCGAGTTCTCGGTGCTCCTCCCCGTCTACCATCGCGACGTCCCGGCCCACCTCGTGCGCGCGGCGCGCTCCGTGACCGATGAGCAGGTCCTGCGCCCGGCCGAGCTCGTGGTCGTGCAGGACGGCCCGGTCGGCGCGCCGCTCGAACAGGCGCTCGAACAGATCCGGCGAGAGTCACCCGTACCGGTTCGTCTCGTCGTGCTGCCGGAGAACCGTGGGCTCGCCGAAGCGCTCGAAGCGGGCCTCCGGGCGTGCTCCCACGACATCGTGGCCCGGATGGACGCGGACGACGTCAGCCGACCAGAGAGGTTCGCGCGGCAGATCCCGTTCCTCGTCCGCGGCCACGACGTGGTAGGCACCGCGATCCAGGAGTTCGAGGACGACGAGGCCGACCCAGGGGCGGTGCGAGTCCCTCCGGTCGGCACCCAGGAGATCGTGCGGGCGGCGCGCCTGCGCTCCCCGTTCCACCACCCGTCGGTCGTCTTCCGCCGGGCCGCGGTCGAGGCTGCGGGTGGCTACGAGCACCTGGCGCTGCTGGAGGACTACTGGCTCTTCGCCCGCATGCTCCACGGCGGTGCTCGTCCGGCGAACCTGCCGGAGCCTCTGCTGCTCTACCGCGTCGGAGCGGGCGCGTACGCCCGCCGGGGCGGGGCGGAGATCCTCCGGTCCGAGATCGAGCTGCAGCGGCGATTCCGTAGGCTCGGCTTCACGACGTCGCTGCAGGCGGTGCGCAACGTGCTGGTCCGCGGTGGCTACCGGCTCGTGCCCGAGCCGATCCGTCGTCGCTCGTACCGACGCTTCATGCTGGGGCGGACGCACCACGGGACCGCTGCATGAGCTGGTGGCAGGCGGCCGACGAGCTGGCGCTCGCGCTGGCGTGGCTCGTCGTGCCCGGCGTGCTCCTCGGCTGGGCGATCGGGCTTCGCGGATCGTGGCGAGTGCTCGCCGCGCCCCCGTTGTCAGTCGCGCTCCTCGCGGCGTGGCCGATCGCCCTCGGAGCGGTCGGCGTGTCGTGGGACCGCCTGAGCGCCGCCGTCAGCGTCGCGATCACGGTCGCCGCTGCAGGTGTGCTGCTCCGACCTGTCCGGCAGCGCACCGCCGTCGGCGCGGTCGGAGTGCGGAAGAGCGACGTGTGGGCGGTCGTCGGGGTCGGGATCGCCGCGGTGTCCGCGGTGGTCGCGCTCCGGCGCGGGATCGGTGAGCCAGACCTGCCGCCCCAGACGTGGGACGGCGTCTTCCACCTCAATGCCATACGGCACATCCTCGACTCCGGTGACGCGTCGTCGCTCGACCTCGGGGTGGTCGCGAACACGGTCGAGGGGCGAGGCTTCTACCCCGGCGCGTGGCACTCCGTCGTCTCCCTGTCGACGACGGACTCGGTCGTCGTGGCGTCGAACGCGACGACGCTCGTGCTCGTCGGCCTCGTGTGGCCGCTCGCCGTCGTCGCGCTGGCCCGTGTCGTGACGCCGTCCTGGCCGCTGGTATCGCTCGCGTCCCCGGTCGCTGCCGCCGCTTTCGTCGCGTTCCCCGAGCGGATGGTCACCTGGGGGACGCTCTGGCCCAACGCGCTCGCCTACGCGCTCGTGCCGACGGCTGTCGCGCTGACCGTGGTCGCTGCAGGGCGGTCCCGCGGCGCACCACAGCGGACGCTGGTCGACCGGGTCCCGCCCGCCGCCGCCGCGGCGGCCGCCCTCGTGGCCGTGGCCCTGGCTCAGCCCAGCGGCCTCCTCGCGTACGCCGTCCTGGTCACGCCGGCTCTGGTCGCCGCGGCGGTCGTCGGGTTCCGCGAGCAGACGGCTCGGGTCAGGACGATTCGGATGATCGCGCTCCTGCTGTGGCTCGGCGGCTGGGCCGCCGTCTGGTGGGTTCTCGCGTCCAACGTCGGGGTGTACGACCGGCAGCGGACGAGCTCCGTCGCCGACGCGGTCGTCCAGGCCGTCGGCGACGGCGGGCTCGGGAGCGCCGGGACGGGCGGCTCGTGGAGCTGGGCTCTCGCCGTCCTCGTCGTCGCCGGTGCCGTCACCCTGTTCGTCCTCCGGCAAGGACGGTGGGCCGTCGTCTCGTACGCGGTGTCGCTCGGGCTCTTCGCGCTGGCGGCAGACACGACCCTGGGGCTCCGGGACCTGCTGAGGCCGTGGTACGCGGACGTCGTGCGACTGGCGGGTCTCGTACCGATCTTCGGCGCCGTGCTCGCCGGCACAGGGGTCGTCGGCGCCGCCGTCCTCGTCGGGCGCGCCGTGGCCTCTCGGTGGCCGGAGGCGCGCGCACGCACGACGGCCGTCACGACGGTCGGGCTCGTCGCGCTGCTGGTCGTCGGCACCGGCTGGCTGCGCCTCGACATGCGGACGGACGAGGTCTCCGGCGGCTACGCGGGTCCTGTCTACGGCGGCGCCACCAACATCCTCGCCTCGGCGGACGAGCTCGCGATGCTCGAGCGGCTCGGGGACGAGCTGCCCGAGGACGCGAGGATTCTCGGCGACCCCTTCACGGGGAGCGCGCTGGCGTACGCGGTCGGCGGGGTCGACGTCGTGTACACGCACGTGCGGGGCCGGTGGGAGCCGGACGCGGCGTACCTGGGTCTGCACTTCGACGACATCGAGACCGATCCCGCGGTGTGCGCCGCGCTCGATCGACTCGGTGTTCGCTATCTCTACGTCGACCCGGACCTGTACTCCGTCGGGCATCCCGCCCACGACCTCTACGAGGGTCTGGACGCCGAACCGCCCGCCGGCGACTTCGCCCTCGTCGACGAGGGCGGCTCGGCGCGCGTGTACGAGATCCAGGAGTGCGGATGAACCTCCGGTGCGACCAGGAGGCTTGCCCGACGAGGCGCGCGGCTGCCCTACACTCGGGCCAGCACAAGCTCAGGAGGACATCACTTCGATGATGAAGAAGCTCGGTCTCGGCGCGTCGCGAGGACGTCGGGTCATCTACCTGGTGACGACCGCCGGCCACCCCAACTACGGCGACGAGATCATCGTGCGGCGGTGGCTGCGGCTGCTGGCGCGGACCGAGCCGGACGCCGACGTGTGGATCGACACTCCCGCGCCGGGGCCGAGCGCGACCCTCTTCGCCGGGGAGCACCCCCGGCTCCGCGCGACCGACACGCTGTACCGACTGTGCTGGGAGGCGCCGTCGGACAAGCCGAGGGACGTCGCGGAGTTCGTCCGACGCGCGCTCTCTGAGCCGGGCGAGGCGCCGCGATGGATCCCCGGCATCGAGCTCCTGCGGACCGTCGACGTCTTCCACGTCGTGGGTGGGGGCTACGTCAACACCATCTGGCCCCGCCACCTGGGTCTCGTGGCGGCCGCCGGGTGGATGGCCGAGAACACCCGGGCGCGGGTGGGGGCGACCGGGCTGGGGCTGCTCCCGTGCACGGACGACGCCCTCGACGTGTGGCGCGAGGCGGCGCCGCGGTTCGACGTCCTCACCGTCCGCGACGCCGCTTCCGCCGAGCTCCTGAGCGAGGTCGGCCGGCCGACGCAACCGGCCCCTGACGACGTGTTCCTCGGAGGGCTCGCCGCCGCCTACGAGTCGAGGGCGCGGCGGTCCCCGGACCTCATGGTGTGCGTCCAGTCCGACATGTACGACGGCGACCCCGACCGTGTCACCGACTACGTCCGGAGGGTCCTCCAGAGCTGGGGAGCGGCATCGAGGACGGTCGGCTTCGTGGAGTGCATCCCGCGCGGAGACCGCCGGATCTACGACGCCCTGCGTGACGAGATCCCGCACGCGCGCTTCTACCCGCTGTGGGAGATCCTCGCGGAGGGCTTGCCGGCGCGTAGCGGGCAGAGGTGGATCTCGTCCCGGTACCACCCCCACCTGCTCGCGGCCGCGGCCGGGGCCGAAGGGATCGCCCTCAGCCTGAGCGACGACTACTACGGGATCAAGCACGCCGCCGTCACCGCTCTCGGCTCGGGCTGGCGGGTCGCGTCTCTCGGGGACGCGGAGACGTCGGCCGGGGGTCCCGGCGACCTGCCCGCCCGTGCCGAGTCGTACTCCAAGAACCTCTTCGAGACGGCGCGTCGGCTCTACCGCGCGAGCTGAGAGCGCGGTCGCGGCACACACGCGCCCTGGGACCCGGGTCCTCGCCCGGCCCGTGTGAACGTCCTGTGGGGAATTGCCCGCGCAGGGCACGGTGGGCTGGCGGTGCCGAGGTGCGCGTTACGCTTGGGCGGCTGCAAAACCGACTGAGGAGTGTGTGTGGACGCGGATCTTGTCGTCGTGGGATCGGGCTTCTTCGGCCTGACCGTCGCCGAGCGCATCGCGGAGGAGTACGGCCGCAAGGTTCTCGTCATCGACCGGAGGAACCACATCGGGGGCAACGCCTACAGCGAGGCGGAGCAGCAGACGGGGATCGAGGTGCATCGCTACGGGGCGCACCTCTTCCACACCTCCAACGAGCGGGTCTGGGAGTACGTGAACCGCTTCACGGCGTTCACGAGCTACGTCCACCGTGTGTACACCACGCACAAGGGCGAGGTCTTCCCGATGCCGATCAACCTCGGCACGATCAACCAGTTCTTCCGCTCGGCGCACGGTCCGGACGCCGCCCGCGCGCTGGTCAAGGAGCTCTCGGCCGAGCTCGGGGACAAGAAGCCCGAGAACCTCGACGAGCAGGGGGTCTCCCTCATCGGCCGCCCCCTCTACGAGGCGTTCATCCGCGAGTACACCGCGAAGCAGTGGCAGACGGACCCGCGCGACCTCCCGGCGTCGATCATCTCGCGGCTCCCGGTGCGCTACACGTACGACAACCGCTACTTCAACGACACTCACGAGGGGCTCCCGGTCGACGGCTACACGGCGTGGATCGAGCGCATGGCCGACCACAAGAACATCGAGGTCCGGCTCGGCGTCGACTTCTTCGACGAGTCGCAGCCCGTGAGCAAGGGCAACGTGGTCGGCAACGTGCCGGTGGTCTACACGGGTCCCGTCGACCGCTACTTCGACTACGCCGAGGGCGACCTCTCGTGGCGCACGCTCGACTTCGAGGAGGAGGTGCTCCCGGTCGGCGACTTCCAGGGCACCCCCGTGATGAACTACGCGGACGCCGACGTCCCGTACACGCGCATCCACGAGTTCCGGCACTTCCACCCCGAGCGGGACTACCCGACGGACAAGACCGTGATCATGCGGGAGTTCTCCCGCTTCGCGGAGAAGGCCGACGAGCCGTACTACCCCGTCAACACGGCGGCGGACCGTGCGCGGCTGCTCGCGTACCGCGATCTCGCGGCCGGCGAGAAGGACGTCCTCTTCGGCGGCCGGCTCGGCACCTACAAGTACCTCGACATGCACATGGCGATCGGTGCCGCGCTGTCGATGGTGGACAACAAGCTCGCCCCCCACTTCGGGAAGGGCGCGGGCATCGAGAGCGGGGGAGTGGACGCATGAGCACGCTTGTCGAGAGCTCCGGCCGGGAGATCGCGACGGACGACAGCACCTGGCGCGTCGTGCACCGTGTGGTGATGCCCGTCGAGGACGACCTGGACGTCCTGCCCCTGTACGTGGACTTCGACCCGGCGCACGGTCAGGTCTACGACGGCGACGATGCGGCGGAGAGGCCGTTCGTGCCTCGGCGCGAGCTCGACCCGAGCATCATGGCCGGGCGGCACAGCGCGTTCCTCGCCGAGGGGTCGTCGGTCTCGTTCGGCACGTACTTCAACGCGTTTCCCGCCTCGTACTGGCGCCGGTGGACCGTCGCCACGTCCGTGCGACTGTCGGTCACCCTCGACGCGCCGGCGACCGTCACGGTGTACAAGTCGAACGCCCGCGGCATCCAGCAGAGGGTCGATCTCCTCGATGCCGAAACCGGGACCTCGACCTTCGACCTCACCCTGGCGCCGTTCGGCGATGGCGGCTGGTACTGGTTCGACCTCTTCGCCAAGTCCGGCGACGTGAGGCTCGTCTCGGCCGACTGGAGCGTCGAGCAGCCGGAGTCGGTCAGCCAGGGCACCGCGTCGATCGGGATCACGACGTTCAACCGCCCCGACTACTGCGTCGCACAGCTCGAGCGCCTCGGGGCTGACCCGGTGCTCGCCGAGCTCGTCGACCGGATCTACGTCGTCGACCAGGGCACGCAGCTCGTCGAGGAGCAGGACGGCTTCGACTCGGCGGCCGAGGTCCTCGGGGAGCGGCTCCGGGTGGTGCGTCAGGGGAACCTCGGCGGTTCTGGCGGGTTCGCCCGGGGGATGTACGAGACCCTCCAGGCGAACGAGAGCACGTACGTCCTGCTGCTCGACGACGACATCGTCTCGGAGCCGGAGGGCATCGCCCGAGCGATCGCGTTCGCCGACTTCGCGCGCAAGCCCACGCTCGTCGGTGGCCACATGTTCTCGATCTACGAGAAGTCGGTGCTCCACACCTACGGTGAGAAGGTCAACCCGTTCCGGTTCTTCTGGGGACCTGTCAGCGGGACCGACGAGGCGCACAGCTTCGCGAACTACTCGCTGCGCTCGACGGCGTGGCTCCACCGCCGCGTCGACGTGGACTTCAACGGGTGGTGGATGTGCCTCATCCCCACGAGCGTGGTGCGCGAGATCGGGCTCTCCCTGCCGGTCTTCATCAAGTGGGACGACTCCGAGTTCGGGCTGCGCGCACGCGAGGCGGGCTACCCAACGGTCTCCTTGCCCGGCGCCGCCGTCTGGCACGTGCCGTGGACGGACAAGGACGACACCATCGACTGGCAGGCCTACTACCACCAGCGCAACCGATGGCTCGCAGCGCTGCTGTACTCTCCGTACGAGCGTGGTGGCTCACTACCTCGCGAGAGCTTCCAGGTCGACGTCAAGCACCTGCTGTCGTTGCAGTACTCCGCCGTCGACCTGCGGCTTCGCGCGCTCGAGGACCTCCTCAGCGGACCGGAGCACCTCCACGCGACGATCGGTAGCAAGCTCCCCGAGATCCGGCGCATCCGCAGCGAGCACCCGGACGCTGTCGTGAGCAAGGACCCCGCGGCCTTCCCCGAGCCCAAGCCGGTCCGTCCGCCCCGCCGGGGCCGCGAGCCCGAGGTGCCGAGGGGTGTCGCACGCGGCCTCCTCTCGGCGCTGACGGGCGCGGCGCGACAGCTGCGCCCGGTGAAGCCCGAGGCCGTCGACCGCCCCGAGGCGTCCGTCCCTGCCATGGACGCACGATGGTGGCGACTCTCGCACCTCGACTCTGCGGTCGTGACGTCTGCGGACGGTACCGGCGCCTCCTGGTACCAGCGAGACCCGGAGTCGTTCCGCACCTACCTCGCGCGGAGCGCAGACCTCCACCGTCAGCTCCTCGCACGGTGGCCCGAGCTGCGCGAGCTCTATCGTGCCGAGGCTCCCACCTTCACGTCTGCTGCGGCGTGGGAGAAGACGTTCGATCGGAACTCGGTTGAGGGGCGCTGACGCGGCACGGGCCGGGAGGGAACTCGGTGCGCTGACGGTGCCCGGTCGGAGCCGGGGTCTCCTCGACGTGCTCGACCGGCGCTTCCTGCTCCGGCTCATCGTCCGGAAGGAGCTCCGGGTCCGCTACCGCGGCTCGGCGCTCGGGATGGCGTGGTCGTACGTCAAGCCCGCGATCCAGTTCATCGTCTACTTCGTCGCGCTCGGCGTCTTCCTCCAGCTCCGGGACTCGATCCCCGACTACGCGGTGTACCTGTTCTCGGGCATCGTCGTCATGAACTTCTTCGGTGAGGGATTCTCCAACGCCACGCGCTCGATCGTGTGGAACGCGCCTCTCATCAACAAGATCTATCTTCCGCGTGAGCTGTTCCCCGTCGCGTCGCTGTACGTCTCCGCGGTGCACTTCTTCCCACAGCTCGTGGTCCTCCTCGTGGCGGCGGTCGTGGGCGGGTGGCGCCCTCAGCCCACCGAGCTGCTGGCGGGTGTCCTCGGGTTCGTGATCGTGGCGATCCTGGCTCTCGGGCTGGGTCTCCTCTTCGGAGCAGCCAACGTGTACTTCCGGGATGCGGAGAACTTCGTCGACCTCATCGTCATGGTGGCGACGTGGGCCTCTCCGGTCCTCTACACGTGGGGGCGCGTGCAGCAGGCGGTCCCCGACTGGTTGTTCGTCGTGTATCAGCTCAACCCGCTGACGTCCGCCGTCGAGCTGTTCCACTACGCCTTCTGGTACGGGGCGACGGGACGTCCCGAGACGATGCCGGACGGGTTCCCGCCCGTGCCGGACCATCTCTGGGCCTTCGGAGCCGGTGCGCTCGGGATCTCGGTCCTGGTGCTCCTGATCGGTCAGACCGTCTTCCGGCGCCTCGAGGGGCGCTTCGCTCAGGAGCTGTGATGACGACGTACATCGATGTCGCGGGCATCTCAAAGCGGTTCACGCTTCGCCACAACCGTTCGCTCAAGGAGCTGGCGGTCGCGATGGTGCGCAAGAAGGACCTGTCCGATACGTTCCTCGCGCTGGACGACGTCTCGTTTCAGGTCACGGAGGGCGAGGCGGTCGCTCTCCTGGGCTTCAACGGGTCCGGGAAGTCGACCCTGCTCAAGCTGATCTCAGGAGTCCTTCGGCCCGACTCCGGCACCGTGCGGACACGGGGACGCGTCGCAGGGCTCATCGAGGTCGGAGCGGGATTCCACCCCGATCTCACGGGTCGGGAGAACGTCTACCTCAACGGCGCGATCCTCGGTATGTCGGAGGCGCAGATCGACGAGGCGTTCGACGAGATCGTCGCTTTCAGCGAGATCGAACGCTTCATCGACACCGAGGTGAAGTTCTACTCGTCGGGCATGTTCCTCCGGCTCGCGTTCTCCGTCGCCGTGCACTCCGACCCGGAGGTCTTCCTCGTCGACGAGATCCTTGCCGTGGGGGACGAACCCTTCCAGAAGAAGTGCCTCGCACGCATCAAGCAGCTCAAGGCAGAAGGCCGGACCCTCGTCATCGTCAGCCACGACCTCGACATGGTGGCACGGCTGTGCGAGCGCGGGATCCTGCTGGAGAAGGGGGTCATGACCATGGACGACGACGCGGGCAAGATCGTGGAGTCGATGCGGGGATGAACGAGGTCGCCGAGGCAGCCGCGGTCCGGAACGACGAGCCGGAGCTCGAGCGCGCGAGTCCGTGGTGGGGACTCGGCGCGGTCGGCGCGGTCCTGGCGGCCGCGTGCATCCCACTCCTCTTCAATCCCCGGTTCTACTTCGCCGACGACACGCAGGCCGGTGCCTACGGGATCTGGGTCACGATCGGACGAGACCTCCGGGAGGGGACGTTCCCCTTCTTCGAGCCCTCCCGGTGGATGGCGGGGAACTACGTCGCGGAGGGCCAGTGGGGCCTGTTCAACCCGCTGGTCTGGCTCATCGGGTGGGTGGCGAGCGGCGCGACGGATGCGGTGGTCGTGAGCACCGTCGTGAAGCTCGTGACTCTCGCCGTCGCCGCCGGTGGCATCTATCTCGTCGCGCGCTCGTACGGAGCCCGGGCGCCGTGGGCGGCGGCTGCCGCCCTGCTCACGCCGCTGGCCGGCTTCACGACGTACATCGACGCGGCCTCCTGGGTCACGTCTCTCTTCGTGTGGGCGCTTCTGCCCTGGGTGTGGTGGGGCCTGCGACGTACGCTGCTCCACGGCGGCAACCCGCTCGTCCCGTTCGTCGCCGGGTACCTCCTCGTGACGGTCGGCTATGTGCACGGGACGCTGATGCTCTGCTTCGTCATCGCCGGTGTGCTGCTCGAGGGGAGTCTTGCCCGACTGTGGGCCCAGACAGCTCGCGTGCTCGCGGTGGGAGTGGCGCTCGGTCTCGTGGCCGTCGCGGTCTATCTGCCTGGTGTGCTGACCGCGCCGGTCACTGCGCGCAGCGACGACGAGATCCTCAACACCAACTTCATGTCGCCCGACCTCTCGGGACTCGCCACCGGTGGGACGCCGCTGGCCCTGCCCTGGATGTCTGGTTTCTGGGCGCCTCCGGTCGCCGCGCCGCTCATGTACGTGGCCTGGATCCTGCCTCTTGTCGTGCTGGTCGTCCCAGGCCGGGCCTGGCCGGTGCTCCGTCAGATGGCCGCGGCCGGCGTCCTTGGCCTCGCAGCCACGGTTCTCACCTTCGGCCCGAGCGACATGGGACCCCTGCGCTTTCCCGCGCGGGTGCTCCCATACCTCGTCCTCGTGATCATGGTCGTCGTGGTGGTCCTGCTCAGCCGTGCCTCGGCACGACCGACGCGTGCGCGCGTCTGGGCGGCGGCCGGGCTGGTGGTCGCGGGCGCGGCGTTCGCCTGGTTCGAGAGCCCGAACTGGTGGAAGGTCATCGGCCTCGGCGCCACCCTGGCTATGGTCGGCGTGGTCGGCTCGCTCCTCCTTCTTCGACGGACGAGGACTGCACCTCTGGTCGCGACCTTCCTCGTTGTGACGGCGGCAGTCGGTCTCGCGCAGCACCACTACTTCCCGCGGTCGCCGCTGCCCGACTTCGGTCTGCCGGCCGACCGGGCTTCGTACTCCTCGGCCCTCAGCGGTGTCGAGGGGGACGCGATCACCGTCGGTCGACCGAGCTTCGAGGGCGACTGGTGGAAAGACACGCTGTACGCGAACTCCTGGTATCTCAACGACGCTTCCGTCGTAAACGTCTACTCGCCCGTCGCGCACGAGGCCTACAGCCAGGACCTCTGTGTGGACCCGCACGGTGTGGTCTGCTGGGAGACGGCGGAGACGCTGTTCGAGACCGACCCGGAAACCGGTGTGCCTGTGGCGGACCTGCTGTCCCTCAGCGCCGTCCAGGTCCTCCCGCGCGAAGACGTCCCTGACGACGTCGATTCCGTCCGTCGCGCGGACCCCTACCGGTTTGCCGAGACGCCCGAAGGCTGGACCGAACAGGCAGGGGACAGCTCGAGCCGGCTGTGGGTCCGTGACGAGACCCTGCCGACTGCGGGAGGAGTGTCCTGGACCTCACCCGGCGTCGCCCTGAGCGACGTCGAGACCGACGAGCGGGACGTCCGGTTCCACGTCGACGCGGTGCCGCAGGGTGGGGGCGAGGTCGTCTTCTCGCGTCTCGACTGGCCTGGCTACACCTTCGACGGTGCACGCCAGGCGGCGTCCGTACGCGGGTACCTCTTGACGGCAGCGCTGGACGAGTCGGCAGCGGGCACCACGGTGACCGTCTCGTTCACCCCTCCGGGGTGGACGCTCGGCCTCGTCAGCATCGGGGTCGCGGGGGCGGGCATCCTCGTCTGGGGGGCCGTGGAGGCGGTTGCGACACGCCGTCGTCGCACCGTCACGCGGTCCCGGTCCGGTGCCCCCGGCGTCTGACCGTCTTCACGGGATCGCCGGGCCCAGGGGGAGCCGCCCCAGCGCGGCGTCGTTGAGCGTCACGATCAGCGGCGTGCCGTGCCCGGCGTTCAGGCGCAGAACGCTGCTCCACGACCGCACCGGTCGGACGACGTTGCCCTCGCTCACGTACACCGTCGCACCGGAACCCTTGACGAAGAGCGGCCCGGTGGTCCGCGGACCCGCCGCGGGGAGGCGCGAGCACGTCCCCGGCGAGAGCGCAGAGACGGGGACGACCGGGGGGTCGGCGACTGCGCGGGGCGAGATCCGTCCGCCGACGCCGACCAAGGCTGAGGTGCCGCAGCGGACGACGGGAGACAGCGGGCTCGGGGTCGCGGTGTGCGTCCTGAGCGTGGCGGCGTCGACCGTGGTGTAGCTGCGCGAAAGCCCGAGCGCGGCCACGTCGCCGAACGACTCCACGTGGACGGCGCTCGCGATGCTGTCCACCAGGTATATCGCCGGTGCCGTGGACGACTTCACCAGTCGTCCCGGAGCGATCCACGGCCCGGTGCGCTGGGGTACCGACGACAGAAGGCTCGGGGCGATGGTGAGCACGCGGGGGTTCGCGCCGGCGTAAGCCTGCAGGAGCGGCCAGGAGTCCACCTGCCGACGGTGCACCGTGGTGCCGACGGTGTCAGCCGCCCACACCGCGGGGTTCGTCGGCGACTTGAGGAAGTACGGCGCGGTGACCGCGGCCCGGGCGGGGAGAGCGCGCGAGACGCCAGGAGAGAGGGGCACACCAGGTGGAGAGCCCGCCGGGGCAGGAACGAGCCCGTCGTTCGTCAGGAGCGCGGTCGTTCCGCGCACCGTGTCCTGCACGAGCAGTCCGATCGGCGCTCCGGTCGACAGGATGCCCAGGCTCGCGGCATCGAGGGTTCCCTGCGGTAGCGTGCGCAGCCCGGTGCCCGTCCGGACGTCAGGCGCGACGGCGTGCTTGGTCGACCCCATGACCAGCCACGTGCTCGAGGAACCCCTTGCGGTCACCACCACGTCCGTCCGAACCACCGGCACTCCCAGGGCGAGTGCGGCGACGGTCGTGTCGGGGACCGTCGTCTGGTCGGCCGGGATCCCGGCCGCGGCGCGAGACGCGCTGTCGAGGATCTCTCGCTTGCGGCCCCCCTCGATCCAGTACGAACGTCCACCGGAGGTACCGACGGCCGCCGCGACGGCGGGGCCGTCCCGGAACGCCGCGACCTGCGAGGGATCGAGGTCTACGTATGCGTCCCCGCAGGCACGGTTCGACCAGCGGACGACGACGTCACAGCTCGGGAAGTGGTGCTTCGAGCCTCGCGCGATCCAGAAGAGCGAGCCGTCGGACGTGTCCCGCACCACGCGACCGAGCGTCGGTCCCAGCGGGTACCTGGAGAGCAGCGCTGCCGAGACGTAGCCGACAGGACCCAGCCGGTCGACGTAGTCGCCGTAGACGGCGAGGTCGGGCACCGGGAGTCGACGTCCGTCGGCGAGGAGGAACACCTGCGGGTCCTGCTCTGTCCGGACGAGGGCGCTGCCGAGCCGGGGATCACCGAACCAGTCGGTGAACAGACGCCAGAAGTTGCGGTTCCCGTAGGCGGAGCAGCGGTCGCCGACCCCGTACAGGTTGGCGAGCGCGGCGGCGTTGGGCTGGTAGGGCGTGTAGATGTAGAGCGCGGCGGTCGCCTGGTTCTCGATGTACACGGGTGCGCTGCCGCAGGATGCGTCGGGGTTGTACCGAATGGTGTTCGTGCGGCCCGCCTGGTATCCGTAGCGGGTGGCGTTCTGCCGGTACACGAGAAACTGGCGTGCCGCGCGGTACACCTGGTTCGAGAAGCCGTAGTACTCGGTGTTGCAGGGCGCGGTGTCGGGGCAGCCGAAGCCCATGGCAGCCTGGTACGACCGCGCAGTCGGGCGGGAGCGCGTGAGGAGGCTGTTCTCCTTCTCGAGCATGACGAGCAGCACACGGGGGTTGATCTCGCAGGCCGTCGCGACCTTGCGGATGATCCGGGCGGCGGACTCGCCCGCCGCTCCGGTGTATCCCCAGCACAGCCCGCTCTCCTGGGGCCTCGAGGGCGTGTTCTCGCGGTAGTCCTTGAGGCACGGCATCTCACCTGCGACGCAGTTGCGTCCACGCTGTGCGAGGAAGGCTTGGATCTCCGCCTCGGTCATGGTGCCGAAGTCATAGAAGACCGAGTCGGCGATCAGCGACCCTGCGGTGAAGTCGGACGCCACTGCTGCCGCCGCGCGCGGCGGGGCGACGAGGAAAGACCCGAGCAGACCGAGCACGGTGACCGCCGTGACGGCCCAGCGCGCCACCAGGGTCCGCCGGGTGCTCACGGCACCTCCACCGTCATCACCGCAGACGAGCCCGAGCTCGCCGTGGAGGAGTACGACACGCGCACCGACCAAGCGCCCGCCACACCGAGCTCCGTGAGCGGTGCTACGAGAGGGTCGCACCAGGTGACCTCGGCGTCGGCCACCGCAGGCGAGCGCAGCTCGACCCGTCTCTCTCCTGAGATGAGCTCGAGGGTGCACGTTCCACCTGACTCCACCACCGGAGCGAAGGCGTTGACGACGATGGCCCCGTCCTCGACCCCGGCCCAGGAGACAGTCGGCACGACGTTCGTCGTCTCGGTGGGTGGCGTCTCCGCCTCGTGCTCATCGGCGGGCGGTGACGTCGGCGACGGGCCGACGTCGGGAGCGTCGATCCCGTCGTCAGCGCCAGCGTCAGCGCCAGCTGTCGACGGGTCGGAGGCGGCCGAGGTAGGCCTGCCGGACGCCGTGGGGCGACCCGCCGCGTTCTCGGTCGGGCCAGTGGACGTGGTGTCCGCAGGGGTCGGAGGTGCGGAGCAGGAGGCGCAGAACGCGGCAAGGACCAGAAGCGTCAGCGCGGTGCGGGAACGGAGGTGGCGGGTCATCGCCTCCGACCGTAACCGCCCGGTCGGGATTCGGCGCGCGGAGCGCGCTCAGAGGCTCAGTCGCGGGGTCGCATGCGGCGACCCAGGACCGCGTACGCGAGCCGACGCTGGAGGGCCACCACCTGCGCCATGCGGTCGCCGCGCCGGACGTCCGCGTCGGAGATGACGTCGGGGGCGAGCCGCTGGGCGAGACGGTGGAACTCGGAAGCCTCCTTCGCCTGGTCCTGCATGAGCCGGACGGACCACTGGCTCGCGCTCACCCGGAATGCCGCGAGGGGACGTCGGATGGCGACCACGTCGCCCTTCGCCATGACCGGCGCGTACGACCCGGCGTCGATGTAATACCGAAGGTCCTGCCACCAGCCGGCGTCACGCAGCGCAGCAGTGCGCATCATGACGCACGCGGGCTCGCCGAAGATGTTCGTGCCTGACCGCACCGTCTCGCGGAGGGCTCTCGTCCCGGGCACGACGCCGTCGAGACGGCCGAGCCCTCGTGCCTTCACGAAGACCTCCCCGCGGGCGTCCACGAGATCTCTCTGCGAGGTCACCATGACCGCGCGCTCGCCGGCCGCGTCGAGCGCGGCCACCTGCTCCGCGAGCATCGTCGGCCGCAGGAGGTCGTCTCCGCACACCAGCTTGATGAGCGCGCCCTGGGCGAGCTCACTCACCCTGTTCCAGTTGCGCCGAGCGCCACCGCCGGCCTCGGTCGTCACGAGACGGACGCGTGGGTCGGAGGCAAAAGGCTCCAGCTGTTCCCGGGTGTCGTCCGTGGACGAGTGGTCGGCGACCACGAGCTCGAAGTCCGTAAAAGTCTGGGCAAGGACGGAACGCATCGTCTCGGCGATGTAGTCCCCGTTGTTGTACGCGGGAACGACGACGGACACACGGGGACTCACGCTTCGGTCTCCTCGACTCGTGGGTTCGGCTCAGAGGCAGGTTGCTTGCGGTGGAAAGAGAAGCCCTTGTGCCCGAAGTAGCTGATCAGCGCGGTGACGCAGGTGATCAGCAGCTGTGCCGGGATCGGCGAGAGCCCGACGAGCTCGACGACGAACGGCAGGGCCACGACGTTGACGGCGAGAGCGGCCAGGTTGACCACCTCGAACCGTGCGAGGTCGAGCCAGACGTGCCCCGTCACCCGGAAGACGAACTTGCGGTAGAGCACGAAGGCGCAGAGGACTGCGGCCACGTGGGCGCACACGAGGCTGGCCATGTAGCCGTAGGCTCCGAGGTGGCCACGGAACAGCAGCTCGAAGGCGATGAACCAGGCAGTACCCAGGAAGGTGTTGAACCCACCGACGATAAGGAACGCAACGCGCTGGTCCTTGACGATCTTGAACAGCGGGCCGAGGGTGCCCTGCATCCCTGCCGGAGGCCGCGGTGCGTGTGCGTCGCCCGTCGTCGGCGGCTCCGGGTCCATGACCATCGGACGCAGGTCCTCTCCTCAGGTTCGGTGGGTGTGGCGCGTGATCCGTGGGCGCAAGGCGCTCCGACGGTCCGCCGGGCCCCAACGACTATAGTCTCCTGCGTGACGAACGAAGGCACCGCCGCAGCACCGCACCGCATCTCGGTCGTCGTCCCGGTGTACCAGGGCGAGCGCACTCTTCCGGCCCTCCTGGAAGAGCTCGAGGTGCTGACGTCGCCGTTCGTCACGCCCGGCGGAGCGGAAGCGGTCGTCGCGGAGGTCTTCCTGGTACACGACCACGGTCCCGACCGTTCGGCCGAGACCATCCGTGTTCTCGCGGAGCGACACGACTTCGTCCGCCCGGTCTGGCTCAGCCGGAACTTCGGCCAGCACGCCGCCACGCTCGCGGGGATGGCATCGTCGGGCGGCGACTGGATCGTCACGCTGGACGAGGACGGCCAGCACGACCCGGCCGAGATGGGTGGGCTGCTCGACGCCGCACTGACCGACCAGGCAGACGTCGTCTACGCGCTGCCCACGAACCCTCCGCCCCACAGCGCGTTCCGCAACGCGACCTCGCGGGGTGCAAAGAAGGTCATCGAGGCGTTGGCAGGCGGGACGGACACCTCGCTCTACCAGAGCTATCGCCTCGTGCTCGGCGAGATCGGCCGTTCGGTCGCCGCGTACGCCGGTCCGAACGTCTACCTCGACGTCGCGCTCGGCTGGGTCAGCGGCAAGGTCACGACGGCGCCGGTGACCCTGAGGGACGAGGGGGACCGACGGTCGGGATACTCCGTGCGCCGGCTGCTCTCCCACTTCTGGCGCATGGTCCTCTCGAGCGGCACACGGGGCCTGCGCATCGTGAGCGTCCTCGGGGCTCTCTGCGGGGTGGCGGGGATCGTCGTCGCAGTGGCGCTCGCCGTGACGCGACTGGTGGGTGGGTCGGTGCCCGAGGGCTGGACGTCGCTCATCGTGGTGATGCTGCTGGGCACCGGCGCGATCCTCTTCGCTCTCGGTGTCATCGCCGAGTACATCGGTGTCGCTGTCAACATGGCGATGGGCAAGCCGCTCTACCTCATCGTGTCCGACCCTGCCCGTGGTCCGCTCGGGCGGGGAAGCCGCGCTCGGTGAGGACCGACCCGCCGACCCTGGTCGTCGGCGCGAGAGGGCTCCTCGGCAGCGCCGTGCGCAGACGGGCGGCGGTGCGAGGTCTCACGTCCGTCCCGGCGTCCGTCGACTGGTCGGAGCCGTCCAGCGCCGTCCACGACCTCTCGATCGCTGTCGACGAGCTGCTGCGCGATGGTGGGGACGGCCGCTGGAACCTCGTCTGGGCGGCAGGCGCCGGAGTCACGGCGTCCACCGATGATGCGCTCGGTGCGGAGAACGCCGTCATGCAGGGGTTCGTCGACGATCTCGTCCGACGGCACCCGCACGCGCTGCGGCGTTGCACACTCTTCTTCGCCTCTTCCGCCGGGGGCGTCTATGCAGGTGCCGGCGAGGCCCCGTTCACGGAGCGGACGCTTCCCGCGCCGCTCGCGCCGTACGGACGCGCGAAGCTCGTCGCGGAGTCGATCTTCTCCGGGCTCTCCGAGCACGGTGCGAGTGTCGTCCTCGGGCGCATCTCCAACCTCTACGGCCCCGGTCAGAACCTCGCCAAGCCGCAGGGCCTGATCTCCCAGCTGTGCCTCGCGCACCACCTCGCCCGACCGATCGGCATCTACGTCTCGCTCGACACGCTGCGCGACTACATCTACGTCGACGACTGTGCCGACCTCGTTCTCGACGTCCTCGACCGTGCGGTCGACCACGACCCGAGCCGAGGCCCGGTCACGAAGATCCTGGCCTCGCAGAGCTCGGTCACGATCGCCGCGATCATCGGAGAGCTCCGCACCATCTACAAGCGCAAGCCCCAGGCGGTGCTGGCAGCATCCCCGCTCGGTGCGAGGCAGGCGCGCGACCTGCGGTTCCGCTCCCTCGTGTGGCCGGACCTGGACGCTCGCGCGTTGACTCCCCTCCCGGTCGGAATCGCGGCGACGGGGGAGGACATCGGGCGCGCGCTTCGCCGCCGCGGGCCGTCCTGAGGACGGGCACGGTGTCCGACGCGGGGGATCGGCTAGATTGGTCGCCGCACGCAGGCCGTGACCCGTGCCCGCGAGGCGACTCGCCCACAACGCCAAGGAGAGATCCATGAAGGTCCTCGTGACCGGTGGCGCCGGCTTCATCGGCGCCAACTTCGTCCAGCAGACCGTCCGCGAGCGTCCGGAGCACGACGTAACAGTCCTGGACGCGCTGACGTACGCAGGCGACCGTGGATCTCTGATGCCGGTCGCCGACGACATCACGTTCGTCGAGGGCAGCATCACCGACGCCGACCTGGTCGACGGGCTCGTCGCGGGAGCCGACCTGGTGGTCCACTTCGCGGCAGAGTCGCACAACGACAACTCGCTCAACGACCCGTCGCCGTTCGTCCAGACGAACGTCGTCGGGACGTTCACGCTGCTGGAGGCTGTGCGGCGCCACGGCGCGCGCTTCCACCACATCTCGACGGACGAGGTCTACGGGGACCTGGAGCTGGACGACCCGGGGAAGTTCACGCCCACCACGCCGTACAACCCGTCCAGCCCCTACTCCTCGACCAAGGCAGGCAGCGACCTGCTCGTGCGCGCGTGGGCTCGTTCGTTCGGCGTGGAGGCGACGATCTCCAACTGCTCGAACAACTACGGTCCGTACCAGCACATCGAGAAGTTCATCCCGCGCCAGATCACCAACCTCGTCGACGGGATTCGTCCGCGCCTGTACGGTGCGGGGCTCAACGTCCGCGACTGGATCCATGTCGAGGACCACAACGCAGCCGTCTGGGCGATCATCGACAAGGGGCGCACCGGCGAGACGTACCTCATCGGCGCGGACGGCGAGAAGTCGAACCTCGAGGTCGTGCAGACCCTCCTCGAGATCTTCGGCCGACCCGTCGACGACTTCGACCACGTCACCGATCGCCCCGGGCACGACCTGCGGTACGCGATCGACGCCGAGAAGCTCCGCTCCGAGCTCGGCTGGGAGCCCCGTTACACCGACTTCCGCACCGGACTCGAGGCCACCGTCCGCTGGTACCAGGAGAACGAGGCGTGGTGGCGGCCCGCGAAGGAAGCTGTCGAGGCGAAGTACGCAGCGGTCGGGCAGTGAGGCTCGCGCGCCTCGACGCCGGCTCCGCGACGGCAGACGGCGGCGCAGCGGTGCGGTGGTGGGCGGCGATCCTCGCGGCGGTGGCTGCGGCCGTCCTCCACCTCGTGCTCCATCTCGGTGCCTTCGTCACCCAGAAGGGCTGGAACCTCAGCTCCTTCCGTGATTACTACTACTACGACCAGCTCTCCTACCTCGCGATCGCGCGGAACTGGTCGCTGGGTGAGCGTGCGGACGTCGAGCCGTTCACGAGAACGGGAAACAGCCCGTATCCCGACCTCTACTACCGCGTCCTCGGCTGGCTCTCCGACGTCACGGGCCTCGACCCGGTCGCGATGTGGACCATTCTGGGCTCGGTGTTGCAGGCCGTGCTGGTCATCGCCGTCGGGATGACCACCGTCGCCGTCACGCGGCGCTGGTGGACCGCATTCCTCGCGGCCCTTCCGATTCTCGTTGGCACCTTCGCTTCGTTGACCCAGGGCGACTGGAAGACGACGCTCGACTCCCACGCGGTCCTCTGGGGGCCGTTCGGGGTGCTCTTCACCAACAACGGGGAGTCGGCCGCGCTGTGCCTGGCCGGGATCGCCCTCCTGCTCCTCCTGCTCGTGGCGGTCGGTCGGCCCGCGTCGTCCCGCGCCCGACTCGTGCTCGTCCTCGTGGCGGCCCTGCTCGTGGGTGTCACGGGTCAGATGCAGACCTACACGTTCCTCTCCACGGTATTCGTGATCGCGTACGCTGCGGCGGCCTACGGTGTGGCGGCGTCGGGCAGGCCTGTCGTGTGGGCAGCCGTCTCCGCGCTGGGAGTCGCGCTGGTGTGGCTGGCGGGACCGTTCGTCGGCGACGCCAGTCCTCTGGCCGCGCTGGCCCTCGGAGTCTTACCCACGGTCCCCGGTCTGGTCCTCCTCGCGCACCGTCTTGGATGGTGGCGGGTCCTGCTCCCGTGGGTCCTCGCCGGAGCGGCAGCCGCGCCGCAGCTCCTCGAGACCGTGCTGGGTGTCGCTTCCGGGGACCCGTTCCTCGTCTACCGCGAGGGGTCGTCGAGCAACCTCGGGGTCCCGGCGCTGGTCGGGATTCGCTCGGGCACAGCGGTTTTCGTCGCCGTCGCTCTCGTCGTGGGTCTCGGTGTCGCGCGGGGGTCCGTCGTGCGAGCGGCGCTCCCGGTGGGCATGCTGCTCGCTTGGGCGATGGGCGCGACCAACGACCGGTGGGGCGCGAACCAGGAGCCGTACCGGTTCTGGCTCGACACGATGGTGCTTCTGTGCGTCGCTCTCACGCCTCTCGTCGTCGAGAGCGTCCTCGCGGCTGTCCGGTATGCCCGCCGCTCAGGTCCGGCAAGGGGACGCCTGCTCGCCGGAGGCGCGGCCGTGGTCACCGTCGGGGCCCTCGGCGTGAGCATGCTGGACTTCGTCGCGTTCCGTGACGACGTGGCGGACCGTCGGCCCCTCAACTTCTACGACGACCGGTCTGCGGCGCTCGCGCGCACCGCAGAGGCGTCGTCTGGCGGCATCGTGCTGGCCGACCCGTGCGTCGATCCGCTCACCCTGAAGATCGTGTGGGGGGGACCCGTCGCCTTCTACAACCTCGGCCTGGCATGGCCCGAGCACGAGGAGGAGTTCCGCTCCGTGCTGGCTGCTCGAACCGAGGGTGTCCTCGACATCGACGCGGCGGCTGCTGCCGGAATCACCGGCGTGGTCGTCGACCCTTCGTGCGAGGCAGCCTGGACGACGGACCTCGCGGAACAGGGGGCACGAGAGACCGCCCAGGAGACGGCCGACGGGCGGACGTACGTCCTCTGGGAGCTCGACGCGCAGGAGTGACCGTCACCGCTGCTCGTCCGACGGCGCGCGCTCAGCTGTGCAGCGAGCGACGGAACTCGAGCACGTCTTCCCAACGAGGGAGCAGGCCGGACTCGCGCGCCGCCGCCAGGCTCGGCGCCGCCCGGTCCTTGTCCGAGAGCGTGAACTCGAGAGGCGAGCCGTCGCGAGCGGTGGTGGGCCAGGCGATGCCGATCTCCGAGTCCAGCGGGTCGATCCCGTGCTCGTGGCCCGGTGTATATGGCGCGGAGCAGAGGTATGCCACCGTAGAACCGTCCTCCAGGGCGCAGAAGGCGTGACCGAGTCCTTCTGAGAGATAGACCGCCCTGCGGTCGACGTCGTCGAGGAGGACCGAGTCCCACGCACCGAACGTCGGCGAGCCGACACGGATGTCGACGACGACGTCGAGCACGGCGCCCTTCACGCACGTGACGTACTTCGCCTGGCTCGGAGGCAGGTCAGCGAAGTGGACGCCCCGCAGGGCTCCGGCCGCAGAGACCGAGAGATTGCCCTGGCGAAGGTCGAACGCGTGCCCTACCGACTCTTGGAAGACCTCGTCCTTGAACCACTCGAGGAAGACGCCACGGTCGTCGCCAAACTGAGCCGGGGTGAGCTCCCACGCGCCCTCGATGGTGAGTTCTCGGATCTGCACGCCTCGTCGCTCCGTCTCTGCTGGCTCACGCGCCCGGTCGGGCACAGACGCCTAGGGTACCGGCTAGGCTCGGGCGCGCTGGTTGTCGTCGAGCGAAGGAACGTCCATGCGGTGGTTGATCACGGGTGCCGGCGGGATGCTTGCCACCGACGTGGCAGAGGTCGTCCGGAGGTCCGGGCACGACGTCGTCGAGGTCGGCAGGAACGAGGTCGACGTGACGGACCCGGGCGCCTGCGCCGATGCTGTCGCGGGCGTCGACGTCGTCCTCAACGGTGCGGCGTGGACCGATGTCGACGGGGCAGAGGCGCACGAGGCGGCCGCGTTCGCGGTCAACGCCCTGGGAGCCGCCAATCTCGCCGTGGCCGCGACCCGTTCCGGCGCGCGGCTCGTGCACATCTCGACGGACTACGTCTTCGACGGTGCGGCTGCCGCACCGTACCTGGAGACCGAGCCTGTGCGCCCGGTGTCGGCCTATGGGCGGACGAAGGCGGCGGGTGAGTGGGCAGTACGTGCGGGCGGCACCGATCACCTCGTCGTGCGGACCGCGTGGCTCTATGGTGCGCACGGTTCGAGCTTTCCCCGGACCATCGGCCGACTGCTCCGCGAGCGGGGGTCTGTCGACGTCGTGACGGACCAGGTCGGCCAGCCCACGTGGACTGCCGACCTCGCTCGGCTGGTCATCCGTCTCGTGGAGGCCGAGGTCCCGGGCGGGACGTTCCACGGGACGTCGAGCGGACTGTGCTCGTGGCACGATCTCGGCGTGGAGGTGGCGACGCACCTGGGGCTCGACGCGTCCGCCGTCCGCCCGACCACGAGCGACGCTTTCGTCCGTCCGGCGCGGCGGCCGGCATACTCCGTGCTGGGCCACGACGCGCTCCTGGCTGCCGGGGTGGTGCCGATCGGTGACTGGCGCGAGCGCTGGCGTGTCGCGGCCCCGTCCGTGCTCGGGCGCTGACGCAGACCCTCAGATGTTCGAGCCGTTCGGGAAGGCCGAGACCGCGGTGGGCGACAGGACCGTGATGGAAGGGGCGCGGCCCCCGTACAGGCTCACGAGACGGGCCCACGACGTGACCCATCGCTTGCGGCCGTTCTCCATGTAGTACACGCGGTCGGAGTTCGACGCGCGCACGGCGCGGCTCAAGCCGGAGCCCGCACTCAGAGAGCGGAACTGGACCCCGGTGACGTCGACGGCGGCGTTGCACGACGAGCCGAAGTGCGCGATGTCGGCGCAGCTGGCGGCGCGTCGCCTGACGTTGCCGTCGACGAAGGCGATCTCACCGGTTCCCGGGTCTCGGACGAAGCGGCCGAGCGGCTTTCCGGTGGTCAGGTGGTTCAGGTAGCTGTCCGCGGCGTCGGAGACGCGGCCGTAGTTGGACAGGGAGGACAGTATCCCGAACGAGCTCACGTGGTGCTTCGTGCCCCCCACCACGAGGTAGACGTCGGAGCGGTAGGGCGACATCACGAAGTTGCCCGTCGCCTGCCCCCACAGGCCGGCGTACTTCGACTGCTCCGCCTTCACGCGACGTCGGATCTCGTCCTGGCGCACCCAGAGCGACTGGCCGGGGCACGTGGTCGACGCGACGTCGCGGTGACCGAAGATCGTCGGGAGGTTGTTGCCGTTGATCACCGTCCGGCCGGCGGCGTCGATCCCGTGGATCGACAGCTTCCACCCGAGGAGGCGGACGATCGCATCGACGGCCGCGTTGCTGACCGTCGCAGTCTGGTAGTTGCCGAGCACCGAGACCCCGACCGTGGCCGAGTTGTACCCGCTCACGTGAGCTCCTGCGGTCTCCATCTCGAAACCGCCCGAACGCCCTTCCCAGATGCGCCCGAACTTGTCGACGAGGAAGTTGTAACCGATATCGCCCCATCCCCGCGTCTGGGCGTGATAGGCGTAGATCCCCCGGAGGATCGCCGGGACGTCCGCCTCCTCGTACGAGTTGGTCCCGGCGGTGTGGTGGATCACGGCACCCTTGAAGTCGCCCTGCGAGGGTGCCCACGCGCGCAGCGACTCGTCCGCTCCCCACTGGGCACGCGAGTACATCTGGGGAGGGCTGGTCGAGCCTGGGTAGCCTGTCACGATCCCGCCCGCGCGCTCGAGCGAGCCGCTTCCCGGGAGGGTCCCGACACCTCGCCCGAAGGGCGACGAGGCCGGCGCCGGGGCGGGCAGACCCGCATCGGCGGCGCGGGTGCCCGGGTCGACGACCACGAGCTGGAGGTCCGCGATCGAGCCCGGCTCCGCTCCGCGCATGCGTGCCTCGACCCGCTGGACCTCGCCGACGACGAGGGGAGCGGTGCCCGCGGGACCGCCCTCGGGGCCGACCTCGATCTCGAGCGCGGTCCATTCGTCCCAGGAGCCGTCCGCGTGCTGCCCGCGGACCGATACGTCGACACCAGCCGGCTCTGCCGGCCCGACCCAGGTCACGCCCACGGTGGCGAAGCCGTCCACGTCCGCCACAGCGGAGAGGTCACCGGCCTGGACCTGCCCCTCGTCGGGTGCTGCGGCACGGAGCTGCGGCGCGGGGGGCGTCGCTACGGTGAAGTCGGACTCGGTGATCACCGGCTCGACCGCCTCGGTCGCCGCCCCGCTGCTCGTGGCCGCATCCAGCGGGGCGGCAACTGCCGCCGCGGGAGGCGCAACCAGGAGCGAGAGACCGATCCCGATGCAGCCGACAACAGCGGTGACCCGCCAGTGTTCCCTCATCACGCGTACCCCCGAATAGCGACCAGGGCGAGGCGGAGAAGACGCGCCTGCCTCCGACACAGTAGCCCGCGGCATTCGTTGGCGCAGGGTGTGAAGGGCGTGTCCCGCTCGTCTCTCTCGCTCGGAGTCCTGCCCGCGTGGTCCGTCGGCTCAGTCGGCGACGAGGCTCAGTCGGCGACGAGGCTCAGGAGGTAGCTCCCGTAGCCCGACTTCACCAGTCGCTCGGCCCGTGCGCGGAGCTCGTCGTCCGTGAGGAAGCCCCGGCGCCAAGCCACCTCCTCGGGGGAGCCGATCTTGAGTCCCTGGCGGTTCTCGATGGTGCGGACGAAGTCGGACGCCTCGAGAAGCGAGTCGAAGGTCCCGGTGTCCAACCAGGCGGTGCCACGGGGCAGCACCTCGACCTGGAGTCGCCCCTGGCGCAGGTACTCGCGGTTCACGTCGGTGATCTCGTACTCACCGCGAGCGGAAGGCTCGAGGTCCTTGGCGATCGCGACGACGTCGTTGTCGTAGAAGTACAGACCAGGCACCGCGTAGTTGGACCGAGGATGCTGTGGCTTCTCCTCGAGCGAGAGCGCCGTCCCGTGCTCGTCGAACTCGACGACGCCGTACGCGGTCGGGTCGGACACGCGGTACGCGAAGACTGCTCCGCCGTCGATCCCGTCGAACCGGGTGAGCTGTGACCCGAGCCCGGGTCCGTAGAAGATGTTGTCGCCGAGGACCAGTGCGGCCGAGTCGTCACCGATGAAGTCCGCCCCGAGGACGAACGCCTGGGCGAGACCGTTGGGCTGCTCCTGCACCGCGTACGAGATCGAGACCCCGAACTGCGACCCGTCGCCGAGGAGCCGGCGGAACTGCTCGGCGTCGTGGGGGGTCGTGATGACGAGGACGTCACGGATGCCCGCCAGGATCAGCGTGGACAGCGGGTAGTAGATCATCGGCTTGTCGTAGACGGGAACGAGCTGCTTGCTCACGCCCAGGGTGATCGGGTGCAGTCGGGTGCCGGAGCCTCCGGCAAGGATGATTCCGCGCATGGGGGCGATCCTCTCATGTCGCGGGAGAGCGTCGGAGGTGCGCTACGCTCCCGGCAGCCGCACGGGCGGCTCCGTGAGAATGGGGACGGCGATGCGTCGTGCAAGTGTGCTGGCAACGGTGCTGGCGGGGTTTCTGGTGCTGGGCGTCGCGCCGCCGGCCGCAGTAGCGGACACCGAGGCCGTTCTCGTCAAGGCCCGGTTCGACCCGACCATCTACGAGGTCCAGGTCGACGAGTGGGGGGACGTGGTCGGGGAGCGGCGGGCGGTCACCTATGCGGAGTGGGTCGCGGTGGGGCGGCCTGCACCCGCCGTCGTGGAGCCGGACGTCTATGCCGCTCTCTCCTGGTCGTCGACGATCTACGCCGTCACCGGTTGGCCCGGCGAGCGGTGGGCCGACGCGGTCCCGCTCAGCTACGCCCAGTGGGTGTCGGCCCGGCGTCCGGCGCCGGACCGCTCGGCACCGTTCTGCGCGCTGGTGGGCTGCGGGATCACCCGCTACCCGAGCTCGTCCGAGCTCTTCGTCGACGTCCCGGGCTCTGGTGGCGTCCACAAACTGACGTTCCGTGAGTGGACGACGCTCGGCTCTCCGCCTGTGTCGATCGACCAGCCCGTGGGCTTCTACCGCCTGTCGTGGTCTGACCGCGTGTTCATGACCGAGCCGTCCCAGATCGGCAGCCGTATCGGTTTCACCAGCGACGTCTACGGGTCAGGGCGCTCGCTCACGTACGACGCGTGGCGGCGGGAAGGCTCGCCGACGCCGAAGGTGGTCCGGTCGGCGGTCCGCGAGCGGTTCCTGCTCTTCGCCGGCAGCCCGGACGTCTACTACGACGGTCCGGCCGGGCTGTTCCGCATCACCTACGCGCAGTGGGCCGCGGCAGGTTCGCCGACCCCGGAGCGCAAGCCGTTCGGGGCGCCGTCGGGTGGCGGCATCGTCGTCACGCCGGGCGGGCGCTGAGATGGCCGGGTCGACTCAGGTGCGAGATCGGCGCGCCCTCGGGCCCATCGGGACCGGCGAGTCGCCGTCCGTCCCGAGGCCGGCGGCCCGTCGCCTCTCGGCTTGTCTGCGGGCAGTCGCCGTCGCCGTTCTACTCGCCTTGATCGGGTGCGCAGTGCCGTCGCTCCCGGCGACCGCGCGCGTCGAGTCCTTCGTCGTCAAGTCGCGGTTCGAGGCCAACCTCTACCTCGTCCAGGGGGACCCTGCGTCCTGGCCGTCGACGCGGTCTCCGCGGACGTACCTCGACCTCGCGTCGTGGCGCGCCCTCGGGTCGCCCCGCCCCGTCGTCTGGGAGCCGCGATACTCGTCGCTGCCCTGGAGCTCCACCGTCTATGCCCTGACCTACTGGCCCGACGGCGGTCAGCGGGCCGAAGCGACTGCGCTGACCTATGACCAGTGGCGCTCGGCGGGCAGCCCTCCGCCGCAGAAGGACTACCGCGTCTGCACCGACGCCACCTTCCGGTGCAGCACGTTCACCCTGCCGTCGTCTCCGTCCGAGATCTTCCTCGAGGAGCCTCTCGGTGGGGCGCCCGTCCACAAGCTGTCGTATACGGAGTGGGTTGCGCTCGGGCGCCCGAAGCCCAGCTCGACCGATCGCCCGGCGGGCGTCTACAAGCTGGCATGGAGCCCGATCCTGTTCTGGGAGTTCCCGGCGAAGATCGGACCGGTGAACCGCTCGACCAGCAACGAGCACTACGACGCGTGCGGCAGCCGTCTGAGCTACCCCGAGTGGCGGGACGCCGGATCACCGACGCCCCAGGTCGTGGCGGCGACCTCCACGAGCAGGTTTATCCAGGGCCCGCCGCGTGGCTACGGCTACGACGACGAGATCTGGTACGACGGCCCGGCAGGGTTCTTCCACCTGTCCTACGGCGAGTGGGCAGCGGCCGGACGGCCGAGCCCGACCGCGGTGTCGTACACCCCCGCACTCCCAGCTTCCTGGGCCTGCAGGAGATGAGTCGAGGTCACGGTGGCCTCGGGACCGTTCCGTCACGCCTGGGAGGCGACCCGTCCGACGACGACGAACTCGTTGTAGACGAAGAGGTTCCCGGCCCAGCGGGGGAACGGGAACGACTCCCAGCCGTCGACCGCTAGGCCGAGGGCGCGGAGGACCTCGACGATGCGTGGACCGTCGACGAAGTCCGTGTGGCTCGGGTCGCTGCGGAACCCTCGCTCCTGGGGGCAGACGATCATCACGGTCGCTCCGGGTCGAAGCGTGGCGACGTACGGGGCGAGGAACTCCGTCTGGCTCCCCGGCGGCAGGTGCTCGAGGACGTGCGCTGCGAGCAGTCCGTCGCGTGGCCGAGCGTCGTCCGGGAGCCGAAAGAAGTCCTCAGGGACGTAGGCCTCGCGTCCGGTCGCTCGGCAGAAAGCGACGGACGTGGGGTTGTGGTCAACACCCATGCTTCCTGGTGCGAGCGTCGCGAGATTGCGCCCGATGCCGCAGCCGAGGTCGATCGTCGGCCGGTCACCGAGGTGTCGCCGGACATTCCAGCGGTACGGAGCCTGGACATGGAGCGCCCGCTTCCACCACGTGCCCTGGAGCGCTCGCAGCCGCTCGGTGTAGGCGGCCGAGGTGGTCTCGAGATGCTGTGCGGACCCTTCGGGGGCAGACTCGGCAGCCACGGCTTCCTCCCGTCTCGGTGTCGCGACACTACCGTGCCGACGAACGGAGGGCCATGTCGAGGGGGGATGCATGAAAGCGTGGGGTCGTCCTGTGCGCGCACGGGGGCGGGTTCTGTCGGTCGTCGTGGTCGGGGCGCTCGCCCTGGCCGTACCAGCGGGTGGAGCTGGTGCCGCGCAGCGGGAGGTCGACCCACCGGTCACGGGGTCGACGGAAGGCGCGGGTCACGCGGATCCTGCATCGTCGGCCGTCGAACCCGACGACGATGCAGTGCCTGACGGTTCCGCCGATCCTGCCGAGGCCGTCGTTCCCGACGGCTCCTTGGCGCCGCCGTCGTCGTCGCCGACGCCGGGAACCTTGCTGACCCCGGAGGCGGGGGACCGCACGACCACCGCCCGCCCCGAGCGGAGGGAGCCCGCACCGCCTGACGCGCCCGAGGCAACTGGTTCGACGGAGCCCGCCGGTCCCGCCGCCGCTCTGTCCCGTGCTGCTGCTGTCCGCTACGTGAAGAAGCCGCACGACTCCGTCATCTACGTCGTCGACGGTTCCGGCCACCGCCAGTTGACGTATGCGCAGTGGGTCGGTGCTGGATCGCCCACGCCGCAGAGCACGTGGACCGACTATGTGCGGTATCCCTGGTCGCCGACGTTGTACGCGGTCACCTACTGGTCCTCGAGCGACTGGGACTGGGACCGCCTGACGTGGGAGGCATGGACGGCTGCCGGGCGTCCGCCGGCACGCGCCGCCGGCTGGATCGCCGGCAGCACGATCCACCAGTGGGAGTCGTCTCCCGAGCTCTTCCTCGTCGGCGAGGACGGGAGCCTCCACAAGCTGACCTTCGCCGAATGGTCCGCGACGGGCCAGCGCACCCCGGCGGTGCGGCGGAACCAGGGCTTCGTGAGGCTGTCCTGGGACGGGACTATCGCGCGTATGTCCGACCTGCGCTACGGCCAGGGCCGACCGATCGCCTACGACGAGTGGATGAAGGAGGGGTTTCCGACTCCGCGGGTCTCACCACGCCTGCCCGGCGACCTCTTCGAGAAGGACTTCGTGGGTCCGGGGATCAGGTACTCCGGGCCCACCATCCAGCGATACCTCACCTTCGCGGAGTGGCAGGCGGCCGGCTCGCCGACACCGTACGCGGGACGAAACGGGCGTCTGGACACGAGTGCCCTGTGCCGCGTGTCCTGGACCTCCAACGTGCTGCTCCGATGCGACGCGCAGTACCAGCTGGAAAGGCTGAACTCGGCGTACTGGGGGCGTTTCGGACGATCCATCGCGGTGGGGTACGGGTACCGGACGTACGCGACGCAGGTCTATCTCCGCATGACGCTGGGCACGGTCGCCGCCGTGCCGGGCACCTCGAACCACGGGTTGGGGCTCGCGATAGACACGGCCCAGGGGTCGCAGCACGGGTTCGGCTCGGAGTCCTACGAGTGGCTCAAGGCCAACGCTCCCGCCTACGGCTGGCACGCGCCGCGGTGGGCGTGGCAGAACGGCTCGAATCCCGAGTACTGGCACTTCGAGTACACGGGCTGATCGGACGTACGGCGGCAGTTCTCAGTCTCGTTCGTCGACCCTCTCGGTGCGCAGGAGCCGGGCACGCCGTGCGGCGTCATCGTCCAGCACCCGGGCGGCGTCTGCGCCAACGAGCACGACGGAGCCATCCTCGGCGGCGGCGGCCAGAATCCGGGACGTCGCCGCGAGGAACCCTTCGCGGCCGTCGACGAGCACGCGCGGGCGCGCGTGCGGCGGCGCTTCGGAGACAGGGATCAGCGCGTCATGCGCGAGGGTCGTCGTCGGCGTATCGATTGCCGGACGCCGGAGCTCGGGCTCCGGTGCCCAGCCCACGTGGTCGCCGTACGTCATGACCGCCGAGGCGGCGTCGACCGCCCCGGCGGGGAGGGGCACGTCGAACCGGCGGGCCAGGGCCGGGAGCGCGACGGCGACCAGCTCCGACCCCGATCCCGTCCACGTCTCGGGCCGGTGGGTGACGACCACGTCCGCCTGCGCGTGCGTGGTGCCCGGGGCGATGGCATTCTCGTCGACCAGGACCACGGTGGCTCCCACGCGCCATGCAGCCAACGCCCAGACGACGGTGCGCCAATGCACGGGAAGATCGAGAACGACCTGCGTTCCGGGACCGGCGTCGAATTCCTCGACGAGCAGGTTCGTCGTCTTGTTGACCCAGTTCTCGAGCACCGCGCCGGAGAGCTCGACGCGCTCGCCGTCGTCCCCGTACCACGTGAGCCGTGGCCGACCGGGATCGCGCGTGACGAGTCGGAGCAGGTCAGCGATGTGGGTGGGACGGTCGCCGCGCGGGGCGGGGGAGTGGGGAGCGGACACCATGGACACCACCCTAGGGTGCTGATATCGACACCCGAGATGTGATGGTTTCACCCGCCGCCTCCGCGGGGCTATCACATTTCGGCTTGACGCCCGCGGATGACACGCGTGTAATTTCTTCAATGCAGTTTCCTGCCTGGTTCTCGCTCGAGGCCCGGCGAACGGCATGAAGGGGCGAGCAATGTGGAACATGCTGGACGGGACGGGCGGGGTCTTCCCCTCCGACGCTGAGCGAGAGGTGGAGCGCGTGGCACCGGTGCTGCCGCTCTTCGGTGAGCCGGTCGACGACTCGCTCATGGGGTGGCAGGAGCGTGCGCTGTGCGCCCAGACGGACCCGGAGGCCTTCTTCCCGGAGAAGGGCGGGTCCACGCGCGAGGCGAAGAAGGTCTGCACGGGCTGCGAGGTCCGGGCCGAGTGCCTGGAGTACGCGCTCGAGCACGACGAGCGCTTCGGCATCTGGGGCGGGCTCTCCGAGCGGGAGCGCCGCAAGCTCAAGCGCCGCGTCGTCTGACGACCGGGCCTCGGCCCGGCGGGCTCGTCGGCGTCGTCGGCAGGCGCCGTCGTGACGGGTGGCCGACACCCGCCACACCGGGGCGCGCAAATGCCGCGCCTGGAGCCGTGTCCGTCGCATGATCGACGGGACATGACTTCCTCCGACCTCACCACGTCCGCGCGCAGCGCCCGTCCCGGCGACGTCACGCCGGGGGCCGCCGCGCGCGCCGCCGCCGTGCCGGGCGTCGTCGCGGCACCCGGGATCGTCGCCGCCGTGACGGGCGCGCTGCCCGTCGTGACCACGGTCACGGCGGTCGTCGTGACGCGCGGCCGCACCCCGTTCCTCGCCCACACGCTGGCGGCGCTGCGCGCCCAGACGACGAGCCCGCACGAGGTCGTCGTCGTCGACGCCGCGACCGGCGACGCGAGCAGCGAGCACCAGGGCCTCCAGCTCGGGGACGCGCGCTTCGTCGCGGCGCCGCGCGCCCGCTCGTTCGGCGACGCGGTCGACACGGCCCTCGCGAACGTCGAGCCGGGCACGTGGCTCTGGCTCCTGCACGACGACTCGGCCCCTGCGCCCGACGCGCTCGCCGAGCTGCTGCGCGCCGTCGAGCACTCGAGCGCGGTCGCGGTGGCCGGGCCCAAGCAGGAGCGCTGGGTGCCCGGCACCGACGCGCAGCCCGCGGCACCGTTCGAGCCGGGCACGGTCAGCCGCCTCGTCGAGGTGGGCGTGACCACGACGCCGCTCGGCCGCCGCCTGACCGGCATCGACGAGGACGAGGTCGACCAGGGGCAGCACGACGCGCGCGAGGACGTGCTCGCCGTCGGGCTCGCCGGGGCGCTCGTGCGGCGGGCCGTGTGGCAGGAGCTCGGCGGGACGGACCCCGAGCTCGGCCCGTTCGGCGACGGCCTGGACCTGTGCCGGCGGGCGCGCCTCGCGGGGCACCGGGTCGTCGTCGTACCGTCGGCCGTGGTGCGGCACGCGCAGGCCTCCCTGCTCGGCCTGCGCGAGCGCCGGCGCGGGACGACGGCGCTCCCCGCCCCGGACCCCGACGCGTCGTCGGCGGCGCGCCGTCACTCCCAGCTCCACGCGCGGCTCGTCGGCGTCGCGGCACCGTGGCTCCCGTTCGTCGCGCTCGCGATGGTCGTCGGCGCACCCTTCCACGCCGCGTTCCGGCTGCTCGTCAAGCAGCCGGGGCAGACCCGGGACGAGCTGCTCGCGCCGCTGTGGGCGCTCGCGCGGGTCGGGCCCGTCGTGCGGGCGCGCCGCGTGGCGCGCCGGACCCGGACGCTCCCGCGTCGAGCGCTGCGCCCGCTGCGCGGCACGTGGCGCGAGGTGCTCGTCGAGCGGCGCGACCGCCGGCTCGCGCGCGCCGAGCAGCGGCGCACCGCGTGGGCGCCGACCGACATCGAGCGGCGCGAGCTGCGCGCCCTCGCGGTGCGGCGTCGGGCCGGGCTCGCCGGGGCCGCCGTCGTGCTGGCGGGGTTGACCGCCGTCGTGTTCGGGCCGCTGGCGGGGGCTCTCCTCGCGGGCGGTCGGCTCGTCGGCGGGTCGCTGCTCCCGGCCACGGGGACGCTCGGGGACGTGTGGCGCGCGGCGACGACGGGCTGGGTCACCACGGGGCTCGGCGCGCCCGCACCGGCGGACCCGTTCGTGTCCGCGCTGGTCCCGGCGTCCCTGCTCGCCGGCGGCGCCACGCAGACCGCCGTGAACCTCCTCGTCCCCGCGTGCTTCCTGGCGGCCGGCCTGGGCGCGTGGTTCGCCGCGGGCGCGCTCACGCGCTCGGTGCCGCTCCGGGCCTGGGCGACGCTCGTCTGGGTCGCCGCTCCCGCGCTCCTCACCGCCGTGGGTGCCGGCCGGGTCGGCGCCGTCCTCGTGCACGCGACCCTCCCGTGGCTCGCGCTCGCGGTCGTCCGCGCGCTCGGGCTCCAGCGGCTCGACGTCGTCGCGCCCCCGACGCCGGACGTCGTCCGCCGGGGCGCGCGCCGCGAGCCGGGGTCGCTCGCGGCCGCCGCCACCGCGGGCCTGCTGTTCGCGGTCGCCGTCGCCGGGGCGCCCGTGCTCCTGCCCGTCGGGGTGGTCGTGCTCGTCGTCGTGGCGCTCGGGGTCCGGGCGCACCGGCGCTACCTCGCCCTCGTCCCCGTGCCGGCCCTCGTGCTCTTCGCCCCGTTCCTCGTGCACGTGGCCCGCACCGCGGGCGACGGCGGGTGGCGGCTGCTGCTCGCCGACCCGGGCGCGCCGGTCGCGGCGACGCCCGCCGCGCCGTGGCAGCAGCTCCTGGGGCTGCCGACCGCGCCCGAGGCGTGGTTCGGGCTCGACGGGGTCGGCGCCGGCGACCTCCTGGCGCGCTGGGCCCCGTTCGCCGCCGGCGCGGTCGTCGTGGTGCTCGCCGTGCTCGCCGTGCTGCGCGGCCGCCGTCTGGCCGTGGGGGCGTGGTTCGTCGCGGCGCTCGGGCTGGCCGCCGCCGTCCTCGCCGGGTCGACCGTCGTGGCCGCCGGGGCGTCGCCCGACGCCCCGGTCACGGGGTGGCCCGGCGCCGGGCTGTCGCTCGCGCTCCTCGCCCTCCTCGGCGCCGCGCTCGTAGGCGCCCCGCGGTGGCCCGGCGCCGGGGCCCCGGCCTGGCGCTCGGGCGCCGTCGTCGCGCTCGCGCTCGTCGTCACCCTGCTGCCCCTCGGGGCCGCCGCGTCCTGGACCGTGGGCGTGCTCGACCGCGACGACGCCCGGGTCGGCTCGGTCGTGGCCACGACCGAGCCGGTGGTGCCGCCGGTCGGCCGCCAGATGCAGTCCTCGCCGCGCCAGGCGCGCGTGCTCACCCTGGAGCACGGTCCGGATGGCGTCGTCGAGTACGCGGCACTGCGCTCGGACGGTCCGCAGGCGGTCGACTCGTCGGTCGTCGTGCACGCGTGGCAGGCGGCCGACCCCGCGGTGACCGAGGGCGAGCTGCCCCGGCTCGTCGCGGAGCTCGTCTCCGGGACCTCGGCGGACGTCGCCGACGGCCTGGGCCGTCTGGGCGTCGGGGCCGTGCTCCTGCCCGCGTCCGCGCCGGAGGACCAGGCGCGGGCCGAGCTCGTCGCCCGGCTCGACATGGTGCCAGGGCTCGAGCGCATGACGGAGGGCCGCTCGGCGCTGCTCTGGCGCGTCGTGCCCGAGGGAGGCGAGCCGTCCTGGGCGCGCGTCGAGTCCGGCGCGGGCGTCGAGCCGCTGGCCGCGGACCGCGACGCGCTGCGCCCGGTCGTCACGACCGTGCCCGAGGGGGCTGAGGACCGGCAGGTCGTCCTCGCGGAGGACGCGTCGTCCGGGTGGCGCGCGACGCTCGACGGCCGCCCGCTGGAGGCGGTCGACCCGGCGACGACCGGCGGGCTGCAGGCCTTCGCCCTCGGGACCGACGCCGGGCGGCTCGAGGTGTACCACGCCGCGGACCACCGGTCCGGCTGGATGGCGGCGGCGGGCGTGACCCTGGTCGTGTACGTGCTGCTCGCGGTGCCGGTCCGGCGCCGTCGCGCGGGAACGAGGTAGGAACGGTGACGACGACGAACGGCACGAGCCACGACGAGGCTCCGGAGACGGACGCGCGCCCCGGGCGCGCCCGGGCGGTGGTGCGCCGCGTCACGACGACGGGCGCCGGGCTGGTCGGCATCCTGGCGGTGGGCGCGGTCGTCGTGCTCGGGAGCACGGGCGCGGCGCTCCTGCCCGCGGCGCCGGCCCCGGCGGACCCCGTCGAGGAGGTCACGGTCGAGCCCGCCCAGGAGGTCTCGGTCTGCCCGGGCCCGGCGCGGCTCACCGACCCGGAGACGGTCGGTGACGCGCAGTTCGGTCCCGCCCCGGTCGGCACGACCAGCCGGCTGCGCGCGGTGGTCGAGGGCGAGGGGACCGCCGGGCTCGGCGTGCTCGACGGCGGCGACCTCGAGGAGCAGGACCTCGCGCGCGGGCAGGGCGCCGACGTGACCGTGGGCGACGTCGAGGACCCCGCGCACGGCACCGTCCTGACGGTGCGCCCCGCCCAGGACTCGTCCCCGCGCGTGGCCGCGTCCGTCGGCTCCGTGACGACCGACGGCGACCTGCGCGGGCTCGCCGCGGCGAGCTGCTCCCGGCCGGGCATCAGCCAGTGGCTCGTCGGCGGGAGCACCGAGATCGGCAGCAGCTCCCAGCTCGTGCTCCAGAACCCCGGTCTCACGCCCGCGGTCGTCCAGGTGCAGGTCTGGGGGCAGGGGGGCGAGGTCGTGCTCTCCGGCGGCGGGCAGCAGCTCGTCGGTCCGGGCCAGGAGGTCGTGACCCTGGTCGAGGCGGCGGCCCCCGAGCAGCGCCGCCTGGTCGTCCACGTGGCCGCGTCGGGCGGCCTCGTGTCGGCGTACCTGCAGCACTCGACGCTCGACGGCCTCGTGCCGCTCGGCGTCGACCACGTGGTCCCGGGCGCGGAGCCGACGACGGACCTCGCGCTGGCGGGCGTCACGAGCGTCGGGGAGGCGGTCGACGACCCGCACGCGCCGCAGCTGCGCCTGCTCGCCCCGGGCGAGGAGGCCGGGACCGCGCGCGTCACGGTCTACGGCGAGGACGGCGCCGTGCCCCTGCGCGGGGCCGAGGAGGTCGCGCTCACGCCTGGCGTCGTCACGGACGTGTCGCTCGGCGGCCTGCCCGCGGGCGCGTACGCCGTCTCCGTGCACGCCGACGTCCCCGTCGTCGGCGGCGCGTCCGTCGACCGCCGCGGCGAGCCGGACCCCGACCTGCTCCACGAGGAGCGGCAGTACGACCGCGCCTGGGTCGCGGCGCGACCGCTGCCGTCCCTGGCGGACGCGGAGAGCGCCGACGAGAGCGCCGGGTCCGCCGACGACACGTCCCCTGCCGGTCAGGTGGCGCTCGTCCCGGGCACGTCCTCCGCGCTGACGCTCGCCGCCGTCCCTGCGGCGCGTGCCGACGAGGACGAGCCGACGGGCTCGCTCGAGCTCCTCGTGCGCGTCTACGACGAGAGCGGCGCGGAGGCGGGCACGACGACCCTGACCCTCCGCGCGGGCACGACGCAGACGCTCGACCCGGCGACGGTGCGGGCGGAGGGGTCGGAGGCCGTCCCCGCGGCGGTGACGGTCGACGTCGTCGGGAAGGACGACGGCCTGCTCCCCGTCTGGTCGCTCACGGCGAGCGCCGGCCCGCCGAGCGGCGACGAGGGCGACGGCGCGCCGAGCCTCGTGTCGGTGCTCCTGCCGGTCACGGACGCGCCCGCCGCCCACGAGGTCGCGGTCCGCGCGTCGGACACGGCCGGGCTCGGACGCTAGGCGACGGTCAGCGGTCGCCCGTGTAGCGCGGGTCGATCTCCTCGGGGGTGCGGGCCAGCAGGTGCGCGACCTGCTCGACGAGCACGTCGCGGACGAGGTCCTCGAGGTCCTCGGCGTCGAACGCGCGCGCCTCGACGGGCCGCCGGTAGACCACGATCCGGGCGGGCTGGCCCGACTCGGCCGGGAAGCACCGGCCGAGCGGCACGCCGCCGTCCTCCCAGGGCGCCGGGTCCGACGGCGGGACGTCCTCCACCGCGAACTCCGTCCCGCGCAGCTGCTTCGCCCACGAGCGCTGCACGCGCTCCACGACGTCGAGCACGACGTCGTCGAACTTCTCCGCGCGGGTGCGGCTCGCGGGCGCGGTCGGCGGGAGGAGAGGACCTCGGATGCCGCGTCCCCGGCGGTCGCGCCGTCGTGGCACCGGGCCGTGGCCGCCCGGCCCGGGGGCGCGCGGCGGGATGACGAGCTCGTCGAACGAGACCGGGGGAGGGGTGACGGCGCTGCGACGCGACCAGCGGTCGCGGGCCCGGCGCCCGGCGCCGGCCGGGTCGGGGCGCGAGCCGGGGGACGATGAGTTGCCACGCACACCCCGACTCTAGTCGGCCGCCGCCCGACGCACCGGGGCTCGTCGGGCTCCGGTACGAACCCGGCCGCGACCAGCCACGGCCCGGAGCGGGGGCGGACGGCGTGTGCCGTCTCCAGGACCCCTCCGGAAGGCGTAAGGTCAGGCCGTGAGATCCGTCAGGCAGTGCTCGCGCACGGCGTGCGTCCGTGCCGCCGTCGCGACCCTCACCTACGTCTACGCCGACTCCACGGCGGTCCTGGGCCCGCTCGCGCACCTCGCCGAGCCGCACAGCTACGACCTGTGCGCCGAGCACGCGGAGCGGCTCACCGCGCCGCGCGGCTGGGAGGTCGTGCGCCTGTCGCCGCAGTTCGTCGAGACCGGTCCCAGCGACGACGACCTCTCGGCGCTCGCCGACGCCGTCCGCGAGGCGGGCAAGGTCCGCACCGAGCCGGAGCCGCCGGACGTCACCGAGGTCGGACGACGCGGGCACCTCCGGGTCCTGCGCGCCGAGGCCGACTGAGCCGTCACGCCCGGGCCGCCGCGCGTCGGTAGGGTGGGCCGCGTGAGCACCGACCTCTCCCCCCTCATCAAGGCCTACGACGTCCGCGGCACCGTCCCGGACCAGCTCAACCCGGAGGTGGCGCGGGCGGTCGGCGCGGCGTTCGCGCAGGCCGTGGTGCTGCCGGAGGCCCCGGCCGGCACGCGGGCCAGCGCCGTGCTGGGGCACGACATGCGCGACTCGGGCCCGGAGCTCGTCGACGCGTTCGCCGCGGGGCTCACGGCCGCGGGGGTCGACGTGACGCGCATCGGGCTGTGCTCGACGGACGGTCTCTACCACGCGTCCGGGGTGCTGGGCGTCCCCGGGGCCATGTTCACCGCGAGCCACAACCCCGCCGCCTACAACGGCATCAAGCTGTGCCGTGCGGGCGCGCGACCGGTCGGCCAGGACACGGGCCTGATCGACGTACGGACCCTCGCGGAGGGGTACCTGGACGACGGTCTCCCGCCCGCCGCCGAGGAGCCCGGCACCGTCACGGACCGCGACATGCTCGCGGAGTACGCGGCGTTCCTGCGCGGCCTCGTCGACCTGTCGGGCATCCGTCCGCTCAAGGTCGTCGTCGACGCCGGGAACGGGATGGGCGGGCACACCGTGCCGGCCGTGCTGGGCACGGGCGCGGGACTGCCCGCCCTGCCGCTCGACGTCGTCCCGCTCTACTTCGAGCTCGACGGCACGTTCCCGAACCACGAGGCGAACCCGCTGGACCCGAAGAACCTCGTGGACCTGCAGGCGGCCGTGGTCGAGCACGGGGCCGACCTCGGGCTCGCGTTCGACGGCGACGCCGACCGCTGCTTCGTCGTGGACGAGCGCGGCGAGCCGGTCTCCCCGTCCGCCGTCACGGCACTGGTCGGCCTGCGGGAGGTCGCGAAGGAGCTCGAGGCCGGGCGCACCCCCACCGTGATCCACAACCTCATCACCTCGCGCGCCGTCCCCGACTTCCTCGGGGCGGCCGGCGCGCGCACGGTCCGCACGCGCGTGGGCCACTCGTTCATCAAGGCGCAGATGGCGGAGCACGACGCCGTGTTCGGGGGCGAGCACAGCGCCCACTACTACTTCCGCGACTTCTTCTTCGCGGACACCGGGATGCTGGCGGCGATGCACGTCCTGGCCGCGCTCGGGTCGCAGCCGCACGCGCTCTCCGACCTCGCGGAGATGTACGAGCCCTACGTCGCCTCGGGGGAGATCAACTCGACCGTGGCGGACGTCCCGGCGGCGCGTGCGCGCGTCGTCGAGGCGTACGTGACCCAGCAGGGAGCCGGCCCCGTCGAGGTCGACGAGCTCGACGGCCTGACGGTCTCCCACTGGGGCTCCCACCCGCAGTGGTGGTTCAACCTGCGGGCGTCCAACACGGAGCCGCTCCTGCGGCTCAACGTCGAGGCCGCGGACGAGGACATCATGGACAAGGTGCGCGACGACGTCCTGTCGCTCGTGCGCACGGACGACGACGAGGAGCGAGCATGAGCCTGCAGATCGACCCCTGGGTGCGCGAGGCGCTGCGGTGCCCGGTGACGGGCGCCCGCCTCGTGGACGGGACGAGCCCCTCCGGCGAGCCGGAGCTGCACTCGACCGACCCGGGGCGTCCGCTCGCGTACCCCGTGCGCGACGGCATCCCGGTGCTGCTGGAGGACGACGCGCGCGAGCTCTGAGGGCGCCTCGTCCCGCAGCACGACCGAAGGCCGGCCCCCGCGAGGGAGCCGGCCTTCGGCGTCGGGCACCGAGGGTGCCCGCACGGCTGCGGCGAACCGGGACCGCAGCCCGTCCGGGACGGGCCCTGCCGGGCCCGTCGGAGCGCGGGTGGTCGGGCGTCAGACGCCCGCGGCCTCCTTGAGGTCGTCGACGAACGTCGGGTTCTCCTCGAGCCACGCCTCGACGGCGGCCTGCTCGTCGGCGTACTCGTCGGAGTTGAACATCATGTTCTCGAGCGAGAACAGCTGCTCGTCGTCGAGGGAGAACGCGCCGAGCATCTTCGTCAGCGTCGGGTAGCGCTCCTCGAAGTCGGCCGAGCCCCACATGTGGATCTTCTCCGCCTCGCCGAGCGCGCCCTCGGGGTCCTCGAGGTCGCGGACGGGGAACTCGTCGTAGGCCCAGTGCGGGCGCCACAGCGTGACCGCGATGTTCTCGCCGCTGTCGGTCGCGCCCTTGAGCTCGGCGAGCATCGCGGGGGTGGAGGAGATGGAGTAGTCCATGTCCTCGAGGCCGTAGGTGGGGATGACCTGGTCCTGGGTGATCTCGGTGAGGCCGGCGCCCGCCTCGATGCCGACGAGCTTGTTGCCGTACTCGTCGGACATGGCCGCGAGGTCCTCGAGGGACTGCGCGGGGGAGTCCTCGTTCACGGCGATGGTGAGCTTGGCGTCGTCGTACCAGTAGCCGAGGTCGGTGATCTCGCCGCCGTACTTCTTCTCGTACGACGCGTGCGTGTAGGGCAGCCAGACGTCGAGCGTGAGGTCGAAGTCCCCGCCGACGAGGCCGGTGTAGACGACGCCGACGTCGGCGGTCTGCGTCGACACGTCGTAGCCCTCGTCCTCGAGGATGGTGGTCCACAGGTGGGAGACGGCGATGCCCTCGTCCCAGCCGGACGGGATGCCGATGGAGACCGACGTCTCGTCCTCGCCGGTGGAGGAGGCGCCGTCGCCGGAGCCGCCCGAGCCGGAGTCGGACGCGCAGCCGGTGAGCGCGAGGCCGAGGACGGCGGTCGCGGCGACGGCGGCGGTGCGGGTGGTGCGCTTGCGTGCGGGGGTCATGCGTTCCTTCCGTGGGCCGGGGGGCCCGGTCGGGGTGCCCGACGGCGGGTGCGTGGGCAGGGTCCCGGCGTGCGGCCGGGGACGGTGGGTGGCGCGGTCAGACGCGCGCCGCGGCGAGGGCGCGCGCCACGGGGGCGCGGTCGCCGAGCGCGGAGGTCACGCGGTCGAGGAACATCGCGAGGATGACGACGGCGAGGCCCGCCTCGAACCCGAGCGCCACGTCGACGCGCTGGAGCGCGGCGACGACGTCCTCGCCCAGGCCGCCGGCGCCGACCATGCCGGCGATGACGACCATGGAGAGCGAGAGCATGATGACCTGGTTGACGCCCGCCATGATCGTCGGCAGGGCGAGCGGGAGCTGGATCTGGCGCAGGATGCGGCCGGGGGTCGAGCCGAACGCCTGGCCGGCCTCGACCACCTCCTTGTCGACCTGCCGGATGCCCAGCTCGGTGAACCGGACGCCGGGCGCCATGGCGAAGACGATCGTCGCGATGATCCCGGGCACGGGCCCGGTGAGGAAGATGACGACGGTCGGGATGAGGTAGACGAACGCCGGCATCGTCTGCATGAAGTCGAGCACGGGCCGCACGACGGCGGAGACGCGGTCGTTGCGCGCGGCCCAGATGCCGAGCGGGATCGCGATGGCGATCGCGAGGACGGCGGACAGCAGGACGAGCGCGAGGGTGTCCATCGCGTTGTCCCACTGGTTCACGCCCGCGATGAGGACGAAGCCGACGAGGGTGCCGACCGCGAGCCGCCAGCCCTTGACGAAGAACGCCAGCGCGGCGAGGGCGATCGCGACGACCCAGAACGGCGGGCCGGACAGCACGGCGTCGAGCCCGTCGTAGACGCCCACGAGGACGTCCTTGATGAACCGGAAGAGCGGGCGGAACGTGGTGGTGACCCAGCCGACGAAGGCGTCGACCCACTCTCCGAGCGGGATGCGGGGGACGAGGGTGTCGTTCACGCGGCACCGCCTTCGGTCGGGGCGGCCGCGAGCGGGGCGGAGCCCTCCGCCGGCGCGTCCTGGACGACGGGCGTCTGCCCGAGGTCGATCTCGCCGGTCTTCGGCTGGTCGCCGGGGACCATGGCCTCGAGGAGCGTGACGCGGGGGACGACGCCGACGAGGCGGCCCTGCTCGTCCGTGACCGCGACGGGCAGCGGCGACTCCGCGGCGGGGGCGAAGACCTCCGCGAGCGGGGTGTCGGGGGAGACGGGCGCGACGCCCTGGCGCACGAGCCCGTCGAGGCTGTCCTGGCCCTTCTTCAGGGCGGCGACCGCGTCCTCGTCGCGCACGACGCCCTGGAGGCGGCGCTGGCGGTCGACGACGTACGCGGCCGAGACCTGCGCCTCGCGCATCGTGCGGCTCGCCTGGCGGGGACCGCCGGAGAGCGGGACGACGACGGCGGGGCGCACCATGACGGACGACGCCGTGAGGACGCGCGTGCGGTCCACGTCGGCGACGAACTGGGCGACGTAGTCGTTCGCGGGGTCGGACAGGATCTGCTCGGCGGTGCCGATCTGCACGATCCGGCCGTCGCGCATGACGGCGATCCGGTCCCCGAGGTGCATCGCCTCGTTGAGGTCGTGCGTGATGAAGACGATGGTCTTGCCGAGCGTCTGCTGGAGCTCGAGGAGCTGCTCCTGCATCTCGCGCCGGATGAGCGGGTCGAGCGCGGAGAACGCCTCGTCCATGAGCAGGACGTCGGTGTCGGCGGCGAGCGCGCGGGCGAGCCCGACGCGCTGGCGCATGCCGCCGGAGAGCTGCGAGGGCAGGGAGTCCTCCCAGCCGCCGAGCCCGACGAGGCCGAGCGCGGTGCGGGCCTTCTCGCGGCGCTCCGCCTTGCCGACGCCCTGGATCTCCAGGGGGTAGGCGGCGTTGTCGAGCACCGTGCGGTGGGGCAGGAGCGCGAAGTGCTGGAAGACCATCGACACGTGCTTGCGGCGCAGCGCGCGCATCTGCTTGGCGTCGGCCTGCGCGAGGTCCGTGCCGCCGAGCAGCACGTGCCCGGACGTCGGCTTCCACAGCCCGTTGAGCATGCGGATGAGCGTCGACTTGCCGGAGCCCGAGAGGCCCATGACGACGAAGATCTCGCCCTGCTTCACGTCGAACGACGCGTCGATGACCGCGGCGGTGCCGAGCGGCTTGACGTCGTCGCGGCTCGCGCCCTGCTCGAGGCGGCGGATCGCCTCGACGGGGCGGCGCCCGAAGACCTTGTAGACGTCGCGGACCGAGAGCGCGGTCGCGCGGTCGTCGGTGCCGACGGTCGCGGCACCGGCGTGCGCGGCCGGGTCGGTCGGCACGGGTGTGCTGAGAGCTGTCATGCGGTGGGTGTCGCCACCTTCCGGTCGTGGACCAGCGTCACGCCCCTCCGGAGCACCCGGGTGCGGGCGCTCGACGAGAGGGCACGGCAGGAGGCCCCGGGTGCGAGGACGTCCTCCCTGGGGTGGCGCGTCCGGCCGGTTGCCCCCGCAGGGGCCGGCGCACACAGGGCCTCACGCTGATCCGATGTCAATCGGTTCGCGCCCACCCTGCCTGATTCGAGGTTCAACTTCTACCCAGGACCCCCGCACCGGGGGCGATTCCAGGACGATTCTTGACCGAACATCGTTGGAATGGCGCGGATGACGGCGGAACCGGGATCGTTATCCCTTCGTGATCTTGAGATGGTCAAGCGTTCGTGTTACGCGCGCGCCCGGGCGCGCGCGCCGGACGAACGGTGGTGCTGCGGGACCGGGCGGTCCGCGCCCCGGCCGGACGGCGTCGTCCTCGGTAGGCTGGGACCGGGCGGGCCGCGGTCCCGTCCCGCGCGGACGGGAGCCCCCAGCGCAGCAACCGACCAGTCATCGGCAGCCACCGCGGAGCCGGCACCACCGGCTCCGCCGGCACCGAGAACGCACAGGAGAACCATGTCCACCACAGCGCAGGCCCCGACCTCCGGCGCCACCCCCGGCTTCGACGAGATCCCCGGCCGGTACAAGGTCCGCGACCTGTCCCTGGCCGAGGCGGGCCGCCACCAGCTCCGCCTCGCCGAGCACGAGATGCCCGGTCTCATGGCGCTGCGCGCCGAGTACGGGGAGTCGCAGCCGCTCGCGGGCGCCCGCATCGCCGGCTCCCTGCACATGACCGTGCAGACGGCCGTCCTCATCGAGACGCTCGTCGCGCTCGGCGCCCAGGTGCGCTGGGCGAGCTGCAACATCTTCTCGACGCAGGACGAGGCGGCGGCCGCCGTCGTCGTCGGGCCGCACGGCACGCCCGAGGACCCGCAGGGCGTCCCGGTGTTCGCGTGGAAGGGCGAGAGCCTCGAGGAGTACTGGGACTGCACCGAGCAGATCCTCGTGTGGCCGGGGGACGAGTCGCCCAACCTCATCCTCGACGACGGCGGCGACGCCACGATGCTCGTCCACCTGGGCCTGCAGTACGAGCGCGCGGGCGTCGTCCCGCCGGACACGCTCCCGGGCGAGCCGGACCACACCCACGAGATGAACGTCGTGCGCGGGGTGCTGCGCCGCGCGCTCGAGGCCGACCCGCTGCGCTGGACGACGATCGCGCAGGAGATCCAGGGCGTCACCGAGGAGACGACGACGGGCGTGCACCGCCTCTACCAGCTCGCCGAGTCGGGCGAGCTGCTCTTCCCGGCGATCAACGTCAACGACTCGGTCACCAAGTCGAAGTTCGACAACAAGTACGGCATCCGCCACTCGCTGCCCGACGGCATCAACCGCGCGACCGACGTCCTCATGGGCGGCAAGGTCGCGTTCGTCGCGGGCTACGGCGACGTCGGCAAGGGCGCGGCCGAGGCGTTCCGCGGCCAGGGCGCGCGCGTCATCGTGTCCGAGGTCGACCCGATCTGCGCGCTCCAGGCCGCGATGGACGGCTACCAGGTCGCCCGGATCGAGGACGTGCTCGGCGAGGCCGACTTCTTCATCACGACCACGGGCAACAAGGACGTCATCCGCGCCGAGCACCTCGTCGCGATGAAGGACAAGGCCGTCGTCGGCAACATCGGCCACTTCGACAACGAGATCGACATGGCCGGCCTCGCCGAGGTGCCCGGGGTGTCGCGCACCGAGATCAAGCCCCAGGTCCACGAGTGGACGTTCGCGGAGCCGGGCCCCGACGGCCAGCCCGCGGGCCGCTCGGTCGTCGTGCTGTCCGAGGGCCGCCTGCTCAACCTGGGGAACGCGACGGGCCACCCGTCGTTCGTCATGAGCAACTCGTTCTCGAACCAGGTGATCGGCCAGATCGAGCTCTACCGGGACGCCACGGCCGCCGCGCGCGAGGGGCGCGAGCGCGCCTACGCGCGCCAGGTCTACCGGCTGCCCAAGGTGCTCGACGAGAAGGTCGCGCGCCTGCACCTCGACGCGCTCGGCGTCCGGCTCACCGAGCTCTCGCCGTCCCAGGCGGACTACCTGGGCGTCCCCGTCGAGGGGCCGTACAAGCCGGAGCACTACCGCTACTGAGCACTGCCCCGAGTCGTCCGGCACGCGCCGAGGAGGTCGCATGGACCCGTCGTCCGACGAGCGCACGCCGGTCGTGCCCTCGCCCCCCGCGGGCGAGGGCACGGCGGGGCCGGCCGACGAGGTGCGCGACGAGCCGCCGCCCGGCCGGGTGCGGCCGCTGTGGCACCGCGTGGGCGACCGCTGGGAGCGCGAGCCCCCGCACGACCTCCTGTACGGCGCGATCGTCGCGGGCTTCGTCATGGCGGTCTCCAGCGTGCACGCCCCGACGGGCGACCGCGTCGTGCTCGCGACGTCCCTCGTGGCGGTGGGCTACTGGCTCGCGCACTGCTACGTGGACGCGGTGAGCGGACGCTTCCACGACACCGGGCACTCGCTGTGGGGCCGCACGGTCGTCGCGCTGCGGTCCAACGTCGGGGTGCTGCTCGGCGCGCTCCCCGGGATCGTCGTGTACCTCGTGGCGCTCGCGGCCGGGCTCGACGCCGAGGGTGCCGCCCTCGTCGCGGTGTGGTTCACCGTCGTCCTGCTCGGCGTGGTGGGGTTCCTCGCCGCGTACCGCGCGGGGGCGCGCGGAGGCCTGCTGGTGGGGGAGACGCTGCTCGCCGCGGCGTTCGGCGGCGTGGTCATCGCGGTCAAGTACCTGCTGCACTGACGGCAGGCACGGGGGTTGTCCCCACCCGGGTGCGGCGGACGCCACCCTGTCGTCGCCGCACGCGCGCGCCCAGACTGGCACCATGACTGCCGTGACCCCTGACCAGCCGAGCGTCGTGCCCGCGGGCGATCCCTCGCCGGGCGTGCCCGACGCGGTCGTGCCGACGACGCCGCACCCCTCCGCGGTGCCGTCGTCGCCCGCGGCGCCGTCGGACCCCTCGGCGTCCTCCGTGGCCGCCGCGCCCGGGGTCCCGGGCGCGTTCGCGGGCTCGCAGCCCGACCCGCGGTACGTGGACCACCGCGAGCGGGTCGGCTTCGCGCGCGCACCGTTCGCGGGGCGCACGTGGCGCGAGTACGGGTACCTCTCGCTCGCGCTCCTGCTGGCGCCCTTCGCGTTCTCCTACGGGCTGTTCTCCGTGGTCTTCCTCGTCGCGATGATCGTGCCGGTCCTGGGCCTCGTCGTCGCGGGGTGGGTCGTGGTGGGCGGGCGCGGCTGGGGCTCGATGTACCGGTCGCTCGCGCGGTCCCTGCTCGGGGTCGACGTCGCCGCCCCCGCCCCGTACACGCGCCGCCGCGGCTTCTGGAGCACGCTGTGGAGCGGGATCGGCGACGGCACGGGGTGGCGGGCCGTGCTGTTCCTCCTCGTGACGTTCCCGCTCGCCATCCTGTCCTTCGTCGTGAGCACGGTCTTCCTCGCCGTCGGGCTGGGCGGCATGACGCACTGGATCTGGTCGCGCTGGCTCCCGCTGCAGCAGGCCGCCGACGGGACGTGGCACCGCGGGGCGCAGATCGGCGTCGACTGGTACGTCGACACCCCGGCGCGCCAGCTCGGCCTCGTGCTCGTCGGGGCGCTCTTCCTCTGGGTCTGGCCGCACGTCACGCGCGCGTTCGCGCACCTCTTCCGCGTGCTCACCGTGGCGCTGCTCGGCCCCACGCTGTCCAGCCTGCGCGTCGCCGACCTCGAGGAGTCGCGCGGCCGCACGGTCGAGGACGCCGACGCGAAGCTGCGCCGCATCGAGCGGGACCTGCACGACGGCACCCAGGCGCGCCTCGTCGCCGTCGCGATGCAGCTCGGCGAGGCCAAGGAGCAGCTCGCGGCGGGCGGCGACGCGGGCGACGCGCTCGAGCTCGTCGACCTCGCGCACTCGTCGACCAAGGAGGCGCTGGTCGAGCTCCGCGAGCTCGCGCGCGGCATCCACCCGCCCGCGCTCGACAACGGCCTCGCGGTCGCGCTCGAGACCCTCGCGGCGCGCTCGCCGCTGCCGGTGACGGTCGACGTCGACCCGGCCGTCGAGGCGTCCGGCCGGCTCGCCCCCGCGGTCGAGTCGATCGCGTACTTCTGCGTCGCCGAGCTCGTGACGAACGCGGTCAAGCACGCGCGCGCGTCGGGCGTGTACGTGCTCGTGGAGCGCCAGGGCGGCGGCCGGGGGGCCCGCCTGCGCCTGCGGGTGCGCGACGACGGCCAGGGCGGCGCGCGCGTCGTGCAGCCGGGCTCCGACGGTCACCGCTCGGGGCTCGCGGGCCTCGCGGAGCGCGTGCGCTCCGTGGACGGCTCGCTCGAGCTCACGAGCCCCGTCGGCGGGCCGACGGTCGTCACGGTCCTCCTGCCCGTCCGGGTCTGACGTGCTGCGCGCGAACTGGACGGTCCTGCCCGAGCGGCGTGGCGGCGTCGGGCAGGATGTCGCCGGGGCACCGCGCCCGCCCGGGCCGCCCGGCCCACCCGACCGGAAGGACACCATGCGGCTCGTCATCGCCGAGGACTCCGCCATCCTGCGCGACGGTCTCGTCGCGCTCGTCACCCGCCGCGGCCACGAGGTCGCGGCGGCGGTCGCGGACGGCGACGAGCTCGTCGCGCAGGTCGCGCGGCTCGCGGCGCAGGACGCGCTGCCGGACGTCGCCGTCGTCGACATCCGCATGCCCCCGACGTTCACGGACGAGGGGCTGCGCGCCGCCCTCACGCTGCGCGCGGCGCACCCCGACCTCGGGGTGCTGCTGTTCTCCCAGTACGTCGAGACGCGGTTCGCGAGCGAGCTGCTCACGGGCGGGGCGCGCGGCGTCGGCTACCTCCTCAAGGACCGGGTCGCGGACGTCGGCGAGTTCGTCGACGCGCTCACGCGCATCGCCGCGGGCCAGACCGTCCTCGACCCGGAGGTCGTGAGCCAGCTCATGGGCGCGTCGCGGTCCGACGACGGTCTCGCGCGCCTCACGCCGCGCGAGACCGAGGTGCTCGAGCTCATGGCGCAGGGCCGGTCGAACTCCGCCATCGCGGAGGCCCTGTTCCTCTCGTACGGCGCGGTCGAGAAGAACGTCACCTCGATCTTCGGCAAGCTCGGGCTGCCGCAGGACGCCGGCGACCACCGCCGCGTCCTCGCGGTGCTGCGCTACCTCAAGGTCTGAGCGGCTCTCAGAGGGGCTCCAGGTCTCAGCGGCTCCAGGTCCGAGCGGCGGGGGACAACCCCCCGGAACCTGGGTGGACGACCGCGACGCGGTCGGGGGACCGTCCCGTACCGGGACGAAGGGGATGTTTCGAGACTGGTGAGCACCGGGAGACCTCCCGGGCCCGCCGACCGAGGAGCATCCCGTGGCCGTCCTGTCGCCACCCCCCGCCCGACCCCGCGCGTCGTCGCCCGTCCTCCCGGCCGCGCGCCGGACCGGGGACGGCGGCCCGCCCGCCCCGCGCCCGGACCGGCCCGGCGCGGCGGCCGCGGCGGGCGAGGGACCGCGTCGCCCGTCGCGCGACGTGTTCGTCGACGCCGTGCGCGCCGTCGCTACCCAGAGCGTCCTCACGGTGCACTGGCTCATGGCGGACGCGACGTGGGACGGCGAGCAGCTCCGGATCGGGAACGCCCTCGCGCACGGCGCCGGGTGGGCCGTGACGTGGGTGCTCCAGGTGCTCGCCCTGCTGTTCTTCGCTGCGGGCGCCTCGGCGGCGTACGGGCTGCGGCGTGCCGGCGGCCCTGGCGGGACCGCGGCCCGGGGCCGGGTCGTGACCCGCCCGAGCGCCGTCGCCGACCTGGCCGACGGCGTCCGCCTCGCGGGCGCCCGGCTACCGCGCCTGCTGCGGCCGGTGGCCGTCTTCGTCGGGGCGTGGGTGGTCGCCGTCGGCGTCCTGCTGGCCGTCGGGCTCCCGGCCGACGCCGTCCGCTCGCTCGCGACGCTGGCGCCGCAGCTCCTGTGGTTCCTCGCGGTCTACCTCGGTCTCGTCGTGCTCACGCCGCTCCTGCGTCGGGCGCTGCACGCCGCCGGCTGGTGGGCCGTCGCCGGGCTCGCGGCGGCCCCGCTCGTGGTCGAGGCCCTGCGGTTCGGCGCCGGGCTCGAGCGGCTCGCGCTCGTGAACGTGGTGCTCGTGTGGGCCGTGCCCTACGCGGTCGGGCTCCTCTACGCCGACGCCCGCTCGGGCCTGCGGGTCGTGCGCCGGGGCCGCGTCGTCCCGGTCGCCGTCGTGCCGCGCCCCCGCGTGCTCGTGGCCGTCGGGCTCGCCGCGGCGGCCCTCGCCGCCCTGCTCGTCGCCGTCGGGCCCTACCCGGTCTCGCTCATCGGCATGCCGGGCGACGCGATGTCCAACCTCGGGCCGCCGACCGCGCCCGTCGTGCTGCACGCCGTCGCGCTCGTCGCGCTCGCGCTCGCCGCGCGGGGACCGCTCGTGCGCTGGGCCGACGGCCGGGGACGGTCCGTCGTCCGCGGTCTCGCGCGACGCTCGATGACCGTGTACCTGTGGCACCTCACCGCGATGGTGGTCGTGGTCGGGGTCGTCCTCGTGGTGCTCGGGCAGGAGCTCCCGGCCGTGGGCGGCGCCGACTGGTGGGCGAGCCGGCCCGTCTGGTTCGGTGCGTTCGCCCTCGTGCTCGTCGGGATCGCGCGCGTCGTCGGGCGCTTCGAGGACGCTCCGACGGGCCGCCGCGCGCGTCAGCGCGTCGGGTCGGGCACCGAGTAGGGGAGCCGGTGGAGCAGCTCGGCCTGCTCCCGCGCGGCGGCCTGCGCACGGTGGGCCGTCGCGCGGTCCCGGTCGCGGCGCTCGGTGAGCACGGCGAGCAGGAACGTCTCGGGGTGGGTGCCGGGCGGCGGGCCCGGAGCGACGTACCGCTCGACCTGCCCCGCGAGCTCCTGGCCCAGCCGCGCGCGCGACGCCGGGTGCAGGCGGTCGGCGCGCCCGAGGAACTGCCGGGCGGCCAGCGCGAGGCCGTCCGGCAGCCGGCGCATGTCCGCGTGCGCGGCCCACGCGGCGAGGTAGGGCGGCATCGCGAGCGGGGCGAGCGTCGGTCGTCCGCCCCGCACCCGGATCGCGTACGTGCCCGCCGCCATGTCGCCGAGCCGCTTGCCCTTGTCGTTCGTCAGCGACGCGACGAGCGCGACCGAGCCGAACGTCAGCCAGATCTCACCGACCCCGACGAGCGCCCGCAGGAACGCGTGCCGGAACCGGACCGGGCCGCCGTCGTCGCGCACGACCCGGATGCCGAGCGCGAGCTTGCCGAGCGAGCGCCCGCGCGAGAGCGTCTCGACCGTCGTCGGGATGACGACCATGACGAGGACCGAGAACGCGATGAGGATCGCGGTGACCAGGTCGAGCTCGAGCGAGCCCAGCGAGGCGCCGAGCACGAAGAGCGTCGCGACGAAGAACACGAGCACGACGAGCAGGTCGAGCGCGAGCGCCAGCCCGCGCGTCACGAACGACGCCGGTCGCGCGTCCAGGACCACGCCCTCGCCGATCACGATGCCCTCGCGCACGCCCGCTCCCGTCCTCGCCGTCGCGGGTCCTGCCCGCCCGTCGGTCGGCGCACCGGCGGCACGCCCCGTGTGGCAGGGTATCGGTCGTGGACCTCGACGCCTTCACCGACGTGCACGGCGCGGAGTGGGACCGCCTCGACGCGCTCGTCCGCCGCCGCACGCTCGACGGCGCGGAGGCCGACGAGCTCGTCCGGCTCTACCAGGCCGTCGCGACGCACCTGTCGACCGTGCGCTCCGTCGCTCCGGACCCGGTGCTCATCTCGCGCCTGTCCGTGCTCCTCGGGCGCGCCCGCACGCGCATCGCGGGGGCGCACGAGCCGGCGTGGCGCGACGTCGTGCGGTTCCTCACGGTGTCCCTCCCGGCCGCGCTCTACCGGATCCGGTGGTGGTCGGTCGGCGTGACCGCGGCGTGCCTCCTCGTCGCGGTCGTCGCGGGCGTCTGGGTCGCGACGACGCCCGAGGGCCTCGCCTCCATGGGCCCGCCCAGCGTCCAGGAGGAGTACGTGAACGACGCGTTCGCGTCCTACTACGACCCGGGCGTCGACTTCGCCGCCGTCGTGTGGACGAACAACGCGCGGATCGCGGCCTTCTGCGTGGGCCTCGGGATCACGGGGGTGTTCCCCGCGTGGGTCCTGTTCCAGAACGCGGTCGGCATCGGCTCGATCGGCGGCATGATGGCCGCGCACGGCGAGCTCGCGCTCTTCCTCCAGCTCATCGCGCCCCACGGGCTGCTCGAGCTCATGTCGATCTTCGTCGCCGGCGCCGCCGGGCTGCGGATCTTCTGGGCGTGGATCGACCCCGGCCCCCTGCCGCGCTCGCGCGCCCTCGCGCAGGAGGGCCGGGCGCTCGTCACCGTCGCGATCGGCCTCGCGATCGCGCTCGCGGTCTCCGGCGTCATCGAGGGGTTCGTCACCGGGTCGGAGCTGCCGTGGTGGCTCAAGATCGCCATCGGGGCGGTCGCGCTCGCGGCGTTCTGGGTCTACACGATCGTGCTCGGCCGCCGCGCGGTCCGGGCCGGGGAGACGGGCGACCTCACGGCCGACCACGCGGGCGACACCGCCCCAGTCGCGGCCTGACCCGGGACGCCCGGGTCAGCCGTCGACGACGACGCGCGCCCGCGCGTCCGGCCACCCGCACCGCACCCAGTCCTCGGCGCGCGCGACGACCTCGTCGCGCACCGCGGGGTCGCGCAGGCGGTCGGCGAGGCTCGGGGCCTCGTCGCCGGACGCGCCGGGGCCGCTCCGTGCGCGCAGCGGCCGCACCTCGACGTGCACGACGACGTCCGTCCCGTCGGCCGGGCGCGTCCCGTCGGCCGGGTCCGCCGCTCGGGCGCTGGGGGTTCCCGGGGCCGCTGCTCGGGCGCTGCGCGCCGCCGGTGCCGCCGGGCGGACCGTCCAGGCGCCCGCGACGCGGCCGTCGACGAGGACCACCGCCGCGAACTGACCGTTGACGCTCACGACGCTCGTGACCGGCAGGTCCCCGAGGACGCGCGTGCGGTCGTCGTGGGACAGGAGCAGGTTGTCGAAGTCGCCCGCGAGCACCACGGGCACGGGCTCGTCGCCCGGCGGGCGTGGCGCGTCGGGCAGGTCGAGGACCTCGGTGCCGGCCGGGCCGGTGAACGTCACGAGCTCCGGTCGCAGCACGTCGACCGCGGCGCGCAGCCGGGTCAGGCCCGCCCAGCGCTGCGCGTCGGCCACCGACGCCGGGCCGAACGCGGCGAGGTACCGGCGCACGAGCCGCACGCGCGCCGCGAGCGTCGCGTCCGGGTCCGTGCCGTGCGCGACGGCGTCGAGGGCGTCGTCGGCCCGACCGAGCCAGGCCTGCGCCGTCGTCCAGGTGGTCGTCGTGCCCGCGCCGCTCGCGCCCCACAGGCCGCGGGGCGGGACCTGCACGAGCGGGAGGAGGCAGCGCGCCGCGTACGCGAGGTGCTTCGGGTCGACGTCGGGCCAGCGCTCCGCGAGGCGCCGCCCCAGCTCGACCGACGTCAGCGGCTCCGCGAGCAGGTCGCGCGCCGCGCGCTCGAGGTCGTCGAGGTCGACGTGCGCGAGCGCGGTCCCGTGCTGGTTCCGCGACCGCAGGTAGGTCGCCAGGCCGGGGCGGGCGAGCGCCGTCAGCTCGAGCGCGTCGTCGGCCGCGACGAGGTGCACCGTGCCGCGCAGCGTCGCGACGCGCACCACCTGGCGGTCGAGCAGGCGGTCGCCCAGGTCGTCCGGCGCGAAGCCCGCCAGGCGCGACCAGAGCGCCGGGTACGGCGACGACGGGACCTGCGACTGCAGGCCGACGAGGTGGCGCACCTCGTCCAGCACGGTCGCGTCGCGCGGTGCCGCGAGGTGCTGGCGGGCGAGCAGCGCCCGGTTGAGGTCGTCGTGGCTCAGCCGCGGCCCGAACCGCTCGTCGGCCATCGGCCCGTCAGGACAGGACGATCGCGAGCGCCGGGACGAGGAACGTCGCGAGCAGCGCCACCACGACGATGATCGCGACGCGACGGTTGCGCCGGACGCGCTGCCGGGGATCGGTCGGCTGCCAGGCCACGGGAGTCTCCTGAGGTCGGGATGGACGTGCTGGACGACCCTACCTCCCGCCCCTGACGGTCGGGGGAGAGGGGCCCCTGAACCACCTCCCGCGAGGTAGAGCCGTGGTTCCGCGAGGTAGAGCGGTGGTTCCGCCAGGTAGAGGCGTGGTCGCCCAGGATGGGCCTGCCCACGCTCGAAGGGACGACGACGTCGCGCCACCTCAGACGGGTTGCGCGCCGACCGGATGGTCGTGGCGCCCGACCGGGCGCTTCTGGTGGCCCGGGGCCGCAGACGGAGCCGGGATCCCTGCTCGGCGAACCCGGGCACCCTCGTCCCGTGAGACCAGGCCTCTACCTCGCGCGGCCTCGGCTCTACCTCGCGCGGCCTCGGCTCTACCTCGTGGGACGACGCCTCTACCTCGTGGGACCACGCCTCTACCTCGTGGGACCGTGGCTCTACCTCGCGCGACCACCGGCTCCGGCTCGGTGGCTCCCGGCGGGTGCTCAGAGGCGGCCGGCCGCCTTGAGCGCGAGGTAGGTGTCGGCGAGCCGGGGGGCGAGGTCGTCGGGGAGGGCGTCGACGACCTCGACGCCGCGCTGGCGCAGGACCGTCGTCACGGCGGCGCGCTCGATCTCGCCGCGCGCGGCGGCCGCGGCGTCGTACACCTCGGCGGTCCCGGTGCGGTCGCCGCGCAGGGCGGCGACCTCCGGGTCGCCCGCCGCGGCGAGCACGACCTGGTGCTTGGCCGTGAGCTGCCCGACGACGGGCAGCAGGCCGGACTCGACGGCGGCGGCGTCGAGCGTCGACAGGAGCACGACGAGCGCGCGCTGCGACAGGCGCTCGTGGACGGTGCCGACGAGGCCGGGCCAGTCGGTCTCGAGGAGCGCGGGCTCGAGCGGCGCGAGGGCGTCCGCCATGGCGGGCATGAGGCGCGGCCCGGCGGCCCCTGCGACGCGCGAGCGCACGGTGCGGTCGTAGGCGACGAGCTCGACGCGGTCCCCGGCGCGCCCCGCGAGGGCGGCCAGCAGGAGCGCCGCCTCGATGCTCGCGTCGAGGCGCGGCGCGTCGCCGACGCGCGCCGCGGACGTGCGGGACGTGTCGACGACGATGAGCACGCGGCGGTCGCGCTCGGGCCGCCACGTGCGCACGACCATGTCCCGGCCGCGCGCCGACGCGCGCCAGTCGATCGAGCGGACGTCGTCGCCGAGCACGTACTCTCGCAGCGAGTCGAACTCGGTGCCCTCGCCGCGCACCTGCACCGCGGCGCGCCCGTCCATCTCGCGCAGGCGCGCGAGGCGGCTCGGGAGGTGGCGTCGCGACGCGAACTCGGGGAGCACGCGCAGCCGCCCGGGCACGGGGATCGACGCCTGGCGCGCGGCGAGCCGCAGCGGGCCGAACGAGCGGATCGTCACGCGGTCCGCGACGCGCTCGCCGCGGCGCGTCGGGACGAGCACGGTCGTCACGCGCGTCGCCTCGCCCGGCGGCAGGTCGACGGCGTGCCGGTTGACCTGGGTCCCCGCGGACGGCGGCCACGCGTCGCGCACGAGCGCGCGCAGCCGCCGCGGGGCGAGGTTCGTCAGCGTGAGCCGGGACGCCGTCGCGTCGGTGAGCCGCACGGAGCCCGCGACGCGCCGCTCGATCGCGACGCGCCGCGGGGACGCCGCGAGGGCCGCGTCGAGCACGCACAGCGCGACGACGAGCAGCGTCCACACGAGCACCGTCCCCGGCACGGGGACGAGCAGCACGGGGACGATCCCGAGCGCCGCCAGCACGACGGCGCGCCACGTCAGGGCCACGAGCGACGCCTCAGCGGGGGACGGGGACGGACGCGAGCACGGTGTCGAGCACGCTCTCTGCCGTCACGCCCTCCAGCTCGGCCTCGGGCCGCAGCTGCACGCGGTGGCGCAGCGTGGGGTGCGCGAGGGCCTTGACGTCGTCCGGCGTCACGTAGGAGCGGCCCGAGAGCCACGCCCACGCGCGCGACGTGGCGAGCAGCGCCGTCGCACCGCGCGGGGACACGCCGAGGGACAGCGAGGGGGAGTGGCGCGTCGCGCGGCACACGTCGACGGCGTAGCCGAGCACCTCCCGCGCGACCTGGACGCGCGCGACCTCCGCGCGGGCGCGGTCGAGCACGTCGCGCCCGGCGACGGCGCGCACCCCGGCGCCCGCGAGGTCGCGCGGGTTGAAGCCGGCGGCGTGCCGCGCGAGCACCTCGACCTCCTGCTCGCGCTCCGGCAGCGGCAGCACGACCTTGAGCAGGAAGCGGTCGAGCTGCGCCTCGGGCAGCGGGTACGTGCCCTCGTACTCGACGGGGTTCTGCGTCGCGATGACGAGGAAGGGGTCGGGCAGCGGGCGCGGCGTCCCGTCGACCGAGACCTGCCGCTCCTCCATGGCCTCCAGGAGCGACGCCTGGGTCTTGGGGGGCGTGCGGTTGATCTCGTCGGCGAGCAGGAGGTTCGTGAAGACCGGGCCCTCGCGGAACGAGAACTCGGCGGTCCGCGCGTCGTACACGAGCGAGCCCGTGACGTCGCCGGGCATGAGGTCGGGCGTGAACTGCACGCGCTTCGTGCCGAGGTCGAGCGACGCGGCGAGCGTGCGCACGAGCAGCGTCTTGGCGACGCCGGGCACGCCCTCGAGCAGCACGTGGCCCTTGCAGAGCAGCGCGATGAGCAGGCTCGTCACGGCGCCGTCCTGCCCGACGACGGCCTTGCCGACCTCGCTGCGGACGGCGGCGAGCGCCTGCCGCAGCTCGGGCGACGGCGCGGGCGGGGCGTCGTGCACCGATGCGGGGGTCGGGGTCGGGGTCGGGGTCGGTGCGGCGGGCGCGTGGCCCTGGCCGTACGGCGACTGCGGGGCGGGTGCCTGCGGTCCGGGCCGGTGCGCGGGCTGGCCGGCGGCCGCGCTCACGCGGTCGGCGACGCCCGGGTCCTGGGCGGGCGGCGCGTAGCGGTCGGGCTGCGGCACGGAGCCGTCGGGGTGGTGCGTCACGAGTGGTAGACCTCGCTCTCGATCCGGTCAAGGTGACGCGCGAGCTCGAGCAGCGCCGCGTCGTCGGCGGGTGGTGGTCCGTACAGGAGCTGGGCGACCTGGTCGCCCGGCCGACCCGTCGCGCGGGCGACGGCGTCGACGACGGTGGGGGCGTCGGCCGAGCGGGGCAGGCCGAGGCGGTGCGCGAGGCGGTCGGCGGCGCTCGCGCGCAGCCCCGCGGCGGCGTGGCCGCGCGCGCCGGCGCGCCGGTAGAGGCGGCCGCGGCCGCGCGTCGTCTCGGCGGCGCGCACGATCACCGGCAGGTCCTCCGTGACGAGAGGGCCCAGCCGGCGGCCGCGCCACAGCACGACCACGAGCAGCACGACGAGCGCCTGCAGGGCGACGACGCCGAACCACGGCGGCAGGGACAGGCCGGGGGTCGTGCTCCCGTCGTCGACGAGCGACGTGTCGAACGGGTCGGGCACGAGCCACACGAGACGGTCGTGCGCGCCGAGCGTCCACAGCGCGAGCGCGGCGTTGCCGTCCTCGGTGACCGAGTCGTTGCGCAGGACGGCGGGCGTGTCCACCGCGCGCACCGTGCGCCCGTCGGCCTCGTGCACGAGGTAGGCGCCCAGGGACGGGTCGTCGGGGGAGGGGAAGCAGAGGACGGTCGCGTCGTCGAGCGCGACGAAGCCGACACCGTCGGAGCGGATCGAGCCCGCGGCCTGAGCGGCCGGGTCCGCGCAGCGCGCCGGTCGTGCCGACCCGCCGGAGCCCCAGTCGTACGCGAGCTCCGCGCCGCCGTCGGTCGCCGCGGCGAGCAGGTGGTCGGGCGGCGCGACGAGCACGAGGTCCGCGGGGGTCCCGACGAGCGCGTCCACCTGCTCGTCGAGCAGGTAGTCGCCCTGCGCGACGAGGAGCGTGCCGCCCTCCTCGGCGGCGCGCACCGCGTCGGCGACCGTGCGCACGTAGGTGACCTCGACGCCCTGGTCGCCCAGCACCTGCGCGACCGCGCGCGCCCCGGCGGGGCCCGGGTTGTCGGGTGCGAGCGGTGTGGCCGACGTCGCGGGGCGCGCGAGCGCCGTCAGCCCGGCGAGCAGCAGCAGCGCGCCGACGACGGCGACGGGCCAGCGCGCCCGGCGCCAGCGGCTGCGTGCCCGCGAGCCGGCGGTCGTGCCGTCGCCGACGACGGGCACGTAGGCGGTCGTCACGGCCCGCGGGTCGCCCGACGCGCCCGCGGAGGGCGCCGCGCCGGGCGGTACGGAGGACGCCGTCGGGGCGCTCATGCGCCGTCACCGGGCGCGGACGCGGCGAGCTCCGCACGGAGCGCGGGGCGCGTCGCGAGCGTCCGCTCGTCGAGCGCGCGCAGGAAGGCGTCCGCCTCCGGGCCCACGGTCACGGCGCCGTACGCGACGTCGTCGAACAGGTGCGCGCCGCGCTCGAGCCCGTCGGCGACGTCGGGCAGGCGCTCGCCCGCCGTCCGCGCGGCCTCCCACGCGGTCCGTCCGGGACGCGGGTCGAGGACCGCGCGCTCCTCCAGCGAGCGCACGACGCCGCGGAAGCGTTCGAGCGCGGCGGTCGCCCAGTCGGCGCGCGCCGCGGCGGCGTCGGCCGCGGCCCGCATCTCGGCCGCGGTGCGCGCGTCGTCGTCGAGCACGACCACCGAGGCCTTCGCCCGGCGCGACAGGCGCACCGGACCGGCGACCCAGTAGGCCACCGCCGCGACGAGGACGACCGCCACGACGACGACCACCGCCGTCAGCGGGCCGCCGAGGTTCAGCGTGGGCGCGCCGTCGAACAGTCCCCGGAGCCACTCGAGGAACCGCTGCAGGAGCGACGGGTCCGTGCGGTACTCCGGCCCGGCGAGCTCGCCGACGAGCCACCGCCGGGCCTCGTCGGCGCCGGGCTGCACGGGCACGTCGGCCGCGAGCGACCGCACGGTCATGCGGGCGGCTGCTCGCTCGCCGCCGCGGCGAGCTCGACGTCCAGGCCCTCGCGGCGCATGCGCACGTCGATGTAGAGCAGGGCGACGATGCAGCCCAGGAAGACCGAGGTGAGGATCATCGAGAGCGCGACGCCGATCGCCTGCACGAGGTGGTACAGGAAGGTCTGGCCCGCCATGAGCAGGAACGACGCGGCGAGGCTCGCGGGGTAGGCGACGATGCCGGAGACGAAGCTCATCGCCACGAGGGCGAGCAGGTAGATGCCGAACAGGCGCCAGAAGCTGCCGCGGGTGAGCAGCCACGCCCGCTTGACGGTCTGCCAGAACGGCTGCCCCTCCAGCGCCAGGGCGGGAGGCACGAGGCCGGTCCGCGTCCCGACCCAGACGAGGAGCACGGGCCAGGCGAGCAGGGCGACGACGATGAGGAACGCGCCGAGCCCCTCGGAGACCGCGAAGCCCGCGACGACGAGGAGCGTGGCCAGGCCGAGCGCCACGGACGCGGCCAGGCCGGTCAGCAGGGGGAACGCGATGAGGAACCACGTGCGCCGTCCGACCTGGGACCAGACCTCGCCGACGCCGGCCTTGCGCCCGATCGCGGACTGGCCGACGGAGACCGTGAGGAGACCCGCGATGATCGGCGCGGCGAAGAACGTGGTCACCTGGATGCCGAGGGAGCTCGCGAGCGTCGTGGCGAAGCTCTCGTCGAAGCCGGGGAAGGTGGCCTCGTCCAGCACGACGTCGAAGTACTGGGCGACGTAGCCGGAGAACGCCCAGCCGAGGAAGGTGCCGAGCAGCGTCGCCACCACGACGACGAGCGCGCTCATGCCGAGCACGACCCGGGGGTTGTGGCGGATCGCGCCGAACGCGCCGTCGAAGATCTCGCCGAGCGACAGCGGGCGCAGCGGGATGATGCCGGGCTTCGCCGCGGCCGGCGCGTAGGGCGCGCCCGCGAGGCCGGGCGGCGGGCCGTAGCCCGGCGCGCCGTACTGCTGCTGCCCGTACTGGCCCTGCCCGAACTGCTGCTGGCCGTACCCCGGCTGCTGGCCGTAGCCCGGCTGCTGGCCGTATCCGGGCTGGCCGTACCCCGGTTGCTGCTGGCCGTACCCCGGCTGCTGGCCGTAGCCCGCCTGGCCGTACCCCGGCTGTCCCGGAGCGGCGCCGGGCGCACCCCACGCGCCGGGTGCGGGCGGCTGGTCCGTCGGGGGATGCTGACCGGGCTCCTGGCCGGGCGCGTACTGGCCGTACCGCGGCTGGGGCGCCGACGTGCCGGGCGCACCGTAGCCGGGGGCGCCGTACGAGGGCGCGCCCCAGCCGCTCGCGTCGCCGCCCGGACCGGGCGCGGCGGGCGGCGTGGGGCCGGGGGCCGCCGTCGGGTCGGGCGTGGCACCGTCCGGCGTGCCGGAGGTGTCGGGTGTGCTCATGTGCTCGTGGTCCCCCGCGATCGGCTCGGGCGTCGGTCCAGGCCGCCGGGCGAGGATCGGCAACGGCGGCGAGGCCACCCTAGTACGCGGCCCTGCGCGGCGGCCGACCGGCTCGCGCCGCCGGGTGCGCCCCCGCCCGCGGGTTCACCCTCGCCGCGGGGCCCGGCCGCCCCGACGTCGGGCCCGTCGATGGCAAGATGTCCGCATGAAGGTTCGTGTGCTCGTGGTGGACGACGACACCGCCCTGGCCGAGATGATCGGCATCGTCCTGCGCTCCGAGGGCTTCGAACCGGTGTTCTGCGCGGACGGCGACCTCGCGCTCGAGACGTTCCGCACCACGCAGCCGGACCTGGTCCTGCTCGACCTCATGCTCCCGGGCAAGGACGGCACGGAGGTGTGCCGCCTCATCCGGGCGGAGTCGGGCGTCCCGATCATCATGCTCACCGCGAAGAGCGACACGGTCGACGTCGTGCTCGGCCTCGAGTCGGGTGCCGACGACTACATCTCCAAGCCGTTCAAGCCCAAGGAGCTCGTCGCCCGCATCCGGGCGCGCCTGCGCCGCACGGAGGAGCCCGCCCCCGAGCACCTGTCCATCGGCGACGTCGAGATCGACGTCACGGGGCACCGCGTGTCGCGCGGCGGCGAGCAGGTGTCCCTGACCCCGCTCGAGTTCGACCTCCTCGTCGCGCTGGCGCGCAAGCCGTGGCAGGTCTTCACGCGCGAGGTGCTCCTCGAGAAGGTCTGGGGCTACCGGCACGCGGCGGACACGCGGCTCGTCAACGTCCACGTGCAGCGCCTGCGCTCGAAGATCGAGCACGACCCGGAGAACCCGGAGATCGTCCTCACCGTGCGCGGCGTCGGCTACAAGGCGGGCGCGACCCGCACGTGAGCACGACGGCCGGCTCCGCCGACGGGCGCGGGCGAGGGCTCTGGCGCCGCGTCCGGCGCCGGGCGCGCGCGACCGTCCGCCGGGTGGTGTGGCGCTGGCGCTCGTCGATGCAGCTGCGCGTCGTCACGTCGGCGCTCGTCGTCGGCGTGCTGACCGTCGGGGCGCTCGGCGCCTACCTCACCGACGCCATGCGCGACGGCCTCTACGAGCGGCGTGCCGCCGAGCTCGACCAGGAGAGCGCCCAGTCCACGCAGCAGGCGCGCCGCACGCTCGACGCGTCGCCCGCGTCGACGCCGACCGAGGCCCAGTCGCTCCTCTTCGACCTCTTCTCCATGCTCCAGACCACCGGGTCGTCGCGCGACGTCTTCCTCTGGCAGTCCGGCGGGTCGGGCACGGTCGGCTTCCTCGACCAGTCGACCGACCAGCAGCTCGACGGCCTCGTGTCGCCCGAGATGCGCGCGGCGACCGTCGCGGCGGACGGCGAGCAGTACCTCCAGTCCGTGGCGATCCCGGTCGACCCGGCGCACCCGGAGTCGTCGGGGGTGGTGCCCGGCATCGTCGTGGGCTCGACCGTCGAGGTGCCGGTCGCGGGCACGTACGAGCTCTACTACCTCTACGACCTCGAGGCCGACCAGGAGACGCTGCGCTTCCTCCAGTCGGTCCTGCTCGTGGGGGCCCTCGTGCTGCTCGCCCTGCTCGTCGGGATCACGGCGCTCGTCACGCGCCAGGCGGTGCTCCCGGTGCGCCAGGCCGCGAGCGTCGCGGAGCGGCTCGCGGACGGCCGCCTCGACGAGCGGCTCCCGGTCAAGGGCCACGACGAGATGGCGTCCCTCGCGCACTCGTTCAACGAGATGGCGCAGAGCCTCCAGGAGCAGATCGGGCGCATGGAGGAGCTGTCGATGCTCCAGCGCCGGTTCGTCTCCGACGTGTCCCACGAGCTGCGCACGCCGCTCACCACGATCCGCATGGCCTCCGAGGTGCTGCACGCGTCGCGCGAGGACTTCGACCCGGTCTCGCGACGCTCGACCGAGCTCCTGCAGGCCCAGCTCGACCGGTTCGAGGACCTGCTCGCCGACCTGCTCGAGATCAGCCGGTTCGACGCCGGCGCCGCGGTCCTCGACGCCGAGCGGCGCGACCTGCGCGACGTGGTGAACGCCGCCGTCGACCACGCCGCCCCGCTCGCCGAGCGCAAGGGCGTGTGGCTGTCGGTCCACCTCGGCGACGAGCCCGTCACGGCCGACATCGACCCGCGGCGGGTCGAGCGCATCGTGCGCAACCTCGTCGTCAACGCGATCGAGCACGCCGAGGAGCGGCCGGTCGAGATCACGGTCGACGGCGACGGGCACGCCGTCGCGGTGACGGTCCGCGACCACGGGGTCGGGATGACGACCGACGAGGTCCAGCACGTGTTCGACCGCTTCTGGCGTGCGGACCCCGCTCGCGCCCGCACGACCGGCGGCACGGGCCTCGGGCTCGCGATCTCCCTGGAGGACGCGCACCTGCACGGCGGGTGGCTCGAGGCGTGGGGCCGCCCCGGCCGGGGCGCGAGCTTCCGGCTCACGCTCCCGCGGCGCGCCGGGATCCGGCTCCAGTCGTCCCCCCTGCCGCTCGTCTCCGAGGCGGCCGCCGGCCGCGGGCTGCCCGCGGAGTGGAGCGTGCGGACGCCGGTCGTCGAGGACGTCGAAGGGACGGCGGGCCCCGCCGACCTGCCGTCGGTCACGGGCGGCATCCCCGTCGTCATCCCGCGCGACCACGCGCCCCAGCCCGGCCGGGCGACGGTGCCCGGCTCCGGCGGCGGTCCGGCCGCCGGCCCCGACGACGTCCAGGAGGGGCGATGACCACGACGGGGACCGTGCGGCGTCCGACCGCGGGGCAGGCGGACCTGCGGCGCCGGGTCGGGCGCGCGCTCGCGGCCGGGCTCGCGGCCGTGGGGGTCGCCGCCCTCGCGGCGTGCGCCTCGATCCCCACGTCCGGGCCCGTCGTCGAGGGCGAGGCGACGCCGGAGGACCCGGGCCAGCCGTTCGTCAGCGCCGCCTCGCCCCGCCGCGACGCCTCGCCGGACCAGATCGTCCGCGGCTTCCTGGCCGCCCAGGCCCAGGGCGCGCGCGGCTCGTTCGACGTCGCGTCCGAGTTCCTCACGCGCGACGCGCAGGACGACTGGTCGCCCGTCTCCCAGGTCGCGATCCTCGAGGACGTGCCGCAGCTCGACGTCGACGAGGCCGCGATCGAGGGCGGCACGACGACGGTCCGCGCCACCGCCGACGTCGTGGGCACCGTGGACGAGCGCGGCGTCTACACGGAGCAGGCGCCCGGCCGGACCACCGAGGTCTCCTACGGCCTCGTCCGCGACGCCGACGACCAGTGGCGCATCGACGTGGTCGACGACGGGCTGACGATCACGGCCACGAACTTCGCGCGCACCTTCAAGCAGGCCAACCTCTACTTCCCGACCCTCGACCGGGCCTACCTCGTGCCCGACGCCCGCTGGTTCCCGAGCCGGAACTGGCAGGCGCTCGCGGTCCGCGAGACGCTGCGCGGACCGGCGGACTGGCTCGCGGGGTCCGTCGCGACGGTCGCGCCCGAGGGCACCTCGCTGAGCATCGACTCCGTGCCGCCGGTGGAGGGCAGGGTCGCGGTGCCCCTCACCGACCCGGTGACCGCGGCGTCGCCGGCCGACCGCGCGATGCTCATCGCGCAGCTCCAGGCCTCGCTCGGCGTGCCCGTCGACATCACGGTGGGCGTCGGCGGCTCGGAGCTCTCGGCCGACGACGTCCCGACCATCGGCGTCGCCACCACGCCCGACGAGCCGGTCGTGCTCTCGGGCGACCAGGTCATGAGCCTGGAGGGGCGCACGACGCGGGCGGTGACGTCGGCCGCCCCGCTCGCCGGGCTCCAGCCCACCGCGCTCGCCTTCCGCGGCCGGGCCGACGACGCCACGTACGTCGTGCGGGACGGCGCTGGGCGGCTCGTCACGGCGCCGACGGCCGAGGCCGGGCCCGTCACGCTCCTCACCGGGACGAGCCTCGTCGCGCCGTCGATCGACCGGTTCCAGTACGTGTGGAGCGGCCCGCAGGTGCAGGCAGGGTCGTTGCAGGTCGTGGACCTGCGGGAGGCCGGCAGCGACGCGGCGGTCTCCGAGGTGGCCGCGCCGTGGCTCGACGGGCGCACCGTGATGTCGCTGCGGGTCGCGCCCGACGGCGCCCGGGTGGCCGTCGTCAGCGACTCGGGCTCCGGGGCGCAGGTCCACGTCGCGGGCATCGTCCGCGACGAGACCGGCCGGCCGACCCAGCTCTCCGCACCGGTCCGGGTCGGGCAGCCGATCGCCGCCGCGACGCAGGTGACCTGGGTCGACCGCGCGCTCCTCGGGGTGCTCGGCCGGGCGTCCGGCGAGTCCGAGGTCGTCGTCCAGCGGGTGCCCGTCGGGGGACCGACGGTGGCCGCCTCGCCCGTCGAGGGCGCCGTCTCGCTCGCGTCGGCCACGGGCGTCGGGACGACGCTCGTCGGGACGAGCGACAGCAGCCTGTACGCCGCGGGCACGTCGAGCCTCTGGACCAAGATCGCCACCGAGGTCCGGCTGCCCACGTACCCCGGCTGAGACGCCGCGCGCCCGGCGGCGCGCGGCGCGCCGGGCGACCACAGGCTCCCGGACGGCGCGGGTCGGGAGCCCGCGGTGCGCGCGTCGTCCACAGGTGGCCGGTCCGCCGGTGCCGGACGCTCGCGCCACCGGGCACGCTGGCCCGGTGCTCCTCTCCGCCCTCGACGACGTCGCTCGCCTCGTCCTGCCCGTCGCGTGCCCCGGCTGCGACGCGTCCGACGTCCGGTGGTGCGAACCCTGCCTCGCGCCGCTGCGCGCCCCGCTCCGGCGGCGCGAACGTGGGGCGCCCCGCCTCGACCGGCTCGACGGCGTCGCGCCCCTGCCGGTGTGGGCGCCGGCGGCGTACACGGGGCCCGTGCGCGGCGTCGTCGTCGCCTGGAAGGACCGCGGTAGGGCGGACCTCGACCGGCCGCTCTCGGACGCCGCGTGGCGCGCGGGCACCGCGCTGGGGCCGGTGCTCGGAGCCGTGCTCGGGCCGGGGCGCGGCCCCGCGCACGGTCCCGCGCTCGGGTCTGGGGTCGGGGCGGTCCCGGGGGAGGGCCCCCGGGGGTGCCCGGTGCTCGTCGTCCCGGCACCGACGACGCGGGCCGCGCGTCGCGCCCGCGGGCGCGACCCCGTCGCCCTGCTCGCGCGTGCGGTCGCCGCCGGCCTCGACACCTCGGGGACCCCCGCCCGGAGCGCCGCGCTCCTCGTGCACCGCGGGCGCGCCCGAGACCAGGTCGGGCTCGGCTCGCGGGCGCGCGGGGCCCGTCTCGGCACGGTCGCCGTCGCCCCCGGGAAACTCCTCGGGGCCGGTGCCGGAGGGCTCGTCCGACCGCTCGTCGGACCGGCCGCCGCAGCGCGCCGGGGACCGCCCGGGCGGCGCCCGTCGACCGGCGCGCCGGCACCGGTCGTGGCGTGCCTCCTCGTCGACGACGTCGTCACCACGGGAGCGACGCTCGCCGCGTGCGAGAGGGCTCTGACCAGCGCGGGCGCTCTCGTGCTGGGCGCCGTCGCGCTCGCCGCGACCCCGTCGCCGGGCGAACGACGGCGGTCCGCCGGGCAGCCTCCGTGAGGTCCGCGCCGCGGGGGCCGAAGGTCCCCTCGTTCACCTCCCGTTGGTGCTGCCGACACCCCGGACCGGGGGTTAGGCTGAGGGCCAGTCGCCGCGGACGACGGACGTGCAGGACACGTGCGCCGCCGCGCGAGCGTACCGAGCGCGCGGCCCTGCGCCGCAAGGAGGTGGTAGCCCACCGCACCCGGCAGCGGGTGCTCCTACCGAATCCGAACGAGGCGCCCGGACGCACCGGGCCGGGCGTCGCACTAGATCCTCGCGGAGGCTCACATGGAGATCGTCGTCGTCGGCAGGCACACGGAAGTGGCAGACCGCTTCCGCCGGCACGTGGAGGACAAGCTCGCCAAGGTCCAGCAGCTCGCGCCCACGGCGCAGCGCGTGGACGTCGAGGTCACCCACGAGAACAACCCGAGGCTCTCGGGGGTCCGCGAACGAGTCGAGCTCACCGTGCGGGCCAAGGGACCCGTCGTCCGCGCCGAGGCCGCGGCCGACGACCGGTTCGGCGCCCTCGACCTCGCGATGGACAAGCTCGCGGAGCGGCTGCGCCGCGCCCGCGACCGTCGCAAGGACCACCGCAACCACACCGTCGTGCCGCCCGTCGACGTGCGTCCCTACGACCCGGCCACGCACGAGGCACCCCCGCCGCCGGCGCCGACCGCGCCGACCGCGCCCGGGGAGGCCGTCGAGACGACGCTCGGCGACTCGCCCGTCGTCATCCGGCAGAAGCTGCACACCGCGGAGCCCATGACGGTGGACGACGCGCTGTACGAGATGGAGATGGTCGGCCACGACTTCTTCCTCTTCGTCGACATCGAGACGTCGCGCCCGTCCGTCGCCTACCGCCGCCGCGGCTGGACGTACGGCGTCGTCGCGCTCGACACGTCCTGCGACTGCGCCGACGCCTCGGTCGAGAAGAGCGCCTGACCGCACCCGACGCGCCCGGACCCTCGAGGGTCCGGGCGCGTCGTGCTGTCCGGACCCGTCGTCCGCTGACCGACCCCGCCGCCCGCTGCCCACCGTCCGCCGCCCGCCGCCCGCCGCCCGCCGCCCGCCGCCGACCAGGCGATCCCGGTCGGCCGAGCAGGTGGTCGTGGCGGGTCCGGCGGCCGGGACGCGCCGGGACCGCCTGCTCGGCGGGGGCGGGTGGGCGGCGGGTGGGCGTGTGGGTGGGGGAGGGCAGGATCGGGGGGTGGTCGCCACGCCGTCGAGGTCCGAGTCGATGTCCCTGTCCCAGGCGCGCCGTGTCGCGCTCGCCGCGCAAGGGCTGCACCGGGAGCGCCCCGACGTCGGCGCGCGTGCCGGGTCCGGGGGCCGTGCACCGACGATGCGGCAGGTCCAGGGCGTCATCGACCGCCTGGGACTCCTCCAGATCGACTCGGTCAACGTGCTCGCGCGGGCGCACCTCATGCCGCTGTACGCGCGGCTCGGCCCGTACGACACGGCGCTGCTCGACCGCGCGGCGGGCCGTGCGCCGCGTCGGCTCGTGGAGACGTGGGCGCACGTCGCGTCCTACGTGCCGCCCAGCACGTGGCCGCTGCTCGAGTGGCGCCGACGGCGGTACCGCACGGAGGCGTGGGGCACGATCAGCGCGGTCGAGATGAGCCACTCCGAGGCGGTCCAGGACGTGCGGCGGCTCGTCACGGAGCGCGGCCCGATCACCGCGAGCGAGGTGCACGAGATCCTCGAGGCCGAGGGGCGGGCGCACCCGCGCGACCGCTCGCAGTGGGGGTGGAACTGGACGGTCGCGAAGCGCGCGCTCGAGTTCCTCTTCTTCACGGGGGAGATCACGTCCGCGCGGCGCAACGGCGCGTTCGAGCGCTGCTACGACCTCACGGAGCGCGTGCTCCCGCCGGAGGTCGTCGCGGCGCCGCCGGTCGCGGACGCCGACGCCGTCCGGGCGCTGCTGGAGATCGGCGCCCGCGCGCACGGGGTCGGGACGCTGCGCTGCTTCCGCGACTACTTCCGGCTCAAGGGGCCCGCGGTGCGGACGGCGCTCGACGAGCTCGTCGAGGCGGGGACCCTGCGCCCGGTGACCGTGCGGGGGTGGGACGAGCCGACCTACCTGCACGCGGACGCGGCGCTCCCGCGGCGCGCGACGGGGACGACGCTGCTCAACCCGTTCGACCCGCTCGTGTTCGAGCGGACCCGCCTCGAGCGGCTGTTCGACGTGCACTACCGGATCGAGATCTACGTGCCCGCGGCGAAGCGGGTCCACGGCTACTACGTCCTGCCCTTCCTCGAGGGCGAGGCGCTCACCGCGCGCGTCGACCTCAAGGCCGACCGTCGGGCCGGGGTGCTGCGCGTGCAGTCGGCGCACCGCGAGCAGGCGGCCGGGCCGCAGACGGCGGCGCGCCTCGCCGCCGAGCTGCACGTGCTGGGCCGCTGGCTGGGGGTGCCGGAGGTCGACGTCGCCCCGGCGGGGGACCTGGCGCCCGCGCTCGCCGCCGAGGTCGCGGCGCACTGACGTCGTCGCGGCCGTTCCCGTCGCTGCCGTCGCCGTCGCGGTCGTCCCGACCGTCGCTTCGGCGGTGGACGAGGCGCCCGGCCTGGGTGGCCCTCGCCGTAGGCTGGCGGACGACGTCGCGGGGGAGAGGTTCGTCGTCGGCGAAACCCGGACGGGACCGGCGCGGCCCCGACTCCCCTACGATGTTGTGTGACGTTGCCGACGTCCGCTGCCGTGCGCGCCCGCGCGGCAGAGCGTCGGCTCTGCTCCCGGACCACCCGGCCCGGGCACCGATCGATACGGGAGTCCTGCGTGCCTTCGATCCTCGACAAGGTCCTTCGCATCGGCGAGGGCCGGATCCTCAAGAAGCTGTCCGGCATCGCCGACCAGGTGAACAAGCTCGAGCCCGGCTTCGAGGATCTCACCGACGAGGAGCTGCGGGAGGAGACCGACCGCTTCAAGGCGCGCCTCGAGGCGGGCGAGACCCTCGACGACCTGCTCCCCGAGGCGTTCGCCGCAGTGCGCGAGGCGTCGCGGCGCACGCTCGGCCAGCGGCACTTCGACGTCCAGCTCATGGGCGGCGCGGCGCTGCACCTCGGCAACATCGCCGAGATGAAGACCGGTGAGGGCAAGACCCTCGTCGCGACGACGGCCGCGTACCTCAACGCGCTCGAGGGCAAGGGCGTCCACGTCGTCACGGTGAACGACTACCTGGCGAAGTACCAGTCCGAGCTCATGGGCCGCGTGTACCGCTTCCTGGGCCTGTCGACCGGCGTCATCCTGTCCGGCCAGACGCCGGCGCAGCGGCGCGAGCAGTACGCCGCCGACATCACGTACGGGACGAACAACGAGTTCGGCTTCGACTACCTGCGCGACAACATGGCGTGGTCCACGGACGACCTCGTGCAGCGCGGCCACAACTTCGCGATCGTCGACGAGGTCGACTCGATCCTCATCGACGAGGCGCGCACGCCGCTCATCATCTCGGGCCCGGCCTCGGGCGACACGAACCGCTGGTTCGGCGAGTTCGCCAAGGTCGTGCGCCGTCTCAACCCCGGGACGGACTACGAGGTCGACGAGAAGAAGCGCACGGTCGGCGTGCTCGAGCCCGGCATCGAGAAGGTCGAGGACTACCTCGGCATCGACAACCTGTACGAGTCGCTCAACACGCCGCTCATCGGGTTCCTCAACAACGCCATCAAGGCGAAGGAGCTCTTCAAGCGCGACAAGGACTACGTCGTGCTCAACGGCGAGGTCATGATCGTCGACGAGCACACGGGCCGCATCCTGCCCGGCCGCCGGTACAACGAGGGCATGCACCAGGCCATCGAGGCCAAGGAGGGCGTGCAGATCAAGGCGGAGAACCAGACGCTCGCCACGATCACGCTCCAGAACTACTTCCGCCTGTACTCCAAGCTCGCGGGCATGACCGGTACCGCCGACACCGAGGCGGCGGAGTTCCAGGGCACCTACAAGCTCGGCGTCGTGCCGATCCCGACGAACCGCCCGATGCAGCGCGTCGACCAGCCCGACCTCGTCTACAAGAACGAGGAGGGCAAGTTCGACGCCGTCGTCGCGGACATCGTCGAGCGCCACGCCCAGGGCCAGCCGGTGCTCGTCGGGACGACGAGCGTCGAGAAGTCGGAGCTCCTGTCGTCCAAGCTGAAGAAGCAGGGCGTGCCGCACGAGGTCCTCAACGCGAAGCAGCACGAGCGCGAGGCGGCGATCGTCGCGCTCGCCGGCCGCAAGGGCGCCGTGACGGTCGCGACGAACATGGCCGGCCGCGGTACGGACATCATGCTCGGCGGCAACGCCGAGTTCATGGCGGTCGCGGACCTCGCGGCGCGCGGCCTGGACGCGGCGGAGAACCCGGAGGAGTACGAGGCCGCCTGGCCCGACGCCCTGGAGAAGGCGAAGGCCGCGGTCGCCGCGGAGCACGACGAGGTCCGCGAGCTCGGCGGTCTGTACGTCCTCGGCACGGAGCGGCACGAGTCGCGCCGCATCGACAACCAGCTCCGTGGTCGCTCCGGCCGTCAGGGCGACCCGGGCGAGTCCCGGTTCTACCTGTCCATGCAGGACGACCTCATGCGCCTGTTCAACTCGACGCTCGCCGAGTCGATGATGAACCGCGCCGGGTTCCCCGACGACGTGCCGCTCGAGTCGAAGATGGTGACGCGCGGCATCGCGAGCGCGCAGGGCCAGGTCGAGTCGCGCAACTTCGAGATCCGCAAGAACGTCCTCAAGTACGACGACGTCCTGTCGCGCCAGCGCACCGTCATCTACGACGAGCGCCGCCGCGTGCTCGAGGGCGAGGACCTGCAGGAGCAGGTGCAGCACTTCCTCACCGACGTGGTCACAGCGTACGTCGAGGGCGCCACGGCCGAGGGCAACCCGGAGAGCTGGGACCTCGAGGGGCTGTGGACCGCGCTCAAGGCGGTGTTCCCCATCTCCATCACGGTGGACGAGGTCGTGGAGCAGGCCGGCGGCGAGACGCGGCTCACGAGCGAGATGCTGCTCGAGGAGATCCTCTCGGACGCCCGCATCGCCTACCAGAACCGCGAGGAGCAGCTCGGCGCGGCGAACATGCGCCAGCTCGAGCGTCGCGTGACGCTCTCGGTCCTCGACCGCAAGTGGCGCGAGCACCTCTACGAGATGGACTACCTCAAGGAGGGCATCGGGCTGCGCGCGATGGCGCAGCGCGACCCGCTGGTCGAGTACCAGCGCGAGGGCTTCCAGCTCTTCCAGGCGATGACCGAGGCCATCAAGGAGGAGACGGTCGGGTACCTCTTCAACCTCGAGGTCAAGGTCGCCGAGCCGGGCTCGGCCACGGGCCAGGCGCCGGCGATCTCCGTCGCGGGTGCGGCGCAGGCCGCGCAGTCGGCCGCGGGCCAGGCGCTCGGCGGCGCGGCGGGTGCCGCGTCGGCGGGTGCGGCGGCCGGTCTCGCGGCGGCGGCGCAGCGCGACGCGGCTCCGACGCAGGACGCGCCCGTCGACGGCGCCCCCGTCGCGGACGAGCCGGTCGAGGACGCCTCCGTGGAGGACGCGCCCGTCGAGGACGCGCCGGTCGCGCCGGAGCCGGTGGCGGCACGTGCTGCGGCCGAGGGCCCGGGCGGCGACCGCCCCGGCACGCTCATCGCGAAGGGCCTCGACGGCCCCGACCGCCAGGTCCCGCTGTCGTACACCGCCCCGAGCGAGGACGGCACGGGCCAGGCCGTCGTGTCCGGCGACGCGGGCCGACGCTCGCGCCGCGCGCTGCACGGCGAGGCGACGGCGGTCGAGAGCGACGGCCGGACCTTCCCGGGCACGCCCCGCAACGCGCAGTGCCCGTGCGGCTCCGGCAAGAAGTACAAGGTCTGCCACGGCCAGAACGAGGCCTGACCGGGTGCCCGTCCGCCGGGTGCCCTGACGACGACGGCGAGGCGTCCACCTGCGGGTGGGCGCCTCGCCGTCGTCGCGCCCAGCCAGGGAAGGGCGTCGGGGTGTCGGGTCCGGGAAGGGCGTCGTCGTGCCCGCTCCGGGAGGGGCTAGCCGATCTCGAGCGCGACCACGCGCCAGGCTCCGCGGCGCGCCTCCAGCCGCGCTGCGGCGGCGCGGACCCGGTCCCCGTCCTGGACGACGACCGTCCCCTCGGCGACGCCGTCGCCGATCCGCAGGACCCGCGCGCGGCGGACGGCGACCGGGCGGGCCGGGGTCTCGCCCGGGCCGTCGGCCACGAGCCGGGCGCGCCGGGCGAGCGCCTCGTAGATCTCCGGCGACACCCACCGCGCGAGCTGTCCGACCGTGCGCTCGCCCCGGACGACCTCGACCGCAGCCCGGACCACGGCGCAGCACAGCGCGGTCGGGTCCGGCAGCGGCACGGGCGCCGTCGGGCGCCCGAGGGGACGACCCCGCACGACGTGCTGCGGCACGCGGGCCGCCGTCGGGTCGGTCACGTCGACCGTGGCGACGGTCGGGTCGCCGAGGCAGCGGAGCAGCCGCGCCGGCGGGGCGGCCGGGACGATCGTCGAGCGGAGCGGGCGGACCGTGGCCCCGCTCGTAGGAGGGGCCGTCGGTGCGGCCGCGGGTGTCACGGTGGTGACCGGGGCGTGCGCGCCGGCCAGCAGGGGAGCGGTCATGGTGGGGCTCCTTCGAGGTCGGCGCCGGGTCAGGCGGACGGCGCGACGAGGACCTGGCCCGGCCGGACGAGGTCGGGGTCCGCGCCCACGACGTGGGCGTTCGTGGCGTACCAGCGCTCCACCGCCTCCGCGACCTGCCCGTCGGTGGACCCCGCGGGCAGGTGCCGGGCGGCGATCGACCACAGCGAGTCGCCGCGCACGACGACCACCTCCGGCGCGGTCTCCGGACTGGGCACGTCGCGCGTCACGGCCAGCGCCGCGTCGCGCTGGCGGGCGGCGTCCGACGAGGCCCCCTCCGCGGCGACCGTCGGTCCCGCGGCGCCGGAGGCCTCCGTCTCCTGGCCGACGACGCCCGCCCCGGCGCGCGCCCCTCCGGAGTCGGTGGCGTCGCCCGTACCAGCGCTCTCCGCGCTCGTCGACGGCGTCGCGCCGGTCGCCGCGGAGGTGGCACCGTGCGAGCGGTGGGGGTCCTGCGACGTGCCGGCGTCCCCCGGCACCCCGGAGGGCGGCACCGAAGGCGCCGGCACGGACGACGGCGGCACCGAAGACGGCGGCACCGAGGTGACCGGCGCGGGCTGGCCCGGCGCGGCGTCCGCCCGGGTGCTCGACGGACCGTCGGAACCCGCCGTGGAGCCGTCCGCCGTGGCGGACGGGGCGCCGGGGGTCGTCCGGGACGTCGAAGCGGCGCTCTCCGACGCGCCGTTCCCCGACACCGTGCCCTCGCCCCCGGCGACGGCACCGCTGGGTCGCCACCCGAGATCGACGGCGACGACGCCCGGGTCGTCCGCCGGGGCCGCCGCGTGCGCCGTCCCGTCGGCGACGAGCAGGCCCGCGCCGACGGTGGCGCCGACGGCGGCGCGCGCCGCGTGCCGGACGACGGCCGGCGCCGCGCGGCGCAGGAGGCGTTCTCCCGTCGTCCAGGACCGCCCGGCGGCACCGGCAGCCACGCAGGCCAGCGCGACGAGCGCGCTGAGCGCGACCCAGAGTGCGGCCAGCGCGCCGACCGACACCGCGCCGAGCTCCACCCAGGGCTCGACGCGGTGCGTCGGGAGCACGTCGACGAGGTGCAGCGCCCGGAGCGACAGGACGGTCGTCGCGCCGCCCAGGACGAGGACGAGCGCGAGGAGGACGAGCAGACCCCCGGCTCGTCGGGATGCAGCAGTACCCCGGTCCATCGTTGCCCCCTGCCTGCCGTCGCGCACTCGACAGCCTTTGATGTCATTTGGTGTCGTTTGATGACGACACGTCGATCTAAGCGTGCAGGATCGACGCCTGTCCAGGCCCGTCCCGTGATGTGGACGACCGAGGGTCGGGTGCGGTGGCACCCCGCTACGGTGTGCCGATGCGATGGGACGCCCTGTTCGACGACCTCGCGGCGCAGCTCGCCGCGGCGGAGTCGCAGGACCGCGTCGCCGCGGTCGCCGACCTCACCCGGGCGGAGCACGCGACGGTGCTCCTCACCGAGCGGCTGCGCGCCGCGCCGGGGCCCGTGACGCTCGAGCTCCGCGACGCGTCGGCGGTGACCGGCGAGGTGCGGGAGGTCGCGCAGGAGTGGGCGCTGGTCGTCGACGGGCGCCGGCAGCACCTCGTCCCGCTGGACGCCGTGGTCGCGGTGCGAGGTCTCGGGCGGCACGCCGACCCGCCGCGCTCGTCCCGGTCGGCGGCGCTCGGCCTCGGGCACGCGCTGCGCGCGCTCCAGCGGGACCGGAGACCGGTCCAGGTGCGGACGGCCGCCGGGTCCTACTCCGGGTGGGTCGCCCGGGTGGGGAAGGACCATCTCGACCTCGAGCCGTCGCCCGGCAGCACTCACGGCGCGCGGGTGGTCCGCTGGTCGGCCGTCGTGTGCGTCAGCGAGGCGGAGACGGGGTACGTACCGAGGTGAGCGCGCGGCAGGGGGAGCCGGGGGAGCGGGGACGCCGTCGCACGACGGCGTGGGGACGCGGCACGGGTCGGCGGAGGCGCGACGGCGTGCCGTCAGCCGTCGAAGTCGCCCGCCTCGATGCGCTGGCGCGTCTGCGCGTACATGCGCTGGATGTACGCCTCGAGCTCGCTCACCTCGACCCGCCACTGACCACGACCGCCCACCTGGATCGCGGGCAGCTCTCCCGACCGGACGAGCGCGTAGGCCTGCGCCGCCGAGATGTTGAGCTCGTCCGTGACGTCGGCGAGGGTGAGGAACCGCTGGGGCATGGCGTCAGTCTGGCACGCGCACGCCCCGTCGAGGTGCTCGTCCACAGGCCCTGCCACGCGCCCCGCCGACCGGGGATCATGAAGCCGCGGCACGGGCGACGTGCCGACCACCGAGGGGGAGATGGATGACGACGACCGTGGAACGACCCGTCCCGGGGGCCGCGACGCCCCCGCCCGCCGCGCGGCTGCGGCGGCCGGGCTGGAAGGACCCACGGCTCCTCGTGGGGGTCGTCGTGGTGGCGTTGTCCGTCGCGCTGGGGTCCTGGGCCGTGAGCAGCGCGAGCCGCACGGTCGCGGTGTACGCGGCCGGGACGCCGCTGACGCCCGGCACCACCGTCGGTGCGGCCGAGCTGCGCACGGTCGAGGTGCGGCTCGGCGCGCAGACCGACCGCTACCTGCTCGTCGAGGACGGGCTCCCGGACGAGGCGGTCGTCCTGCGGACGGTGGCCGCGGGCGAGCTCGTCCCGGCGACGGCGCTCGGCGCCGCCACCGACCTCGCGGTGCGGGCGGTCGCGGTGCCCGTGACGTCGGGCCTCTCGGAGCGGATCGTGGCCGGCGCCGACGTCGACCTCTGGCACGTCCCGGAGGCCGCCGCCGCACCGTCCCCGGACGTCGCGCAGGACGCCCCGGACGGACCGGGCGCCGTGCCGGAGATGCTCGTCGGCGGCGTCACGGTCGCCCAGGTCGACGAGGGCGAGGGCACGCTCGTGGTCGGCGGGCCGACGACGGTGCACCTGCTCGTCGAGGTCGACGACCTCCCCGCCGTGCTCGCCGCCGTCGCGGGGGAGGGGACCCTCGCGCTCGTCCCGGTCGGCGGTGCGGGGTGAGCGGCGCGACCACGGTCACGACGGTCCTGTGCGCGGTCCGCGGGGCGCGCGAGGCGGAGGTCGTCACGACGCTCGACGCGTCGGGGCTGCGGGTGACGCGGCGCTGCGCGGACGTCGTCGAGCTGCTCGCTGCGGCGGCCGCGGGGGCCGGGCGGGTCGCCGTCGTCTCGCACGACCTCCCGGCGCTGGACCGGCAGGCCGTGGCCGACCTGCACGCGCACGACGTCCGGGTCGTCGCGCTCGCCCCCGGGGGCACGTGGGAGGAGGACCGGCTGCGGGCCCACGGGGTGGACACCGTGGTGGACGTGGACCGGTCCCCGGGCACCCTGTGCGACGCCGTCCGGGCGGTCGTGCCGGCGCGCACCGCGCACGCGGGCCCGCCCGGAGCGCCCGCCCGCGTCCCGGCGCCCGTGCCGGCCGACGGCGAGGGCGACCGGCGCGACGGCCGGACCGTCGCCGTCTGGGGCCCGACCGGGGCGCCGGGCCGCACGACCGTCGCGACGAACCTCGCGGTCGAGCTCGCGGGCCCGGCACCCGCGGGGCGGCCCCGGGGTCGCCGCGCCGCACGCCGCGCGCGAGAGGTCGACGCGGCTGCCACGGCTGCCGTCGGGCCTCCGGCCGAGGTGCTGCTCGTCGACGCGGACACGTACGGCGGGACGGTCGCGCAGCGCCTCGGGCTGCTCGACGAGTCCCCGGGGCTCGCTGCCGCGGCCCGCAGCGCCGGTCAGGGCGTGCTCGACGCCGCGGGCCTCCGCGCGCTGGCCCCGGTGCTCGTGCCCCGCGTCCGCGTCCTCACGGGCCTCGCCCGGGCGGCGCGCTGGCCCGAGCTGCCGGGCCCGTCGCTCGACGCGGTGTGGCAGGTGGCGCGGTCGGTCGCGGACTGGACCGTCGTCGACTGCGGCTTCGGCATCGAGCAGGACGAGCTGCTCAGCTACGACACCCGGGCCCCGCAGCGCCACGACGCGACGCTCAGCGCGCTGGGCGACGCGGACGTGGTCGTGGTCGTGGGCGGCGGGGACCCGGTCGGGCTCCAGCGCCTCGTCCGCGCGCTCGACGAGCTGGGAGACTCCGGGGCGGCGGCCGCCGCGGCCCGGGTCGTCGTCGTGAACCGGGTGCGGGCGAGCGTCGTCGGGCCACGGCCCGAGCGCGCGGTGCGCGACGCGATGACGCGGTACGCCGGTGTCGAGGACCTGCACGTCGTCCCGGAGGACACCGCCGTCGACGTGGCGCTCCGGGAGGGGAGGACGCTCGGCGAGACCGCCCCGGCGAGCCCTGCCCGGCACGCGTTGGCCCGGCTCGCGGAGGCAGTGCGGGAGGCCGCCCCGTCCGGGCGTGGTGCGGCGCCCGGTCCGGTGCTCGAGGCGGCACACTGAACCCATGCGCATCTATCTCCCCGCGACGCTCGACGAGCTCGACGCCGTCACCGTGACCGCCGACGCCGCCCGCTGGACCGTCGCCCCGCGCGGCGCCCACGCCGTGACCGCCGCGCTGACGCGTGCGCTGCCCGACGAGGACGAGGAGGGCCTCGAGTACGCGGCGGCGCTCGAGGCGGCGGACGACTCGCTCGCGCTCGTCGCGTCACGCCCGGACGCGCCGCGGCAGCGCCTGGTCGTCACGCTCGAGGTGCCCGACGGCGCGGTCCAGGTCGTGGGGGCCGAGGACTCCGACGACGAGGACGCGCCCGCCCCGAGCGCCGTCGAGGTGCTGCGCACGGTGCCCGACGTCGCGATCGTGTGCGTGCACGTCGACGAGCCGGAGGCGGTCGCGGACGTCGAGGCCGTGCTCGCCGCGGCGGACGACGACGGTCCCGACGCGGACGCCGCGCTCGACGCGGCCATCGAGCGCGTGGGCGAGCGCGACCTGCTCTGGTACGACTGGTCCGAGCTCAAGGACGTGCCGCGCGGCTGAGGCCGGGGCGAACCCGGGGCAGACCGAACCTGGGACGCCGCCTGGGGTGACGAGGCCCGTCAGCCCAGGCGGCCCAGCACCTCGTCGTGCAGCAGGCCGTTCGTCGCGACGGCGTTGCCGCCCCACGGGCCGTCGGCGCCGTCCAGCGACGTGAACCGTCCGCCCGCCTCGGTGACGATCGGCACGAGCGCCGCCATGTCGTAGAGCTCGAGCTCGGGCTCGGCGGCCGCGTCGACCGCGCCCTCGGCGACGAGCATGTACGACCAGAAGTCGCCGTAGCCGCGCGTGCGCCACGCGCCGCGCATGAGGTCGAGGAACGGCTCGAGCTTGCCGCGCTCCTCCCAGCCGTCGAGCGACGCGTAGGCGAGCGACGCGTCGGACCACGACGAGACGCCCGAGACGTGCAGGCGCGACGCGGCGGCGAGCGACTTGCCCGTCCACGCGCCGGTGCCCTTCGAGGCCCACCAGCGCCGGCCGAGCGCGGGCGCGGACACCAGCCCGACGACGACCTCGTCGCCGTCGGCGAGCGCGATGAGCGTGGCCCACACGGGGACGCCGCGCACGAAGTTCTTCGTCCCGTCGATCGGGTCGACGATCCAGCGGCGGGCGCCGTGGCCCGTCTCGCCGTACTCCTCGCCCACGATCGCGTCGCGGCCGCGGGCCCGGCCGAGCTGGCCGCGGATGATCTCCTCGGCGGTCCGGTCGGCGTCGCTCACGGGCGTCGAGTCGGGCTTGGACTCGACGTGCAGGTCGAGCGCCTTGAAGCGCGACAGGGTGTGGGCGTCGACCTGGTCGGCGATCACGTGGGCGAGGCGCAGGTCGTCGTCGTAGCCGCGCGTCGAGGGGGGCGTCATGGCTCACACCGTAGCGGTGCGCGCACGGGCCGGGGGAGGCGCCGCGCGGGGTGCGGGCTCAGGCGGCGCCGGTGCGCGAGGCGAGCACGCGCCGGAACGACTCGAGCCGCGCCGCGCGGGCGTCACGGGTGGCGTCGTCGGGAGAGTCCGCCACCCAGTCGTCGAGCGCGCAGTCCGGCGCGTCGTCGAGGTGAGTGCACCCGCGCGGGCACGCGGCGGCGACGGCGTCGAGGTCCTCGAACGCGCGCAGCAGGTGGTCGACCTGCACGTGCGCGAGCCCGAACGACCGCACGCCCGGGGTGTCGATGACCCACCCGCCGCCCGGCAGGCGCAGCGCGACCGCCGACGTCGACGTGTGCCGGCCGCGCCCCGTGACGTCGTTGACGTGCCCCGTCGCGCGCCGGGCGCCGGGCACGAGCGCGTTGACGAGCGTCGACTTGCCGACGCCCGAGTGCCCGACGAACACCGACGTGCGACCGGTCAGCGCCTCGCGGACGGCGTCGAGCGGCTCGATGGCCCAGCCGTCCGGCGCGAGGCCGTCGGGCGCGCGCCGCGTGACGACGACGGAGACGCCGAGCGGCTCGTACAGCGCGCGCAGCGGCGCCGGGTCGGCGAGGTCCGCCTTGGTGAGGCACAGCAGGACGTCCATGCCGGCGTCGTACGCGGCGACGACGCACCGGTCGATCATGCGCGTGCGCGGCTCGGGCTCGGCGAGGGCGGTGACGACGACGAGCTGGTCCGCGTTCGCGACGATGACGCGCTCGTACGGGTCGGTGTCGTCGGCGGTGCGGCGCAGCACCGACGACCGCTCCTGGATGCGGACGATGCGCGCGAGCGAGCCGTCGTCCCCGGTGACGTCGCCGACGAGGTCGACGCGGTCCCCGCACACGATCCGCGTGCGCCCGAGCTCGCGCGCCTTCATCGCGAGGACGGTGCGCTCGTCCTCGGCGCCGACGACCGTCCCGTCGTCGGTCCCGCCCACGAGCAGCGTGTACCGGCCCCGGTCCACGCCCGTGACGAACCCGGTCACCGCGTCCGCGTGCTCGGGGCGCTGCTTGGTGCGCGGGCGGCTGCCGCGCTTGCCGGGGCGCGAGCGGAAGTCGGACTCGTCCGGGACGCGGGCCATCAGCGGGCCGCCGCTCCCGAGCCGCCGAGCATCCGCTCCCACATGCCCGCGAAGCCGGGGAGCGTCTTGGCCGTCGTCGCGACGTTCTCGACGCCGACGCCCGGCACGCGCAGCCCGATCACGGCGGCCGAGGTCGCCATGCGGTGGTCGTGGTAGGTGCGGAAGACGGCGCCGTGCAGGGGGCGCGGCGTGATGACGAGCCCGTCGCGCGTCTCCTCGGCCTGCCCGCCGAGCCGCGTGATCTCGGTCGCGAGCGCGGCCAGGCGGTCGGTCTCGTGCCCGCGCAGGTGCGCGATGCCGCGCAGGCGGCTGGGCCCGTCGGCGAGGGCCGCGAGGGCGGCGATCGTGGGAGCGAGCTCGCCGGCGGCGTGCAGGTCCACGTCGACGCCGCGCACCTCGCCCGTGCCCGTCACGGTGAGCACGTCGCCGTCGAGGGACGACGTGGCGCCCATGGTCTCGAGCAGCTCGGGGACCATCGCGCCGGGCTGCGTGGTCGCCGTCGGCCAGCCCGTGACGCGCACGGTGCCCCCGGCGACGAGCGCGGCCGCGAGGAACGGCGCGGCGTTCGACAGGTCGGGCTCGACCTGCACGTCGCGCGCCGCGATCGCCCCCGGCTCGACGCGCCAGATCGCCGGGCGCGAGTCGTCGACGACGACCCCGACCTCCCGCAGGACCTCCACCGTCATCTCGATGTGGGGCATGCTCGGCAGCGTGTGCCCGACGTGCCGGACCGTGAGGCCCTGGTCGTAGCGCGCCGCCGCGAGGAGCAGCCCGGAGACGAACTGGCTCGACGCCGACGCGTCGATGTCGACGGACCCGCCGCGGACGCGGCCGCGCCCGCGCACGGTGAACGGGAGCGTCGTGGGCAGGCTGCCGCCGTCGTCGCCCGCGACCGGGACGTCCAGCGCGCTGAGCGCCGCCACCACCGGGCCCATGGGCCGCACCCGCGCGCCCTCGTCGCCGTCGAACCGCACCGCGCCGTCCGCCAGCGCCGCGACCGGCGGGAGGAAGCGCATGACCGTCCCGGCGAGGCCGCAGTCGACGTCGACCGGTCCGCGCAGGGCGCCGGGTGTGACGTGCAGCTCGGTCGGCGACGCGCCCTCCTCGACCCCGACGCCCAGCGCGCGCAGCGCCGCGATCATGAGGTCGGCGTCGCGGCTGCGCAGCGCGCCGCGCAGCGTCCCGGGACCGTCGGCGAGCGCCGCGAGCACGAGCAGCCGGTTCGTCAGCGACTTCGACCCCGGGACCTCGACCGTCGCGTCGAGCGGCCCGCGCGCCGTGGGCGCGACCCAGGCGTCGGCCGGGGCGGGGGACGGTGCGTCGGTGGGCGCGGGGGGCTGCGTCGTCATGGCGTCCAGGCTAGTGGAGCGTCGTGGCCCGACGGCGGCCGGTCCCGCCGGGCGGACGGGCGCGGCGGCGCGGTTCGACGCGTCAGGCGACCTTGGCGCGGACGGCGGCCCCGGCGTCGTGCACGGCGCCCGCGGTGCTGCTCGCGGCGTGCTGTGCGGCGTCCTGGGCGGCCTTCGCGGCGCGTCGTGCCGAGCGCGACACGTCCTTCGCCGTGCTCCTCGCCCCCGCGACGACGGCCTCCTGCTTCGCCTGCTTGGCGAGCGCGAGGTCGTGCCGCGCCCGCTCGAGACGCCACTGGACGCCCGGGCGGCCCTCGTAGTCGGCGCCCGCGATGAGCGCGGCCCCGATCGCGCCGACGTTCGCGACGAACTTCCGCGTCCGCTCGGTGCGCGTGGCCTCGCCGCCCGTGAACGGCTGGTTGACGACGGCGAGCGGGACCGTGAGCGCGGCGAGCGTGAGCGCGGCGGTCCGGGGCGCCTTGCCGACGGCGAGGCACAGGCCCGCGACCGCCGTCGCCGCGCCGTGGGCGCGGACGAGCGTCGTCACCTGCCGCTCGCTGAGCGGGGCCTCGATGCCGACGCGCTTCTCGACGAGCTCGACGCCCGCGCGCGCGGCCCGCACGTGCTCCGCCGGCTTGAGCGCGGCCTGGACCCCGTCGTAGACGAACCACGAGGCCAGCATGGGCCTCGCGAGGTGACGCAGCAGCATCGGTTCTCTCCTCATCGCTGGTGACTCGCCGGTGCCCTGGGCGGGCGTCCTCCGGTGGGTCCCAGCCTGCCGCGCCCCCCGGGACGGCGCCACCCGCGGCGGTGCCCGGGCCGGGAATGACTGGGGGCGCTCGCGGGTTGCACCCCTCGTGACCGCCCTGCTCCAGACTCCCGCACCCGCCGCCCGGGTCGCGTCGCCGACCCCGGGGGCCCCGGCTCCGGACGCCGCGTTCGCCGCCGCGTGGTCGGTGCCGAGCCGTGCGCGGGAGGCCTCAGAGAACACCCAGACGAACGGGGGACTAGGCTCGTTGTTGATGACAGAGCGAATCTCCGGCAGCGACGTCTCCGGCAGCCCTGCGACGACGTCGGGAACGACGCCGGACGACGGTGCGCCCGCCGGCACGACGCCGCTCGCCGACGCGACGGACGCCGAGGACACGAACCGCGCCCCGGAGGCCGAGAGCGACGCCGCGCGCGCCGCCCGGTTCGAGCGGGACGCCCTGCAGTACCTCGACCAGCTGTACTCCGCCGCGCTGCGGATGACGCGCAACCCCTCGGACGCCGAGGACCTGGTGCAGGAGACGTTCGCGAAGGCGTTCGCGGCGTTCCACCAGTACCGCCCGGGCACGAACCTCAAGGCGTGGCTGTACCGGATCCTCACGAACACGTTCATCAACACGTACCGCAAGAAGCAGCGCGAGCCGCAGCAGGCGCAGACGGACGACGTCGAGGACTGGCAGATCGCGCGCGCGGCGTCGCACACGTCGCAGGGCCTGCGCTCGGCCGAGGCGGAGGCGCTCGACCGCCTGCCGGACTCGGACGTCAAGCGCGCGCTCCAGGAGCTCCCCGAGGACCGGCGCATGGTCGTGTACTACGCCGACGTCGAGGGCTTCCCGTACAAGGAGATCGCGGAGATCATGGGGACACCGATCGGCACGGTCATGTCCCGCCTGCACCGAGGCAGGCGCCAGCTGCGCGAGCTGCTGGCCGACTACGCCGCGAGGCGAGGACTGGTGGGCGCGAAGAGCCCCGGAGGTGAGTCGTGAGCACGTCAGAGACCCGTGAGCCCGGACGGGGTCCGGTCGAGGAGCCGGTGACCCCGATCCCGCACTCGACCGTGGGCGAGTCCGAGTGCGAGCACGCGCTCACGCACCTGTACGAGTACCTGGACTCCGAGATGACGCCCGACGACGAGCTGCGCATGCGCCAGCACGTCGCGCACTGCTCGCCGTGCCTGGCCGAGCTGAGCGTCGAGGAGCTCGTCAAGCAGCTCGTGCGCCGCTCGTGCCACGAGAAGGCGCCGGCAGGGCTGCGGGAGCGCATCCACACGCAGCTCACCGTGATGGTCACGACGACGACGGTCGTCGAGACCCGCTGACCCGGGCCCGGGGGCCAGCCCCTGGGGCCTGCGCGCACGAGAGAGGGCCCGGACCGACGACGTCGGTCCGGGCCCTCTTCCGTGCTCCCCCTCGCGGGGGCTGCGCCGTCTCAGGCGTTGGGGCGCTTGCCGTGGTTCGCGGCGTTGCCCTTGCGGCTGCGACGCTTGCGTCCGCGCTTGCTCATGGTGTTCTCCTGACGGTCGGGGAGTGCTGCCGGTCTCGGCGGTTCTCGACGGGTGTCGACGTGGAACGACCGGTCTCGGCGTGTCCAGTCCGTCTCCCATGGTCCCACACGCGACCCCTTGTCACGGTCGAGCACGCGATATATCGTGTCTGGCGGAACGAGATATATCGCGAGTGTCTGCCCGGCCGTCCTGGTCGAACCGGCGCGCGCGGCGACCAGGACGGAGCGCGGGATGACGCAGGAGCTCTGGACCCTCACCGGTCCGCAGGCCATCGACCTCGCGCTCGTGCGCCGGCTCGACGCGACGATGATCGGCGGGCGCATCGACGTCGTCGCGCACGAGGACCCGACACGCACCGACGCGCGCGTCGAGGTGCACTCCGTGAGCGGGCGCGCGCTCGAGGTGCGGCTCGACGGGACGACGCTGCGGGTGGGCTACGGCCCGTTCGAGGCGGGCTGGAAGGGCTTCCTCGAGCGCTTCCGCACCTACACCGGCAAGGACGCCGCGGAGGTCCACGTCGCCGTCCCGGCGGGCGCGCAGGTCGAGGTCGCGACCGTGCAGGGCGAGGCGCTCGTCGCGGGAGCCCGCGAGGGCGTGCGGCTCGCGACCGTGTCCGGCGCCGTCATGACGAGCCGGACGCGCGGCCCGCTGCGCGTCGACACCGTCTCCGGCGAGGTCGCCGCGAGCGAGCACGACGGCCCGGTCCGGATGGAGTCCGTCTCCGGCGGCCTCACCGCCACGGGCGCGCTGCGCTCGCTGCGGCTCGACTCGGTCTCCGGCTCCGTGACCGTCGACACGCGCACGACCCCGGACGAGATCACGGTGAGCGCCGTCTCCGCCGACGTGCTCGTGCGCCTGCCCGACCCGGACGCGATGGACTACGCCGTGCGCTGCCTCAGCGGCCGGCTCGTCGTCGACGGCGAGGAGCAGCGCGGGTCCGCGCGCTCCTTCCACCGCGCGGCGCGGCTCGGCGCGGGCGCGCCCGTCCGCGTCTCGGCCGTCTCGGGCGACGTCACGGTCCTGCGGGGGACGGCCGGGACGTCGTCCGCCCCGGCCGACGTGCCCCCGGTGCAGGACGCGGCCCCGGACGCCCCGGCGTGGGGCAGCCCCGGTGCTCCCGCCGGCCGACCGGCCTCCGCGAGCGGCCCGGTGGACCGCTGATGGCCACCGTCTTCGCCCACGGCCAGCTCCGGCTCTACCTGCTCGCGCTCCTCGCGTCCGGCCCCAAGCACGGGTACGAGCTCATCACCGAGCTCTCCGAGCGGTTCGGGGGCACGTACCGCCCGAGCGCCGGGACGATCTACCCGCGCCTCGCGCGGCTCGAGGACGAGGGCCTGGTCCACCGCAGCGCCGACGGGCGCAAGACGACGTACGAGCTGACCCCCGCGGGGCGCGCCGAGATCGAGGCGCGGCGCGCGGACGTCGCGGCGCTCGAGCACGGCATCGCCGAGACGGTGCGCCAGCGCGCCGAGGCGCTGCGCGCCGACGTGCAGGGCTCCCTGCGGGGGCTGCGTGCCGAGCTCGCCGCCGCCGCCCAGACGGCGCGCGCCCGCCCGCGCGACGGCGAGCACGACACCCGCCGTCGCGAGTCGACCGCGCGCCGTGCCGAGGCGGAGGCCGTGCTCCAGCGCTTCCGCGACGAGCTCCGCGCGGACCTGCGCCGGGCGGACGCGACCGGCGGGGTGCCCGAGCTGACGGTCGACACGCTGCGCACCGTGCTCGACAGCGCGCGCCGCGCCGTGCGGTCCACCCTGCCCTGACGTCCCGAGACCACCGACCACGCACCAGAGAACCGAACGAGGAGAAGCGCATGAGCACCGAGTCCTGGGTCATCAACGCCCCCCGGAGCGTCGACGTCGCGGACGTCCGGCGCGTCGTCGTCCAGCTCACGGACGGGTCGGTCGACGTCGTCGCCGACCCCGGCCGCGAGAGCGGGGCGCACCTCGACGTGAGCGAGGTGTCCGAGCGCCCGCTGCAGGTGAGCGTGCACGACGGCGAGCTGCGCGTCGGGTACGACTTCGCCGGCATCGAGGGCCTCGTCGACCGCGCGAAGGGCCTGCGCGACAAGGACCGCGCCGTCGTGCGGGTCACCGTGCCCGCGAGCGTCCCGCTCAAGGTGACGACCGCGCGCGCCGCGGCGACCGTCGTCGGGACGCGCGCGGACGTGTCCGTCACGACCGGGACCGGCGCCGTCCGCGTCCAGGGCGTCTCGGGCACGGCGTCGGTCCGCACGGCGACCGGCTCCGTCGACGTCGGCGAGCACGTCGGCGACGTCCACGTGACCACCGCGTCCGGCACCGTCACGCTCGGCGGCACGCTCGGGCGCGTGTCGGTCAGCACCGTCACGAGCGGCGTCGAGGTCGTCGCGCGCGAGAGCACGCCGCTCGTCGACGCGCGCACGGTCTCCGGCGACGTGGCCGTGCGCCTCGGCGCCGGCTCGGCCGTGAACCTCAAGGCCCGCAGCGTCACCGGCAAGGCCGTGCTCGACGGCGTGCGCCTCGATTCCAGCGCGCAGCGCACGACGTCCGTCGACCACGTCGACCAGCACGGCGCGGGCGGCGCCTACGTGTCGGCGAGCACCGTCTCGGGCGACCTCACGGTCTCGCGCGGCTGAGCGGTACCGCCCCGACGGCGAGGGGGAGGCGTGGTCCGCGACCACGCCTCCCTCTCGCTCGTGCGTCCCTGCGCGGGCTCAGACGGTGTCGTCGGGCAGGCCGAGCCACGCGTGCCAGCCGGTGTGCAGCACGAGCCACGCCATGAGCCCGTAGCCCGCCTGGCCGGGGAAGCCGTTCCCGCTCTGCGCGAGGTCGGCGAGCCACTGCTCGTGCGTGACGAGCGGGCTGAACGTGTCGACGTAGGGGACGCGGCGCCGGTTCGCGACGTCCGAGAACGCGTGGGACAGCTCCGCGAGGCGCTCCGCGTCCTGCGCGTGGCCCGGCGGCGGCCCGACGACGAACGTCGGCAGGCGGTGGGACTCCGCGACGTCGAGCACGTTCGCGAGGTTGAGGCGCGAGCGCGCGACCGACAGCCCCGCGTCGAGGTCGTGGCGGCCGAGGCCGATGACGAGGCGGTTGTCGACGTCCGGCTCGGGGGAGAACCGGCGCGCGGTCTCCGCCTCCCAGCGCTGGCTGAGGGCCGTCGTCGTCTCGCCGGGGATGGCGAGCGGGAACACGTACGCCGGCTGGGGGAAGCGCGTGCGCGCGACGACGCGCCCCGCCCACCCCAGGGCCTTCGCGTCGCCGACGCCGGCGCTCAGCTCGTCGCCGACGACGCAGATCCGTACCTCACGACTCACCGCGTCTTCCACGAGCGCCATTCTCCCCGACGCGGGCCGCGCGGGTCGATCCGAGCCGGTGCGGACGGCGTGTCGACCCGCGCGGGGGCCGCCGTGGCGGCCGGACGCCTCAGGCCAGCGTCGCTCCCCAGGTCACCTCGTGGGACGCCCCGGGCTCGAGCCGGACGAGGCGCTCGCCCGTGCGGAACGCGTCCGCGACGCAGCTCATCGGCTCGGCGGCGACGCCGGTGCGGCGGAACGCGACGTCGCCGACGTGGTCGCCCGTGCAGACCTGCCACGTGTCCATCGAGCCGTCCATCCACACGGCGGCCGTGCGGCCGTCGGGCGCGGTGAGGCGGATCCAGGACAGCCCGTCCTCGTCGCGCAGCACGTCCACGTACGCGTCGTCGAGGTCGACGCCCGCGAGCAGGCGCGGCTCGCGCAGGTCGAAGGTGCCGGTGGCGGGCTCGGTGCCGGTCGGCAGGAGCCGCTCGTCGGTCGTGACGCGGGTCGCCGCGTCCAGGCGCAGCGTGCACGCGTCGAGGTCCGCGCCGTCGGCCGAGAGCCACGGGTGGAAGCCGACGCCGTACGGGGCGGTCGCCGTGCCGACGTTCGTCGTGCGGACGTGGACGCGCAGCCCCGCGTCGTCGAGCGAGTACGTCACGCGCGCGACGAGGTCGAACGGGTAGCCCGGCGACGGCGGCAGGTGCAGCTCGAGCGTCGCGCGCGCGGCCTCGTGCTCGACGACCGTCCAGCGCTGCCAGCACGCGAGGCCGTGCAGCGCGGTCCCGCGGTCCGGCTCCGAGATCGGGACCTGGTACGTCGTGCCGTCGACCGTGTACTGGCCGTCGCGCAGCCGGTTGGGCCAGGGGAGCAGGACGGCGCCGTTGAACGCGGGCGACACCTCGTCCTCGCCGAAGGGCGTGAAGACCGGCCGGCCCCCCACCGCGTACTCGCGGACGGCCGCTCCGACCTCGGTGATCGTCGCTGCGTGGTCGCCGTGGGCGATGCGGACCTGGGCTCCTGAGGGGGCATGGGTGTTCACGCTCACATACGGTACTCGGCGTGCGCGGGTGCGCGATGCGCCCACGCCCGTCAGACTCGGTGCCCGGGTGTGTCTTCCGGCGCACCCGACGCAGCACGAGGAGGAACGATGGAACGACAGGTGCTCGGGCGGACGGGACGGCTCGTCTCGGTCGTCGGACTGGGAACCTGGCAGCTCGGCGCCGACTGGGGCGACGTGAGCGAGGACGACGCGCGCGCCGTCCTCGACGCCTCCGCGCAGGCCGGCGTGACGTTCTTCGACACCGCGGACGTCTACGGCGACGGACGCAGCGAGCAGATCATCGGCTCCTACCTCGCCGACAACCCCGGCCACGGGATCACGGTCGCCACGAAGATGGGCCGCCGGGAGCCGCAGGACGCCGACAACTACACGCTCGCGAAGTTCCGCGAGTGGGTCGACCGCTCGCGCCGCAACCTGCGGACCGACCGGCTGGACCTCGTGCAGCTCCACTGCCCGCCGACCGCCGTCTACTCGCGCGACGAGGTCTACGACGGCCTCGACACGCTCGTCGCCGAGGGCGCGATCGCGAGCTACGGCGTGAGCGTCGAGACCGTGGACGAGGCCCTCACGGCCATCGCGCGCCCCCACGTCGCCACGGTGCAGATCATCCTCAACGCGTTCCGGCTCAAGCCGCTCGACGCGGTGCTGCCCGCGGCGTCCGACGCCGGCGTCGGTGTCATCGCGCGCGTCCCGCTCGCGTCCGGGCTGCTGTCCGGGAAGTACACGAAGGACACGACGTTCGCCGCGGACGACCACCGCACGTACAACCGCGACGGCAGCGCGTTCGACGTCGGCGAGACGTTCTCGGGCGTCGACTTCGAGACCGGCGTGCAGGCGGCGGCCGAGTTCACCACGCTCGTGCACGACGTCGTCGGGCAGGACCTCACCCCGGCCCAGGTGGCCATCGCGTGGGTCTGGCAGCAGCCGGGCGTGTCGACCGTCATCCCCGGCGCGCGCAACGTCGAGCAGGCGCGGTCCAACGCCGCCGCGGGCGACGCGGACGTCCTCGGCCCGCTCTTCACCTCGGGCGTGCGCGAGATCTACGACCGCTACCTGCGCGAGAAGATCCACGACCGCTGGTAGGTCGGCAGGACCGACCCCCGGTCCGACGGCGACGGCGCACCGACGACGAAGGCCCCCTCCGCGCGGAGGGGGCCTTCGTCGTGCGCGCGTCGTGCGGGCCGGTCAGCGGGCGAACGCCTGCTCCAGCAGCACGGCCTGCTGCGCCTGGTGCTTCTTCGCCGTGCCGGCGGCCGTGGAGGCCGACGCCGGGCGGGAGACGACGCTCACGCGCGGCAGGTCCTCGGGCAGGTTGATGTGCACGAACGACCAGGCACCCTGGTTCTCGGGCTCGTCCTGGACCCAGACGACCTCGGCGCCCGGGTACTTCGCGAGCTCGGCCCGGATGCCGTCGACGTCGAGCGGGTACAGCTGCTCGAGGCGGACCAGCGCCACGCCCTCGTCGCCGCGCTTGGTGCGCTCGGCGAGCAGGTCGTAGTAGACGCGGCCCGTGCACAGGAGCACGCGGTCGACCTTCGCCGGGTCGGCCGACGCGTCCGGGATCACCGGGCGGAACGTACCGGTCGTGAAGTCCTCGACGCTCGACGCGGCCGCCTTGAGGCGCAGCAGCTGCTTCGGCGTGAAGACGATGAGCGGACGACGCGGGCGGGCGTACGCCTGCCGGCGGAGCAGGTGGAAGTACGACGCCGGCGTGGACGGCTGCGCGACCGTCATGTTGTCCTCGGCCGCGAGCTGGAGGAAGCGCTCGATGCGCGCGGACGAGTGGTCCGGCCCCTGGCCCTCGTAGCCGTGGGGGAGGAGCATGACGACCGAGGAGTACTGGCCCCACTTCTGCTCGGCGGACGAGATGAACTCGTCGATCACCGTCTGGGCGCCGTTGACGAAGTCGCCGAACTGCGCCTCCCACAGCACGAGCGCGTCGGGGCGCTCGACCGAGTAGCCGTACTCGAACCCGAGCGCGGCGTACTCCGAGAGCGACGAGTCGTAGACCCAGAACTTCGCCTGGTCCGCCGACAGGTACAGCAGCGGCGTCCACTCGGCGCCCGTCTCGCGGTCGTGCAGGACGGCGTGACGCTGCACGAACGTGCCACGGCGCGAGTCCTGGCCGGCGAGGCGCACCGGGGTTCCCTCGACGAGGAGCGAGCCGAACGCGGCGAGCTCGCCGAAGCCCCAGTCGATGTTGCCCTCGACGGACATCTGCCGGCGCTTCTCGAGGAGCTGTGCGAGCTTCGGGTGGACGGTGAAGCCCTCCGGCGGCGCGACGTGCACCTGGCCGACGCGCTCGAGGACCGAGCGGTCGATCGCCGTCTTCCAGCCGACCATGGTCCCGGCGTCCTCGAGCTGGGACTCCGGGCGCTCGAGACCGGCGACCGGCTCGCGGTCCGCGGCGGGCGTGAAGCCGCCCTCCTTGGTCTCGGTGAAGACGCGCTCGAGCTGGGCCTGGTAGTCCTGGAGGACGTGCTCGGCCTCCTCGAGCGTGATGTCCCCGCGCGCGACGAGGTTCTCGGTGTACAGCTTGCGCACCGAGCGCTTCGCCTCGATGAGGTTGTACATGAGCGGCTGCGTCATCGAGGGGTCGTCGCCCTCGTTGTGACCGCGGCGGCGGTAGCAGATCATGTCGATGATCACGTCGCGGTCGAACTGCTCGCGGAACGCGAAGGCGAGCTCGGCGACGCGCACGCACGCCTCGGGGTCGTCGCCGTTCACGTGGAAGATCGGGACCTGGTAGCCCTTGGCGACGTCGGTCGCGTACGTCGTCGAGCGCGACGACGACGGGCCCGTGGTGAAGCCGACCTGGTTGTTGATGATGACGTGCACGGTGCCGCCGGTGCGGTAGCCGCGCAGCTGCGCGAGGTTGAGCACCTCGGGCACGACGCCCTGGCCCGCGAAGGCCGCGTCGCCGTGGATGAGGATCGGCAGCACGGAGAAGCCGTCGCCGCCCAGGTCGATGCGGTCCTGCTTGGCGCGCACGATGCCCTCGAGCACCGGGTCGACCGCCTCGAGGTGCGAGGGGTTCGCCGCGAGGTAGACCTTCGTCGTCGCACCGGTCTCGGCCGTGAAGACGCCCTCGGTGCCGAGGTGGTACTTCACGTCGCCCGAGCCCTGGACGCTCTTCGGGTCGAGGTTGCCCTCGAACTCCGCGAAGATCTGCGCGTAGCTCTTGCCCGCGATGTTGGCGAGCACGTTGAGCCGCCCGCGGTGCGCCATGCCGATGCCGACCTCGTCGAGGCCGTTCTCCGCGGCCTTCGACAGGATCGCGTCGAGCAGCGGGATGAGCGCCTCGCCGCCCTCGAGCGAGAAGCGCTTCTGCCCGACGAACTTCGTCTGCAGGAACGTCTCGAACGCCTCGGCGGAGTTGAGGCGGCGCAGGATGCGGAGCTGGTCCTCGCGCGGCGTGCGCGCGTACCCGGACTCGAGGCGCTCCTGGAGCCACTTGCGCTGCGTGCGGTCCGCCAGGTGCATGTACTCCACGCCGACGGTGCGGCAGTAGGAGTCGCGCAGCAGGCCGAGGATGTCGCGCAGCGTCGACTTGGTGCGGCCGCCGAACCCGCCCGTGGGGAACGTGCGGTCGAGGTCCCACAGCGTCATGCCGTGGTTCTGGATGTCGAGGTCGCCGTGCTTGCGCTGGCGGTACGCGAGCGGGTCGGTGTCGGCCATGAGGTGGCCGCGCGAGCGGTAGGAGTGCACCAGCTCGGCGATCTTGGCAGGCTTGGCCGCCTCGATCTCGGCGTCCGTCGTGTTGTCGCGGACCCAGCGCACCGGCTCGTAGGGGATGCGCAGCGCGGCGAACACGCGGTCGTAGAAGCCGTCCTCGCCGAGGAGCTTCTGCGACAGGATGCGCAGGAACTCGCCCGACTGCGCGCCCTGGATGATGCGGTGGTCGTAGGTCGACGTGATCGTCAGGACCTTCGAGATGCCCAGGCGGGCGAGGCGCTCGGTCGAGGCGCCCGCGAACTCCGCGGGGTAGTCCATCGCGCCGACGCCGATGATCGTGCCCTGGCCCTGCATGAGGCGCGGCACCGAGTGCACGGTGCCGATGCCGCCCGGGTTGGTGAGCGAGATCGTGGTGCCCGCGAAGTCGTCGACGCCGAGCTTGCCGCCGCGCGCACGGCGCACGAGGTCCTCGTAGGCCGCCCAGAACTGGGCGAAGTCCATCGTCTCGGCCTTCTTGATGCTCGGCACGAGGAGCTGGCGCGAGCCGTCCGGCTTCGCCAGGTCGATCGCGAGCCCGAAGTTCACGTGCGCGGGCTGGTTGATCGCGGGCTTGCCCTCGATCTGCGTGTAGCTCGCGTTCATCACCGGCATGTCGGCCAGCGCCTCGACGAGCGCGAACCCGATGAGGTGCGTGAACGAGATCTTGCCGCCGCGACCGCGCGCGAGGTGGTTGTTGATGACGATGCGGTTGTCGACCATGAGCTTGGCCGGCACCGCGCGCACCGACGTCGCCGTCGGCACCTGGATGCTGGCCTCCATGTTCGTCACGACGCGCGCGGCCGGGCCGCGGAGCTTCTGCACGTCGTCCGTGGCCTGGTCCTCGGGCGCGGGGGCGCCGGCGACCTTGCGCGCGGGCACCTGGGCGTACGGCGCCGTCGCGGGCTGGGCGGTCGCGACGGGGCGCGAGGCGTGCACGGCCTCGACCGCGGCGTTGACCGCCGGGTCGGCCGGGAGCTTCGGCGGCTTGACGCGCTGCGCTGCCTCGGCGGCGGCCGAGCCGTCCGTCACGGCGGTCGGCGCTGCGGGTGCCGGCGCGGCGGGCGCCGCCGGAGCGGGCGAGCCGTTCACCGGCGCCGCGGCCGGGCGGGACCCGTTCGCGGGTGCCGCGGCCGGGACGGACCCGTTCGCGGGCGCCGCCGGGGCGTCGCTCGTGGTGTCGGCGTCCGAGCGCTCCGCAGGGCGGTAGTCCTCGAAGAAGTCCCACCACGCGGGGTCTACCGCGTTCTTGTCCTGGAGGTACTGCTCGTACAGCTCGTCGACGAGCCACTCGTTCGCTCCGAACACGGAGCTTGCGTCGCTGATCGCCTCTGACTCAGCCTTCGGGGACACGCGAGGATCGCCCACTTTCACACACAGGTCGCTGTCGGTCACAGCCCGCGACCGTGGCACGACGGCGCACCGCTGCTGCGGCGCCCCGACGTCGGCACGGGCTCGTCCGGGTTCCGGACCACTCCAGCCTAGGCCCTCGTCGTCGGCCTCGGGCGTTGGGCCGAGCGTTCCGGCGCGGCCTGTTCGCGGGTTCTTCACGCCGTGTCTGGGCCAGGCAAACGCGACCCCACGCGCACCTCGTCGGAGGGCAAGATCGCGGAATTCCACGCCATCCCGAGGTATCTCCGCGCGGCGGTGTGACGCATCTCACGCCCGCGCGCGGGCGGGTGCGCGCACTGTCAGGACGGAGTCACCGCACGTCGGGGTGCACCGTGTACGACGCGTCGCCGTCCTCGGGCGGGAACGGCGCGGAGCCCGCGTGCGCGGGCAGCGTGACGCGCATCGTCGCCCCCCGGCGCGAGTCCGCGACCTCGATCCGGCCGCCGTGCAGGTCCACCGCCCAGCGCACGATCGCGAGCCCGATCCCCGTGCCGCCCGTCGAGCCGCCCGTCGTCGTGTGCGCGCCCGTCGCGCTGGCCCGGGCGAACCGCTCGAAGATCCGCTCGCGGTCCTCCTTGGCGATCCCGGGGCCCTCGTCGACGACCTCCAGCACGACGTCGTCGTCCACCGGGTACGCCTCGAGCCGGATCTCCCCGCCCTGCGGCGAGTGCCGGATCGCGTTCTGCAGGAGGTTGGTCACGACCTGGTGCAGCCGCTCGCGGTCCGCCTCGAGCACGAGGTCCGGGGGCGTGACGTCGACGACGTAGCGCAGCTGCTTGCCCGCCTCGACCATCGACACGGCCTCGGCGTTCTCCTCGAGGAAGTCGCCGACGTCGATCTGGGTGATGTTGAGCGCCGCCGCGCCCGCCTCGATGCGCGACAGGTCCAGGAGGTACGCGACGAGCCGCGTGAGGCGCTCGGTCTGCGCGAGCGACATCTCCATCGTCGCGGGCGTCGGGGGCGTCACCCCGTCCACGACGTTCTCGAGCTGGGCCTGGAGCGCCGCGATCGGGGTGCGCAGCTCGTGCGAGACGTTCGCGATGAGCTCGCGGCGCACCTGGTCGCTCGTCGCGAGGTCCTCCGCCATGACGTTGAACGCCACCGCGAGCTGGCCCACCTCGTCGCGGCTCGTGGCGCGCACGCGCCGCGTGTAGTCGCCGTCGGCCATCGCCCGGGCGGCCGCGGTCATCTCACGCAGGGGCGACGTCATGCCGCGCGCGAGGAGCTGCGTGAGCAGGAGCGACAGCACGATCGCGAGCGGGAACGTGCGCGACGGCCCGAGCTGGTTCTGCAGCCCGATCCACGTGATGAGGACGGCGAGCGTCACCGTCGCGGCGACCAGCACGCCGAGCTTGATCTTCAGCGAGCGGAACGAGTCGAGCGGCCGGACGTCCGGGAGGTGCGGGCGGATCGTGTGGGCCCGGTGCGGTCCCGGCCGCGCCGGGCCGGGGGCCTGCGCCTGCCCCGGGTCCGTGCCGCCGGCGGGGTCGGCGGGGGAGGAGGTCATCCGGCGGGCGGCTCGAACGCGTAGCCGACGCCGTGGACCGTGCGGATGAGGTCCGCACCGAGCTTGCGGCGCAGCGCCTTGATGTGGGAGTCGACGGTGCGCGTCCCGCTGGCGTCGGCCCAGTCCCACACCTCGGCGAGCAGGCGCTCGCGCGTGAGGACCGTCTTCGGCGAGCTCGCGAGCATGACGAGCAGCTCGAACTCGGTGGGCGTGAGGTGGACCTCCTCGCCCGCGCGGTAGACGCGGCGCTGTGCCTTGTCGATCGTCACGTCGCCCACCGTCATGGGCGGGTCGCTCGGGGCGGAGCTCGCGGCCTGCGTGGCGCGGTCGACGCGGCGCAGCAGCGCCTTGATGCGCGCGACGAGCTCGCGCATGGAGAACGGCTTCGTCATGTAGTCGTCCGCGCCGACGCCGAGCCCGATGAGCATGTCGGTCTCGTCGTCGCGCGCGGTGAGCATGAGGATCGGGACGGGCTGCTCCGCCTGGATGCGGCGCGTGACCTCGAGGCCGTCGATGCCGGGGAGCATGACGTCGAGGACGATCGCGTCCGGGCGCAGGCGCGCCGCGGCGTCGACGGCGGACAGGCCGTCGCGCGCGACCTCGACGCGCCAGCCCTCCGCGCTCAGCCGCTGCGCGATGGCGGTCGCGATCGCGGGCTCGTCCTCGACGACGAGGACCGTGGCCGCCTGCTGCGGGGTGCCGCCGCCGGCCACCGGGGCGGTCGTGGGCACGGGCCCGCGGCCGGGGACGGGACCGGCCCCCGCGCCGGTCGGTGCTGCGCTCGCTGCCCTCGGATCTGCCATGGGATACAGCGTGGCACACGTCGGCCCAGGTCGGCCGGATTTCGTCGTCGTCGGAGGACCAGGTCGCGCGCTCGTGCGGTGCCGCCCGGGGGCCGCCGGGCTCCCCCTCCCGGGCGCCGCGCGACGGGCGAGCGCTAACATCGTCGGCACGATGAAGAGCACCTCCCGATATCGGTGGAGCACCTCGTGGTAGGCGACTGGGTCATGGTCGCGCTCGGGGTGCTCCTCACCGCAGGTACCGCCGTCTTCGTGGCCAGCGAGTTCTCCCTGGTCACCCTCGACCCCGCCGTCCTCCCCGCCGGGGACGACGCCGACCAGGAGGGCGACAGACGCGGCTCCCCGCCGTCGGGCGGGACGAGCGGCCCCGACCGCCGCGACCGCAGCGTCCGGGCCGGGCTCAAGCACCTGTCGACCGAGCTGTCCTCGGCGCAGGTCGGCATCACCCTCACGACGATCCTCCTCGGGTACACCGCGCAGCCCGCGCTCCTCGCGCTCTTCGGGGACGCCCTGAGCTCGACGCCGCTCGGCCACGCGGCCTCCGCGGTCCTCGCGGGCGTGCTCGCGCTGCTCGTCGTGAACTTCGTCTCGATGCTCTTCGGCGAGCTCATCCCCAAGAACTTCGCGCTCAGCGCGCCCTACGCCACCGCGCGGCAGGTCGTGCCCGTGCAGCGGCAGTTCACCAAGCTGTTCCGGCCGGTCATCGCCGTGCTCAACGGCTCGGCGAACGCGATCCTGCGCCGCGTCGGCGTGGAGCCGCGCGAGGAGCTGTCGGGTGCCCGCTCGGCGTCCGAGCTCGCCGCCCTCGTGCGCCGCTCCGCCCAGGAGGGCACGCTCGACGTCTCCGTCGCGACCCTCCTCACCAACTCGATCGAGCTCGACGAGCTGAGCGCCGTCGACGTCATGACCGACCGCATGCGCATGGTCGTCGTGGACCGGGACGCGACCGCCGCGGACGTCGTCGACGCCGCCCGGCGCACCGGGCACTCGCGGTTCCCCGTCATCGGCGAGGACCGTGACGACGTCGTCGGCCTCGTCCACCTGCGCCGCGCCGTCGCCGTCCCCTACGAGCGGCGGCACGAGGTCCCCGCGGCGGCCCTCATGGCCGACGCCCCGCGGGTGCCCGAGACGGTGCGGCTCGGCCCGCTCCTCGTCGAGCTCCGCGGCTTCGGCCTCCAGATGGCGGTCGTGGTCGACGAGTACGGCGGCACCTCGGGCGTCGTGACGCTCGAGGACGTCGTCGAGGAGCTCGTGGGCGACGTCGCGGACGAGCACGACCCGCGGCGCTCCGGCGCGGCCCGCCGCGCGGACGGCTCGTGGCTCGTGCCCGGCGTCATGCGGCCCGACGAGCTCACCGAGGTCACCGGGCTGCGCGTCCCCGAGGACGGCGCCTACGAGACGCTCGGCGGCCTCGTCATGGCCCGCCTCGGCCGCGTCCCCGAGCCCGGCGACGAGATCGCCGCGGGCGAGGGTCGGCAGCGCGTGGTGCTGCGCGTGGAGGCGATGGAGGGGCGGCGCGTCGAGCGGCTCTCCGTCCGCGCGACACCGACGGAGGGGGACGCATGAGCTCGACCACCGCGCTCCTCGTCGCGCTCCTCCTGCTCGCCGGCAACGCGTTCTTCGTCGGCGCCGAGTTCGCGGTGATCTCCGCGCGCCGCTCGGCGATCGAGCCGCTCGCCGCGCAGGGCAACCGCCGCGCCCAGACGGTCCTGTGGGCGATGGAGCACGTGTCGCTCATGCTCGCGTGCGCCCAGCTCGGCGTGACCGTCTGCTCCACGGGTCTGGGCGTCGTCGCGGAGCCGGCCATCGCGCACCTCATCGAGGACCCGCTGCACGCGCTCGGCGTGAGCACCGCGCTCGCGCACCCGATCGCGTTCGTCGTGGCGCTCGCGATCGTCGTCTACCTGCACGTGGTGCTCGGCGAGATGGTCCCGAAGAACCTCGCGGTCTCCGGGCCCGAGACGGCCGTCATGTGGTTCGGTCCGCCGCTCGTGTGGATCGGGCGCGTGCTGCGCCCGGTCATCGTCGCGCTCAACTGGCTCGCGAACCACGCGGTGCGCGCCACGGGAGTCGAGCCGAAGGACGAGGTGGCGTCGGCGTTCACCGCCGAGGAGGTGCAGTCCATCGTCGAGCACTCCCAGGCCGAGGGGGTCCTGCGCGACGAGCAGGGGCTGCTCTCGGGAGCCATCGAGTTCTCCGAGCGCACCGCGCAGGACGTCATGGTCCCCGTCGCGGACCTCGTCACCGTCACCGAGGGCTGCACGCCCGACGAGGTCGAGCGCCTGGTCGCGAAGACCGGCTTCTCCCGGTTCGCCGTCGCGGACGTCACGGGCGACCTCGTGGGCTACCTGCACGTCAAGGACGTGCTCTACGCGGACGAGACGACGCGCGAGGCCCCGGTCCCGTCGTGGCGCGTGCGGGCGCTCGCGGCCGCCGCGCCCGACGACGAGGTGGAGGACGCGCTGCGCGCCATGCAGCGCTCAGGGGCGCACCTGGCACGCGTCGACGGTCCCGAGGGCGGGGGCGCGCTCGGGGTGGTCTTCCTCGAGGACATCCTCGAGGAGCTCGTCGGCGAGGTGCGCGACGCGATGCAGCGCCGGCCCTAGCCCGGCGGCCCGGTCGGCGCGAGGTCCCCGGAGGGTGCTCCGCCGAGGCTCTGAGCAGGGGACTTGGCATCGCCGGAGCCCTTCGTTACTGTTCCGTGATTGATCGGTCATCGGTGGCTCGGAGCCACCCCGACGACGTGAGAGGCAGGTGGCGGGTGGAGTCGCAGCACGGCGCACCCGCCCTCGACTCACGACGGGCCCGGCGCGAGGCGGAGCAGGGCTCCCGGCGTCGCCGCCCCCAGGCACAGGTCTCCAGCCAGCACCGCTGGGTGCCGCGCGTCGCCGTCCTCGGGACGCTCGCCGCCGCGACCATCGCGATGCCGCTCTCCGCGGGCGCCGACGACGCGCTCGGCAGCGGGTCGCCCTTCGAGCCGGAGACCCGCCCCGTCGGCCCGAGCGCGCTCGACCTCGCGACCGCCGCCGCGACCGCACCCGCCGTCTCCCCGAGCGTCGCCGCCGCGCCCCGCGTCGAGGTGCGCCGCGAGGCGGCCTCCCGCTCCGCCGCCCGCGACCCGCTGCCGGGCTGCGACCCGACCGTGCGGCCCGAGGGCACGAACGGCAACCTCGACGAGCACGCCCTGTGCGAGCTGTGGCAGGCGGACGAGCACCTGCGACCGGACGCGGCCGTCGCGCTCTCCGCGATGAACGAGGCGTTCCGGGCCACCTTCGGCCGGGACCTCTGCCTCGTGTCGTCGTACCGCACGCTCTCGACGCAGGTCTCGCTCAAGTCCTCCCGCGGCGCCTTCGCGGCGCCCCCCGGCTGGTCCATGCACGGGTGGGGGCTCGCGATCGACCTCTGCTCCGTGGAGACCGGCTCGCGCGAGGTCTACGCGTGGATCAACCAGAACGGCGCCACGTACGGCTGGGCCAACCCGGCGTGGGCCAAGCGCGGCGGCAGCGGCGCCTACGAGCCCTGGCACTTCGAGTTCGTCCAGGGCGTCGAGGAGATCCAGAACTCCTGACGCGCCCCCGGCCGGTCGCCCCGCGCGCGCCCGCCCCGCGCCGTATCGTCGGACCGTGGCCGACCTGCTCCTCGCCGCGGTCGTCCTGCGCCGTCCCGAGCACGCGCTCGCCGCGCAGGTGCTGAGCCTCGCCGTGGGCGGCCTCGTCCGCGTGGAGCCGACGGCGCCCGGCGAGCCTCCCGTCCTCGCCCTCCTCGACGCGTCGCGTGCCTCCGAGCGCGAGCACCTCGCGCTGTCGGCCCTCTTCGGCGAGACGGCGGGCGAAGGCGCGCGCGTCGCGCTCGACCCGGCCGACGACGCCCTGCGCCACCGGGTGCACGACGCCGCGCGGCAGGTCGTGCGCAGCGCGCGCCACGACGGCTACCTGGAGGCGGGGCGGTCACGGCGGCTCACGGAGAAGGGCGACGCGGTGCGGGCCGACCTCGTCGCGCTGGAGGACGCCGTCGAGCGCGAGGTCGCGGAGGCGCGCTCGCACGACCGGGCGCGCGAGCACGTGTCGCCCGGCGCGCTGCCGTGGGCGGTCCTGTTCGGGCACGAGCCCGGGTGGGTGCCGGTCGACGGGCGCACGGTCCGGTTCGACGTCGCCGCGGTGTGCGCGGCTGCGGACGCCCTGCGCTGACCGAGGGCCCGGCGTCCGGGCGCGCGCCCGCGCGGTGCCTACGGGCCGGAGAGCCGCTCGTTGCGGCCGAAGTCCTGGAGGAACCGCGGGCCGGACGCGGCGAGCTCGGCCTCGAACTCCTCGCGCCACGCGCCGTAGGGGCGGCCCGCGAGCGCGTCGTTGGAGAACCGGGGGTCGTCCGTGAGCTCGGTGACGCAGAACGCGGGGATCTGCAGGTCCGTGACGGGACCGGTGCGCTCGCACTCCGCGACGACGAGCGGGTGGTTCGCCCCGCCGAACACGTCGACGACCCAGCCGTCGGCCCCGACCCACACGGAGTAGCGGGTCTTGACGACGCGCGCACCGCCGCGGCGGATCATCTGGACGCCCACCGCCACGTCGACCTCGCGCTCCGCCTCGTAGCGCGTGCCGCCGGCCATGGGGCCCTTGACGGTGAGCGTGCACAGGTCGACGGCGGGGGCGTAGCGGTCGAGGAGCCGGACCGGGTCGGTCGTGGCGTCCATCGTCGCGTCGACCGTGGGCACCTTGGCGCGCAGCCGCAGCGCGTAGCCCTCGTCGGCCAGGTAGTAGCTCTGCACGATGAGCGCGGGCGCGTCGCGCAGGTCCTCGGGCAGCTCGCGCACGAGGAACCGGCGCTCGAACTCGAAGTCCCCGTAGCCGCCGTCGGTCATGGCCCCACCGTAGCGGGAGCGCGCGGGTCGTGGCGGACCTCGCGCAGCGGACCCGGAGACGGCGCGAGCCCGGCCGCGCGAGGCGGGCCGGGCTCGTCGGAGCGGATCGGGTGCCCTCGATAGGATTCGAACCTACGACCTTCTGCTCCGGAGGCAGACGCTCTATCCACTGAGCTACGAGGGCGAGCGCCGACGGTGACCGCCGACGCGATGCACGAGACTACCAGCCCGCAGGGGGTGCGCGGACCCGGCGCGGCCGGCTGCCGACCGGGTGCGCCGCCCCGGTGCTCCGGCCCGGCGCGGAGACGCGGGGGAGCGGGCCCGGCCGCCGGCGCGGTGGGACGGGCGGCGGCGAAATGGCGCGACGGACGCCCCCCGCGCCTCGGTAGAATCGCCCGGTGACCCCCGACGAGCTCTCCGAAGCGCTGAGCGCTGCCCTGGCCGCCGCCGTCGCCGACGGCACCCTCGCCCTGGACCCGACCGCGGTCCCCGAGCGCGTCCACGTGGAGCGACCCCGCCAGCGCGAGCACGGCGACTGGGCCACGAACGTCGCGCTGCAGCTCGCGAAGAAGGCGGGCACGACGCCGCGGGCGCTCGCCGAGGACCTCGCGCGCCGCCTCGCCGCGCACCCGGGCATCCGGGCCGTGGACGTCGCCGGCCCCGGCTTCCTCAACATCTCGCTCGACGCGGCCGCCGCGGGCGAGCTCGCGCGCACGATCGTCGAGGCGGGCCCGGCGTACGGGCGCGGCGACTCCGAGGCGGGCAAGAAGGTCAACCTCGAGTTCGTCTCCGCGAACCCGACCGGGCCCATCCACATCGGCGGCGTCCGCTGGGCCGCCGTCGGGGACTCGCTCGCGCGCGTGCTCGAGGCGAGCGGCGCGGACGTGACGCGGGAGTACTACTTCAACGACCACGGCGCCCAGATCGACCGCTTCGCGCGCTCGCTCCTCGCGCGCTCGCGCGGCCAGGAGGCGCCGGAGGACGGGTACGGCGGCGAGTACATCACCGAGATCGCCGACGCGGTCGTCGCCGACGCCCTGGCCGCGGGCGACCCCGACCCGCGCACGCTCCCGGACGCCGAGGCGCAGGAGGTCTTCCGCTCGCGCGGCGTCGAGCGCATGTTCGGCGAGATCAAGGCGTCGCTCCACGACTTCGGCGTCGACTTCGACGTCTACTTCCACGAGGACTCGCTGCACGAGTCGGGTGCCGTCGAGCGCGCCGTCGAGCGCCTGCGCGCGTCCGGCCACATGTTCGAGAAGGACGGCGCGACCTGGCTGCGCACGACCGACTTCGGCGACGACAAGGACCGCGTCGTCATCAAGTCCGACGGCGAGGCGGCCTACATCGCGGGCGACATCGCCTACTACCTCGACAAGCGCGAGCGCGGCTTCGACGAGGTCATCATCATGCTCGGCGCCGACCACCACGGGTACGTCGGCCGCATGATGGCGGTCTGCGCGGCCTTCGGCGACACCCCGGGGAAGAACCTCCAGCTCCTCATCGGGCAGATGGTCAACCTCGTCAAGGACGGCCAGCCCGTGCGCATGTCCAAGCGCGCCGGGACGGTCGTGACGCTGGAGGACCTGGTGGACGCCGTCGGGGTCGACGCCGCGCGCTACTCGCTCGCGCGCTCGTCCGCGGACCAGAACATCGACCTCGACCTCGACCTGCTCGCGCGGGCGACGAACGAGAACCCCGTCTACTACGTGCAGTACGCGCACTCGCGCACCGCGGCGGTGGACCGCAACGCGGCCGACCGCGGCGTCGCGCGCGCCGACGGGTTCGAGCCCGCGCTGCTCGACCACCCGAGCGAGGCGGCGCTCGTCGGGCGGCTCACCGAGTTCCCGCGCATCGTCGCCCAGGCGGCCGAGCTGCGCGAGCCGCACCGCGTCGCGCGCTACCTCGAGGCCCTGGCCGGCGACTACCACACGTGGTACCAGCAGAAGTCGCAGCGTGTGCTGCCGTACCCGGACGAGGAGGTCACGGACACGCACCGCACGCGCCTGTGGCTCAACGACGCGGTGCGCCAGGTCCTCGCCAACGGCCTGGGGCTGCTCGGCGTGACCGCGCCGGAGCGCATGTGAGCACGGGCCTGCCGGGACACCCCGGCGAGCCGTGGTCGCGCGGCGTGCGGCGCCGGGACGACGGTGTGGTCGAGGTCGCGGGCGTCGACGTCCACGACCTCGCGGCCGAGCACGGGACGCCCGCGTACGTGCTCGACGAGGCGGACTTCCGCGCCCGGGCGCGCGCCTACCGGACGGCGTTCGAGACGGCGTTCCGCGCCGTCGGGTCGGACGTCGACGTGTACTACGCGGGCAAGGCGCTGCTCACCGTGGCCGTCGCGCGCTGGGCGCGCGAGGAGGGCCTGCGCGTCGACACCGCGAGTGGGGGAGAGCTCGCCGTCGCGCTGCGCGCCGGCGTCCCCGGCCCGGAGATCGGCCTGCACGGCAACAACAAGTCGGACGCCGAGATCGGCCGGGCGCTCGACGAGGGCGTGGGCCGGATCATCGTGGACTCGCTCGTCGAGGTCGAGCGCGTCGCGCGGCTCGCGGGCGAGCGCGGCGTGGTCGCGCCCGTCATGGTCCGCGTGACGACGGGCGTCCACGCGGGCGGGCACGAGTACATCTCGACCGCGCACGAGGACCAGAAGTTCGGGCTGTCGATCGCGGAGCCGCGCCCCGCGGACGGCGGCGCGGCCGGCGACTCCGCGGCGATGACGGCGCTGCTCGACGTCGTCGCGCGCCCCGAGCTGCACCTGCTCGGGATCCACTCGCACATCGGCTCCCAGATCCTCGACCCCTCGGGCTTCGAGGTCGCGGCGCGCGCCGTGCTGGAGCTGCGGGCGCGGCTCGCGGCCCGCTCCGGCGTCCTCGTCGACGAGGTCGACATCGGCGGCGGCTACGGCATCGCGTACCTCCCGGGCGACGTCGCGCTCGACCCGGAGCGCGTCGCGAAGGACGTCGCGCGCGCGGTCGAGGCGGTGGCCGCGGAGCTCGGCACGCCGCTGCCGCGCTTCTCGATCGAGCCGGGGCGCGCGATCGTCGGGCCGGCCGGCCTCACGCTCTACACGGTCGGCACGGTGAAGCCCGTGACCCTCGACGACGGTCGCGTGCGCACGTACGTGTCGGTGGACGGCGGCATGAGCGACAACATCCGTCCCGCGCTCTACGCGGCGCAGTACCACGCCGAGGTCGTCGGCCGGGCGTCCGAGGCCGGGCCCGTGCTCGCGCGCGTCGTGGGCAAGCACTGCGAGAGCGGCGACATCGTCGTCCACGAGGTGCAGCTCCCCGGGGACGTGCGCGCGGGCGACCTGCTCGCGGTGCCCGCCACGGGGGCCTACGGCCGCTCGATGGCGTCGAACTACAACCTGCTGACGCGTCCTCCCGTGGTCGCCGTGCACGACGGCGCGAGCCGCGTGCTCGTGCGGCGCGAGACCGTCGAGGACCTGCTGGCGCTCGACGAGGGCTGACCCGCCGGCGCGCCCACAGGTCGGCATCCGACCTGTGGGCACGCCCCGGGCGGGCGCGCGCGTCGCCGTATCCTGTGCCTGCGGCTCCCGAGCCACCCGGGCACGACCCGGGCCGCGCCCGGCGCCGTACCCGTCCTGACCACCCGAGGAAGGTCCGTCGTGCCGTCTGCCGCCGAGTCCCACCCGCCCCTGCGCGTCGCCCTGCTGGGGTGCGGCGTCGTCGGCACCCAGGTCGCGCGGCTGCTCACGGAGCAGGCCGACGACCTCGCGTCCCGGGTCGGGGCGCCCCTGGAGCTCGTGGGGATCGCGGTCCGCGACGCGTCCGCCCCGCGCGACGCCGCGGTGGACCGGTCGCTGCTCACGGAGGACGCGGCGAGCCTCGTCGAGCGCGCGGACATCGTCGTCGAGGTGATGGGCGGCACCGAGCCCGCGCGGTCGCTGCTGCTGCGCGCGATCGAGGCGGGCGCCGCCGTCGTGACGGCGAACAAGGCCCTCCTCGCCGAGGACGGCCCCACGCTCTACAAGGCGGCCGACGCCGCCGGGGTGGACATCTACTTCGAGGCCGCCGTCGCGGGCGCCATCCCGATCGTGCGCCCGGTGCGCGAGTCGCTCGCGGGCGACCGCGTGCGCCGCGTGCTCGGCATCGTCAACGGGACGACCAACTACGTGCTCGACCAGATGGCCACGACGGGCCGGGGCCTCGACGAGGCCGTCCGGGAGGCGCAGGACCTCGGCTACGCGGAGGCGGACCCGACGGCCGACGTCGAGGGGTACGACGCCGCGGCCAAGGCGGCGATCCTCGCGAGCCTCGCGTTCCACACGCGCGTGTCCCTCGACGACGTCGCGCGCGAGGGCATCCTCGCCGTCACGGCCGACGACGTCGCGTGGGCCGCGCAGACGGGCCACGTCATCAAGCTGCTCGCCATCGCCGAGCGGCGCGACGGCGGGGCGACCGGGGAGGCGGGCGTGTCCGTGCGCGTGCACCCGGCGCTCGTGCCGACCTCGCACCCGCTCGCGAACGTGCGCGGCTCGTTCAACGCCGTGTTCGTCGAGGCCGAGTCCGCGGGCGAGCTCATGTTCTACGGGCGCGGCGCGGGCGGCGCCCCGACGGCGTCGGCCGTGCTCGGCGACGTCGTCTCCGCCGCCCGCCACCGCGTGCTCGGGGGCAAGGGGCCGCAGGAGTCCACGTACGCCGAGCTCCCGATCCTCCCGCCGAGCGCCGCGGTCACGCGCTACCAGGTGCGGCTCGACGTCGAGGACCGCCCCGGCGTGCTCGCGCAGGTCGCGCACGCGCTCGCCGAGCACGGCGTGTCCATCGAGGCGGTCCGCCAGCCGACGGCGCGCGGCGCGGCCGACGTCGCCGAGCCCGGCGTCGCGGAGCTCCTCATCACCACGCACGCGGCGCCCGAGTCGGCGCTGTCGGCCACCGTCGCGGCGGTCGCCGAGCTCGAGCCCGTCCGCACGATCACGTCCGTCCTGAGAGTCGAGGGAGCCTGATGGCCCACCAGATGGCCCACCAGTGGCAAGGCATCATCGCCGAGTACCGTGACCGGCTGCCCGCGCACGTGTCCGAGCGCATCGTCACGCTCGGCGAGGGCGGCACGCCGCTCGTCGAGGCGCCGGCCCTGTCGGCGCGCACGGGGGCCCAGGTCTTCGTCAAGGTCGAGGGCATGAACCCCACGGGGTCGTTCAAGGACCGCGGCATGACGGCGGCGATCTCCGCGGCCGCGGGTCGCGGTGCGCAGGCGGTCGTGTGCGCGTCCACGGGCAACACGTCGGCATCGGCGGCCGCCTACGCGGTGCGCGCGGGGATGACGTGCGCGGTGCTCGTCCCGGACGGCAAGATCGCGATGGGCAAGCTGAGCCAGGCGATCGCGCACGGCGCGCGGCTGCTCCAGGTCGACGGCAACTTCGACGACTGCCTCGTCGCGGCGCGCAAGCTCGCCGAGGCGTACCCGGTCGAGCTCGTGAACTCGGTCAACCCCGACCGCATCGAGGGCCAGAAGACGGGCGCGTTCGAGATCGTCGACGCGCTCGGCGACGCCCCGGACATCCACGCGCTGCCCGTCGGCAACGCGGGGAACATCACGGCGTACTGGAAGGGCTTCCGCGAGTACGCGGGCCAGGGCGCCGCGGGGCACGCGGGGGAGGGCCTGCCGGCCGTCGCGACGCGCACGCCGCAGATGTGGGGCTTCCAGGCGGCCGGCGCCGCGCCGATCGTCGCGGGCCACCCGATCACGGAGCCCGAGACCGTCGCGACCGCCATCCGCATCGGCAACCCCGCGTCGTGGGAGCTCGCCGAGGCCGCGCGCGACGAGTCGGGCGGCGTCATCGAGGCCGTGTCCGACGAGCAGATCCTCGCGGCGCACCGCGTGCTGTCGAGCGAGGTCGGCGTGTTCGTCGAGCCCGCGTCGGCCGCCGGCGTCGCCGGGATCCTCGCGCGCGCCGAGAGCGGGCTCGTGCCCGCGGGCGCGCGCATCGTCGTCACGGTCACGGGCCACGGGCTCAAGGACCCGCAGTGGGCGCTGCGCACGCTCGACGGCACCGAGGTCGAGCCGACGCGCGTGACCGCCGACGTGGTGTCCATCGCCGACGCCCTCGGGCTCGACTGATGCAGCTCGGCGCGGACCACGTGCGGGTGCGCGTCCCCGCGACGAGCGCGAACCTCGGCCCCGGCTTCGACGCGCTGGGCCTCGCGCTCGCGCTGCACGACGTGCTCGACGTGCGCGCGCTCGCGAGCGACGACGTCGTGGTCGACGTCGAGGGCGAGGGCGCCGGAGAGGTGCCGGGCGACGAGTCCCACCTCGTGGTGCGGGCCCTGCGGGCCGCGCTCGACGTGGCGGGTGCGCCGCAGACGGGCCTGCACCTGACGTGCGTCAACCGCGTCCCGCACGGGCGGGGCCTCGGCTCGTCCGCCGCGGCCGTCGTCGCGGGCATCGTGGCGGCGCGCGCGCTCGTCGCCGACCCGTCGGTCCTCGACGACGACGTCGCGCTCGGCCTCGCGACCGCGATCGAGGGCCACCCGGACAACGCGGCGCCCGCGCTGCTCGGCGGCGCGACCGTCGCGTGGGAGAGCGGGACGCCCGGGGCCGGGGCGCGTGCCGTCCGGCTCGACGTGCACCCCGACCTGCGAGCGACGGTGCTGGTCCCCTCGGCCCGGCTCGCGACGAGCCGCGCGCGCGGGGTGCTCCCGGCGCAGGTGCCGCACGCCGACGCGGCGTTCAACGCGGGGCGGTCGGCCCTGCTCGTCGAGGCGCTCACGCGGCGTCCCGACCTGCTCCTCGACGCGACCGACGACCGGCTCCATCAGGGGTACCGCGCCGGCGTCATGCCGACCACGTCCGAGCTCGTCCGCGCGCTGCGCGGGCGGGGGCTCGCGGCGACGGTGTCGGGTGCGGGCCCCACGGTCCTCGTCCTGTCCGCCGCGGAGCGCCTCGACGAGGTCGCGGGCGTCGCGGACGAGCTCGTCGGGGGGAGCGCGGACTGGTCGGTCCGGCGCCTCGACGTCGACACGCGCGGGGTCGTCGTCGAACGGCTCTGACCGCTGTCCTGCCGGTGCTAGGATGGTCCCAGCCTTCGGTCACGCTCTCGCATCAGCAGTCGAGCGTTCTCCAGCGCGGAAGTGCCGCGACAGAGCCCGTCCGAGAGAAGGCAATCCAGCCCGCGTCAGATGACGTCGTCGTACCACTGACGCGTGGTGACACCTGCGCACCGGCCGTCACGGCCGGGCGTCGACCACCCGCGGTCCGCCCTCTGAGAGACGGACGCAAACGAGGGGGAAGGGTCCTTCGTGACAGACACCATCGACACCGCCACGAGCAGCGCGACCGCTGCCGGCGGTACCGCCCGGAACGGCGCGCTCTCCACCCTGCGCCTCCCGGAGCTGCAGGCGCTCGCCACGCAGCTCGGGGTCAAGGGCACGTCCAAGATGCGCAAGGGCGATCTCGTGGACGTCATCCGCGCCCGCACGGGCGAGCAGGGCGCCTCGGAGCGCCCCGCCGCGTCCCGGCGCGACACGGACGCGGCGCCTGCCGCGTCGCGTGAGACGAACGAGGCGCCCGTCGCCTCGGGGCGCGGCCGCAGCCGCCGCGCCGAGCGGCCCGCGGCGAGCCCCGCGGCCGGCACCGACTCCCCGGCGACGCGTCAGGACGCGCCGTCGGCCGCCAGCCGCGAGGAGCGCACCGCCGCTCCCGTGCTCGACCTCCCGGTGCGCGCCGACGAGCAGCGCACGGAGCAGCGTGGCGAGCGCCGCGACGGCCGCCGCGACGCGCGCTCGGAGGCCGCGGCCGCGGTCGCCGAGGCCCTCGGCGAGGGCGTGCGCACGCGCGACACCGCGAACGAGTCGCCCGACGAGCGTGCTGCGCGCGCCGCGGCCGCCGTCGGCCTGGTCACGGGCGAGCGCGGCTCGCGCCGTGCGGGCCGCGGTGCCGGTGCCCCGCGCACGGGCGAGGGCGACGGCGACGCGCCGCGCGCCGACCGCCAGCGTGACGGGCAGGGCGGCGAGCGCCAGCGCGAGCAGCAGCCGGAGAAGCAGTCCGGCCAGCAGTCCGGCCAGCAGGGCCGGGGCGAGCGTCAGGGCGACCGCCGTGACGACCGCCAGCTCCTGGACGACGAGCGCGGCGGGCGCCGCCGTCGGGGCCGCGACCGCGGTCGCGACCGCGACCGCAAGCGCGGCCGCAACCGCCAGGGACCGGACCTCTCGGGCCTCGACGACATCGAGGTCAACGAGGACGACGTCCTGCTCCCCGTCGCGGGCATCCTCGACATCCTCGACAACTACGCGTTCGTCCGCACCAGCGGCTACCTGCCGGGCAACAACGACGTCTACGTGTCGCTCGGCCAGGTGAAGAAGGCCGGGCTGCGCCGCGGCGACGCCGTGACGGGCGCCGTGCGCCAGCCGCGCGAGGGCGAGAACCAGGGCAACACCGCGCGCCAGAAGTTCAACGCGCTCGTCCGCCTCGACACGGTCAACGGCATGTCGCCCGAGGAGGCGCGCGAGCGTCCGGAGTTCAACCGGCTCACGCCGCTGTACCCGCAGGAGCGCCTGCGCCTCGAGAACTCCGAGGCCACGCGTCTCACGCCGCGCGTCATCGACATCGTCGCGCCGATCGGCAAGGGCCAGCGCGGTCTCATCGTCGCGCCGCCCAAGGCCGGCAAGACGATCATCATGCAGCAGATCGCCAACGCGATCGCCGCGAACAACCCCGAGGTCCACCTCATGGTGGTGCTCGTGGACGAGCGGCCCGAAGAGGTCACCGACATGGAGCGGACGGTCCGCGGCGAGGTCATCGCCTCGACGTTCGACCGCCCCGCGTCGGACCACACGATCGTCGCCGAGCTCGCGATCGAGCGCGCGAAGCGCCTGGTCGAGCTCGGTCAGGACGTCGTGGTGCTCCTCGACTCGCTCACCCGCCTGTCGCGCGCGTACAACCTCGCGGCGCCGGCCTCGGGTCGCATCCTGTCCGGTGGTGTGGACGCGTCCGCGCTCTACCCGCCGAAGCGGTTCTTCGGCGCGGCACGCAACATCGAGAACGGCGGCTCCCTGACGATCCTCGCCTCGGCGCTCGTGGAGACGGGCTCGAAGATGGACGAGGTCATCTTCGAGGAGTTCAAGGGCACGGGGAACATGGAGCTCCGCCTGTCCCGCAACCTCGCGGACAAGCGCATCTTCCCGGCCGTGGACGTCAACGCGTCCGGCACGCGCCGCGAGGAGATCCTCATGTCGCAGGACGAGCTGAAGATCATCTACAAGCTCCGCCGCGTCATGGGCGCCCTCGACCAGCAGCAGGCGATCGAGCTGCTGCTCGGCCAGCTCAAGAAGACGCAGACGAACGTCGAGTTCCTGCTGCACGTCCAGAAGACGACGCCCGGCGGGCTGGCCGACGACGACAACGTCGGCCGCACGATCTGACGCGTCGCCCGGTCACCGACGGCGGGTGGCCCCGGGAAGTTCTCGGGGCCCCCGCGCGTTCTGGCACAATGGTTCGTCGGCCTGCGCTCGTCAGGCCGCCTGTCACCGGTTCACAGGTGCGGTAGCCGCACCTGACCCGGAGACGTCACCCCAAGGAGAAAACCGTGAAGTCTGGTATCCACCCCGAGTACGTCGTCACCGAGGTGACGTGCACCTGCGGGAACACGTTCGTGACGCGCAGCACCGAGGCGTCGGGCAAGATCAGCTCCGACGTGTGCAGCGCCTGCCACCCGTTCTACACGGGCAAGCAGAAGATCCTCGACACCGGTGGCCGCGTGGCCCGCTTCCAGGCGCGCTACGGCAAGAAGGACGCCGACAAGTAGCAGCACCGCAGCGCCGGTGGTCCGAGCCCGACAACCTCTCCAGGGGCAGTCGGTGCGCTCGGACCACCGGCGCTGTCGCGTTGTCGGGGGTCGGCCGGAGCGCCGGACCCGGTGACGCGCCCGCGTGCGACCGCACGCCCGGCGCCCGCGCGCCGCGCCGCGACCGCCGTCCCGCACCGCCGTACCGCCCGAGGAGCCGTCCGTGACCGAGTCGTTCGCCGCCGTCGTGCCGTTGCTGGCCGAGCACGCCGAGATCGAGGCGCAGCTCGCCGACCCGGCCGTCCACGCCGACGCGGGCCGCGCCCGCACGCTCGGGCGGCGCTACGCCGAGCTGAACCAGGTCGTGGGCGCGTACCGCGCGTGGCGCGAGGCGAGCGACGACGCCGGGGCCGCGGCCGAGCTCGCCGCGCTGGGCGGCGACGACGGCGACGCGTTCGCCGACGAGCTCCCGGGCCTGCGCGCCACCGAGGAGGAGGCGCGCGAGCGCCTGCGCCGCGTGCTCGTCCCGCGCGACCCCGACGACGGCCGCGACGTCATCCTCGAGATCAAGGCGGGGGAGGGCGGCGAGGAGTCGGCCCTCTTCGCCGGCGACCTGCTGCGCATGTACCTGCGGTACGCCGAGCGCCGCGGCTGGAAGACGGAGGTCCTCGAGTCGACCGACTCCGACCTCGGCGGCTACAAGGACGTCCAGGTCGCGGTGAAGGCGCGCAGCACGCCGTCCGACCCGGCCGAGGGCGTCTGGGCCAACCTCAAGTACGAGGGCGGCGTGCACCGCGTCCAGCGCGTGCCCGTGACGGAGTCGCAGGGCCGCATCCACACGTCTGCCGCCGGGGTGCTCGTGTTCCCCGAGGTCGAGGACGCGGGCGAGGTCGAGATCGACCCGAACGACCTGCGCATCGACGTCTACCGCTCGTCGGGCCCGGGCGGGCAGTCGGTCAACACGACGGACTCCGCGGTGCGCATCACGCACCTGCCGACGGGGATCGTCGTGTCGATGCAGAACGAGAAGTCGCAGCTCCAGAACCGGGAGCAGGCGATGCGCGTGCTGCGCGCGCGTCTGCTCGCCGCGCAGCAGGAGGCGGCCGCCGCGGAGGCGGCGGACCTGCGGCGCTCCCAGGTGCGGACGGTCGACCGCTCCGAGCGCATCCGCACCTACAACTTCCCGGAGAACCGCATTGCGGACCACCGCACCGGGTACAAGGCGTACAACCTCGACCAGGTGCTCGACGGCGACCTCGACCCCGTCGTGCGCTCGGCCGTGGAGGCGGACGAGGCGGCCCGGCTCGCCGCCGCGGGCGAGGCCTGAGATGGGCGACGCGCGCACCGAGCAGTCCGTGCCCGCCGCGCTCACCGTGGACGACCTGCGGCGCGCGGTGCGGGCCGCCGAGGGGATCCTCGTCGAGGCCGGCGTCCCGTCCGCGCGCCACGACGCGGAGGCCCTCGCGGCCTGGAGCCTCGGCCTGCCGCGCCTCGAGTGGTACCGGCTCCCCGCGGGCGACGCCCCGCTCGCCCCCGCGCTCCCGACAGGCGCGACCGACCGCTTCCTCGCCGACTTCGCGGACGCGGTGGAGCGCCGACGGGGGCGTGAGCCGCTCCAGCGCATCGTCGGGCACACCGTGTTCCGGCACGTCACGGTCGAGGTGCTCGACGACGTCTTCGTGCCCCGCCCGGAGACGGAGACGGTCGCGCAGGTCGCCATCGACGAGGCGGCACGGCTCCTCGGCGACCCGGGCCGCGCGGACCGGCCGCCGCTCGTGGTGGACCTGTGCTGCGGGTCGGGCGTCATCGGGATCAGCGTCGACGTCGAGGTGCCGGGTTCGCGTGTCGTCGCGGTCGACCTCTCGCCCGACGCCGTCCGCGCGACGACGGCGAACGCCGCGCGCGTGGGGTCGGGCACCCAGCGCACGCTCGTCGGCGACGTGGGCGACCCGGCCCTGCTCGCCGAGCTCGACGGGACGGTCGACGTCGTCGTCTCGAACCCGCCGTACATCCCGCCGGACGCGGTGCCGGTCGACCCCGAGGTCCGCGACCACGACCCCGACATGGCGCTCTACGGGCGCGGCGCCGACGGGCTGGAGGTGCCGCGCGCCGTCGTGCGCGCCGCAGCGCGCCTGCTGCGGCCCGGCGGTCTGTTCGTCATGGAGCACGCGGAGGTGCAGGCCGCCGACGTGCGCGCGGCCGCCCGCGCCGCGGACGCGTTCGTCGAGGTGCGCACCCTGACGGACCTCACGGGCCGCGACCGCATGGTCGTGGCACGACGAGCCGGTGCCGCCGGTGACCCGGGGTCGCCGCACGGGCGTGGAAGGATGGACCCGTGAGCTCCGTCCACCCCGTGACCGACCCGAACACCTGGGGCGCCGGCATCGACGAGGCGGTCAACGCGATCTCCCGCGGTGGCCTCGTCGTGCTGCCCACCGACACCGTCTACGGCATCGGCGCCGACGCGTTCGACGCCGAGGCGGTGTCCGCGCTGCTCGCCGCGAAGGGGCGCGGGCGGCACATGCCGCCCCCGGTCCTCGTCCCCGACGCGCGTACGCTCGACGGCCTCGCCACCGACGTGCCCGACGACGCGCGCCGCCTCGTCGAGGCGTTCTGGCCCGGCGGGTTCACGATCATCCTGCGGGCCCAGCCGTCGCTCGCGTGGGACCTCGGCGAGACGCACGGCACGGTCGCGCTGCGCATGCCCGACCACCCGGCCGCGCTCGCGCTCCTGCGCCGCACCGGGCCCCTCGCCGTGTCGTCCGCGAACGCGACGGGTCGCCCCGCCGCGCTGCACGTCGACGACGCGCGCGAGCAGCTCGGCAGCGCCGTGGGCGTCTACCTCGACGGCGGGACGGCGCCCGGGGGAGTGGCGTCCACGATCGTCGACGCGACGTCCGGCGCGCTGCGCGTCGTGCGGCAGGGGGCCGTGACGCTCGAGCAGCTGCGCGAGGTCGCGCCCGTCCTCGGCCCCGACGACGAGCCGGCCGCGGACGCCGCCCCGGAGCCGCCGGAGACGGCGCCCGCCGAGGCTGCTGTCTCCGACGCGCCGGCCGAGGCCCGAGGCTCCGGCGACGCCGGGGAGCCGGAGGCGAACGGCGGGTGAGGGTCTACCTGCTCGTGATGCTCGTCGCCGCCGCGGTGACGTTCCTCGCGACACCCTTCGCGCGCTGGGTCGCGCTGCGCACGGGCGCCATCACGGCGGTGCGCGACCGCGACGTCCACACGATCCCGACCCCCCGGCTCGGCGGTCTCGCGATGCTGCTGGGGCTGGTGGTGGCGGTCGTCTTCGCGTCGCAGATGCCCTTCCTCGAGAGCGTCTTCGTCGGCGAGGTCGCGGGGCGGATGGTCGCCGACGCCCGGATCTGGGGGATCGTCGGCGCCGCGGCGATCGTCTGCCTGCTCGGCATCGCCGACGACATCTGGGACCTCGACTGGATGACCAAGCTCGCGGGCCAGGTGCTCGCGGCCGGGCTCATGGCGAGCCAGGGCGTCGTGCTGTTCACGCTGCCCATCCCCATCGGGGAGCAGCAGCTCATCTGGTCCTCGCGCCTCCAGCTCGTCGCCACGATCCTCGTGGTCGTGGTGGCCATGAACGCCGTGAACTTCGTGGACGGGCTCGACGGCCTGGCGGCCGGCCTCGTCGCGATCGGGGGCGCCGCGTTCTTCCTCTACTCGTACGTCCTCACGCAGAAGGCCAGCGCCGACGACTACTCGAGCCTCGCGACCCTCGTCATCGCGGCCCTCGTCGGCATCTGCGTCGGGTTCCTGCCGCACAACTTCCATCCCGCCCGGATCTTCATGGGGGACTCGGGCTCGATGGTCCTCGGTCTCGTGTTCTCCGCCGCGGCGATCGTCGTGACGGGCCGGGTCGACACGACCACGCTCTCCGGGGCGCAGCAGATCCCCGCGTTCATCCCGCTCCTCCTGCCGCTCGCGGTGATCCTCCTGCCGCTGCTCGACATGGCCATGGCGGTCGTGCGCCGCGTCGCGCGCGGCAAGTCCCCGTTCCACCCGGACCGCATGCACCTGCACCACCGGATGCTCGCGATCGGGCACTCGCACCGGCGCGCCGTGCTCATCCTCTACGTGTGGACGGCCGTCTTCGCGTTCGCCGCCGTCGCGCTGGTCCAGTGGCACTGGCACGGCGTGGCCGCAGGGCTCACGGCGGCCGTCGTCGCCGCGGCGCTCCTCACGCTCGGACCGCTGCGCACGCGCGGGCGGTTCCTCGACGACGACGCCGCCGCGGTGGTCGACGTCCCGCCGGTCCTCGCGCCCCCCACCTCCTCCGCGCCCGGGTCCAGCGACCCGGCCGCGTCGTCCGCCGTCCCCACCCCGCCGAAGGAAGCCCTGAGATGACGACGAGCCAGCCCGAGCCCGCCCGCCCGGACGACCGACCGGACGCCAGGCCGGAGGGCGCGGCGACCGAGGGTGCCGTCGAGCAGACGATCGGCGCGCACGGCCGCGCCGTGCGTGCGGTGTTCCGCACCGCCCTGCGCGACGTGCTGGTGCTGCTCGGCGCGCTGACCGTGCTCGGCGTCGCCGTCGGTGCGCTCGTCGCGGGGCTGCCGGGCGTCTGGGGCGCGCTCCTGGGCGTGGGCGTCGCCCTGATCTTCTCCGCGACCACGGTCTGGACGATGCTGCGCACCGTCGACTCCAGCCCGACGACGACGGCCGCGATCGTCATGGCCAGCTGGCTCGGCAAGATGGTGGTGCTGATCGCCGTCCTCGTCGTGCTGCGCGGCATGGAGTTCTACGACCGGTGGGTGTTCGCCGGGGTGCTGCTCGTCGGCGTGATCGGCTCCGCCGCGCTCGACTACCGGGCCGTGAGCAGGGGACGGATCCCGTACGTCGACCCCGCGGCGCGCTGACGTACCACCGGCGCGCCGCCGACGTACCACGGGGCCGCCGCGCGGGGGAGGGACCCTCGTCCCGCAGCATGAGCAAAATGTCACAAGCGGCCGGGAACGGCGAGAGCACGCGGATCCATACGTTAGGCTACTGGCGAATCCATGACGGCCAGGTCCGACGGCGTGCCCACCCACGGGTGACGGCTGCCCGGACCACACGACCATTGGGAGTCCACCCTGTCCACGCTTGCGACCCCCGTGCTCCTCGCTGCATCCGAGAGCGAAGGTGGCTTCCACGCGCCGTCCATCGCCGACTTCTTCCCGCCGGCGATCCTCTTCGAGGGCACCATCTTCCAGATCGACCGGATCTGGATCGTCCGGATCGTGGCCACGATCGTCCTCCTCGCGATCTTCGTCGTCGCCGCGCGTCGGGCGCGCCTGGTCCCCGGGCGCTTCCAGAACGCGATCGAGATGATGCTGGACTTCGTCCGGGTCCAGATCGTCGAGGAGATCATGGGCAAGGAGCACGCCAGGCGCTTCGTCCCGATGATCACGACGATCTTCTTCGCGGTCCTCGCCTTCAACCTCACGGGCATCATCCCCGGCCTGAACATGGCCGGTACCGCCCGCATGGGCCTGCCCTTCCTGCTCGCGCTGTGGGTGCTCGTCACCTACTGGGCCGTGGGCATCAAGGCGCACGGCCTCGGCGGCTACCTCAAGAACAGCCTCTTCCCCCCGGGGATCCCGGCGCCGATCTACCTGATCGTCACCCCGATCGAGCTGCTCCAGATCCTCATCATCCGGCCGGCCTCGCTCGCCATCCGTCTCGTCGCCAACATGGTCGCCGGCCACATCATGCTGGTCCTGTGCTTCGCCGCGACGCAGTACTTCGTCTTCGAGGCGGTCCCCGCGATGAAGGCCTTCGGCGTCCTGACGCTCGCCGGCGGGCTGATCTTCACGCTCTTCGAGCTCCTCGTCGCGGCCCTGCAGGCCTACATCTTCGCGCTCCTCGCGTCGGTGTACCTGAACATCGCGCTCGAAGAGGAGCACTGACCCGAGGCCGCGCCGCGCGCCCCGACCGACCCTCTCCCACCACGCACCACTCAATGTGACGCCCGGCCGACCGGTCGGGCGCCCAACGGAAGGAACGAGCACACGTGGACGTCACCACCCTCGCCGAGGTCTCCGGCAGCATCAACACGATCGGCTACGGCATCGCCGCGATCGGCCCGGGCATCGGCCTCGGCATCCTCATCGGCAAGACCGTCGAGGGCATGGCCCGCCAGCCTGAGGTCGCCGGCCAGCTCCGCGCCACCATGTTCCTCGGTGTCGCGTTCGTCGAGCTGCTCGCGCTGCTCGGGCTCGTCGCCGGCTTCCTCTTCCAGTGATGACGGCGCTGGCTGACGCCGCGCTGACCCTCGCGGCGGAGACCGGCGAGGAGCCGGCAGGCATCGACCTGTTCCTCCCCGCCGGCTACGACATCCTGTGGTCGGCCGTCGTCCTCGTCATCATCGCGGTCGTCTTCTACAAGGCGGTCCTGCCCAAGTTCCAGGCGGTCCTGGACGAGCGCACCGCGAAGATCGAGGGCGGTCTGGCCAAGGCGGAGTCCGCCCAGGCCGAGGCCGCGGCGGCGCTGGCGGAGTACCACCAGCAGCTCCAGGAGGCACGCACCGAGGCGGCGAAGATCCGTGAGGAGGCGCGCGCCGAGGGCTCGGCGATCGTCTCCGACCTGCGGGCCAAGGCGTCCGACGACGCCGCGCGCATCGTCGAGACGGCGCACCGCCAGATCGAGGCCGAGCGCCAGCAGGCCGCGGTCTCGCTGCGCAACGACGTCGGTCTGCTCGCGACGGAGCTCGCCTCCAAGATCGTGGGCGAGTCGCTCGCCGACTCGGCACGCCAGAGCCGCGTCGTCGACCGCTTCCTCGACGAGCTCGAGGCCGCGGGTCCCGCGGCGGCGAGCGCGGCGGGCACCGGTCCCGGCACCGAGGAGCGCTGATGCGCGGAACGAGCGGCGAGTCCCTGACGCAGGCGCGGGACCGGTTCGAGCCGGTCCTGCGCTCGGCGGGCGAGAGCGCGCTCGCGCTCGGCGAGCAGCTCTTCGCGGTCACGGCGGCGCTCGACGAGTCGGCGCCGCTGCGGCGCTCGCTCGCCGACCCGTCCCGCTCCGGTGCGGACAAGGCGGCGCTGGTCACGGCCGTCCTCGCGTCGGGCTTCGACGAGCGCGTCGTCGACCTCATGGCCGGCCTCGTCCGGTCGCGGTGGTCGCGCGAGAGCGACCTCGCGGACGCGACCGAGCGCCTCGGCCTGGAGGCGGTCCTCGCGTCCGCCCAGTCCCGTGGTGCGCTCGAGCAGGTCGAGGACGAGCTCTTCCGGACGTCGCGCGCGCTCGTCGGGCAGCGCGAGGCACGGCAGATCCTCTCCGACGACACGATCGACCCCGAGCGTCGCGCCGCCTTCGTGCACGCGCTGCTCGGCGGGAAGGCCGACCGTGCGACCGAGGTGCTCGCGGTCCACGCGACGCGCGCGCTGCGCGGGCGCCGGTTCGTCCCGACGCTGGGGTGGATCGGTGAGGTCGCGGCCGAGCGTCGGCAGCGGCTCGTCGCCTCCGTGACGTCGGCGACGGTGCTCACGCAGGCACAGCTCGACCGCCTCTCGGCGCTGCTCGAGCGGGCCTACGGGCGTGCCGTGCAGCTCAACGTCACGGTCGACCCCGCCGTCCTCGGCGGGATGCGCGTCCAGGTCGGTGCCGACGTCGTGGACTCCACGGTGCTGGCCCGGCTGGCCGACGCGCGCCGACGTCTCGTGAGCTGACCGGCCCACCCTTCCGACCGACGACCGTCCTGCCGGCCACCGGCCGCACAACCGACAAACGTTCGACCGCACCCGAACCACGAGGTGCGGCCACGACAGGAGAAGAGCAATGGCTGAGCTGACGATCCGGCCGGAGGAGATCCGGGCCGCTCTGGACAGCTTCGTGAAGTCCTACGAGCCCGAGGGCGCCGTGTCCGAGGAGGTGGGCCGGGTCACCCTGGCCGCCGACGGCATCGCCCAGGTCGAGGGTCTCCCGGGCGCGATGGCCAACGAGCTGCTGCGCTTCGAGGACGGGACCCTCGGTCTCGCCCTCAACCTCGACGTCCGCGAGATCGGTGTCGTCGTGCTCGGCGAGTTCACCGGCATCGAGGAGGGGCAGGAGGTCCGTCGCACGGGCGAGGTCCTCTCCGTCCCGGTCGGTGACGGCTACCTCGGTCGCGTCGTCGACCCGCTGGGCAACCCGATCGACGGCCTCGGCGAGGTCGCGACGGAGGGCCGCCGCGCCCTCGAGCTCCAGGCGCCCGGCGTCATGGCGCGCAAGTCGGTCCACGAGCCCCTCCAGACGGGCCTCAAGGCGATCGACTCGATGATCCCGATCGGCCGCGGTCAGCGTCAGCTGATCATCGGTGACCGCCAGACGGGCAAGACGGCGATCGCGATCGACACGATCATCAACCAGAAGGCGAACTGGGAGTCGGGCGACCCGACCAAGCAGGTCCGCTGCATCTACGTCGCCATCGGCCAGAAGGGCTCGACGATCGCGTCGGTCCGCGGCGCCCTCGAGGAGGCCGGCGCGCTCGAGTACACGACGATCGTCGCGGCCCCGGCGTCCGACCCCGCGGGCTTCAAGTACCTCGCCCCCTACACCGGCTCGGCCATCGGCCAGCACTGGATGTACGGCGGCAAGCACGTCCTCATCGTGTTCGACGACCTGTCGAAGCAGGCCGAGGCGTACCGCGCCGTGTCGCTGCTGCTGCGCCGCCCGCCGGGCCGCGAGGCGTACCCCGGTGACGTCTTCTACCTGCACTCCCGCCTCCTCGAGCGTTGCGCGAAGCTCTCGGACGAGCTGGGCGCGGGCTCGATGACGGGTCTGCCGGTCATCGAGACGAAGGCGAACGACGTCTCGGCGTACATCCCGACGAACGTCATCTCCATCACGGACGGGCAGATCTTCCTCCAGTCCGACCTCTTCAACGCGGACCAGCGTCCGGCCGTCGACGTCGGCATCTCGGTGTCGCGCGTCGGTGGTGACGCCCAGGTCAAGGCGATGAAGAAGGTCTCGGGCACGCTGAAGCTCGAGCTCGCGCAGTACCGCTCGCTCGAGGCGTTCGCGATGTTCGCGTCCGACCTCGACGCGGCGTCGCGCGGCCAGCTCCAGCGTGGAGCGGTCCTCATGGAGCTGCTCAAGCAGGGCCAGTACTCGCCGTTCCCGGTCGAGGAGCAGGTCGCGTCGATCTGGGCCGGCACCAAGGGCAAGCTCGACGACGTCCCCGTCGAGGACGTGCGCCGCTTCGAGTCCGAGATGCTCGACCACCTGCGCCGCAACACGGACGTCTTCTCGACGATCGTCGAGACGGGCAAGCTCGAGGACGCGACCGAGGCGCAGCTCTCGGAGGCGGTCGACGCCTTCCGTGCCGGCTTCCTCAAGGGTGACGGCACGCCGCTCGTCGGCGGCGACACCGAGGACGAGACCGAGACGGAGATCGAGCAGGAGCAGATCGTCCGGCAGAAGAGGGCCTGAGCATGGCCGGATCCCAGCGCGTCTACAAGCAGCGGATCAAGTCGACGCAGTCGCTCAAGAAGATGTTCCGCGCGCAGGAGCTCATCGCCGCGTCGCGCATCGGCAAGGCCCGCGACCGCACCGCGGCCGCGGCGCCGTACGCCCGGGCGATCACCCGCGCGGTGTCGGCCGTCGCGACGCACACGACGACGCAGCACCCGCTGACGAGCGAGCGCACGGACACCAACCGTGTCGCGGTGCTCGTCGTCGCGTCCGACCGCGGCATGGCCGGCGCCTACTCGGCGTCGATCATCCGCGAGACGGAGCGCCTCGTGGAGCGGCTCGCCGCCGAGGGCAAGGAGGTCGCGCTCTACGCGGCCGGCCGTCGGGCGATCCAGTACTACACGTTCCGCGGGCGCGAGCTCGCGGGCACGTGGTCGTACGGGTCGGACGCCCCCAACGCGGAGGTCGCGGGCGAGATCGCCGAGACCCTGCTCGGTGCGTTCCTCGCGCCGGCCGCCGAGGGTGGCGTGAGCGAGCTGCACATCGTCTACACGCAGTTCGTCAACATGGTCACGCAGCGCCCCCGCGTCGTGCGGATGCTCCCGCTCGAGGTCGTCGAGGGCGTCGCCCCCGCCGGCAAGCACGACGTGCTCCCGCTGTACGACTTCGAGCCCTCGCCGGAGGCGGTGCTCGACGCGCTGCTCCCGCGCTACGTCCGCAGCCGGATCTTCAGCTGCCTCCTTGAGGCGGCGGCGTCCGAGCTCGCGGCGCGGCAGCGGGCGATGCACACCGCGACGGACAACGCGGAGGACCTCATCCGCAACTACACGCGGCTCGCGAACCAGGCGCGCCAGGCGGACATCACCCAGGAGATCAGCGAGATCGTCTCGGGTGCCGACGCCCTGGCGGCGTCATGACGGGCCGCGAGGCCCGCGCGGCCAGCACCATCACCGACATCCTGACCGAACCCGCCGGGGACCACTCCGGCACTGCGAAGCGAGGCCAGCAATGACCGCCACCACCGTGGAAGCACAGGTCGAGCACTCCAGCGGTCCCGGCGTGGGCCGAGTCGCTCGTGTGATCGGCCCCGTCGTGGACATCGAGTTCCCGGCGGACGCCATCCCCGACATCTACAACGCGCTGACCGTCGACATCGACCTGTCGTCGCAGGGCGAGGGCGAGAAGTCGTTCACGCTCACGCTCGAGGTCGCCCAGCACCTGGGCGACTCGCTCATCCGTGCGATCGCCCTCAAGCCGACGGACGGCCTCGTCCGTGGCGCGCAGGTCACCGACACGGGCGCGCCGATCAGCGTCCCCGTCGGCGACGTCACCAAGGGCAAGGTCTTCAACGTCACGGGCGACGTCCTCAACGCCGAGCCCGGCGAGACGATCGAGATCACCGAGCGCTGGCCGATCCACCGCAAGCCCCCGGCGTTCGACCAGCTCGAGTCGAAGACCACGATGTTCGAGACGGGCATCAAGGTCATCGACCTCCTCACCCCGTACGTGCAGGGTGGGAAGATCGGCCTCTTCGGTGGTGCGGGCGTCGGCAAGACGGTCCTCATCCAGGAGATGATCCAGCGCGTCGCGCAGGACCACGGCGGTGTCTCGGTGTTCGCCGGCGTCGGCGAGCGCACGCGTGAGGGCAACGACCTCATCCACGAGATGGAGGACGCGGGCGTCTTCGACAAGACCGCCCTCGTCTTCGGCCAGATGGACGAGCCCCCGGGCACGCGTCTTCGCGTCGCGCTCTCCGCGCTGACCATGGCGGAGTACTTCCGCGACGTGAAGAAGCAGGACGTCCTCCTGTTCATCGACAACATCTTCCGCTTCACGCAGGCGGGTTCCGAGGTGTCGACGCTGCTCGGGCGCATGCCGTCCGCGGTCGGTTACCAGCCGAACCTCGCCGACGAGATGGGTCTGCTCCAGGAGCGCATCACCTCGACGCGTGGTCACTCGATCACGTCGCTCCAGGCGATCTACGTCCCGGCGGACGACTACACCGACCCGGCGCCGGCGACGACGTTCGCGCACCTCGACGCGACGACCGAGCTCTCCCGCGAGATCGCCTCGCGCGGTCTGTACCCCGCGGTGGACCCGCTCGCCTCGACGAGCCGCATCCTCGACCCGCGCTACGTGGGCCAGGAGCACTACGACGTCGCGACGCGCGTGAAGTCGATCCTGCAGCGCAACAAGGAGCTCCAGGACATCATCGCGATCCTCGGTGTGGACGAGCTCTCGGAGGAGGACAAGACGGTCGTCGCGCGTGCGCGCCGCATCCAGCAGTTCCTCTCCCAGAACACCTACATGGCCGAGAAGTTCACCGGCGTCGTGGGCTCGACGGTCCCGCTGAGCGAGACCATTGAGGCGTTCAAGAAGATCGCCGACGGCGAGTTCGACCACATCTCCGAGCAGGCCTTCTACAACATCGGTGGCCTCGAGGACCTCGAGCGCAACTGGGCCCGCATCCAGAAGGAGTACGGCGCCTGACCCGACGCTCGCACGGGGCCGGGCCGTACGGTCCGGCCCCGTGGGCGTCGCTCCCGACCCGGTCCGCCGCACGCGGACCGGGCGTCGTCCCGGACAGCACACCGGGCATGAACCGCCCATGAAGGAGTTCCCGTGGCACAGCTGAACGTCGACCTCGTGGCGGCGGACCGCAAGATCTGGTCGGGCCGCGCGCAGCGGGTCACGGCCCCCGCGGCGGACGGCGAGATCGGCATCCTCGCGGACCACTCGCCGCTGCTCTCCGTGCTGCAGGAGGGCTCGGTACGCATCGCGGGCGAGGGGGAGTCCCTCGAGGTCCGCGTCTCCGGCGGGTTCCTCTCCGTCGACTCGAACCAGGTCACGATCGTGGCGGACTCCGTCGAGTCCGTACCGGCCCGCTGACCTCCGCCCGACCATGACGCCCCTGGCCTGGATCGCGCTCGGACTGCTCGTCCTCGTCCTTGTCGCGATCGGGCTGGGGGCGTGGCGTCTGCGCGCCCTGTCGCACCGCGTCGGCTCGTTCGAGTGCGGCGCGCGGCGCGCGGGCGCCCCCGGGGCCCCGTGGGTCGCGGGCATCGCGCACTACGGCGTCGGCCGCATCGACTGGTGGCGGCTGTGGTCCGTGTCGCTGCGGCCCGCCCGCACCTGGTCGCGCTACGACCTCGTCATCGCGGGCCGTGAGCCGCTCGCCGGCGAGGAGTCCGACACCTACCTCGTCCGCTGCCGCTACCGCGGCCAGGACTTCGAGCTCACGATGTCGCGGGCCGCCTACGAGGGCCTCGCCTCCTGGCTGGAGGCCGCGCCTCCGGGGCGGCGCGACGTCGTCGTCTGAGGCGTCGCCCCGGGGGCAGACGCCGTGACCGGACCGCCCACCACCGACCCGGAGGACCCGCCTCATGCGCCTCGTCGTCGCCCGCTGCTCCGCCCGCTACACGGGCCGCCTGTCCGCCCACCTGCCGCTCGCGACGCGCGTGCTCATCGTCAAGGCCGACGGGAGCGTGCTGCTGCACTCGGACGGCGGCTCGTACAAGCCGCTGAACTGGATGAGCCCGCCGTGCTCGCTCGCGGTGCGCGCTCCCTCCGACGAGGCGCGCGAGCGCGGCGTCACGGAGGTCTGGGCCGTCCAGCACGCGAAGAGCGACGACCGGCTGGAGATCGAGCTGCACGAGGTGCAGCACGACAGCTCGCACGAGCTCGGCGTCGACCCGGGTCTCGTCAAGGACGGCGTCGAGGCGCACCTCCAGGAGATGCTGGCCGCGCAGATCGAGCTGCTCGGCTCGGGCCACACCCTCGTGCGCCGCGAGTACCCGACGGCGATCGGTCCCGTCGACATCCTCGCCAAGGACCCGCTCGGCGCGACGGTCGCGGTCGAGATCAAGCGCCGGGGCGACATCGACGGCGTCGAGCAGCTCACGCGCTACCTCGAGCTGCTCAACCGCGACCCGCTGCTCGCGCCCGTGCGCGGCGTGTTCGCCGCGCAGGAGATCAAGCCGCAGGCGCGCGTGCTCGCGACGGACCGCGGCATCGGCTGCCTCGTGCTCGACTACGACGCGATGCGCGGCGTCGACGACGTCGACTCGCGTCTCTTCTGACGCCCGTCCCACCGCCGAGCAGGCGGTCATGGTCCGTCCCGACCCCCGGACAAGCCACCACCGCCTGCTCGTCCTGCCGGGACCGCCTGCTCGGCGGCTGGCGGCGGCGACGGGGCCACCGCACCGCACACGCCAGGACCGTGCCGTGGTAGTTTTTGAACATGTTCAAAAAAGGCCCTGACGCATGAGCGCGACGCCGAAGTCCGAGCGGACCCGTGCGCACCTGCGCGACGTCGCGATCCGGATGCTGCGCGACGTCGGCTACGAGCGCACGACGATGCGCGCCGTCGCGGCGGAGGCGGGCGTGAGCGCGGGGAACGCGTACTACCACTTCCCGTCCAAGGACGCGCTCGTCCAGGAGCTCTACCTCGACGTGCAGCGCGAGCACGCCGCGCTCGCCGCCCCGGTCCTCGCGGCGGGCGGGTCGCTCGCCGACCGGCTGCGCGGCGTGTGGGGCGCGGCGATCGACGCGTTCGCCCCCTTCCACGCCTTCGGCGCGGAGTTCGTCTCGGTCGCGATCCGTCCGGGCTCCGACGCGAGCCCGTTCTCGGCCGCGTCGACCGACGCGCGCGATCTCTCGCGCGACCTCTTCGAGGAGGTCGTGGCGGGGACGTCGTCGCGCGTCCCGGCGCACCTCCGGGCGCGCCTGCCGGAGCTGCTCTGGCTGGCGCAGCTCGGCATCACGCTCTTCTGGGTCTACGACTCCTCGCCGGGGTTCGCGCGCACGCGCCGCCTCGTCGACGGCGGTGCGGCGCTCGTCGGCAGCCTCGTCCGGCTGGCTCGCCTGCCGGTCGCCCGCGGCGTGGTCGACGACGCCCTGCGCCTCGTCCAGGACGTCTCGGTGCCGGCCCCGACCCGGGGGGTGTCGTCGTGAGCCCGGCGGGGGAGGCGGTCGTCGGGCTGCTCGTGGCGCTCGGCGCGGTGGTCGTGCTCCCGCTCGGCCTCCGGCTCCTCGGGCCGCAGGTCGTCCCGGCGCCGCGCAGCGCCGCGTGGCCGCTCGCCGGTGCCGCCGCCGTCGTGAGCCTCCTGCTGCCGCACAGCCGACTGGCCGTCGTGCTGACGCTGCCCTTCGTCCTCGCGTCCGCCGTCCTGCTCGGGGCGGGCGTCCGCCTCACCGTGCGCACGCTGCGCGACGTGGCGCCACCCGCCCGCCCGGGGCGCGCGCACGCCGTCGTGCCCGGTGACCGTGCGGGCGGCCTGGCGCCGCGCGTCGACCTCGCCGTCCGGGTCGCTACCATGACCGCGCTCGTGCTGCCCGCGGTCGGGGCGAGCGCGCTCGTCGCCGAGCGCGCGGAGTGGGGTCTGCTCGGGTTCTCGGGCACCTACCTCGCCCTCACGGTGCCGCACATGCTCTACGCGGGCTTCGGGGCGGCGCTCGTCGCCGGCGCGGTCGCGCGGCTCGCCCCGGGCGACCGGCTCGCGACGGCGGGCGCCTGGGGCGTCCCGGCCGGGACGGCGCTCGTCCTCGTCGGGTACTTCGTGGGCGACGTCGCCGAGCTCGTCGGGGCGGTCGTCCTCACGCTCGCGCTGTGGGCGACGGCGGCCGCGGTCGTGCGGTCGCTCGCGCGCCCCGGCGGACGGCCGGCCGCGGCCCGGGCGCTGCTCGGCACGGCGGCCGTCGTCGTGAGCGCGTCGATGGTGCTCGCGCTGTGGTGGGCGGGGGGCGAGGCCTTCGGGTTCGCGCACCCGAGCCTCGACGTCATGGCCGCGACGCACGGGGTCGGGAACGCGCTCGGCTTCGTGCTGTGCGCGCTGCTCGGCGTCCGGCTGCTCGCGCGCGACGGCACGACCCCGTCCCCGGCAGGGGACCCGGACCCGACGAGCCCCCGCCCGGGGGCCGAGAGGAGCACGGCATGACGTTCACCTACCCCGAGGTCGGCGCGACGCGCACGGACCGCTGGCCCGCCGGGTACCGGCACCTGCACGTGCGGTGCCGCCTCACCGACCGCGCCCGGCCGCCCGAGGACCTCGCCCGGCTGGGCGAGCAGCTCCTCACGTGGCAGGTGCACGCGGCGGCACGCGTGCGGCTCGAGACGGACGCCGCGGAGGCAGCCCCGGGGGTGCGGGTCACGACCCTGCTCGGTGTCGGGCGCCTGCGGCTGTTCGAGCCGTGCGAGGTCGTGTGGGTCGAGCGCACCGAGCGACGCGTGGGCTTCGCCTACGGGACGCTCCCGGGCCACGCGTTCGTGGGGGAGGAGCGGTTCGCCGTCGAGCGCGACGACGCCGGCGACCTGTGGTGGCGCATCGACGTCTTCAGCCGCCCCGTGCTGTGGTGGGTGCGGCCGTTCTCGTTCGCCGTGCCGACGTTCCAGCGGCTGTTCGCGCTGCACCTCGGACGGGGCGCGCGACGGCTCCTCGAGGCGTCCGACGGCTGACCCGAGAGGTTTGCACGCCGGGTGTACGAAGTGCGCCAGAATGGCCCCATGACCGACGCCGTCCGTAGCCCTCGTCCCGACCAGCAGCCCGGCACCGCGCGCGTCCTCGCGGGTCGCGTCGTCACCCCGGACGGGGTGCTCGACGACGGCGTCGTGGCCGTCCGTGACGGACTCGTCGCGTGGGTCGGCCCGCGCGCGGAGGCGGCGGCCGCCGGGTTCCCCGACGCGCCCGCGGGAGACGGGGCGACCCTGCTCCCGGGCCTGGTGGACGTGCACGACCACGGCGGCGGCGGGTCGAGCTTTCCCGACGCGACGAGCGCCGCCGAGGCGATCGGCGGGGCGCGCGAGCACCTGCGGCACGGGACCACGAGCCTCGTCGCCTCGCTCGTGACCGCGCCGCGCGACGTCCTGCTCGCCCGCGCGGCGACGCTCGCCGACCTCGCGGAGGCGGGCGAGATCGTCGGCATCCACCTCGAGGGCCCGTTCCTCTCGGAGGTGCGGTGCGGCGCCCAGAACCCGCACGACATGCTCGACGGCGACCCGGAGCTCGTCCGGGCGATCGCCGCCGCGGCGCGCGGGCACCTGCGCACCATGACGGTCGCCCCGGAGGTGCCGGGCGTCGTCGGGCCCGGGGGAGTGATCGAGACGCTCGTCGAGGTCGGCGCCGTGCCCTCGATCGGGCACACGGACGCGACCACCGAGCAGACCGAGGCGGCGATCGCCGCGGGCGTCGCGGCGTTCGCCGCGGCGGGACGGCCGGGCGCGCGGCTGACCGCGACGCACCTGTTCAACGGGATGCGCCCGCTGCACCACCGCGAGCCGGGGCCCGTGGCCGCGTGCCTCGCGGCGGCCGCGCGCGGCGAGATGGTCGTCGAGCTCGTCGCCGACGGCACCCACCTCGCGCACGGCACGATCCGCAGCGTCGTCGAGCTCGTCGGCCCGCACGTGGGGGCGGACGGCGCGGTCGCCGGGCCCGACGCCGTCGCGCTCGTCACGGACGCGATGGCCGCAGCGGGCATGGCGGACGGCGCGTACGAGCTCGGCCCGATGCGCGTCACGGTCGCGCACGGCGTCGCGCGTCTCACCGACGGCGGGGCCATCGCCGGCGGCACCTACCACCTGCTCGACGTCGTGCGCGAGACGGTCGAGGCGGGGGTGCCGCTCGTCGACGCGGTCCGCGCGGCGTCGTGGACCCCGGCCGGGGTGCTCGGCCTCGACGACCGCGGCGGGCTGGTCGCGGGGCGGCGTGCCGACGTCGTCGTGACGGACGGCGACCTGCGCGTGCGCGAGGTGCTGCGCGGCGGGGAGGGCGTCGACCTCTCCGCCTGACCCCGGGCCCGCCGGGGACCGATCGAGCCGCCGGGCGGTGCTGCCGCCCGGCGGCTCGTGCGTGTCCGGACGTCCTCGCAGGTCGTGGCGCCCGGCACGAACGAGAGAGCGTGCTCTCGCTCGACGGACTTGACTCCACCCATTTGTTCAACCAATACTCGTAACATCGAAGCGCTTCGACGACGCGTTTCGACGAAGCGCTTCGACGGCCGAGGTGCGGGACCGGACCACAGGGGAGTGGTGAGGATGGCGACGATGCAGGACGTGGCGCGACGCGCGCAGGTCTCGCTGAGCACGGTCTCGTACGCGCTGTCCGGCACGCGTCCGGTCTCCGACGCCACGCGTCGGCGCATCGAGGACGCCATGGCCGAGCTCGGCTACCAGCCCAACGCGATGGCCCGCGGCCTCGCGTCCCGCCGCAGCCACGTGCTCGCCCTCATCTACCCCGCGATGGAGAAGGGCCTCGGCGGCACGGTCGCGGAGTTCGTCTCGTCGGCGGCGGAGACCGCGCGCGAGAACGGTTACCACCTGGTCCTGTGGCCCTTCCGCACGACCCAGGCGCCCGAGGTCCGCGACCTCGTGCGCCAGGGGATGGCGGACGGCGTCCTGCTCATGGAGGTCGCGCTGGACGACGCGCGGGTCGACGTGCTGCACGAGGCCGGGGTCCCGTACACGATGATCGGCCGGACGCGGGACGTCTCCGACCGACCGTCGGTCGACATCGACTTCGAGCGCACGACGGACGACGCGGTCCAGCACCTCGTCGACCTGGGGCACCGGTACGTGGCGCTCGTCAACCACTCGCAGGCGACGGCGGACGACGGCTACGCGCCGACGTTCCGTGCCGAGGAGGGCTTCGAGGCGGCGATGCGCCGTCGCGGGCTCGAGCCGGTCGCGCTGCGCGTCGACGAGTCGCCGAGCGCCGGTCGCGACGCCGTCGCGACGCTGCTCGCGCGCGAGCCCCGCCTCACGGCGTTCGTCACAATGAACGAGATCGCGACGTTCGGCGTCGTGGCCGAGCTCCAGCAGCGCGGCGTCGCGATCCCCGGCGACATGTCGATCCTGTCGATCGTCACGTCGCCCGGCGTCGGGGAGATGAGCAACCCGCCGCTCACCACCATGCACGCCCCCGGGGCCGAGCTCGGCCGCCTGGGCGTGCAGAAGCTGCTGTCCCTCGTGGACGGCTCCCGTCCGAGCACACCGAACGTGCTCATCCCGTGCGTCCTCGAGCCCGGCAGCAGCGTCGCCCCCGCGGCCGGCCGGGCACCGGACGACGACCCCGAGCCCGCGGCTCGCTGAACACCGACCGGCCGGGCGACGCCCGGCCGCCCTCCGGCCCCCGCCGGAACTCGATGAGGAGGACACGCACATGCTGCGATCCCGGAAGATCTCGCTCGTCGCTGCCGTGGCAGCGCTCCCACTCGCCCTCGGGGCGTGCGGGAGCTCCGGCGGCAGCGGCGGGTCCGACGACCAGACCCTGACGATCTGGCACTACGAGAACGAGGACTCGGCCATGGGCCAGGCCTGGGCCAAGGCGATCGAGATCTTCGAGGAGGAGAACCCGGACGTCGACGTCGTCGTCGAGAAGCAGACGTTCGAGCAGATCCAGAAGAACGCCAAGATCGTCCTCACCGGCGACGACGTGCCGGACGTCATGGAGTACAACAAGGGCAACGCGACCGCCGGCCAGCTCGCCGCGCAGGGCCTGCTGACCCCGCTCACCGACGCGGCGACCGAGCGCGGCTGGGACGAGAAGCTCAGCGGCTCGCTCCAGACGACCGCGACCTACGACGACCAGGGCCTCATGGGCTCGGGCGAGTGGTACGGCGTCCCGAACTACGGCGAGTTCGTGCAGGTCTACTACAACAAGGACATGTTCGCCCAGTACGGGCTCGAGGTGCCGACGACGCTCGAGGAGCTCGAGACCGTCATGCAGGCGTTCAAGGCCCAGGGCGTCACGCCGCTCGCCGAGGCCGGTGCCGAGTACCCGATGGGCCAGCTCTGGTACGAGCTCGTGCTCGCGAACTCCGATCGCGACTTCATCGACCAGTACCAGCTCTTCGACGGCGACCCCGACTTCCACGGTCCCGAGATGACGCAGGCGACCGAGACGCTCGACTCCTGGATCAAGGACGGCTACGTCGCGTCCGACTCCGCGGCGCTCACCGCCGAGGACATGGGCGTCTCGTTCATCAACGGCACCTACCCGATGATGGTCTCCGGCTCGTGGTGGTTCGGCCGCATCGTCGAGGAGATGGACGCCGACTGGGGCCAGTTCAACTTCCCCGGCAACACGCTCCAGGTCGGCTCGTCCGGCAACCTGTGGGTCGTCCCCGCGAACGCGGACTCGCCCGACCTCGCCGAGGAGTTCATCGACGTCACGCTGCGCCCCGAGGTGCAGAACATCCTCGCGGAGAAGGGCGGCCTGCCCGTCGCCGGTGACGCGTCCGTCATCACGGACGAGCGCACGCAGCAGCTCACCGAGAACTTCCAGGCGATCCTCGACGACGACGGCCTCGCGTTCTACCCCGACTGGCCCGTGCCCGGCTACTACGACGTGATCGTCAGCGAGCTCCAGTCCCTCATCAACCAGTCGAAGTCGCCGACCGAGGTGCTCGACGGCCTCGAGTCCGCCTACGTGGACGGCAAGGCGGACCTGCTCGACAGCTGAGCGGAACCGCCCGTCCCGGGCGGCCGGCCGGCACCTGCGTCGGCCGGCCGCCCGGGCACCACCCGAGCACCGCCCGAGGACCTCCCGCGAAAGAGACCGTCATGACCACCCGCACCGACACCGTGCCCGAGGCCGGGCCCGGACCCGCGCGCGAGGCGTCGCGCGCGACCGCGGCACGCCGCCGTCGTCGCCGGCCCGCCTGGCTCCCGTACCTGCCCTACCTCCTGCCCGGCGCGGTGGCGTTCGTCGTCGTGATCGGCTACCCGTTCGCGATGAACGTCTACTACAGCCTGTTCAAGTGGCGCGGCGGCATGGCGCCGATGCGCTGGTACGGGCTGGGGAACTACGCCGACCTGATGCACGACTCGGCGTTCTGGACCTCGTTCCAGAACTCCATCGCGATGATCCTCGCGATGGTCGTCGTGCCGACGCTCGTCGGCCTCGTGCTCGCCGCCGTGCTGTTCGACTACCTCGGCCGCCGGTTCGGGCCGCGCGTCGCGGCGTTCCTGCGCGCGACGTACTACCTGCCGCAGATCCTCCCCGTCGCCGTGGCCGGCGTGCTGTGGAACTGGATCCTCAACGCCCAGACCGGCGCGCTCAACGTCATGCTGCGCGGGATCGGGGTCGAGAACCCGCCGAACTGGCTGGGCGACACCTCGACCGCGCTGCCGAGCGTCATGCTCGTGCTCATCTGGGTGCAGATCGGCTACCCGGTGGTCATCTTCATGTCCGCGCTCCAGCGCGTGGACCCCGAGCTCTACGAGGCCGCCGAGCTCGACGGCGCCGGCTGGTGGCGGCGCTTCGGGGCCATCACGATCCCGCAGATCCGCCCCGAGACGTTCGTCGTCACGCTCACCTGCACCGTCGCGGCGCTCAAGGTCTTCGGGCCCATCTACGTGCTCACGCGCGGCGGCCCCGAGAGCTCCACGCTCGTCCCGAGCTACTACTCGTACCTGAACTTCTTCGACAAGTCGAAGGTCGGCTACGGCGCCGCGGTGGCGACCGTGCTCACCCTCGTCATCATCGTCGTCGCCGTCGTGATCCTCGCGCTGCAGAGCCGCGCCGAGCGTCGTGAGCAGGAGGGCCGCTGATGTCCACCGTCACCACCACCCCCGCGGACGCCGTGGCGCCGGGCGCCGGCGCGTCCCGCCCCCGCCGCGCCCTGCGCGCCACACGGCAGGACGAGCGCTACCGCCGCGGGATCGGCCGCTGGTTCGTGCTCGCCGCGGCGGTGCTCGTCGCGCTCCTCATGCTGTCGCCGTTCGTCATCATGGTGCTCAACGCGTTCAAGTCCCCGGCCGAGTACTCCCAGGACGGGCCGCTGAGCCTCCCGAGCGAGCTCTACCTCGACGGCGTGCAGAACTTCTGGACGCGCACGAACTTCCCGCAGAAGCTCTGGAACTCCGTCTTCATCTCCGCGCTCGTCGCCGTGTTCGGCACGCTCCTGTCGCTCCTCAGCGCGTACGCGATCGGCGTCGGCCGCATCAAGGGCCGGCTGTGGATCGTCACGCTGTTCCTCGTGGCGAACATGCTGCCGCAGGAGGCGCTCATCTACCCGCTGTTCGACATGGCGCAGAAGGTCGGCCTGTCGAACTCGCAGTGGTCGATCATCATCATCTTCACGGTCATCCAGGCGGCGTTCGGCACCTACCTGCTCTCGTCCGTTCTCGGGACGTTCCCGCCCGCGCTCCTCGAGGCGGCGCAGCTCGACGGCGCCGGCCGCTGGCGCATCCTGTGGCAGGTCGTCTACCCGATCGTCCGGCCGACGCTCGGCGTCCTCATGATCTTCTTCTTCATCTGGACGTGGAACGAGTTCTTCATCCCGCTGGTCATGCTCACGACCAACGACACCCAGACGATCCCCATCGCGCTCGCGTCGCTCCAGGGCGACCGGATGATGGACGCCCCGACGACCAACGCGGGTGCGCTCGTCTCGCTGATCCCCGCGCTGATCTTCTTCCTCATCTTCCAGCGCACCCTCACCCGCGGCGTGACGGCCGGCGCCGTCAAGTGAGGCCTCCGGCCTGACGCCCCGAGACACCGATACGCACCGACGAAGGAAGCACCACCCATGAAGTTCACCGACGGGTACTGGCAGGTCCGACCGGGCATGCACCCGCTCTACGCGGTCGAGGTCGACGACGTCCGCGCGGACGAGGCGGCCGGCACGCTCACCGTGTACGCGCCGACGGCGAAGATCCGCGGCCGTGGCGACACCCTCAACCGCCCGATGCTCACGACGACGTACTCCTCGCCCGCACCCGGTGTGATCCGCGTGCGCGTCGAGCACCACCAGGGCGCGGTGCGCCGGGGCCCGGCGTTCCAGGTGACCGGCGAGCCCGGGTTCCGGCCCGAGGTCGAGGTGCACGACGACGTCGCCGTCCTGCGGTCCAAGGACCTCGCCGTGCGCGTGCACCGGGGCGACCGCTGGCGGGTGGACTTCGAGGCGGACGGCGAGGTGCTGACCTCCTCGCTGCCGAAGTCGGTCGGGCACGTCACGTCGGACGACGGCGGCGCGTGGACGCACGAGCAGCTCGCGCTCGAGCCGGGCGAGCTCGTCTACGGCCTGGGGGAGCGGTTCGGCCCGTTCGTCAAGAACGGCCAGGTCGTGGACATCTGGAACGAGGACGGCGGGACGTCGAGCGAGCAGGCGTACAAGTCCGTGCCGCTCTACCTCACGACCAAGGGCTACGGGGTGTTCGTCGAGCACCCGGAGAAGGTCTCGTTCGAGGTCGCCTCCGAGGTGAACACGCGCGTCCAGTTCTCCGTCGAGGGGCAGTCGCTGGAGTACCTGGTCATCCAGGGCCCGACGCCCAAGGACGTGCTGCGCCGGTACACGGCGCTGACGGGCCGCCCCGCGCGCGTGCCGGCGTGGTCGTTCGGGCTGTGGCTCACGACGTCGTTCACGACGAGCTACGACGAGCAGACCGTGAACGGCTTCATCGACGGCATGGCCGAGCGCGACCTGCCGCTGTCGGTGTTCCACTTCGACTGCTTCTGGATGCGCGAGTACCAGTGGGTCGACTTCGAGTGGGACCCGCGCACGTTCCCCGACCCCGAGGGCATGCTCCGGCGCCTGCACGACCGCGGGCTCAAGGTGTGCGTGTGGATCAACCCGTACGTCGCGCAGCGCTCGCCCCTCTTCGCGGAGGCCGCGGAGCAGGGCTTCCTCGTGCAGCGCGAGGACGGGTCCGTGTGGCAGTGGGACCTGTGGCAGGCGGGCATGGGGCTGGTGGACTTCACCAACCCCGACGCGACCGCGTGGTACGTGGGCAAGCTCGAGGGCCTGCTCGACCAGGGCGTCGACTGCTTCAAGACCGACTTCGGCGAGCGGATCCCCGTCGACGGCATCGCGTGGCACGACGGCTCCGACCCGCGCAAGATGCACAACTACTACGCCCAGCTCTACAACGAGGCGGTCTTCCGGCTGCTCGAGCGCAAGCGCGGCGAGGGCGAGGCGGTGCTGTTCGCGCGGTCCGCGACGGCGGGCGGCCAGCAGTTCCCCGTGCACTGGGGCGGCGACTGCGACTCGACGTACGCGTCGATGGCCGAGTCGCTGCGCGGCGGTCTGTCGATGTCGATGTCGGGCTTCGGCTACTGGAGCCACGACATGGGCGGCTTCGAGGGCACGCCGGACCCGGGCGTGTTCAAGCGCTGGACGGCGTTCGGTCTGCTGTCGTCGCACTCGCGCCTGCACGGCTCGGGCTCGGTCCGGGTCCCGTGGGCGTTCGACGACGAGGCCGTCGACGTGACGCGCAAGTTCACGCACCTCAAGCTCTCGCTCATGCCGTACCTGGGGCGGGTGGCCGAGGAGGCGCACACCGACGGCGTGCCGATGATGCGGCCGCTCGTGCTCGAGCTCCCGCACGACCGCGCCGGGTACACCGCGGACACGCAGTACCTGCTGGGCGACGCGCTCCTCGTCGCGCCGGTGTTCCGCGCGGACGGCCGCGTGGAGTACTACGTGCCGGAGGGCACGTGGACGCGTCTCGTCCAGCCCGACGACGGCCCCGCCCTGAGCGAGACCGTGACCGGCCCGCGCTGGGTCACCGAGACCCACGGGTTCGACTCGCTCCCGGTGCTCGTGCGCCCGGGCACCGTCCTGCCGGTCGGCGCCCGCACCGACCGGCCGGACTACGCCTGGGCCGACGGCGTCACGCTGCACGCGTTCGAGCTGCCCGACGGGTACGACGAGCTCGTGGTCGTCCCGCCGTCGGACGGCGCGGCGGGGGCCACGTTCCGCGTGCGCCGGTCGGGCGCGACGCTCACCGTCTCGTCCGACGACGCCCCCGCGGCCTGGTCCGTGCGGGCCGGTGCGGTGACGGCCGAGGCGCACGGCGCGACGAGCGTGACTCTCGACCTCGGCTGAGGACGTATCCTGGGCGGACGCACCATGGAAGCGCTCCCATGGCGCGTCCGTCCGGCGTCGTCGCGCCGGCCACCGACCCGACCACCGTCGCGGACCACGTCGTCCGACGACCGACCAGCGAGGACCCTCGTGACCACCGACACCACCGCCCCCGTCGCCGTCGACGCGCAGGCCGCGCCCGCGTCGTCGGGCCGCCGCACGTTCCCGACCGACTTCCTCTGGGGCTCCGCGACCGCCGCCTACCAGATCGAGGGCGCCGCCGCCGAGGGCGGCCGCACGCCGTCCATCTGGGACACGTACTCCCACACCCCGGGCCGCACGCTCAACGGCGACACGGGCGACGTCGCGGACGACCACTACCACCGGTGGCAGGAGGACGTGCAGCACATCGCCGACCTCGGCCTCGGCGCGTACCGGTTCTCCATCTCGTGGTCGCGCGTGCAGCCGGGCGGTACCGGCCCGCTCAACCCCGAGGGCGTCGCGTTCTACTCGCGCCTCGTCGACGCGCTGCTCGAGAAGGGCGTCAAGCCCGTCGTCACGCTCTACCACTGGGACCTCCCGCAGGAGCTCGAGGACGCCGGGGGCTGGGCGAACCGCGACACCGCGTACGCGTTCGCCGAGTACGCCCGCCACATGGCGCGCGAGCTCGGCGACCGGATCGACACCTGGACGACGCTCAACGAGCCGTGGTGCTCCGCCTACCTCGGCTACGGCTCCGGCGTGCACGCGCCCGGCCGCACCGAGCCCGCCGCGGCGCTCGCGGCCGTGCACCACCTCAACCTCGCGCACGGCCTCGCCGTCCAGGCGATCCGCGACGAGCTCGGCGAGGACGCGAAGACGTCCGTCACGCTCAACCTGCACGTCATCCGGCCCGACGACCCGTCGTCGGCCGCGGACCTCGACGCGGTGCGCAAGATCGACGCGCTCGCCAACCGCGCGTTCCTCGCGCCCATGCTCGACGGCGAGTACCCCGCCGACCTGCTCGCCGACACCGCGCACGTGAGCGACTGGTCGTTCGTGCGGGAGGGTGACCTCGAGACGGTGCGCCAGCCGCTGTCGATCCTCGGCGTCAACTACTACTCGACCGTGCGCGTGCGCCACTTCTCCGGCGAGGGCGAGCGGTCCGAGAACGACGGCCACGGCGCGTCGAGCCACAGCCCGTGGATCGGCGTCGACGACGTGGAGTTCGTCCAGCAGCCCGGCCCGTACACCGCCATGGGCTGGAACATCGAGCCCGCCGGCATGACCGAGCTGCTCGTGTCCGTGGCGACGACGTACCCGCACCAGCCGATGATGGTCACCGAGAACGGCGCCGCGTTCGCCGACGAGGTCACGGTCGACGCCGACGGGACCCCCCGCGTGCATGACGACCGCCGTGTCGCCTACCTGCACGACCACGTCGACGCCGTGGGCGCCGCGATCGACGCGGGCGCCGACGTGCGCGGGTACTTCGCGTGGTCCCTGCTCGACAACTTCGAGTGGGGCTACGGGTACGAGCGCCGCTTCGGGATCATCCGCGTCGACTACGACACGCTCGAGCGCACGTGGAAGGACTCCGCGCACTGGTACCGCCGGCTCGCGACGTCGAACGAGCTCCCCACGGTCGACGAGACCGCCTGAGCCGTCTCGCTCCCACAGGCCCGCCCGGTCCGCCGGGCGGGCCTTCGTGCGCTCGTCCGTGACCACGCCTCCGGTCGAGCGCGGTCGTCGGGCGGGCCGTCAGCGAGGGGTGACCTTTGTCGCACGGGCGCGGCGCGCGGTGCGACACGCCGAAGAAGCACGACACGCCGACGAGTTCACCGACCGTCGTGTCCGGATTGGGCTGATTCGCGCGGGCCGTGGCGCATCCTCAGGAGGGCGGGTGCAGGCCGGTGGAAGGGCTCGACGGCTCCGCACAGGGTGTGGACCGACGTCGTCCCCACCCTGTGGACGGCGTCCCGCCGTCCGCGGGAAGACGCCGTTCCGGGCCGGTCGGATCGGTGGACGACGGGCTGTGGACGAGCGCTGCGGGGGAGTGTCAGAGGGGGCTGGGACCATGGATCCATGGCGCCTAGCACACCCGCCGGGGTGAAGTTCCACCACGACATCTAGTGCAGTGGCACGGTCTCGACCACTAGGTATAGTGGTTGCACACCCAGGGGGCCGGAGGCCTCCTGGCGAATCACACAGACGTAGTTCCACCGGTGTCCTTCGAGGTCAGAGATGTTTCTCCCTCCCCGAGGACCGTCCCGGACGAGAGCGCGAGACGAGGAGCCACCCCCATGAGCGTCACGGTCTACAGCAAGCCGGCCTGCGTCCAGTGCGACGCGACGTACCGGGCTCTCGACAAGAAGGGCATCGAGTACTCCGTCGTGGACATCACCCAGGACGCCGAGGCGCTCGAGCTCGTGCGCGGGCTCGGCTACCTGCAGGCTCCCGTGGTCGTCGCCGGGGACGAGCACTGGTCCGGGTTCCGCCCCGACCAGATCACCGCCCTCGCGCAGAAGGTCTCGCCGGTCGTCGCCTGACCGGCCTCCCCGTGGCGCCGCGAGGCGCCCGGAAACCCGTACGGAAGCAGGCGGAGCAGGGCAGGACGGAGGTGCGTCCCCGTGGGGTCGCTCGTGTACTTCTCCAGCGTCAGCGAGAACACGCACCGGTTCGTCCAGCGGCTCGACCTGCCGGCCCTCGGCATGGACGTCCAGCGCATCCCGCTGCGTCCGACCGAGGGCTTCCTGCGCGTCGAGGAACCGTACGTGCTCATGGTCCCGACCTACGGGGGCGGCAACGAGGGCGGTGCCGTCCCGCGCCAGGTCGTGAAGTTCCTCAACGACGTGCACAACCGGTCGTTGATCCGCGGCGTCATCGCCGCCGGCAACACCAACTTCGGCGAGGCCTACTGCATCGCCGGCGACATCATCTCCGCGAAGTGCCAGGTGCCCTACCTGTACGCCTTCGAACTCCTGGGAACAGCCGAGGACGCCGCGCGCGTCCGCGACGGATTGGGACGATTTTGGCAACGACAGTCACGGATTCCGGCGTGAGCGTGGCAGGTGGTGGCACCGTCACCGAGGTGCCGCTCGCGAGCACCCAGCTCGACTTCCACGCGCTCAACGCGATGCTCAACCTCTACGGCCCGAACGGCGAGATCCAGTTCGACAAGGACCGTGAGGCCGCGCGGCAGTACTTCCTGCAGCACGTCAACCAGAACACCGTCTTCTTCCACGACCTCGCGGAGAAGCTGGACTACCTCGTCGAGAACAAGTACTACGACCCGGCCGTCCTCGCGAAGTACGACCGCGAGTTCGTGAAGTCGCTGTTCGAGTTCGCCTACGCGAAGAAGTTCCGCTTCGAGACGTTCCTCGGCGCCTTCAAGTACTACACGTCGTACACGCTCAAGACGTTCGACGGGAAGCGCTACCTCGAGCGCTTCGAGGACCGCGTCTGCATGGTTGCGCTCGGCCTCGCCGACGGCAACGAGCAGGCGGCGCTGGACATCGTCGAGGAGGTCATCTCGGGCCGCTTCCAGCCCGCGACCCCCACGTTCCTCAACGTCGGCAAGGCGCAGCGCGGCGAGCCCGTGTCCTGCTTCCTGCTGCGCATCGAGGACAACATGGAGTCCATCGCGCGCGGCATCAACTCCGCGCTGCAGCTCTCCAAGCGCGGCGGCGGCGTCGCCCTGCTCCTGTCGAACATCCGCGAGCACGGCGCGCCTATCAAGCACATCGAGAACCAGTCGTCCGGCGTCATCCCCGTGATGAAGCTGCTCGAGGACTCGTTCTCCTACGCGAACCAGCTCGGCGCGCGCCAGGGCGCCGGTGCCGTGTACCTGCACGCGCACCACCCCGACATCATGCGGTTCCTCGACACCAAGCGCGAGAACGCGGACGAGAAGATCCGCATCAAGACGCTGTCGCTCGGCGTCGTGATCCCGGACATCACGTTCGAGCTCGCGAAGAAGAACGAGGACATGTACCTCTTCTCGCCGTACGACGTCGAGCGCGTCTACGGCAAGCCGTTCGCCGACATCTCGATCACCGAGAAGTACGACGAGATGGTCGACGACTCGCGCATCCGCAAGACGAAGATCAAGGCGCGCGACTTCTTCCAGACGATCGCCGAGCTCCAGTTCGAGTCCGGCTACCCGTACATCATGTTCGAGGACACGGTGAACAAGGCGAACCCGATCAAGGGCCGCATCACCCACTCGAACCTGTGCTCGGAGATCCTCCAGGTCTCGACGCCGTCGACGTTCAACGAGGACCTCTCGTACGACCACGTCGGCCGCGACATCTCCTGCAACCTCGGCTCGCTGAACATCGCCAAGACGATGGACTCGCCCGACTTCGCGAAGACGATCGACACCGCGATCCGCGCGCTCACCGCGGTCTCCGACCAGACGAGCATCGAGTCGGTGCCGTCGGTCAAGCGGGCCAACGAGTCCGGCCACGCGATCGGTCTCGGCCAGATGAACCTCCACGGCTACCTCGCGCGCGAGCGGATCCACTACGGGTCCGAGGAGGGCATCGACTTCACGAACATCTACTTCTACACGGTCGCCTACCACGCGATCGCGGCGTCGAACCGCCTCGCGATCGAGCGCGGGCGTGCGTTCGGCGGCTTCGAGGACTCGAAGTACGCGACGGGGGAGTACTTCGACAAGTACACCGACCGCGTGTGGGAGCCCGCGACCGAGCGCGTGCGCCGGCTCTTCGCCGACGCCGGCGTGCACATCCCGACCCAGGACGACTGGGCGGCCCTCAAGGCCTCGGTCATGGAGCACGGGATCTACAACCAGAACCTCCAGGCCGTCCCGCCGACGGGCTCGATCTCCTACATCAACAACTCGACGTCCTCGATCCACCCGGTGCCGTCGAAGATCGAGATCCGCAAGGAGGGCAAGATCGGGCGCGTCTACTACCCGGCGCCCTACCTGACGAACGACAACCTCGAGTACTACGAGGACGCGTACGAGATCGGCTACGAGAAGATCATCGACACGTACGCCGCCGCGACGCAGCACGTCGACCAGGGGCTCAGCCTCACGCTGTTCTTCAAGGACACGGTCACGACGCGCGACGTCAACCGCGCGCAGATCTACGCGTGGCGCAAGGGCATCAAGACGCTCTACTACATCCGCCTCCGTCAGATGGCCCTGGAGGGCACGGAGGTCGAGGGTTGCGTCAGCTGCATGCTGTAGTCGCCTGAGGCAACTACCGGTTGCCTCGATGCCCGGTGCCGTCGGCCACCCTCTCGGAGAGGCGTGGCCGACGGCGCGGGGTTCGGTCCCACGAAGTCGTCCCGGTCGGTCCGGGGTCAGCAGGAGAGAAGAAGGCAGATGTCGCCCACGGGGAAGCTCAAGCTCATCGATCGCGTGAGCGCGATCAACTGGAACCGTCTCGAGGACGAGAAGGACCTCGAGGTGTGGGACCGCCTCGTCGGGAACTTCTGGCTGCCCGAGAAGGTGCCGGTGTCGAACGACATCCAGTCGTGGAACACGCTCACCGCGCAGGAGCAGGAGCTCACGATGCGCGTGTTCACCGGCCTGACGCTGCTGGACACGATCCAGGGCACGGTCGGCGCGGTGTCGCTCATCCCCGACGCGATCACGCCGCACGAGGAGGCGGTGTACACCAACATCGCGTTCATGGAGTCGGTGCACGCCAAGAGCTACTCGTCGATCTTCTCGACGCTGTGCTCCACGCGCGAGATCGACGACGCGTTCCGCTGGTCGGAGGAGAACCCGAACCTCCAGCGCAAGGCCGAGATCGTCATGGAGTACTACAAGGGCGACTCGCCGCTCAAGCGCAAGGTCGCGAGCACGCTGCTCGAGTCGTTCCTCTTCTACTCCGGCTTCTACCTGCCCATGTACTGGTCGTCGCGCGCCAAGCTGACGAACACGGCCGACCTCATCCGCCTCATCATCCGCGACGAGGCCGTGCACGGGTACTACATCGGCTACAAGTTCCAGAAGGGTCTCGAGAAGCTCTCCCCGGAGGAGCGCGACGAGCTCAAGGCGTACACGTTCGAGCTGCTCTTCGAGCTGTACGAGAACGAGGTGCAGTACACGGAGGACCTCTACGACGGCGTCGGGCTGACCGAGGACGTCAAGAAGTTCCTGCGGTACAACGCCAACAAGGCGCTCATGAACCTCGGCTACGAGGCGCTCTTCCCCAAGGACGAGACGGACGTCAACCCGGCGATCCTCTCCGCGCTGTCGCCGAACGCCGACGAGAACCACGACTTCTTCTCCGGGTCCGGCTCGTCGTACGTCATCGGCAAGGCCGTGAACACCGAGGACGACGACTGGGACTTCTGAGACTCCTCGGGAGCCAGTCCTCCTGAACAGGCTGGTCAGAGGCCCGGAACCGCGGAATCTCGCGGTTCCGGGCCTGTTCGCGTGCCTCCGCGGTCGATACAGGAGGTCATCGATGGTCAGCAGTACTCGTTCGGAGTGGCACGCAGGTGGCACGCGCACACATTAGAGGCGTCGACGGGGTACCCCGCCGACATCGATTCTGGGTCGGCATGCCATCGAGGTCATGCCACTTCGTGCGAGACCGGAACTTCGCGGCGAACTCGAGCGCACGCTTCCAGCCCTCACCGGTGACGAGCGCGCCGACAGCCTTGGTGAGCTTGACGTGCACCGCGGCGAGCTTGGCCTCGCGCCCCTCGACGCTCTGCGTTCCCATGACAGCCTCCAAGTGGGTGGTCTGGCATGCAGGTGTGCCGTCAAGCCGGGCAATCCGGGGATCCTTCGTGTCGTCCGGGCCGACGTGGAATGAAGCCAGGCGCCGGCCTTGGACACGACGAGTCTTCGCTGCCATAAAGTCATGGCCAGCGAGGGCTCATCGTGACCGCTCGCGCGCGAAGAGGAGTAGATGTGCAACACGACTCGGACGCCCCCAACATCGGCGAGACTGAGACGCAGGGAGATGTCGACGGGCTCGAAACAGAGGTTGCCATCACCTCATCGACCACCCTGGTCGAGGTGGTCCCGGGAACGGCAGTTGTCTTCGGTGACGTCCCGGATGGGCTTGAGGTCATGGACTTCGGACTTGTCCCGGCAGTTGATCGTCACGAACTGGCGACGGCACTTGGCGGACTCGGGAACCTCGCTACTGTGGGCGGCAATCTCGCCAACGTCGCCGCGAGCGCTCAGGGTCTGTACCGGGTCACGTCTGCGACACAGGCGCTCCTCAACAAAGGCGCGACGCTGGCGGTGAAGGATGGCGCGAACCTGGGCGCCGTGTTCTCCAACGGCAAGCTCGTCGCGCAGGCGAGGTTCGTTCCCGTGAGCACCGTGACTGCCGCAGGAGCGCTGGCTGCGGTAGGCCCCGCCGTGGCGATGATCGCCATCCAGATGCAGCTCAACTACATCTCCGGGCTCATCAGCACGAACATCGCGCTGACGAGCCAGGTGCTCCTGACGATCCGCCGCGAACAGTGGTCCGAACTCACGGGTCTCGTTGACGAAACTGACTCGGTTGTGTCACTGGCACGCGAGGCAGGAGCGGTCACCGGGACGCTGTGGGACAAGATCTCGGGCAAGGGCGCTGACCTGCGCGCTCAGCGTGAGCTGTATCGGCGGAATGTTGGCGCGCACATTAAGCAGATCGACCGACTCGATGTGCGACGTCGCCGCGAGTATCTCGACGCCAACGCCGAAGCGATCGCATTCGACGCGTACGCCCTACTCTCGGCGTTCAAGGCATGGACCTCGTACCAGGCTCTCCACGCGGGTCGGGCACGCGCGATCGGACCCGACGACGCCAACGAAGCACTGCTCGTCAACGCCATCGTCAGGGAGACCCGGACAGAGGTGGAGGCGGCCGTTCCCGAGGCGACTCGCCTCATTTCGGAGCTGGCGCGCGAGCTCCGGGTCATCGCGGAGCTTCCTGGGAGATCCACTGTGCCTCTCACAAAGAAGAGGAAGGACACCAAGGCTGCCCAGCTGACCGCGGCTCAGCTGCTAGCGGCAGTAGCACCGCTGGCAGACTCGCTCCGCCCGCCCGCTTCCCCGCTCGATATACCCAGAGTCGTTGCCGGTCCGAAGGCGCTGGACCCGGCAGCCCAGCTTCGAGTGCTGCGGTGGATACTCGAGGACGGAGAGGCTCTGGTCGGCCTTGGCTTTCCCTTCGACCTGCACGAGGGCGACGTCGTCAAGGGCATCGGGCAGAACCTGCTTGAGCGCCTCGATCTTGAGAAGCCGGCAGTCTTCGTCGCGGTGACAGATCGGCGCGTCCTCACCGCGAGAGCGAATACGTTCCGCCAGGAGGGGAAGATCGAGCACTCGGTTCCTCTCGAGCATGTCCGCTATGTGCGCTCGCGAGGCCCTCAGCGTGACGGCGGTCGCTCGACGGTCGAGCTGACGACTCGGGACGTGGACTTCCGCTGGGCATTCCACGAGGACTCGGAGCAAGGAGGAGTGGACTCATTTGCCGGCCTGCTTGCGGCGTCGATGACACTCCCAGAGGCAGAACGTGAGGAGCTGGTCGCGAAGGTGATTAGGGGTCCCGAGTCCGTCGGTGTCGCAGCCGCGCTCGGAGAGCTCGAACGCACCGACGTGACCGAGATGGCTTGAGGATGGACGACGGCGCCACGCTCCTTGGAGCACCCTCGCGACGTGCGAAGGCAGCAAAATGACGATCACTCAGTACGACGCCGACGCCCTGGTTAACTTCTGCAGGACGTACCTCGGCGAGCCAGAGCTGTGGGCGACCCAGGAGGGCCACGCGGGAGCCTGGCGTTGTGCATCATCGAAGCGATCTACTCGACCGGCTCCCGCTACACGTCGGTGACCAACGTGGTCGACAGGTACCGTGCGGGCGGCGGGAGCGCGGACGGGGCCGCCGCACTGCTGCATTTCATCGACACCGCAGGAGGCGGCGTGGCTGGGCCGAAGCAGTGACGCACAACGTCAAGCCCGTGGCGAGCACGAACCTACGCGACAACCTTCGTGAGCGGGTGAAATTGGACAGCTTCGCAACGTCCATGCCCGACGGGCCCGTACGCTCGACGAACTATGCCCCAGCAACGTGGCACGGGGTATCTTCGGCGGGAAAGCGAGAAGGTGTGAGGGAGCACGGCGGGTCAGCAACTGTCGACGAACCGATCTCGTCCGCGGTCAAGGCCCTCGAGCGGCACGGTTTCGCCGTACATACGGACGCGAGCGGCCTACGACCCCCGATTGTGGGTCACCATCTACAGCTCGGAGTCGTTGCTCTCGCACTCTCCGATGGATCGTCGCAGGCGATGGTCGACCTCAACCGCGAGGTTGCGGTGCTTCGCGACGAGGTTCCCGCCATCCGACGGGTACTCATCGAGAGGCGCGTCATCAACCCACACGCCGCCGGATCGGATCGCCAGAGCCTGACCCTTGACGATGCCGCTGCTGGTCACTGGATCAGCACGCTCCGCCCTCGGCCGATCGACGAGCTGGTCGCGCGTGACCTCACCGACGCCTACCGACCGGCCGTCGTGGTGAAGCTTCCCCTCCGTTCGGCCATGCAGGACGCGGGCGCCCGTGGCCGAGCGTTCGCACGCCTCAAGCTGGATCGCTCGCAGGAGCGGGTGGTCACTGGCGCCGCGGACGGCATAACGATCGTGACCGGCCCGCCTGGCAGCGGCAAGACTCTCGTGCTCGCCGCCCGTGCAAAAACACTCGCACTTGCGCATCCGGACTGGGAAATCCAGGTGCTGTGCTTTAACAACATGTTGGTGGGGTACCTGCGCTCACTGGTTGGACCGTTCCCGAACATCGGCGTCACGACCTTCGGGAAGTTCGCCGCGCGGCTGGGCCACAGAATCCCGCTCACTGGTGATGCAGCAATCGATCGAGCGGTATCAAAAGCGTTGCCGGCGTTGCGCTCAAATCCGCGTGTCGATGCGTTACTGATTGACGAGGCACAGGACTTCTACGCGGGCTGGGTCGAGTTTGCGGCAGCTGCAGTGCGTCCGGGCCGCGGTGGTGCGGTCCTGGCCGGCGACCCCAAACAAGCTCTCTACGGTCAGGCCAGCGTTCTGACTCGCCAGACCCGTGCTCTGACGTCGGCCCAGCGCGTCGAACTCCAGCGCCCCTACCGGTCAACTCACCAGATCTTGACAGTGACGTCTGCTCTCGGCCCGGGTAGCAGCGTTTCAAGCGCTGAGCTGGGGTTCGATGGCGAACCTGTTGACATGGTGTGGTGTGATTCGGTCAAAGAGCAGGCTGCTGCGGTCGCCCGAGACATTTCTGATCTCGTGCGTACGGGTGAACGTGCACCCCAAGACATCGGTGTGCTCCTGACGCGCAAGTGGAACATCGGCAAGATCACCGCGGCGCTGGAGGCGGCCAAGGTGCCTGTACGTCGCCTGTACGCACAAGAACACGAAGATCTGGACCTATCGGAGCCGACGGTCAAGGTGATGACCGTCCATTCCGCGAAGGGGCTCGACTTCGACGTCGTCTTCCTCGTTGGGCTTGAGGACCTTCCCGACGACGCGAGCGACGAGTCCCAGGTTCAGGGCCGCGTGGGGTACGTCGGCACGACACGTGCCAAGGACCAGCTGGTCATCACCTACTCCAAGGACAACGCCTACCTCGAGCGCGTCCGGAGTCTCCCGCAAGACATGCTGCGCCGCTGGGTGTGGCCCGACGACTTCCCGGAGGTCTAGACATGGCTGAGCTCAAGGTCATGGGCGAGTATGTCGGTCCCGGCGAACAGAAGACCGCGGAGCGGCTCGCCGAGGAACTGCCAGCCGACTGGGTCGTCTACGCCGGCCGGAAGCTGGCTGGAGATGCTCGCGACGACGTGGACCTCATCGTCGTCGGCAAGAGCCTGATCTTCGTCCTCGACGAGAAGTCCTGGGGACCTCGCATCGTCGCCGACGACAACTGGTGGCTCGTCAATGATGAGGCTCGACCGAACCCACTCAACCGTGTCGGTCAACTCGCCCGCAAGATCGCTGGCCTCCTGCGCGACAAGGCGAAGGGGTACCGGGAGCTTCGTGGCAAGCGAGTGCTGCCCGCCGTCGTGCTCTCCAACGAACGTGCCCGAGTTACTGGTGGACGCAACCATGACTATGACGAGCGAATCTGGATGCTCGAAGTCGCAGCGAAGGAGATGCGTAACCTCGACAGGCGAGAGCCGCCGCTCGGCGATGTCCATCGGACTGTGCGCGCCTACCTCGACGGCCTGCAGCCTGCTGACAAGCGCGACCGGATCGGCGACTACGCGATCATCTCTCGCCTCGACGTCCCGGGTGTCGAACAGGCATATCTGGCAAGGGGCGTCGATGGGCAAGAGGTGGTTCTGAAGGGCTACCCGATTCGCCGGTTAGAAGAACTGGGCGACCCCAAGGAGTTCCTCCGACGAGAGACGGTCGCCCTGAACCGGCTCGCGGACCTCGGACGGACGTGGCACGCGCGCCCGTTCTTCGAGAGCGCGGCACATGAGCTCTTCGTGGTGCCCGTCGTTCCGCCCAAGGAGGGCGGGACGCTCGAGGACGCGATCAGAAGGCCCGGCCCCGAGCGAACCGGCGGCAAGCTTGAGGACCAGGTTGCGCGCGACGTGGTGCGTGACGCGTTCATGGCTCTGGCCGACGTCCATGAGCAGGGACTCGTCCATCGGGCGTTGCACCCACGCCGAATCTGGCTGGGACGTCGAATGCGCGTCATGTTCAGCGACTTCCACCTGGCCCGGATCAGCGGGGAGATGACCGTCGCGCGATGGGCACCTGACTACGACATCAGCGAGGACTATCGCGCACCCGAGTCGGCCGCAGACGTTGGATCTGCCACACCCAAGTCAGATGTCTACAGCCTCACCCTGTCTCTGTGCACCTGGCTACTCGGCAAGCCGGCCACCGAAATCTCTCTGGCCGATGTCTCCAGTGAAGTGCTGGCGGCCTTCCCGTGGACCGAGCAGCTTGTGCGAGGACTCTCGCAGAAGCCTGCCAACCGACCAGATGCAAACGAACTCGCCGAGGCGCTTGCCCCTGGGCCGACTGCCGTGCCCGTTGTCGAGGACGAGCCAGTCGCCGAGGATTTCTCGGTCGGGGGCGTTGTCGCGGGTCGCTACGAGATCAAGGCTGAGCTCGGGCGCGGAGGCTACGCCCGAAGCTGGAAGGTCTACGACCGACAGGCTGAGCACACCAAGGTCCTTAAGCAGTTCTTCCATGGCATCCCCGGTGAGCTTCGCAAGGAGTACCGGGCAGCCGACGCCCTGCGCCACGAGAACTGCGGGCGCGTCTACGACGTCGCGGTCGACCGTGAGCCGCACTTCCTCGTCTCCGAGTACGTCGAGGGCGAGAGCCTCGCCGTCGTGGGCATCGATCGTGAGGTGGAGGAGGTTCGCACGATCGCGGTCCGGGTGCTGGAGGCGTTGGAGTACATCCATAGCAAGCACCTCGTGCACGGCGACGTCACCCCTGCCAACATCATCGTCTCCACGGATGGCAGCGGAGAGGCGAAGCTGATCGACTTCGGGCTCTCCGTCGCGGCCGGTGACCCTGCCGAAGGCTGGAGCCCCAAGTTCGCGGCGCCCGAGGTGGCGGGAAGGCGACCGTCGACACCCGCGAGCGACCTCTTTAGTTTCGCTGCGAGCATGGCCTTCGCGATGCTCGGTCGCGTCGCCGTGCGAGTCGAGCCAGGATCAGTGACGTTGCTGCCGCCGACCGAGAATGAAATTTCCGGTTGGGGTGAGTCTGGTCGCAGACTGCTCGACGCCTTCCTCGCTGCGCTGACAGAAGATGAGAACGGCCGACCGCCCTCTGCGCGAGACTTCAAGACTCTCGTCCAGAGCACGCAAGCGACTCCAGCACCAGGCACTCCCTCCACAGACGGCACCGACAACGACGACGAGCCGCCCGCGCTGGCGCGCCTCGTCAACCCAGCCGTGCCGCTCATTCGGCGCTTGTACCGGGCTGCGAGTGGCGGAAACGCGGGCAACCGCGGCCTTGACGACGACTTCGCAAAAACGACCTACGTCGAAACTCTGCTCGACTCAGAACTCATACCGCGTGTCCTCGACCGCGAGTTCGAGGTGGTGCTGCTAAGCGGCAACCCCGGTGACGGCAAGACGTCCGTCCTCGTGAAACTTGGCGAGGGACTTCGAGGACGCGGCGCTGAAGAGATCTATGCGGACGCGGCGGGCTGGTGTCTTCGCCTTGACGGGCACTCCTTCATCGCTGTGTACGACGCGAGCGAGTCGCATGGCGACCTCACCTCAGATGAGCTCGTCCGCCGGGCCCTCGACCCGGTCCAGACCGAGGGTAGCGGGACGGCACTCATCGCCGTCAATGACGGACGGATGCTCCAGTTCTTTACCGACTACTCCGATAAGTATGAGGAGTGGGCGTTCGCGATTGAGGACCAATCAGACGACACATCCGTCCCGGGCGCGCTTGCCCTCGTCGATCTCAAACGCCGAAGCCTCGCTAGGATGGGATCGTCGCCCGGACTCGCCGGGCGAGCTCTCGACGAGCTGACCGACGAGGCGCTCTGGGACACCTGCAAGGGCTGCCTCGCCCAGTCATCGTGTCCTCTTCTTGCCAACCGGAACCTACTCGCAAGCGCGGGCGCCAAGACGTTCGACGAGCTAATACAGATCAGCCACCTTCGCCGACGTCGACGCGCGACGTTCCGCGACGTTCGGTCCGCGGCTGCGTGGCTCATCACCGGTAACCGCAGCTGCGAGGACGTCCACGAGTGGGAGCAGCAAGGCCGCAGCGCGCTTTATATGGATGAGGCACTGACCCACGACCTTGCGTTCTCGCGGAAGACCGACGACTACCTCGTCAGCGAGTGGGCCGACGTCGACCCGAGTGCCGTTGCGGCCCCGGCAGTCGACCGCCTCCGCCGCGAGCTTCTGCGCAACCCAGCAACACGCCACCTGAACTCGGTGAGCAGCATCGCCCGCGCGGTTTACTTCGGAGTCGGTGCCGTAAAGGACGACGAGATCGATCCGGGAGACGTTCGCGTCTATCGATACCTTCCCGACTTCCTCGAGATGCTTATGGGGCACGGCCCCGAGACCACACGTGACCGCCTGCTGCTCGGCATCAGTCGCATCACAGGTGCTTTCGGCTACCTCGACTCCGGGCTCGCGATGAGTAGCGGTGCCGACGGCGCGGCTTGGGCGATCCTCCACACGGTCGCTGCAGAGGAGTTCACCGTGACCGTTCCTCGAACGCAAAGCCCATTCATCGAGTCGATGCCCGACCAGCTTCTGCTCAGTCACCAATCCGGCCCACGCCTGTCGCTGACGCTCGACACGGCGGAGATCATTTTGCGCGCTGCCGACGGCGAACTCGTCGGTGACACGGCTTCGGACGCTATCCGGCAGGAGATCGACTCCTTTGTGAACCAGCTCAGCCGTCAGCCTTCCCGTACCGCACGGGTTGTCGACTCTTCCGGGTCTGTCGTCAGTGCTCGTGTTCACGGCGACCTGATCGAGTTGGAGTCCGCGCGATGAGCTTTTCACTCACGAAGCCGTTCAACTCGCTCGCGACGCCGACCGTGATTCCGGTCGAGCTCAACGACACCGACATCGATCGCATGATCACGCGCATCCTTGAGATGGCGGTCAAGCGTGGGCGTGTGGCCTCGTCACGCACGGACACCCGCGCCTACTATCACTACCTCACAAAGCTGCAGAACTCGGACAAGCTCGTTGGCTTTGACAGCGAACGTGGCAGGGACATTCTTGATGGCTGGGTTCGCGCATCGATTCTTAAGGAAGAGCGTTTGGGTCTTCGCCGAAGCGATCTCCAGATGGGCTACATTCGGCCGCTCACGATCGCTGCCTACCGCAGCGGGCTTCCAAAGACCGCCTCGCGCAACCGCCGCGCCGACGCCCTCACTTACCAAGCCGTCCTGCGGGTCCTCGAGTCCGCTGGGTCGGCCAACCCCACAGCCGAGGCCGAGGGGCTGTTCGTCTCCACCTTCGGACAGGGGGTCGACCTCGGCGTCTCACCGTGGCACCAACCGCGTTACGACGGCACCACCCCCATCGACATCGACACCCTGCTAGCTCTCCGGTTCATCGAAGGGTTCGACGGCAGCCAGAACCTGACGCGGGAACGCCAGGGCGTCCCGCTGCCGGTCCCCCAGGCAGCAGAACCGATCGGCCACGATCTTGTGGCGTTCCTGAGGGCATACGGCCCGAGCATGCCGGTCGCGGAAGCGTTCGCGCACGTCAGCGCCGTCATCGCCCTGCGCCTGTTCCAGCTTCCCCTGATCACCGCCCGCGTGCTGCGAGGGCTCCTCTCCGGCGAACCTGTCGACCTCTCGGCGAACCAGTCTGAGATGTACTGCGACTTCGTGCGGCGGCGCGGGAGCGCATCAGACGAGATCTCTCGTATGGCGGTCATCCGCGACCTTGAGGTGATGCGCACCTTCTTCCGCGACCGGCTGCTGATTCGCGCGATCAGCGAAGTCGTCCCTGTGATTAACGCCCAGGTCTCGGACGACTCGGCCGAGCAGCTGCTAGCTGATCTCGCTGGGCTGACATCGGACCCAGCAGCCGAGATTGCACTAGGGCTCCAGCTCAACACAATTTATGCGAGCCTAGATGAGGATTCCGAGGGCCGGACGTTCATTGATGACCTGCGCAAAACGCCTGGTCTCACGCAAATCGATCGCCTGAGCGCCGTCCTCGTCGAAGGCCTCCGGGGGCGTGGCCTTGAGAACCAAGTGAAGTGGTTCCACTCCACCGGGGGGATCACGAAATCCTATGGGATCCTCTCCGGCAACCTCCGCGCTCGGTCGACGTGGCGTTACGCCCCGTCCGACGAAGTGCTGACCACTCTCCTCAGCCTGTGCTTCACCGACAATGCCGGCCAGACCGTCCGGGACAAGCTGCCGATTCGCGAGGTTCTGCGTCGGCTCGAGAGCCGCTTCGGAGTCCTGATTGATCGACCGCCGGTGAGCCTCGATTCCGCAGACACCCGCGCGGGGGCAGCCGAGAACCTGACGGCGTTCACACGTCAGCTGAAGCTCCTTGGCTGCTTCGAGGGACTGTCGGACGACTTCTCCGCTCAGTTTGTGACCAACCCGAGAGGGGCCTACAAGTGACGGGGACTGGAAGACGCCTCCTGATCGCGGCACTCGCCGCTGAGCTCAGCGAGCTCGTGAAGGATGCAGAGCCTGGACACTGTGTTCGAATCGATGACATCGAAGACTCCGTAGCCGCCGAGCTCGCGGCCACGCTGGCCGGGCCCCTGGCACCTGGAGTCAACGTCAGCGTGCTTCGCAGCACTCCTCGAGGAGAGGGCGAGATTGCGCCTGAGCGCGCGATCGAGCTGCGGAACCGCAAGGGCGCAGCCATCCTGCTCCTGGTGCCTGCAGGCCAGGGCCACGCCGCGAGCTCACTGGACAATTCCTTTCGGCGGCTTGCCACGATCGATCTCTACCGTCGGTCGGAGGAGCGCTTGCTCGCCCAGATCGGGCGTGAGCAAGCGCGGGACCTGGCTCGGCGCTATCGGCGACACCTTGCGCCGCAACACCGCGAGGCTTGGGTGGAGTTCCTGGCCGAGTTGGCCGCCGACCCGAGCATTCAGGCGTTCGGCCGAAACCTCTGGCGAGTGGGCCTCATCCCGGATCTCGGTCCCGACCTCGAGAGCCGCCTTGAGCAGAACCGCATCGCAGCGCGTGCCATCAGTCGGCCGACGCGTCCCGCCGCGAGCATCGACGAGCGCCTGACCTACGCGGGACTTGAGGACGGTTCGTGGCGAGGCAGTCTTCGCCGGTACCTCGACAATCTTGGCGCCGTGCTCACCAACCCACGTGACTGGGCGGAGGGCCTGGTCGCCGCTAACCTGACCTTCGATCACTGGCAGTTCACGGCAACTGTGCACCGCGACCTCGTCTCGCTGGTGGTGGAGCCGTTCAGGAAGATCGACGGCTCCGTCGAAAGATCGTCCAAGCTTGAGCTCGGCGCCGATGGGCAGCTCATCTTGCGCGTGTCCGAGGGAGGTGCGCCTATCGTCGTGAAGTGGCGCACGGAGCCGCGAAACGTCGACTCTGTTGCCAAGTGGCGCCTTGAGGTGCGACAGCCCTCCGACCTGCGGACTGAGGACGAGGAACCACTGGCGACCCGCCAGGTCAAGGGTGCGCTCCGACGCGCAACCATCAAGGTCGAAGCCGAGGCTGACACTCTCGAACACGGCAGCCGCTTTGTAGTGTCCGTGATCCCGATCGGTGAGCACGGAGAGGAGCTCCTCCTCGAGACTGATGAGTCGGCCGACGTCGACAGCGAAGAGTTCCAGGTTGTTCTTGATGGAGGCACGTCGTCCAAGCTCCGTCGGGCCGCGGCACCGAGCGTTCCCGAAGCAGTGCTGCGCGCCGTGCTCGCCGGGCAGGACGACCTCACCGAGGATCTTGTCTCGTGGGACCTGGACGGACAGGTCTTCGGCCTCCGTCTGGGTAACCGTCGCGCGATCCAGGTGCGGGTCAGCGACCTCCTCGTCCGCATGCAGCGCGCCGCAGTTACGTCACCACGGGTCGCGAAGCACTATGAGTTGACCGGCGAATTTGGTGTCAGGCTTGAGGACGGCGGTGAGGGCGTCGAGTTGGAGCAACTGCCGCGCGCTCTCCGCACTGCCCGTGCTGAGTTCCTCGAGATCCTTGGGGCGGACAAGCAGCGGAACACGGCCGAGTCGGTCGCGTGGAACGAGCCGCTTCGAGAGGCGGCCCGCGCGTACGCAGCCTCTTATCGGCGCGCGCTAGATGCGGCGTCTGGCGAGGCACTCCAGCAGTTGCTTTTGCTGGAAACCGTGTCGCTCCGCGTTCGTCGAGCAAACACCGACGTGCGGGCCGTGATCGTTCTCCCCATCCACCCCCTGCGAATCACGTGGATCGCTGAACACGACGCGGTGCTTCGAACCTGGGCCGAGCAACTCGTCGAAGTGAAGCCAAACGGTGCTCGCTCCGCGCGACTCGACGCGAGTCTCGTCGAGCAGGTCGTGGCCGCCAACCTGCCGTTTGCTGTTGTTCATGCCAATGATGAAATTGCTGTGTACGCGGAGGAGCTAACGTTCGGCTCTGGCCTCTATCTCACGCCCGGCGATATCGATCGTGACTCTGCAGCGGAGTCCATCTGCTCGGTGCTGGGGCTCGACAGGGCAACCTCCACGATGCGTGCGACATCCGCGATGGTTGCCGAGCGCTTCCGGGCCTATGAAGCCGCACACGACCCTGGCGAGTCGTTGCGCATCCTCGCCGTGAACCCCGGCTCCGGTGAGCTCACTGCGGGTGCGCTCACCGAGAACATGCAGCAGGGCGAGCCCGAGGACGGCACCGAGCCCGACGAACCGCACCGGCTTGAGGTGATCGCCTACTCGGACAGTGCGGCATACGTTCGACCGGTCCCGGCACTGGCCGACCTTCAGCGACGCCTTCGGGAGCGGGAGTCGACACGACACAGCACATTCCTCGCTCCTCCAATGTCGCTCAGTGTCCGTCGTGTCGAGGCGGCGCTCGAAGACCCCAAGTTCGCTCATCTCGCCGTCATCCAGGACGTATACGATTCCTCAGTCGCATTTGAGAGCCCGCAAGAGCGTCGAGCTCCGTTCCGCGAGCTGCTGGTGCCGATTGTGACTCGTGCCTTCAGGAGTGGGGGTAACTCGGCGTATTGGGTCAGCGGTCCCGCTGTCGGAGCTGGCGGTGAGCTTGCCGGCGCCCACAGGGCGCACCAGCGTGCCGTCGCGCGCCGATTCGGCCGCGACGACTCGCATGTGCCGATGGTTCAGGCAGTGCTCGACGGCGACCGCCGAGCACTGATAAAGGCGATCCACCGTCGGTCCGACTGGGTTGTGAACCTGGATCGGTATGTTGGCGTCGATCTCTTCAGTGAGGGCGTCCTCGAGCAGTTCATCCTTGACTACGCACCAGACTTCGTTGAGGGCATTGGTGACCGCCTCACCGTCACCACTACGCACCGGCGCGAAGTCGAACGGCTGCTTGAAAGCGCAATGTCCGACCTTGGGCTTGCTGAGGTCAGTGAGAGTGTTGGCGAGGTGCTCACGACACTGTCCGTTGTCTCGGGTCGCCTAGCGCTTCGCCTCCTTGAGAACACCACGCAGGCCCGCGAAGCGGTCTCCCTAGCCGCTCTCGTGGCCTACCTCAGAAACCGGGGTGAGCTCGAAGATCTGATCGTTGTGCCGGTCGATGCGCACCCGGAGATCTTCGGAGCGGCGGTTCGTGACGGCGAGTCCGCACGTCGATGTGACCTTCTCCTCGTCAAGGTCGGCCAACGGTCGTTCAAGATCGAGTGCGTCGAGGTGAAGTCCCGCAAGGAGGCACGCCTCCCGCAGGCGCTTGCCGACATGATCGTCGAGCAGCTCGACGACACGAAGCGCTTGCTTGAGTCACGCTTCTTCTCAGACCCGCCCCGCATCGATGCTGAGCTCCAGCGCGCACGACTCACGAGCCTCCTGCACTACTACGCGGACCGCTCGGCACGTCATGGGCTCATCTCGAAGATCGAAGACGTCCACAAGTACATCGATCGCATCGATGAACCCAGGGAGCGTGCCGAGATCACCACGCGCGGCTACGTCATCAGCCTTGATGGAAGTCACGGCTTCAAAAAGAGGTACGGCGAGACGCCGATGACGGTCCTCACGGCCCAGGACCTCGCTTCGCTCGGCTTCACCACCCGCGTCGCTGAATTGGACCGAGAGATGGACGTCGCGGTGGCGAATGACGATGGCAACGACACGCCGCTCATTAGCTCCGCCGGTGCGACGGCTGACGACTTCGAGGATGTCGGTCCGACCCTCGATGTCCCTGTGCTCTCTCCCATTGACACGATGCCTGAAGCGGCCGGTGCGGGGGATGCCCAGCCGGTCGCCAACACAGGCGAGGACCTCTCCAACCTCACCACCCACGGAGTCGAAACGGAAGCCACCGAACTGGCGGCCTCACAGGGCGAGGTCGTGGTGACTCTCGGTGAGGACAGCGGAGGTGTGCCGGTCACGTGGACGGTCAGCACGAAGGGCAGCCCGCACGCGTTCATCCTCGGGATCCCCGGTCAGGGCAAGTCCGTGAGCACGCGAAAGGTCATCCGCGACTTCGAAGTGTCCGGCCTGCCCTCGATGGTCTTCGACTTCCATGGCGACATGGCCGCAGAACCTCCAGCTGGCGCGCTCGTTCTCAACGCCGCGGAAGGCCTGCCCTTCAACCCGTTTGAGCCGGACGTCTCCGCAGGACGTCCGATCAACACCACCGCGTGGGAGATCGCCGAGATCCTGGCCCATGTGGCTGGCTTGGGCGATATCCAGCGGAACCATGTTTATAAGGCGCTCCAGCAGGCGTACGGAGCAAGAGGGTGGACCGCGCTCAACCAGGGCGATGGGACGCCAACGATGGCGGAGTTCGTCTCCGCGCTAGAGAACGTGGAGGCAACCGCGGCGGGCAAGAACGCGGCGGCTCGCCTTCAGCCGTTCACAGACTTCGGCCTCTTCGCTGACGACACCAACGAGCGGTTCGAGATCCTGACGTCTGAGCGCAATGGGTGGGTCATCGATGTCAGTCAGCTGATGGAGGAAGTGCAGCGCGTTGCTGCGTCCTTCATCCTTCGGCGCGTCTACCGAGAGATGTTCCGATGGGGCCAGGACGGGACCATGAAGTTGGCGGTGGTGCTCGATGAGGCTCACCGGATGGCAAAGGACGTCACCCTGCCGAAGATCATGAAGGAAGGTCGCAAGTACGGCGCGGGCGTGATCGTCGCCAGCCAGAACGTGGACGACTTCCATAAGGATGTCCTCGGCAATGCCGGGACCAAGATCGTGTTCCGCACCAACTTTCCCGCGTCCAAGGCCGTCAGCGGGTTCCTCCGCGGGCGCACGGGAATCGACCTGAGCCAGGAGATCGAGAAGCTCAACGTGGGAGTCGCCTACGTGTCGACCCCCGACGTCGCACAAGCACGCAAGGTGTACATGCGCGAGCGGTGACCCACACGCGAGCAGGAGACGGCGCACACAGGGGCGAGTGCGACGTCTCCTGCTCCCGGGTCCGTCACGTCCGCCGAAGGGCCGTCCGTCGGGCCCGACGGCGTCGACGGGATGGGTAACGTCGTTATCTCGACAAGGACACCGTGGGTGGCGATACGGGTCGCCGCTGATGCTCAGAGGGCCCCCGCATACCCGGGGGAGCGGACGCCTCCGCAGACGACGACATTTTGCCGGACAGTCGTCGCGGCACCGCTTCCGGGGGCAACGCGCTCAGCCCTCGAAACCCCGCTGGTGCGAGCGCGAGGCGATGCGTGATGGACGCGTCGAGCCCGACGGCCGCAGCGTCGTCGGGATGCTGAACGGGTTCGTCTTCATGGCCGACTACTGCCGAGACCACGACGGCGAGCTCACTGTCACGTTGACCCACCTTGCTCATACCCCACATGGCCCGCTCTTTCGGCCACACGTTCTCCGGCAAGGAGCTCGCAGCGTTCATTGCGGAGCGCTCGGCGCAGCCTAGAGGGGTTCATCGGCCCGTTCTGTAGGCCGCCGACACGACCGATCACGAAGTGGCACGCAGGTGGCACGACACCTCCCGCCCACGACGAGCTCCGCAGGATACCGCGGTTTACAGGCTCTTTCGGTAAGAACTGGGACTTCTGACCCTCGTCCGCCTTCGCGCCGAGGGCCCGGGTCCGCGCAGAACCGCGGGTCCGGGCCCTCGGCGTCTGGCATAGTCCCGCCATGGGCATGCTCAGGGAGCGGCTGCGCGCCGCAGGGCTCGACGACGTGACCTCGGTCGAGCCGGTGAGCGGCGGGCTCGCCGCGACGGCCGGGCTGGCCCGGTGCGTCGACGGCGCGCCGCTGTTCGTCAAGGCGTTCGACACGGACGCACCGGGCGACGACGTCTTCACGGTCGAGGCCGAGGGCCTGGCTGCGCTCCGTGCCGCCGGGCTGGAGACCCCGGACGTCGTCCACGCGGGCCCGGACCTGCTCGTGCTGTCAGCGCTCGCCCCGCGGCCCTCGACGCCGGCCTTCTGGGAAGACCTCGCCCGTTCGCTGGCGCACGTGCACACCACGACCCGCAGCGAGCGCTTCGGCTGGCACCGGGACGGCTGGCTCGGCCGCCGTCGGCAGGTGAACACCTGGACGGAGGACGGGTTCGACTTCTTCGCGCAGCACCGCCTGCTGCGCTGGCTCGACGAGCCGCGGGTCGACGCCGCCCTCGACGCCGCGGACCGCGCCGCGCTCGAGCGTCTGTGCGCGCGGCTCCCGGAGGTACTGCCGGGAGGTCCGGCCTGCCTGACGCACGGCGACCTGTGGGCGTCGAACGTCATGGCGACCGCCGACGGACGCCCGGCCTTGATCGACCCGGCCGTCTCCTACACGTGGCCGGAGGTCGACCTGGCCCACGTGTGGACGACCGCGCCCCCGCCCGAGGCCGGGGCCTTCTTCGGGCTCTACGCGGAGCTCACCGGCCTCGACGACGACTGGCGGGAGCGCCTGCCCGTCGTCCAGCTCCGGCAGCACCTGGCCGTCGTCGCGCAGTTCGACCCCGACTGGGGGGCGGCGGACGCCGTCCGCGCGACGCTCGCGCCCTTCCGGACCCGCTGACCGACGACGGCCGTCCGCTCAGTCGTTCGGCCGGGACTGCGCTCCCTCGACGGGCGGGTCGGCCGACCACGGGAACGTGATCCAGAGGTCGGTGTCCTTCCACGAGTAGTCCGGCTGGATGATCGTGCGCGGCTTCGTGTAGAGCACCGCGGAGCGGGCCTCGGCCCCGTGGGCGCTGAGCATGTCCATGACCAGGGCGAGCGTTCGGCCCGAGTCGGCGACGTCGTCGACCACGAGCACGTGCGCGCCCGGCAGGTCGGACGTGTCCATGAGGGGCGGCAGCACCCGCGGGTCGGTGAGGGTCTGGCCGATGTCGGTGTAGAACTCGACGTTGAGCGTGCCGACGCCCTTGGTCCCGAGCGCGTACGCGACCGCGCCGCCGGGGAGCAGCCCGCCGCGGGCGACCGCGACGACGACCTCCGGGCGGAACCCGCTCGCGACGACCTGCTCGGCGAGCTCGCGCGCCGCGACGCCGAAGGTCTCCCACGTGAGCACCTCGCGCTCGGGCGGGGCGGCCGAGGGGGTCGCGGGGGCGTCGTCGGGCACGGGTGGGACCGAGGTCGTGGAGGCGTCCGTCATGCGTCGAGCCTACGACCCGCCCACGCCCCGCCCGACACGCCCCGGACGCACGGAGGGCCGCACCCCGGGCGGGGTGCGGCCCTCCGTGAGGCGGCGGCAGGTCAGTAGGCCGCGAGGATGTCCACGACGAAGACGAGCGTCTCGCCCGCGAGCTCGTTCGTGTTCGTGTCGCTCTTCTCGCCGTAGCCGAGCGACGGCGGGATGACGAGGAGCACCTGGCTCCCGACGGTCTGGCCGGAGAGGCCCTGGGTCCAGCCGGCGACGACGCCGCTCAGCGGGAAGGTGGAGGGCTCACCACGGTCCCACGACGAGTCGAACTGCTCGCCGTCGAGCTTCCAGCCCGTGTAGTGCGCGATGACCGTCTGGTCCTCGGTGACCTCGGGGCCGCTGCCCTTGATGAGTGGCTGCACGACGAGCTCGGTCGGCGCGGTGTAGCCCTCGGGGATCTCGACGGACGGCTTGCCCGTGTCGTCGAGCGTGACGACGGGCAGCCCCTCGGCCGGGGTCACGGCCTCGCCCTCGGCGCGGTCCGGCACGTCGGCGGGGTCCGGCGCGACCGGGGCGTCCCGGACCTCGGTGACCTCGGCGACGGTGAGGACGGCGCTTCCGTCCTGCCCCGGTGCGGCGAACAGGAAGCGCGTGCCGACCTTCTTGCCGACCACCGCCTCGAGCAGCTGCGGGTACACCTGGTCGTCGAGGACGATCTGCTGCGCCGAGTCGTCCTCCCACGTGGAGCCAAGCTTGGACGCGTCCGTGCCGGAGTACGCGGCCTGGTGCAGCGTCACCTCCTGGCCCTTCGCGATCTCGTCGCCGTCGCCGTCCCCGAGCGAGAGCGCGACCGGGCCCGAGACCTCGAGCGGGGCCTCGAACTCGACGGTCGGCTCGCTGCCGGGGTCGCCCGTGACCGTCACGGCCTCGAGCGCCGCGACGTCCTCGGGCGACGACGTCGCGCCGTCGGAGGCGGACGGGCTCGCCGACGTCTCGTCGTCGGAACCGCCGCCCTCCGACGAACAGCCGGAGAGGACGAGGGCGGCGCCCAGGGTGAGCGCGGCGACGCCGCGCAGGGTGCGGTGCTTCACGAGGAGGGTCCTTCGGTCGGGGGGACGGCGGGGCCGTCGGGTCTGGGCCGCACCCGCACGACGGCGGTCGTCGGCGCCCGGGGACGGGCCACCTCGCGGTCGGACGCCGGGTGCAGCACCGGCCCGGACACTCTAGCGGTCGCGGCTGGACGCCCGCTGGGAGTCGCGGGCCCGGTGCCCTGCCGCTCCGCGGGCCGGTGCCGCCCGACGCTCCGTGGTCCGGCGAGCGCCCCGCGAGGAGGTCCCCGGCGGTGCCGCGGGGGAGAATGGGCCCATGCCGTCCCGTCGACCGTCCCGCAAGCGACCCTGGGGCGCGGAGCCCGCGCCCCTCGACCTGGACCGCGCCCTCGGCGGTGCGCGCCGGGAGTCGGGAGCCGACGGCGAGTGGCAGGTCCGCACGGTGCGCGGCGGTGCGAAGACCTACCTGTGCCCGGGCTGCCAGCAGGAGATCCCGCCCGGCACCGGGCACGTCGTGGCGTGGCAGGACGACTCCTTCTTCGGGGCCGAGACCGCGCTCGACCACCGTCGCCACTGGCACAGGTCGTGCTGGGAGGCGCGCGACCGCCGTCGGCCGCGGTAGACGCACTAGGCTCGGGACGATGAGCACCGCACCCGAGACCGCGCCCGATCCCGCCCGAGCCTCGACGGAGCCGACCCCCATCCGGTCGCTCAGCGTCCTGCCCGCGCGGCGAGAGGACGTCGAGCTGCACACCGCGGACGGCCTCACGCTCGTCGGCGAGCTGGCGCTCCCCGCGGACCGCGACCCGGTCGCGACCCTCGTCACGCTGCACCCCCTGCCGACGCACGGCGGGTACATGGACTCCCACGTCTACCGGAAGGCGGCGTGGCGTCTGCCGGCGCTCGCGGACCTCGCCGTGCTGCGGTTCAACACGCGCGGCACGTCGTCCCCGCGCGGGACGAGCGAGGGCGCGTTCGACGGCGGCGAGGCCGAGCGCTTCGACGTCGCGGCGGCGATCGAGTTCGCCGAGTTCCACGACCTTCCGAACCGGTGGCTTGTCGGGTGGTCGTTCGGCACGGAGCTCGCGCTCAAGCACGGCACGGACCCGGCGGTGGAGGGCGCGATCCTCCTCTCGCCCCCGCTGCACCGCGCGACGGACGACGACCTCGACCGCTGGGACGCGTTCGGCAAGCCGCTCGTGGTCCTCGTGCCCGAGCTCGACGACTACCTGCGCCCCGACGAGGCGCGCCGACGCTTCGCGCGCGTGCGGAACGCCGAGGTGATCGGCGTCGAGGGCGCCAAGCACCTGTGGGTGGGGGAGTCGTCGGTGCGGCGCGTGCTCGACGAGATCGTGGGGCACGTGCGTCCCGGTTTCCCGCTCCCGCTGCCGACCACGTGGGACGGCGACGCGAGCGGCACGGCCGACCGCGACACGGCCGACTCGGACCAGGCGAGCTACGACGCGAGCCGGTCCGACGGCGTCGTCGACTGACCCCCGCCGCGGCGTGAGGCGCCGCGCGCACCCGACCGACCCGAGGAGGACCACGTGACGACGGCACCGCTCGAGACCTTCACGCTGCGCGAGGGGTATGGGACACCGCTCGTGCTGCTGCACGGCTTCCCGCTCGACCACCGGATGTGGGCGGACGTCGCGGAAGCCCTGCCGGGCGAGCCCACCGTCGTCGCGGTCGACCTCCCCGGGCTGGGCGCGAGCCCGCTGGGGGGCGAGCCGCCGTCGATCGAGGCGGCGGCCGACGCGACCGCGGACGCGCTCGCCGCGGCGGGGATCACGCGCGCGGTCGTCGCGGGCCTGTCGATGGGCGGCTACGTGGCCCTCGCGCTCGCAGAGCGCCGGCCGGAGCTGGTCGCGGGGCTCGGGCTGGTGGACACCAAGTCCACCGCGGACTCCGACGACGCGCGCGCGAACCGGCTGCGCATCGCCGACGAGGCGGAGAGCACGCAGACCGTCGAGCCGGTCCTCGGCATGCCGGGGGTGCTCCTCGGCGAGACGAGCAAGGCCGCGCGCCCGCACCTGACCGCGCGGCTCGAGGAGTGGATCCGTGCGCAGCGGCCCGACGGCGTCGCGTGGTCGCAGCGGGCGATGGCGGCCCGCCCCGACCGCACGTCCGTCCTCGCGGGCTTCGCGGGGCCGGTCGCGGTGGTCGTGGGCGAGGAGGACCAGGTCACGCCGGTGGCGGAGGCGGAGCACATGGTCGCCGCGGCGCCGACCGCGCAGCTCGTGCAGGTGACGGGCGCGGGCCACATGAGCGCGGTCGAGGACCCCGCCGCGGTGGCCGACGCGCTCGCGGACCTCCTGGCGCGGGCGACCGTCTGAGCCGCTGACCGCTCGTCAGCGCCCGTCGAGCACGAGCGCGAGCGCGTCGGCGAGGTCGATCGACTCGCCGTCCCGGCCGCCCTTGCCCAGCACGAGCGGCGGGTCGGACGGTTCGACCGCGACCCCCCGCAGGCGCGCGCGCACGCCGCCGGGCACCGAGAGCACGTAGAACTCGCCGTCCTCGCCGACGGCGACGCTGTGGTTGCGGCGCAGGTACCACCCGCGGAGCGGGGTGCGGTACGTCGCGGTGCCGTCGAACGCGCGGGCGCGGAGCGGCTCGGGAGCGAGACCCCGTGCGCGCGCCCGCGCGACGAAGTCGGCGAGCAGGGCCCGGGCCGCGTCGCTCTCGCGGGCGCGCTGCCGGTCGAGCTCGCGCTGCTGGTGCGCGGCGGCCTCGGTCCGCTGCCGACGCCAGTCGTCGGCAGCGGACCCCGAGGGACCCGACGGGCCCGCGGTGGCCGGCACGGCGTCAGGCCGAGGCGGGGGCGTCGGGCTTCGCGTCGGCCGTCTTCGTGCCGCCCGACTTCGCGCCGGTCGGCTTCGTGCCGGTCGGCTTCGTCTCGCTCGGCCGGGCGTCGGCGGACGCCGCGGAGCCACGCTCCGCCGGTGCCTCGACCGTCTCGACCCGCTGCCCGGACTCCTCCGGGACGACCGGGAACTCGGCCGTCATGAGCGTCGCGGCGCGCGCCTGCTGGGCGGGCGTCCCCGCGGGCACCGCCTTCTTCGCGGGGGCCTTCGTGGCCTCGTTCTCGCTGCCGAGGAGACCACGGAGCTCGTCGAGGTAGGTGTTGATCGAGTCGTGCTGGCGCGTGAGGTCCTCGAGCTGGCGCTGGGCGACGTTGCGCTGCTGCTCGGCCTCGGCCTTCGCGTCGCTCACCGTCTGGTCGGCGAACGCCCGGGCCTCGGCGACGACCTGGTCGGCGTTCCGGCGCGCCGTCGACAGGAGGTCCTTCACGTACGCGTCGGACTCGCTGCGGACCTTCTCCGCCTGCTGGAGCGCGTGGGCGACACGCTTCTCCGCCTCCGCGGCGTGCTCCTCGGCCGTCGCGACGAGCTTCTCCGTCTCCGCCTTGGCGGCGGCGTGACGCTCGGCGTTCTCGCGCTCCGCCTCCTCGCGGCGACGCACGACCTCGAGCTCGGCGTCCGCGAGGGCGGTGCGGGCCTGGTCGCGCAGCGTCTCCATCTCGGACGTGACGGCGTTCGCCGCCTCGGTCGCCTTGCGCTGCGCCTCGTCCACCTGGCGCTGCGCCTCGCGACGCGCGTTCTCCAGCAGCTCGGCCGACTCGCGCTCCGCGGCCTCGCGCTGCGCCGCCGTCTCCGCCGCGACGCGCGCGCGGAGCTCCGCGGCCTCGCGCTCGGTCGTGACGCGCAGCTCCGTGGTCTCGCGCTCCGCCGTCGCGCGCAGCGTGCCGAGCTCGCGCTCGAGCGACGCGCGGCGCTCGCTCTCCTCCGTGGCGAGCGCGCTGTGGATGCGCGCGGCCTCGCGCTCCGCGGAGCCGACCAGCTCCTCCGCGCGGCGCTGGGCGCTGAGCAGCGTGCCCTCGGCCTCGGACGCGCTCGTGGAGCGGATCTCCTCCGACTCCAGGCGTGCGCTGTTGAGCAGCTCGGCGACCTCGTTCTCGGCGCGGGACCGGACCTGGCCCGCCGAGAGCTTCGCGCGGGCCATGATGTCGGCCGCCTGGGCGTTGGCCTGCGACAGGATGTCCGCCGACTGCTCCTCCGCCGAGCGCAGAAGCTGCTCGATGCGGGACCCGAGCCCCGCGTACGACGGCCGGTCCGCCTCGCGGAGCTGGCGCTGGGCGTCGTTGAGCTCGCTCGTGAGCTGCATGGCGCGGGCGTCCGCCGCCTCGACGCGCGCCCGCGCGTCCTCCACGGCCTTCTCCAGCCTCGCGAGCTGGGCCTCGACCTGGACGCGGTCGTACCCGCGCATCGTGATGGGGAAGAGCGTGCGCTCGTCGGACACGTCGATGACCTCCGGTGCTGAGTCGTCGCGGCTTCCGCCGCCGGTCGGCGTCCCCTCCCGGGGAGGGAGGGCGCGGCGGTCGTGCCACGGCCCCGCCGTGCTCCGACCAGGATACGGGGATCACGCTGTCCTGAATACCCGGATTGGTGGGGGTGAGACGATGGTCGCAGTGCTGCGCGCGCGGTCCTCCCTCGCGGGAACGGCAGCCCTCTCGGCCGCCGGGCACGACGTTCCCTGGGAGCGGTGAGACCGTCCCGGGAGGGGCACGTGAACGGTTCGTGAGGATCCACAGGCGAGGCGTCTCGGTCGATCCACGAGGGGTTTCGCACCTATCCTTGAACGTCGATCGACGAAGGGAACCTCGGTGCTGCAACGAATCATCGCCGCCCTCCTGCTCGTGGGAGGGCTGGTCGCCGTCGGCCTCGGTGTCGCGTCCGCCACCGTCTGGCGGGACAGCGACACGGTCGTGGCGACCACGGCGTACACCGGCGACGGCACGGTGCTCGTCACCGCGCCCGGGGTCCTCGACCTCGTCGCCGAGGACGTGACGATCCGCGCGACAGCACCCGGTGAGCAGCAGGTCACCCTCGCGATCGGCCGCGAGGCCGACGTGACCGGGTGGGTCGGCGAGGACCCGCACGGTCTGGTCACGGGCCTGTCCGACTGGGACGCGCTCGCGACGCGCGCCGTGGACGCGCCGGCCGCGGAGGACGAGCCCGCGGAGGGCGAGACGCCCGCGGACGGGGAGTCGCCCGCGGAGGGCGAGAGCCCGGCCGACGCCGAGGCACCCGCCGACGCGGAGAGCCCGGCCGAGGGCGAGACGCCCGCCGAGGGCGACGCGGCGGCGGAGGCCCCCGTCGTCGGCGTCGACCCCGCCGGCTCCGACATGTGGCTGGAGGAGGCGACGGGCGCCGGCTCGGCGAGCCTGCGCTGGTCCGACCAGCCCGGTCGCTGGCAGCTCCTCGCCGCCGGCGTGGGCGAGGACGCCGTCGCCCCCACCGTCGAGCTCTCGTGGCCGCGCCAGGTCGAGACGCCGTTCCTGTGGCCCGGCGTCATCGGCGGTGCCGTGCTCATCCTCCTCGGTCTTGGCATCGGGGCGGCGAGCCTGCGCCCGCGCCGCCGCGGGCCCTCGGGCGGCACCACGACCTCCGCGACCCCGGCGGTCGCGCCGGCCGGCACGACGGCGGGGACGTCGTCGGACGACGGCGGCGACGCGCCCGACGGCGAGGTGCCGACCGACACGGCGCAGGTGCGCATGCTCACGCGACGCGAGCTGCGCGAGCGCGAGGAGGCCGACCGCCTCGCGCAGCAGCAGGCCCGCGCCCAGAAGCCGCGCCGCGCGTGGCTCACCGGCCAGATCCCGATCGTCGCGCGCGGCGAGCGCCGCCCGCGGACCGCGGCCCAGCCGACCGTCGACGCGAGCGCGCACCCGACCACGGAGGACAGCGCGAGCACGCGCGCCGACGCCTGGCGCCGGGCGTGGGGCTTCACGCCCGGCAGCGGCGAGAGCGCCCCGGCGCCCGCACCCGAGAGCGACCCGGACGAGACGAAGGACAGCACCCGATGACCAGCACCGCCCGCGACACGGCCCGCGCCCGCCGCGCCCGTCGTCACCTCGGCGGGGTGGCCGGGGGACTGGTCGGCGCGCTCCTGCTCGCTGCCTGCTCCGCACCCCTCCCGACGCCCGAGCCCGACCCCACGCAGGACCCGCCCGCGCCCGTCCTCACCGAGGCGCAGGAGACCGCCGTCCTCGACGCGGTCGCCGCCGCGCTCGCGGCGGCGAGCGAGACCAACGACGCGGCCCAGCTCGAGGGCCGCGTCACGGGCCCGGCGCTCGCGATCCGCACGAGCCAGCTCGCCGTCGCGGCCGCGCGCGGCAACGCCGACCTCGTGACCGAGCTCCCGACGGAGGCGCAGCAGGTCGTCATCCCGACGACGCAGACCTGGCCGCGCACGTCGTTCGCCGTGAGCGTGCAGCCCGAGAACCTGCAGACGCCCCGCCTGTCCGTCCTGGAGCAGGACACGGCGCGCGGCGACTACCAGCTCTGGGCCTGGGTCCGCCTCCTGCCGGGCGTCACCATGCCGAGCTTCGCGGACCCGAGCATTGGCAGCGAGGACGTCGCGCCCGACGACTCGAGCCTGCTCGTCACGCCCACGGACGCCGTCGCGCAGTACGCCGACGTGCTCAACCTGGGTGGTGGCTCCGGGTTCGCCGGCTCCTTCGAGGAGGACTCGTTCCGCGCCCTGCTCGCGAAGCGCGCGCAGGACTGGACGACGGCGCTCGAGCCCGCCGCGGGCGCCTACGCGCTGACGTTCACGCCCAACCCCGACGAGCCCGTGCGCGCGGTCCGGACCGCGGACGGCGGCGCCCTCGTGGTCGGGGCCATGACCTCGCAGGAGTCGATGACCGCCGAGGAGGGCGCGCAGGTGCCGCCGGACACCGAGACGATCAAGGCGCTGTACGGCGACGCGGCCCCGACGAACGTGCTGAAGGTCGGGTACGTCGACGTCGTCGCGCTCTACGTGCCGCCCGCGGGCTCGGAGGAGAAGATCCGCGTGGTGGGCAACGAGCACGTCGCGACGTCGGTCGCGAACTCCTGACGCTCCGTAGGATTGCGACCATGAGCGAACCCACCCAGCCCACGTTCGACGTGCGCGGCGCGGTCGACTTGTCCGCGCTGACCAGGCCGCAGTCACCCCCGCCCGGCGAGGAGGGCGGCGCGCCCGCCGCGGGCGGGTACGTCGTCGACGTCACGGACGAGACGTTCGGTCAGCTCGTCCAGGACTCGGCGCAGTACCCCGTCGTCGTGCTCCTGTGGATCCCGACGGACCAGGCGAACGCGCAGCTCGGCACCGACCTCGGCGCGCTGGCCGACGAGTACGCCGGCCGCTTCCTCCTGGCCCGCGTCGACGCCCAGGCGTACCCGCAGATCACGGCCGCGTTCCAGGTCCAGGGCGTGCCGACCGTCGTCGCGATCCTGCAGGGTCAGCCCGTGCCGCTGTTCCAGGGCGCCGCGCCCGTCGAGCAGGTGCGCGCCGTGCTCGACCAGGTGCTCCAGGCTGCCGAGGCGAACGGCGTGACCGGTCGTGCGCCCGCCCAGGGCGCCGACGGCGAGCCCGAGCGCCCCGCGGAGCCCGCCGCGGAGCCGGAGCCCGAGCTCCCGCCGCTGCACCAGGAGGCGTACGACGCGATCGAGCGCGACGACCTCGACGCCGCGGTTGCGGCCTACGAGAAGGCGATCAAGCAGGACCCGCGCGACGCGCTCGCCGTCGCGGGGCTCGCGCAGGTCCGCCTCCTCCAGCGCACGCGCGACGCCGACCTCGCGACGGTCCGCGCCGCGGCGGCCGCCGCACCGCAGGACGTCGACGCCCAGCTCGCCATCGCCGACCTCGACCTCCTCGGCGGGCACGTGGACGACGCCCTCGACCGGCTCCTCGACCTGCTGCCCGGCGCCGACGCGGACGGCAAGGAGAAGCTCCGCGTGCGCCTCCTCGACTACTTCGAGGTCGTGGGCCCCACCGACCCCCGCGTCGGCAAGGCCCGCCAGCGCCTCGCGATCAGCCTGTACTGACGCACCCGCGCTCTACCGACGCACCCGCGTCACGCACGACGGCGGCCGGTCACCGTGAGGTGACCGGCCGCCGTCGTGCGTGGAGGTCACCGCGAGGTGACCGGCCGCCGTCGTGCGTGGAGGTCACCGCGAGGTGACCGGCTGCCGTCGCGCTGAGGAGGCAGCGCCGGGGGTGAGACGAACCCGGTGGGTGGGGCGGTGACGCCGGGTCGTGGCGGGCCTGGCGGGAGCCGCGAGGAACGAGCGGCGGATGGTAGACCCGGCGCCACCACCCCACCCACCACCCAGGGTGACGACAACTCGCCGTCGGCGGGACCAGGCCTCTACCTCGGCGACCAGGCCTCTACCTCGGCGGACCGGGCCTCTACCTCGGCGACGGGACGAGGTACAGCGCGCCGAGCGGCGGGACGCGCAGGACCGCGGAGTGCGCGCGCCCCTTCCACGGGACGGGCTCCGCCGCGACCTCGCCGAGGTTGCCGACACCGGAGCCGCCGTAGACCTCCGCGTCGGTGTTGAGGACCTCGCGCCACGCGCCGCCGGACGGCAGCGCGACGCGGTAGCCCTCGTGCGGCGTCCCGGCGAAGTTCACGACGACGGCGACCTCGCCGCCGTCGCGCCCGCGGCGCACGTAGGCGAGGACGTTGTGGTCGGCGTCGTCGGCGTCGAGCCACTCGAACCCTGCGGGGTCGTGGTCGAGCTCCCACAGGGCCGGGGTCGCGCGGTACAGCGCGTTGAGGTCGCGCACGACGCGCTGCACGCCCTGCCGGCCCGGGTCGGCGGCGAGGCCGTCCCAGTCGAGCGACCGGCCCTCGTTCCACTCGGAGTGCTGGCCGATCTCGCTGCCCATGAAGAGGAGCTGCTTGCCGGGGTGCGACCACTGGTAGGCGAGGAACGCGCGCACGCCGGCGCGCTTCTGCCAGTCGTCGCCCGGCATCTTCCCGTAGAGCGAGCCCTTGCCGTGCACGACCTCGTCGTGGCTGATGGGGAGCACGAACTGCTCGGAGTACGCGTAGACCATGGAGAACGTGATCTCGTGGTGGTGGTACCGGCGGTTGATCGGCTCCTCGGCGACGTAGCGCAGGGAGTCGTTCATCCAGCCCATGTTCCACTTGAGCCCGAACCCGAGGCCCCCCGCGGAGGTGGGCCGGGTGACGCCCGGCCACGCGGTCGACTCCTCGGCGATCATCATGACGCCGGGCGTGCGCCGGTACGCGGTGGCGTTGGCCTCCTGGAGGAACGCGATGGCCTCGAGGTTCTCGCGGCCCCCGTGCACGTTGGGGTGCCACTGGCCGGGGCCGCGCGAGTAGTCGAGGTAGAGCATGGACGCGACGGCGTCGACGCGCAGCGCGTCGACGTGGAACTCCTCGAGCCAGTAGGTCGCGTTGGCGACGAGGAAGTTGCGGACCTCGTTGCGGCCGAAGTCGAAGACGTACGTGCCCCAGTCGGGCTGCTCGCCGCGCAGCGGGTCGGCGTGCTCGTAGCAGGGCGTGCCGTCGAAGCGGGCGAGGGCCCACTCGTCGCGCGGGAAGTGCGCGGGGACCCAGTCGACGACGACGCCGATCCCTGCGGCGTGCAGGCGGTCGACGAGGTAGCGGAAGTCGTCGGGGTGGCCGAACCGGGACGTCGGGGCGTAGTAGCCCGTGACCTGGTAGCCCCACGACCCGCCGAACGGGTGCTCGGCGACGGGCAGGAGCTCGACGTGGGTGAACCCCTGCTCGACGACGTACGCCGTGAGCTGCTCCGCGAGGTCGCGGTAGGACAGGCCCTGGCGCCACGAGCCGAGGTGCACCTCGTAGATGCTGAGCGGCTGCGTGTGCGGGTCGTGCGCCGCGCGCTCGGCGAGCCACGCGTCGTCGGACCACTCGTACCGGGACTCGACGACGACGCTCGCCGTCGCCGGGGGCACCTCGGCCGCCTTGGCGAGGGGGTCGGCCTTCTGGCGCCACGAGCCGTCGGGCCCGAGGATCTCGTACTTGTAGCGCGCGCCCGCGACGACGCCGGGCACGAAGAGCTCCCACACCCCGGTGGACCCGAGCGAGCGCATCGGGTGCGTGGGTCCCCAGCCGTTGAAGTCGCCGATGACGCGGACCGCGCGCGCGTTGGGCGCCCAGACGGCGAAGGCCGTGCCGGTCGTGTCGCCGAGCGCGCTCGGGTAGGTGCGGACGTTCGCGCCGAGCACGCGCCACAGCTCCTCGTGCCGGCCCTCGCGGATCAGGTGCAGGTCGACGTCGCCGAGCGTGGGCAGGAACCGGTAGGGGTCGTCCACGGTCGTGGACTCGTGCCCGTAGCGGGCGCGGACGCGGTAGTCGGGGGCGTGCCGGGTGCCGTCGGCGTCCTGGTGCACCGGCACGACGGCGGCCCACACCCCGTCCTGCTCGTGCACCGCCGGGTGCTCGCCGTCGGCGGTGACGACGACGACCTCGTCCGCGAGCGGGCGCAGGACGCGGACGACGGCCCGCGCGTCCGCGGCGTCGTCCGCGAGGTGCGGGCCGAGCACGGCGTGCGGGTCGAACGTGCGCCCGCCCGCGGCCGCGGCGAGGGCGTCCTGCGGCACGACGACGGGGGGCGGGGTGGCGGAAGCGGCGGGCCCGGTCATGGGGCAACCTTTCCACGTCCCGCGCACCCTCACAGGACGGGCTCGCCGGACGGTCCGGTGCGTGCGGCCGGGCGACCGCGCACGTCAGGCGTTGCCCGCGAGGAGGCGGTCCACGGCGGCGAGGGGGATGGGCTCCCAGTCGGGACGGTTGCGCGACTCGTACACGACCTCGTAGAGCGCCTTGTCGAGCGTGAGCGCGCGGACGAGCGCCTCCGACGTCGCGTGATCGACGCCTGCGGTGTCCGCGCGCTCGTACGCGTCGAGGAACGCGGCGCGCGCCTGGACGGCCCACGCGGCGTCGGGGGCGCGCCCCACGGCGGCCGCGTAGTCGAACGAGCGCACGATCCCGGCGACGTCGCGCAGGGCGAGGTCGGGGCGCGTGCGCTCCGCGACCGGCCGCAGCGGCTCGCCCTCGAAGTCGAGCACCTTCCAGCCGAACCGGCGGGCGTGCAGCACCTGCCCGAGGTGCAGGTCGCCGTGGACGGTCTGGAGCCGCGGGAGGGCGTCGGGGACGCGCGTGACGGACGCGAGCCGCGCGGCCGTGCGGTCCCAGAACGCGGCGATCTCGGTCGCGCGCCGGCCGAGCGCGCCCGACGACGCGACGGCCTCGTCCGAGCGGCGCCGCAGGTCGGCGACGAGCCAGCGCGCGTCGACGGGGGAGCCCACGTCGAACGCGCGCCGGAGCGCGGCGTGCAGGTCGGCGAGGACCCGGCCGAGGTCGGCGGCGAGGTCGGCGAACGACGACCCCTGCCCGGCGTAGGCGCACGCGAGGTCGAAGCCGTCGCGCGCGCCGTCGACGAACTCGCTGAGGATCGCGAGGTGCGCCGACCGGGGCGACGCCGGGTCGGGCGCGTGCCCGGGACCAGCGGGGTCGTCGGTCGCGTCCCAGCCCACCTCGAGCCAGGCGAGCGGTCGCGGGACGCCCGCCCACCCCTGGGCGGCGAGCGCGCGCGGGATCGTCACGTCCGGGTTGGGGCCGATCGCGATGGCTCGCAGGACCTTGAGCATCGTGCCGCCGGCGACGCCGGGCAGCAGCACCGAGCTGTTCGACTGCTCGACGCTCAGCGCCCGCCCGCCCGCGAGGTCGAAGGGGTCGGTGCCCGCACCCCCGCCCGCGGGGGTCGTCTCCCAGTCGGATACGGCCAGGAGCGCCGCCCAGCACGCGGGGTGCGCGGCGCCGTCGTGCACGAGCCAGGCCGTCCCGGTGGTCGCGCCGCCCCCCGCGTCGTGCACCGTCCCGAGCGGCGCGGCGGGCGCGCGCCCCGGACCGGCGGACGGGGCGGCGCCACCAGGGGTGTGCACGTCGCCCGGAGCCGCGGGCGACGCGTCGACCGGCTCGAGGACGAGCGGCACCTGCACGACGAGGTCGACGCCGTCGCCGAGCAGCCGCAGCAGGTGGAGGACGACGCGCGGGGCCCGCGCCGGGTCCTGCCCGGCCGTCGCCGGGACGTCGAGCGCGAACGACAGCCACGGCACGTGCCGCACCGCGACGCCCTTGACGGGGTACCACCGGCGCTCCGGCAGCCACGCGTCGAGGAGCGTCATGAGCTCCGAGGAGGGAAGGTCCGTCCGTCGGAGCGTCATGCGCGCCTCCCTGTGGCTGGGTCGTCGGGTCGTCGGCAGGTCGTGCCCCGGGGTGCCCGGGGGCCCCGCCGTTGGGTCACGACGGCGGCAGGCTCCATCCGACCACGACGCGCCCGATCTCGCCGGGCGTCAGGGGGTCGTGCCCTCGGGGCCCCCGACGACGAGCCAGTAGAAGTCGCGCGAGCCCCAGGTCATGACGACGCGCCCGTCGTCCCCGACCGCCGGGAAGTGCGCGCCGCCGAACACGTCGGTGAGCGTCGCGCCCGCGTGCCCCGGCAGGTGCACCGCCGCGGACCGGGCGGTCGCGGAGAGGTTCGCCACGCACAGGATCGTCTCCGTGGGCGTGCGCCGCAGGAAGGCGAGGATCGACTCGTTGTCGCACTCGAGCGCCACGAAGTCGCCCGTGCCGAACGCCTTGTGGCGGCGTCGGACCTTGAGCATGCCGTGCACCCAGTGCAGCAGCGACGTCGACTGCTCGAGCTGTGCCTCCACGTTGACGTAGCCGTAGTGGTGCACGAGCGACTGCACGAGCGGCAGGTACACCTTGCCCGGGTCCGCGGTGGAGAACCCGGCGTTGCGGTCGGGCGTCCACTGCATGGGCGTGCGCACGGCGTCGCGGTCGGGCAGCCAGATGTTGTCGCCCATGCCGATCTCGTCGCCGTAGTACAGGCACGGGCTGCCCGGGAGCGAGAGCAGGAGCGCGTGCGCGAGCTCGACCTCCTTGCGCGAGTTGTCGAGCAGGGGCGCCAGCCGACGGCGGATCCCGACGTTGGCGCGCATGCGCGGGTCTGGCGCGTACCACCCGTACATCGACGCGCGCTCCTCCGTCGAGACCATCTCGAGCGTGAGCTCGTCGTGGTTGCGCAGGAACGTGCTCCACTGCGCGCCCGGGGGGATGTCGGGCGTGTCGGCGAGGATCTCCAGGACCTGGTTCGCGCGCTGGTCGCGGATCGCGTAGAAGATGCGCGGCATGACGGGGAAGTGGAAGCACATGTGGCACTCCGGCTCCTCCTCGGTGCCGAAGTAGTCCACGACGTCGCGCGGCCACTGGTTCGCCTCGGCGAGGAGGATGCGACCCGGGAACTCGGTGTCGACCATGCGCCGCACGCGGCGCAGGAACTCGTGCGTCTGCGGGAGGTTCTCGCAGTTGGTGCCCTCGGCCTCGTAGAGGTACGGCACCGCGTCGAGGCGGAACCCGTCGACCCCCATCTGCAGCCAGAACCGCGCGACGTCGAGCATCGCGTCGGCGACGCGCGGGTTCTCGAAGTTGAGGTCGGGCTGGTGGGAGAAGAAGCGGTGCCAGAAGAACTGGCGCCGCACCGGGTCGAACGTCCAGTTGGACGTCTCCGTGTCGACGAAGATGATGCGCGCGTCCTGGTAGCGCGTGTCGTCGTCGCTCCACACGTAGAAGTCGCCGTAGGGGCCCTCCGGGTCGGCGCGCGACGCCTGGAACCACGGGTGCTGGTCGCTCGTGTGGTTCATGACGAGGTCGATGACGACGCGCATCCCGCGCGCGTGCGCCTCGCTCACGAGCTCGGCGAAGTCCGACGTGGAGCCGTACTGCGGCGCGATCGCGGTGTAGTCGGACACGTCGTAGCCGCCGTCGCGCAGGGGCGACGGGTAGAACGGCGGCAGCCACAGCGCGTCGATGCCGAGCCACTGGAGGTAGTCGAGGCGGTCGATGAGCCCGCGCAGGTCGCCCGTCCCGCTGCCGTCGGAGTCGGAGAACGCGCGGACGATCACCTCGTAGAACACCGCGGTGCGGTACCAGTCCGGGTCGTCGGACAGCCCGGGGCGCGTCTCGACGGGCGGCGCCGGCTGGCGGCGCGGCGGGAGGGCCGCGACGGGCACGGGCGCGGTGAGCGGGGGCACGGGAGCGGGACCGGCGGCGGGTCCCCGCACGGGGACCGGGGCCGCGGCCCGGGGGAGCGTCACGAGGCCCTCACGTGGATGACGTGCGCGACCTGGCGCAGCGGCTCGAGCCGCACGTACACGTCCTGCCCCCAGCCGTAGCTCTCGCCGGTCAGCTCGTCGTGCGCGACGAACGACGGCGCCCAGGGGTCCTGGCCGTCCGCGAGCGGGGGGAGGCCGAGGGCCGCGAGGTCCAGGTGCACGTTCGACTCCTGCGGGGAGTGGGGGTCGAGGTTCACCACGACGACGACCGTGTCCGCCTCGCCGGTCGGCGAGTGCTCGGCCGGCAGGTGGCGCGAGAACGCGAGCACCTGGTCGTTCGTCGTCGGGTGCACCGTGAGGTTCCGGAGCTGGCGCAGCGCGGGGTGGTCCCGACGGATCTCGTTGAGCCGCGCGAGCAGCGTCGAGATCCCGATCTCGTCGGCGAGCGCCCAGTCGCGCGGCTTGTACTCGTACTTCTCGTTGTCGATCTGCTCCTCGACGCCCGGGCGCGGCACGTTCTCGACGAGCTCGTACCCGGAGTAGATCCCCCAGGTGGGGGCGCCGAGGGCGGCGAGCACCGCGCGCACGGCGAAGCCCGCCACGCCGCCGTGCTGGAGGTACGGCGGGAGGATGTCGTGGGTCGTGGGCCAGAAGCTCGGGCGCATGTAGGCGCCGGCCTCGCCCGAGACCTCGGTGAGGTACTCCGCGAGCTCGTCGCGCGTGTTGCGCCACGTGAAGTACGTGTACGACTGGTGGAACCCGATGCGCGCGAGGGTGTGCATCATCGCGGGCTTGGTGAACGCCTCGGAGAGGAACACGACCTCGGGGTTCGTCGCGCGCACCTCGGCGAGCAGCCACTCCCAGAAGTCGAGCGGCTTGGTGTGGGGGTTGTCGACGCGGAACGCGGTGACGCCGCGGTCGATCCACACGCGCACGACGCGCAGCACCTCGGCGTAGATGCCCTCGGGGTCGTTGTCGAAGTTGAGCGGGTAGATGTCCTGGTACTTCTTCGGCGGGTTCTCCGCGTAGGCGATGGAGCCGTCGGCGCGCGTCGTGAACCACTCAGGGTGCTCGGCGACCCACGGGTGGTCGGGCGAGCACTGCAGCGCGAGGTCGATCGCGACCTCCAGCCCGTGCCGCCGGGCCTCCTTGACGAACGCGCGGAAGGTGCGCTCGCTGCCGAGCTCGGGGTGGATCGCGTCGTGGCCGCCGTCCTTCGAGCCGATGGCGTACGGGCTGCCCGGGTCGCCGGGGAGCGCGGTGAGGGAGTTGTTGCGGCCCTTGCGGTGCGTCGTGCCGATGGGGTGGACGGGGGTCAGGTAGACGACGTCGAAGCCCATCTCCGCGATCGCGGGCAGACGGCGCGCGGCCGCGGTGAACGTGCCCGAGCGCCAGCGCCCGTCCTTGAGCCGCCGGGCGCCCTCGGAGCGCGGGAACATCTCGTACCACGCGCCCGCGAGCGCGAGCGGGCGCTCGACGCGCAGCGGGTACGTGGCCGACGCCGTGACGTGGTCGCGCAGCGGGGCACGCTCCAGGACGTCGCGCACCTCGGGCGACGTCGCGGCAACGAGCCGGGCCTCGGCGGGGCGGGTCGCGTCGGCGAGCGCGGCGAGCGCGTCGGCGAGCGTGCGCTCGTCCGCGGGGGTCCGGCGGCCGGGCGTGCCGTCGCGCCCGGGGAGGGGGACGGCGTCGGCGAGGACGCGCTCGAAGAGCCGCACGCCCTCGGCGAGCATGAGCTCGACGTCGACGCCCGCCGCGACCTTGACCGTCGCGTCGTGCGCCCACGTGCCGTACGGGTCGCTCCACGCCTCGACGCGCAGCGACCAGTCGCCGACCGCGTCCGGGTGGAGCGTGGCGCGGAACCGGTCGAGCCCGGGGGCGACGTCGACCATGGGCGCCGTGCGCTCGGTGCCGTCGGGCGCGACGAGGACGGCGGTCGCGGCGACGGCGTCGTGGCCCTCCCGGAAGACGGTCGCCTCGATCGGCACCATCTCGCCGACGACGGCCTTGGCGGGCCACCGGCCGCCCTCGACGACGGGCGACACCTCGAGCACGGGGATGCGTCCGACGGGTGCGGCGGGGGCGGGGGCGGGGGCGCCGCCTCGGGGGCGAGGGGCACCGGTGGCGCGGGGGCGGTGCGGCGCGAGGGCCGGAGGGGTCGACGTCACACGCACAACGTATCGAGGGGCACGGGGGCCAGGCACCTGGGGGAGGGGTCGGCGCGTCGCGGACGGGTCGCGCACGATACCTGGGTGAAATTTCATGCAAGCGTTACACACAGGTTGCGGCGCGGGGGTGTGCACCGGCGCCAGGCTGCGTAGTCTCGTCCCCGTGAGAGCCATCCGACGGTTCACCGTCCGCACCCTGCTGCCCGCCGAGCTGCGCGACCTGGACGAGCTCGCGCACAACCTGCGCTGGTCCTGGCACGCGCCCACGCGCGACCTGTTCGCCGGCATCGACCCCGAGACGTGGGCGGCGGTCCACGGCGACCCCGTCGCGCTGCTCGGTGCGCTCGGTCCCGAGCGCCTCGCGGAGCTCGCCGCCGACGGCGCCTTCGTCGAGCGCGTGCGTGCCGCGGCGGCGGACCTGCGCCACTACCTCGACGACGCGCTGTGGTACCAGCAGCGTGCCGCGGAGGCGTCGGAGGGCGGTGGCTCCCTCCCGGCCGCGATCGCGTACTTCTCGCCCGAGTTCGGCATCACGTCGGTGCTGCCCCAGTACTCCGGCGGCCTCGGCATCCTCGCCGGCGACCACCTGAAGAGCGCGAGCGACCTCGGCGTGCCGATCGTCGGCGTCGGGCTCCTCTACGGCGCCGGCTACTTCAAGCAGTCCCTCACGCGCGACGGCTGGCAGGTCGAGACGTACCCGCTCCTCGACCCGGACGGCCTGCCGCTCACCCTCCTGCGCGACGACGACGGCACGCCCGCGCGCGTCTCGCTCGCCCTGCCCGGGGGTCGCACGCTCCACGCGCACGTGTGGGTCGCGGCCGTCGGCCGCGTGCCGCTGCTCCTGCTCGACTCGAACGTGCCCGGCAACGACGAGGCCGCGCGCAAGGTGACCGACCGCCTCTACGGCGGCGGCGGCGAGCACCGCCTCCAGCAGGAGCTGCTGCTCGGCGTGGGCGGCGTGCGCGCGCTGCGCCTGTGGTCGCGCCTCACCGGCGCGCCGGAGCCCGAGGTCTACCACACCAACGAGGGCCACGCGGGGTTCCTCGGCGTCGAGCGCATCCGCGAGCTCGTCGAGCAGGGCCTCACGTTCGACGCGGCGCTCGAGGCCGTCCGCGCCGCGACGGTCTTCACGACGCACACGCCCGTGCCCGCCGGCATCGACCGGTTCGGCCGCGACCTCGTCACGCAGTACTTCGGCGGCGACATGGCGGTCGACGGCCTGCCCGTCGAGCGCGTCCTCGCCCTCGGGGCCGAGGACTACGACGGCGGCGACCCGACCGTGTTCAACATGGCCGTCATGGGCCTGCGCCTCGGCGGGCGGGCGAACGGCGTCTCCCTCCTGCACGGCGAGGTGTCGCGCGGCATGTTCGAGGGCCTGTGGCCGGGCTTCGACGCCCGCGAGGTCCCGATCACCTCGGTGACGAACGGCGTCCACTCGCCCACGTGGGTCGACCCGGCTCTCGCGGCCCTCGAGGCCGAGCGGCTCGGGCTCGACGAGCTCACGGCCGAGCACGCGTCGTCGCGCTGGCTGCGCGGCGACGGGGAGGGCGCCGTCGGCGACGGCGAGCTCTGGGCGATCCGCCGCGAGATGCGCGGCCGGCTCGTCGACGAGGCGCGCCGCCGCGTGCGGAAGTCCTGGCGCGAGCGCGGCGCGACCCCGGCGGAGCTCGGCTGGGTCGACGACGTCCTCTCGCCCGACGTCCTCACCATCGGGTTCGCGCGCCGCGTCCCCACGTACAAGCGGCTCACGCTCATGCTCCGCGACCCGGAGCGGCTCAAGGCGCTGCTGCTGCACCCCGAGCGACCGGTCCAGCTCGTCGTCGCGGGCAAGTCGCACCCCGCCGACGACCAGGGCAAGCGGCTCATCCAGCAGCTCGTGCGCTTCACGGACGACCCCGAGGTGCGGCACCGCATCGTCTTCCTGCCGAACTACGACATCGCCATGGCGCAGTCGCTCTACCCGGGCTGCGACGTCTGGCTCAACAACCCGCTGCGCCCGCTGGAGGCGTCCGGGACGTCGGGCATGAAGTCGGCGCTCAACGGTGGCCTCAACCTGTCGATCCTCGACGGGTGGTGGGACGAGTGGTACGACGGCGAGAACGGCTGGGCCATCCCGACCGCCGACGGCGTCGAGGACGCGGACCGTCGCGACGACCTCGAGGCCGCCGCGCTCTACGACCTCGTCGAACAGCAGGTCGCGCCCCGCTTCTACGACCGCGACGCCGACGGCGTTCCCGGCCGGTGGCTCGAGATGGTGCGGCACACGCTCGCGACGCTCGGCCCCAAGGTCCAGGCGACGCGCATGGTCGGCGAGTACGTCACGCGCCTGTACGCCCCGGCCGCCGCGGCCGGGCGCGCGCTGGCCGCCGACGGGCTCGCACCCGCCCGGGAGCTCGCGCAGTGGAAGCACGCCGTGCGCGACGGCTGGTCGCGCGTGCGCGTCGACCACGTCGACTCGGCCGGCATCGGCGAGGTGCCGCAGGTCGGTGACCGCCTCACGGTCCGCGCGTACGTGTCGCTGGGCGACCTGCGCCCCGAGGACGTCCAGGTGCAGGTCGTGCACGGTCGCGTCAGCGAGGCCGACGTCATCGAGGAGTTCACGGCCGAGCCGCTCGCGCTGGCCGAGACGTACGAGGCCGGCCGCTACGCGTTCGCGGGCGAGGTCGTGCTCGACGCGTCCGGACCGTTCGGCTACACCGTCCGCGTCGTCCCGACCCACGACGGCCTCCCGAGCGTCGCCGAGCTGGGCCTCGTCACCAACGCCTGACACCCCCCCCGCCGAGGTAGAGCCTCCGGTCGCGAGGTAGAGCCCTGGAGGTTCTACCTCGCGACCGGAGGCTCTATCTCGCGGAATCGCGGTGGGTGACGAGCGCGAGGCGGACGGCTGACGGTCGTCCACAGATCCGCCGTCGCCCCTGGCCCACGCCACCGCGCTCGGCCAGTCTGAGCCCATGAGCGCGGACGGACGCGAGGTCGAGCACGCACGTCGGACGGTGAGCCGTCCCCGGAGCGCGGGGCGCCCGCCGGGACGAGCGGACGACGCGCGTGCCCCGGCGACGCTGCCGTCGGTCGTGCGGTTCTCGGCGGAGCGGCGCGCGGAGATCGCCGCCGCCGTCCGCAGCGGCACGCTCGTCCGGGTGCGTCAGGGTGACTACGTCGCCCCGCCCCCGCCCGCGGCCTCACCGGCGCAGCGGCGGCGGGACGCCGTCGTCGCGCGTGCGGTCGCCCTCGCGGGACGGTTGACGACGGACTACTGGTTCAGCCACTCGACCGCGGCCGTGCTGCACGGCCTGTGGACCTGGCGCCTCGCGGACGAGGTCCACGTGACGCAGCTCGGCAACCCGTCCGTGCGCCGGACCGATCCCGGGTTCCGCAGGCACTGGACGGCACTGCCCGAGAGAGATCGCGCCGAGCTCGGCGGCCTGCCGGTCACCTCGCTGGAGCGCACGATCGTCGACTGCGCCCGCTCCCTGAGCGCGACGTCAGGCATCGTGGTGGCGGACTCCGGGTTCCGTGCGGGGGCCGACGTGCGGAGGGTCGAGGAGGTCCTGGGGCGGCTGCCGGTGGGCGCGGCGTCCGGCGTGCGCGTCGGCTGCTCGCCGAGGCAGATGCCCGGTCGGAGTCGCCGGGGGAGAGCGTGGTCCGCTGGCTGGTGGTCGACGGAGGTCTCCCGCACCCCGAGCCGAACCACACGGCGACCACCTGGCGCGGCACGTACCGGCTGGACCTCGCGTGGACGACGTTCCGTGTGGCGGTGGAGTTCGACGGAGCCGTCAAGTACTCCGGCGGCGAGTACGGCGACCCGCGGGGCCGTCTGCTCGCGGAGAAGGCCCGGCACGACGCGCTGGTGGAAGCCGGCTGGCTCGTCCTGCGGGTGACGTGGGACGACCTCTCCGACCCCGACCTCCTCCTCGGCCGGATCCGGGCCGCGCTCGCGCGACGCGCCGCGAGATAGAGGCACCGACCGCGAGGTAGAACGCACAGAGCTCTACCTCGAGCCCGCAGCCTCTACCTCGCGGACGGGGGTGGGGCGAGGAGGTCGAGGTAGCGCGAGCGCGCGCACAGCACGTCGGCGAGCTGGGTCTCGATGCCATCCACGAACTCCTCGCGGTACACGGCGTCGACCTGCACGGAGATGGCGTAGTAGAGGCCGGTGAACGTCGCGATCGCGACGGAGACGCGCAGCAGCGTCTGCGTCACGACGAGGTCCGCGCCGCCGACGCCACCCCCGCCGACGAGCGAGAGCGTGCGCTGCCAGGTGCCGCCGTCGACGTCCCACAGCGCCATGACCTCGGGGGTCACCGTGAGCGTGCCGAGCGCCATGAAGAACACGCCCATGCCGAGGCTCACGACGAGGACCTGGAGGAGCTGGCTCGTCGCGATCATCGTCGCGAGGTTCGCCGTCTGGCCGCGGCTGAAGCGCGCCGCACGCTCGTGCCCGGGGTGGCGGGCGGCGGTCTCTGCGAGCGCCTCGCGCGCCTCCGCGGGCGAGCGCAGCCCGACGAACAGCACGACGAGCAGCGCGAAGAACGCGCCGAGCACGAGGTCGGCGACGCCGTGCGTGCGGTCGAACACCTGCCACACCTCGGCGTTGTAGAAGAGCACGAGGGAGAACACGAGCAGCAGCGGCAGCAGGCGCACGAGCCGCAGCAGGGCGGCGCCGAGCTCGTCGGTGACGCGCGCGAGCCCCCACCACAGCGACGACAGCACGCCGTACCCCACGACGACGCGCACGATCCCGAGCAGCACGAGGTTGCCGACGACGGTGAGCAGGGCGTCGCCCCACTGCCCGCCGAACACGACCGGCAGGAGGGCGGGCACGAGCACGAAGAACGCGAGCTCGGGGACGCCGACCGACTGGGGGAGCGTGGACCACGGCCGGCCCCGCACCACGTTGAGCCCCGCGTACGCGGCCGCGACGAGGGCCGCTGCGCCGACGAGCGCGAGCGCGTTCGCCCACGCGGGCCAGCCCGAGCGCACCGCGCCGGAGAGCTCGGCGAGCAGCACGACGAGCAGGAACGGCGCCGACCGCCCGAACACGTCGCGGTCGAGCGAGTGCCCCTCGACGAGCAGCGGGAGCCCGTTGCGGCGGAACAGGCGCTCGCACGCGGCGGTGTCGAGGTGGTCGACCGCCGCGGGGGCGCCGGGCGCGGGGGCCGGGGACGCGTCGTCGGGCACGGTCATGGTCGCCGACCCTACCCGGGTCAGCCCAGGTCGGCGGCGACCGCGCGGCCCGCGACACGGCCGGAGTAGAGGCACCCGCCGAGGAACGTCCCCTCGAGCGCGCGGTGGCCGTGCACGCCGCCCCCGCCGAACCCGGCCGCCTCGCCCGCGGCCCAGAGCCCGGGCAGCACGGACCCGTCCGCGCGCAGGACCCGCGCGGAGGTGTCCGTCCACAGGCCGCCGAGCGTCTTGCGCGTCAGCACGGAGAGGCGGACGGCGAGCAGCGGCCCGTCCTTCGGCGTCGTCAGGGGCCGTGGCGGAGACACGCGGATGAGCCGGTCGACGCGGTAGCGGCGCGCCATCGCCGTCGCGACGACCTGCGGGTCCTTGCCGAGCCCCGTGCGGACCTGCTCGTCGCGCAGGCGGACGACGCGGGCCAAGGCCGCCGGGTCGACGTGCCCGCGCGATCCCGGCGTCGCCTCGACGAGCGCGTTCATCCGGGCGGCGAGCTCCTCGGGGGTGTCGGCCCACACGAACTCCGGCGACTGTTCGGCGAACCGGGCGACCGGCCCGACGGCGCCGGGCAGCACCCGCTGGGCGAGGAGCCGCACGTCCTTGCCCGTGAGGTCGGGGTTCTGCTCCGAGCCGGACAGCGCGAACTCCGACTCCATGATCGCCTTGTTGAGCACGAACCAGGAGTGGTCGTCGCCGCGCTCGGTGACGTGCTGGAGCGCGCCGAGGGCGTCGAAGCCGGGGAACAGCGGGGCGGGCAGCCGGTTGCCGTCGGCGTCGAGCCACAGCGAGCTCGGTCCCGGCAGGATGCGGATCCCGTGGTCCGTCCACACCGGCGAGTGGTTCGCGATCCCTTCCGGGTAGTGCCACATGCGGTCCTCGTGCACGAGGGCCGCGCCCGCGTCGGCGGCGACGCCGATCATGAGCCCGTCGGTCGAGTCGGGCACGCCGGACAGCATGCGGGCGGGGAGCCGGCCCGCCGTCTGCGGCCAGCGCGAGCGCACGAGCTCGTGGTTCGCGCCGATGCCGCCCGAGGTCACGACGATGGCGCTCGCCGCGATCTCGACCTCCCCGACGACGTCGCGCGACGACGGCACCCCGCGCCCGGCGTCCGACGGCGCGAGCACCTCCGCGCGCACGCCCGTCACCGCGCCGTCGGTCACGACGAGCGACGTGACCCGGTGCCGGAACCGGACGTCGAGCAGGCCCGCGGCGCGCGCGTCCAGGGCGGCGCGGACGAACGGCTCGAGGATGCCCGGGCCGGTGCCCCACGTGACGTGGAAGCGGGGCACGGAGTTGCCGTGCGCGCCGGCGGCGGACCCGTCGGCGCCCGAGCGCACCGGGTACCCGCCGCGCTCCGCCCACTGCACGAGCGGGAACCACCGCACGCCCTTGTCGTGCAGCCAGCCGCGCATCTCCTCGGCGGCGAAGTCGACGAAGCCCTGCGCCCACGCGTAGCCGTGGCGGTCGGGGCCCTCGCCGCGGTCCGCGCCGGGCGCGAACTGCGCGGACCCGAGCCAGTCGTCGAACGCGAGCTCGGCGGAGTCCGTGACGCCCATGCGCCGCTGCTCGGGAGAGCCGACGAGGAAGAGCCCGCCGAACGACCACCATGCCTGGCCGCCCAGGCTCGCCGCCGGTTCCTGGTCGAGGAGGACCACCCGGCGACCCGCGGCCGTGAGCTCGGTCGCCGCGACGAGACCGGAGAGCCCGGCCCCCACGACGACGACCTCGGGGTCCTCGATCGCGGGAGAGGTGGGGGAGGAGTCGACCGCGCTGTCACTCATGCGGGAAGAGTAGAGCACGTGTCCAGACCTCGGCGGGCATGAACGACCACGGCTCTACCTCGGGGACCTCGGTTCTACCTCGCGTGACCACGGCTCTACCCCGGGCGACCACGCCTCTACCTCGCGTGACCTCGGCTCTACCTCGGCGGGGTGGGGGAGACGTACACGCGCAGGCTCAGCGCCTCGAGCCCGACGACGTCGCCCGGTCGGGCGGCGCTCTCGCCCGGGGAGCGGTCCGGGTCGTCCGGGTGCTCCCAGTCGGAGTCCCACACGAGCTCCCAGCGCTCGGGCTCGCCGCCCGCGGGGGCCCGCAGACCCGGGAGCGTCACGTCGACCGGGTCGAGCGCCCCGGTGAGCACGACGAGCACGTCGGCGTCGCCCGGCTCGGGGGCGGTGCGCAGCATCTGGAGCGTCCGGACGCCCGGGTCGTGCCACGCCCCGTGGTCCAGCGGTCCGCCGCCGGCGTCGAACCACGCCAGGTCGGGCACCGCCATCGGGCGGGGGCCCTGGCCGCTGCCGGCCGCCGTGCCGGCCCCCGTGCCGGCCCCCGTGCCACCTTCCCCACCGGCCCCCGTGCCGGCTGCCGCACCAGCTCCCGCACCAGCTGCCGCGCCGGACACGGCACCGGCTGGGCCGTCCGGCGCCGCCGGGCGCGGGCGGCCGGTGAAGAACGCGTCGGGGCGCAGCGCGGGGTGCTCGCGCCGCAGCGCGAGGAGGTGGCGCGCGGTGGCGAGCAGGTCCTTGCGCCACGGGGACAGGTCCCACGACACCCACGACGTCTCGTCGTCCTGCACGTAGGCGTTGTTGTTGCCGCGCTGGGTGCGGCCCATCTCGTCGCCCGCGGTGATCATCGGGGTGCCCGCGGCGAGCACGAGCGTCGCGAGGAGGTTGCGGATCGAACGGCGCCGCAGCGGGGCGATCTCGACGCCGAGCCCGTCGAGCACGCCGCCCGCGGTGGCGTCCGGCGTGACCGGGCCCTCGAGCCCGTGGTTCCAGGACCGGTTGTCGTCCGTGCCGTCCCGGTTGTTCTCGCCGTTCGCGAGGTTGTGCTTGTGGTCGTAGGCCACGAGGTCGGCGAGCGTGAAGCCGTCGTGCGCGGTCACGTAGCTCACCGACGCCACCGGCCCGCGCACGAGCGGCGGGTCCGAGTGGCCGAACAGGTCGGCCGACCCCGCGAGGCGCGTCGCGAGGTCGCGCACGCCGTGCCCCGGGCGCCCGTGCGACGCCTCGCGCGCGTCCGCGAGCCAGAACTGGCGGGCCGCGTCGCGGAACCGGTCGTTCCACTCCGCGAGCGGCGGCGGGAACTGGCCGGTGCGCCAGCCGCCGGGGCCCACGTCCCACGGCTCGGCGACGAGCTTGAGCCCGCACAGCACCGGGTCGGTCTGGAGCGCGACGAGGAACGGGTGGTCCGGGTCGAACCCGGTCGCGCCGCGGCCCAGCGTCACGGCGAGGTCGAACCGGAAGCCGTCGACCCCGACGACCTCGGCCCAGTACCGCAGCGAGTCGAGCGCGGCCCGCACGACCGCGGGGCGGCGGAAGTCGAGCGAGTTGCCCGTCCCGGTGACGTCCGCGAGGCGCGCGGGCGTGCCGCCGTCGTGCAGGTAGTACCCGGCGTTGTCGAGGCCGCGCCACGACAGGTGGTACCCGTCGGCGCCGCCCTCGCACGTGTGGTTGTGCACGACGTCGAGCAGGACCTCGATCCCCGCCTCGTGCAGCAGGTGCACCATGCCGCGCACCTCGTCGAGGACGGCGGCCGGTCCGGCGTCCTGCGCGTCGCGCGTCGCGTACGCGGCGTGGGGCGCGAAGAACCCGAGCGTCGAGTAGCCCCAGTAGTTCGTGCGGCCGCTCGCGAGCAGGTGCGGCTCCGGCACGTTCGCGTGCACGGGGAGCAGCTCGACGGTGGTCACGCTGAGGCTCCGCAGGTGCTCGATCGTCACCGGGTGCGCGACGCCCGCGTACGTCCCGCGCAGGTGCTCGGGCAGCGCCTCCAGGCGCTGCGTGAGCCCGCGCACGTGCGCCTCGTAGACCACCGTGTCGCGCCACGGGACGCGAGGGCGGGGAGCGAGCGTCCCGGCCGGCTCGGCGACCACGACGGCGTGCGGGACGAACGGCAGCGAGTCGCGGGGGTCGGGCGGGCCGTACGGGTCGTCGCCGACCTGGCCGCGGATCGCCGGGTCGTCGACGAGCTCGCCGACGAGGCCCCGCGCGTACGGGTCGACGAGCAGCTTCGCGGGGTTGTGGCGCAGCCCGGCCGCGGGCTCCCACGGGCCGTGGACGCGGAAGCCGTAGCGCTGGCCGGGGCGGACGCCCGGGACGTGCGCGTGCCAGACGCCGTAGGCCGGCCCGGCGAGCGGGACCCGGCGCTCGCGGTAGCGCGCCGGGTCGTGCGCGGGCAGCGCCGGGTCGACGACGTCCACGAGGCACAGCTCGACGGCGGTCGCGTGCGACGCGAGCACGGCGACGTCGACGCCGTCCCCGGCGGGGCGCACCCCGAGCGGCGGGACGAGGGCGTGCCGGTCGACGCTCCCGGGCGCGGTCGGCGGGGCGGGTCTCGGGTCGGGCGACGGCTCGTGCACCCGTCCATTGTGGCGGGTGTCACCGGCTCCTCCGGTCGCCCGCCGGTAGGCTTCGGCGGAGCGGGCCGGGTACCTCTCCGGCCGACCGCCCAGCGCACAGGGAGAGCAGCCGATGCGGATCGTCGTCGCCGTGAAGTACGTCCCGGACATCCACGCCGACCGGGGCTTCGAGGACGGCCGCGTGGTGCGCCGGGCCGACGAGGGCACGCTCAACGAGCTCGACGAGAACGCGGTCGAGGCCGCGCTGCGCCTCAAGGAGGCGCTGCCGGAGGCGGAGCGCGAGACCAGCGAGGTGGTCGTGCTCACCGTCGCGGGGCCGGACGCCGACGGCGCCGTGCGCCGCTCCTTCCAGCTCGGCGCGGACCGCGGCGTGCGCGTGAGCGACGACGCGATCGCGGGCTCCGACTACTTCGGCACCGCGCGCGTGCTCGCCGCCGCGGTGCGCCGCCTCGCGGACGAGGCCCCGGTGGACGTCGTCGTCACGGGCATGGCCGCGCTCGACGGCCTGGGCTCCGTCGTGCCGGCGCTCCTGTCGGCCGAGCTCGGCCTGCCGCAGCTCACGCTGGCCGGGAAGCTCGAGGTCGAGGGCGAGCCGGGCGCGCGCACCGCGCGCGTCACGCGCGAGCTCGACGGCGTCGAGGAGGTCCTCGAGGCGCCGCTGCCCGCCGTCGTGTCGGTCACCGACCATGCGAACGACCCGCGCATGCCCAACTTCAAGCTCATCATGGCGGCGCGCACGCGCCCCGTGGAGGCGTGGAGCCTCGCCGACCTCGGCGTCGACGCCGCGCTCGTCGGCGACGCCGGAGCCCGCACGCGCGTGCTCGACGCGTCGCCGCGACCGCCGCGCCCCGACGCCGAGATCGTCGTCGACAAGGGCGAGGGCGGCCGCGCCCTCGCCGAGTTCCTCATCCGCAACGACCTGGTCTGAGAGGCGTCCGCACATGAGCACTCCCGGGGCCCGTACCGTCCTCGTCCTCCTCGACTCCGCGGCCACCGAGCTGCGGACGCCCGTGCTGGAGCTGATCACCCTCGGCCGCGCGCTGGGGCGCGTGGAGGCCGTCGCGCTCGAGGCGCCGAGCGTCGGCGTCCTCGCCCAGCTCGGTGCGCACGGCGTCGCGCTCGTGCGCCAGGCCGAGCCGTCGTCGGGCGGGGAGGTCGTCACCGGCGACGCGCTGCACCTGACGCCCGTCGTCGCCGAGGTCCTCGCCGCCGCCGCGCGCGCGTCGCACGCCGACGCCGTCCTGCTGACGTCGTCGTTCCCGAACAAGGAGGCCGCGGCGCGCCTCGCGTTCCTCACGGGCGCCGGCCTCGTCGTCGACGCCTCCGCGCTGCACGACGACGGCACCCACCTCGTGGCCGACAAGCGCGTCTTCGCGGGCTCGTGGGACGTGCGCAGCGAGATCCTCACCGACCCGGCGGTGCTGACGCTCCGCGCGAACTCGGTCGTGCCGCAGCCGGCGGACGCCGCCGTCGCGACCGAGGTCGAGGCGCTGCGCGTCGAGCTGACCCCGGCGGCGACCGCGGCGCGCGTCGTGTCCCGCACGGTCGACGCGTCCGCGGGCGCGGGGCGCCCCGCGCTCGGGGAGGCCGCGATCGTCGTGGCCGGGGGCCGCGGCACGAACGGCGACTTCGGCCCCGTGGTCGAGCTCGCCGACGCGCTCGGCGCCGCCGTGGGCGCGACGCGCGACGCCGTCTACGAGGGCTGGCACGACCAGTTCGTCGGGCAGACGGGCGTCACCGTGGCGCCCCGCCTGTACATCGGCGCGGGCATCTCGGGCGCTCCGCACCACCGCGGCGGCATGCAGGCCTCGCAGGTGATCGTCGCGGTGAACAACGACCCGGAGTGCCCGCTGTTCGAGATCTCGGACTTCGCGGTCGTCGGCGACCTCGCGGACGTGCTGCCGCAGGCGGCCGAGGTGCTGCGCGAGCACCGGGCGTCGCAGGGCTGAGCACCCGGCCGGCGCCGAGAGTTCACCCGGTGTCCTCCGGGCGGTGGTCGGCCGGTCATCGATCGTTCCTAGCGTCGGGCCGACTCCCCGGTGACGGGGAGGCCCCCCGACCCGTGGAGACGACCGATGACGATCACGCCTGCCCCTGAGCATCGCCCCCTGCTCTCCGTCGCGCCGCACGCGCGCGGCAAGCGCAGCCCCGTCACCTGCCGGCTGAAGTGCGCGGACGCGTGCTCGCACCCGGTCCCCAACGAGAGCGCGAACGAGACGTTCCGCGACGTGGTCGCGGGCGCGCTGTCGCGCCGCGCGCTGCTCGGCGGGCTCGCGGTGGGAGCCGCGGCCGTCGTGCTCGGCGCGCAGACCGTCGCCGCGCCGTCCGCGGCCGCCGCCCAGGGCGTCGTGGCGCACGGCGGCCACGGCGGTGGCCGCCCGCAGAAGGGCCTCGCGTTCGGCGCGATCTCGCCCCAGCCCGCGACGCGCGACGCGCTCGTCGTCCCCGAGGGCTACCGGTGGCGCCCGGTGATCCGCTGGGGCGACCCGATCCTGCGCGGCGGCGCGCCGTTCGACGTCTCGCGCCAGACCCCGGAGCAGCAGGCGCGGCAGTTCGGCTACAACAACGACTACCTCGACATCCTGCCGTTCGAGCGCCAGCACGCCCTCGCCGGCGGCCGGGGCGCGGGCAAGGGGCCGGGCCGGGGGACGCGCGGGCTGCTCGTCGCGAACCACGAGTACACGAACCCGGCGATCATGTTCGACGCCTCGTACGACGCCCCGACCCGCCGGGCGATCGAGCGCGCGGCGCACGGCATGTCCGTCGTCGAGGTGCGCCGTCGTCGGACCGGGACGCCGTGGGACTACGTGGCCGACAGCCGGTACAACCGCCGGGTGCACCTCGGGACCGAGTTCCGCCTCACCGGGCCCGTCGCGGGGTCGGACCTCGTCAGGACGGTCGCCGACCCGTCGGGGACGCGCGTGCTCGGCACGCTCAACAACTGCGCGGGCGGCACGACCCCGTGGGGCACCGTGCTCTCGGGCGAGGAGAACTACAACGGCTACTTCCGCACGTCGGGCACGGGCCACGACGCGCGCTACGGCCTGCGCGACGCCGCGACCGGGTACGGGTGGGAGCTCGACGACCCGCGGTTCGACGCCCGCAACCCCGGGTACGAGAACGAGCCGAACCGGTTCGGCTGGATCGTCGAGATCGACCCGTACGCGCCCGACGAGCCGCCGGTGAAGCACACCGCGCTCGGCCGGTTCAAGCACGAGGGCGCCAACGTGATCCTCTCGCGCCGGGGGAACGCGGTCGCGTACATGGGCGACGACGAGCGCTTCGACTACGTGTACAAGTTCGTCTCGTCGCGCACGATGCGCCCGGGGAACAGCGAGGGCGCGCGCCGCCACAACAAGACGCTGCTCACCGAGGGCTCGCTGTACGTCGCGCGGTTCCGCGGCGACTCGCCGGCGTCCGAGATCGACGGGTCGGGCGCGGTGCCGTCCGACGGCGCGTTCGACGGCCGGGGCGAGTGGGTCCCGCTCGTCGTCGACGGGCGCAGCGAGGTCGAGGGCATGACCGTCGAGGAGGTGCTCGTCTACACGCGCGTCGCGGCCGACAAGGTCGGGGCGACGAAGATGGACCGCCCCGAGGACGTCGAGCCCAACCCGGTCACGGGTCGCGTCTACGTCGCGTGCACCAACAACACCGCGCGCGGGCCGGCGGCGGCCGAGGCCGCGACCGAGCCGAACCCGCGCAACACCAACCGCGACGGGCACGTCGTGGAGATCGTCGAGGACCGCGACGACGCCGCGTCGCTGACGTTCCGCTGGAACCTGCTGCTCGTCGCGGGCGACCCCGCGACGAACACCTCCACCTACTTCTCGGGCTACCCGAAGGAGAAGGTCTCCCCGATCTCCTGCCCGGACAACCTCGCGTTCGACGCCGAGGGCAACCTGTGGATCTCGACCGACGGCCAGCCGAGCACGATCCAGAAGTGCGACGGGCTGTTCAAGGTCACGCTCGACGGCCGCGAGCGCGGGCGGGTCGAGCAGTTCCTCTCGGTGCCGCGCGGCGCCGAGACGTGCGGGCCCGTCGTGGACTCGGCGGACCGCATGGTCTACGTCGCGGTGCAGCACCCCGGCGAGGACGGGACGTTCGACGCGCAGGTGTCGCACTTCCCGGACTACCTCACGCCGGGCGCCCCGGTGCCGCCGGGAGCCTTCGCCGGGCCGCGGCCCGCGGTCGTGCAGGTCTGGCAGGACTGACGCCCGGGCCCCGACGCCACGACGGCCCCGGCGCCATGACGGCGCCGGGGCCGTCACGCGCTCAGAGCCCGAGCTGCTCCAGCCACGCGACGGCCGCGACGCCCTGGGCACGCTGGAACGGTCGCAGGCGAGGGATGGTCGGGATCGCGGGCTGCCGCGCGGAGTGCAGAAAGTACCCGGCGATCCCCGCGACGACGGCGCGCAGGTCCGTGGGGTGCACGTCCTGGCCGAGCGGGTGCGCGGCGAACGTCGCAGCCGCCCAGGCGCCCCCGCGTGCGCGTCGCGCCGGGTCGGCGCTCACGGTGACGGGCTCGCACACGTCCCGGACGCCCTGCATGACGACGCTCGGCAGGAGCATCGCGAGGTCGAGCCACGCGGCGCCGCGCGACGCGTACGGCCAGTCGACGAGGTACACCTTCTCCGGGGTCAGCAGCACGTTGTCGGCGCGCAGGTCGCCGTGCACGAACGACTCGCCCTCGCACGCGACGAGCGCCCCGCGCTCGGCCTCGGCGAGCGCGTCGAGGTGCGTCGCGGCCCAGGGCACGAGCGTGGCGAGGCCGGGGTCGGGGTGCGCGCGCAGGGCCCGCCAGCCGGTCGCCATGTCGGCGAAGTCGGGGCCGGTCGGCGGCAGGCGCATCGCCCGGGCGCCGGGCACGGACGCGACGCGGACGAGCGCCGCGAGCACGCGGTCGAGCTCGTGCGGGTCCCACGGCGTGCCGGGCGAGCGCCCGTCGACCGCCTCGTACGCGAGGGCGACCCAGTCGCCGTCGCCGTGGCCCCAGGCGAAGCGCGGCGCGGGGACCGCGCGGGGCAGCCGCGTCGCGACCTTCGCCTCGGCGCGGTGCAGGTCGGCGGCCACGGGCTCGTCGGCGGTCCGTGCGGCCTTGACGAAGAGGCGGCTGCCGTCGTCGAGCGTGAGGACGGACGCGAGCCCCGGGCTGAACCCCGCCGGGACCGACCGCTCGTGCACGACCCTGCCCCCGGCGACCGCCTCCAGCTCGTCGCGCAGCGCGAGCGGCAGGTCGGCCCAGAGCAGGCGTCGGCCGCCCGAGGCGACCGGGACGTCCCCGGCGGCCTCGACGGCGGGCGGCGCGACGTCGTCGGGCATCGAGAGGCCACTTCCCCTGTCGGTGGCTGGACGGTCCCGCCCGCGGCACGTTCCCGTCCCGCGGCGACGTGTGGCGCGCGACGGCGGTCCTGCGACCGGGCGAGCGCCCGGCGACGGCCGGGCGTAGATGTCCCACAACCTAGCGCTTTCCGCCGGGATGTCCAGCGCCGCCCACCCCTCGGACCACGAGCGCGGCCCTGCGGTTCGTAGACTGGGTGACCGTGACCCTTGCTCCCGGCCCCGCGACCGGCGCCCGCCCCGGCGCGCACGGCGGGCCGACCCCCGTCCCCGTGACGGCGTACCTCGACCACGCCGCCACGACGCCGCTGTCCCCGGCGGCGCGCGACGCGTTCGTCGACGAGCTGACCCGCACGGGCAACCCGTCGTCGCTGCACGCCGCGGGGCGCGCCGCGCGGCGCACGGTCGAGGAGGCGCGCGAGTCGGTCGCCGCCGCGCTCGGCGCGCGACCGAGCGAGGTCGTCTTCACGGCGGGCGGCACGGAGGCCGACAACCTCGCGGTCAAGGGCCTGTTCTGGGGCCGGCGCACCACCGACGCGCGCCGGCGGCGCATCGTCGTGTCCGCCGTCGAGCACCACGCGGTGCTCGACCCCGCGTTCTGGATGGCGGAGCACGCGGGCGCCGAGATCGTCCTGCTGCCCGTGGACGCCGAGGGGCGCGTGGACCTCGCCGCCCTGCGCACCGAGATCGCGGAGCACGCCGACGAGATCGCCCTCATCTCCGTCATGTGGGCCAACAACGAGGTGGGGACGCTGCAGCCCGTGCCGGAGGTCGTGCAGCTCGCGCGCCCGCACGGCATCCCGGTGCACTCCGACGCCGTGCAGGCCGTCGGGCAGGTGCCGGTCGACTTCGCCGCGAGCGGTCTCGACGCGATGACCGTCTCCGGGCACAAGCTCGGCGGCCCGGTCGGCGTCGGCGCGCTCGTCGCCCGGCGCGACGCCCCGCTCACGCCGGTGCTGCACGGCGGCGGCCAGGAGCGCGGCGTGCGCTCCGGGACCCTCGACGCCCCGGCGATCCGGGCGTTCGGCGTCGCGGTGACCGAGGCGGTCGCGCGCCGCGCCGAGCGGGCCGCGCACCTCGCCGCGCTGCGCGACGAGCTCGTCGCGGGCGTGCGCGAGCGCGTCCCGGACGCCGTCCTCAGCGGGCCCGAGCCCGGCGCGCACGACGGCGTCGACCGCCTGCCCGGCAACGCCCACTTCACGTTCCCCGGCGCCGAGGGCGACTCCCTGCTCTACCTGCTCGACTCTGCGGGCGTGCAGGCCTCGACCGGCTCGGCGTGCCAGGCCGGCGTGCCGCAGCCGTCGCACGTCCTGCTCGCCATGGGCGTCCCCGAGGCGGACGCGCGGGGTGCGCTCCGCTTCTCGCTCGGCGTGACGTCCACGCGCGACGACGTCGCGCGCCTCCTCGACGCCCTGCCCCGGGCCGTCGAGCGCGCCCGGGCCGCGGGCCTCGCGTCGAGCCCGGCGCGCACGCGCGTCACGAGCCGCACGGGAGGCGCCGCGTGAGGGTCCTGGCCGCCATGTCGGGCGGCGTCGACTCGGCCGTCGCCGCGGCGCTCGCGGTCGAGGCCGGGCACGAGGTGGTCGGCGTGCACATGGCGCTCTCGCGCGACCGCGACCAGTTCCGCACCGGCTCGCGCGGGTGCTGCTCGATCGAGGACGCGGGGGACGCGCGGCGCGCGGCCGACGTCCTCGGCATCCCGTACTACGTGTGGGACCTCTCCGAGCGGTTCGAGGACACGGTCGTGGCCGACTTCCTCGCGGAGTACGAGGCCGGGCGCACCCCCAACCCGTGCGTGCGCTGCAACGAGCACATCAAGTTCGAGGCGCTGCTCGACAAGGCGACCGCGCTCGGGTTCGACGCGGTGGCGACCGGCCACTACGCGCGCGTCGAGACGCGTGAGGTCCCCGACGCGTCGGCGCCGGACGGGGTGCGCACGGTGCGCGAGCTGCACCGCTCCCCGAACACGGCGAAGGACCAGTCGTACGTCCTCGCGGTCATGGGTCCCGAGCGGCTCGCGCGGGCGATCTTCCCGCTCGGCGGCTTCGCGTCGAAGGACGAGGTCCGCGCCGAGGCGGCGCGGCGCGGCCTGTCGGTCTCCGCGAAGCCCGACTCCTACGACATCTGCTTCGTCGCCGACGGCGACACCCAGGGCTTCCTGCGCGCGCGCCTCGGCGCACGGCCGGGGGAGATCGTCGACGCGGAGGGCACGGTGCTCGGCGAGCACGACGGCGCCTACGCGTACACGGTCGGCCAGCGCAAGGGGCTCGGGATCGACCGGCCCGCGCCCGACGGCCGCCCGCGCTACGTGCTCGACGTCCAGCCCGCGAGCAACCGGGTGGTCGTCGGCCCGGCCGAGCTGCTGAGCGTCGACCGGATCGAGGCGGGTGCCGCCGTGTGGTTCGACGACGCGTGCCCGCCCGCGGGGGAGGCGGCCGACGTCGAGGTGCAGGTGCGCGCGCACGGCGCGCCCGTCCCCGCGCGCGTGCGCGCCGTCCCCGGCGGGTCGATCGAGGTCGAGCTCACCGGCACGCCGCTCCGGGGCGTCGCGGCCGGTCAGTCGCTCGTCGTCTACGCCGGCACGCGCGTGCTCGGTCAGGGCACGGTCGACCGGGCGTACCGGGCCGGCCGAGGCCCCGGCGCCGCGCGCGAGCCGGAGGCTCAGCCGACGCCGACGGCCGCCGGGTGAGCGAGCGCCCGCACGAGCGCCGACTCGTCGCGCACGCACCAGTGCTCGGCCGCGCGCCCCTCGGTGAACCGCAGCACGTGCATCTCGCGGACGCGGAAGCGGCGGCCCGTCGGCGCGACGCCGCGGAAGTAGCCGGTGTGCCGCGCGCTGAGCTCGACGTGCAGCGCCACGAGGTCGCCCTCCGCGACCGCGTGCAGCACCTCGACGCGCTGGTCCTCGAACGCGTCCGCGTACCAGTGCATGGTCGCGACGAGGCCCTCGTCGCCCCCGTCGCCGCCCGGTGCGGCGTCGTGGTTGCGGAAGCCCGGCGCGAGCAGCGCCGCGACGGCGTCGGCGTGGTTGCCCGGGATCGCGTGCGTGTGCACGGCGACGGCGGCGGCCTTGTTCTCGTGCGTGCCCATGGCGGGGTCCTTCCGCGGGACGGCCGTGCGGCCCCCGGACCCCGGCGGGGTCGCGGCACGGCTCGGTGTTCCGGTGTGCTCCTGGAGAGAGGTGGACGGCACGTGGTTCGTGACGAGGTGCGCGGTCTGCCGCGCGAGGCGGCGCGCGGGGGTGCGGCATGACCGCGGTGAGCGGGCTCGGGCCGTGGCCCGGCGGAGAGGGCGCGGACGTCCTCGAGGCGCAGCTCACGGTGCTCGGCGACCTCGCCGACGTGCCGACGGGCGTGCGGGGCGTGCCGTTCCTCGTCCAGCTCCCGGGCCGCGGGCCCGGGGCCGACGCGACGGGGCGGACGGCGGCGCTGCTGCCCGGGCTGCCCGTCGAGCTCGGCCCCCACGGCTGGAAGCTCGCGGACCACGGCGGGGCGGACCTGCGCCGCGCGGAGGCGTACCTGCGCGAGGACGTGGAGGCGCTCGCCATCGCGGGCGCCGGGTACGCGGGGCCGCTCGCCGTGACGGTCACCGGGCCGTGGACGCTCGCCGCCGAGGTGTACCTCGCGCGCGGCGACCGCGTGCTGTCCGACCGCGGCGCGGTGCGCGAGGTCGTCGAGGCGCTCGCCGCGGGCGTGGCCGAGCACGTCGCGCAGGTGCGCCGCCAGGTCCCGGGGGCGGACGTCGTCGTGCAGGTGGACGAGCCGCTGCTCGCGCAGGTGGGCGCGGGCGTGCTGCCCACGTTCTCGGGCTACTCGCGCCTGCGCGCCGTCCCCGGCCCGGACCTCGTGGACGGGCTGCGCCCGGTGCTCGACGCCGCGCGCGCCGCGTCCGCGTCGACGGTCGTCCACGTGGGGCCCGCCTGGGTGGGCGTCGCGCCGGTCGTCCTCGCGGGCGCCGACGCGGTCGGCCTGACGCTCGGCGCGTGGGACGAGCGGTCCTGGGAGACGGTCGCGCGCGCGGTCGAGCGCGGCGTGCGCCTCTGGGCCGCGCTGCCGCCCGCGAAGGTCTCGCAGTGCGCGGGGCCGGCGCTGGGCGAGCTCGCCGACCTCGTCAGCGTGCCGTGGCGTCGCATCGGGCTCGGGCTGCCCGCGCTCGACGACGTGACGCTCCTCGGCGCGCCGCGGTCCGGCGTCGGCGGCGGCCCCGGTCGCGGGGTCGCCGGCACGCCCGACGAGCACCGCGCGCTGCTCGCGAACCTCGGCCGCGTCGCCGACGTCCTGGCCGAGCGCGCCCACGCCTGAGCGTCGCCCGGACACGCCCTGAGCGCTTTCCGCGCACGGCTCAGGGTGCGTACGCTTGACCTCGCGCGACGGTCACGACGGCGACGTGCGGACGGCCGTCCCGCGGCCTCCGGACGGCGCGGGAACGGCCGGGCGCAGACCCTCGTCCCCCCACCGCGAAGGATCTCCATGCCCGTCCTGCGAGCCGTGCTGTTCGACCTCGACGGCGTCCTCACGCCGACCGCCGAGCTCCACATGCGCGCCTGGGAACGGCTGTTCGCGCCCTACTGCGCCGCGCACGGCCTCGCCCCGTACACCGCCGCGGACTACTTCGCGTCGATCGACGGGAAGCCGCGGTACGACGGCGTCGCGACGTTCCTCGCGTCGCGGGGCGTCACGCTGCCGCGCGGCGAGGTCACGGACGCGCCGGGGGAGTCCACCGTGTGCGCGCTCGGCAACCGCAAGGACGAGATCGTCAACCGCATGTTCGCCGAGGAGGGCATCGCGCCGTACCCGGGCTCGGTCCGGTTCCTCGACGCCGTGACCGCGGCGGGCGCGGCGGTCGCCGTCGTGTCGTCGTCGCGGAACACCCCGGCCGTCCTCGCGGCGGCCGGGCTCACGCACCGGTTCGCGGTCGTCGTGGACGGGAACGTCGCGGCGCGCGAGCACGTCGCCGGCAAGCCCGCACCGGACACGTACCTGTACGCGGCGCAGCTGCTCGACGTCCCCGCCGCGGAGGCCGTCGTCGTAGAGGACGCGCTGTCGGGCGTGCAGGCCGGTGCGGCCGGCGGGTTCGGGCTCGTGCTCGGCGTCGACCGCGGGGTGGGCGCGGACGCGCTGCTCGCGCACGGGGCCGACGTCGTCGTGGCCGACCTCGGCGAGCTCGACGCGACGGTCCTCGACCGTCCCCGCGCGGCGACCGCCGACGTCGCCCGTCCCGCCGTGACCGCCCCCGCCGACGAGGAGGCGGGCGCGTGATCCGCCGGACCGCCGACGAGCGCGGCACCGTCGACCGCCTGCGCTTCCCGGCCGACCCGTGGCGGCTCGTCGAGTCGCAGTTCTCCGCGGAGGACCTGGGCGTCACCGAGACGCTGTTCGCCGTCGCGAACGGCTACCTCGGCATGCGCGGCAACGTCGAGGAGGGCCGCGAGTCCCACTCGCACGGCACGTTCGTCAACGGCTTCCACGAGACGTGGCCCATCCGGCACGCGGAGGAGGCGTACGGCTTCGCGCGCGTCGGGCAGACGATCGTCAACGTCCCGGACGCCAAGGTCATCCGCCTCTACGTGGACGACGAGCCCCTCCTGCTGCCCGTCGCGGACCTCATCGACTACGAGCGCTCGCTCGACCTCCAGGACGGCGTCCTGCGGCGCGAGCTGCTGTGGCGCACGCCGTCGGGCAAGCGCGTGCAGATCCGCTCGCAGCGCATGGTGTCGTTCGTCGAGCGCCACCTCGCGGTCATGACGTTCGAGGTCACGCTCCTCGACGCGGCCGCGCCCGTCGCGATCTCGTCCCAGATCCTCAACCGCCAGGACGGCCAGGACGAGTACCACGTGCGGTCCGCGTCGCTGGGGGAGGGCTTCGACCCGCGCAAGTCGAACCAGTTCACCGGGCGGGTGCTCCAGCCGCAGACGCAGTTCGGCGACGACGAGCGCCTCGTGCTGTCCTACCGCTGCACCAACTCCGGCATGACGCTCGCCGTCGCGGCCGACGACCTGCTCGAGACCGAGAACGAGTGGGACGTGCGCACGCTCGCCGAGGACGACCTCGCGAAGCACGTGTTCCGCGTGCACGCCGAGCCCGGGCGGCCGATCCGGCTCACCAAGCTCGTCGCGTACCACACGTCGCGCGGCGTGCCGTCGCGCGAGCTCGTCGACCGCTGCCGGCGCACGCTCGACCGGGCGCGCGAGACCGGCGTCGAGGCCCAGCTCGCGCTCCAGCGCGAGTGGCTCGACGACTTCTGGGCGCGCTCGGACGTCGAGATCCCCGGCCAGCCGGGCGTCCAGCAGGCCGTGCGCTGGAACCTGTTCCAGCTCGCGCAGGCCACGGCCCGCGCCGAGGGCAACGGCGTCCCCGCGAAGGGCCTCACCGGCTCCGGGTACAGCGGGCACTACTTCTGGGACACCGAGATCTACGTCCTGCCGTTCCTCACGTACACGAGCCCGCGGTACGCGCGCAACGCGCTGCGCTTCCGCTACCAGATGCTCGACGCCGCCCGGCGCCGCGCCGCGGAGCTGTCGCAGAAGGGCGCGCTCTTCCCCTGGCGCACGATCAACGGCGAGGAGGCGTCCGCCTACTACGCGGCCGGGACGGCGCAGTACCACATCGACGCCGACGTGAGCTACGCGCTCGTGCAGTACGTGCGCGCGACGGGCGACGAGGACTTCCTGCGCCGCGAGGCCGCGGACATCCTCGTCGAGACGGCGCGCATGTGGGAGGACCTCGGCTTCTGGCGCGCCAACGGCGACGACAACTTCCACATCCACGGCGTCACCGGGCCGGACGAGTACACGACCGTCGTCAACGACAACCTCTTCACGAACGTCATGGCGCGCTTCAACCTGCGCGCCGCGGCGTACGTCGTCGAGCGCATGAAGGCCGACCACCCCGAGGACTACGCGCGTCTCGTGGACCGGCTCTCGCTCGGCGCGTACGAGGCCGCGGAGTGGGTCCGCGCGGCCGACCACATGTCGATCCCGTACGCCGAGAGCATCGGCATCCATCCGCAGGACTCGCACTTCCTCGAGCGCGAGATCTGGGACCTCGCGCACACGCCCGAGGACAAGCGGCCCCTCCTGCTGCACTACCACCCGCTCGTCATCTACCGCTACCAGGTGCTCAAGCAGGCCGACGTCGTGCTCGCGCTGTTCCTCCAGGGGCAGCACTTCAGCGCCGAGGAGAAGCTCGCCGACTTCGAGTACTACGACCCGTTGACCACGGGCGACTCGACGCTCTCGGGCGTCGTGCAGTCCATCGTCGCGGCCGAGGTGGGGTACCACGAGCTCGCGCTCGAGTACTTCGTGTCGTCGATCTTCGTCGACCTCGCGAACCTGCACGCCAACGCGTCCGACGGCGTGCACGTCGCGTCCGCGGGCGGCACGTGGTCCGCGCTCGCGTACGGGTTCGGCGGCATGCGCGACTCCGAGGGCGACCTCACGTTCGACCCGCGCCTGCCCCAGGAGTGGGAGTCGCTCACGTTCCGCGTGCAGTGGCGCGGCTCGCGGCTGCGCGTCACCGTGCTGCCCGACGCGATCGAGCTCGACGCCGAGACCGGCGACGGCGCGCAGGTCGTCGTGCGGGGCGAGCAGGTGAAGGTCGTCCCGGGCGAGGTCACGCGCGTCGCGCTCGACGGCCAGGGCCCGGTCAGGCCGGGCCGCCCGAGCCTGCGCGCCCTCTCCGGCAACCGCCGCGAGGACGGCACCCTCATCACCGCGACGGTGCCGCACTCCTGAGGCTCGCCCGCACCTCGCCGACCAGGTGGTCCTGGCGCGTCCGGTCTCGCGGACGCACCAGGACCACCTGCTCGGCCCGGCGGGAGCGCCCGGTCAGCCGAGGTGCTCGGCGAGGAAGCGGTAGTGCACCGCGGCCATGTGCGCGGCCTGGGCGTTGTTCGCGGCGCCGCCGTGGCCGCCCTCGACGTTCTCGTAGTACGTGACGTCCTTGCCCTCGCCGAGCATCTTCGCGGCGAGCTTGCGCGCGTGGCCCGGGTGGACGCGGTCGTCCTTCGTCGACGTCGTGAACAGCACGGGCGGGTAGTCGCGCTCGGGGTCGAACAGGTGGTACGGCGAGAACGTGCGGATGAACTCCCACTGCTCCGGGTCGTCCGGGTCGCCGTACTCCGCGGCCCACGACGCCCCCGCGAGGAGCTTCGTGTAGCGGCGCATGTCGAGCAGCGGCACGCCGACGATGACGGCGCCGAACAGCTCGGGGTACTGCGTGAGCATGTTGCCGGCGAGCAGGCCGCCGTTGGAGCGGCCCTCCATCCCCAGGTGCTCGGGCGTGGTGATCCCGCGGGCGACGAGGTCGCGCGCGACGGCGGCGAAGTCCTCGTAGGCGCGGTGCCGGTTCGCCTTGAGCGCGGCCTGGTGCCAGGCGGGCCCGTACTCGCCGCCGCCGCGGATGTTCGCGACGACGTAGACGCCGCCCTGCGACAGCCACGCGCGGCCGAGCGCGCCGGAGTACGCGGGCGTGAGCGAGATCTCGAAGCCGCCGTACCCGTACAGGAGCGTGGGCGCGGTGCCGGTCCCGGTGCCGCCGTCGCCCGCCCCCGCGACGAGGTCCGCGCGGCCCACGACGAAGTACGGCACGCGCGTGCCGTCGTCGGACGTGGCGAAGTGCTGCGCGACCGTCATGCCGTCGGCGTCGAAGAACGCGGGGTTGGACTTGACGACCTCGGGCGCGCCCGCGTCGCCGGGGTGCTCGCCGAGCGACAGGAGCGAGAGCGTCGTCGGCGTGAGGTAGTCGGTCGTGACGAGCCAGAGGTCGTCGGTGTCGACGGGGTCGACCGCCCCGACGGCGACCGTGCCCAGCGCGGGCAGGCCCGGGATCTCCGAGCGCACCCACGGCGCGTCCGCGGCCTCCTGCCCGACGGCGCCCCCGGCGTCCGGCGGCGTCAGCACGTGCAGCCGGTTCTTCACGTCGTCGAGCACGTTGACGACGAGGTGGTGGCGCGTCCACGTGGCGCCGGCGAGCGACGTCGTCGCCGTCGGCTCGAAGAGCACGGTGAAGCCGCGGTCGCCCGCGAGGAAGTCGTCCAACCGGGCCGCGAGGAGCGACCCGGCGCGGTACGTCGTGCCGCCGACGGTCCAGTCGTCGCGCAGCTCGACGAGCAGCCACTCGCGCCGCACGCCGACCTCTGCGGAGTCGGGCACGTCGATCTTCGTCAGGCGCTGCTCGGGCGTGCCGGTGCGCTCGGCGAGGTAGAGCTCGTCGGAGTAGAACGCCTTGGAGCGGTGCACGAAGTCGCGCTCGAACCCGGGCGTGTGCGAGCGCCAGGCGGAGATGTACATGTCCTCGTCGGTGCCCTCGTAGACGGTCACCGCGGCGTCGAGCGGGGTGCCGCGCGTCCAGCGCTTGACCACGCGCGGGTACCCGGACGGCGTGAGCGTGCCCTCGCCGAAGTCGGTGAAGACGTAGACGGTGTCGGCGTCGATCCAGCCGAGCGAGCCCTTGGCCTCGGCGCGGTGGAAGCCGCCGTCCTCCGGCGCGACGAACCGCTTCTCCACGAGGTCGAACTCGCGCGTGACGTCGGCGTCGGAGCCGCCGGGGGAGAGCTCGACGAGCGCGTGCCGCCACGGCTCGCCCGCGGCGAGCTGCTCCGGCGTCGGGCGCAGGACGCTCGCGCCGTGCCAGACCCACGACTCGCCCTCGGCCGCGGCGAGCGCGTCGAGGTCGAGGACGGTCTCCCACTCCGGGTCGTCGGTGCGGTAGGACTCGAGCGTCGTGCGCCGCCAGACGCCGCGCTCGTGCTGCGCGTCGCGCCAGAAGTTGTAGTACCGGTCGCCGATCTTCGAGACCTCGGGGATCTTAGCGTCGGAGTCGAGCACCTCGCGGATCGCGCGCTCGGTCGCGGCGAACTCGTCGGCGGTCTCGAGCGTGTCGGCGACCTCGGCGTTGCGGGCGCGGACCCAGGCCAGCGCCTCGTCGCCCTCGACGTCCTCGAGCCAGAGGTACGGGTCGTGGGGGGTGCCGTCCGGTCGGTCGGTCGCGGCGCGGCTCTCGGTCGCGGGCGAGGGGCTCGTCGTCTGCTCGGCGGTCATGGTCACCCACCCTACGGCGCGCTGGCCGCGGTGCGGAGGTCACGAGGAGGCGGGGACCTTCGGCCCGCATCGGGGCCGGACCCTTGTGGGGACGCGCGGCTTGTGAAAACCTTCACAAGTAGAGAGACCGCCGAAGGAGCCGGGGCATCCCGGCCCCGGCACACCCGCGGCCGACGCCCGGCGAGGTCGGGCACCGGAGGGGACGCATGAGCGCGAAGAGCGCCAGCACGAAGGTCGAGAACCGCACCGAGGACACCCGCACGACGCACGAGATCGACGTCCTCGTCGAGCGGGCCCGCAAGGCGCTCGACCAGTACATGAGCCTCACGCAGGAGGACGTCGACCGGATCGTCCTCAAGGCGTCCGTCGCCGGCCTGCACCAGCACGGCCACCTCGCGCAGATGGCCGTCGCCGAGACCGGGCGCGGCGTCTTCGAGGACAAGGCGACGAAGAACATCTTCGCCTGCGAGCACGTGCCCAACTCGATGGCGAACCTCAAGACGGTCGGGGTCATCGGTCGCGACGAGCTCACGGGCGTCGTCGAGATCGCCGAGCCCGTCGGCGTCGTGTGCGCCGTGACGCCGGTGACGAACCCGACGTCGACCACGATCTTCAAGTCGCTCATCGCGCTCAAGACGCGCAACCCCGTGGTGTTCGCGTTCCACCCGAGCGCGCAGCGCTCGTCGGTCGAGGCGGCCCGCATCGTGCGCGACGCCGCGGTCGCGGCCGGCGCGCCCGACGACTGCATCCAGTGGGTCGAGCACCCGTCGATCGAGGCGACCAGCACGCTCATGCACCACCCGGGCGTCGCGCTCATCCTCGCGACGGGCGGCAACGGCATGGTCCGCGCGGCCTACTCGGCAGGCAAGCCCGCCCTCGGCGTCGGCGCGGGGAACGTCCCGGCCTACGTCGAGAAGACCGCCGACCTCGGCCGCGCGATCAACGACGTGGTCATGTCGAAGGCGTTCGACAACGGCATGGTGTGCGCCTCGGAGCAGGCGCTCATCCTCGACGACGTGATCTACGACGACGCGATGCGCGAGCTCGCCCGCCTGCACGCCTACCGGGTGACGCCCGCCGAGAAGGCGATGCTCGAGCGCCTGATCTTCGGGGTCGAGGCGAACGGCACGAACTGCGCCGGGGCGAAGCTCAACCCGAAGGTCGTGGGCAAGTCGCCGGTGTGGATCGCGCGCGAGGCGGGGTTCGAGGTCCCCGACGACACGTCGATCATCCTCGCCGAGATCGACGACGTCGGCCCCGACGAGCCCCTGAGCCGCGAGAAGCTCACGCCCGTCCTGGCCGTCCTGCGGGCGCGCGACACCGAGCACGGCGTCCGCCTCGCGGAGCGCATGGTCGAGCTCGACGGCCTGGGCCACTCGGCCGCGATCCACACGTCCGACGAGGCGCTCGTCGAGCGCTACGGGTCGCGCGTGAAGGCCGTGCGCGTGCTGTGGAACAGCCCGACGTCGCTCGGCGGCATCGGCGACATCTACAACGCGCTGCTCCCGTCGCTCACGCTCGGCTGCGGCAGCTACGGCGCGAACTCGGTGTCGAACAACGTGTCGGCGGTCAACCTCATCAACGTCAAGCGGATCGGGCGGCGCAACAACAACATGCAGTGGTTCAAGGTGCCCGCCAAGACGTACTTCGAGCCGAACTCGATCCAGTACCTCGCCCAGATGCGCGACGTGCACCGCGTCACGATCGTCACCGACAAGGTCATGAGCCGCATCGGCGTCGTCGACCGCGTGCTCGACGTCCTCGCCCGCCGCGAGGAGAAGGTCGCGATCCAGATCATCGACGCGGTCGAGCCCGAGCCGAGCGTCGGCACCGTGAACCGCGGCGCCGAGTCGATGCGCGACTTCGAGCCCGACACGATCATCGCGATCGGCGGCGGGTCGCCGATGGACGCCGCCAAGGTCATGTGGCTGCGGTACGAGCACCCGGAGATCGAGTTCTCCGACATGCGGGAGAAGTTCTTCGACGTGCGCAAGCGCGCCTACAAGTTCCCCGAGCTCGGGGGCAGGGCGAAGCTCGTGTGCATCCCGACGTCGTCGGGCACCGGCGCGGAGGTGACGCCGTTCGCGGTCATCACCGACCCGGAGACGGGCTTCAAGTACCCGCTCGCGGACTACGCGCTCACCCCGACCGTCGCCATCGTCGACCCCGTGCTCACGGACACCATGCCGGCGAAGCTCGCGGCCGACTCGGGCTTCGACGCCCTCACGCACGCGACCGAGGCGTTCGTCTCCGTCTACGCGAACGACTTCACCGACGGGCTGTGCCTGCAGGCGATCAAGATGGTCTTCGAGCACATCGAGGACTCGGTCACGCAGGGCGCGGCGGCCCCGAAGGCCCGCGAGAAGATGCACAACGCGGCGACCATCGCGGGCATGGCGTTCGGCTCGGCGATGCTCGGCATCGTGCACGCCATGGCGCACACCGTGGGCTCGACCTTCCACCTCGTGCACGGGCGCACCAACGCGGTGCTCCTGCCGCACGTGATCCGCTACAACGGCCAGGTGCCCACGAAGCTCACGAGCTGGCCCAAGTACGAGCGCTACGTGGCCCCGGAGCGGTTCCAGGAGATCGCGAAGCACCTCGGGCTGCCGGCCTCCACCCCGGAGGAGGGCGTCGAGTCGTACGCGAGGGCGGTCGAGGAGCTGCGCGCCAAGGTGGGCATCGAGGCGACGTTCGCCGCGCAGGGCGTCGACGAGCGGGCGTTCATGAGCCGCCTGGACGACCTCGCGCTCCGGTCGTTCGAGGACCAGTGCGCCCCGGCGAACCCGCGGATGCCGGTCCTGGAGGACATGCGCGACATCCTCGTCGCGGCCTACCGCGGCAGCAGCCGCGAGGTCGTGCGGGCAGAGCGTCTCGCGGCCCACGAGGGCGCGAGCACCGAGGACGGGCAGGCGGCGACCCCGCCTGCCGGGAGCGTGGTGGCCGGCTGACCCTTCCCGGCCCCACGAAACCCGGAGCCCGACGGCGCGAGTCCCCTTCCGCCGTCGGGCTCCGTCGTGTGACGGGAGGGCCCGCAGTGTGCTATCTATGAGTAGCACGCGTCGCGCGGGCGCCCCTCGCGGAGCGGGGGGAGGGGGTCGTTCGAGAACGGGGTGATACCGATAAGTCTGTAGACCGAGGAGTAGCGCTGGGTGACGGTTGCACGCGTGCAAGGAGATCTGCAGCGCGCGCTGGGTGAGAACCTGCGGACCCTCCGGGTCGGCCGCGGGATGAGCCAGGAGGACTTCGCCGAGTTCCTCGGCGTCCACCGGACCTACATGGGCGGGGTCGAGCGCGGGGAGCGCAACCTGACCCTCCGCTCGGTCGAGAAGCTCGCCGAGCGGCTCGACGTCGACCCCGTCTCGCTCCTCCGTCCACCGCCTTCGTAACGGCGCGGTCCGGCGTGTCGGACGCCCCCGGCATCATGGTCCCGTCGCCGGGGAGGTGATCGGCATGACCGACGTGCTCGACAGCACGACAGGGGGATCAGCAGTGTGGGCTTCGCCGCTCGGGAGGCCGTCCTGGCAGGTGGACGACTGCCCGCCGTGGTGCGTGGCCGTCCACGAGGAGAGCGACCACCCGCACGACCGCAAGCACCTCGGCCCGGAGCTCACGGTGCCCGCCACGACCCTCGCGGCGCACGCGTCGCCGGACGGCGTGCACCGGGACGAGCGGTCGGCGTCGGAGCTCGTGGTGTCGCTCCACCGCAGGGACGGGTCGCGCGACACGTGGGTCTACGTGGGCGACGGGTTCGAGCAGCGCCTCGAGGTGCTGCTCGGCGACATGTGGCGCATCGTCGAGGCGTTCGGGCACGCGGTCGAGGGCCTGCCCCCGGAGGCGTGAGCCGGGCTCAGGCCGTGCCGCCCGGCCGCACGAACCCGGCCTCGTACGCGAGGATCACGAGCTGCACCCGGTTCGTCAGCCCGACCTTGGTGAGCAGCGACCGCACGTGGCTCTTCACGGTCGCCTCGGTGAGGTGCAGCTCCGCCCCGATCTCGCGGTTCGACAGGCCGCGCGCGACCGCGAGGAGCACCTCGCGCTCGCGCGGGGTCGCCGCGTCGAGCCCGGTGACCGCGGACCCGGTCTCGACGGCGTCGGAGGCCGCGAGCGGCGCCTGCCGGGCGAGCTCGACGTAGGTCGAGATGATGCGGCCCGTGACCGCCGGGTCGAGCAGGGAGTCGCCGGCGTGGACGCGGTGCACGGCGTCGACGAGCGACTGCGGGTCCGCGTCCTTGAGGAGGAACCCGGCGGCACCCGCGCGCAGCGCGCCGTAGACGTACTCGTCGTCGTCGAACGTCGTGAGGACGAGCGTGCGCACCGCCGCGAGCTCGGGGTCGGCCACGATGCGCGCGGTCGCCTCGATGCCGTCCAGCCGGGGCATGCGCACGTCCATGAGCAGGACGTCGGGGCGCAGGGCGCGCGCCATGGCGACCGCCGTCTCCCCGTCCCCGGCCTCGCCGACGACCGTGACGTCGGGTTCGTTGTCGAGGATCATGCGCAGGCCCAGGCGGATGGTCGCCTGGTCGTCCACGACGACGACGCGCACCGGCGTCGTGCCCGTGCCGGGGGCGCTCACGCCGCCGCCCGGGGGACTCGCGCCTCGACCGTCCAGCCGCCGCGCCCGTCCGGCCCGGCGGACAGCGCGCCCCCGGCCGCGAGCGCCCGTTCGCGCATGGAGGTCAGGCCGTGGCCCTGCCGCCCGTCGGTGCTCGGCAGCGGCGGTCCGGGGTCGTGGACGCGCAGGCGCAGGTCGCCCGCACGGTCGGTCAGCGTCACGGTCACGTCGTGGGCGAGGGAGTGCAGCAGCACGTTGGTCAGGGCCTCCTGGGCGATGCGGACGACGGCGAGGCCGGACTCGGCGCTCGTCGCGGGCCACGGGTCGGGGAGCGTGAGGTCGACGGCGCGCCCGGCGTCGCGCAGGCGGCGGGCGGCCGCGCGCAGCTCGTCCGCGGCCCGGTCGCCGTCGGGTGTCGGGGCGAGGGCCGCGGTGCCGCCGTCGGCCTCGGTGCCGCGGCGCAGCACCTGCACGACGGACCGCATCGCGGTGAGCGCCTGCTTGCCCTCGTCGGCGATCCACCGCACGGCCTCGGCCGGCGCGTCCGGGCGGTTCGCCGCGACGCGGTCCGCCGCCTGGGCGCGCACGACGATCGCCGACATGTGGTGCGCGACGACGTCGTGCAGCTCGCGCGCGATCCGCGTGCGCTCGGCGAGCACGGCGCGCTCCGCGAGCTCGGCCTGGAGCTCCTGGAGCTCGGCGTTGCGCTCGCGCAGGCTCTCGGACGTGAGGGCGAGGCGGCGGAAGAAGTACCCGGCAGCCACGGCGACGAGCACGAGGGCGAGCGCGAGGACGACGTCGGAGGGGGAGTTCGCGACCCAGAGCTCCTCGACGAAGAAGGGTCGGGGCGGCAGGACGAGGCCCGGGCGACCCGCGAGCTGCAGCGCGAACGCCGCGAGGCCGGCGCCGACCGTCGCCAGGACCGGCGGCACCGCCCCGGACCGGGTCGCCGCGAAGGCCGCGATCATGAGCGGCACGAGCTCGAACGGGGTCTGCATGATCCAGGGGATCGCGAGCGGGTAGAGCGTGACGGTGCCCCAGAACAGCGGGCCGGGCGCGACGCGCCGCAGCGCGAGCGCGAGCACGATCCCCAGCCCGGCGATCCGGTACGAGTCGGGGAAGCGCGGGTACCAGTAGTCGCCGCGCTCCATGACCATGACCACGGTGAACCACACGGCGCCCGCGACGAGCGCGGTCGCGAGGTCCTGCGCCCACACGGGCAGGCGGGTCGGCTGGGGCACGCGTCCACGGTAGCCGGGGCGGGTCGTGCGCGGCACCGCCCCGGGAGGGAACCCGGCCCGTGCCGCCTCCGCCCCAGGGCGGAACGAGGTCGGGCCGGGGGCGGACGCTCCCCGCCCGGCTGCACCGCACGGCGGGGCCGAGGAGTCGCCGTCGGGTCGATGTGGCGCGAGGTCGCCGCGGGCGAGCCTCGTCCCATGACCACGACACCCCTGCGCCCCACCCCGCCCGCCCGCCACGTCCCGGGCCCTCGCGGCCCGCGGCGCGTCGCCCGGACCGTGCTCGGCGTCCTCGCCGTCGGTGCGCTCGGCGCGGCGGGCGCGCTCACGTACCTCACCGTGACGACGCACGACGGCGACGCCGTCGCCGACCCGTCGCCCACCCTGCGCCCCCAGACCGCGACCGGGCTGGACCCCGAGCTCGAACGCCGCTTCGACGAGGCGCGGGCCGCCGCCGACGCCGAGGGGGTCGAGCTGACGCTCACCTCGGGTTGGCGCACCGCGGCGGAGCAGGAGCAGCTCGTCGAGGCGGCGCTCGAGCGCTACGGGTCGCCCGAGGAGGCCCACCGGTGGGTGCTCCCGCCCGAGACCTCGGAGCACGTCGCGGGCCTCGCGATCGACGTCGGGCCGACCGACGGCGCGCTGTGGCTCGGCGAGCACGGCCCCCGGTTCGGCCTGTGCCGCACGTACGCGAACGAGATGTGGCACTTCGAGGCCGCGACGGAGCCGGGCGGGACGTGCCCGCCGATGCACGAGGACGCCTCGCACGGCTGGGGGTGAGGGCCCGGCCGGGGCGCGGTCCGGGGGCGGCGGATGTGGGCGGTCCGCGCGATGATGTGCGGGTGAGCGAGAGCACCCCCGCGACGTCAGCGCCGACCCCCCCGACCCCGACGGACGAGGACGTGCCCGCGGCGTCGTCCGCCGCCGAGCTCGACGAGGCCGCGGCGCAGCGGCGCTGGGCCGAGCTCGTCGCCCAGGTCGAGGCCGACCAGCGGGCCTACTACGAGGAGGACCAGCCGGTCTCGTCCGACGCGGAGTACGACGCGCGGATGCACGAGCTGCAGGCGCTCGAGGCCGCGCACCCCGCCCTCCAGACGCCCGAGTCGCCCACGCAGCGCGTGGGCGGCCGGGCCGCGGCCGGCTTCGCGACCGTCCAGCACCTCGAGCCCATGCTCTCGCTCGACAACGCCTTCAGCGCCGAGGACCTCGCCGCGTGGGCGGCGCGCGTGCACCGCGACCTGGGCGTGGCCGCGGACGCCGAGGTGGACTACCTGTGCGAGGTCAAGATCGACGGGCTCGCCATCGCGCTGCTCTACGAGAAGGGCCGTCTGGTGCGGGCCGCCACGCGCGGCGACGGGCGCACGGGCGAGGACGTGTCCGCCAACGTGCGGACGATCCCGAGCATCCCGCAGCGCCTCGCCGGCGACCCCGCGACGCACCCCGACGTCATCGAGATCCGCGGCGAGGTGTTCATGGGCGTCGCGGACTTCGCCGCGCTCAACGAGAAGCTCGTCGCCGCGGGCCAGGCGCCGTACGCGAACCCGCGCAACACCGCGGCCGGGTCGCTGCGCCAGAAGGACCCGGCCGTCACCGCGAGCCGCAACCTGCGCATGTACGCGCACGGCGTCGGTGCGCTCCAGTGGGAGGCCGGCGAGCACGCCGAGCTCGCGCGGCAGTCCGACGCCTACGCCCTGTTCGAGCAGTGGGGCGTGCCGGTGTCGCCGCACAACCGGGTCGTGCACGGGCTCGACGAGGTCATGGAGCGCATCGCCTACTTCGGCGAGCACCGGCACGACATCGAGCACGAGCTCGACGGGATCGTCGTCAAGGTCGACGAGCTCGCGCTCCAGCGGCGGCTCGGCGCCACGAGCCGCGCGCCCCGGTGGGCCATCGCCTACAAGTACCCGCCCGAGGAGGTCAACACGCGCCTCCTCGCGATCCAGGTCGGCGTCGGCCGCACGGGCCGCGCGACCCCGTACGCCGTCATGGAGCCGGTCAAGGTCGCGGGCAGCACGGTGCGCCAGGCGACCCTGCACAACCAGGACGTCGTCCGCGCGAAGGGCGTGCGCATCGGCGACATGGTCGTGCTGCGCAAGGCGGGCGACGTCATCCCCGAGATCCTGGGCCCGGTCGCGGCGCTCGCGGACGACGGCTACCCGCGCGAGGACTTCGTCATGCCCGCGGACTGCCCGGAGTGCGGCACGCCGCTGCGGCCCATGAAGGAGGGCGACGTCGACCTGCGCTGCCCCAACGCCGAGTCGTGCCCCGCCCAGGTGCGCGGCCGCGTCGAGCACATCGGTTCGCGCGGGGGGCTCGACGTCGAGGTGCTCGGCGAGGTGACGGCGGCCGCGCTCACGCAGCCGCTCGAGCCGGCCGAGCCGCCGCTGCGCACGGAGGCCGGGCTGTTCGAGCTGAGCGTCGAGCAGCTCGTCCCGATCCGGGTCGTCGTGCGCGACTCCGAGACCGGGCTGCCGCGCGAGTACGACGGCACGGGCGAGCCGGCCGAGATCACGATGCCCGACGGCTCGACCGCGACCGTGAAGTCCGTGTGGCCGTTCCGGAAGAAGCGCAAGCTGTCGAAGGCCGCGGAGCGCGAGGCGATCGAGGCGGGGGAGCCGCTCTTCGAGGCGTCGACCAACGCGACGAAGCTCGTGGAGGAGCTCGAGCTCGCGAAGACGAAGGACCTCTGGCGCATCCTCGTCAGCCTGAACATCCGGCACGTGGGCCCGGTCGCGGCGCGTGCCCTCGCGGACTGGTTCGGCTCGCTCGACGCGATCCGGACCGCGTCGCGCGACGAGCTCGCCGCGGTCGAGGGCGTCGGGCCCGTGATCGCCGACCAGGTCGTCGAGTGGTTCACCGTCGGCTGGCACGTCGAGATCGTCGACCGCTGGCGGGCGGCCGGGGTGCGCTTCGAGATCCCCGACCACCCCGGCCCCGGCGCGCGTCAGGAGCCGACCGGTCCGCTCGCCGGGCTGACGGTCGTCGTGACGGGGTCGCTCGAGGGGTTCAGCCGCGACGGCGCCAAGGAGGCCGTCATCGCGGCGGGCGGCAAGGCGTCCGGGTCGGTCTCGAAGAAGACGGACTACGTCGTCGTCGGGGCGAGCGCCGGCTCCAAGGAGACGAAGGCGCGCGACCTCGGGCTGCCGATCCTCGACGAGGAGGGCTTCGTCGCGCTCCTCGCCGGAGGGCCCGACGCGGTGGCCGACCGCCTCGGTGCGGGCCCGGTGTCGGACGGCGCGGGCGACGCCCCGGCCGCGGACGGCAGGGGAGAGCCCGGCGCGGACGGCTGAGCCGCGCGTCGGGCCGGGCGCCTACGATGCTCCGGTGCTCGACGCCACCACCGCCCCGTCCCGTACCCTCCCGACCCTGCGCGGCGCCCACCTCGTGGGCTCCGTGAACCTGCCGACCGCGCGCGAGACCTTCCGTGCGGTGGGGGAGCACCTCGGCGACCACGTGCGCCGCGTCCCCGACGGGGAGGTCGGCGAGCGGTTCCACTGGATCCTCTTCCAGGGTGAGCGGTTCTCCGCCGTCGACGGCCTCGCGCGCGTCCCGGTGGACCCGGTCGTCGTCGCGGGGTTCGACGTGCGCCCGCACGTCCTCGACGGCTCCGTCGACGCGGCGGACCTGCGGTTCGGCCCGCTCGGCTACGCCGACGCGGCCCTCGCCTCCTACGCCGACTTCGTCGCGCTGCGCGAGGAGGGCGCCCTCCCGGCCGGGGCCCGCTTCCAGGTGTGCCTGCCCTCGCCGCTCGCGCCGGTGACGGCGTTCGTCGCGCCCCAGGACCGCGCGGCGGTGCACCCGGCGTACGAGGCCGCGCTCGTCCGCGAGCTCGCGGCGATCAGCGCCGCGATCCCCGCGGAGGACCTCGCGGTCCAGGTCGACCTCGCGACCGAGTTCGCGTTCGTCGAGGGCGCGAACCTCGGCGGCGGGGCCGCGCGCGCCTGGTTCGACGCCGAGGCCGGGGGAGACGAGGACGTCGTCACGGGATGCGCGCGTCGGGCCGCGGCGTTCGCGCGGCACGTGCCCGCCGGGGCCGAGCTGGGGTTCCACCTCTGCTACGGCGACGTCGCCGAGAAGCACTTCGTCGAGCCGACGGACACCGCGAACCTCGTCCGCGTCGCGAACGCCCTCGTGGAGCGCCTCGACCGGCCGGTCGGGTGGGTGCACCTTCCCGTCCCGATCGCGCGCGACGACGTCGCGTACGTCGCGCCGCTGGCGGACCTGCGCCTGGACCCGGCGACCGAGCTCTACCTCGGGCTCCTGCACCACGAGGACGGGGTCGAGGGAGCACGCCGCCGGCTCGCCGCGGCGGCGTCGGTGCTCGGCGGCCGCCCGGTCGGCGTCGCGACGGAGTGCGGCTTCGGCCGCGGCCCGAGCGAGCGCACCACCGGCCTGCTCGACCTGCACGCCGCGGTGCTCGCGGCGGTCTGACGGCTCAGCCCCGGGGCCGCCGGGCGACGACCTCGCGCAGCCGCGCGACGCCGTCGGGCGGGACGGGGAGCGACGGCCCGCGCGGGGGAGCGGTCGGCACGCCGAGCAGGGTGGCGAGGGCGTGGAACCCGCTCACCGGGCGCAGGTCGGCGAGCACGGCGGTCAGGTCGTGCAGCCAGCGGGCGACCCGCGCGTCCGGCACCGTGCCCGCGGTGCGGGTGCGGCGGAGCGCGACGTACTCCGCGGGGACGAGCGCGGCGAGCCCGGTGTGCCAGGCGTCGGCCGGCTCGGCGCCGCGCACGAGGGGGACGTCGCCGCTCAGCCCGACGCTCACGCCGAGCCCGTCGGTCGCGGCCCGCAGCTCGGCGACCCGCCCCCCGGGTCGCGCGGGCGTCGACGCCGCGTCCTTGACCGCGACGACGGTCGTCGTGCGGGCGAGGTGGGCGAGGGCGCCCGGCGTGAGGTCGTACGCGGTCTGGACGCTGCGGTTGTAGAAGCACACGGGCAGGTCGACGTCCGCCGCGACCGCCTCGAACAGCGCCACGACCTCCGCCTCGTCGAGCGGGAGGTAGGAGAACGGCGCGAGCACGAGCCCGTCGGCGCCCGCGTCGCGCGCGGCACGGGCTCGGGCGAGGACCTCACACGTCGACGCGCCGCTCACGGCGACGTGGACGGGCACGGCCGTGGCGCCCGTCGACCCCGCGGCCACGGCCGCCCGCACGACGGCGTCGCGCTCGTCCGGGTCGAACGTGACCCCGGCGCCCGACGACGCGAGCACCACGACGCCGTCGACCCCGGCCCCGGCGACGTCCCGGACCAGGCGGCCGAGAGCGTCGAGGTCGGGGGCGTCGTCGTCGGTGAGGGGCGTGATCGGGTAGGCGAGCAGGCCGCGGAAGGCGGTCATGCGCGCGGGCTCAGCGGCTCGCCCAGAGGATGCCGCGCTCGACGATCGTGCGGATCGGAGGCACCTCGAGGTCGGCGAGCTGGTGACCCGCCGCGCACACGAAGATGCGTCCGGCGCCCCAGCGTCGCGTCCACACGGCGGGGGAGACGACGGGCTCGTGCCACGGGTCGCCGTCGCGCGGGAGGATCGTCGTCGTCGCGAGGACGTCGTTGTACGAGTCGGCGAGCACCCAGTACTGCTCCGAGTGCAGCGCGATCGAGTCGATCCCCGCGACGATCGGGTGGTCCCCGCGCTCGGGCACGATCTCGATCGTGTGGTCCACGAGGTCGTGCGCGTGGGCGGCGAACTGCCCGCCCACCATCTGCAGGTAGTCGGTGGCGAGCCGGAACGAGTCGACGATGCCGCCGTGCCAGCCCGCGAACCCGGTGCCGTTCGCGATGGCCGTGCGCAGACCGCGCATCTCGTCCGGGAGGATCTCGCCCATCGTCCAGCACTGCACGACGAGGTCGAGGCTCGTCATGAACTCCTCGTCGGCGTACGCCTCGAGCGACCCCTCGAGCGTCACGTCGTAGCCGGACGCCTCGAGGAACGGGATGAACAGCTCGGCGGCCTCCTCGGGTGCGTGCCCGGGCCACCCGCCCCGGACCACGAGCGCTCGACGGTTCCGCTCGGTCATGACTCCTCCTCGTGCTTCGTCACACTCGTCGCGCCCGCGCGCGCGGGCAGCGGCCCCCGTCGACCGCGCTCAGGCGATGAGCGCGTCGATCGCTGCGGGCGAGAGTACGTGATCGACGGCCATGGCGCTCGCACCGAGCACGCCGGCCTGACCTCGTGCCTGCGAGGTGACGATGCGCAGGTGCTGCGTCGCGAGGGGCAGCGAGCGCTGGTAGACGATCTCGCGGATGCCCGCGATGAGGTGCTCGCCCGCCTCGGCGACGATGCCGCCGATGACGATGAGCGAGGGGTTGAGCAGGCTGACGCACGCCGCGAGGACGGAGCCGATGTCGCGCCCCGCCTGGCGCACGGCCTGGCTCGCGGCGAGGTCGCCGCCGCGCACGAGCGCGACGACGTCGGAGCTGGTGGTCGCGTCGAGGCCCGCGGCGGCGAGGGCCGCGGCGACGGCCTGGCCGCTCGCGACGGCCTCGAGGCAGCCCACGTTCCCGCAGCGGCACGGGACGTCGGCGGCGCTCGGGACGGCGACGTGCCCGATGTCGCCCGCGGCGCCCTGCGCGCCGCGCCGGAGCTCGCCGTCGGCGATGATGCCCGAGCCGATGCCCGTCGCGACCTTGACGAAGAGCATGTCGGTGACCGCGGGCCACGCGGTGCGGTGCTCGCCCAGCGCCATGATGTTCACGTCGTTGTCGACGAGCACGGAGGCGTCGAACCGCTTCTGCAGGATCCCGGGGACGTCGACGTCGTCCCACGCGGGCATGATCGGCGGGTTGATGGGCCGTCCGGAGGAGTGCTCGACGGGGCCGGGGAGGCCGACGCCGACGCTGACCAGGTCGTCGATGCTGCGCCCCGTGGTCGCGACGAGCTTCTCGCCGGTGTCCGCGACCCACGACAGGACGACGTCGGGACCGTCCGCGATCGCGAGGGCCGCGTCGGTCTCGGCGAGCACGTTGGACGCGAGGTCCGTGACGGCGAGGCGGGCGTGGGTCGCGCCGAGGTCCACGGCGAGCACGATGCGCGCCTCAGGGCTGAAGGCGAAGGTCACGGGCGGGCGCCCGCCGGTCGAGCTGGCCTCGCCCGCGGGGGCGATGAGGCCGGCCGTCATGAGGAGGTCGATCCGGGCGGCGATGGTCGATCGCGCCTGCCCCGTGATCGCTGCGAGGTCCGCACGGGTGCGCGGCTGACCGTCCCGGAGCAGCTGGAACATGTCGCCGGCACCGGTCGGGCGCGGCGCGAACTTCAGCAGTTCCTCCATGGGCACAGTGAATCACGGAGCCTCTCGTCGGTCGTCCGTACCAGGCGGACGAGTCATCGGCTTTTGCTTGACGATCGCCAAAAGGTACCCTACTGTCCCCTCCCAAGGCGACATGGACGTCGTCGAAAGGTGTGGAGGTCCGACGGTGGGCCTCCGGTCCGGGCGACGACCGCCCCACGAGCTCCCCCTGGTCCCCGATCGCACGTCGCATCTTCGGCATCCCTGCTCGTACAGGGCCTGCCGGACACTATCGCCTCCGCAGCACCCCCGGGGCACCCCGGGAGCGGCGGGAGCGTTCCCATCCGGCGATCAGGGCGCGCACACTTTTGTCGGTCACGGAGTGGTAACAGTGGCAAAAGACGACAACCTTATGATTGACGCTCGTCAAAAGGTTCGCTAGGTTCACCGCATGGTCACCGCAGACCCTCCCCAGCCGCTCCTGCAGATGCAGGGCATCGTCAAGGTCTTCCCCGGGGCTCGTGCGCTCGACGGCGTCGATCTCGAGATCCTCCCGGGCGAGGTCCACTGTCTCCTCGGCCAGAACGGGGCCGGCAAGTCCACGCTCATCAAGGTGCTCGCCGGTGCCCACCAGCCCACCGAGGGCCGGATCCTCCTCGACGGCGAGCCCATCACCATCTCCGACCCCGTGGCAGCGCTGAAGCACGGCGTCGCGACGATGTACCAGGAGCTCGACGTCGTCGACGGCCTGACCGTCGCGGAGAACGTCTACCTCGGGCACGAGCTCGCGACGATGGGGTTCTCCCAGCGCCGCGAGGCGGTGCGCAAGACGCGTGAGCTGCTCCAGCGGCTCGGGCACTCGGAGGTCTCGCCGAGCACGGAGGTCGGACGGCTGTCGGCCGCCGGCAAGCAGATCGTCTCCATGGCCCGGGCGCTGTCCCACGACGCGCGCGTCATCATCATGGACGAGCCCTCGGCGGTGCTCGACTCCGAGGAGGTGGGCAACCTCTTCCGTGTCGTCAAGGAGCTGACCAAGGCGGGGGTCGCCGTCGTCTACATCTCCCACCGGCTCGAGGAGATCCGCGAGATCGGCGACCGCATCACCGTCCTCAAGGACGGCCGGACCGTCGCGCAGAACCTCCCGGTGTCCGAGACCCCGACGGCGAAGCTCATCACGCTCATGACCGGGCGCTCGGTCGAGTACGTCTTCCCGGACTCCGACGGCCCGGTGGACGCCGCTCCCGTCGTGCTCGACGTCGCGGGACTGAGCCTGCGCGGCGTGTTCGCGGACGTGTCGTTCCAGGTGCGCGCCGGGGAGATCGTCGGTCTCGCCGGGCTCGTGGGCGCGGGCCGCTCGGAGATCATCGAGACGGTCTACGGGGCGCGCAAGGCGACCGCGGGCACCGTGACCGTCGACTCCACGCGGCTGCGGTCCGGGTCCGTGGCCTCCGCCGTCGGTGCCGGGATCGGGCTCGCGCCCGAGGAGCGCAAGAGCCAGGGCCTGCTCCTCGACGAACCCGTCTACCGCAACGTCACGCTCTCGACGTTCTCGCGCTTCGCGCGCTTCGGTCTCCTCGACGAGAGCGCCGAGCGCAAGGCGGCCAAGGAGCAGGCCGACTCGCTCGAGCTGCGCCCCACCGGCGTCGACCGGGCCATCCGCACGCTGTCGGGCGGCAACCAGCAGAAGGCGATGCTCGCCCGCTGGCTCGTCCACGGCTGCCGCGTGCTGCTCCTCGACGAGCCCACGCGCGGCGTCGACGTCGGCGCGCGCGCCGAGATCTACGCCCTCATCCGCAGGCTCGCCGACGAGGGTGCCGCCGTCGTCGTCGTGTCCAGCGAGATCCCCGAAGTCCTCGGCCTCGCCGACCGCGTCCTCGTCGTCTCCGAGGGTCGCGTCGTCCACGAGGGGCCCTCGAGCTCCATCGACGAGCACCAGGTGCTCGACATGGTCATGGAAGGAAGTGTCGCGTGAGCGAGCAGCAGGTGTCGGCGTCGATGCCGACGAAGAAGCCGGAGGCCGACGAGTCGGCCCGGGTCGAGAAGGCCGCGGGCGAACGCCGCAAGAGCGGGTTCATGTCCGGCGCCGCGGGGCGGAACATCGGCCTCGTCGTCGCTCTGCTCCTCCTGTGCGTCGTGGGCTTCGCGACGGGCGGCGAGCGGTTCCTGAGCGTCAGCAACCTCATGACCATCCTCAGCCTCGGGTCGGTCGTGGGCGTCGTGGCCATCGGGATGACCTTCGTCATCACGACGGGCGGCATCGACCTCTCCGTCGGCTCGGTGCTCGGTCTCGCGTCCGTCTGGGCGACGACGCTCGCGACGCAGTCGTACGGCTGGGTCGTCATGGTGATCTGCGCGCTCGCGGTGGGCATCGGCGCCGGCCTCCTCAACGGCCTGATCGTCGCCTACGGGAAGGTCGTGGCGTTCATCGCGACGCTCGCGATGCTCGTCGCCGCCCGCGGTCTCGCCGAGCTCATCGCGCAGAAGCGCACGCAGATCGTCCAGGTCGACGCGTTCAACGACGTCTTCCGCGGCAACCTCCTCGGGGTGCCGAAGATCGTGTGGATCTTCGCGGTCGTCGCCGTGCTCGGCTGGTTCCTCTTCAACCGCACGACGTTCGGCCGCCGGACGGTCGCCGTCGGTGGCAACGCCGAGGCCGCTCGCCTCGCAGGCATCAAGGTCAAGCGCCACCTCCTGTACGTGTACGCGCTGTCCGGCCTGACCGCGGGCATCGCCGGCGTGATGATCCTCGCCCGCACGAGCGCCGGCTCCTCGACCAACGGCCTGCTCATGGAGCTCGACACCATCGCGGCGGTCGTCGTCGGCGGCACGCTCCTCGCGGGCGGCCGGGGCACGATCGTCGGCACCGTCCTCGGTGTCCTGATCTTCACGACACTCACGAACGTCTTCATCATCAACAACATCGACAGCTCGGTGCAGCAGATCGCCAAGGGCGCGATCATCGTCGGCGCGGTCCTGCTCCAGCAGCGCCTCTCCCGGCGCACCACCTAGCGACCCCGAGCCCCGCGGCGCCCCCGCACCACGCCGCAGCCGGACGAGCCCCGCACCACCCCCACCCCGCCAGTTCCCCTGAGGTTCCACCCGCAGGACAGCATCGAAGGAGATCCCATGTCCGCACGCACCACCCTCCGCCGCCGCATCACGCTCGCGACGGTCTCGGCCGCCTCGATCGCGCTGATCGCGACGGCGTGCACCTCCAACACGCCGCAGGACGAGGGCACGGCCGAGGGCGACGGCGGGGGCAGCGCCAACCAGGCCGTCTCCGACAACGACGCCCCGGGCGACCCGATCGTCATCGGCTTCTCGGCCCCCGCCGCCGACCACGGCTGGATGGGCGCCATCACGACCGCCGCCGAGGCGGAGGCCGCGGAGTACGAGGACGTCGAGCTCCGTGTCGCCGACGGCACGAACGACGTGAACGTCCAGATCAGCCAGATCGAGGGCTTCATCAACGACGGCGTCGACGCGATCGTGCTGCTGCCGTTCGACGGCGCCGCGCTCACCGAGGTCGCGACCAAGGCGATGGACGCCGGGATCCCCGTCATCAACGTCGACCGTGAGTTCTCCAGCCCGTTCGCGGCGCGGACCACCGTCCTCGGTGACAACTACGGCATGGGCGTGAGCGCCGGCCAGTACATCTGCGAGCAGCTGGGCGACAACCCGGACGCCGTGGTCGCCGAGATCGCCGGCATCGACTCGCTCCCGCTCACGCAGGACCGCAGCCAGGGCTTCGAGGACGCGCTGTCCGACTGCGGCCTCGACGTCGACAACCGCGTCGCCGCGGACTTCACGGTCCAGGGTGGCGAGGCCGCGACGGCCAACCTCCTCCAGGCCGCGCCGCAGATCGACGCCATCTGGAACCACGACGACGACCAGGGCGTCGGCGTGCTCTCCGCGATCGAGAACGCGGGCCGCGACGAGTTCTTCATGGTCGGCGGCGCCGGCTCGAAGCAGGTCATGGAGCACATCCAGGCCGGTGACTCCGTCCTCCAGGCGACGGTCGTCTACCCGTCGACGCAGGCGGCGGACGGCATCAAGCTCGCCCGCCTCGTGGCGCACGAGAAGAACCTCAGCGACCTCGCGTCGTCCGACGTGCCGCGCACGGTCCAGCTCTTCGCGCCCGTCGTGACGAAGGACAACGTCGACCAGTACCTGCCCACCGCGTTCCAGTCCTGACGGACCCGCTGACACCCGTCAGCACGCAGCAGGAAGCACGCGGACCACGCCCACGGTCCGCCCGGGTACCGCCCGGCCGGACCGTGGGCGTGCGCCGTGAGAAGCACGGAAGGAACGTCATGGCAGGAAACGACGGCGCGCAGCTCGGCGTCGGCATGGTCGGGTACTCGTTCATGGGGGCAGCGCACTCGCAGGCCTGGCGGACCGCCCCCCGGTTCTTCGACCTCCCCCTCGACCCGCGGATGCGGGTCCTCGGCGGCCGCAACCCGGAGGCGGTCGCCGCCGCCGCGCAGCGGCTCGGCTGGGAGTCCACGGAGACGAGCTGGCAGGCGCTCGTCGGCCGGGACGACGTCGACCTCGTCGACGTGTGCACGCCCGGCGACACCCACGCCGAGATCGCGATCGCCGCGCTCGAGGCCGGCAAGCACGTGCTCTGCGAGAAGCCGCTCGCGAACACGGTCGCCGAGGCCGAGAAGATGGTCGCGGCCGCCGAGGCCGCCGCGCGGCGCGGGCAGGTCGCGATGGTGGGCTTCACCTACCGCCGCGTTCCGGCGATCCAGCTCGCGCGCCAGCTCGTGGCCGACGGCCGCATCGGCACGGTGCGGCACGTGCGCGCGCAGTACCTCCAGGACTGGATCGCGGACGAGGACGCGCCCCTGTCGTGGCGTCTGGACAAGACCAAGGCCGGCAGCGGCGCGCTCGGCGACATCGGCGCGCACGTGATCGACCTCGCCCAGTTCATCACCGGCGAGCGGATCACGAGCGTCTCCGGCCTGCTCGAGACGTTCGTCAAGGAGCGTCCCGTCGCGACGGAGTTCGCCGGTCTCTCGGGACAGGGTGGCACCGAGCGCGGCCCCGTCACCGTGGACGACGCCGCGATCTTCCTCGCCCGGATGTCCGGCGGCGCGATCGGCACGTTCGAGGCGACCCGGTTCGCCTACGGCCGCAAGAACGCGATCCGGCTGGAGATCAACGGGTCGAAGGGCTCGGTCGCGTTCGACTTCGAGGACATGAACGTCCTGCACTACTTCGACGCCGCCGACGACCCGGCCGTCGCGGGCTTCCGCCGCATCGTCGTGACGGAGCCGCAGCACGCGTACGTCGGGCACTGGTGGCCCGCGGGCCACGGCCTCGGCTACGAGCACGCCTTCACGCACCAGGTCGTCGACCTGGTCGAGGGCATCGCCGCGGGGACGCACCCGGCGCCGACCTTCGCGGACGGCCTGGTGGTCCAGCGCGTGCTCGACGCGGTCGAGCGCAGCGCGGCGTCGGGCGGCTGGGTCGAGCCCTAGGACTCGGCCCGCCGCACGGACGGCAGACCGGTCGTCGGCCGCGCGCAGGTGCACGGCCGACGACCGGGACGACGAGAGGAGGTACGACCGCCGCGCTGGCGGCGAGGAAGGTGCCCGGCGGAGCACCGAGACAGTCCGCCGACGAGCCCGGGACGGACGGCAGGCCGATGGCGCCGACCCGGCGGAGCGCAGCACAGTTCCCCATCTCGACGAGGAGACCTTGTGAGAAACGTGCTTGGAGGATCGCTCGCCATGAGGCGCACGGTCGCGGCAGCAGCCGCGGCGGCGATCGCTCTCCCCCTGACCATCGCGACGGCGGTGTCGGCCACGGCGGCCCCCGCCGCCGGGAGCGTCGCTCCGGCGGCTCCGGTCGCAGCCGCCGCCGACACCGCACCGTTCGACGTGCTCGTCTTCAGCAAGACCGCCGGGTTTCGGCACGGGTCGATCCCCGCGGGCATCGCGGCGATCCAGCAGCTCGGCGCGGAGAACGACTTCGACGTGACCACGACCGAGGACGCGGGAGCGTTCACGGACGAGAACCTGGCGCAGTACGACGCCGTCGTGTGGCTGTCCACGACGGGCGACGTCCTCAACGACGACCAGCAGGCCGCGTTCGAGCGCTACATCCAGAACGGCGGCGGGTACGCGGGCATCCACGCGGCGTCCGACACCGAGTACGACTGGCCGTGGTACGGCGAGCTGGTCGGCGCGTACTTCAGCAGCCACCCGCAGAACCAGGACGCGACCGTCAAGGTCGAGGACCACGCCCACGAGTCGACGGCGCACCTGCCGTCGCGCTGGGACCGCTACGACGAGTGGTACAACTACCGCACCAACCCGCGTGACACCGTGCACGTGCTCGCGAGCCTGGACGAGACGTCCTACACCGCGGGGTCGGGCGCGATGGGCGCCGACCACCCGATCGCCTGGTGCCAGGCGTACGACGGCGGCCGCTCGTGGTACACCGGCGGCGGCCACACGAACGAGTCCTACGCGGAGCCGGAGTTCCTCCAGCACCTGCTCGGCGGCATCCAGACCGCCGCCGGCGTCGTGCCGTCGGACTGCGCCGCGTCGCAGTCGGACAGCTACGAGGTCGTCTCGCTCGACGAGGAGACGTCCAACCCGATGATGCTCGACGTCGCCCCCGACGGGACGGTCTTCTACGTCGAGCGCGACGGGCGCGTCCGCCTCATCGACCCGGAGAGCAACCAGACCACCACGGCGATGACCCTCGCGGTCACGCAGGCCAACGAGGACGGGCTCACGGGCGTCGTCCTGGACCCGGACTTCGGGGAGAACGGCTGGGTCTACCTGTTCTGGTCGCCGCAGGACGTCGGGACGGACGGGCCGCACAACCGCGTCTCGCGCTTTACGTACGACGAGGCGACCCGGACGATCTCGGCCGCGAGCGAGGAGAAGGTCCTCGTCATCCCGACGCAGCGCGAGACGTGCTGCCACGCGGGCGGTGACATGGTCTTCGACGGCGACGACAACCTCGTGATCGTGACGGGCGACAACACCAACCCGTTCGAGTCGGCCGGCTACGCGCCGCTCGACGAGCGCGCGGGCCGCACGTCGTACGACGCGCAGCGCACGTCGGCGAACACCAACGACCTCCGCGGCAAGGTGCTGCGCATCCACCCGGAGGACGACGGCACGTACACGATCCCCGAGGGGAACATGTTCGCCCCGGGGACGGACAAGACGAAGCCCGAGATCTTCGCGATGGGCTTCCGCAACCCGTTCCGCATCGGCGTGGACCAGAAGACGGGCAACGTGCTCGTCGGCGACTACGGCCCCGACGCGCAGAACGCCAACCCGAGCCGCGGCCCGGGGAACACGGTCGAGTGGAACATCGTCGCGGAGCCGGGCTTCTACGGGTGGCCGTACTGCACCGGTGACAACGCGGCGTACATCGACTACAACTTCGCGACCGGCCAGTCGGGCCAGGCGTTCGACTGCGCCAACGGCCCCGTGAACGACTCGCCGAACAACACCGGCCTGACCCAGCTCCCGCCGGCCGTCGCGGCCGACGTCTGGTACAACTACGCCGGCAACCCGCTCTTCCCGGAGATCGGCGGCGGCGGCGCGCCCATGGGCGGCCCCGTCTACGACTACGACCCGGAGCTCGAGTCGGACGTCAAGTGGCCCGAGTACTGGGACGGCAAGGCGATCTTCGGCGAGTGGAACCAGGGCAAGATGTACTCGTTCCAGCTCGACGGGGAGAACCGCGACGAGCTCGTCGACATCAACCGGATCCTGCCGAAGCACTTCGACCCCGCGGCGGGCTTCTACCGCGCGATGGACTTCGACTTCGGTCCGGACGGCTCGCTCTACGTCATCGACTGGGGCCAGGGCTTCGGCGGCAACAACACGACGTCGGGCATCTACAAGGTCAACTACGTGCAGGGTGACCCGACGCCGATCGCCCGCGCCAGCGCGGACGTGACCAGCGGCGCCGCGCCTCTCACGGTGCAGTTCTCCTCGGAGGGCACCCGCCACCCGGCGGGCGACCCGATCTCGCTGCAGTGGACGTTCGGCGACGGGTCCGACCCGTCGACCGAGGCGAACCCGGTGCACACCTACACCGAGAACGGCAGCTACACCGCGCAGCTCGTGGCGACCGACGCGAACGGCCAGACGGGCTTCGCGAACGTCAGCATCGTCGTCGGGAACCAGGCGCCGAGCGTGACGATCACGTTCCCGGACAACGGTGGCGTGTTCGAGTGGGGCGACCAGGTGCGCTACGTCGTCGAGGTCGAGGACCCCGACGGCGAGGTGGACTGCTCCAACCTCCAGATGATGACCGCGCTCGGGCACGACGCCCACGCGCACCCGATGGAGGAGCTGACCGGCTGCGAGGGCGTCATGCAGACGGCCCGCGACGAGGGCCACGGGCTCGAGGCCAACATCTTCTGGGTGCTCGAGGCGTTCTACACCGACGACGGCGGCGAGGTGGGCGTCCCGCTCACGACGAACTCGCTCCAGATCCTGCAGCCGAAGCTGCTCCAGGCCGAGTACTACACCTCGACGGGCCGGCTCCCCGGCTCGGCGAGCACGGGTGACCCGGGCGTCCAGACGGAGCAGACCAGCGACAGCGCGGGCGGCGGCCAGAACCTCGGCTACATCGAGGTCGACGACTGGTGGGCCTACGAGCCCATGTCGCTCTACAACGTCGAGGGTCTCGGCATGCGCGTCGCGTCGCCCTCGGGCGGCACGGTGTCCGTGCGCTGGGACGCGCCCGACGGTCCGGAGATCGGCCGGGTGACCGTGCCGAACACCGGTGACTGGCAGGCGTACACGATGGCGACGACGGAGATCACCGACGTGCCCGAGGGCACGGGGACGCTCTACTTCGTCAACGTGGCCGGCCAGATGAACGTCAACTGGCTCGAGTTCGACGGCCGCGGCGTCACGGACAACGTGCGCCCGACCATCGACACGTTCGAGGTCACGCCGACGGAGGGCACCGCCCCGCTGGAGGTCACGGCGTCGGTCACGGCGACCGACCCCGAGGACGAGGCCGTCACGTTCGCGTGGGACGCGGGCCTCGGCGACGGGTTCGTCGACGGCACCGACTCGTTCGCGGTCACGTACGACCAGCCGGGCACCTACCGGCTCCAGGTCCGGGCCACCGACGAGCGCGGCGCGTACTCGGTCGAGTACACGACGGTGACCGTCAAGGCGCCCGAGACCGGTCCGGGGCTCTGCTTCTCCGGCCGCTCGGACGACTTCCTCGGCACCGACCTGGACGAGGACCGCTGGACCGTGACGAACCGCGACCAGAACCTCGTCGTGCGCGACGGGCGCCTGGTGGTCCCCACGGCGACGCGGGACTTCTACGGCACGGACAACACCGTCGTGCCGAACCTGGTGCTCCAGGACCTCCCGGACGGACCGTTCACGGCCACCGCGAAGGTGACCCTGCCGGCCCGCCAGCAGTACCAGCAGGCCGGTCTGCTGATCTGGGAGGACCAGGACAACTACGCGAAGATGGTGCTCCAGGGCCGGTCGGCCGCTGCGGACCCGGCGACGCGGATCTTCCAGTTCATCCGTGAGGAGAACGCCCAGCCGAACGAGGTCAACGAGTCCAACTCGGCCGCGCTCGGTGCCGACTACCCCGACACGGTCTACGTGCGGTTCGTCAGCGACGGCGCGAGCCTCCAGGCGGCGTACTCGGCCGACGGCATCGACTTCACGACGATGCCGCAGACCAAGTCGATCGCCGACCTGGAGAACGCGAAGATCGGGCTCGTGGCCCTCAAGGGCAACAACACGACCACCCCGGTCGTCGACGCCGAGTTCGACTGGTTCCACATCACGCCCGACGACACGGCGGCGGCCCCCGGGCCGGACGACGAGTTCGACGGCGACGCCCTCGACACGTGCCGCTGGTCGATCGTCCGCGAGGACCCGACCGGCTACCGCGTGGCGGACGGCTCCCTGCAGATCGACACGACGCCCACGGACATCTACGGGACGGACAACCGCCCGGTGCCGAACATCGTGCTGCAGGACCAGCCGGGTGACGAGTGGACGATCGAGACCGTCGTCGACGGCTCCGCGTTCGACCGTCAGTACCAGCAGGGCGGTCTGATCGTCTACGGCGGCGACGACGACTACGTGAAGCTCGACTACGTGGTCGACAACCAGGCCGGCCAGGCGCGCAACGCCCGGATCGAGCTGCGCAGCGAGGTCGGCGGCGTGGTGCAGAACCCGCAGCCGCAGACGGGGAGCCTCGCCGAGTCGGTGTGGCACCTGCGCCTCACGCGCTCCGGTGACACGTTCACCGGCGCGTACAGCGCGGACGGCGAGACGTGGACCACGTTCGACGAGAGCGTGACCAACGCGCCCGCCGCGGACGCCAAGGTCGGTCTCTTCGCCCTCGGGGCGTCGGCCGACACCGGTGCTCCGGCGTCCTTCGGCCACTTCCGGGTGGTCGAGGACGAGGCCGAGCCGATCGCCGTCACCATCACCGCGGAGACGCGCTGCATGGCCGGCAAGGTGTTCGTCGCGGTCCGCGCGGCGAACGACGACACGGTCCCGCTCGCGATCACGCTCGAGACCCCGTACGGGTCGAAGCAGGTCGCGGACGTCGCGCCGGGTGCGAACGCGTACCAGTCGTTCGCGTCGCGCGCCGTCGCGGTCGACGCGGGCACCGTGACCGTGACCGCCACGGGCGCCGAGGGGAGGACGTTCTCCGGGACGGCGGACTACGCGGCCCGGTCCTGCTCCTGACGAGCTCCGGCGGGTCGGTGCGCTGAGCACCGGCCCGCCGGGCACCGCGCTCGGCGCGCGGGCGCTCGGGCGTCCGGGCGGCCCATCGGCCGGGCCGACCGTACGCTGCCCGCACGACGAGCACGACGGGGACCTCCGGGTCTCCGGCCCCGGCGCCCGGGAACGGGCGCTCCGGCCCGGCGCCGGGGCACCCCGGGGGACCGGCGACGACCGCCGCCCCCACCGCACACGGACCCACGACGAGGTGATGACCCGATGTCCCGTACGCCCCGCCAGCGCACCAGCCCCCGACCTCCGGGCGGCACGCGGCTCCTGCCGCTCCGCCGGACGGCCGCCCCCGTGCGGCGCCGCCCCCGCGCGCTCCTCACCGCGGCGCTGGGCCTCCTGCTCGGCGGCGTGCTCGCGCTCGTCGGCGCGGCCCCGGCCGGCGCCCACGGCGGCGACGTCGTCATCTCGCTCGGCACGGACGGCCAGGGCGGCGTGTCCGCGAACCTCACCTGGAAGGTCGACGGCCACCCCGTGGAGGAGGCGGCCGACGTCTCGGTGACGGGGGAGTCCGCGGCCGGCGAGACCGTCGGCCCCCTCACGCTGCGGTCGGCGTCCGAGGGCGTCGGCTGGTACACGTCCGACCCCGGCGTCCTCGCCGACGGCAACTGGACGCTCACCGCCACGATCACCCACCCCGCCGAGGCCACCGCGACGGCGCAGGTCGACGTCGTGCCGCTGCCGGAGCCCGCCCCGCGCGAGGGCGACGACGCGGCGGCGCAGGAGGGCGGCGAGGCCGCCGGCGCGGAGGGTGACGCGGCGGGCGCCGACGCGGCCGGCGACGACGCCGCCGCGGGCGACGACGCCGCCGGAGAGGGCGCCGCGGGCGACGGCACCGCCACGGACGACGGGTCGACGAGCGCGCTCGCGTGGGTCGCCGTCGCCGTGGTCGCCGCGGCGCTGCTCGCCGGGGGCTACGTCGTCGTGCGGCGCCGCTCGCGCGCGTCGGGCACCGACGAGGCCGCGGGCGACACGCCCCGCCCCCTGACCAAGACGTCCGCCCGGTGACCCCGGGCACGAACCGAGAACGACCGAAGGAGACACGACCATGGCACGACCGATCACCCTCTTCACCGGGCAGTGGGCCGACCTGCCGTTCGAGGAGGTGGCACGCCTCGCGTCCGGCTGGGGCTACGACGGCCTGGAGATCGCGTGCTGGGGCGACCACCTCGACCCCTGGCGCTGGGACGACGACGAGTACGTCCAGGGCAAGCTCGACCTGCTGGCCAAGTACGACCTCAAGGTCTACGCGATCTCGAACCACCTCAAGGGCCAGGCGGTGTGCGACGACCCGATCGACCAGCGCCACCGCGACATCCTGCCGGACGTCGTGTGGGGCGACGGCGACCCCGAGGGCGTGCGCCAGCGCGCCGCGGAGGAGATGAAGCACACCGCGCGCCTCGCCGCGAAGCTGGGCGTGAAGACCGTCGTGGGCTTCACGGGCTCGGCGATCTGGAAGTACGTCGCGATGTTCCCGCCGGTCTCCCAGGAGGCGATCGACGCCGGGTACCAGGACTTCGCGGACCGCTGGAACCCGATCCTCGACGTGTTCGACGAGGTCGGGGTCCGGTTCGCCCACGAGGTGCACCCGAGCGAGATCGCGTACGACTACTGGACCACGGTCCGCACGCTCGAGGCGATCGGGCACCGCGAGGCGTTCGGGCTCAACTGGGACCCGAGCCACATGGTGTGGCAGGACCTCGACCCGGTGAGCTTCCTGTGGGACTTCAAGGACCGCATCTACCACGTGGACTGCAAGGACACGAAGAAGCGGATGCACAACGGACGCAACGGCCGGATGGGCTCGCACCTGGCCTGGGCGGACCCGCGCCGCGGCTGGGACTTCATCTCCACGGGCCACGGTGACGTGCCGTGGGAGGACGCGTTCCGCATGCTCAACACGATCGGCTACGAGGGCCCGATCTCGGTCGAGTGGGAGGACGCGGGCATGGACCGTCTCGTCGGCGCGCCCGAGGCCCTCGAGTTCGTCAAGAAGTACGCGTTCGACGCGCCCGACGCGGCCTTCGACGCCGCGTTCTCGACCAAGTAGCACCGCAGTCTCCCCGCCGGCCGGCGTCGCCGGCCGGCGGGTGGGGGCAGTCCGACACGCCACCGCCCCCGGTCGTTCCGACGGCCGGGGGCGGTGGCGTGCGCGCGTCCGGGACGGTCGTGTGAGCCTTCACATTTGTTTTGCGGACAGGGTTATCTAACCGTGACGGTCAATGTTCGGCTTTTGCTTGACCCTCGACATAAGTGCCCCTACGTTGTCATCCATGCGAGCCGACGACGTCGCGCAGGACGTGCGTACCCCGGTGCTGGAGCCGGAGACGCCCTTCCCGGGAGCGACCACGCCAGGGGCCTCGACCGCCCGAAGCACCTTCCCCGCAAGCAACCCCGACGAGCTCGGGCTGCCCGCCGCCGGGTACCGCGCCGGGATCCTCGGCACCGGGTTCATGGGCGGGGTCCACGCCCGGGCCGTGCGCACGGGCGGAGGCCGCGTCGTGAGCGTCGCCGCCGCCGACCTCGACATCGCGCGCGCCGCCGCGCCGGGCCTCGGCGCCGAGCGCGCCGTCGCGACGGTCGACGAGCTGCTCACGGACCCCGAGGTCGACGTGGTGCACGTGTGCACGCCCAACCACCTGCACGTCCCCCTGGCGCGCGCGGCGCTCGCCGCCGGCAAGCACGTGGTGTGCGAGAAGCCGCTCGCGACCGACGTCGCCGGCGCGGTCGAGCTCGCCGGCCTCGCGGCCGCGGCGCGCGAGCGGGACGGTCGCGTCGCCGTCGTGCCGTTCACCTACCGCTTCCACGCCATGGTCCGCGAGGCGCGCGAGCGCGTGCGCCGCGGCGAGGTGGGCACCGTCTCGCTCGTGCACGGCTCGTACCTGCAGGACTGGCTGCTGCGCGACTCCGACGACAACTGGCGCGTCGACCCCGCGCTGGGCGGCGCGAGCCGCGCGTTCGGCGACATCGGCTCCCACTTCTGCGACCTGCTGGAGTTCACGACGGGCCAGCGCATCGTGCGCCTCGTCGCGCAGTCGGCCACGGTGAACCCGCACCGCCGCGGCGCCGACGGCGTCGTGCACGAGGTCGCGACCGAGGACGCCGTGACGCTCCAGTACGCGACGGACGGCGGCGCGCTCGGCTCGGCCGTGATCTCGCAGGTGTCGGCCGGCCGCAAGAACCGGCTCTACCTCGAGATCTCCGGCTCGGAGTCCACCCTCGCGTTCGACCAGGAGCAGCCCGAGACGCTCTGGGAGGGCCGGCGCACGACGTCGCGCCTCCTCGTGCGCGACCCCGAGACGCTCTCCCCGGCGGCGGCCCGGTACTCGCGCCTCCCCGCCGGGCACGCGCAGGGCTACCAGGACTGCTTCGACGCGCTCGTCGCCGACACCGCCGCGGCCATCGGCGGCGCCGTCCCGGACGGCCTGCCCACGTTCGACGACGGCCTGCGCGCCGCGCGGCTCGCCGACGCCGTGGCCACGTCGGTGCGCACGGGCGGCTGGGTCGAGGTCGCGTCGTGACCGCGACGACGACGCGCGAGCCGCGTCCCGCCGCGGGGGAGGGCGACGACCGGCCGCTCCTGCGCCTGCGCGGCATCGGCAAGGAGTTCTTCGGGAACTCCGTGCTGCGCGGGATCGACCTCGACGTGCGGCCCGGCGAGGTCCACGCGCTCGTCGGCGAGAACGGCGCCGGCAAGTCGACGCTCATGAAGATCATCGCCGGCGTGCACCGCCCCGACGCGGGCACGCTCGAGCTCGACGGCGAGACGACGACGTTCGCGTCGCCGCTCGCCGCGCAGCACGCGGGCGTGTCGACGGTGTTCCAGGAGTTCAACCTCCTGCCCGAGCGGTCCGTCGCCGAGAACGTCTACCTCGGCCGCGAGCCGCGCCGCGCGGGCCTCGTCGACCGGCGGCGCATGCACGCGGACACGACCGCCCTGCTCACCGAGCTCGGCCTGACGGGGCTCGCGTCGTGGACGCGCGTCGGCTCGCTGTCCGTGGCGCAGCAGCAGATCGTCGAGATCGTCAAGGCCGTCTCCTACGACGCGCGGATCATCTCGATGGACGAGCCGACGGCGGCGCTCGCCGACCAGGAGGTCGAGCTCCTCTACGAGCTCGTGCACCGGCTCAAGGAGCGCGGCGTCGCGATCCTCTACGTCTCGCACCGCCTCAAGGAGATCTTCGACCTCTGCGACACCATCACGGTGCTCAAGGACGGCAACCACGTGCTGACGACGCCGACGGCGGACATCGACGCGGACCGGCTCGTGCGCACGATGGTCGGCCGCGACTTCGCGGGGTACTTCCCGGACAAGGACCCAGCGATCGTCCCGGGCGAGGTGCGGCTCGCGCTCGAGGGCGTCGGCAACACGCAGGTCGACGACGTGTCGTTCGAGGTCCGCGCGGGCGAGATCGTCGCGCTCGCCGGGCTCCAGGGCTCGGGACGCACCGAGATCGCGCACGGCGTCTTCGGCATCGCGGGTTTCACGCGCGGCCGCGTCCTCGTCGGCGGGAAGCCGGTCGACGTGCGCTCGCCGCGCCAGGCGGTCCGCGCCGGCCTCGCGCTCGTCACCGAGGACCGCAAGGCCGAGGGGCTCGCGCTGGGCCAGTCGATCCTCGCCAACGCGCGCCTCGTGCTCGACGCCGTCGTGCCCGGCCAGGCCGACCGGCGCGCGAAGCGCATCCCGGGCATCCTGTCCTCGCTCGAGCTCGTCGCGAGCTCGCAGGAGGCCGAGGTCCAGTACCTGTCGGGCGGCAACCAGCAGAAGGTCGTCCTCGCGAAGTGGCTCGTCACGGACCCGCAGGTCATCGTGCTCGACGAGCCGACGCGCGGCATCGACGTGGGCGCCAAGCGCGCGGTCTACGACCTCATGCGCGAGCTCACCGCGAACGGCGTCGCCGTGCTGTTCATCTCGTCCGAGCTCCCCGAGGTGGTCGCCATGGCCGACCGCGTGCTCGTCATGCGCGACGGCCGCCTCGCGGGCGAGCTCCCCGCGGGCAGCGACGAGGAGACCGTCATGGCGCTCGCCACGGGCGCGGGCGAGGACACCTCCGGCGAGCACGTCCAGGTCGACCTCGGCGCACTCGCCGACGCCGACGACCTCCCGGGCGCCGACCCCGGCACCACGCCCCGCAGCGCCCCGCACGCCCCCGACGGCCCGAAGGAGCACCGATGAGCACCGCGGTCGCGACCGCCGCCCCCACCGCGAGCCGCGCCCCCGCGCGCCGTCGCCGGCTGGGCTCGACGGAGATCGTCTACCTCGCCCTCGTCGGGATCCTCGTGATCGCCGGCGTCCTCGTGGCCGTGGGCGGCGGCAACCTGTTCAGCACGGCGAACACGGCGTACATGCTCACGCAGACGAGCCTGCTCGGCTTCGTCGCGATCGGGCAGACGTTCGCCGTCCTGTGCAAGTCGCTCGACCTGTCCGTCGGCTACGTCGTCGCGCTCAGCTCGATCGTCGGCGCGACGACGATGGCGGGCGACCCGTCGCGCGTGTGGCTCGGCGTCCTCGCGGCGGTGGGCGTCGCGGCGGTCGTCGGCCTCGTCAACGGGCTCGTCATCGCGAAGCTGCGGGTCAACGCGTTCATCGCGACGCTCGGCGTCGGGCTCATCATCAAGGGCTACCTCGACACGCAGTTCAAGGGCCCGGCGGGGGAGGTGCCCGCCTCGTTCCAGATGTTCGGGTACACGCGCGTCGGCCCGGTGCCGGTCTCGACGGTCGTCATGCTGCTCGTCGCGGCCGCGGGCGTCGTGCTCCTGACGCGCACCCGCCCCGGGTACCACATGTTCGCCGTCGGGGGGAACACCGACGTCGCCCGGCTCTCGGGCATCCGGACGGACCGGACGCTGGTTCTCGCGCACGTGCTGTGCTCGGTCTGCGCGGGCGTCGCCGGTCTGCTCATCGCCGCGCGCTTCGGCACCGGCAACGCGCTCGTCTACTCCTACGGTCTCGACCTCGACTCGATCGCCGCCGTCGTGCTCGGCGGGACGCTCCTCATGGGCGGGCGCGGCTCGGTCGTCGGGACGGTGGGCGGCGTGCTCATCCTCGCCGTGCTCGACACGGTGTTCAACGTGCTCGACGTCGACCCGTTCTTCAAGGACGTGCTGCGCGGCGTCATCATCATCGCCGCCGTCGCCCTGTACGCCCGGCGCCAGATCGACCCGGCGAGCAGCCGGGCCCGCTTCCGCCCGACCCGCACCGGAGGTGCGTCCGCATGACCACCGACACCACGCGCCGGACCATCCCGGCGCGCGCGCCGCGGGCCGGCTGGCTCGAGCGCCTCACCGCGGGCGGCAGCTGGACCGTGTTCGCGCTGCTCGTGCTCGTCTTCGCGGTCATCCTCGTGATGAACCCGTCGTTCGGCGAGCCCATGTCGCTCATGGCGTTCGTCAAGAAGGCCGCGCCGCTGGTCATCCTCGCGATCGGGCAGTACTTCGTCATCGTCTCGGGCGAGTTCGACCTGTCGGTCGGCTCGCTCGTGGGCGCCCAGGTCGTCATCGCCGCGAAGCTCATGGACGGCGAGGACTCCATGACCTGGCCCGTCATGGCCCTCATGATCGTCTTCGGCCTCGCGGTCGGGCTCGTCAACGGCCTCGTGACCACGCTGCTCAAGGTGCCGTCGTTCATCACGACGCTCGGCATGATGCTCGTGCTCTACGGCGCGATCCGGCTCTGGACGGGCGGAGCCCCCACGGGCGCCCTCACCGACGGGTTCCGGCAGTGGGGACGCGGGGGCATCCCCGATACCCCGGGCCAGTTCCAGGTGCCGTACGCGCTGCTCGTCGTCGTCGTGCTCGGCGTCGCCGCGGCCCTGCTCATGCGCCGCCCGTTCGGCCGCACGCTCGTCGCGACGGGCGACAACGACGTCGCGGCGGGCTACGCGGGCGGCTCGGTGTGGTGGGTGCGCACGCGCGCCTTCCTCCTCTCGGGCTTCCTGGCGACCGTCGCGGCGATCCTCATCGGCGGGTACGCCGGCGTCACCGCCCAGGTCGGGCAGGGCCTGGAGTTCATGGCGATCACCGCCGTCGTGCTCGGGGGCGTCGTCCTCGGCGGCGGGCGGGGGACCGTGATCGCCGCGATGGCGGGCGCGCTCACGCTCGAGGCGCTGTTCACCCTCTTCAACCAGCTGAGCCTGCCGTCGACGATCCGCCCCGCCGTGCAGGGCGTGATCATCATCGCGGCCGTCGCCTACGCCGCGCTGCCGCGCCGGTCGCGGCGCCGCGCGTCCACCCCCGACGCCCCGCCGGCGGCGGGCCCGACCCCCGCACCGAAGGAGCCCGCCCCCGCGAACGCCTGAGCCCCGCGCGCCCGGCGACGACGCCCGCGCCCCTCCCCGCGCACGACCCCTGCCGGACCCCCGCGCACGGCCGTGTGGCAGCACCCGAGCTGTACCCCCTTCCCCGCACGTTGCGGGACGACGACGTCTCACCAAGGAGAAGAAGGACATGCGACGTACACGAGCACTCCTGGCCGGCACGGCGGTGGCCACGCTGTTCCTCGCGGCCGCCTGCACGACCGACACCCCCACAGACACGGGCGGGGAGACCTCGGCCGAGGAGAGCCCCGCGGGCGAGGAGTCCGGCGGCGCCGACTCCGAGTGGTTCGTCCAGGCGGACTACGACCGCCAGCTCGCCCAGCGCGAGGTCGTGCCCGAGGGCCCGGCCGACCAGCCGTGGCTCCAGGCCATCGAGCCCGAGTACGTGGACACGGCCGAGTTCGCGAGCGCCGAGGGCGGCAACACGCTGTGCTTCTCGAACGCGTCGGTGTCCAACCCGTGGCGCGTCACCGGGTTCATCACCATGCAGCAGCAGGTCGACGTCCTCACCGAGGCGGGTGTGATCGGCGAGTTCCGCGTCTCCGACGCCGCCGACGACGACAACAAGCAGATCTCCGACATCCAGGCGTTCGTCGCGGCCGGCGACTGCGACGCGATCGTCATCTCGCCGTCGACCACCGCGACCCTCACGCCCGCCGTCGAGGCGGCGTGCGAGTCGGGCAAGCCCGTCATCGTGTTCGACCGCGGCGTCAACACCGACTGCATGGTGACGTTCATCCACCCGATCGGCGGCTACGCGTACGGCGCCGACGGCGCCGAGTTCCTCGTCGAGAACCTCGAGCCCGGCTCGAAGGTCCTCGCGCTGCGCATCCTGCCCGGCGTCGACGTGCTCGAGAACCGCTGGGCCGCTGCCGACAAGATCTTCTCCGAGTCGGAGCTCGAGGTCGTGGGCGCCGAGTTCACCGGCGGCGACGGCGCGAAGATCAAGGACATCGTCACGCAGTACCTCCAGCGCGGGGACGTGGACGGCATCTGGATGGACGCCGGCGACGGCGCCGTCGCGGCCGTCGAGGCGTTCGAGGACGCGGGCAAGCCGTACCCGGTCTTCATGGGCGAGGACGAGATGAGCTTCCTGCGCAAGTGGAAGGACACGGACATGACCGCCATCGGCGCCGTGTACTCCAACTTCCAGTGGCGCACGCCGATCCTCGCGGCGCAGATGATCTGGGCCGGCGAGCAGGTGCCGTCCGAGTGGGTCCTGCCGCAGTCGCCGGTCGTCGCCGAGGACCTCGACGCCTACCTCGAGGCGAACAAGGACATGCCGTCCCTGCACTACGCGAAGTTCGGCGGCGAGGACCTGCCCGGGTTCCCGGAGGCGTGGACCGACCGCTGACGCCAGCACCACCCCGGTCCGGCCGCGCGGCCGGACCACCTGGGGCCGCCCGGTCGCCGTCCGACCGGCCGGGCGCCCCGCCCGCCCGCCCGACGGCGCGGCGCACCTCCCGCACGGGGGCGCGCCGCGGCGTCGGGCACGCGGGCGGGACGGCCGAGTGCTCGGACCCGACGAGAGAGAGCGACGTGGCTCTTCCCGGCCCGACCCCCGCGCACCGCGCGACCGACCTGCTCGCGCCCGACGGCGCGCCCGCCCCGGTGCGCCGGCGCGCGCTCGGCGTCAACACGTGGGTGTGGACGTCGCCCCTGACCGACGACGCGCTGCGCGGCATCGCCCCGCGCGTCGCGGGGTGGGGCTTCGACGTGCTCGAGCTGCCCGTCGAGAACCCGGGGGACTGGGACCCGGCGACGGCGGCCGCCGTGCTCGCCGACCACGGCCTCGCCGCGAGCGTCTCGCTCGTCATGGGCGAGGGCCGCGAGCTCGTCGCCACGGACGCCGCGACGGTGCGCGCCACCCAGGACTACCTGCGTCACGTCGTCGACGTCGCACGGACCGTCGGCGCCCCGGTGATCGGCGGCCCGGCATACGCGTCGGTCGGGCGCACGTGGCGGCTCGGCCCGGCCGAGCGCGAGGCCACCTACGAGGAGCTCGCCGAGCACCTCGCCCCGGTCGTCGAGCACGCCGTGGCGGCGGGCGTCGTCGTCGGGCTCGAGCCGCTCAACCGCTACGAGACGAGCCTCGTCAACACCGTCGACCAGGGGCTGGAGGTCGTGCGGCGCCTGCCCGCGGCCGGCATCGGCCTCATGCTCGACGTCTACCACATGAACATCGAGGAGACGGACCTGCCCGCCGCGGTGACTCGCGCGGGCGAGCGCATCGCGCACGTCCAGGTGTGCGGCAACGACCGCGGCGCACCGGGCACCGACCACCTCGACTGGCGCGGCCTGCTCGCCGCGCTCGACGCGACCGGCTACGACGGACCGCTCGTCATCGAGTCCTTCACCGCCGAGAACGCGACGATCGCCACGGCCGCCTCGATCTGGCGCCCGCTGGCGCCGACCCAGGACGCCATCGCCGTCGATGGCCTCGCCTACCTGAAGGGACTGATGCCCGAGCCGGAGAGCACGTAGCCGTAGTCGCAGACGACCGCCGGCGCCGGCACGCCGCGGGATGACGACCACCCTGCCCGGACGACGACGTCCGGGCCCGCACGTCATGCCCCTGGAGGCACCACGATGACTGCACGACGCCCACGCAGGGCGAGATCGGTCGCCGCCGCACTGACCGTCGGGGCGCTCGCGTTCACGCTTGCGCCCGTCACGACGGCCGTTGCCGCGGACGACCCCGTCCCCGCGGAGGACGAGCACAAGGTGCTCATCTTCACCAAGACGACCCAGTTCCGGCACACCGAGGCGATCACGCAGGGCACGCCCGTGCTCGAGGCCGCGTTCGCCGAGGTCGGCATCGAGTCCGACCACACCGAGGACTCCTCGGTGTTCACCGACGACAACCTCGCGCAGTACGACGCCCTCGTCATGTTCCAGACGTCGGGCGACCCGTGGAACGCGGACGAGAAGGCGGCGCTCGAGCGCTACCAGCAGGCGGGCGGCGGCATCGTCGCCATCCACAACGCGACCGACATGCGCGGCAGCTACCAGTGGTGGGACGACATGATCGGCGCGCTCATGCCCGGTCACGCCGCCACGGGCAACAGCCCCGGCCTGCCCGGCACGGTCCGCGTCGAGGACCGCACGCACCCGTCGACCGAGCACCTGTCCCAGCGCTGGACGCGCGCGGACGAGTGGTACAACTTCTCGGCCAACGTCCGCGGCAGCGCGCACGTCCTCGCCACGATGGACGAGACGACGTACGACGCCGGCGGCAACAAGATGGGCTACGACCACCCGATCTCCTGGTGCAAGCCGTACGACGGCGGTCGTGCCTGGATGACGGGCATGGGCCACTTCGGGGCGCACTACACGCAGGAGCCCGACTTCGTGCAGCACGTCGTCGGCGGCGTGCAGTGGGCCGCGGGCCTCGTCGAGGGCGACTGCGGCGGCACCGACTGGGGCTCGTTCGAGAAGGTCGCGCTCGACTCCAACACGAGCGCCCCCTTCGGCATGGACGTCGCGCCCGACGGCCGCGTGTTCTACACCGAGCTCGTGCGCGGCCAGGTCCGCGTCTACGACCCGCGGACGCAGAACACGACGACGGCGCTCACGCTCCCCGTGTACTCGGGCGGCGAGGACGGCCTGCTCGGCATCGCGCTCGACAAGGACTTCGCGGAGAACGGGTACCTGTACCAGTACTACTCGCCCGCGAGCTCGAACGACTCCGACCCGGCGAACTTCTTCAACCGCGTCTCGCGGTTCACGGTGTCCTCGGACGGCCCGGGCGCGACCGTGATCGACCCGGCGTCGGAGAAGGTCCTGATGGAGATCCCGGCCGGGCGCCTGCCCGACGAGCCGGGCCACACGGGCGGCGGCCTGCTCGTCGACCACGAGACCGGTGACCTGTACATCGGCGTGGGCGACGACGTGAACCCGCACTCCGAGCCGTCCGGCGGCTACGCGCCGATCTCCGAGCGCGACGGCACGTTCCACGACGCGCGCGCGACGTCGGCGAACACGAACGACCTGCGCGGCAAGGTGCTGCGGGTCCACCCCGAGGACGACGGCACGTACTCGATCCCCGAGGGCAACCTCTTCGCGCCGGGCACCGAGAAGACGCTGCCCGAGATCTACGCGATGGGCTTCCGCAACCCGTTCCGGTTCACCATCGACCCGAAGACGGGCAACCTCGGCGTCGCCGACTACTCGCCCGACAACGGGTCGGACAACCCGGCGAACCGTGGCCCCGCGGGCATCGCCGAGTGGAACCTCATCAAGGAGCCCGGCTTCTTCGGCTGGCCCCTGTGCATGGGGAACAACGAGCCGTTCCGCGACGTCGACTACCGCACGAGCCCGGTCACGGTCGGTGACTTCTTCGACTGCGACGCCCCGGTCAACGACTCGGTGAAGAACACCGGCCTCACCGAGCTCCCCGCCGCGCAGCCGGCGGACCTCTGGTACGGCTACCAGCGCTCGTCCGTGCCCGGCGTCATCAACGCCGGCGGCGGCCTCGCGCCCATGGGCGGCCCGTTCTACGAGTACGACCCGGAGCTCGACTCCGACACGAAGTTCCCGTCGTCCTACGACGGCAAGGCCTTCTTCTACGAGTGGGCCCGGAACAAGATGTACACGATCGACCTCAAGGACCCCGAGGCCGCTCCCGGCGTGACCGACGTCGAGAAGGTCAACCCGTTCCTCCCGCAGGAGCAGTTCCTCGCGCCGATCGACTCGAAGTTCGGCCCCGACGGCGCGATGTACGTGCTCGACTGGGGCGGCGGCTTCGGTCGCGACAACCCCAACTCGGGGCTGCACCGCATCGACTACCTGTCGGGCTCGCGCTCGCCGGTGTCGAAGCCGGTCGCGACGCCCGACTCCGGCATCGCGCCGCTCGAGGTGTCGTTCGACGGGACCGGGAGCACCGACCCCGAGGGCGAGGCGCTCACGTACGCGTGGGACTTCGACGGTGACGGCACGACGGACTCGACGTCCGCCGCCCCGAGCCACACCTACACGGAGAACGGCGTCTACGACGCCCGCCTCACGGTGACCGACCCGGCCGGGAAGGTCGGCACGGCGACCGTGCCGATCACGGTCGGCAACACGCGGCCCGAGGTCGACTTCGGCCTGCCGCCCACCGGCTCGTTCTTCACCTTCGGTGACGACATCACGTGGGACGTGGCCGTGACGGACGCCGAGGACTCGCCGGACGGCGAGACCATCGACGACGAGCAGGTCATCATCCAGCCCGCGCTCGGCCACGACGCGCACGCGCACCCCTCCGAGCCGCTGCACGGCCGGACGGGCACGGTCGCGACGAGCCTCGGCGGCGGCCACGGCGAGGACATGAACGTCTTCTACGTGATCGACGCGCGCTACACCGACCGCGGCGGCGTGGACGACGTCCCGGCCCTCACCGGCTCCGACACCACGCTCATCTTCCCGAAGAAGCGCGAGGCGGAGTTCCACGCCGACTCCGACGGCACCACGACGATCCCGAGCCGGGACGTCGAGGGCGGCGGCTCGGTCATCACCGGGTCGAACGGGGCCTGGGCGTCGTACGACCCGGTGAGCCTGTACGGCGTGCAGGCGCTCACGCTGCGCGTCGCCGCGGCGGCCGAGGGCACGATCGAGCTGCGGCGCGACGCCGCGGACGGCGAGCTCCTCGGTACGGCGGAGGTCCCGCAGACGGGTCTCGGCACGTTCACCGACGTGACCGTGGACGTCACCGACCCCCGGGAGCCGTTCACGCTCTACGTCGTCTTCCCCGGCGCGGGCGAGCGTCGCCTCAACTTCGTCGAGGCCGACGGCAAGGGCGTCTCCGCCACCACGCGGCCGAAGGTGCGCATCACCGCGCCCGAGGCGGGCGTGCGCCTGGAGCAGGGCGAGATCACGGTCACGGCCGAGGCCGACGACACGGAGAACACGGTCACCGAGGTCGAGTTCTTCGTCGACGGCGAGTCGATCGGGACCGACACCGAGGCGCCGTACGAGGCCACGTGGGAGGTGACGGCGGACAACAACTACGAGCTGACCGCGGTCGCGACCAACGACAAGGGCCTCTACACGCGGTCCCGCGTCGTCGTGGCGCAGGTCGGCGACCTCTTCGGGGGCATGAAGACCTTCACCAACGCGAACGGGACGTTCGAGCAGCTCGCCGAGGGCAAGTACCTCATCACGTCGGGCGGCGCGAACATGTGGCAGGGCACCGACGAGTACTCGACCATCTACCGCGAGCAGGGCGCCGACGAGAACTGGTCGGCGACGGTGAAGATCACCAGCCAGGGCAACTCGAACGGGTCCGCCAAGGCCGGGATCATCGTCCGCAACGACGTCACGCAGGTCGGGAGCTCGCCGGGCTACGCCGCACTGGGCATGCGCCCGAGCGGTGGCTTCGAGTGGCTCCGCGGCAACGCGGCCGGCCAGCTCGTCACGTCGTCCGCCGCGAGCTCGACGAGCTACCCCGCGTGGGTGCGGATCGTGCGCGACGGCGACCTGTACACGGCCTCCTGGAGCAAGGACGGCGAGAACTTCACGCAGATCGGGGAGCCCCAGGCCCTCCCGGGTGCGGCGTCCGTGCAGGACGTGGGGCTCTTCGTCACCGCGCACAGCACGTCGGCCACGAGCGCCGTCGAGTTCCAGGACTTCGCGTTCGACGACGACCCGCAGACCGGGGGACCCGGTGAGGAGACCCCGCCGCAGTGCCTCGCGGACTCGTCCGACGAGTTCGACGGCGACACCCTCGACCCGCGGTGGACGGTCGTCCGCCAGGCCGACGGCAAGCCGATCACCGTCGCCGACGGCCACGCCGTCCTGCCGGTCGTGCAGGGCGACATCAACGAGGCGCAGACCGGGCCGATCAGCTATCTCGGTCAGCCCGCACCCGCCGGCGCCTGGACGCTCGAGACGAAGCTCGACGTCCCGCTCGCCCGGCACTGGCAGCACGCCGGCCTCCTGGTCCACGTGACCGACGACGAGTACACGAAGCTCGCGTTCACGAAGAACCAGAACGGCAACCGGTTCCTCGAGTTCCAGACCGAGACCGGCGGCGCCCGCACGTGGCACGGCCAGACGAACGTCGCCGGGGACTTCCCGACGTCGATCCACCTGCGCCTCGTCTCGGACGGCTCCGCCATCACGGCCGCGTACTCGGCGGACGGCCAGACGTGGACGGCGCTCGCGGGCTCGGCGCCCGTGAAGCCGGGCGCGACGTTCGGCGTGATGGCCGGCGGCGACACCGCGGCCGCCGACTCGGTCGCCAAGGTCGACTACGTGCGCGTCACGGGCGACGGGTCGGACGACGGCGAGCGCGAGCCGAGCGACGAGTTCGAGGGCGACGCCCTCGACGGCTGCCGCTGGGACGCGGTCGTGCGCTACGACGGGTCCAAGGTCGCCGTCGCCGACGGCGAGCTGCGCATCACGACCCAGCCGGGCGACATCAACGCCGGCAACAACGGCGACCCGCGCAACTTCGTCCTCCAGACGGCACCGGAGGGCGACTGGGTCGTCGAGACGCGGTTCAAGGCGCCGCTCGTGCACCGGTGGCAGCTCGCGGGCCTCATCGCGTACGGCGACGACGACAACTACGTCAAGGCCGACGTGCTCGCGAAGAACGCCCCGGGCGCGGCGCTGAACCTCGGCGCCGAGCTCGTCTCGGAGAAGGGCGGCCAGTTCGGCAACGGCGGCAACCGCCAGCTCGAGCTCGCCGACTCGACCGAGTCGGGCTACTGGTACCTGCGGCTCGAGAAGGTGGGCAGCACGTACCAGGGCTGGGTCAGCGACGGCGGGGTGACCTGGACCCCGCTGGGCGCCCCGGTCACCAACGACGCGGCGCTGACGAAGGTCGGCCTCATGGCGATCGGCCCGGAGCAGGAGACGCCGGTCACGGTGGCGTTCGACTGGTTCCGTCTCACGACGGACTCCGAGCCCGAGCCCACGGTCGACGTCGAGGTCACCGCCTCGGCCCGCTGCCTCGCGGGCAAGGCGTACCTCGCCCTGCGCGCGACGAACGCCGACGAGGCGCCCGTCGCGATCACCCTCACCACGCCGTTCGGCTCCAAGGAGTTCGGCGCGGTCGAGGTGGGCGCCAACGCCTACCAGTCGTTCGCGTCGCGCGCGACGGCGTTCGAGGCGGGCACGGCCACGGTCACGGCGACGCTCGGCGACGTCACGACCGAGATCGAGGTGCCGTACGACGCCGTGAGCTGCGGCTGACGGCGGGCCGGTGACGGGAGACCCGCCCCCCGTCACCGGCCGCCGCGCCGGCCCGGCCCACGGGCCGGGCCGGCGCACCCGGCGGGACGACCACAGGACAGGAGCGACAGGTGGCACAGCGCACCTCGGCACGGACGCCGACGACCCGGACCCCGGCGGGAGGAGCCCGGAAGGGCACCGGCCGCACCGGTGGCCCGACGACGCCCGCACGCTCCCGTCCTGCCGACCGGGGCGGTGCCGGCCGCCCCGAACCCCGGCCACCGGTGCGCGTCCGCGCGCGCCGGTGGTTCGTGGGCCTCGACCCGTGGCGCCGCGTCCTGCTCGTCGTCGGCGCGCTCGCGCTCGTGGCGGTCGCCGTCGCGGCCGTCGTGGGGCTCACGCGCGGCGGCGCGGCCGCTGACGACGGCGGCTTCGCCGTCGACCCGGCGCGCGTCGCCGAGCTCGAGGCGGCCGAGGAGGCGCGCGACGCCGAGAACCTCGTCGCGTCGATCGACCACGCCCGGTACCTCCAGACCGAGCTCGTCCCCGTCCTGCACGGCCTCCACGCGGTGCTCCCCGTCGACGGGTCGAGCGCCGTCCCCGCGGAACCGGGCGACGTCACCGCGTGGCACGCGACCGTCGACGGCCTCGTCGCCGAGACCGAGGCGCTCGCGAGCGGCTCCTCCGAGCACAACATCGTCCGCAACGGGATGCTCACGTCGCTCGAGCTCGTCGGGGACGCGCTCGACGCCGTCGGGCTCGCCGCGAGCGCCGACCCCGCCGCGGCCCCGGACCTGTACGCCCTCGCGGGCGACCTGCGCACGCGCGCCGTCGAGACGTGGGGCCTCGCCGCCGTCCAGCTCGACCTGCGCTCGACCGCCGACGGCCAGGGCCACGTCCACGTCTTCCTGCCCGTCCACCCCGACGACTCGCTCGACGGGGGCCTCGGCCTCGGCCACACGGGCGGTGACGAGGGCGGCCACGAGGGCGCCGACGGCGAGGACGCGCACGACCACTGAGCCGACCGACCACCGTCCACCGCACGACCGCGGCCCGCACGGGCCGCCCACCGACCTCCCGGTCGGGCGCCCTCCGGGGTGCAGGCCGAGCCCGACCGGGACCTCCCGTCCGTCAGCGGCGGGGCAGGGCCATGACGACGTCCGCATGGGTCTCCCCGCCGACGACGTACGTCCGGCCCCCGACCACGGCGAACCCGTGCTTGCGGTAGAAGGCCTGGGCGCGCGCGTTGTGCCCGTTCGTGCCGAGCCAGAGGGGGAGCCCGGGCCCGAGCAGCGCCGCGGCCCCCGTCGTCGCGGTCATGAGCACGCTCGCGACGCCCGTGCCCTGCGCGACCGGGTGCACGTAGATCTTCGACAGCTCCACCGCCTCGCCCGGCCCGACGGCGGCCGCCACGTCCGGGTCGTCGGGGACGCCTCTCGCCAGCAGCGCGTACCCGAGCGGGCCGCTCGCGGCCTCGGGCGACCCGGCGTCCGTCTCCACGGTGCCTGCCGACGTGCCCGCCGACGTGCTTGGCGACGTGTCTCCCGACGCGCCCGCCGACGTTCCTGCTGAGGCGCCGGGCGACGCCGCCTCGACGAGCAGCAGCGCGTGCGCGGCGCTCGCGGCCCACGCGCGGAACCGGTCGGGCGAGAGCTGCGTCGCGACGTGCTCGGCGATCGCGTCCGGCGACGTGCCGGGCGGGCACGCGAGCGGGAACGTGAGCGCGGCCAGGTCCGCGAGCGCGGCGGCGTCGGCGGTCGTCGCGCGGCGCACGGCCGTCGTGGCGGTGGTGGTGTCGTCCGGCATGCCAGGAAATCTACGCCCGTGGTCTCCGCGTCCCCGCCCGCGGCACGGTGGACACCGCGTCGGCCCCGCGGTGGCGCAGCCGTGGGGCCCGTGGCAGGGCCCGCCGAGCGCGCGTCCCGGGCATGATGGACGCGTGACGCGCATCGACCTCAACGCCGACCTCGGCGAGGGCTTCGGCCGCTGGACCCTCGGCGACGACCAGGCCCTGCTCGGCCTCGTGACCAGCGCTAACGTCGCGTGCGGGTTCCACGCGGGCGACGCGACGACCATGCGGACCGTGACGCGGGACGCCGCCGCGCGCGGGGTGCGGGTGGGCGCGCACGTGAGCTACCGGGACCGGGCGGGCTTCGGACGGCGGTTCATGGACGTGGACCCCGGCGAGCTCGCCGACGAGGTGCTCTACCAGCTCGCCGCCCTCGACGGGTTCGCCCGGCTCGCGGGGGACCGCGTGCGGTACGTCAAGCCGCACGGCGCGCTCTACAACGCGATCGTCCACCACGAGGCGCAGGCCCGGGCCGTCGTCGACGCGGTGCGCGCCTACGACCCCACGCTGCCCGTCGTCGGGCTGCCCGGCTCGGCCGTGCTGCGGCTCGCGGACGCGGCGGGGCAGCCCACCGTCCGTGAGGCCTTCGCCGACCGCGGCTACCTCCCGTCGGGCGAGCTCGTCCCGCGCGGGGAGCCGGGCGCCGTCGTGCACGACGGCGACGAGGTCGCCCGGCGCGTCGTCCGGCTCGTGACGACCGGCACGGTCGAGGCCGCGGACGGCACGTCGCTGCGCGTCGAGGCGGACTCGGTGTGCGTCCACTCGGACACCCCCGGGGCGGTCGGGCTGCTCGGGGCGCTGCGGACCGCGCTCCAGGAGGCCGGGGTCGTCGTGCGGCCCTTCGTCGACTCCCCGCACGGCGGGTCGGCGGGCGCGGACGCCGTGCCGTGACGACCGGAGGGTCGCCCGCTCCCGGGTCGCCGGTCCGCGACGCGGCCGACGGCCCCGACGGAGAGGTGACGGTGCACGCGTTCGGCGAGGCCGCGCTGCTCGTCGACCTTCCCGACCTCGCCGCCGTGCGCGCGCTGCACCGGGCCCTGGGCGACGCGCCGCCCGGCGTGGTCGACGTCGTCCCGGCCGCCCGCACGGTGCTCGTGCGCTGCGCGGCGCCTGCGGACGTCCCCGCCGCCCGGGCGTGGCTGCGCGCGGCGGCGCGGCGCGCGTCGACGACCGGCCCCACCACCCACGTCGGGGAGCTCGTCGAGATCCCCGTGCGCTACGACGGCCCCGACCTGGACGACGTCGCCCGCTGGGCGGGCCTGAGCGTCGAGGAGGTCGTCGCGCGGCACCACGGCCGCGAGTACGAGGCCGCGTTCGGCGGGTTCGCGCCGGGCTTCACGTACCTCTCCGGGGTCGATCCCGCGATCGCCGCCCCGCGCCTGGCCACCCCGCGCACCCGTGTCCCCGCCGGCTCGGTGGCGCTCGCGGGCGGGCTCACCGCCGTCTACCCGGGGGAGTCCCCGGGCGGGTGGCGCCTCCTCGGCCGCACGGACGCGCGGATGTTCGACGTCGACCGCGACCCGCCCGCGCTCGTCGCGCCCGGCGCGCGCGTGCGGTTCGTGCCGGTCCGCGCGGCCGTGACCGCGGGCGCGCTCGTGCCGCCGCGGAGGGAGCAGCAGCACGGGAGTGCGGGGGCGCCGCGCGTGCAGCCCGCGCAGGACCGGGCCACCACCCCCTCGCCGCCGGGCCCGCGCGCCCTGGAGGTGCTCGCGACCGGACCCCTCGCGCTCGTCGAGGACGCGGGGCGCCCGGGGCTCGCCGCTGTCGGCGTCGGGCCGTCGGGAGCGGCCGACCGCGCGTCGTACGCGCTCGCGAACCGGCTCGTGGGCAACCCGGACGGTGCCGCCGCGATCGAGGTCACCCTCGGTGGTCTCGCCGTGCGGTTCGCCGGCGGGGCGGTCGTCGCGCTGGCCGGGGCGGCGGTCCCCGCGAGCGTGGACGGGAGCCCGGTCGGCATGCACGCGGCCCTCCGGGTGCCCGACGGCGGGACCCTGCGCCTCGGCCTGCCGGCGCACGGTCTGCGCACCTACCTCGCGGTGCGCGGCGGGCTCCGGCCGCCCGCGGCCCTCGGGTCGCGCTCGCGGGACGTGCTGGCCCGGCTCGGTCCGGAACCCCTGCAGCCGGGTGACGCCGTCGCGGTGGGGGCCGCGCCGTCGGGCGCGTGGCCGTGGCCCGACGTCGCACCGGTGCGGTTCCCGCCCGGCGAGCCGCGTCCGGGCGAGCGGGCGGGTGCGGTGCTCGAGGTGCTGCCCGGGCCGCGCTCCGACTGGTTCCTCCCCGGTGCGGGGCACGCGCTGCGCGCGCTGCGGACCGTGACGCCGGACAGCGACCGCGTGGCGCTGCGGCTCGACGGCCAGGCGGTGCCCCGCAGGCCGGGGGAGCTGGCGTCCGAGGGGCTCGTCCGCGGCGCGGTCCAGGTCCCGCCCGACGGGCGTCCCGTCGTCTTCCTCGCGGACCGCCCGGTCACCGGGGGATACCCGGTCATCGGGGTGCTCCGCGAGCGGGACGTCGACCGCGCGGCCCAGCTCCGACCGGGGGACCGCGTGATCCTGCGGCTCGCGACGACGGTCTGATCGGGGCGCCAGGGGAGCGCGGGAGTGCGGGGCGGACGGCCGCACGTCGTGCCGTGCGTCGAGCGGCGACGTCCCTGTGGGCCGGGTCACCGGGGAGCGGCTTGACCATGTCGCGCGAGGCCGCGTAATGTTCTGGATGTCGGCCCGACAGGGAGGAACAGACACCGCCTCGAACGATCGAGGGTGGCTGGTCCCGGGGTCGAAACCCTTCCACCGCATGGCGTAGAGTGTTCTCTGCCCGCGACGAGGAAGACCACGGTGACTGGACCACGGCGAACAGCCGGGGTTGAGGAACCGGGGAAGACCTGGTAAGGTTGAAGGGTTGCCCCAAGCGAGGTTCTCGCCCGGTCGGGTGGTGCTGAGTTGGTGTGTGTCGGTTGTTTGAGAACTCAACAGTGTGCTTGTTAGTCAATGCCAAATTTTTTGTCCCTGTGGCATGGCTGGCCTGGTTGCCCGTCGGGTGGTTGGGTTGGTTGTGTCTGGGATTCCTTTGGTTGATTTCGGAAGATGATGTCATCTTTCGTGTTGATGCCAGTTTTGTGAACCC
>NZ_NEDO01000003.1:0-664705 GCF_002127155.1 Cellulosimicrobium sp. KWT-B | reverse complement strand
CGGCGAGCTTCTCCAGGGCGGTGTTCGCGCCGGTGACGTAGGCCTGGTGGTGCTTGGAGTGGTGCAGCTCCATGATCCGCCCGGAGATGTGCGGCTCGAGCGCACCGTAGTCGTAGGACAGCTCGGGCAGGGTGTAAGCGGGCATCCGGATGTACCTCCTGGTACGGACCGCCGGAGGTCGTCCGACGGTCCCTGGGCAGTGAACTGACGGTGTCCCTGCCGCCTCACGCGGGCGCTGTCGCGCCCCCGGGGCAGGAAGGACGATGACCCGCGACCTGCCCACCTGGAAGAGGGGGCTGGTCGCGGGTCATCGTCCTACTGTGCAGGAACCCGGAGGTCAGCGCTCGTCGGCGCCCTTCTCCGGCTCCACGAGGTCCCGACCGCCGCCGACGGGGGCGGTCCCGGCCTCGATCTGCTCGTGGCTCGTGCTCTCGAGGGCGTCGTGCTCACCGTGCGAGTGCGCGGCGGCGAGCTCGGCCGGCGTTACGGGCTCGATGCGGTCCTCGTAGAAGAACCGCGACAGGCGCTGGAGACGCTTGTCCTTCTTGTAGCCCTTGCGACGCACGCCGCGGGAGTCCGTCGCCGGCTCGATCTCGAGCGGGGCGTGGGCGGAGTAGTTGACCCGCAGCCAGCGCTCCTGCTCGTCGAGCGGGCGGTGGACCTCGATGTACTCGCCGTGCGCGAACCGGACGATCCGCCCGGTCTCGTGGCCGTGCAGCACGAGCTCGCGGTCCTTGCGCTGCAGCCCGAGGCAGATGCGCTTGGTGACCCAGAACGCGAACCAGGGGCCCACGAAGATCAGGATCCGGAAGGCCCAGGTGATCGTGTTGATCGACATGTGGAAGTGCGTCGCGATGAGGTCGTTCGACCCGGCGAGCGCCAGGATGATGAACGCCGTGAGGAACGCGACGCCCAGGCCGGTGCGAACCGGCACGTTGCGCGGGCGGTCGAGGACGTGGTGCTCGCGCTTGTCCTTCGTCACCGCGGACTCGAGGAACGGGTAGACGAAGAGGAACGTGAACAGCAGACCCGGCACGACGACCGCGGGGATGAGGACGTTCAGCGACAGCGTGTACCCGCCGATCACGAACTCCGTCTGCCCCGGCATGAGTCGCAAGGACCCTTCGAGGAACAGCATGTACCAGTCGGGTTGTGCTCCCGCGGAGACCGGTGACGGGTCGTAGGGGCCGTAGTTCCAGACGTTGTTGATCGCCATCGTGCCGCCCATGAGGGCGAGGATGCCGAACACGACGAAGAAGAAGCCGCCGGCCTTCGCGACGTACACGGGGAACAGCGGGAAGCCGACCACGTTGGTGTCCGTGCGGCCGCCACCCGGGTACTGCGTGTGCTTGTGGAGCACGACGAAGAACAGGTGGAGCGCGACGAGCGCGAGGATCAGGCCCGGCACCAGGAGGATGTGGACCGTGAACAGTCTCGGGATGATGTGCTCGCCCGGGAACTCGCCGCCGAAGATGAAGTACGACATGTACGAGCCGATGAGCGGGATCGCCTTGACGACGCCGTCGGTGATGCGCAGGCCGTTGCCCGACAGGACGTCGTCGGGCAGCGAGTAGCCGGAGAAGCCGGCGGCGAGGCCCATGATCATGAGCAGCATGCCGACGAGCCAGTTGACCTCGCGGGGCTTGCGGAACGCGCCCGTGAAGAACACGCGCATCATGTGCGTGACGATCGACGCCATGAAGATCAGCGCTGCCCAGTGGTGGATCTGCCGCATGAGCAGTCCGCCGCGGACCTCGAACGACATGTGCAGCGTCGACGCGAACGCGTCGGACATGAGCACGCCGTCCATGGAGGCTGGCTCGCCGTGGTAGGTCACCAGGGACATGCTCGGGACGAAGAACATCGTCAGGAAGATGCCGGTGAGGATCAGGACGACGAACGAGTAGAGCGCGATCTCGCCCAGGAGGAACGACCAGTGGTCGGGGAAGACCTTGCGCGCGAACTCCTTGACGGCGACACCGATGCCGGTGCGCTGGTCGAGGTAGTCCGCGGCCTTCCCGGCGGGGGTCGTCGGCGCGGCTGACTTCGGTGCGGCCGCCCGAGGTGCGGCGGTTCCGGTGCTGGTGGTCACTTCAGACGCTCCCAGAAGCTCGGGCCGATGGGCTCGTGGAAGTCGCTCTGCGCAACCAGGTAGCCCTCGTCATCAACGGTGATCGGCAGCTGCGGCAGGGGCCGCTTCGCGGGGCCGAAGACCACCTTGGCGCTGTCGGCCACGTCGAACGTCGACTGGTGGCACGGGCACAGCAGGTGGTGCGTCTGCTGCTCGTAGAGAGCGACGGGGCAGCCGACGTGCGTGCAGATCTTGGAGAACGCGACGATGCCGTCGTACGACCAGCTCTCCCCGGCGGGGGCCTGCTCGGACACGATGTCGCGCGGGTCGAGACGGACCAGGAGGACGACGGCCTTGGCCTTCTCCGTGATCCACTCGTGGGACTGCATCTCCTCCTGCGAGGCCTCGGGGATGACGTGGACCACCGAGCCGATGGTGACGTCGGCGGCCTTGATGGGCCGGCCCGAGGGGTCGATCGCGAGGCGCGTGCCCCGCTGCCAGAGGGTGTGCTTGAACTTGGAGACGTTCCAGTCGCCGCCGACGCTCCCGACGAGCGGGACCGCGATGGTGAGCGGGAAGAGCGCGAGGGCGGAGATGACCGCGCCCTTGAGGACGCCGCGGCGGGCGATGCCCGAGTCCTTGACGCCCGCGTCGAGCTCGGCGAGCGCGGCGGTGCGCGTCTCGGGGTCGCTCGCGATGGGGTGGCGCTCGTCCACCTTCTCGTGGTCGGACATGAGGACCTTGGCCCAGTGCACCGCGCCGAAGCCGATGCCGAGCAGGGCGAACGCGATGGCGACGCCGAGCGTCACCGTCGAGAGGCGGACGCCCGCGGTGGTCCCGTCCGGCGGGATCACGAAGTAGACGACGAGGGCGGCGATGGTGCCGATGACCGAGATCCCGAAGAGGGCGGCGACCTGACGCTCGCCGCGCTTCGACGCCTTCGGGTCGCGGTCGGCCATGCGGCTCTTGTGCTCCGGCAGACCGGGGTCCGGGAACGTGTCGAGGGTGCCGTGCTCCTCGCGGTGCCCGACCTCGCGGTGCGAGGACTCGGACGAGCGGGGGCTCTGGTAGTCGCTCACGAGGACTTCGCTCCGATCCACACTGCGGCCCCGATGAGGAGGCCCATTCCGACGATCCAGGCCCACAGGCCCTCGCTGACCGGACCGAGCGACCCGAGCGACAGACCGCCGGCGGAGCCGTCGCGCTGCTCGGCGAGGAACGCGATGACGTCCCGCTTCTCCTCGGGCGTCACGGTGGCGTCGTTGAAGACCGGCATCGACTGCGGGCCGGTGAGCATCGCCTGGTAGATGTTGCGCTCCGAGGTGTCCCACAGCGGGGGAGCGAACTTGCCCTCGGAGAGGGCACCGCCCGCACCGATCGCGTTGTGGCACATCGCGCAGTTGGTGCGGAAGACCGCGGCACCGTTGGCCGGGTCGCCCAGCGCTGCGTCGACCTGCTCGTCCGTGGGGATCGCGGGGCCGGCGCCGAGCGACGCGACGTAGGCGGCGAGCTGCGCCGTCTGCTCCTCGTCGAACTGGCGCGGCTTCTGGATGGCCTGCGGACCGTCCATCTGCATGGGCATGCGGCCGGTGGACACCTGGAAGTCGACCGACGCGGCGCCGACACCGACGAGCGAGGGCGCGGTGGCCGTGCCCTCGGCGTTCGGCCCGTGGCACGTGGCGCAGTTGGCCTGGAACAGCTTCTGGCCGGTCTCGATGTCCTCGGTGCTGGCGGTCTCGGCGTTGGCCGAAGTCGGGGCAAAGGCGGCGTAGACGCCACCGGTGACCAGCAGCGCCAGCAGCAGCAGCACGACCGGCGCGAAGCGGTGGTGTCTGCGGGCGGCGAGTGCCTTCACGAAATGATCCTCGTCTCGCAGGTGGGGGAGCAGGGGGCGGGTGGGCGGTCCGGGGCGGGCCCCGGGCGCGACGTCAGCGCAAGATGTAGATCACGAAGAAGAGCGCGATCCACACGACGTCGACGAAGTGCCAGTAGTAGGACGTCACGATGGCCGTCGTGGCCTCGTGGTGCCCGAAGTTCTTGGCCGAGAACGAGCGGCCGAGAAGGAACAGGAAGGCGATCAGGCCGCCGACGACGTGGAGGCCGTGGAACCCGGTCGTGATGTAGAAGACGGAGCCGTAGGGCGTGGAGGAGATCGACACGCCGTGCTCGACGAGCTCGGCGTACTCGAAGATCTGACCACCGATGAAGAACGCGCCCATGAGGAACGTCAGCGTCATCCACTCGTTCATCCCCCAGCGGTTCACCTGGAAGATCGAGCCGGTGCGGACGGGCTGGAAGCGCTCGGCGGCCCACACGCCCATCTGGCACGTCACCGACGACAGCACCAGGACGGTCGTGTTGATCGCCGCGAAGGTCAGGTTGAGCTTGTCCGCCTCGAGGGCCCACTCGTCGGCGGGCATCACGGCGCGGACCGTGAAGTACATGGCGAAGAGGCCGGCGAAGAACATGAGCTCGCTGGCCAGCCACACGATCGTCCCGACCGAGACGGGGTTCGGTCGGTTGACGCTCACGTGCTGATGGGCGTGGGGGGCAGCCGTTGCGGTCGACACAGGAGCCATTATGGCCGACGAACCTCAGCTTCGCGGCACGCAGACGGCAGCCCGGAGGCGGTGAATCTCACAATGTCTCCAGAGCTTCCCACGGAGACCTGCACTTGGTGACGGAAACCGTCCGAGTGCCATGAAACCCGGGCGTCCGGGACGCGGGCCAGGGCCCTTGGTCCCCGGTCCGCCGCCGGTCGGCGCGCGACCCGCCGCAGGGGTGCTGCGGAGCGCTCCGACGTGCCAAGATGCCAGTCGGGACGTGCGTCCGCCACACGCGGCGCCGCGCGCTCCCGGGCCCACCCGAGGGAACGACGAAGGCGACGGTGACGACGATGACGACGACCGTGACGACGACGCACGGGGACACGGACGTGACCCCGCGCGCGCCGCGCATCCTGCTCTACAGCGACGACGTGACCGTGCGCGAGCAGGTGCTGCTCGCCGTCGGGCGGCGGCTGGGCGCGGGGCAGCCGGAGATCGAGTGGCACGAGGTGGCCACCCCGGCGGCGGTCGTGGCGTCGGCGGACGCCGGCGGGTGGGACCTGCTGGTCCTGGACGGCGAGGCCGACAAGGCCGGGGGCATGGGTCTGTGCCGCCAGCTCAAGAACGAGATCTACGCGTGCCCGCCGGTCCTGGTCCTCACCGGCAGGCCGCAGGACGGTTGGCTAGCATCGTGGTCGCTCGCCGACGACGCGGTGCCCCGGCCGTTCGACGCGGTCGCCCTCCAGCGCGCCGTCGCCGACCTGCTGCGCGCCTCCGGCACGCGGTAGCCGACCAGGAGACCGACCAGCCGAAGGGCCACCCGTGACCGCCACCCCGCACCCTGCCGCCTCGACCACGAGCGACTCGACGGGTGCGGGGCTCACCTGGCCCGGTCTGCTCACCGAGCTCGTCGCGGGGAACGACCTCGACGCCGAGCGCACCGCGTGGGCCATGGACCAGGTCATGTCGGGCGAGGTCTCGCCCGTGAGGCTCGCGAGCTTCCTCGTCGCGCTGCGCGCGAAGGGCGAGACGGTCGCCGAGCTCACCGGTCTCGCCGACGCGATGCTCGCGCACGCGAGCCGCTTCTCCGTGGACGGGCCCGCCGTGGACATCGTCGGCACGGGCGGCGACCGCGCCCACACCGTGAACATCTCGACGATGGCGTCGCTCGTCATCGCGGGCGCGGGCGTGCGCGTCGTCAAGCACGGCAACCGCGCCGCGACGTCGTCGTCGGGCGCCGCGGACGTGCTCGAGGAGCTCGGGATCCGGCTCGACCACGGTCCCGAGCGCGTGGCGCGCATCGCGCAGGAGGCGGGGATCACCTTCTGCTTCGCCATGGTGTTCCACCCGTCGATGCGGCACGCGGGCGTCGCGCGCAAGGAGCTCGGCATCCCGACGGCGTTCAACGTGCTCGGCCCCCTGACGAACCCCGCGCAGCCGCGCGCGGCCGCGATCGGCGTGGCCGACGCCCGGATGGCGCCGCTCATCGCCGGCGTGCTCGCCGGGCGCGGCACGTCGGCGCTCGTGTTCCGCGGCGACGACGGCCTCGACGAGCTCGCGGCGACCGGCGGCGCCACGGTGTGGGAGGTGCGCGACGGCGCCGTGACGGAGCACCGCATCGACCCCGTCGCCGACCTCGCGCTGACGCCCGTCACCGTCGAGGACCTGCGGGGCGGGAACGCGGCGCACAACGCCGACGTCGCGCGGCGGTTCCTCGCGGGAGAGCCGGGCGCGGTGCGCGAGACGGTGCTGCTCAACGCGGCCGCGGGCCTCGTCGCCGACGGCACGCTGCCCGGTACCGCGGAGGGTTCGCTCGTCGAGCGGCTGCGCGCGGCCTACGACGTCGCGGCCCGCAGCGTCGACTCCGGTGCCGCGCGCGCGGCGCTCGCCCGCTGGGCTGAGGCCGCGGCGCGCGACTGACCGCCGGTCAGTCGTCGAGGCCGAGGGCGAACGCCTGCTCGAGGTCGACGTTCGAGTAGGCGCGGAACGCGATGAACGTCTCGGTGCGGACGACGCCCTGGACCTTGCTGATGCGGTCCGCGATGACGTCGGCGAGCTGGTCGTGCTCCTGGACCCGCACCATCGCGACGAGGTCCGCCTTGCCCGTCACCGAGTAGACCTCGCTGACGCCGCGCAGGTCCGCGACCTCCGACGCCACCTCGGGGATGCGTGCGGGGTCGGTGTCGATCAGGACGATGGCGGTGAGCATGGTTCCTCCGGGGACGGGTCGTCGTCAGGCGACCACTCTACGGTCGGCCCGGCCGACGCGTGGGCCAGGTCGGCGCCGTCGGCGTCCGCGTGGCGCGCGACGTGGCGGGCCGTGGCCGCGAGGTCCACGTGCGACCCGGCCGAGCGGACCGGGCACGCCCAGGGACCCGTGACGTCGACGATCCGCACCCCGGGTTCCTGGAGCCACGACAGCAGGATCTCGGCCTCGTGCGGATGGCTCGCGGGGGCCGGCGGCACGGGTGGTGCCACCGTCTCGGCCGTCGCGACGAGCGCGTGCACGAGCGGCCACGGGTCGGTGCCCGGGGCGCTGATGCCCGTCGCGGCGAGCCGCGCGTGCCGCACGACGACGACCTCCCATCCACCGGCGTCCGTCGGGCGCGCGGCGACGAGCTCGGCGCACGCGGCGAGCGGGGCGAGCCGCTGCGCGCGCGCCGCACCCGTGAGGAAGGCGCGCAGGCGCTGGGTGAGCTCGCCGGCCTGCTCGAAGCGCTCGTCGCGCGAGAGCGCCACGATGCGGCGCCCGAGCTCGGCGACCACGCGCGACGGGTCGCCCTCGAAGGCCTCGCGTGCGCCCGCCGCGACGTCGCCGTAGCCCGCGTCGCGCTCGGTCGTCGTGCACGGGGCGGAGCAGCGGCCCATCTCGGCGAGCACGCACGCCGTCGCGCCGGGCGAGGCGACGACGGGGAGACGCCGGGTGCACTGGCGCAGCGCGAAGGTGTCGTGCAGGGCGTCCACGGCGGCCTGGGCCTGGTGCCGCGAGGCGAACGGGCCGATGTGCGCCGCCGGTGCACGGACGTCGCGGACCAGCGAGAGGCGCGGGTACGCCTCGTCGGTGAGCCGGACCCACGTCATGCGCTCCGGGTGCCGTGACCGGCGGTTGTACCGCGGCGCGTGCTCGGCGATGAGGCGCAGCTCGCGGACCTGCGCCTCGAGCGGCGTCGCGCACACGACGGGCGTGACGGCGTGCGCGATGCGCACCATCTCGGTGATGCGCCCGCGCTTCTCCGAGCGCGTGAAGTACGACCGCACGCGGCGCCGGATCGACGTCGACGTGCCGACGTACAGCACCTCGTCGCCGGGGCCGCGGAAGAGGTAGACGCCGGGCGCGTCCGGTAGGCCGTCGGCGAGGTGGCGCTTGCGGCGCACGTCCTGCGGCACGGGGTCCGTCGCCCCGGCGAGGTCCTCCAGGTGCGTCACGCCGAGCGGGCCGAGGCGGCCGAGGAGCGCGTGCAGCACGTCGACGGTGGCGCGTGCGTCGGCGAGCGCGCGGTGGTCCGGCGTGACGGTGGCGCGGAAGAGGGCCGCGAGCGTCGCGAGCTTGTGGTTCGGCGCCTCGTCGCGCGTGACGACCCGCCGTGCGAGGGGCACGGTGTCGAGCACCTGGTTCCCGGGCCAGTCGTAGCCCGCGGAGCGGCACGCGGCCTTGAGGAACGAGATGTCGAACGGCGCGTTGTGCGCGACGAGCACGGCGCCGCGCGCGAACTCGAGGAAGCTGGGCAGGACGGCCTCGATGCGGGGCGCGGTGGCGACCATGGACGACGTGATGCCGGTGAGCCGGGCGACGAAGGCGGGCACGGGCACCCCGGGGTCGACGAGCGTCTGGAACTCGCCGAGCACCTCGCCGCCGCGCACCTTCACCGCGCCGATCTCCGTGATACCGGCGCCCGCGGGGGAGCCGCCGGTCGTCTCGAGGTCGACGACGACGAACGTCACCTCGTGCAGCGGCGTGCGGAGGTCCTCGAGCGTGGGCTGGACGGGGACGCCCTGCGGTGCGGACCCGGCGCGGGGGGCGGCGAGGGCGGGTCCGGACGACATGGCGGCGAGGCTAGCGAGGGCCACCGACACCGCCGCCGCGAGGTCCGTCGGCCGCCCGCCGACACGAAGGCCGGGAGCCGGGGCGCGCGTCCCCGGGCGGCATAGGGTGGGACCGAGAGAATCAGGACGATCAGGGACGAAGCGCCCGTGGTGACCCGCGGACGAGGTGCGGAGGAGGCGCGGCGCATGGTGGCCGACGGACCGGAGGACGCCCTGCCCGCGGAGCCGGACGTGCCGCCGTCGGTCCGCAGCCTCCTCGTGGCCGCCGCGGCGGACGCGCTCGGCGCGCTCGACGCGGCCCTCGTCCCGGTCGCGCTCCAACGGGTGCGGGCGTTCGCGCCCCGGCGGCGGGCGACGGCCGGCGCGGCGCCCCTGTGGCGGGCCCTGGTCGACGACGCGGGGTTCCGGCACGCGGTCGCCGCGGCCTGGTCCCGCGAGCACGACAGCGAGCCGGAGCCCGACGCCGCGCCCCCGGACGGCCTGTCCCCGGCGCAGGCGCGCGAGCGGGCGGCGGGTGCCTTCCTCCTCCGGCCCGACGGCTGGCAGGCGGAGGTGGAGCGCGCTCGCTCGCTCGACGACACCCTCCGGGCGGACCGGTCGGCCCGGGACGACGCGGCCCGCCTCCGCGTCGAGCGCGACCGGCTCGCGCGCCAGGTCGAGGAGCTCCAGGCGCGTGCCCGCGACGCCGACGCGCGCGCGGAGGCCGCGACGGCCGAGCTCGCCGCGGTACGCCGGACCGAGCGCCGGCTGCGCGCGGACGCGGACCGGGCGCGGGCCGAGGCGCGGGCCGCCGAGCGGGCGGCGCGGGGGGAGCGGGACGCCGCCGAGGCCGCGCTGCGGGACGCGCGCGAGGAACGTCGCGCGGCCGCCGTCGAACTGGCCCGGGCGCGCGCGGAGCGGGACGAGGCGCGCCGGGCGCGGACGTCGTCGGCCGACCTCGCCACGGCCCGGGCGCGGCTCCTGCTGGACACGGTGGTCGACGCGGCGGCGGGGCTCCGGCGCGAGCTCGCGCTCGGCCCGTCGACCACGACCCCGGCGGACGACGTCGCGGCCGGGCTGCCGGACGTGGCGCGTCCCCGGCCGGGCTCGCGCGGCCGCGCGGCGGACGACCCGGCTCTCGTCGACGACCTGCTGTCGGTCCCGCGGACGCACCTGGTCGTCGACGGCTACAACGTGACGAAGACGGGCTACGGCGAGCTGTCGCTCGCGGACCAGCGCGACCGCCTCCTCGCCGGCCTGCTCCGCGTGGCCGCCGCCGGCACGGAGGTCACCGTGTGCTTCGACGGCGCCGACGGCGGCCCCCGGCCGGTGCACGCCCCGCGCGGCGTGCGCGTGCTGTTCTCGTCGGGGGAGATCGCGGACGACCTCATCCGGCGCCTGGTCGCCGCCGAGCCGCCCGGGCGCCCGATCGTCGTCGTGACGAGCGACCGCGCCGTCGCCGACGACGTGCAGGCGATGGGCGCGGCGTGCGTCCCGGCCCACGCGCTCCTGGCGCGGCTCGCGCGCCGCTGACGACGCGGCCCTCCCCGGCGTGCTGCCGGGGAGGGCCGTGGTACGTGGGGCGAGGGCCCCGAGTCGTGTCAGCGGACGGGTGCAGGCCCGTCCACGTAGATCGCCTCGACGTCGGCCGCGAAGTCCTTGAGCACCTCGCTGCGCTTCACCTTGAGCGACGGCGTGAGGTAGCCGTTCTCGACCGTGAAGTCCGTCGTGAGGACCGTGAACTTGCGGATCGACTCGGCGCGGGACACCGCCTGGTTCGCGCGCGTGACCGCGGCGTCGAGGGCGGCGAGGACGTCCGGGTCCTTGGCCGCCTGCTCGACGGTCAGCGGCTCCTTGCCGTGCATGCTCGCCCAGCCGGGCAGGCCCTCCGGGTCGAGCGTCACCAGGGCGCCGATGAACGGCTTCTGGTCGCCCACGACGACGCACTGCGAGACGAGCGCGTGCGCGCGGATCCGGTCCTCGAGGACGGCGGGCGCGACGTTCTTCCCGCCCGCGGTGACGATGATCTCCTTCTTGCGCCCGGTAATGCGCAGGAAGCCGTCCTCGTCGAGCGAGCCGAGGTCACCGGTGCGGAACCAGCCGTCGACGAACGCGTCCGCGGTCGCCTGCTCGTTGTTGTGGTAGCCGCGGAAGATGTGGTCCCCGCGCAGGAGGATCTCGCCGTCCTCGGCGATCCGGGCGTCGCAGCCGGGGAGCTGCTCGCCGACGGTCCCGATCTTCGTGTTCCCGGGGCGGTTGACGCTCGTCGGTGCCGTCGACTCGGTGAGGCCGTAGCCCTCGAGGATCCGCACGCCGATGCCGCGGTAGAAGTGGCCGAGGCGCTCGCCGAGCGGCGCGCCGCCGGAGACCGCGTACTTCGCGCGGCCGCCGAGCGCGTGCCGGAGCTTCTTGAAGACGAGCGCGTCCGCGACCTTGTGCTGCAGGCGCAGCCCGATGCCCGGCCCCGACGGCTCGTCGAGCGCGCGCGAGTACGCGATCGCGGTCGCGGCGGCCCAGTGGAAGATCTTCAGCTTGCCGCCCGCGGCCGCCTTCTGCTCCGAGGAGTTGTAGACCTTCTCGAAGACGCGCGGCACCGAGAGGATGTACGTCGGCTTGAACGTGCCGAGGTCCTCGAGCAGCGTCTTGGTGTCCGGCGTGTGGCCCAGCACCGTGCCGCCGGCCACGACGAGCACGCCGATGAACCGCGCGAACACGTGGGCGAGCGGCATGAACAGCAGCGTGCGGCCGCCCGGCTCCCCGAAGACCTCGGGCACGGCGGCCACGGCGTTGACCGTGAGGGAGTAGAAGTTCTGGTGCGTGAGCTCCGCGCCCTTGGGACGGCCGGTCGTGCCGGACGTGTAGATGATCGTCGCGACGTCCGCGAGGTCGGCCAGGCCGCGCCGGCGCACGATCTCGGCGTCGTCCACGCCGGCGCCGTCGGCCGTGAGCGTGGCGATCGCGCCCGCGTCGATCGCCAGCACGTCCTGCAGGGCCGGGGCCTGGTCGCGCACCTCCTCGACCGTCGCCGCGTGGGCCTCGGTCTCCACGACGAGCAGGCGCACGTCCGCGTCCGAGAGGATCCACTGCACCTGCTCCGGGCTCGACGTCTCGTAGAGCGGCACGGGCACGGCGCCCGCCGCCCACGTCGCCCAGTCGAGCAGCGTCCACTCGTAGCGCGTGCGCGACATGATGCCCACGTGGTCGCCCGGCTGGATGCCGCGGGCGACGAGCCCCTTCGCGACGGCGACGACCTCGGCGTCGAAGTCGCGCGCGCTGAGCGCCTGCCACGCACCGTCGGCACCCGTGCGGCGCTCGACCATCGGCGCGGCCGGGTCGGCCGCGACGCGGCTCGCGAGGAGGTCGTTGAGGTTCTTCGAGGGATCGACTTCGACGATCCGTGGGGCGCTGATCTCGTCCATTCTGGCTCCAGTGGCAGTAGTCGACGGTGGGAGAACCCTACCCAGTGGCGGCGTGTGCCCGAGACCTGCCGTTGTCGGTAGGCTTCAGGTGCTGTGCGCTGCTTGCGCAACGTTTCGCGCGGGCGCGGAGTTCCGGTGGCCCGACCCGTGGCGCGGGGTCGAGGCCCCGTCGTCGTGCGTGGTCCGTGAGCGGGCGAGCACCCGCAGCGAGACCTTGCAGTCAGCGGAACCGAGCAAGTAGAGGACGGGACATGCACGCCATCGGGGTGGACATCGGCGGGACGAAGATCGCGGCCGGGGTCGTCGACGAGAAGGGCGAGATCCTCGTCCAGACGCGCCGCGACACCGAGCCCGACGACGTCGCGAGCATCGACCGCGCCATCGCCGACGTCTATGCCGAGCTCACCGCCGACCACGAGGTCGGCGCGATGGGCCTCGCGGCAGCCGGCTTCGTCAGCCCGGACCGCACCTCGGTGCTCTTCGCGCCGAACATCGCGTGGCGCGAGTACCCGCTGGCGCGCAACGTGCGCGAGCTCATCGGCGACGTCGACGTCCCGATCGTCGTGGAGAACGACGCGAACGCGGCGGGCTGGGCGGAGTTCCAGTTCGGCGTCGCGCGCGACGCGACCGACATGCTCATGCTCACGGTCGGCACGGGGCTCGGGGGCGCGATCGTCGTCGACCGCGAGCTCGTGCGCGGCAAGTGGGGCGTCGCGGCGGAGGTCGGCCACATGCGCGTCGTCCCCGGCGGGCACTACTGCGGCTGCGGCCACGAGGGCTGCTGGGAGCAGTACGCGTCCGGGCGCGCCCTCGTGCGCGACGGGCAGAACGCCCTCATCGCCCAGCCGGACCGCGCGACGCGCCTGCTCGAGATCTGTGGCGGAGACCCGGACAAGCTCAACGGCCCCCAGATCACGCAGGCCGCGCAGGAGGGCGACGACCTCGCGGTCGAGCTGCTCGCGAACCTCGGCCGCTGGATCGGCGAGGGCGCGGCGTCGGTCACGGCGCTGCTCGACCCTGAGCTCATCGTCATCGGCGGCGGCGTCGGCGCGGCGGGCGACCTCCTGCTCCAGCCGGTGCGGCGCGCGTTCGCCGACCAGCTCTCGGCGCGCGGGCACCGCCCGGAGGCGCGGATCGAGCTCGCCGAGCACGGCAACGAGGCGGGCATCGTCGGCGCCGCGGACCTCGCGCGCCGCTGACGGGCGGCGCGGGCGCGGTGCGGGGGAGGCGCGGGCGTCAGACGACGGCGCCCGGCCCCCGGTCGTCGTCCCGCCGGTGCGGCATGCGCCAGAGCAGGATCGCGAGCCCCACGAGGAAGGCGCCACCGCCCACCTGCGCGACGAGCACGGGGTACGGGCGCGCCACGACCAGCACGACGAGCAGCAGGATCGGCACGCCGACGACGAGCGCCCACGCCATCGTCAGGAGCGGGTCGCGCCCGAGGACGAGCGGCGGGTCCGGGGGCACGAAGTGGCTCTCGGCCTCCTCGAGGTCCTCGACCTCGGGCGTCGTGGGCCAGTCCCGCGGCCCCGTCGGGCGCACCCAGGGCGCCACGGGCACGGACCCGAGCACGTCGCGGCCGCTGCGCGGGGAGCCCTCGGGCGCCCCGGCCGCCGGGTCCTGCGCGGTGCGGGGGTCGTCATCGCCCGCCCGGGCGCCCGGATCTGACCGGTCGAGCTCGGACAGGTCCGCGAGCTCGGCCACGATGCCGGCCCACCGGGCGTCCACGTCGAGGGCGGGCTCGGGCGCCTCGTCGCGCGGCGCCGTCGCCTCCCCGTCGTCGGCGGCAGGGTGGTCCGCACCCGGCGCCGCGTCGTCGGGCGTGGGGTCGGGGACGTCGTCGGGCTGCGGGGAGTCCGGCTGGGCGTTCGGTGCGGCCATGGGAATCACTCTAGAGTCGGATGCACGTCCCGCGCCGGGACCCCGCGAGGAGGAACGTTGTTCTACTGGTTCATGAAGCAGGTGATGGTCGGCCCGATCCTGCGGCTCCTGTACCGTCCCTGGACGCGGGGCGTCGAGCACGTGCCGGACGAGGGCGGTGCCATCCTCGCGAGCAACCACCTCGCGGTGATCGACTCGTTCATCCTGCCGCTCGTCCTCGACCGCAAGGTCCAGTTCCTCGGCAAGTCCGACTACTTCACGGGGACGGGCGTCAAAGGCCGCCTGACCGCGGGCTTCATGCGCGGCGTCGGGACGATCCCCGTGGACCGCGCGGGCGGCAAGGCGAGCGAGGCCGCACTCGAGACGGGCCTGCGCGTCCTGCGCGAGGGCGACCTGTTCGGCATCTACCCGGAGGGCACGCGCAGCCCGGACGGACGGCTGTACCGCGGCAAGACGGGCGTCGCGCGCCTCGCGCTCGAGTCGGGCGCCCCGGTGGTCCCGGTCGCGATGGTCGGGACGAACATCGCCCAGCCGATCGGCAAGGTCATCCCCACGCCCATGCGCATCGGGGTCGTCATCGGCGAGCCGCTCGACTTCTCGCGCTACCGCGGCATGGAGAACGACCGCTTCATCCTGCGCGCCGTCGCCGACGAGATCCAGTACGCGATCATGCGGCTGTCCGGGCAGGAGTACGTCGACATCTACGCGGCCACGGCCAAGGCGCGCCTCGCGGCGGGCCACACCGAGTCCGAGGTGGCGGGCGGAGCACCCGGCGGGCGTCCCGCCCCGGACGTCCAGGTCCCGGAACCGCCGCCGGAGCCCGGCGCGGCGTCAGTAGACTGAGCGACGGCCGGTCGCGCCGGGCCCGTGCAGGGCCCGAGCCCCGTCGCCGCCACCCCGCCGGACCGCGTCCGTCCGGCCAGGATCCGTCCTACGAGAGGTTCTGAGTTCACATGTCGGTTCGTCGCGTCGCCCTCCTCACCGCGGGCGGTTTCGCCCCGTGCCTGTCCTCCGCGGTCGGGGGTCTCATCGAGCGGTACACGGAGCTCGACCCGGAGATCGAGATCATCGCCTACCAGTACGGCTACCACGGCCTGCTGACCGGCACGAAGATCGTCGTGGACTCCGAGGGGCGCAAGCAGGCGGGGATCCTGCACCGCTTCGGCGGCTCGCCGATCGGCAACTCGCGAGTCAAGCTCACCAACGCGGCCGACTGCGTCAAGCGCGGCCTCGTCCAGGAGGGCCAGGACCCGCTGCAGGTCGCCGCGGAGCAGCTCAAGGCGGACGGCGTCGACGTGCTGCACACGATCGGCGGCGACGACACGAACACGACCGCGGCCGACCTCGCCGCGTACCTCCACGAGAACGGCTACGAGCTCACGGTCGTGGGCCTGCCGAAGACGATCGACAACGACGTGATCCCGATCCGTCAGTCGCTCGGCGCGTGGACCGCCGCCGAGGAGGCCGCGGGCTTCGCCGCCAACGTCATCGGCGAGCACCGCTCGGGCCCGCGCATGCTCATCGTGCACGAGGTCATGGGGCGGCACTGCGGCTGGCTCACCGCGGCGTCCGCCGCCGAGTACCGCAAGTGGCTCGACGCCCAGGAGTGGGCCCCGGCCCTCGGCCTGACGCGCGAGCGCTGGGACGTCCACGCGGTCTTCCTGCCGGAGCTCGCGCTCGACATCGACGCCGAGGCCGAGCGCCTCAAGGCGATCATGGACGAGCAGGGCAACGTGAACATCTTCCTGTCCGAGGGCGCCGGCATGCACGAGATCGTGGCGCAGCTCGAGGCGGCGGGCGAGGAGGTCCAGCGCGACCCGTTCGGCCACGTCAAGCTCGACACGGTCAACCCGGGTCAGTGGTTCGCCAAGCAGTTCGCCGACAAGCTGGGCGCCGAGAAGGTCATGGTCCAGAAGTCCGGCTACTTCTCGCGCGCGGCCGCCGCGAACGCCGAGGACCTGCGCCTCATCAAGTCGATGACCGACCTCGCGGTCGAGTGCGCGCTGCGCGGCGAGTCGGGCGTCATCGGCCACGACGAGGAGAACGGCGACCGCCTGCGCGCCATCGAGTTCCCGCGCATCGCCGGCGGCAAGGCGTTCGACGTGTCGCAGCAGTGGTTCGGCGAGCTCCTCGAGGGCATCGGCCAGCCGCTCGTGCCCGCGGCGCCCGCGGCCCACTGACCGGCACCACCGCACCAGGAACCTCGTCAGGGGACGCCGTATGACCACCACGAGCGAGCCGGGGACCGACTCCGGGCTCGACCACTTCCGCACGCTCGTCGCGCTCCAGCAGCCGACGTGGCCGGACGAGGCGGCGCTCGACGCCGTCCGTGACCGGCTGGCGGCCTCCGCGCCGCTCGTGGTGCCGGCGGCCGCCGACACGCTGCGCTCCCGCCTGGCCGCGGCCGGGCGGGGCGAGGCGTTCCTCCTGCAGGGGGGCGACTGCGCCGAGACGTTCGCCGAGGCGAACGCCGACCGGATCCGCAACAAGATCCGCACCATCCTGCAGATGGCGGTCATCCTCACGCACGGCGCGAGCATGCCCGTCGTGAAGATGGGCCGCATGGCCGGGCAGTACGCCAAGCCGCGCAGCTCCGACTCGGAGACGCGCGACGGCGTGACCCTGCCCGCGTACCGGGGCGACATGATCAACGGGCACGCCTTCACGCCCGAGGCGCGCATCCCCGACCCGGAGCGCCTCGTCCAGGCGTACCAGATCTCCGCGGCGACGTGGAACGTCGTGCGCGCGTTCACGACCGGCGGCTTCGCGGACCTGCGCCAGGTCCACGAGTGGAACCGCGGCTTCATGCGCAACCCCGCCTACGCGCGGTACGAGCGGACGGCGTCCGAGATCGACCGCGCGATCCGCTTCATGGACGCGTGCGGCGCCGACTTCGACGCGCTGCGCACCGTCGAGTTCTTCGTCAGCCACGAGGCGCTCGTGCTGGACTACGAGCGCGCGCTCACGCGCCGCGACGCGCGCACGGGGGACGCGTACGACACCTCCGCCCACTTCCTGTGGATCGGGGAGCGCACGCGCCAGCTCGACGGCGCGCACGTCGACTTCCTCTCGCGCGTCGCGAACCCCATCGGGGTCAAGCTCGGCCCGACGACGACGCCCGACGTCGCGCTCGAGCTCGCCCGCCGTCTCAACCCCGACGACGTCGAGGGCCGCCTGACCTTCGTCACGCGCATGGGCGCGGGCAACGTGCGCGACGCGCTCCCGCCGCTCGTCGAGGCCGTCGCGCGCGCGGGCGTGCCCGTCACGTGGGTCACGGACCCCATGCACGGCAACACCATCACGTCCGCGAGCGGCTACAAGACGCGCCGGTTCGACGACGTCCTCGACGAGGTGCGCGGCTTCTTCGAGGTGCACCGCGCCGCGGGGACCGTGCCGGGCGGGCTGCACGTCGAGCTCACGGGCGACGACGTGACCGAGGTGCTGGGCGGCAGCGAGGAGATCGACGACGCAGGGCTCGCCCTGCGCTACGAGACCCTCGTCGACCCGCGCCTCAACCACCAGCAGTCGCTGGAGATGGCCTTCCAGGTCGCGGAGATGCTGCGCGGCTGAGGCCGCGGGGAGACGGCCGTCTCCCGTCGAGCACAGGGCTGTGGCCCGTCCCGTGGTCGGGGCGGGCCACAGCCGTCTGCGCGGATCGCGAGGTCAGAAGACGTTGAGGACGATGGTCGAGCCCTTGGGCGCGGTGCGCCCGTCACCGCCCGGAGGGTCCTGGGCGTAGACGATGTTGAGCGGGTGGATGCCCTGCGGGTAGCGGATCTCCACCTGGAAGCCCGCGTCCTTCAGGGCCTTCTCGGCGTCGGCGACGTTGCGGGTGCTGACGTTCGGGACCTCGACGAGCGGGGGCCCGAGCGACACCACGACGTTCACGGTGTCCTTCCGGTGGGCGTCGGAGCCCTGCTCGGGGTCCTGGCGGATCACGAGCCCTGCGCCGACGGTCTCGGAGTACTCCTCGGTGACCGCGGGGACGAGACCCTGCTCCTCGAGCGCGGCGACCGCGGCGTCCTTCGCGGATCCCGTGACCTGCGGCACGACGACGGGCGCCGGCCCGGACGAGACGGTGAGCACCACCGGCACGTCGTGCCGGATCGTGGCGCCCTCCTCGATGACGTTGCCGTCGGGGTCCTGCACGGCCATGACCTGGCCCGACGGCACCTCGTCGTGCGGCGTGGCGACGGGGTCGCCCAGCGTCAGGTCGGCGCCCTCGATCGCGGCGGTCGCCTCCTCCTGCGTCGCGCCCACGAGACCGGTCGGCACCGTGAGCATCCGCACGCCCTTCGACACGACGAGCCGCACGCTGCCGTCCTTGCGCACGTCCTCGCCGGACGCCGGGTCGGTCGCCACGACGGCGCCCTCGGGCACGGCGTCGTCGTAGCGCTCCTCGACCGTGTGGGAGAGGCCCGCGCCGTCGAGGATCGCGACGGCCTCCGGTCGCGACGCCTCGACGAGGCCGTCCGGGACCTGGGTGTAGGCGCCCGGCCCGGACGAGAACCACCACGCGGCGCCGCCGCCGACGCCCGCGAGGACGAGGAGCACGACGAGCGACCAGACGACCACGCGGCCGTGGCCGCGTCGCCGCGCCGGGGTCGGGGCAGCAGGGGGCGGCGGGCCGGGTCGCGTGGTCGGCGCGACGACGTGCCCGACGGCGAGCGGCTCGGTGAGGCCCGCGGCCTCGCGGTCGCGCAGGCTGAGCGCCGCGAGGGACGCGGTCGCGGCGGCGGACGGGTCGTCGGGCTCGGTCCGCGGGCCCGGACCCGGCGGGGGCGGCACGACGGCGGCCCCCCCGGCGGGCGGGTCGACGCGCCGCTCGAGGTCGGCCGGGTCGAGCGCCGCGCGGGTCGAGCGCACGAGCGCGAGCGCGGCGCCGGCGTCGGCCGGGCGGTCGGCGGGGTCCCGCGCCGCGAGCGCGCACAGCAGGTCGTCGACCTCGGGCGGGATCCACGGGGCGACGTCCGACGGCGGCGGCACGTCGTTGTTCACGTGCTGGAACGCGACCTGGATCGGCGTCGTGCCGGTGTGCGGGACGGTGCCGAGCAGCATCTCGTACGCGAGGATGCCCGCCGCGTAGACGTCGGTGCGGGCGTCGCACGTGCCGGTCGCGATGAGCTCGGGGGAGAGGTAGGCGACGGTCCCGAGGATCGTGCCCGTCGTCGTCGCGGTCACCTCGTTCACGGCGCGGGCGAGACCGAAGTCGGTGACCTTGAGCCGGCCCTCGGTGTCGAGCAGGACGTTCTCGGGCTTGATGTCGCGGTGCACGAGCCCCGCACGGTGGGCGGCGGCGAGCGCGTCGAGCACGTGGTCGAGCACGTCGAGCGTGCGACCCAGCGTCAGGGTGCGCTCGGTGAGCATGGTGCGGCGCAGGTTCGACCCCGCCACGTACTCCATCGTCAGGTAGCTGGTGTCGCCGTCGAGGCCCTGGTCGTACACGGCGACGAGGCCCGGGTGGGTGAGCCGGGCCGCGGCGCGCGCCTCACGGCGGAAGCGCGAGACGAAGTCGGCGCCGGACGCGCCCTCGGCGAGGTGGGGGTGCATGACCTTGAGCGCGACCTCGCGCTCGAGCCGACGGTCGATCGCGAGGTACACCGTCGCCATGCCGCCTCGCGCGATGCGCGAGACGACCTCGTACCGCCCGTCGACCAGGCGGCCGACGAGGGGATCGGTCGTCACGGTGGCCACGGGGAGAGTCTAGGTGGCCGGGTGTCACGATCCGGTGAGCACGGCGCGCACGGCGTGGGTGTCGTGTGGAGGCACGCCGTAGGCTTGCCCGGTGACCGATCGCGACACCAGCCCCCGCCCCACGCTCGACGACCTCGTCGGCGAGTGGCTGACCCTCCCCGACGTCGCCGAGGCGCTCGGCACCGACGTCGGCAAGGTGCGCCGTCTCGTGCAGGAGCGGCGCGTCGTGGGCGTGAAGCGCGGCGAGCGCACGACGTTCCAGGTCCCGGCGCGCTTCCTCGTGCCGCTACACCTGGTCGACCCGGCGAACGCCGGCCGCCCGGACGAGAGCGGCCGCGTGGGAGTCCTGTCGAGCCTGCAGGGCACGATCGTCGTCCTCACCGACGCAGGCTTCGACGACGCCGAGATCCTCGAGTGGCTCTTCACCCCGCACGACGAGCTCGGCGAGGCCCCGTTCGACACGCTCCTCAGCGGGCACAAGGCGCGCGTGCGCCGCGTAGCGCAGTCCGAGCTCTGACGCGCTCCGCCCGCCGCCCCGATCGTCCGGCCCTGTGCCGGGCCGGAGCCGGGCCGACGGGCGGCGGTGCGGTCAGGCCGTGCGCTCGACGGCGGCGCGCGCGAGCAGCGCGAGCATCGTCGCGCCCGGCTCCGCGAGCCCGGCCCCGTCGAGGGCGGCCGCGGCGCGCTCGGTGAGCTCCGCGATGAGCGACTCGACGGCGTCGCGCGCGCCCGTCTCGACGAGGACGGCGCGCAGGTCCTCCACCGTGGCCGGGTCGAGGTCCGGGTCGCCCAGGTGCGTGAGCAGCAGCTCGCGCTGCGCGGGCGTGGCGGCGGCCAGCGCGCGCACGACGAGCACCGTCCGCTTGCCCTCGCGCAGGTCGTCGCCGGCCGGCTTGCCCGTGACCTGCGCGTCGCCGAAGACGCCGAGCACGTCGTCGCGGAGCTGGAACGCCTCGCCCACGGGCAGGCCGAACGCGCTCGTCGCGGCGACCGCGTCGTCGTCGGCCCCGGCGAGCGCGGCGCCGAGCGCGATGGGGTGCTCGACGCTGTAGCGCGCGGACTTCGAGCGGATCACGGCCCGGGCCCGCTCCTCGTCGGCCGCCGGGTCCTCGCCCCACGGCAGGACCTGCGCGTGCACGTCGAGGTACTGGCCGGCCGTGACCTCCGTCTGCATGCGGCCGAACACGCGTCGCGACCGCGTGGCGACCGCGGGCGCGAGGTCGTCGAGCGCGTCGCCGAGCTCCCGGTGGCTCGCGATGAGCGCGAGGTCGCCGAGCAGGATCGCGGCGTTCTCGCCGTACCGCACGCCGTCGCCGGACCAGCCGAGGTCGCGGTGGCGCGCCGCGAAGGCGCGGTGCGCCGTCGGGCGGCCGCGCCGGGTGTCGGAGGAGTCCATGACGTCGTCGTGGAAGAGCGCCGCCGCCTGGAACAGCTCGAGCGCCGCACCCGCGCGCAGCACCGTGGTCCGGTGCGGGCCCGCGGCGTCACCGCCGTGCGCGCGCCACGACCAGTAGCAGAACGCGGCGCGCAGGCGCTTGCCGCCCGCGAGCAGCTCCTGCGTCGCGTCGGCGAGCAGGTCCGTGTCCGGGTGGGTCCCGGCGAGCTCGGCGCGCAGCGCCGCGGTCGAGGCGTGCAGGGCGTCGTCGACGCCGGCGCGCACCCCCTCGCGGTCGACGAGCGCGGCGGGGCTCGGGTCGGTGAGGTCCTCGGACGCCTGGGGAGGGACGGAGGGCGAGGTCGGCAGCGACGGGTTCGGCACGGGGGCAGCCTATGCGGAGCGGGCGCCACCCTGCCCGCCCGGTCTGGTGGCGGTCGGGCGGCGCGGCACCTCAGCCGGCGGCGACCTGGCCGCTGATCGTCACGAGCCGTTCCGTCTCGTCGTCGAAGACGCCGACGGCGACCGACTCGGTCGGGGCCTCGGGCGCCGTCGTGCGGACGAACGTGGTGAGCGACGTGAGCGCGCTCGGCACGGTCGACGGAGACACCTCGAACCCGGCCGGGCCCAGCGTGTCGGTGTAGTAGGCGGTGAGCGCCTCGACCGTGTCCGTGGAGCGCAGGTTCAGCGTGACGTCCACGAGCGCTCCGTCCTGCGACGGCCGCGCCGAGCTCGCGAGCACCTCGGCGCCCGGCGCCACCGGGACCAGCGCGGCGGGGAACCCCTCCACCAGGTCCCCGACCGCCGAGGCGGCGTCGTAGTCGGGCAGCGGCGTGCCCGGCGCGCCGGAGTCGGCGTCCGGCGCCGGCTGCTCCTCCCGGGGTGCCGCGGCGCCCTGCACGTCGGCCAGGTCCGCCTGGCACCCCGCGAGCGTCGAGCCCAGCACGGCCGCGACGAGGACGACGGCGGCCCGGCCGGCGGGGGAGAGCGCCGGGTGCGCGGCGGCGCGGGTTCGTGGTGGCACGCGCACACCGTAGTCACCCGCGCGTGCGCGAGCCACCACCGAGGTCGGGGGCCGACCACAGCCCAGGGTGCCCGCCCCGCGTCGTCCACAGCCGGGCGGCGGGCGCCCCGCACGCCGCCCCGACCGGCTGGGATGGGCGCATGACGACCCTCATCCGGGCCCAGGGCCCGCGCGAGCTCCTCGCCTACGTCCCCTTCCGGCTCGGCTACCGCCCGCAGGACAGCGTCGTCCTCGTCGGGCTGCGGCCACCGCGCGGCCGCATCGGTCTCGTCGTGCGCGTCGACGTCGCCGACGCGGCGGACGTCGAGCACGGGCCGCAGCTCGCGCGGTCCGTCGTGGGGCACCTCGCGGCCGACGGCGCGCGCCGCGTCGTGCTCGTCGTCTACTCCGACGCGCCGCTGCGCGCGGCGGGCGTCGCGGCCGCGCGGGTGCGGGCCGCCGTCGAGCACTGCCGCGAGGCCGCGGAGCCGCACCACGGGCCCGTCGAGGCGTGGGTCGTGTCGTCGACGGGCTGGTACGCGCTCGACTGCGCCGAGGACGACTGCTGCCCGCCGGAGGGAAGGTCGCTGCGCGAGCTCGAGTCGAGCGAGGTCGGCGCGCACATGGTGCTGTCCGGGGCGGCGCTCGCGGACTCGCGCGAAGAGGCGCTGCGGATCCCGCCCGCGGGCGCGGACGCGCGGCGCCGTGCCGCGCGCGCGGCACGGCGGGTGCGCGACCGCGCCCGGTCCGTGGCGGCCGGCGACGACGTCGCGGCCCGGGTCGCGGCCCGGGTGTCCGCCCTCGCGCTGTGGCGGACCGCGGTCGCGCAGGTCGTCGCGCGCGACCGGGAGCGGGACGGCGGGCGGGCCGACGGCGGACCGGTCCGCGACGGCGCCGGTGTCGCGGTGCCCGCCGCGACGGTCCTCGGGCGCCTGGCGGCGAGCCTGGAGTCGGTCCCCGTGCGCGACGCCGTGCTCCTGTCCCTCGTGCCGGGGACCGACGACCTGCCGGACCGCACCGTGCGGGGCGGGGACGTGGACGCCGGGACGGGCCGCGCCATCGCGGCCGTCGTGGACCCGGGCGCAGGCCTCGCGCCCGACCCGGCGGTCACCGGGCCGGCGAGGGCCGTGCTGGAGGGCGTGGTCGCCCACGCGCCGCGCGGGAGCACCGCGCCCGCGCTGACGCTCCTGGCGCTCGTGGCCTGGTGGCACGGCGACGGCGGCCGGGCCCGTCGGCGGCTGGCCGAGGCGCTCGCGGAGGACCCGACGTACCGGCTCGCGCTGCTGCTCGCGAGCGCGCTCGACGCCGGGGTCCCGCCGGGCTGGGTCCGCGCCGACGCGTGCGCCGACACGCACGACGTCGGGTAGGTTCGACGCAACACGACCTGCGGTCGCCCCCGCGGCCGGCCGCACCCACGAGCCGTCTCCGGAGGACACATGAGCGTCGTCGTCGCGCACCTGAGCACGCCCGAGGGCCGCGAGGCTCTCGACAGCGCGGCCACCGAGGCCGTCCGGCGCGGCACCGACCTCGTCGTCGTCGTGACCGAGGCCTCCATGGCGACTCCCGAGCTGGTCGCCGCGCACGAGGACGACCTGCGACGCGTGGAGGCACGCCTCGAGGGGACGGGCACGACGCTGCGCCGCGAGCAGGGCTCGTCGGACCTCGCGGACGACCTCGTGGGCGCCGCGGAGCGGTCGTCGGCGGAGCTCATCGTCATCGGGCTGCGTCGACGCAGCCCCGTGGGCAAGCTCATCCTCGGCTCGAACGCCCAGCGCATCCTGCTCGACGCGCCCTGCCCCGTGCTGGCCGTCAAGCCCGAGCGGCCCGCCGGCGTCTGAGCCGCCCGCGCGTCGGCGCGCGGACGTGGATCCCTGCGGTCCGGCGCGCCTGCGAGGGCCGGGTGAGGGGCAGGGTCTGCAGGGAATCTTCCAGGGTCCCGACCCGTTGTACACGTCACGAACCGGGTGACGAACGTCGTGACGACGTGGTGCGCCGGGCCGTCGGGAGGCGGTCAGGTCCGACATCACCCCGTGTCGCGGCGTCCGGCGCACGGATCGCCGGTACAATATAGGTAGTCCGCCAGAGCCCGACGACTCACCGTGAGAGTCCAGAGCAGCCCGCACTTCACGGTTCACGTCCCCGCTCCGGCGGCCCTACCGCCCCCCATGATTGCCGAAAGGTCGGTTTGTGGCGCCCTCAACCCCGATTTCCGCACTCCCGCGAGAGTTCGAGCACCCCGCCCTGCAGGAGCTCCTGCGGCGCGGCAGCGCGAACGGTCGCGTCGACGCCGAGAGCTTCCGCACCGCGTGCGAGCAGGCTGCCGTCAACGACGCCAAGCGGCTGAAGGCGGTCTTCCGCGCGCTCGCGGGCGCCGGCGTCGAGGTCGACATCCCGACCACGACGAAGGTGGCCGCGGCGGCTTCCCCGCGCAGCACGACGACGGCGCGCACCAAGCCCGCCGCGACGAAGTCCGCGTCGGCGACCAAGCGCACGACCACGACGAAGGCCGCCCCGGCGGCCGACGCCGAGGGTGCGGAGACCTCGTCGACCGGCCCCGCCAAGCCCGCCGCCCGCAAGACCGCGGCCAAGGCCCCCGCCAAGTCCAAGGCGACGCCCGCGCGCGCCAAGAAGAAGGACGACGACGAGGACGACGCCGAGGTCGAGATCGAGGATCTCGAGATCGACGTGACCGAGGACGAGGAGGCTGCGGAGCCGGGCGCCAAGAAGGCTGCCGCCGCCGCGCCGAGCGACGAGCCCGAGGAGACCGGCTTCGTCGTCTCCGACGCGGACGAGGACGACGCCCCGGTCCAGCAGGTCGTGACCGCGGGTGCTACGGCCGACCCGGTCAAGGACTACCTCAAGCAGATCGGCAAGGTCGCGCTGCTGAACGCGGAGCAGGAGGTCGAGCTCGCGAAGCGGATCGAGGCCGGTCTGTTCGCGGAGGAGAAGCTCGCGGCCGAGGGCGACGACCTGGACCGCAAGCTCAAGCGTGAGCTGCAGTGGATCGCGCACGACGGCAAGCGGGCGAAGAACCACCTGCTGGAGGCGAACCTGCGTCTGGTGGTGTCGCTGGCCAAGCGGTACACGGGTCGCGGCATGCTGTTCCTGGACCTGATCCAGGAGGGCAACCTCGGTCTGATCCGTGCGGTCGAGAAGTTCGACTACACCAAGGGCTACAAGTTCTCGACGTACGCGACGTGGTGGATCCGGCAGGCGATCACGCGAGCGATGGCGGACCAGGCGCGCACCATCCGTATCCCGGTGCACATGGTCGAGGTCATCAACAAGCTCGCTCGCGTGCAGCGTCAGATGCTGCAGGACCTGGGCCGCGAGCCCACGCCCGAGGAGCTCGCCAAGGAGCTCGACATGACCCCGGAGAAGGTCGTCGAGGTCCAGAAGTACGGCCGCGAGCCCATCTCGCTGCACACGCCGCTCGGCGAGGACGGCGACTCCGAGTTCGGCGACCTCATCGAGGACTCCGAGGCCATCGTCCCGGCGGACGCGGTGAGCTTCACGCTCCTGCAGGAGCAGCTGCACCAGGTGCTCGACACGCTGAGCGAGCGCGAGGCGGGCGTCGTCTCCATGCGGTTCGGCCTCTCGGACGGGCAGCCCAAGACGCTCGACGAGATCGGCAAGGTCTACGGCGTGACGCGTGAGCGCATCCGTCAGATCGAGTCGAAGACCATGTCGAAGCTGCGCCACCCGAGCCGCTCGCAGGTGCTGCGCGACTACCTCGATTGAGTCGGTAGGTCAGTTCTCAACGAAGCCGCAGGTTGGGGGTGTTTAGCACGCATCCCGGGCCTGCGGCTTCGTCGTGCAGCGTTGCTCGTACAGATATCCGCGGCTAGCGTCGCGACGCGTGAGCACATCACCGGGTGCCGCCCTCGATCTGCGGGCGCTTTGCTCGCACCGAAGGTGCGGACGGCACCACGAGCAGGCGTCAACGCGGCGTGCTCGCGTTCGTCTCATCCGTGGCGTCGACGGCGCGACGTGGCGTGAGGTCGCGGACGCGCTCAATCTTCATCACGGGTAGGCGTCGGCCGCGCTTAGAACGTGCGGTTTTCTGTTCGGGTTATGCGTCGAGCCCGTCCCGGAAATGACGAATCCCGCGATCGACACGGTAGGCGGGTCTGCTGGGGGTCAAACCTGGGGCTAGTTCTTGCGTCGTCGCCCCGTGTGTCGTTGCCGGATCGACTCGATGACCACGCCGATGACGACGAGAACGGCGAGGGTCCCGATACCGACGCGGAGCGGGTCCCACCCGTCCGAGATTGCGCCGACGACCACCCCTGTAAGTGTGCAGGCCATGGCGATTATCAGCAGCAGTGCGATTCTGCGAGTGTTGCCGGTGGGCGTGGTCATTCGCTCACGGTAGGACCGGCGGGGATCGCTCGCTCCAGCGGATGACGCCTCAGAACTCGTGTGCGCGTCCCTCGGCGCGTCCGGACGCCTGTTCTGCTGTAGTCCGTCGCGGTGCCGAGCTTCGGAGCGCCCTGGGACGCTGGCGGCTCTGGGCCGGGCCGAGCGCGTACAACGTCGTCGGCCTGTCGGCAGTAGTGACGACGGGAGTTTCCGTTGCGTGCTCGCATGACGAAGTGGTCGACACCGCTGTTCCTCGTGCGCTTCACGTGGAGGGCTGGAATCGCTGTGAAATCAACGGTTGTGCGCAGCGCCCACCTAGAGTGCGCGACTACCTCGACTGACGCGTCGCGGCGCGCCACCGGCCGCCCGCCGCCGTCGCACGACGAAGGCCCCGAGGAGATCTCCTCGGGGCCTTCGTCGTGTCTGAGGTCTGTCTCTGAGGTGGTCGTCGCGGGGGACCGGGCGGTGGAGCCGGTCCCCGCGGTCGTGCGCTCCTGGCGCGGGACGTGCTCGGCGGACCGGCGCGTCAGCGCGCGCCGTGCTCCGCGAGCAGCTTGTCGGTCTCGTCCTGGATGGACGTCGCGAGGTCGGTGTAGGCATCCGCGTGCGCCCGCGCGTGGTGGCCGCAGAACAGCAGCTCGCCGCTCGGCAGGACCACACGGACGTACGCCTGGGCCCCGCAGCGGTCGCAGCGGTCGGCCGCGGTCAGCGGTTCGGTGGTGGTCGTCGTAGCAGTCACATGAACATCAAACCATCCCCTCCTGAGGTTTCGTCCCGGGGGAGCGCCGGGTTCGCTACCCGCGAAGCGCGCTCACCCGGCGCCGTCGTCTCCCGCCGGCATCTCACGCATCCCGCCGCATCCCGCCCGATCGCGCGGCGTCCGCGGCAGCGCGGCGGGGCAGCACCGCGCTGTGGGCGCCCTCGTCTAGGCTTGCCGCCGTGACGACCACCTCCGCTGAGTCCAGCTACACCGCTCGGCACCTGTCCGTGCTCGAGGGCCTCGAGGCCGTGCGCAAGCGCCCGGGCATGTACATCGGCACGACCGACTCGCGCGGTCTCATGCACTGCCTCTGGGAGATCATCGACAACTCGGTCGACGAGGCGCTCGCGGGCAACTGCTCGAAGATCCGGGTCGTGCTGCACGCCGACACCTCCGTGACGGTCGAGGACGACGGCCGCGGCATCCCCGTGGACATCGAGCCGAAGACGGGTCTGTCCGGCGTCGAGGTCGTGTTCACCAAGCTCCACGCGGGCGGCAAGTTCGGCGGCGGGTCGTACACCGCGTCGGGCGGTCTGCACGGTGTCGGTGCGTCCGTCGTCAACGCGCTGTCCTCGCGCCTCGACGTCGAGGTCGACCGCGGCGGCAAGACGCACCGCATGACCTTCCACCGCGGCGAGCCCGGCGTGTTCAGCGACCCGAAGACGGGCCCGACGCCGGACGCCCCGTTCGAGCCGTTCGTGTCCGGGTCCGAGCTCGCGGTCGTCGGGAAGACGAAGCGTGGCGTCACCGGCACGCGCGTCCGCTACTGGGCGGACCACCAGATCTTCCTCAAGACGGCCGTCTTCTCCTACGACGAGCTCGTCACGCGCGTGCGCCAGACGACGTTCCTCGTCCCCGGTCTCGAGATCACGGTGCGCGACGAGCGCGGCGTGCCCGGGACGCCGGGGGAGTCCGGGCCGCATGAGGAGACGTTCGTGCACACGGGCGGGTCGGTCGACTTCGTCGACTTCCTCGCGCCGGACACCCCCGTCACCGCGACGTGGCGCCTCACGGGCTCGGGCTCGTTCACGGAGACCGTCCCGGTGCTCGACGACCGGGGTCACATGACCCCGCAGGCGGTGCAGCGCGACTGCGAGGTCGACGTCGCGCTGCGCTGGGGCACCGGCTACGAGACCGAGGTCCGCAGCTTCGTCAACATCATCGCCACGCCCAAGGGCGGTTCCCACCTCGGCGGCTTCGAGCAGGGCCTGCTCAAGGTGCTGCGCAAGGCGGTCGAGACGAACGCGCGCCGCCTCAAGGTGTCGACGAAGGACGCGTCCGAGCGCATCGAGAAGGACGACGTCCTCGCCGGCCTGACGGCCGTCGTCACCGTGCGCCTCGCCGAGCCGCAGTTCGAGGGCCAGACGAAGGAGGTCCTCGGCACGGCGCCGGTGCGCGGCATCGTGGCGCGCGTCGTCGAGAAGGAGCTGAACGCCCTCCTCACCTCCACCAAGCGCGACGAGAAGACGCAGGCCGCGCTGCTGCTCGACAAGGTCGTCGCCGAGATGCGCGCGCGCATCACCGCGCGCAAGCAAAAGGAGATCTCGCGGCGCAAGAACGCGCTCGAGACGTCGTCCCTCCCGGCCAAGCTCGTCGACTGCCGCAGCGACGACGTCGAGCGCAGCGAGCTGTTCATCGTCGAGGGCGACAGCGCGCTCGGCACCGCGCGCCTCGCGCGCAGCTCCGACTTCCAGGCGCTGCTGCCCATCCGCGGCAAGATCCTCAACGTGCAGAAGGCGTCCGTGAGCGACATGCTGCGCAACGCCGAGTGCACCGCGATCATCCAGGTGCTCGGCGCCGGGTCGGGGCGGTCGTTCGACCTCGAGGCCGCGCGCTACGGCAAGATCGTGCTCATGACGGACGCCGACGTCGACGGCGCCCACATCCGCACCCTGCTGCTCACGCTCTTCTACCGGTACATGAAGCCGCTCGTCGAGGCGGGCCGTGTCTTCGCCGCCGTGCCGCCGCTGCACCGCATCGAGGTCATCGGCGCCGGGCGCCGCAAGAACGAGTACATCTACACGTACTCCGAGGCCGAGCTCGCCGCGACGCTCAAGAAGCTCGACAAGGCCGGCCGCCGCTACAAGGACGACATCCAGCGGTACAAGGGCCTGGGAGAGATGGACGCCGACCAGCTCGCCGAGACGACGATGGACCCGCGCCACCGCACCCTGCGCCGCGTCACGGCCGAGCACGCCGAGGCGGCGGAGCGCGTGTTCGAGCTGCTCATGGGCAGCGACGTCGCGCCGCGCAAGGAGTTCATCGTCGCCGGCGCGGCCGAGCTGGACCACGCCCGCATCGACGTCTGACGATGTCCGCCGGGCAGGGCGCGCGACGGGCGGGCGACCCCGACCTGGTCCGGCTGCTGCGGCGCACCGTCCTGCTGGTCGCGGGGCTCAACCTCGCGTACTTCGTCGTCGAGCTCACCGTCGCGCTCGCGGCGGGTTCGGTCTCGCTGCTCGCCGACAGCGTGGACTTCCTCGAGGACACCGCGATCAACCTGCTCATCGCCGTCGCGCTGGGCTTCCCGCTCGCGCGGCGCGCGGTCCTGGGCAAGGCGCTGGCGCTGCTCATCCTCGTCCCCGCGCTGTTCGCGGCGTGGGAGGTCGTGCGCCGGTTCGGCGACCCGCCCGCACCCGAGGTGCTGCCGATCGTCCTCGCCTCGCTCGGCGCGGTCGTGGTCAACGGGGTGTGCGCGTGGCTCCTCGTCCGCGTCCGCCATCACGGCGGGTCGCTGAGCCGGGCCGCGTTCCTGTCGGCCCGCAACGACGTGCTCGTCAACGTCGCCGTCATCGCGATGGGGCTCGTGACCGCGTGGACCGGGTCCGGCTGGCCGGACCTCGTGCTGGGGTGCGGGATCATCCTCCTCGCGGGCCACTCCGCGTACGAGGTGTGGGAGGTCAGCGAGGAGGAGCGGCTGGCGGCCAAGGCCGTCGCGGGCGAGGAGATCGGGTGAGGGGCCGTCGTCCGACAGGCGGGCGACCCGGCGCGAGCCGGGCGGCGCTCCGTACGCTGACGACGTGACCCTCCGAACGCTCCGCGCCACGTCCGCGCGCCCGCTCACCGCCCTGACCGCCGTCCTGCTCACCGCAGGCCTGCTGGCCGGGTGCTCGTCCGCCGACGAGCCCGCCGCCGACACCACGTCGACCTCCACGGCGACCGCGGGCGAGGAGTCGAGCGCCCCGGCCGACGACGCGACGGACGAGGCGCCCGACGACGAGTCCGGCGACGGCGAGGACGCGCCCGAGCTCTCCTACGAGGGCCGCGAGGGCGCGACGGCCCTCGACCTGCTCCTCGAGGCGGACCCGTCCGCCCAGGTGACCGGTGAGGGCGAGAACGCGTTCGTCACGGCGATCGACGGCGTCGCCGCCGACCCGGACAGCGAGTTCTGGGCCCTGTACGTGAACGACGAGATGGCTACCGTGGGTGCAGGCTCGCTCGAGACGACGGACGGGGACGAGATCACGTGGAAGCTCGAGACGTTCACCTCGTGACGCGCTCGGAGAGCACGGCGCTGCGCTGGTGGCGGCCGGCGCTCGTCGTCACGCTCGCGGCGCTCGCCGTCGTCTGGCGGCTCGTGCGCGCCGACCTCGGCGCACCCCCGAACCTCGAGCTCGTCACCGCGGCGACGTTCGCGGCGACGATCCTGCTGCGCTCGCGGTGGGCGTTCGTCGTGCCGCTCGCGGTGACGGTCGTGTCCGACGTCGTGCTCGGCAACACGGCGATCGCGCTGTTCACGTGGAGCGCGTGGCTCGTCGTCGGGCTGGGCTCGCTGCTCGCGCGGAACACGACCGGGTGGCGTCGCGTCGGTGCGGGCGCGGCGTTCGGCGTCGCGGGCTCGCTGTGGTTCTTCGCGTGGACGAACTTCGGCGTCTGGCTGCAGGGTCGCGGCGTCTGGTACCCGGCAGGAGCGGACGGGCTCGTCGCGAGCTACGTCGCGGGTCTGCCGTTCCTGCGCACCATGCTGCTCGGCAACCTCGTGCTCGTGCCGCTCGTCGCGGCCGGGACGCTGCTCGTGGACCGGCTCGAGGCGTCGCACGGGATGGTCGGCGCCCGCGCCGTCCCCGCCGCGCGGTAGCGTGGTTCGTGCCGGACGACCGCACACGCGGAGCCGGTGACGGGCGCAGCCGGGGCAGGAGGAGGCCATCCATGGCGGGACACCGGATCTTCGGGATGAGCTTCGCGAGCATCTACCCGCTCTACGTCACCAAGGTGGAGCGCAAGGGGCGCACGACGGACGAGCTCGACCAGGTCATCGGCTGGCTCACCGGCTACGACGACGCCGGCCTCGCGCAGGCGATCGCCGACGAGATCACGCTCGAGGAGTTCTTCGACCGGGCGCCCGCGTGGAACCCGAACGCCTCGCTCATCACCGGGGTGATCTGCGGCGTCCGCGTCGAGGACATCGAGGACCCGCTGATGCAGAAGATCCGGTACCTCGACAAGCTCGTCGACGAGGTCGCGCGCGGCAAGAAGATGGCGTCGATCCTGCGCGGCGAGCCGGCCACCGCCTCCTAGCGGCGCGCCTCACCCGAGCTCTTCCGCGAGCCCGACGATGATGCCGCCGGGCCCTCGCAGGTAGCAGAGCCGGTACACGTCCTCGAAGCGCACGATCTCCCGCAGCACCGCCCCGCCGTGGCGGGCGAGGCGCTCGACCGTGTCGTCGAGGTCGTCCACGGCGAACATCACCCGGTGCAGCCCGAGCACGTTCGGCGGGGCGGTGCCGAGCCCCAGGTCGAGCGGCTCCGGCGCGTGGTACCGCGTGAGCTCCAGCCGCCCGGGGCCGCCGGGGACGCGCATCATCGCGATCTCCGAGCGCAGGTCGTCGAGGCCGACGACGCGCTCCGCCCACCGCCCCTCGATCGTCATCCGGTTCTCGAGCTCCATCCCGAGCTCGGCGAAGAACGCGACGGCCGCGTCGAGGTCGTCGACGACGACGGCCACGTTGTCGAGGCGCTGGATCGCCACGGGTGCCTCCTGAGGTGTTGGGGTAGGTGGGTCGTCCGGGGTGCTGGTCCGGCGCCGAGCAGGGCGTCAGACGTCCTGCCCGACGCCGCGTCCCGGCTCGCTCATGTCGCCCGTCCCGGGTGTGCCGTCCGCGAGGCCGTAGCGCAGCAGGACCGTGCCCGTCGGGCTCGGTGCGGGAGGCTCGAGGAGGGTGAGGTTGGTGGGGACGGCGCCGCCGTCGAACACGGTCTTTCCCGCGCCGAGCACGATGGGGTGCACCCACAGGTCGAGGCGGTCGAACAGCCTCTCGTGCAGTAGCGTCTGCACCAGGTCGAGGCTGCCCACGACCTTGACGTGGTCGTGCCGGTCGCGCACCTCGCGCACCGCGGCGGGCAGGTCCGGGCCGAGCAGCGTCGACCCGGCCCACGGCAGGTCCGGCGTGCCGCGCGACGCGACGTACTTGGGGATGCGGTTGAACAGGGCCGCGAAGTCGTCGTCCTGCCCGCCCTCCTGGGACGGCCAGTACGACGCGAAGATGTCGTACGTGCGGCGCCCGAGCAGCAGCGCGTCCGTGCCCTGGTACGCCGCGGCGATCTGCTCGCCCGCGACGTCGTCGAGCAGCGGCGCCTGCCACCCGCCGTACGCGAACCCGCCCTCCGGGTCCTCCTCCGGCCCGCCGGGCGCCTGCCCGACGAGGTCGAGGGTCGTGAACAGCTCGATCTCGATGCTTCCCATGGCTCGGCTCCCGCGGCGTCGTGGTCTCGGTCACGGGTAAGACGTCGTCCGGTCGCCGAACTCATCGACGCGGCGGCCGGGCGGGTCAGGTGGCGGGCGGTCCCGCGTCGTCGGGCTCGTCCGGGACCCACCGCAGGACGTCTCCGGGCTGGCACCCGAGGACGCGGCAGACCGCGTCGAGCGTCGAGAAGCGCACGGCCTTCGCGCGCCCGTTCTTCAGGACGGCGACGTTCGCCGGCGTGATGCCGACCGCGGCGGCGAAGTCGCCGACGGACATCTCCTTCCGCGCCAGGAGGACGTCGAGGTCGATCACGATCGGCACCTAGATCACCGCGGCCAGCTCGCGGCGGTCGGCGGTCGCGGCGCGGAGCAGCGCGCGCAGCACCACGACGAGCAGGGCCAGCGCGCCCCCGCCCACGAGCGAGCCGAGGAGGCCGAGGAGCACGAGCGGCCCGCCGAGCTGCGCCCCGAAGGTCAGGTGACCGAACACGGTCGCGGCGAGGGTCGCCACCGTGACCACGCAACCGATCACCACGGTGACCGAGCGCAGCGCGCGCGGTTCGAACACCTCGTCGCGGGCGGCCAGGCCGAGCAGGCGCCACACCGCCACGAGGGCGACCTCGACCGCGAGCAGCGCCAGCACGGCCAGCACGGAGTACGGGACCACGAGGCCGCGGACCTCCGGGTACTGCGCCCCGACCTCGGCCGCGAGGAGGGGGGCGAGGAACATCGACAGCGCGGTGCCGAGGGCCACGAGGACCAGGAGTGCTCGCGTGCACGCGACGAGGGCAGGTTTCATCTATCGATTGTCGATAGATGACACGGCTCTGTCAACGAACGAGGCACGACCCGTTGCGCGAAGGGGGAAGCGCGCGGCGCGGCGGTATCCGCTGTACCCCTCCAGCGGCGTCGGCCGCGGGTGCTCCCTCGTCCGCGAAACGGTCGATGAGCCGAGTCGCAACGTGTCGCCCGAGAGACCTGCGGATCCCGGCCTGTGGATAACCGGGGCCCTCGCCGTCGTGGCGTCTACCGTCCGGTCGAGGAGCCCACGACCAGGAGGATCATCATGCTCGACCAGCACGAGCGCACGAGCCAGCACGAGCGAACGACCGCGGTCCCTCGCACGGGGCACCGTTCCCGTGCTCGCCTCGCCACCCGTCGGAGAGCCGCCGTCGGTCGCGTGCTCTCGGGGCTCGGGGTCGCTGTCGTCCTCACGGTCGTCCCCGGCTGCGCGCTGCCCTTCGTCGCGACCGACGACGGCGCGACCCCTGCGGTGGCGACGTCCCGGAGCGAGGGCGAGCCGGCGACCCCCTCCGGGGCCGAGTACGCGATCGTCTCGGGCCAGCCGGTGCGGACGCCCTGCTGGTCCTACGAGGGCCCGGAGGCGTTCGTGAACAACGTCTCCTCGGACCAGGAGGAACACTGCCACGGTGCCCTCGAGCTCTGGGGCGAGGTCGTCGACGGGGCGGTGGTGCCCACGGGCGTCGGGGCGGTCTACGGGCAGGTGTCGGTCGAACCGGTGCGGGTCGCGACGTCCGAGGCGTGGGGGGTCGGGACCGATCTCGGGGGAGCGGTCGACCTCCTCGCGGACTCGTACTTCGCGGAGAACGGCAGCATCCTCAGCCTGCACGAGGCGACCACCCTCGACGGCGTACCGGCGAACATCACCCGGGTCGAGGGGAGCTTCGAGGAGACGCGGACGAAGGCCTTCATCACCGCCTTCGCACCCGAGCGGTTCGCGTCGGGCACGGACGAGGTCCAGTTCTTCGTGATCGCGATCGTCACCCCCTACGACAACGGCGACGAGCTCATCGAGCAGGTCACGGGCACGTGGACGTGGTCCTGACGCTGCTCCCCGGTCGCCCCGGAAGGACGCCCCGCGGCTGGCGATCGTCAGACGCTGAAGTACTTGGCCTCGGGGTGATGAAACACAAGACAATCTGTCGACTGCTCCGGGTGGAGCTGGAGCTCCGCGGAGAGCTCGACACCGAGGCGCTCGGGGCGCAGGAGCTCGACGACCTTGGTGCGATCCTCCATGTCCGGGCAGGCCGGGTAGCCGAGCGAGAAGCGGGCGCCGCGGTAGTCGAGCTTGAACATGCCCTCGACCTCGGTGGGGTCCTCGTCGGCGAACCCGAGCTCGGCGCGCACGCGCGAGTGCCACATCTCGGCGAGCGCCTCGGTGAGCTGCACCGACAGGCCGTGCAGCTCCATGTACTCGCGGTAGTGGTTCCCCGCGAAGAGCTTTGCGGTGTGCTGGTCCACGCTCGCTCCCATGGTGACGAGCTGGACGGGCAGCACGTCGTACCGGCCCGTCTCCTCGACCCACGACCGCGGCTTGACGAAGTCGGCGAGGCACAGGTGCCGGTCGCGGCGCTGGCGCGGGAACGTGAAGCGCAGCCGCTCGGTCCCGGGCTCGCCGCCCGACCCGCCGTCGGGCGCGCCGATGCCCGCGAGCCCGGCACCGTGGTGCGCGACGACGACGTCGTCGCCCTCCGACCACACCGGGAAGTACCCGTACACGACCGACGGGTCGACGACGCCCTCGGTGCGGATCCGCTCGTACCAGGCGTTGAGGCGCGGGCGCCCCTCCGTCTCGACCAGCTCCTCGTACGACGCCCCGTCGTCACCCCGGCCGGGCTTGAGCCCCCACTGGCCCATGAACGTCGCGCGCTCGTCGAGGAACGCCGCGTACTCGGCGAGCTGGACGCCCTTGACGAGGCGCGTGCCCCAGAAGGGGGGAGCGGGTACCGGGTTGTCGGTCGCGACGTCGGACCGCGCGGGCAGGTCCTCGACGGGCGTCTCGGTCACGGTGACGACGGCGTGGCGACGCTTCTTCAGCGCGGGCAGCCCGACGGCGTCGGGCGACTCGCCGCGCGCGACGCGCACGAGCGGCTCCATGAGGCGCAGGCCCTCGAACGCGTCGCGCGCGTACCGGACGACGCCCGGGAACTGGCCCGCGAGGTCGTCCTCGACGTAGGTGCGCGTGAGCGCCGCGCCACCGAGCAGGACCGGCCAGCGGCCGGCGAGCCCGCGCGACGTGAGCTCCGCGAGGTTCTCCTTCATCACGACGGTGGACTTCACGAGCAGCCCGGACATGCCGATGACGTCGGCGTCGTGCTCCTCGGCGGCCTCGATCATCGCGGAGATCGGCTGCTTGATGCCGATGTTGACGACCGTGTAGCCGTTGTTGGTGAGGATGATGTCGACGAGGTTCTTGCCGATGTCGTGCACGTCGCCGCGCACGGTCGCGAGGACGATCGTGCCCTTGGACCCGCTCGAGCCCTCGATCTTCTCCATGTGCGGCTCGAGGTAGGCGACCGCGGTCTTCATGACCTCGGCGGACTGGAGCACGAACGGGAGCTGCATCTCGCCGCGCCCGAACAGGTCGCCCACGACCTTCATGCCCTCGAGCAGGTGGTCGTTGACGATCTCGAGCGCCTTGATCCCGGACGCCATCGCCGCGTCGAGGTCCTCCTCGAGACCCTTGCGCGCGCCGTCGACGATCCGCCGCTCCAGCCGCTCGCCGACGGGCAGCGCCGCGAGCTCCGCCGCGCGCTGGTCCTTGAGCGCCGCCGAGTCCACGCCGTCGAACAGCTCGAGCAGCCGGGCGAGCGGGTCGTGCACGAGGTTCCCCTCGTCGTCGTACCGCCGCCGGTCCCACACGAGGTCGAGCGCGGCCTCGCGCTGCTCGGCGGGGATCTGCGCGAGCGGCAGGATCTTCGCGGCGTGCACGATCGCAGAGTTCAGCCCGGCCTCGACCGCCTCGTGGAGGAAGACCGAGTTGAGCACGGTGCGCGCGGCGGGGTTGAGGCCGAACGACACGTTCGACACCCCGAGCGTCGTGTGGATGCCGGGATAGCGGCGCGTGATCTCGCGGATCGCCTCGATCGTCTCGATCGCGTCGCGCCGCGTCTCCTCCTGGCCTGTGGCGATGGGGAACGTCAGGGCGTCGACGATGATGTCGTCGACCCGCAGGCCCCAGTCACGCGTGAGCGTCTCGACGAGCCGCGTGGCGATCTCCACCTTGCCCGACGCGGTGCGGGCCTGGCCCTCCTCGTCGATCGTCAGCGCGACGACCGCCGCCCCGTGCTCGACCACGTGCGGCATGATCCGCGCGAACCGCGACGTCGGCCCGTCGCCGTCCTCGAAGTTCACCGAGTTCACGACGGCGCGCCCGCCCACGAGCTCGAGGCCCGCCGCGATGACCTCGGGCTCCGTCGAGTCGATGACGAGCGGGAGCGTCGACGCGCTCGCGAGGCGCGAGACGACCTGCTTCACGTCCGCGACGCCGTCGCGCCCCACATAGTCGATGCACACGTCGAGCAGGTGCGCGCCGTCGCGCGTCTGCGCCCGCGCGATCTCGACGCACTCGTCCCAGTTCTCCGCGAGCATCGCCTCGCGGAACGCCTTCGACCCGTTGGCGTTCGTGCGCTCGCCGATCGCGAGGAACGACGCGTCCTGGTGCAGGTCCGTGTGCGAGTACAGGCTCGCGACGCCGTTCTCCCGCTCCGGGTGCCGCTCGACGACGGGCCGCGCGCGCACCGCCTCGACGACGCGGCGCAGGTGCTCGGGCGTCGTGCCGCAGCAGCCGCCCACGAGGCCCAGGCCGAACTCGGTGACGAACTGGGTGTGCGCCGCCGCGAGCTCGTCCGGCGTCAGCGGGTACGTCGCCCCGTTCGGGCCGAGCACGGGCAGCCCCGCGTTGGGCATGCACGTCACGGGGATCTCCGCGTGCCGCGACAGGTGCCGCAGGTGCTCGCTCATCTCGGCCGGGCCGGTCGCGCAGTTGAGACCGATCGCGTCGACGCCGAGCGCCTGGAGCGTGGTCAGCGCGGCCCCGATCTCGGAGCCCATGAGCATCGTGCCCGTGGTCTCGACCGTCACCTGGACGATCACGGGCACCTCGCGCCCGACGTCGCGCATCGCGTTCCGCGACCCGGTCACCGCGGCCTTCGCCTGGAGCAGGTCCTGGCTCGTCTCGACGAGGATGGCGTCGACCCCGCCCTCCAGGAGGCCCGCGGCCTGCTCGGCGAACGTGTCGCGCAGGTGCGCGTACGTCGTGTGCCCGAGGCTCGGCAGCTTGGTCCCGGGACCCATCGAGCCGAGCACCCAGCGCGGGTGGTCGGCGGTCGCGTGGGCGTCCGCGCGCTCGCGCGCGATCCGCGCCCCGGCCGCGGCGAGCTCGCGGATCCGGTCGTCGATGTCGTAGTCCGACAGGTTGGACCAGTTGGCGCCGAACGTGTTCGTCTCGATCGCGTCCACCCCGACCTCGAGGTACGCGTCGTGCACCGCGGCGATGATGTCGGGTCGCGAGACGTTGAGGATCTCGTTGCAGCCCTCGAGCCCCTGGTAGTCCTCGAGCGTCGGGTCCTGCTCCTGGATCATCGTGCCCATCGCGCCGTCCGCGACGACGACGCGCGTGCGCAGCGCCTCCGCGAGGGCCCGGGAGCGGGCGTCGGCGAGGTCCTGAGGAACGACGGTCGGCATGCTCGCAGCGTAGATCGCGTGCGGCACGGCACGGGGAGCCGTCTCAGCGGGCCGACGCGTCGCGCGCGGTCGTCACGGGAAAAGCACGTGCCCGACGGCGCGGGCCCCCCTACCGTGGTCGCCATGTCCTCTCCCTCGACGACCGACCGCGCCGAGGCGGCGCCCCCGACGCTCGCCCCGATCGCCGAGCGCGCCGCCGCGCCGTCGACCCTGCCGCCGGTCACCGCGGGCGGGCTCACGTGGCGCTCCGCCACGCCTGCCGACGCGCCGGCCCTGCTCACGCTGCGCAACGACATCGCGTCGGCGGACGACGAGCCGTACCGCGAGACGCTCGCGGAGATCGAGGAGATCTTCACCGCGCCGTGGCGCGACGTCGCGGCCGACTCGATCGTCGGTGTCGACACCGACGGGACGCTGCGCGCCTACGGGATGGTCGACACCAACCCGGGGGACGAGCGCACCGTGCGGGCGTTCCTCGGCGGCGGCGTCCACCCGACGCACCGGGGGCGCGGGATCGGACGCGAGGTGCTCGCCTGGCAGGTGGCCCGCGCCCGGCAGGTGCTCGCCGCGAGCGGCAAGGAGCTGCCCGCGCGGCTCGCCGTCTTCGGGGAGGACACCGACCCGCCCGAGAAGGCGCGGCTCTACGCGCGGTTCGGGTTCGTCGCCCGCCGCTTCTACTCCGACCTGCGCCGCGACCTCGCGGCCCCCGTGCCCGACGTCCCGCTCGACGGTTCCCTGCGCGTCGTCCCGTGGTCCGCCGAGCTCGACGAGGCGACGCGCCTCGCGCACAACGACGCCTTCCGCGACCACTGGGGGAGCGAGCCCCGCACCGCCGAGGCGTGGACGCACGGGCGCAGCGAGTTCGCGCCCCAGTGGTCGTTCCTGGTGGTCGACGACGCGCCCGACGTCGACGCGCTCCTCGCCGACCCGGCCACCGACCCCGAGACCGCCGCCGCGCTGCGCGCCGGCGAGCCGCTCGTCGTCGGCTACGAGATGGCGGGCCGGTACGACGAGGACTTCCCCGTGCGGGGGTACACGTTCGGGTACACCGAGCTCCTCGGCGTCCGGCGCGCGTACCGGGGGCGCCGCGTCGCCGTCGCGGCGCTCGCGGCCGCGATGCGCGCGTTCGCGGCGGACGGCATGCAGTACGCCGCGCTCGACGTCGACACGGAGAACCCGTCCGGCGCGCACGGCCTCTACGCGAGCCTCGGCTACGAGAAGGTCACCGGCTCGCGCATGTACTCGATCGAGCTCTGAGCGACCTCGGCGGGAGAGGTCACAGCGACGAGGCGGAGAGCGCGTCGCAGTCCTGGAGGGTGCCGCCCTCGTAGCCGGTCGTGAACCAGCGCTGGCGCTGCTCGCTCGACCCGTGGGTCCAGCCCTCGGGGTTCACCTGGCCGGTCGCGGCCTCCTGGATGCGGTCGTCGCCGACGGCGGACGCCGCGGACAGCGCATCGTTCAGCTCCTGCGCGGTGATCGGTGCGAGGAACGTCACGCCCGTGTCCGGGTCGACGGTGGTCGCGGCGTGGCCCGCCCACATGCCGGCGAGGCAGTCGGCCATGAGCTCGATGCGCACGGAGTCGGACTCCGGGCCCGTGCCCTGCCGGTCCGCCGAGTCCATGGCGCCGGTCAGCTGCTCGATGTGGTGCCCGAACTCGTGCGCGACGACGTACATCTCCGCGAGACCGCCGTCGTTCGCGCCGAAGCGGTTCGTCAGGTCGTCGTAGAAGCCGAGGTCGATGTACACCGTCTGGTCGGGTGGGCAGTAGAACGGCCCGACGGCGCTCGTCGCCGCGCCGCACCCCGTCGAGACCTGCCCGGTGAAGCTCACGACCTCCGGCAGCGCGTACTCGACCCCTGCCTGCTCGGGGAGGGCCTCGGTCCAGTAGGCGTCGAGCGACTGGACGGTGCCGTTGAGCCGGCACTCGCGCGTCGTGTTCGCCTGCTCGGCGGTGCACGTGTCGATGTACTCCTGCTGGCCGTCGCCGTACGCGCCGGAGTCCGACCCGTCGCCGCCGGTCAGCGCGCTGAGGTCGACGCCCGTCTGGTTGCCGACGAACGCGATGAGCAGCGCGACGAGCACCGCGCCGATCCCGCCGCCCGCGATCATCGGGCCGCCCCCGCGGCCGCCACCCTTGCGGACGCGTCCGCCCTCGAACGATCCGCCCTCCTGGAATGTCACAGGGGAACGCTACCCCCGGGCGCGGTCGCAGGCCTCAGAAACGGACCAGCGCGCGCAGCACCCGCGCGAGCAGGTCGTGGTCGCCGCGGTGCTCGTGCCGCTCGCCGGGCCCGACGACGGGCGCCGGCGGCTCGCGACGCGGCAGCGTGCCGGGGTCGTCGCCGGGTGCCTCGGTGACGGTCTCGGCCAGGTAGGTGTCGACGAAGTCGACGAGGAACCGCTCGACGCGGCGGCCCGTGAGGGCGATGTTCCAGTCCGTCGGGCCCACGAGGATGACCGACAGGTCCTGCCCCAGCAGGTAGACGAAGACGCACGCCTCGGCGGTGTTGAGGATGCAGCGCGCCGAGCTGCCCGGGACGGCCGGGCCCTGGGTGAGGGCCGCGGCGACGGCCCGCGCCACCTCGACGACCGGGCCGGGGGAGGGGCCGGCGCTGCCGAGGACCCGGCCACCGGGACCGAGCGCGAGCACGTGCGCCTCGTGGTCGAGGGCGTCGTCGATGCCCCGCAGCACGTCCACCACGCTGCGGGGGGCGACCCGCCCGCGCTGGTCGAGGGCGTCCGCGACCACGGGCGTCAGAGCGACAGCGACTCGTCGAGCTGGGCCAGGCCGCGGCGCGCGAGCGCGAGGTTCGCCCGTCCGCGCTCGAGCACGAGGTAGGAGAAGGTGCCCCGCAGGCTCTCGCGCTGCGACAGGCGGATGAGGTGGTACTGGCGGCCGAGCGTGATGAGGATGTCCTCGATGCCGTCCTCGAGCCCGAGCTGCTCGATCGCCCGGAGCTTCGCGCGGATGACCTCGGTGTTCGCCGCAGCGGCGAGCTCGAGGTCGAACGGGGCGGCCTGCTTCTGGACCAGGGCCAGGCCGCTGCTGTAGTCGACGACCGCGATCGCGATCGCCCCGTCCAGCTCGAGGACCTTGCTCAGTGCTGCTTCGGCGTTGCTCAACGTGCTCTCCTTGCTCGGGTCCCCCGCCATCTCCTCGACGGTCCGGGACGTCCGGAGGCTAGCACGATGGGCTGATTGTCCCGTTCTGTTCCCTGTGCGTGGGACGGTCGTGGGACGGTCCGGAGGGCCGCCGCGAGAAAGGCCGCGCGGGAGCGGGCGCGCGGCCCGTAGAATCGTCGGGCCCCGTCGATCGGATCGCCCCACCAGGCTGGATCCACCGGGGTCACCCTTCGGAGAGGACCTGCACGTGATCACCGCCCACGGCGTCGAGCTGCGCGTCGGCGCCCGCGTCCTGCTGCACGAGGCGACGTTCCAGATCGCCGCGGGCGACCGGATCGGCCTCGTCGGCCGCAACGGCGCCGGCAAGACGACCCTGACCAAGACCCTCGCGGGCGAGACCCAGCCCACGGCGGGGAAGATCACGCGCGGCAACGACATCGGCTACCTGCCCCAGGACCCGCGCACGGGCGACCTCGAGGTCATCGCGCTCGACCGGGTCCTCTCGGCGCGCAACCTCGACAGGATCGTGCGCCAGATGCGCGAGACCGAGGGCGCGATGGCGAGCGCGGACGCGGAGACCCACGAGGCCGCGATGGAGCGCTACCCCAAGCTCGAGGCGCGGTTCCTCGCGGCGGGCGGGTACGCGGCCGAGAGCGAGGCGCACCGCATCACGAGCAACCTCGGTCTCGACGACCGCGTGCTCGGCCAGCCGCTGAGCACGCTGTCCGGTGGCCAGCGCCGCCGCATCGAGCTCGCGCGCATCCTCTTCTCCGGCGTCGAGACGCTGCTCCTCGACGAGCCGACGAACCACCTCGACGCCGACTCGATCGTCTGGCTGCGCGACTACCTCAAGTCGTACAGCGGCGGCTTCGTCGTGATCTCGCACGACGTCGAGCTGCTGCGCGCGACCGTGAACAAGGTGTTCCACCTGGACGCCAACCGCGGCGAGCTCGACCAGTACAACCTCGGCTGGGACGCCTACCTCGCGCAGCGCGAGTCCGACGAGCGCCGTCGTCGTCGCGAGCGGCAGAACGCCGAGAAGAAGGCGGGCGCGCTCCTCGCGCAGGGCGAGAAGATGCGCGCGAAGGCCACCAAGGCCGTGGCCGCGCAGCAGATGATGCGCCGCGCCGAGAAGATGCTCGCGGGCATCGAGGGCGAGCGCCAGAGCGACAAGGTCGCGAAGCTGCGCTTCCCGAAGCCTGCGCCGTGCGGCCGCACGCCGCTCACCGCGAGCGGGCTGTCCAAGGCCTACGGCTCGCAGGAGGTCTTCGCGGGCGTCGACCTCGCGATCGACCGCGGCAGCCGCGTCGTCGTGCTCGGCCTCAACGGTGCCGGCAAGACGACGCTCCTGCGCATCCTCGGCGGCGTCGAGCAGCCGGACACGGGCGAGGTGCACCCGGGCCACGGCCTGAAGATCGGCTACTACGCCCAGGAGCACGACACGCTCGACATGGACGCGACCGTCGTCGAGAACCTGCGTCACGCGGCGCCCGACCTCACGGACACGCAGGTGCGCTCGGTGCTCGGGTCGTTCCTCTTCTCGGGCGACGACGCGGACAAGCCGACGAACGTGCTGTCCGGCGGGGAGAAGACGCGTCTCGCGCTCGCGACGCTCGTCGTCTCGGCGGCGAACGTGCTGCTCCTCGACGAGCCGACGAACAACCTCGACCCCGCGTCGCGCGCCGAGATCCTCGGGGCGCTCAAGACGTACGAGGGCGCGGTCGTCATGGTCACGCACGACGACGGCGCGGTCGAGGCGCTCGAGCCCGAGCGCGTCCTGCTGCTGCCCGACGGCGACGAGGACCTGTGGAGCGACGAGTACGCGGAGCTCGTCTCGCTGGCCTGACCGGGCCGCTCGTCGCCGGGACCGGGGCTACCGCGGGGCGGGACCCTGCCGGGCGTCGAGCTGCGCGTCGATGAGGGCGTCCTCCTCGTCCTCGGCGCTCGGACGGCGTGAGCGAGGCTCCCGCCGGGCCCGCGCGGCGTCCGGGTCCTGGGCCGCGAGGAGGTCGCCGGCGGTGAGCGTGGTCTCCTCCCCGCGCGCGTCGCGCCGGTCGCGGCGCACGAGGAGCCAGAAGCCGGCGACCGCGCCGAGGGCGAACACCGCCCACTGGAACGCGTACGACAGGTGCGAGCCGGGGTCGGTGTCCGGCTTCGGCAGCGCCTCCAGGGTCTGCGCCGCGGGCGGCACCTCGGTGCGCAGCTGCCCGTAGGCGCCGACCGTGCGGCCCTCGGCCCAGGCGCCGCCGTCCGGGCCGGCGGCAAGGACCTGGTCCGTCGCGATGGCCTGCACCTGGCCCGCGGGCGCGTCCCGGCCCGACGGCGGCTCGTCGCCGCGCAGCGTCACGGTCGCCTCGACGTCGCCCGCGGGGGGCGGGGGCACGTCCCCGGGCGTGACGGCGTCGGTCCCCAGCGGCACGAACCCGCGGTCCACCACGACGACGAGCCCGTCCGGGGCGGACGGCGTGGGGTTCGTCACGAACGGGACGAGCACGTGGAAGCCGGCGCTGCCGCCCACCGGGCGGTTGCGCAGCAGGACGGTGGCGTCCGTCTCGTAGCGCCCCTCGAGGGTCACCGGCCGCCAGAGGTCGGCCTCGTCGAGCTCGGCACCCGGGGCGGGCAGCACGTCCTCCACCGGGACCGGGTCCGACGTGTAGTTCGCCTCGATGCGCTCGATCTCGGCGTCGCGCGAGACGTAGCGGTTCCACTGCCAACGGCCCGCGACGAGGCACAGGGCGACGAGGACGAGGACCCCGACCGCGAGCGTCGCCCACTGGCGCGGGGTGCGCGGCTGGTGGGCGTCCGCGGTGGCGCGCTGCGGCGTCGGGCCCGCGGGGACCTGCGGTGGTGCGGCCTGCGTCACGGGGCCGCCCGGCGCTCGAGCTCGTCGACCGGCACCGTCGAGCGCCAGAACGAGCGGGCGCCGAGGAACGTCTCCAGGTGCTCCCGGTGCGCGTCGCACGCGAGCCACACCTTGCGCCGCTCGGGCGTGTGGATCTTGGGGTTGTTCCACAGCAGGCCCCACGCGGCGGCCTCCTGGCAGCCCTTGGCGCTGCACACCAGCTCGTCCTCGCCGACAGGGTCGGCGAGGCCCAGGACGTCGGTCACCGGCGGTCCTCCTCGTCGTCGTGCGGCTCGCGGGGCTCGGCGCCCCCGATGCCGTGGCTTCCGGGCGCACCCGCCGTGGGCAGCGCCCGGTGCTCCATGGGGGAGGTGTCGTAGTGCGCCTGGTCGCGGCCCGCGTTGGCGACGAGCACCGCGCTGTACGGCAGCACGACCGCGCCGACGGCGAGGACCCACGTCACCCAGCTGCCCTGCGCCAGGATGGCGCCGAAGATGCACACGAGCCGGATGCCCATCTGGATCAGGTACTTGCGCTCCCGGCGCGCCTGGTCCGCGGCGAGCGGTTCCGGGGCGGCGGTGATGCTCGGGACCGCCTCGGCCGACCTCCGGGCGGCGCGTCGTGTGGTCACCCGTCCAGTCTACGTTTGTCGGGACCCCACAAAGTGTGGGGGAACGGTGTGACCTGGGCGCACCGCGCACCGCGGGGCCCGCGCACGGTACGGTCGGTGCGGCGCCGTCGCGCCGGGCCCGGCAGGGCCCACCCGGCACCGGCCGTGCGGGACCCGTCCCCGGCCGCCGACCCACCCGACCGTCCCGAGGAGCCGCACGTGTCCGAAGCCACCGCCCCCGCCCCGCGCACCGTCGTCGTCACCGGCGCGAACCGGGGCATCGGCCGTGCCATCGCCGAGCGCTTCGTCGCGAACGGCGACCGCGTCGCGACCGTCTACCGCGGCGGTGACCTGCCCGCGGGCGTCTTCGGCGCCGTGGCGGACATCACCGACACCGCCGCCGTCGACGCCGCGTTCTCCGAGATCGAGAAGGTGCTCGGCCCGGTCGAGGTGCTCGTCGCGAACGCGGGCGTCACGCACGACCAGCTCCTGCTGCGGATGACGGACGAGGACTTCGAGTCCGTGATCGACGTGAACCTCACCGGCACGTTCCGCTGCGTGCGCCGGGTGACGAAGGGCATGATCCGGCTGCGCCGCGGGCGCATCGTGCTCGTGTCGTCCGTGATCGGGCTCTACGGCGGCGCGGGCCAGGTCAACTACGCCGCCTCGAAGGCCGCGCTCGTGGGCATGGCGCGCTCGATCACGCGCGAGCTCGGGTCGCGCAACATCACGGCGAACGTCGTCGCGCCCGGGTTCATCGACACCGCGATGACCGCCGAGCTCCCCGAGGAGCGCCAGGCCGCGTACAAGTCCGCCATCCCCGCGGGCCGGTTCGCCCAGGCGGACGAGGTCGCCGGGGTCGTGCAGTTCCTCGCGTCCGACGACGCGGCGTACGTCTCGGGGGCCGTGATCCCCGTCGACGGCGGCCTCGGCATGGGCCACTGACCGCACCCCGCGGCGCCTCGCGCGCTCGTCCCGCGGCGCCGTCACCGACGCGCCCGCCCCACCTCTCTTTCAGTACGCTCGCCTCAGCGCGCCCACAGCGGGCGCACGACGGAAGGAAACCGATGGGTCTGCTCGACGGCAAGAAGCTCCTCGTCACGGGAGTGCTCACCGACTCCTCGATCGCGTTCCACGCGGCGCGGCTCGCGCAGGAGGAGGGTGCCGAGGTCGTGCTCTCCTCGTTCGGCCGCCAGATGAAGCTCACGCAGGCCTTCGCGAAGCGCCTGCCGGTCGAGGCGCCCGTCGTGCAGCTCGACGTCACGAACGACGACGACCTCGCCGGCCTCGCGGACGCGGTGCGCGAGCACACGGACCGCCTCGACGGCGTCGTGCACTCCATCGGCTTCGCGCCGCAGAGCGTCATGGGCGGCAACTTCCTCTCCGGCACCTGGGAGGACGTGGCGACCGCGCTCCAGGTCTCGACGTTCTCCTACAAGTCGCTCGCGGTCGCGGCGAAGCCGCTCATGACCGACGGCGGCGCCGTCGTCGGCCTCACGTTCGACGCGCAGTTCGCCTGGCCGGTCTACGACTGGATGGGCGTCGCGAAGGCGGGCCTCGAGTCCGCGAACCGCTACCTCGCGCGCGACCTCGGCCCCGACGGCATCCGGGCCAACCTCGTCTCCGCGGGCCCGATCCGCACCACGGCGGCGAAGTCCATCCCGGGCTTCGCGCAGATGGAGGACGCCTGGCCGAACCGGGCGCCCCTCGGCTGGGACCAGACGACGGCGGAGCCCGCCGCGCGCGCGGTCGTCGCGCTCCTGTCCGACTGGTTCCCGGCGACGACCGGCGAGATCGTGCACGTCGACGGCGGCGTGCACGCCATGGGGCAGTGACCGCGGAGGAGCGCAACGGCGCGCAGACCCCCGACGGCGGCACGCGCCGCCTCGTCCTGCTGCGCCACGCGAAGGCGGAGCCCGGTGGCGGGAGCGTCGACGACGTGCTGCGCCCCCTCGCGCTGAACGGCCGCCGGCAGGCGGTGCGCGTCGGTGCGGCGCTGCGCGAGACGGGGCTCGTCCCCGAGCGCGTGCTGTGCTCCTCGGCGCTGCGCACGCGTCAGACGTGGGAGCTCCTGTCGGCGCACCTGGGCGACGTCGAGCCCGACGTGCTCGTGAGCGACGGCCTCTACGCGGCCGACGTCGCCGACGTGCTGGACCTCCTGCGGACCACGGACCCGCGGGTCCGCACGCTGCTCGTCGTCGGGCACGAGCCCACGATGGCGGCCACCGCGTCGTACCTGGCGGACCCGGCGTCCGACGGCGGCGCGCTCGCCCAGGTGCGCGTCGGCGTGCCGACCGCGACGTACTCGGTGCTGGAGTCCGGGGCGTCGTGGGACGCGTGGGAGCCGCAGGCTGCCCTCCTGACCTACGTGGGCCGACCGTCCTGACCCGGTCCCGGCGCGCCCGCACGACGGAGCCCTGGCACCCCACGGTGCCAGGGCTCTTGTGCGTCCGGCGTCAGCGCGCGGCGTCGACCTGGTCGACGACCGCGAGCACCGCGTCGAGACGCGGTCCGTCGACGCCGTAGGGCGCCTGCTCGCGCACGACGGGCTTGGCCGCGAAGGCGATGCCGACGCCCGCGGCGCCGATCATGTCGAGGTCGTTCGCGCCGTCGCCCACGGCGATCGTCGCGCTCATCGGCAGGCCGAGCTCGGCGGCGAACTCGCGCAGCGCGGCCGCCTTCGCCGCGCGGTCGACCACCGGCCCGGTCGTGCGACCCGTGAGCCGCCCGCCGGAGACCTCGAGCCGGTTCGCGCGGAAGCGCGTGATGCCGAGCTCGGCCGCGAGCCCGGCGACGACCTCCTCGAAGCCGCCCGAGACGAGCGCGACCTCCCAGCCGCGGCGCCGTGCCTCGGCGACGAGCTCACGGACGCCGGGGGTGAAGGTCGCGCGCGCGCGGACGTCGTCGAACGCCTCGACGGGCACTCCCGCGAGGGTTGCGACGCGCTCGCGCAGCGAGGCGCCGAAGTCGATCTCGCCGCGCATCGCGCGCTCGGTCACCGCGGCGACCTCCCCGCGCGTGCCGGCGTGGTCCGCGAGGAGCTCGATGACCTCCTGCTCGATGAGCGTCGAGTCGACGTCCATGACGAGGAGCCGCACGGGGGCGCTCGGCGGGTCGGGGGTCACGCGAGGGCTCCTCGGGCTGGCGGTCGCGGGCGGGGCAGGGCTCGGCGCGGCGTCGGGCACGTGCACGACGCCGGTCGGGGAAGGCGTCACTCGACGACCGTCCCCTTGGGGACGACCGTGATCCCGGACTCGGTGACCGTGAAGCCGCGCGCGCGGTCCTGCTCCGGGTCGAGGCCGATGCGGGCCTGCTCCCCGACGACGACGTTCTTGTCGATGATCGCGCGGTGCACCTGCGCGTGGCGGTGCACCTGCACGCCGTCCATGAGCACGGAGTCCGAGACGGACGACCACGAGTGCAGGTAGGTGCCGGGCGACAGGACGGAGCCGACCGCCGTCGCGCCCGAGATGATCACGCCGGGGGAGACGATCGAGTCCGCGGCGTGGCCCAGGCGGCCGCGGCCCGCGTGCACGAACTTCGCGGGCGGCAGACCGGTGTAGCCGGTGTGCAGCGGCCACTCCTCGTTGTAGAGGTTGAAGACCGGCGTGACGGCGATGAGGTCCTTGTTCGCGTCGTAGTACGAGTCGATCGTCCCCACGTCGCGCCAGTAGTCGCGGTCGCGGTCGGTCGAGCCCGGCACGTCGTTGCGGATGAAGTCGTAGACCGCCGCGGTGCCCTTCTCGACGAAGGCGGGCACGATGTCGCCGCCCATGTCGTGGCGGGAGTCCGCGTTCGCGGCGTCGGACGTGACGGCCTCGATCAGCGCGTCGGTGTCGATGACGTAGTTGCCCATCGAGGCGAGCACCTCGTCCGGGGAGTCGGCGAGGCCCACCGGGTCCGACGGCTTCTCGCGGAACGCGGCGATCTTCGTCGGGTCCTTCGGGTCGGTCTCGATGACGCCGAACTGGTCCGCCATCGAGATCGGCTGGCGGATGCCCGCGACGGTGAGCTGCGCGCCCGACTCGACGTGCGCGTCGACCATCTGGGAGAAGTCCATGCGGTACACGTGGTCCGCGCCCACGACCACGACGATGTCCGGACGCTCGTCATCGATGATGTTGAGGCACTGGTAGATCGCGTCCGCGCTGCCGAGATACCAGTGCTTGCCGACGCGCTGCTGCGCGGGCACCGGCGCGACGTAGTTGCCGAGCAGCGACGACATGCGCCACGTCTTCGTGATGTGCCGGTCGAGGCTGTGCGACTTGTACTGCGTGAGCACGATGATGTGCAGGTAGTGCGAGTTCACGAGGTTGGACAGCGCGAAGTCCACGAGGCGGTAGATGCCCCCGAACGGCACCGCGGGCTTGGCCCGCGAGGCGGTGAGCGGCATGAGGCGCTTGCCCTCGCCCCCGGCGAGGACGATGGCGAGGACTCGGGGTGCGGCGGCCATGCCCAGACGGTAGCCCCTCGGGGCGGGACCACGCAGCAGGACCCGCATCCTGGGCGCGGTTCGCGTCGGCCCCGCCCACCGGGGGGTCGGCGGCGGGCGACTCGGCTACGGTGTGGCGCGTGAGAGTCGACCTCCTGACCCGTGAGTACCCGCCGCACGTCTACGGCGGGGCCGGCGTGCATGTCGCCGAGCTGTCCGCGGTGCTGCGGCGCCACGTCGACGTGCGCGTGCGCTGCTTCGACGGCCCGCGCGGCGACGACGGCGTGACCGGCTACTCCGTGCCCGGCGTCCTGTCCGGGGCGAACGCCGCGCTCGGCACGTTCGGCGTCGACCTGCAGATGGCCGACGACGTCGCGGGCGCCGACCTCGTGCACTCGCACACCTGGTACGCGAACCTCGGGGGCCACCTCGCAGGGCTGCTGCACGGCGTCCCGCACGTGCTGTCCGCGCACTCGCTCGAGCCCCTGCGGCCGTGGAAGGCGGAGCAGCTCGGCGGCGGGTACGCGCTATCGTCGTGGGCGGAGCGCACCGCGTACGAGGGCGCGGCAGGGATCGTCGCGGTCTCCGGCGGGATGCGCGACGACATCCTGCGCGTCTACCCGCAGGTCGACCCGGCGAAGGTGCACGTCGTGCACAACGGGATCGACCTCGACGGCTGGCGCCGCCCCGAGCCGGGCGTGCAGCAGGACGTCGCCGACCGCGTCGTGCGCGACCTGGGGATCGACCCCGGGCGGCCCGCCGTGGTGTTCGTCGGGCGGATCACGCGCCAGAAGGGGCTGCCGTACCTCCTGCGGGCCGCGCGCTCGCTGCCCGACGACGTCCAGCTCGTCCTGTGCGCGGGCGCCCCGGACACCCCGGAGATCGCCGCGGAGGTGAGCGGCGCCGTCGCCGAGCTGCAGGCCGAGCGCAGCGGGGTCGTCTGGATCGAGCAGATGCTGCCGCGCGCCGAGCTCGTCGCGGTGCTCGCCGCGTCGACCGTCTTCGTCTGCCCGTCGGTGTACGAGCCGCTCGGCATCGTCAACCTCGAGGCGATGGCCGTCGGGCTGCCCGTCGTCGGGACCGCCACGGGCGGCATCCCCGAGGTCGTGGACGACGGCGTCACCGGCCTCCTCGTGCCGATCGACCAGGCGGACGACGGCACGGGCACGCCGCTCGACCCCGACCGCTTCGTCGCCGACCTCGCCGCCGCCCTCACGCAGGTCGTGAGCGACCCCGAGCGGGCCGCCGCGATGGGCCGCGCGGCCCGGCAGCGCGTCGAGGACCACTTCGCGTGGGACGCGATCGGCGAGCGCACGCTCGAGGTCTACCGGACGGTGCTGGGGCTGTCGTGAGCACCCCGGGGAGCGGCCGGGTCGACGAGGCGTCGCGCCTCGTCGCCGCCGCGCCCCGCGCCGTGTACCGCGCGCTCGTCGACCAGGACGCGCTCGCGGCCTGGCTCCCGCCCGACGGCATGACGGGGAGCTTCGAGCGCTTCGACCTGCGCCCCGGTGGCGGCTACCGCATGGTCCTCGCCTACGACGACCCGCAGGCCGACCCCGGGAAGACGGGCGAGGGGACCGACGTCGTCGACGTCGCTGTCGTCGACCTCGTCCCGGGCCGGAGCGTCGTGCAGCAGGTCGTCTTCGCCGCGGACGACCCGGCGTTCGCCGGGACCATGACGATGACGTGGACCGTCGAGCCGGTCGGGGACGGCGCGCGCGTCACGGTCCGCGCGACCGGCGTGCCGCCGGGCATCTCCCCGGCGGACCACGCCGCCGGGATGGCCTCCTCGCTCGCCCACCTCGACGCGTACGTGACGTCGCACGCCTGACGGCCGACGCCGCGCGGACCGGGCCGGGCGGTGGCGGTCCGCGGTCCGGGTCAGGCGGTGGCGGCCCAGAACGTGGCGGCGCCCACGGCGTGGCGGGACGCGCGGTCGACCTCGCGCAGCGCCGTCGAGCGCTGGTCGGCCTGCCAGAGGTTGACGGCCCCGCCGTCGTCGGCGGTCGCGAGGTCGACGATCGCGCGCAGGCGCACGGCCTGCACGAGGACCTGGACGGCGCGCGGCGGGACGCCGGGCGGGAGCTGCCAGGTCGGGGCGCCGCCCGCGCGCAGGTCGGCGATGGCGCCCGCGGCGTCGTCGCGCCAGCGGGCGACGTCGAGCTCGTCGAGGGCGCGCGTCGCCAGGAGCAGCGCGGTGCGCAGGTCGCGCTCCGCCTCGGGGAGAGACCCGACGGCGCCGAGCACGCGGGCGCTCCACGGCCCGACCTGCGTGACGTGCCACGTGACGAGGTGGCCCGGCTCCAGGTCGCTGCCGAACTCCGTGACCTCGGGCACGAGCGCCCACGACCCGGACGACGTCGTGACCACGACGCACTCGCCCGCGTCCGTCGCGCGCGCGGAGACCTCGGGCGGGACGCCCGACACGTCGCCGGGGACCGGCGCGAGCGCGACGACCTCGCGCGCGTCGCCGGCCCACGCGCCCGCGAGGTCCGCCAGCCGGACGTCGCCGAGCGCCCCCGACACCACGTGCGGCTCGTCGTCGCGCTCCACGGCGCGCACGAGGCGGGCCGTCCCGTCGTCGTCGCCGAGGCGCGCGGCGCGCAGCCAGAGCGCGAGCAGGGCGCTGCGGGGCAGGGCGCCCGCGCTCGACGCGGAGCCGGGGCCCGGGGCGGGCTGCGGGGCGTCGTGCGGACCCCCGGACGAGTGTGAGACCACGACGGCCAACCTATAGGGTCGGTGACCATGAGCGCGGTTCTCGACCTGAAGGGCGTCACCGTCCGACGCCACCCCAAGACCATCCTCGACGCGGTGGACTGGCAGGTGAACGAGGGCGAGCGGTGGGTCGTGCTGGGCCGCAACGGCGCCGGCAAGACGACGCTCCTGCAGATCGCGTCCGCGCGCATGCACCCCACGGCCGGCACGGCCGACGTCCTCGGCGAGCGGCTCGGCCGCGTCGACGTGTTCGAGCTGCGCCCGCGCGTCGGGCTCGCGTCCGCGGCCCTGGCCGACCGCATCCCCGGCGACGAGACCGTGCGCGACGTCGTGCTCACCGCCGCCTACGGCGTCACGGGCCGGTGGCGCGAGGAGTACGAGGAGTTCGACGCGCAGCGCGCGGACGACCTGCTCGCCGCGTTCGGCGTCGACCACCTCGCGGACCGCACCTTCGGCACGCTGTCCGAGGGGGAGCGCAAGCGCACGCAGATCGCGCGCGCCCTCATGACGGACCCGGAGCTCCTGCTGCTCGACGAGCCCGCCGCGGGCCTCGACCTCGGGGGCCGCGAGGAGCTCGTGGGCGCGCTCGCCGAGCTCGCGGGGGACCCGGCGTCGCCGGTCCTCGTGCTCGTCACGCACCACGTCGAGGAGATCCCGCCGGGCTTCACGCACGTCCTGCTGCTCAAGGACGGCGTCGTGCACACCGCCGGCCCGATCCGCGAGGTGCTCACCGCGGAGAACCTCAGCGACGCGTTCGGCGTGCCGCTGCTCGTCGCGCACGGCGGCGGCCGGTGGATGGCGCGCGCCGCGCGGGCGTGACCTCCACGCGACGTGCGCCGGGGGCGTGCACGGCGGGCGGAAGAACGGTAAAGTACACGTAAAGCGCGCACGTGGGAACGGGGGTCGAGATGGACTGGCTGTGGTGGGTCGGAGCGGCACTGCTCCTCGGTCTCGTGGAGATCATCTCGCTCGACCTCGTGCTCATCATGCTCGCCGGGGGATCGCTCGCCGCGGCCGGCGTCAACGCCGCCGGCGGGCCGCTCTGGCTCCAGATCGTCGCGTTCGCGGTCGTGAGCGTCATCCTGCTCCTCACGCTGCGCCCGTGGCTCCTGCGGCACCTGCGCTCGCGCGTCCCGCTCACGGAGACGAACGTCGCGGCGCACGTCGGCCGCACGGCGCTCGCCGTGGACCGCGTGAGCGAGTTCGGTGGCCGCGTGAAGCTCGTCGGCGAGGTCTGGACCGCGCGGACCGAGCCCGACGCGCCGCAGATCCCCGTGGGCACGGAGGTGCGCGTCGTCCGGATCGACGGCGCGACGGCCGTCGTCGCGCCGTTGCCCGCCCAGCACCCCACCGGGTCGTGACCAGCCGGCACACCCGCACCGCGCCGCCGGGCGACCGGTCGCGCGACCGACGACCAGGAGGCAGTCGATGAACGACCCCAGTCCCGGAACGATCCTCGCGTACGTCGTCCTCGCGCTGATCCTGATCTTCGTGATCGTCGCGCTCGTCAAGGCGGTGCGCATCGTGCCGCAGGCGGTCGCGATCATCGTCGAGCGCCTGGGCCGGTACTCGCGCACGCTCGAGCCGGGCCTGCACCTGCTGGTGCCGTTCATCGACCGCGTCCGCGCCTCGGTGGACCTGCGCGAGCAGGTCGTGTCGTTCCCGCCGCAGCCGGTCATCACGTCCGACAACCTCGTGGTGAGCATCGACACGGTGATCTACTTCCAGGTCACCGAGCCGAAGTCCGCGGTCTACGAGATCGCGAACTACATCACCGCGATCGAGCAGCTCACCGTCACGACCCTGCGCAACGTCATCGGCTCGATGGACCTTGAGCAGACGCTCACGAGCCGCGACCAGATCAACGGCCAGCTCCGCGGCGTGCTCGACGAGGCGACCGGCCGCTGGGGCATCCGCGTGAACCGCGTCGAGCTCAAGTCGATCGACCCGCCGCCCAGCGTGCAGGGCTCCATGGAGCAGCAGATGCGCGCCGAGCGTGACCGCCGCGCCGCGATCCTCACCGCGGAGGGTGTCAAGCAGTCGCAGATCCTCACGGCCGAGGGTGAGAAGCAGGCGGCGATCCTCCGGGCCGAGGGTGACGCGCAGTCCCAGATCCTCCGGGCCGAGGGCGAGGCGCGCGCGATCCTCCAGGTCTTCGACGCCATCCACGAGGGCGACGCGGACCCGAAGCTGCTCGCCTACCAGTACCTCCAGATGCTCCCGCAGATCGCGAACGGCACGGCGAGCAAGCTGTGGGTCGTGCCGACGGAGTTCACCGCGGCGCTCGGCTCGATCGCCAAGGGGTTCGGCGGCGTGCCGGGGATCGACGGCGGGGGAGTGCCGAGCGGGGGCCCCGCCGAGGACGCGGAGGCGGCCGAGGCGAGCGCCGAGGCGCGTCGCGAGCGCGACCGCGACCGCGTGAAGTTCGGCGTCCCGTCGCTGACCGACCCCGCCGAGGCCCTGGCCGAGGCGCGGCGTCAGGCGGAGGCCGCGACCGCGGACGCGACGAGCTCCGGCACGCGGTCGGGCCTGCCGTTCGACCCGCAGACCGAGCGGGGCCAGCACCCGGGCGGCCCCGGCGAGCACCACGCGGCCGCGCCGGAGCCCGGGACCGCCACGCCGCGTCCGCTGGGCGGGCCGTCGCAGTACGCGCCGCCGCCTCCGCAGCCGATCGTCGAGGACGCGCCGACCACGGACGAGCCCCCGCGCGACGAGCCGCCCGCCGGCGGGCCGCCGTCCTTCTCGCCGCGGCACTGACGGGGCGCCACCGCGCAGCCCGAGCGGCCGCGGTGGTCCCGGCCACGCACGACGACGCCCCTGCACCCACCCGGGTGCGGGGGCGTCGTCGTGCCGCCCGCGGGAGGTTCGCCGGGAGCGGACGACCTTGAGAGTGAGTGCTCACTCAGTTACCGTCGAGGCGTGGTCCCCGTCTCCGTTCCCTCCGACGCCCCGCCCGACGCTCCTCTCGACGCGCCCTCGGGCGCGCGGTCCGAGGCGTCCACCCCGGAGCGCACCCGCGCACGGCCGCTCTCGCGCGAGGAGCGCCGCGACGCGATCGCCGCCGCGACGATCCCGCTGCTCGTCCAGCACGGCGCCGCCGTGACGACGCGCCAGATCGCCGACGCCGCGGGCGTCGCGGAGGGCACGCTGTTCCGCGCGTTCGCGGACAAGGACGAGATCCTGCACGCGGCGGTCGTGCGCTCGCTCGACCCGGCGCCCGCCGTCGCCGCGATCGGCACGCTCCCGGACGGCGACGGGCTGCGCCCGCTCGTCGTGAGCATCGTCGAGTTCCTGCTCGAGGCGCAGCGCGTCGGCATGCGCATCTTCGCCGCCGCGCACCAGGTGCTCGACCCGCACCGCGCGACGGCCGACCGCGCCGAGGCCGTGCGCCGGATGCGGGCCGGGGACGGCCGGGACGCCCGTCGGGCCGGGTTCGACGCCCGGGAGCGCTCGGCGCGCGAGATCGTCGCGGCGATCGAGAGCAAGCTCGCGGCGCACCGGGCGCAGCTGCGCGTGGACCCGGCGCTGGCCGCGCGGGCGCTGTTCTCGCTCGTCTTCGGAAACGCCTTGCCGCACCTCTCGGGCGGTGACAGGCTCGACGCCGTGCAGCTCGCCGACCTCATCCTCGGCGGCATCGGGGCGGACGTCACGACCGACCCGTCGCCCTGACCGGCGGCCCGTCCACGACGCGCGCGCGCCCTCGCCCGGTGCCGCCCGCCCCGCGCACCCGCGACCCGCGGCTCGCGCCCTCGTCCCGCAGCCCCCTCCCGGACAGGAAGCCCATGCTCGTCAGCCTCTTGCGGACGCGACTGCGTCCCTACCGGACGCCGATCGTCGTCCTCCTCGTGCTCCAGCTCCTCGCGACGCTCGCGTCGCTCTACCTGCCGAGCCTCAACGCCGACATCATCGACCAGGGCGTCACGCAGGGCGACACCGCCTACATCATGCGCACCGGGGGCCTCATGCTCCTCGTGAGCCTGGGCCAGGTCGTGTGCGCGGTCGCGGCCGTCTACTTCGGCGCGCGCGTCGCCATGTCGTTCGGCCGCGACGTGCGCGCCGGGCTGTTCACCAACGTGCAGCGCTTCTCGGCCCAGGAGATGGGCCAGTTCGGAGCGCCGTCCCTCATCACCCGCACGACGAACGACGTGCAGCAGGTGCAGATGCTCGTGCTGCTCTCGCTGACCATCATGGTCATGGCGCCGATCATGCTGGTCGGCGGCGTCGTCATGGCGCTGCAGGAGAACGTCGAGCTCTCCGGCCTGCTGCTCGTCATCGTGCCGGTCCTCGGGGTGAGCGTCGGGCTCATCATCTGGCGGATGGTGCCCTACTTCCGGCAGATGCAGAAGAAGATCGACGGCATCAACGCCGTGCTGCGCGAGCAGATCACGGGCATCCGCGTGATCCGCGCGTTCGTGCGCGAGCGCCGCGAGGCCGAGCGGTTCGACGTCGCGAACGACGCCCTGTTCGACGTCTCGCTCAAGGCGGGCAAGCTCATGGCGCTCATGTTCCCGACCGTCATGCTCGTCATGAACGCGTCGAGCATCGCGGTGCTGTGGTTCGGCGGGCGTCAGATCGACGCCGGCGACATGGAGGTCGGTGCGCTCACCGCGTTCCTGTCGTACCTCATGTACATCCTCATGGCCGTGATGATGTCGACGATGATGTTCATGATGGTGCCGCGCGCGGCCGTCTCCGCGGAGCGCATCACCGACGTCATGCAGACCCGCGCGACGGTCGTCGAGCCCGAGCGGCCCGTCGCCCTCACCACGCGGACGGGCCGCGTCGAGCTCGACGGCGTCGAGTTCCGCTACCCGGGGGCCGAGGAGCCCGTGCTCCACGACGTGTCGTTCGTCGCGGAGCCCGGGCGGACGACGGCGATCATCGGCTCGACCGGCTCCGGCAAGACGACGCTCCTCAACCTCGTCCCGCGGCTGTTCGACGTGACGGGCGGCTCCGTGCGGATCGACGGGACCGACGTGCGCGACCTCACCGGCGCGGACCTCGGCTCCCTCCTCGGCCTCGTGCCGCAGAAGGCCTACCTGTTCTCCGGGACGGTCGCCGACAACCTCCGCTACGGCCGGCCCGACGCCACCGAGGAGCAGATGTGGGAGGCCCTCGAGGTGGCGCAGGCGCGCGACTTCGTCGAGGCGCTCGACGGCGGCCTCGACGCACCGGTCGCGCAGGGCGGCACGAACTTCTCGGGCGGTCAGCGCCAGCGGCTCGCGATCGCCCGCGCGATCGTGCGCGACCCGGCGGTCTACCTGTTCGACGACTCGTTCTCCGCGCTCGACTACGCGACGGACGCCCGCCTGCGCGCGGCGCTCGCGCCCCGCACGCGGCGCTCGACCGTGATCGTCGTGGCGCAGCGCGTCGCGACGATCCGGGGCGCCGACCAGATCCTCGTGCTCGACCACGGCCGCATCGTCGGTCGCGGCACGCACGCCGAGCTCCTCGAGTCCAACGAGACGTACCAGGAGATCGTCTACTCCCAGCTCTCGATCGAGGAGGCAGCATGAGCGGCGAGCAGGACGCCTCGCGCACGCCCGCGACGTCGGGCACAGGCGCTCCCGAGACCGGCGCACCCGCGGCGGCCGGCGGGCGCGACGTCGCCGGGACCCGGCTCGCGGGCCGACCCCGCGGTGGCGGCGGGCACGGCCCCATGGGCGGCATGGGCGTCCCCGGGGAGAAGGCGCTCGACTTCAAGGGCTCCCTGCGCCGGTTCGTGGCCTCGCTGCGCCCCGAGCGCGTGCCGATCGTCGCCGTCGTGATCCTCGGCGTGGTGTCCGTGGCGCTCGCGGTCGCCGGGCCGAAGCTCCTCGGCAACGCGACGAACATCATCTTCGCGGGCGTCGTCGGCTCGCAGCTTCCGGCCGGCGTGACGCAGGCCCAGGCCGTCGACGCGCTGCGCGCCCAGGGGCAGGACCAGATCGCGGACCTCGTCTCGGGCGTCCCCGGCCTCGTCCCCGGCGAGGGCATCGACTTCACCGCGCTCGCGACCGTGCTCGCGTGGGTGCTCGCCGTGTACGTCGGCTCGTTCCTCTTCGGCTGGCTCCAGGGGCGCATCACGGCGATCGTCGTGCAGCGAACGGTCTACCGGCTGCGGGGCGAGGTGCAGGCCAAGCTGGCGCGCCTGCCGCTGTCGTACTTCGACCGCAACGCGCGCGGCGAGATCCTCTCGCGCGTGACGAACGACATCGACAACATCTCCCAGACGCTCACGCAGACGCTGTCCCAGCTCGTGACGTCCGTGCTCACGGTGGTCGGCGTGCTCGGCGTGATGTTCTGGATCTCGCCGCTGCTCGCGGTCGTCGCGCTCGTCACCGTGCCGCTGTCCGTCCTGGTCACGGCGCAGATCGCGAAGCGGTCCCAGCCGCAGTTCATCCGGCAGTGGGCCGCGACGGGCCGCCTCAACGCGCACATCGAGGAGATGTACACCGGCCACACGCTCGTCAAGGTGTACGGCCACCAGCAGGCCGCGATCGACGACTTCGAGCGCGAGAACGCGGCGCTCTACGACGCGAGCTTCCGCGCGCAGTTCATCTCGGGCACCATCCAGCCCGCGATGGGCTTCCTCGCGAACCTCAACTACGTGATCGTCGCGGTCGTGGGCGGCCTGCGGGTCGCGTCGGGCACGATGACCCTCGGTGACGTGCAGGCGTTCATCCAGTACTCGCGGCAGTTCACGCAGCCCATCACCCAGATCGCGTCGATGATGAACCTGCTCCAGTCGGGCGTCGCGTCGGCGGAGCGCGTGTACGACCTGCTCGACGCCCACGAGCAGACGCCGGACCCGTCGCCCGCGAAGACGGTCGACCCGGTGCGCGGCCGCGTCGCGTTCGAGGACGTCTCGTTCTCCTACGACCCGGACGTCCCGCTCATCGAGCACCTCGACCTCGTGGTGGAGCCGGGCCAGACGATCGCGATCGTCGGGCCGACGGGCGCGGGCAAGACGACGCTCGTCAACCTGCTCATGCGGTTCTACGACGTGGACGGTGGCCGGATCACGCTCGACGGCGTGGACACGCGGGACATGACGCGCGACGACCTGCGCTCCGACATCGGGATGGTCCTGCAGGACACGTGGCTCTTCAAGGGCACGATCGAGGAGAACCTGCGCTACGGCGTCCGCGACGGCCGCACCGTGGACGACGAGGCGTTCCTCGCCGCGACGCGTGCGACGCACGTCGACCCGTTCGTGCGCACGCTGCCCGACGGGTACGCCACGGTGATCGACGACGAGGGCTCGAGCGTGAGCGCGGGGGAGAAGCAGCTCCTCACCATCGCGCGCGCCTTCCTCGCCGACCCGGCGATCCTCGTGCTCGACGAGGCGACGAGCTCCGTCGACACGCGCACGGAGGTGCTCGTGCAGCAGGCGATGAACGCGCTGCGCGAGGGCCGCACGTCGTTCGTCATCGCGCACCGCCTGTCGACGATCCGCGACGCGGACACGATCCTCGTCATGGAGCACGGCTCGATCGTCGAGCAGGGGTCGCACGACGAGCTGCTCGCGGCCGGCGGCGCCTACGCCCGGCTGTACGAGAGCCAGTTCGCGGCGCCGCTCGACGCCGAGGCGGAGGACCCGGAGGGCGTGGGCGCTCCCGCGGGACGCTGACACGCCGCGGCCCGCACCGCGCCCACCCCCGAGGGGTGAGGCGAGGTGCGGGCCGCGTGCGTTCCGGCCGTCGCGCTCAGGCGAGCGAGAGGAAGAGCTTCTCGAGCTTCGCCACGTCGAGCGTCGGGTCCTCGCCGTCCTCGGTCGGCTCGGTGAGGCACTGGCGCATGCCGGACGCGATGATCGCGAACCCGGCCCGGTCCAGGGCGCGCGAGACGGCGGAGAGCTGCGTGACGACGTCCTCGCAGTCCCGCCCTTCGTCGAGCATGCGCACGACGGCCGCGAGCTGGCCCTGGGCGCGCTTGAGCCGGTTGGCGACCTTGCCCATGTCGGTGGGGTCGAGCTCCACGGTCGTCCTCCTGCGTTCGTCGGTGTTCTTGTCGGTTCTCGTCGTGGCGTGCCTGGTCAGGCGCAGGTGCAGCGCTGCTCGGGCGGCACCTCGGCCATGACCTCGTCGGCGTGCATGCCGCAGCCGGTCCAGGTGGTCTTGCCGCAGGTGCGGCACAGGGCGGGACTGCACATGGTGGGTCTCCTCGGGTGTGGGGGTCGATCGGGGGTCGGGGCTCGGCGGGGCCGCGGGCGGCCCGTGCGTGGTGGCGCAGGATCAGCGTCGCACGGCTCCGCCCGCGGCCTGCCACGCGCCGAGCCCGCCGGACAGGCTCGTCGCGGCGTAGCCGAGCGAGCGGAGCTGGCGCGCCGCGGTGCGCGAGCGCATCCCCGACGCGCACACGACGACGACGGTCGCGCCGTCCTGCAGGCGCCGCGGCGCGGCCGACGGGACGTCGGCGAGCGGCACGTGCACGGCCTGGGGCGCGTGCCCGGCGCGCCACTCGTCGCGCTCGCGCACGTCGAGGAGCGTCGCGCCGTCGCGGACGAGCTGCACCGCGGTGGCGGCGTCGACGGTCGGGCGCACGCCGCCGTCGTCGGACGCGCGGGAGAACAGGCGGCGGAGACGGTCGATCATGCGGGGACTCCTTCGAGGGTGCGCGCGGCGCGCGGCGTGGTGGTCAGGGTGAGCCAGCCGCCGGAGAGGTTGCGCGCGTCGAGCCCGGCGGCGAGCAGGACACGGGTGGCGAGGTACGACCGCACGCCGCTCGCGCAGTGCACGGCGACGGGGCGCCCCGCCGCGGCGGCACGCACCTCGTCGAGCCGCTCGCGCAGCTCGGTGTGCGGCACGTTGAGGGCGCCGTCGAGGTGGCCGCCGGCGTGCTCGGCGCGCGACCTGACGTCGAGCACGAGCGACGTCGCGACGACCTCGTCGAGGTCGGCCGCGTGCCACTGCGGCATGGTGCCGTCGAGCACGTTCTGCGCGACGAACCCCAGCATGTTGACGACGTCCTTGGCGGCGCCGTAGGGCGGGGCGTACGCGAGCTCGAGCTCGGCGAGGTCGTCGGCCGTGAGCCCGGCGCGCAGCGCGGTCGCGAGCACGTCGATGCGCTTGTCCACCCCCGCGCGGCCCACGGCCTGCGCGCCGAGCAGGCGGCCGTCGGGCGCGAAGCTCGCCGTCACGTGGACCGGCTCGGCGCCGGGGAACCAGCCCGCGTGGTGGGCCGCATGGACGCGCACCTGCTCGTGCACGACGTCGGCCGCCGCCAGGGTCGCGTGGCTCGGCCCGGTCACGGCGGCGGTGAGGCCGAACACGCGCACGATCGCGGTGCCCAGCACGGGCGCCTGCGGTGTCGTCCGGTGGCCCAGCATCGAGTCCGCGGCGCGCCGGCCCTGGCGGTTGGCGGGGCCGGCGAGCGGGACGGGGCCCGTCGCGCCGGTGACCGCGTGCACGACCTCGACGGCGTCGCCGACGGCCCACACGTGCGGGTCGGACGTGCGCTGGTCGGCGTCGACGCGGATCGCTCCGCGCTCGCCGAGCGCGAGCCCGGCAGCCGCCGCGAGATCGCTCGCGGGCCGCACCCCGACGCTCACGAGCACCACGTCGGCGTCGAGGGCGGTACCGTCCGTGAGCTCGAGCGCGACGGCGTGGTCCGCGCCCTCGGGCTGCGGCACGACGGCGCTCGCGGAGCTCCCGAGGTGGAGCCCGACGCCGTGGTCGCGGAGCTCGGCCGCGAGCAGCGGCGCGAGGTCGGGCTCCAGCGGCGGGAGCACCTGGTCGGCGCGCTCGACGACGTCGACCGTGAGACCACGGCCGACGAGGGCCTCCACGGCCTCGAGCCCGATGAAGCCCGCGCCGACGACGACGGCCCGCAGCGGGGCCGTGCGGCCCGCGGCGACCTCCGTTTCGAGCTGCGCGAGCCGGGCCGACAGGGCGTCGAGGTCCGCCATGGTCCGCAGCGTGTGCACGGCCGGGTGGTCGAGGCCCGCGACGGGCGGGAGCACGGTGGTCGCGCCGGGCGCGAGGAGGAGCGCGTCGTAGCCGAGCTCGTACGTGCCGTCCTCGGCGGCGACGGTGACCGTGCGCGCCGCGCGGTCGACCGCGGTGACGCGGTGACGCGTCCGCACGTCGAGGTCGAGGCTCGCGCGGAGCGAGGCGGGCGTGTGCAGCAGGAGGGCGTCACGCTCGGCGATCTCGCCCGCCACCTGGTACGGCAGGCCGCAGCCCGCGAACGAGACGTGGTCGGACTGCTCGAGCACGATGATCGACGCGCTCTCGTCGAGACGGCGGGCGCGCGCGGCGGCGCTCATGCCGCCCGCGACGCCGCCGACGACGACGATGCGGCGGGCGCCGTCGGGGTCGGACGGATGGGTCGTCGAGCCGGGGGTCGAGGGGATCATGCTTCGACGATACCCCCGGGGGTATCCCTGGAGGCAAGCCGACGGGCTGAGAGGTCGGTCACGGGACGCGCGGGACGGTGGCGCGCGTCGCTCACAGCCGACGGACAGCCGTGGCATCCCGGCGGCACACCCCCGCTCCGTAGACACGGCCCATGAGCACCCCCACCGCGAACGCCGCCCCGCCCGCCTCGCCCGTGCCGCCCGTGCCGCCCGCGTCCCGACGCCGACGGCGGTGGCGGGCCGCCCTCGTCACCGCCCTCGCGGTGCTGCTCCCGCTGGGCGGTGCCACGGCGTGGGCGCTGGACCGGTTCGTCGTCGAGCACGTCGAGATCGACGACGTGTCGGCGTACGAGGCTTCGCAGGGTCTCGACGCGAGCGGGGCGTCGGGCCAGGGGGCGACCGCGGACGACGACGCGGGCGCCTCGACCGGCACCTCGGCGGGCACCTCCGCGGGCACCGGGACGGTCGACGGCGACACGTACACGTCCGACAGCACGAGCATCACGGTCTCCCGGGTGACCACCGGGTCGGGCGACGACACCCTGACGTACTACGTGGCCGACGTCGTGCTCTCCGACATGACGGGCCTGCGCTCCGCGTTCGCACAGGACGCGTTCGGCACGAACATCACGGAGACGACGTCGGACATCGCTGCCGACAACGGCGCCGTCCTCGCGGTCAACGGCGACTACTACGGGTTCCGCGACACCGGCATCGTCGTCCGCAACGGCGTCGTGTACCGGGACGAGGGCGCGCGCGAGGGCCTCGCGCTCTACCGCGACGGCCACGTCGAGGTCTACGACGAGACGACGACGGACGCGCAGAGCCTCGTCGCCGCCGGGGTGTGGAACACGCTGTCGTTCGGGCCCGCGCTCGTCGAGGACGGCGAGGTCGTGGCCGGGATCGACGACGTCGAGGTCGACACGAACGTCGGGAACCACTCGATCCAGGGCGAGCAGCCGCGCACGGCGATCGGGGTCGTCGACGAGAACCACCTCGTCCTCGTCGTCGTGGACGGCCGTCAGGAGGGCTACTCGCGCGGCGCGACGACGACCGAGCTCGCCCGGATCCTGCAGGACCTCGGCGCGACGACCGCCTACAACATCGACGGCGGCGGGTCCTCGACCCTCTGGTTCGACGGCGAGGTCGTCAACAGCCCGTCGCAGGGCCGTGAGCGTGGCACGTCCGACGTCCTGTACGTCGCGGACGGTGCCTGATGGCCGCCGCGACCACGCGCGAGCAGCCCGCGGACCCGGCGACGAGCGTCGCGCGGACCGCCGTCGTGGTCCCCGCGTACCAGCCCGACGCGCGGCTCGTCGCGCTCGTCGACGCGCTGCGGGCGGCCGTCCCCGGGTCCCCGGTCGTGGTGGTCGACGACGGCAGCGACCGGCGGTGCGGGGGAGTGTTCCGCACGGTGCGAGCGCTGGGCGCCGTGGTGCTCACCGTCCCGGTGAACCGTGGGAAGGGCTACGCGCTGCGGACCGGGATCCGGTGGGTGCGCGACCGGCTGCCCGGCCACGGCGTGGTGTGCGCCGACGCGGACGGGCAGCACACCGTCGTCGACGTGCTGCGGGTCGCCGCGCGCTCGCAGGCCGAGCCCGAGGCCGTCGTGCTCGGCGCGCGCCGCTTCGCGGGCGACGTGCCGGTGCGCAGCCGCGTCGGCAACGCCGCGACCCGCTGGGCGTTCGCGGCGACGACCGGCACGCGGGTCCGGGACACCCAGACCGGTCTGCGCGCCTACGGGCCGGGCCTGCTCGGCGATCTCCTCGCCGTGCGCGGGGACCGGTACGAGTACGAGCTGCGCGCGCTCCTCGAGGCGACCCGCGCGGGCCGCCGGATCGTCGAGGTGGACGTCGCGACGGTGTACCTCGACGACAACGCGTCCTCGCACTTCCGGCCCGTCGCCGACTCGCTGCGCGTGTGGGCGCCGCTGGTGCGGTTCGCGGCGTCGTCGCTCGGTTCGGCCGCGGTCGACGTCGTCGCGCTGCTCGTACTGCACGCGCTCACCGGGTCGCTCCTCGCAGCCGTGGTGGGCGCGCGCCTGCTCAGCGCGGGCGTGAACTTCGCCGTGAACCGCCGCCTGGTGTTCCCGGGCGGGCGCGATCTCCCGCTGCGCGTCGCGGCGGCCCGGTACGTGGCGCTCGCGGCCGTGCTGCTCGCGGCGAGCTACGGGCTGCTCGCGCTGCTGACCGGGATCGGCCTGCCGCTCCTCGCGGCCAAGGTCGGCACCGACGTCGTGCTCGTCGCGACGAGCTACGAGGCGCAGCGGCGCGTGGTGTTCGCGCCTCTCAGTGCTGACCGTCGTGCCGCTCGACGAGCGCGGGCACGTGGTCGCGCGCCGTCCAGCGCCGGCCGACCCACTTGATGACCTCGACGAGCAGGAAGACGACGAGCGCGAGCCCGAGCGTCTTGCCCCACTCCGCGAGCGCGATGGGCGCCGAGTCGAACCACGAGTGCATGAACGGCGCGTAGACGAAGACGGCCTGCAGCGCGAGCAGCGTCGCCGCCGAGACCCAGACCACCCGGTTGCCGCGCAGCACGTCGAGCGTGAGGCTCGACCGGTCGAGGAACCGGCAGTTGAACAGGTAGGCGAGCTGGCCGAGAGCGAGCATCGTGACCGCCGTCGTCTGGGCCTCGGCGAGCGGGACGCCCTGCGCCCGCTCGACGTAGAACAGCAGGATGGTCGCGCCGCCGATGAGGAGCGACACGAGCAGGATGCGGCGCACGTACGCGCCGTCGAGGATCGACGCCTTCGGGTCGCGCGGGGCGCGGCGCATGACGTCGGGCTCCGCCTTCTCGTACGCGAGCGCGAGCGAGAGCGTGACCGCGGTGATCATGTTGATCCACAGCACCTGGACCGGCTGGAGCGGCAGGGTGAGGCCGAACAGGACCGCGACGAGGATGACGAGCGACTGCGCGCCGTTGGTCGGGAGCAGGAACAGGACGGATTTGCGGATGTTGTCGTAGATCCGCCGCCCCTCCTTCACGGCTCGCTCGATGGTCGCGAAGTTGTCGTCGGCGAGCACGACCTCGGCGGCCTCCTTGGTCGCCTCGGTGCCCTTGATGCCCATCGCGACGCCGACGTCCGCCTGGGTGAGCGCGGGGGCGTCGTTGACGCCGTCGCCCGTCATCGCGACGACCTCGCCGTGCGACTGGAGCGCGGACACGATGCGGATCTTGTGCTCGGGGCTCGTGCGCGCGTACACGTCGACGTCGCGCACCACCTGGCGAAGCCGCTCCGTGCTCATCTCCTCGAGCTCGGGGCCGGTGAGCACGGCCGGCGCGGACGAGCCGTCGTGGGCGTCGACGATGCCCATCTCGCGGCCGATCGCGAGCGCGGTGCCCGCGTGGTCGCCGGTGATCATCTTCACGCGGATGCCCGCGTCGCGGCACTCGGCGATGGCCTCGATCGCCTCGGGGCGCGGCGGGTCCACGATGCCGACGAGCCCGCACAGCTCCAGGCCGTCCGCGACGTCGGCGACGTCGAGGTCCGCCGTGCCGTCGGCGGCCGGGCGTCGCGCGGCTGCCAGCACGCGCAGACCCTGCCCGCCGAGCGCGTCGATCTGCGCGTCCCAGAACGCGCGGTCGAGCGGCTCGCTGCCGCCGTCCGGGCCGAGCTGGGTCGCGCAGCGGTCGAGGACGCGGTCGGGCGCGCCCTTGACGTGCACGTGCAGGCCGCCGTCGGGGTCGGCGTCGAGCGTGGCCATGAACTTGTTCTCGGACTCGAACGGCACGACGGCGACGCGCCGCCACCCCGTCGGGTCGACGCCGGCCTTCATGCCGAGCGTGCGCAGCGCGCCCTCCGTCGGCTCGCCGACGAGCCGCCAGCCGTCGGTGTCCTCGCCGTCGGGCACGATCCGCGCGTCGTTGCACAGCATCATGACCCTCGCGAGGGCCGCGAGGTCGCGGTCGTCGGCGAGGTCCGCGTGCCGGGTGCCCGACGCCGGTCCCTCGCCCGCGCCGTCCACCTCGCCGAATGCGCCGGTCGACCCGGGGCGGGGTGCGTCGTCGGGCACGGTCACGTCTCCCACGGGCGCGTACCCCGCGCCCGCGACCGCGAAGGTGCGCCCGCTCGTGCGGACCGTACGCGCCGTCATCTCGTTCTTGGTGAGCGTGCCGGTCTTGTCCGAGCAGATCGTGGTCACCGAGCCGAGCGTCTCGACCGCGGGGAGCTTGCGCGTGATAGCGCGGCGCCGGGCCATCTGCTGCACCCCGAGCGCGAGCGTGATCGTCACGAGCGCGGGCAGGCCCTCCGGCACCGCGGCGACGGCGAAGCCGATGGACGCCGAGATGAGGTCGGGCACCGAGAAGTCGTGCACGACCCGGCCGATGATGACCATGACGACGGCCATCGCGAGGATGAGCACCGCGAGCAGCTTGCCGAACCGGTCGAGCTGGCGCGTCAGCGGCGTCGCGAGGCTGCGGACCTCGGAGATCATCGTCTGGATCCGGCCGATCTCGGTCGCCGTCCCCGTCGCGGTGACGACACCCACGCCCTGGCCCGCGGCCACGAGCGTGCTCGAGAACAGCATGCTCGACCGGTCGCCCACGCCCGCGTCCGCCCCGACCGGGGCCACCGACTTTGCCGCCGCGACCGACTCGCCCGTGAGCGCCGACTCCTCGACGCGCAGGTTCGTCGCCTGGATCAGCCGGACGTCCGCGGGCACGCGGTCGCCCGAGCGCACGCGCACGACGTCGCCGGGCACCACGTCGTCGGCGTCCACGCGGGCCCACGCGCCGTCGCGCCGCACCTCGGCGTTGACGGACAGCATGTTCCGGATTCCTTCGAGCGCGCTCTCCGCGCGCCCCTCCTGGATGAACCCGATCGCCGCGTTGATCACCGCGACCGCGAGGATCACCGTGAAGTCGACCCAGTCGCCGAGGATCGCCTTGAGCACCGCCGAGACGAGCAGGATGTAGATGAGGATGTCGTCGAAGTGGACGAGGATCCGCTTCCACAGCGGGTCGCGCTGCGGCGGCGGCAGCCGGTTGGGCCCCACCTCCCCGAGCCGCGTCGCGGCGTCGGCGCTGGAGAGGCCGCCCGCGTCCGTGCCGAGCTCGGCGAGGACGGCGTCGGGCGGGCGCGACCACGGCGCGTCGAGCGAGCGCTCGGTCGCGCTCGCCGAGGTCGAGGAGGCCGCCGTGGCGGGGGGCGGTGCAGCGTCCGGCGCGGATCCCATGCCCCTATTCGACCCCCGATGCCCGGATCGCGCGAGGGGCGAAGGACCGTGACCCGCGACACGCCAGCGGCCGGCGGTCAGCGGTCAGGGCGAGGAGAACGGGTTCACGACGGGGACGCCGCTGTCGACGAAGTCCCGGGTGTTCCGTGTCGCCACCGTGAGCCCGTGGGCGAGCGCGGTCGCCGCGAGCAGGGAGTCGACGACGGGCAGCGGGCGCGCCGCGTGCACGGCCGGCCATCGCTGCGCGATCTCGAGCGTGACGGGGAGGATGCGGTCCCCGTACGTCTCCTCGAGACCGTGGACCCACGTCTCGAGCGCGGTCGCCCGCGCGGCGTCGCGAGACATGAGGCGCTGGACCCCGGTGCGGATCTCGCCGACGGTCAGCACCGAGAGGTAGATCTGAGGCGTCCGCAGCCCGCGGAGCCACGCGACGACCTGCTCGTCCGGTCGGATTCGCACGAGCTCGGACACGACGTTCGTGTCGAGCAGGTACCTCACGCGTCGGCCCCGAGATCGAGCTCGCGCAACGGAGTCCGGTCACGGGTGAGGTCGAGGTCGTCCGCCGTGGGTGCCTCGAGGAGATAGTCGGCGAGCTCCACCCGGACCCCGGTGAGCTCGTGGTAGAGGTCGATCCCGACGACGACGGCGATCTCCTTGCCGTGCCGGGTGATGACCTGGGGACCGTTCTCGGCCTCTCGCAAGACCTCGCTCAGGCGTTGCTTCGCGTCCTGCACCTGCCAGCTCATGGGACCCCCGCTCCTCGTCCTGTCTGGACAGACTAGACAGGACGAAGCAGGCGATCAAGGCGCGTGGCATGCCTGGGAGAATCGACGACGTGAGCGAGACCAGCACCCGAGCCGGCCTGCGGGTCGTGCACGTCACCGACCCCGCCGACGACCGCCTCGCGGACTACAACCGCCTGACCGACGTCGCGCTGCGGTCCAAGCACGAGCCGGAGAAGGGGCTGTACATCGCCGAGAGCTCGACGGTGATCCGGCGCGCGCTCGCCGCGGGGCACCGCCCGCGGTCGTTCCTCATGGCCGAGCGCTGGCTCGACGACCTCGCCGACGACATCGCCGCGCTGCCGGTCGACGACGCCCCGGGCAGCACGGGCGAGCAGGTCCCGGTCTACGTCGGCGCACCTGACGTGCTCGAGGCGATCACCGGGTTCCACCTGCACCGCGGGGCGCTCGCGGCGATGCACCGCCCGCCGCTGGTCCCCGTGCGCGACCTGCTCTCGGCGGCAGGCGGCGGGACGGGTGCGCGGCGGGTCGCGGTGCTGGAGGACATCGTGGACCACACGAACGTCGGGGCGATCTTCCGCTCCGCCGCTGCGCTCGGCGTGGACGCGGTGCTCGTCTCGCCGCGCTGCGCCGACCCGCTCTACCGCCGCTCGGTGCGCGTGAGCATGGGCACGGTGTTCCAGGTGCCGTGGACGCGGTTCGAGACGTGGCCGGGCGGGCTGGACCTGCTGCGCGACGAGGGGTTCACGGTCGCGGCGCTCGCCCTCGCCGACGACGCGGTGAGCCTCGACGACGTCGTGGCCGACCCGCCCGAGCGGCTCGCGCTCGTGCTCGGCACGGAGGGCGACGGCCTGTCGCGCGGCGCGATCGAGGCGGCCGACCGGGTCGTGACGATCCCCATGGCGGGGGGAGTGGACTCGCTCAACGTCGCCGCGGCGTCGGCCGTCGCGTTCTGGGCGACGCGCGTCCCCTGACTCGTCGGTCGCGGCGGGAGCGACGGGAACAACGGTGCTCCCCGACGCGTTGGGCCCGTGTCCGTACGTCGTACGAGAAGAGGTCCCGTGCCGGTCCAGCCCTCCCCGTCCCTGCCCGCCACCACCCGCCCCCACCACGTGCGCGAGCTCGCGGCACATGCCGTCGCCGAGGAGCAGCAGCACCTCGACGCCGCGCTCGCCCGTCGCGCGGACCTGCTCGCCGAGCTGGACGCGCAGCTCACCGCTCCTGCCGACGGCGCTGCCTACCGGGACGCGGTCTCGGACCCGGCCGGTGCCGAGTCCGTCGTCGAGCGCGCGCGGCGCGCTGGGCTGCGCCGCCGTCGCACCGAGCTCGAGCGCGCGGAGAGCGGGCTCGTCTTCGGCCGCGTCGACACCGTCGACGGGGTCACGCGCCACGTCGGGCGCGTCGGGATCACTGCGCCCGAGGACGACGCGGACCCGCTCGTGCTCGACTGGCGTGCTGACGGTGCACGCGCCTTCTACACCGCGACAGCGCGCGAGCCGCAGGGTCTCGCGCGGCGTCGGCACGTGCGGACCGCGGGGGACCGGGTCACCGGCGTGGACGACGAGCCGCTCGACGGCTCGGCGACCGGGGCGGAGGAGGAGGGCGGGCTCGTCGGCGAGGGCGCGCTGCTCGCGGCGCTGTCGGAGCGCCGTACCGGGCGCATGGGCACCGCCGTCGCGACCCTCCAGACGGAGCAGGACGCGATCGTGCGTGCCCCGGCGGACCAGGTGCTCGTCGTGCAGGGCGGCCCCGGGACGGGCAAGACCGTCGTCGCGCTGCACCGCGTCGCATACCTGCTGTTCACCCACCCGCACCTCGCGGAGCGGGGCGTCCTCCTGCTCGGGCCGTCGTCGCGCTTCCTCGAGTACGTGGCGCAGGTGCTGCCCGCGCTCGGGGAGACGGCGGTCGTCTCGGCGACGTGCGACACGCTCGTGCCCGGCGTCGCGCCCGAGCGGGAGGAGGGGCGCGACGTCGCGGAGATCAAGGGGCGCGCGCTGTGGCAGGACGTCGTCGTCCGGTACGCGGACTCCCTCGTCCCGGACGAGCGAGAACTGACGGTCCGCCTCGACGGCGAGCCGCTCACGCTCGACGCGGCCCGCGTCGCCCAGGTCCTGCGTGCCTCTCGCGCGGGAGGCCGCAGCGTGCTGGCCGCGCGGGGCCGGGCCGTGGACCTGCTGCTCGACGCTCTCGTGGACGAGGCCGCGGCACGCCACGCCGAGCTGCTCGAACGGGTCGAGGAGGGGTTCGAGGACGTGCTCGGGAAGCTCGACGCCGGGCTCGCCGCGCGCGACGACCGCGCCCCCACGACCGGTGCGCGCGGCGGCGACGTCGACGGCGAGCTCACCGAGGAGGACCTCGACCGGCTCCGGGAGGACCTCGCGCGCGACGCCGGGTTCGCGGCCGCCGTCGACGCCTGGTGGCCCGTCACGGACGTCCGCACCGCGCTCGCGGACCTGCTGGGCGACGCCGCGCTCCTCGCGCGCCACGCGCCCGACCTGACGGCGGCCGAGGTGCGTCGCGTCACGAGCGAGCCGCCCGCGCTCGCACCGAGCGACGTGCCGCTGCTCGACGCGCTCGCCGACGCGCTGGGGGCTCCCGACGCGCCCGGCGAGCAGGGCGAGTTCCTCGCGCAGCGGGCGGCCGCACGTCGCGACTGGGTCTACGGGCACGTCGTGGTCGACGAGGCGCAGGAGCTCTCGCCCATGCAGTGGCACATGGTGCTGCGCCGCTGCCCGACGCGGTCCGTGACGGCCGTCGGGGACGTCGACCAGACCGAGGCGCCGCACCGCCACACGGACTGGGCGGACGCCGTCGGGCCGGTCCTCGGGGACCGCTGGCGGCGTGCGGACCTCACCATCTGCTACCGCGCCCCGCGCGAGGTCATGGCGCTCGTCGGGCCGGTGCTGCGCGCGGCGGGCAGCCGGAACGACCCGCCGCGCGCGGTGCGGGACGCGGGCGTCGAGCCGCGGGACGTCGTCGTCTCGGACGGTGCGCCGGGCCGGCTGGGCGAGACGGTCGCCGCCGAGGTCGCACGCCTCGCGGCCCGGTACGACGGCGGGACCGTGGGCGTCGTGGCGCCGCTCGACCGCCTCCCGACGCTGCGTGCGGCGGTCCGGGACGTGCCCGTCCTCGGGACGTCGGAGGCGAAGGGCCTCGAGTGGGACGCGGTCGTCGTCGTGGACCCCGACGGCGTCGCCGCCGAGCCGCGCGGGTGGAACGGGCTGTACGTGGCGATGACCCGGTGCACGCAGGAGCTCGTGCGCGTCGCGGTGGGCGAGTCCGCCGGCTCGGCCTGAGCGCCCCGCTCAGTCGCGGGAGGTCGACCGGGCGAACCGGTCGACCTCCCGCACGACGACCTCGACGAGCGCCGGGTCGCCGAGCGGGAGGAAGTGCCCCGCGAGCGGCAGCTCGACGTTCCGTCCGCCCTCGAGGCGCCCGGTCTCGGGGATGTGGGGGTCGAAGCGCGGGTAGACGGCCGTGATGCGCGCGTCGACCCCGCGCTCGGCGGCGAGCGCGACCAGCGCGGCGTCGCGCGGCGAGAACGCGCGCAGCGTGCGCCCGAGAAGGTACTGCGCGTAGCGCGAGCCGCGGAACGGCGTCGCCACGGCGACCATGCCGGCGACGCGCGGCCCGGCGGCCGACAGCATGACGCGCTTGCCGACGAGGCCGCCCTTGCTGTGGGCGACGAGGACGACGTCGTGCAGGTCGGACCGCTCGAGGAACGCCGCCGTGCGGTCGGCCGCCTCGGCGAACGGGCGCCGGTTGTAGCCGAGGCCGGGCACGGCGTGCACGGGGTGCCCGGCCCGGGCGAGGGCCGTCGCGATCGGCCCGAGCAGCTGCCACGTCTCGTAGACGCCGGGCAGGAGCACGACGGGGCTCGCGCCGCCGGGGCCCGTCGGGACGGGTCGGCGCGCGCGCAGGGCGCCCTGGACCTGGCGCGCGGCGACGTACGCGTAGTCCACCGCGCGGTCGCGCAGCCGCAGCGAGCGGGGCCAGCGGGGCGCGCTCACGGCAGGTCCCCGGGCAGGTCTCGCCGCAGGTCGCGCGGCAGTCCACCGGCATCGCGCACGGCCGCGACGATCCCCTCCGGGTCGGCGTCCATCGCGTGGTGGCGTCCCCGGACCTCGCGGAACATGCCGCGCGGCGCGGCGAGCGCGAGCTCGCGGCACCACAGGCGCGGCGCGATCGGGTCGTGCGCGCCCCGCACCACGACGAGACGCCCCGGCACGTGCGGCACGACGTCCTCGAGCCGGTGCGCCAGCATGTGCCGGACCTGGCGCGCGTAGTGCGGCAGCGAGCAGCGCAGCACGTAGTCGACGGCGAGCGTCGCGAGCGCGCGCGGCCGCTCGCCCACCGCGTCGCGCGCGAGCCGCAGCGCCTGGCGCGGCGCGCTGCGGGCGTGGCGGTCCGCCGTCGGCCCGACGAGCACCCCGGCGGGCGCCTCGCGGGGGTGGTCGGCCATGGCCTGGGCGACGACCTGCGCGCCCATCGAGTGGCCGACGAGCACGACGACGGGGAGCGGCGCGCCGTCGGGCAGCTCGAGCACGTGGCGGCGCACGTGCTCCGCGACGACGGCAGCATGCTCCTCGATCGACACGTCGCGCGGCGCGCGGGGCGCCGCGCCGAAGCCGGGCAGGTCGATCGCGTGCACGGCGACCCGGGGGAGCGCGCCCGGCCGCAGGAGCGCGCGCCGCACCGGGTCGAACGCGCGCGCCGACGACCCGACGCCGTGCACGAGCACGACGACGACGTCGGGCGCGTCCGCCCCGGACACGTGCACGACGGCGGTGAGGTCGCCGACCGCGCAGCGCACCTCCGCGGTGCCCGCCGACGCCGACGCCGCCGCCGACGCCGACGCCGACGCCGACGACGCCGTCGACGGCGCGGACGACGCGCCGGAGCGGGCCCGGGCGAACCGGACCCGCTCCGTGACGTGCTGGGTGTCCTCGCCGGCCGTGGCAGACGACGTGCTCCGGGTCGTCAGCTCACGTCTCCTCGCCACGCGCCCGTCTCGGCCCCGCGGGACTCGATGAACTCCTTGAACCGGGCGAGGTCGCCCTTGACGCGGCGCTCGTCGAGCTGGAGGACGTCGCCCACCTTCTCCACGACCCCCTCCGGCGTCCAGTCGAGCTGGACCGTGACGCGGGTCTGCGTGTCGTTCAGCCGGTGGAAGGTCACGACGCCCGCGTGGTCGGGGCCCGACGTGCTGTTCCACGCCACCCGCTCGTCGGGGTGCTGCTCGGTGATCTCCGCGTCGAACTCGCGCTCGACGCCGCCGATCTTCGTCTTCCAGTGCGTGTGCGTCGCGTCGAGCTGGCGGATCTCCTCGACGCCCTCCATGAAGCGGGGGAACTCCTCGAACTGGGTCCACTGGTCGTAGGCCGTGCGGACGGGGACGTCGACGTCGATCGACTGGGTGACCGTGCTCATCGGTGATACCTCCTGTGGTTGGCGGGCGGTACGACCACACCCTTCCCGGGGTCCGTCCCGCTCGCGCGGCGAACGGGGTTCGGCCTCACTCCAGCGCGCTCGACGGGTCCCCGGACGCCGGCTCGGCCGCGTCGGTGCGCGAGCCGAGGGAGTCGTCGCCCATGTCCTGCGCGTCCACGACGGCGAGCTCGTCGAGGAGGAACAGGAACGCGCGGGCGTACGGGTTGTCGTCCACGCGCTCCCGGACGTCGGACCAGTCGATCTGCTCGCGCATCGCCCGCGCGACCGGCAGGAGCCGCGAGAAGTCGCAGTAGTGCTCGCCGAGGACGCGCAGCTTCGACGCCATGATCTCGGTCGCGGACAGCACGGGCATGCGGACCGCGAGGACCTCGAGCTCGTCGGTGCGCGCGAGCAGGTCGTCGTCGATCGGCTCGCCGACCATCCGGTACAGGACGTCGATGAGCTCGCCCCCGTGGTACGCCTTGAAGAGCCAGTTCTCCGTCGGCTCCGTGATCTCGAGCCCCGCCTCGCGCAGCACCTCGCGCGCGCGGTCCACGTCCACCTCGCGGATCGCGAAGTCGGCGTCGTGGCTCGGCTCCGGCGCCCCGCGCGCCCACGCCGCGTAGCCGCCGACGAGCGCGTGCGGGATCTCGGCCTCGGCCAGCGCCGCGGCGGTCATCCGGAGGCCGTCGTGCAGTGCGTCCCTGTCGTCCACCATGCCCAGGGTCTACACCACCCCGGGGGTGCTGGCACGTCGCCACGAGGGAGCGGCCGCCCGGCCGAGCGCGTGCGGCGTCGGGCCGTGGTCCCCACAATCGGGAGGGTGCGCCTCGCGACGTTCAACATCCTGCACGGACGGTCGCTCGTCGACGACCGCGTCGACGTCGACCGCTTCGCCGGTGCCGTCCGGGCCCTCGACGCGGACGTCCTCGCGCTCCAGGAGGTGGACCGGGACCAGCCCCGCTCGCACCGCGCCGACCTCACCGCGGTCGCGGCCGAGGCGGTGGGCGCCGTCGACCACCGGTTCGTCGCGACGCTCGTCGGCGAGCCGGGCGTGTGGACCGCGCCGACGGGGGAGCACCAGCCGGGCCGCGCCGCCTACGGGATCGCCGTCGTGAGCCGGTACCCCGTCACGGCGTGGCGCACCGTCCTGCTCCCCGCGCCCCGCACGCGCGTGCCCGTGCGCTTCCCCGGGCGCCGGCTGCCGACGCTCGTGCGCGACGAGCCGCGCGCGGCCCTCGTCGCGCGCGTCGAGGCGCCGGGCGGGCCGGTGACGGTCGTGTGCACGCACCTGACCTTCGTGCCGGGGCGCAACCTCACGCAGCTCGTGCGGCTCACCCGGGAGCTCGCCGCCGACGTGCCCGACGGCGAGCCCGTCGTCCTGCTCGGCGACCTCAACATCGAGGCGCCCCAGGCCGCGCGCACGAGCGGGTGGCGCCCCCTCGCCTCTGCGCCGACGTTCCCCGTCGGCGAGCCCGCGCGCCAGCTCGACCACGTGCTCGCGCACGGCCCGGTCCGGGCGACGGCGCCCGCCGTCGCGGTCGACACGGGGCTGTCGGACCACCGGGCGCTCGTCGTGCCCGTCGCGCTCGGCGGGGAGCGGCACGCGTCCCCGACGCGCGCGCACGCGGCGGACGAGGACCATGCGCCGCCCACCGCGGGCGCGGGAGAGCCCCGACGGCGGGCCGGGCGGGCCGCCGAGGGCTGACCACGACGCCGTTCGTGAGCCCCGTCACACGGGCGCGAGGGGCTGGTTCCGGGCGGGCGACATAGATTAGCCTCACCTTTGTGAGTGGAACCTCAGCTGCCTCGGTCGCGCCGGGCCTGCCCGGCGCACCGGCGCTCGCGGGTCACGACCTGCGGCTGTCCTACGACGACCGCACCGTGGTCCACGGCGCCGCGCTCGAGCTCGCCCCGGGTGCCGTCACGGCCCTCATCGGGCCCAACGGCTCGGGCAAGTCGACCCTCCTGCGCTCGCTCGCGCGCCTGCACCGGCCCGACGCCGGGACCGTCGCCCTGGACGACGAGCCCGACGCGCTCGCGCTCCACGCCAAGGACTTCGCGCGGCGCGTGACGCTCCTGTCGCAGAGCCGGCCCACGCCGTCGGGCGTGAGCGTGCGCGACGTCGTCGCCTACGGGCGCCACCCCTACCGCGGCCGGTTCCGCTCGAACGACCCCGACGGCCCGCGCGCGATCGCGCACGCCATGGACGTCACGGGCATCACCGCGATGGCCGATCGCGGCGTCGACGAGCTCTCCGGCGGCGAGCTGCAGCGCGTGTGGCTCGCGACGTGCCTCGCGCAGGACACGAAGGTGCTCCTGCTCGACGAGCCGACGACGTACCTCGACCTGCGCTACCAGGTCGAGCTGCTCGACCTGGTCCGCGACCTGGCGAGCGAGCACGGCGTGGCGGTGGGCGTCGTCCTGCACGACCTCAACCAGGCCGCCGCGGTGGCCGACCACGTCGTCCTGCTCCACGGCGGCGTCGTGCGCGCCACGGGCCGGGCCGAGGACGTGCTCACGACCGAGCTCCTCACCGAGGTCTACGGCATCCACGTCGACGTCTACACGCACCCCCTCACGGGGCGCACGTGCTGCGAGCCGCTCGGTCGGCACGCCGCCCGGCTGGACGCGGCCGTCCTCGTCTGACCGCGCGGCCGGCCGCCGGGCCGCGCTCTCCGCACCTCTTCGTACTCCTCCGCACCGAACCCGAAGGACACCCATGCGCTCGACCACCCGTTCCCTCGCCGTGGGCGCCGTCGCGCTCGCGACCGCGCTCGCGCTCACCGCGTGCGGCACGACCGAGGAGCCTGCGACCGACGGCTCGTCCGACGGCGCGACGACCGACGCCGCGTCCGGCCCGGTCACCGTCACCGACGAGCGCGGCGAGGTCACCCTCGACGCCCCGGCCACCGACATCGTCTCGCTCGAGTGGGGCCTCACGGAGAACCTCGTGGCGCTGGGCGTCGAGCCCGTCGGCCAGGCGGACGTCGAGGGCTACAACACGTGGGACACCGTCGCGCCGATCGACGCGAGCACGCCCGACGTCGGCACGCGCGGCGAGCCCAGCCTCGACGCGATCTCGGCGCTCGAGCCGGACCTCGTCGTGACGACCACGGACCTGCCGGAGAACGTCATCGCGCAGATCGAGGAGGTCGCGCCGGTGCTCGCGCTGCGCGGCTCCGACGGCGAGGACCCCATCGGCTACATGCGCTCCACGGTCGAGACGCTCGGCACCGTGACGGGCCGCGAGGACGAGGCGGCCGCCGCGCTCGAGGAGTACGACGCGAAGATCGCCGAGGCCACCACCGCGCTCGACGAGGCGGGCCTCGCCGGGGCCGAGTTCACGATGGCCGACGGCTGGGTGACGAACGGCGCCGTCTCGATCCGCATGTACACGCCGGGCTCCTTCTTCGGCGCCATCGGCGAGGAGATCGGCCTCGTCAACGCCTGGACCGAGGGCGGCGACCCCGACTACGGCCTCGCGCAGACCGACGTCGAGGGCCTCACCCAGCTCGGCGACGTGCAGTTCCTCTACGTCGCGAGCGACTCCGAGGCGAACCCGTTCGAGGAGGGCCTCGCCGGCAACGCCGTGTGGGAGCAGCTCCCGTTCGTCACGGCCGGCGACGTGCACCGTCTGCCCGACGGCATCTGGATGTTCGGCGGCCCGCTGTCCGCCGCGGCCTACGCCGACGCGGTCGTCGAGGCCCTGACGGCCTGACGCGGCACCCTCCCGGGCGCACCCCGCCAGGACGACGAGAAGGCTGACGAGACCCACTGTGAGCAGGCGAGAGCAGCGCACCGCGCCGGAGCCGGACACCCTCCTCCTGGAGGACCCGGCTCCGGCCGTCGTCCCCGGCGCGGACGGCCCGGAGGGCGGCGTCCCCCCGGGCGCCGGCACCGCCCCGGGCCCGACGGCGGTCGCCCCCCGCGCGCGGACGTCGCGCCTCGGGGTCGCGGGCGCGTTCCTCGCGGCGGTCGTCGTCGCGCTCGTGCTCGCCGCCGTGCACCTCACGCAGGGCACGGCCGACGTCGGCCCGCTCGACCTGCTGCGCCTCGCGACCGGGGGAGACGGGGTCGACCAGACGGTCGCCGTCCTCGTCGCGTCGCGCGTGCCGCGGCTCCTCGCCGGCCTGCTGCTGGGGGTCGCGCTCGGCGTCGCCGGCGCGGTGCTCCAGTCGGTCGCCCGCAACCCGCTCGCGTCGCCCGACACGCTCGCGGTCAACGCGGGCGCCTACCTCACGGTCGTCGTGGTCGCCGCGTTCGGCCTCTCCGTCCCGTTCTACCTCCAGGGCGGCCTCGCGTTCCTCGGCGGGCTCGCCGCGGCCGGGCTCGTGCTCGTCCTGGCGCGCGGCGGCGCCGACGGGCCGACCCGGCTCGTGCTCGCCGGCTCCGCCATCATGCTCGCGCTCCACTCGCTGACGACGGTCCTCCTCGTGCTGTTCGAGCAGGAGACGATGGGCCTGTTCGCGTGGGGGAGCGGCTCGATCGTCCAGTCGGGCACGCGCACGGTCACGCTGGCCACGCCCGTCGTCGTGGTCGGCGTCCTCGCCGCGCTCGTCCTCGCGCGCCGGCTCGACCTCCTCGGCCTCGGGGACGACGCCGCGACCGTCCTCGGCGTCGACGTGCGCCGCACGCGCGTCGCCTCGGTGCTCGTCGCCGTCCTGCTCGCCTCGATCGCCGTGACCGTCGCCGGGCCGGTCGGGTTCGTCGGTCTCGCGGCGCCCGTCGTGGCCCGCCTCGTCGCACGTCGCGTGCCCGGGCTCGGGCGGCACGTCCTCCTCCTGCCCTTCGCGGCCCTCGTCGGCGTGGTCGTCGTGCTCGGTGCCGACGTCCTGCTCCGCCTCCTGCTGCCCGGGACGCTCTCGATCGCGGTGCCGACCGGCATCGTCACGACCGTCCTCGGCGCGATCCTGCTCGTGTGGCTCGCGCGCCGCCTGCGCGACTCGGGGCCCGCGTCGTCCCGCGGCGGGCACGGTGCGCTGAGCCGGCCGCGCTCGCGGCGCGCGGTCGTCGTGGTCGTGGTCGTCCTGTCGCTCGCCGTCGCCGCGGCCGCCGTCGCGGGCCTCCTGCTCGGCGACCGGGTCGTGCTGCTGGGCGACGTCGCGAACTGGTGGGCCGGCGTCGCGGGCCGGCACGTGACGTTCGTGCTCGACCAGCGCGTCCCGCGCGTGCTCGCGGCCCTCCTCGCGGGCGCCGCGCTCGCGCTCGCCGGCACGATCGTGCAGGCCGTGTGCCGCAACCCGCTCGCGGAGCCGAGCCTGCTCGGCGTGACGTCGGGCGCCGGCCTCGGTGCCGTGACGATGATCCTGCTCGTCCCCGGCGTCGGGATCTGGCCGATGTCCGCCGCCGCCGCGGTCGGGGCCTTCGCCGTGTTCGGGCTCGTCTACGGGCTCTCCTACCGCGGCGGGCTGAGCTCTGACCGGCTCGTGCTCATCGGCATCGGCGCCCAGGCCGGGGTGATGGCGATCATCACGCTGCTCGTCGTCGTCGTCGCGCCGTGGGACGTGAACCTCGCGCTCACGTGGCTGTCGGGCTCCACGTACGGGCGCACGCTCGAGCAGCTGATCCCCGTCGCGCTCGCGCTGCTCGTGCTCACCCCGCTCACCGCGGTGTTCCGGCGCGACCTCGACGTCGTGGCGCTCGACGACGACACGCCGCGCGTCCTCGGCGTCGCGCTCGACCGCACGCGGCTGCTCCTGCTCGGCGTCGCCGCGCTGCTCACCGCCGCGGCCGTGTGCGCGATCGGGGCGCTCGCGTTCGTGGGCCTCGTCGCGCCGCACGCCGCCCGCGCGCTCGTCGGGTCGCGGCACTCCCGGGTCGTGCCCGTCGCGATGCTGCTCGGGGCCCTCCTCGTGTCCGTCGCGGACACGCTGGGCCGCGTCGTCATCGCGCCGGGGCAGATCCCCGCGGGTCTCGGCACCGCGCTGCTGGGCGCGCCGTACTTCGTCTACCTGCTCTGGCGCAGCCGCGGCCGCGGAGCGTGACGTGTCTCACCCCGCCGGGCGCAGGTCCGCGTCCCGGACGGGTTGACCCCGCGGTGGGCGCGGAGGTTAGCTCACCTGTGTGAGCCAGACCGTCGTCGCACCCCGCACCCGCGCTCGTCGTCCCGTCGCCCGTGCGACCGCCCCCTGGCGCTTCTTCGACGTCGAGGTGGCGCGGGTCGAGCAGCTCTCGCCGAGCTTCCGCCGCTTCACCTTCACCGGCCCGGAGCTCGACCTCTTCGGCGACCCGGGGCTCGACGTCCGGATCAAGTTCGTGCTCCCCGCCCCCGACGGCGGCTACGAGCACCTCGTGCGCGACGCCGAGTCCTGGTACGCCGCGTGGCGCGACCAGCCCGAGGAGCGCCGCAACCCGCTGCGCACCTACACGACCGTCGCGGTGCGCCCCGAGGCGCGCGAGGTCGACGTCGACGTCGTGCTGCACGGCGACGCCGGCCCCGCGTCGCGCTGGGCGCTCGCCGCCGAGGTCGGCACGCCGCTCGTCCTGCTCGGCCCGGACGCCACGTTCGACGGCCCGGCCGGCGGCATCGAGTTCCGCCCGCCCACCCGCCCGCACGCGCTCCTGCTCGCCGGCGACGAGACCGCGCTGCCCGCCATCGCGGCGATCTGCGAGGACCTGCCCGCCGACGCGTGGGGCGAGGTCTACGTCGAGGTCCCGCACGTGGGCGACGCGCGCGACCTCGTGACCCCGCCCGGGGTGCGCGTGACGTTCCTCGCGCGCGACGACGTCCCCGGCGGGCCGCACGACGCCCACGGCGCGCGCCTCGTGCCGGCCGTCAAGGAGGCCGCCGCCCGCATGCTCGGTGCGGGCGTCCTCGGGACGGACCCGCCCGTCCAGTGCCGCACCGCGGAGGACCTCGAGGACGTCGACGTGGACGCGTCGATCCTCTGGGAGGTCCCCGGGCTCCTCGACGAGGAGACCGTCCTCTACGCGTGGCTCGCGGGCGAGGCGAGCGCCATCAAGACGCTGCGCCGCCACCTCGTCGCCGACCTCGGCGTCGACCGCCGCGCCGTCGCGTTCATGGGCTACTGGCGCGAGGGTCGCGCCGAGAGCTGACGCCCGGTCGTCGGGCGGCGTCGGCTCAGTACGGTGTCGTCGTCTCCCACCGCAGCCGCGGACGCCAGGGCATGGACAGGGCGAGGGCCAGGAACCCCTCGAACGTGTCCTCCAGGACGTCGCCGCCGCCCGTGGTGACCCGATAGCGCCGGATCCCACGACCTGAGCCCACCTCGATCGTGCCGGCGACGGCGGCCGCGACCACCGCGTCGATCGTCGCCACGCTCGACGCGGTGCGGGGGAGCTCCCACCCCGGGCATCGATCGATGCCCACGACGATGCCCTCGGCGTCGTGCATGACCCGGACCTCGGCCGCTCCGTCGGCTCGGGACGTGACCGAGAACCCCTCCGCACCGCCGTCCTCGTGGGGCAGCGAGACCTCGGCGCGGCCGCGGAGCTCATCGCGCCAGCGCAGGGCCAACTCATGGAGTGCGGCGGTGGTGTCGTCCGCGGGCAGAGGCGGGGCGTGCGTCATGCGCACAGGGTGGCACGAAAAAAGAGGCCGACCGGCCTCCCTCTCCAACGTATAGCGCACGGGGGGTCTTGCGGCAAGGCCCCCTCGGGGGCGCAGAATCTCCGCTCGTGCGCGGGTCGTCGTGGCCCGTGCGTCCCTCCGCAGGACCCGGACCGGAGCTGATGACGTTGCCCGACGCCCCCGTGACCGCCACCACCGACCCGTCCCGCCGCCCGTCGACCCGCCCGACCACTGACCAGGACCCGCGGCCCGCGCCGTTCTTCGACCTGCCCGCGCGGCTGGCCGCGAAGGCAGACCCGGCGCTGGTCGACCCCGACGAGCGCCACTTCGCGGCGATCGCCGCGAGCCTCGAGCACTCCGTGGCCGACCTCGCGCAGCGTCTCGACGCGGCCCGGCGCGCGCCGGGCGGGAGCGGCACCGAGGCGCTCGAGCGCGACCAGGAGATCCACCGCCTCAGCAGCCGGTTGCGGCTGCTCCAGCGCTACGGCGTCGACCTGTGCCTGGGCCGCATGACGTTCGCCGACGGCTCCGCCCCGGTGTACGTCGGGCGCGTGGGCCTCACCGACCCCGCGGGCGAACGCCTGCTCGTCGACTGGCGCTCGCCCGCCGCCGAGCCGTACTTCGCGGCCACGCCCGCCCAGCCGCTCGGCCTCGCGGCGCGGCGCCGGTACCGGTGGGCGCGCGGGCGCGTCACCGACTACTGGGACGAGGAGCTCGTGCCCGACGGCGCCGGGTCGAGCGCGGCGCTCGACGACCAGTCGGCGTTCGTCGCGAGCCTCGGCGCGAGCAGGTCGCCGCGGATGCGCGACGTGCTCGGCACGATCCAGGCCGACCAGGACGCGATCGTGCGCGCGGGCTCGCGCGGCGCGCTCGTCGTCGACGGCGGTCCCGGCACGGGCAAGACGGTCGTGGCGCTGCACCGCGCGGCCTACCTGCTGTACGCCGACCCGCACGTGGGCGGCGGGCACGGGGGTGGGCATGCTGGCGGGCGCGGTGGTGGGCACGGCGGCGTGCTCGTCGTCGGGCCCAGCCGTCCCTACCTCGCGTACGTGGCCGACGTGCTGCCCGGCCTCGGCGAGGAGGGCGTGCAGACGTGCACGCTGCGCGACCTCGTCCCCGAGGGCGCGACGGCGCGCGCGGAGGCCGACCCCGAGGTGGCCCGGCTCAAGGCGTCCGCCGCGCTCGTCGCCGCGATCGAGCCCGCCGTACGGTTCTCCGAACGCCCGCCCGCCGAAGGCAGGGAGGTCGAGACGCCGTGGGCCGACGTCTGGCTCTCCCCGGCCGACTGGGCCGAGGCGTTCGAGTCCGTCGACCCGGGCACCCCGCACAACGAGGCGCGCGACGACGTCTGGGCCGCGCTCGTCGAGATCCTCGTGGACAAGGCCTGCGGGGGAGCCGCGGAGGACGGCGTCGACGTCGAGGCCGACGACGTGCGCCGCGCCCTGCGCGGCCACCGCGGGCTCGGTGCCGCGTTCGACCGCGCGTGGCCCCTCGTGGAGCCGACGGACCTCGTGGCCGACCTGTGGTCCGTGCCCGCCTACCTGCGGCTGTGCGCGCCGTCGCTCACGCCCGAGCAGGTGCGCGCGCTCCAGCGCCCGGACGCGTACGCGTGGACGACGGCGGACCTCCCGCTGCTCGACGCCGCGCGCCGTCGGCTCGGCGACCCGGAGGCGTCACGCCGACGCCGCCGCAACGAGGCCGCCGTGGCGGCGGAGCGCGCGCGCATGGACGACGTCGTCGACCACCTCGTGGCGACCGACGACAGCGAGCTCGGGGTCATGCAGATGCTCCGCGGCGAGGACCTGCGCGACGCGCTGGTGGACGACGGCGCGCTCGTCGTCGCGACGCCGGACCGCCTCGCGGGGCCTTTCGCGCACGTCGTCGTCGACGAGGCGCAGGAGCTCACCGACGCCGAGTGGCAGATGGTCCTCAGCCGCTGCCCGTCGCGCAGCGTCACGGTCGTCGGGGACCGCGCCCAGGCCCGCCACGGCTTCCCCGAGGGCTGGCGCGAGCGGCTCGCGCGCGTGGGCTTCGCCCGCGTCGAGGAGGCGTCGCTGAGCGTCAACTACCGCACGCCGCGGGAGATCATGGCCGAGGCGGAGCCCGTCGTCCGGGCCGCGATCCCGGACGCGAACGTCCCGACGTCGGTGCGCAGCACGGGCGTGCCCGTCGCCCACGGGGCGGTCGCGGACCTCGACGCGGTCCTCGGCGCGTGGCTCGCCGAGCACGCGGACGGCACGGCGTGCGTCATCGGCGCCACCGAGCCGTCCGAGCAGTCCGGGCCGTCCGGGGCGTCCGGCGAGGAGTCGGGCGGCAGGGTCGGTGGCGCCGGTGGCGAGGGCGAGGGGTCCGCGCGGGTGCGGTGGCTCACGCCCGAGACGGCGAAGGGCCTCGAGTTCGACCTCGTGGTGCTCGTCGAGCCGCAGGCGTTCGGCGACGGCGTCGAGGGCGCCGTCGACCGCTACGTCGCGATGACGCGCGCGACGCAGCGGCTCGTCGTCCTGGATCGCTGAGCACCGGGCGTCGAGCACGACCTGGCGGTCGTCAGGCCGCCCGTGGCGACCGCCAGGTCGTGCTCGGCAGGGGGGGACGGGTCAGGCGACCGGGACGGCCAGGTCCTCGACGACCTCGACACCGGGCAGGCGGCCCAGCAGGTCGCCGGGGAGCAGCAGCTTCGAGCGCCGCACGCCGCTGCCGATCAGCGCGAGCGCGCCGTCCGTCACGACGCGGGAGTCGACGAGCACGCGCCACCCCTCGGGCAGCCCGACGGGCGTGATGCCGCCGTACTCCATCCCGGACTCGGCCGTCGCGCGGTCGGTCGGCAGGAACGACGCCTTGCGCACGTCGAGCAGCTTGCGGACGCGCGTGTTGACGTCGGCGCGCGTGTGGGCCCGCACGACGGCGGCGGCGATGCGCTCGTCGCCCGCCCGTGCGCCGCCCACGACGACGCAGTTCGCCGACGCCTCGACGGGCAGGTCGAACGCGGCGTTGAGCGTCGCGGTGTCCGCGAGGTCGGGGTCGATCTCCGTCACGGCGACGAGCGTCGCGACGTCCGGGTCGACGTCGGCCCACCGGCGCAGCGCGTCGGCGGTCACGGGGGCGACGAGGTCGAGGTGGTCGAGCGCCGGCTCCCAGGTGAGCGAGCCGAGCGTGGGCAGGGTCGTGCGGGCGTCCATGGCGTCAGCCTGCCACCCCGGCGGGCCGCCGCGCGGGAGAGGCCGGATGTCGAACACACCCCCGGAGCCCCTCGAGCCCGCCGAGCATGCGGTCACAGCCCGTGCCGCCCGCCGGACGGGCGACAGCCGCATGGTCGGCGGGGGAGGAGGGTCAGGTAGAGGTCGAGGGTTTCGGGCAAGTCTCCAGTGGGGGTCGAAGGTTGGGGTGGGCATCTCGGACGAAGCAGGCGCCTCCGACCTGCGGAGTTGACACCTCGGAACGGCGGTCGTTCACTGGAAGCGTTCGAACGTTTGTTCGAACGCTCAGCGGGTGCAGCACACCGCCCGCAGCAGTCGACGCGCGGTGCGCGTCCCGTCCGAGCAGCATCCCGGGAGGCGAGATGACCCTTCTCGCCGACCCCGCCGAACGGGCGGGGGCACCAGGCCCGACGGCTGCGGCCGTCGACAAGGCCGAGCGCGCCCGTGCCGCCCTGCGCCGTGCGGAGGAGCGGACGGGCGTCCGCCGACACCGCCCGGTCGTCGCCCCCGCGGCCCCGGAACCGCTCACCGCCCCGGCGGCACCGACCGTCGTCCCGCGCACCGAGACCGCCCCGCGTGCCGACACCGTCCCGCGTGCCGACACCGTCCCGCGTGCCGACACCGCCCTCCTCGCCGAGGTCGCCCCGCTCGCGGACGCCGCCGCCTCGCCGGTCGTGCGGCCCGCCCCCGCACCGCCCGACCCTCCGGCGCGCGCCCGCACCCGCCACGTCCGGACCTCGGGCGCGAGCCGGGACGCGGGCACGGACGAGCGGGTGTGGCCGGTGCACGACGTGCTCGCGCCGCTCCTCCCGCTCGGCGCCCTGCAGCGCGGCACCGTGCTGGCGGTGCGCGGCTCGACGAGCCTCCTGCTCGCGCTCGTCGCGCGGCCGTCGCGGGCCGGGGCGTGGACCGCCGCCGTCGGGTTCCCCGCCGTCGGGCTGCTCGCGGCCGCCGACGCCGGCGCGGACCTCGACCGCGTCGTGCTCGTCCCGCGGCCCGGCCCGGACGCGGCGCTCGCGATCTCGGCGCTCGTCGACGGCCTGGACGTCGTGGTCGTCGGGCCCGACGCCGCCCTCACCGACCCCGACCGACGGCGCCTGGCCGCGCGGGCGCGCGAGCGTGGGGCGCTGCTCGTCGCCGCGGGGACGTGGCCGGGCGCGCACGTCGCGCTCACCGTGACGGGCGGCGGCTGGTCCGGGGCGGACCGCGGCGCGGGCTGGCTGCGCCGTCGCACCCTCGTCGTCGAGCGCGCGGGCCGCGGGGGAGCCGCGCGCCCCGTGCGGCTCGAGGTCGAGCTCCCGCTCGGCCACGAGGACTGGCCCGCGTTCCTCGTCGAGGACGCCCGCGGCCCCCGGCCCGCGGCCGGGACCGGCGCCACCGTGGCCGGGACCGCCGTGACCGCCCACGAGACCGCCCGGGTCGACGACCCCGACCGGCCCTCCCGGCTCCGGCTCGTCGGATGACCACGAGCCCGACCCGCACGGCGGCCCTGTGGGTGCCGGACTGGCCGGTGCTCGCGGCGATGGCGGTGCGCGACGTCCCCGCGCACGTCCCCGCCGCGACGCACGACGGTCGCCGCGTCGTCGCCGTCTCCGCGACCGCGCGTGCCCACGGCGTGCGCCGGGGCATGCGCCGCCGTCGGGCCCGCGAGTGCTGCCCCGAGCTCGAGCTGCTCGACGTGGACGACGCGCGCGACGCCCGCGAGTTCGAGCCCGTCGCGCTCGCGGCCGAGACCGTCGTCGCGGGGCTGGAGATCACCCGGCCCGGCCTGCTGCTCCTGCCCGCCGCCGGGGCGAGCCGGTACCACGGGTCCGACGCCGCGCTCGCGGAGGCCCTCGTCGCGCGCGTCGCCGAGCGCACCGGCCACGAGAGCCAGGTGGGCGTCGCCGACGGCATCCTCGCCGCCGTGCTCGCCGCGCGGGACGCCGCCGTCGTCCCGCCCGGCCGCTCCGCCGCGTTCCTCGCGCCCCGGCCGGCGCGCGACCTCGTGCACGTCACCGCCCGGCCGGACGCCGCCGTCGCGGTCGACGAGCTCGTGGACCTCCTGGGCCGGCTCGGCGTGCGCACCCTCGGGGCGCTCGCGGCCCTGCCGCCCGCGACCGTCGAGGGGCGCTTCGGCGACCTCGGCGCGTGGGCGCACCGGCTCGCGCGCGGCGAGGACCTGCGCCCGCCCGCGCGGCGCCGCGTCGAGCCCGACGTCGCGGTGAGCGCCGAGCTCGACCCGCCCGCCGAGCGCGTCGACGTCGCGACCTTCGCCGCGCGCCGGCTCTCCGAGGACCTGCACGACCAGCTCGTCGCGCGCTCGCTCGTCGCCGGGCGCTTGCGCATCACGGCGCGGACCGTCGAGGGCGACGACCTCGAGCGCACCTGGCGGCTCGACGGGCCGGGCGCGATGAGCCCGGCGCGCCTCACGGACAAGGTCCGGTGGCAGCTCGAGGGCTGGCTCACCACCACGTCCGTCCGCGCCGGGCGCGCGGCCCGGGCCGGGAGCGGGGGCGGTCGCGGAGGAGAGCGGGGCGGCTCGCCCGGCGGGGCCGACGTCGTCCCGGGCGTCGCGCCGCTGGCCCGCCTGTCCCTCACGGCCGAGGAGGTCGTGCCCGCGGGAGCGGAGCAGCCGCGCCTGTGGGGCGCGTCGAGCGGCGAGGACGCGCGGGCCCACCGCGCGCTCGGGCGCGTGCAGGGCATCCTCGGGGGCGACGCCGTCCTGCGCGTCCAGGTCCAGGGCGGCCGCGACGCGACCGACCGCGTGCACCTCGTGCCGTTCGGGGAGGACGTCGCGCGCCCGCGCGACCCGGCCCTGCCGTGGCCCGGCGCGCTGCCGAGCCCCGCCCCCGCGCTCGTGCCCGTCGAGCCGCAGGACGTCGTCGTGCTCGACGACGCCGGGCGGCCCGTCGTCGTCGACGCCCGCCTCGCGATGAGCGGCGAGCCCGCGACCGTGCGGTGGCCGGCCCCCGCGCCGGAGGAGGGCCCGCGCCGTGCGGCGGCACGCCGGGACGAGACGGCGCTGCCCGGGCCCGGGTCGTCGCGCGCCGTCGTGGACTGGGCCGGGCCGTGGCCGCTCGCCGAGCGCTGGTGGACGCCCGCGCCCCGGCGCCGCGTGCACGTCCAGGTCCTGCTCGACGACGGCCGCGGCCTGCTCCTCGCGAGCGCGCGCGGGCGGTGGACCGTGGAGGGCCTGTATGACTGACCGGACCACCGGCCCGCGCTACGCCGAGCTCCACGCGCACTCCGCGTTCAGCTTCCTCGACGGCGCGTCCCACCCCGAAGAGCTCGCCGCCGAGGGCGCACGGCTCGGGCTCTCGGCGCTCGCCGTCACCGACCACGACGGCCTGTACGGCGTCGTGCGCTTCGCCGAGGCCGCGCGCAAGGTCGGTCTCCCCACCGTCTTCGGGTCCGAGCTGCACCTGCCCGCGCCGACCACGACCGGCGCGCCCGTGCTCGACCCGCCCACCGGCGTCCCTGACCCGCGCTCGACCCACCTGCTCGTGCTCGCGCGCGGCACGCAGGGCTACCGCAACCTGTCGCGCGCGATCGCGACCGCGCACCTCGCGACGGGCACCAAGGGCGCCGCCGACTACCGCCTCGAGCAGCTCGCGGCGGAGGCCGCCGGGCAGTGGCTCGTGCTCACCGGGTGCCGCAAGGGCGCGGTGCGGCGCGCGCTCGTCACGTCCGGACGCGCCGCGGCCCGCCGCGAGCTCGACCGTCTCGTCGCCCTCTTCGGCGCCGACAACGTGGCCGTCGAGATCACCACGACCGACGACCCGCGCGACGCCGACCTGCACGCGGCGCTCGCCGACCTCGCCGCCGACGCCCGCCTGCCGCTCGTCGCGACGACCGCCGCGCACTACGCCCACCCGCGCGACGCCGACCTCGCGGGGGCGCTCGCGGCCGTGCGCGCGCGCTCGTCGCTCGACGACCTCGACGGCTGGCTGCCCGGTGCCCCGACGACCCACCTGCGCTCCGCGGCGGAGATGCTCGCGCGCCACCCCCGGCACCCGCAGGCCGTCGCGACGGCGGCCGCGCTGGGGGACGAGTGCGCGTTCGACCTGCACCTCGTCGCACCCGACCTGCCGCCCTACCCGGTGCCGGACGGGCACACCGAGGCGACCTGGCTGCGCGAGCTCGTGCGGCGCGGCGGCGAGGACCGGTACGGGCCGCGCGGCCAGGAGAAGACCACGGGCGCGTGGGCGCAGATCGACCACGAGCTGCGCGTCATCGAGGACCTGCACTTCCCGGGGTACTTCCTCGTGGTCTACGACCTCGTCGAGTTCTGCCGCAGGAACGGGATCCTCGCCCAGGGGCGCGGCTCGGCCGCGAACTCCGCGGTCTGCTACGCGCTCGGCATCACGGCCGTCGACGCGGTGAAGCACGGTCTGCTGTTCGAGCGCTTCCTCGCTCCCGAGCGCGACGGCCCGCCGGACATCGACATCGACATCGAGTCGGCGCGGCGCGAGGAGGTCATCCAGCACGTCTACGAGACGTTCGGGCGCACGCACGCCGCGCAGGTCGCGAACGTCATCTCCTACCGGCCGAAGTCGGCGGTGCGCGACGCGGCCCGGGCGCTGGGGTACGACGTCGGGCAGGCCGACGCGTGGAGCAAGTCGATCGAGCGGTGGGGATCGCTGCGCGGTCCCGACCCGTCGTCGCCCGCGGCCGACCGGGCGGCGAAGGAGCGGGCGATCGCGGCGAAGACCCCGGGTTCCGCCGGCCCGGCCGCGCCGCGGGTCACGACGCGCACCGCCCGGAAGGACGCCGCGACGTCGCGCCTGTGGGGGAGCCGGGACTGGTCGCCCGACCTCACCGGCCGGGGCGCGCGCGTCGTCGACCCGCTCGCCGTGGACGAGGGCGACGTCCTGCGCGCGGACGACACGCACGACGTCGTGCCCGCGCACCGGCCGCCGTCGGCCGCGCAGGAGGGCGAGATCCCGGACGCGGTGCTCGACCTCGCCGACCGGATGCTGCGCCTCCCGCGGCACCTGGGCATCCACTCGGGCGGGATGGTCATGTGCGACCGCCCCGTCATCGAGGTGTGCCCCGTCGAGTGGGCGCGCATGGAGGGCCGCACCGTCCTGCAGTGGGACAAGGAGGACTGCGCGGACGCGGGGCTCGTGAAGTTCGACCTCCTGGGACTCGGGATGCTCACGGCGCTGCGCATCGGGTTCGACCTCGTGGAACGGCACGAGGGCGGGCCGCGCCTCGCGCTGCACACGCTGCCCGAGGACGACCCGGCGGTGTACGACCTGCTGTGCGCGGCCGACACCGTCGGCGTCTTCCAGGTCGAGTCGCGCGCGCAGATGGCGACGCTCCCGCGCCTGCGGCCCCGGACGTTCTACGACATCGTCATCGAGGTCGCGCTCATCCGCCCGGGTCCCATACAGGGCGGCTCCGTGCACCCGTACATCAACCGGGCGCGGGGCCGGGAGGAGGTGACGTTCCTGCACCCGCTGCTGGAGAAGTCGCTCGGCAAGACGAAGGGCGTGCCGCTGTTCCAGGAGCAGCTCATGCAGATGGCGATCGACGTCGCGGGCTTCTCCCCGAAGGAGTCCGACCAGCTCCGGCGCGCGATGGGGTCCAAGCGGTCGGTCGAGCGCATGGAGGAGCTGCGGGGGCGGCTCATGGACGGGATGCGGGAGAAGGGCGTCACCGACCCGGCCGTGCGCGAGGAGATCTACGACAAGCTCAAGGCGTTCGCCGACTTCGGGTTCCCCGAGTCGCACGCGTACTCGTTCGCGTTCCTCGTCTACGCGAGCTCGTGGCTCAAGGTGCACCACCCCGCCGCGTTCTACGCGGGGCTGCTCGCGGCGCAGCCCATGGGGTTCTACTCGCCGCAGTCTCTCGTGGCGGACGCGCGCCGCCACGGCGTCACCGTGCTGCGCCCCGACGTCAACGCGTCCGACGTCGAGGCGACGGTCGAGCGGCTGCCCGCCGACCATGCGGCTGCGCCCGCCGAGCATGCGGGTGCGGACCGTCCTGGCGCCCGGACGGGCGACAGCCGCATGCTCGGCGGGGAGGTGGGGGTCGATACCCGCTACGGGCCGGAGCCCGATCTCGGGCTCGCGGTGCGGCTCGGGCTCGCGAGCGTGCGCGGGCTCGGGAAGGACGCGGCCGAGCGCGTCGTCGCGGCGCGCGGGGCACCGGGGGAGGGGCGGGCCTTCAGCGACCTGCGCGACCTCGTGCGGCGCGTCGACCTCACGACCGCCCAGCTCGAGGGGCTCGCGACCGCCGGCGCGACCGACGGCCTCGGCGTGACGCGACGCGAGGCGCTGTGGGCGGCCGGCGCGCTCGCGCAGGAGGGTCCGGGGACGCTGCCGGGCGTGAGCGTCGGCGTCGAGGCGCCGGCGCTGCCCGGCATGACCGACGTCGAGACCGCCGTCGCCGACGTCTGGGCCACGGGCGTGTCCACCGACTCCTACCCGACGCAGTACGTCCGCGACGGCCTCACCGCGGCCGGGGTGCTCACCGTCGTCGGCGCCGTGGCGGTGTCGCGCGAGATCGAGGAGGTCGACGCGGCGGAGCGCGCGGCGGGCGAGGTGCCGGGCACGCGCCCGCACCCGCCGTCGCGCGTCGCCGTGGGCGGCGTCGTCACGCACCGGCAACGGCCCGGGACCGCCGGAGGCGTGACGTTCCTGTCGCTCGAGGACGAGACGGGCATCCTCAACGTCGTGTGCTCGCCCGGGCTGTGGCAGCGGTTCCGGAAGGTCGCGCGCGGGTCCGCGGCGCTCGTCGTGCGCGGGCGGCTCGAGCGGGCCGACGGCGCCACGAACCTCGTCGCGGAGCACCTCGCGCCGCTCTCGCTCCAGGTCGGCACGACCTCGCGCGACTTCCGCTGACGCGGGAGGCGGGGACCGCGGCGCCGCGGGCGGCGTGGTAGGAACGGACCGGGTGCCGCGCGTCCGCCGACGTCCGGGCCCGGACCGTCTCGCCGACGAGAGGAACCCGTGATGCCGCCCCGTCTCACCGCCCGCACGATGCTCTGGACCGGGCTCGGCCTGACCGTCGGGAGCGCGCTCGTCCAGAACATCGGGCTCATGAACGTCACCTACGCGTTCGTCGGTACCTGGTTCGTGGGCGTGCTGCTCACCGTGCTGCAGGTCGCGTTCACCGGGGGCGTCGTGCTCGCCGCGGGGTCGTTCGTCGTGCGGGCGCTCCAGCCCGACGACGTCGCCCCGCCCGGGCGGTCGCCCGCCGCGTCGCCGTGGGAGGACCGGGACAACCGGCTGTCCTGACCCGGGGCGCTCGCGGGCCGGTCGGCGGGCGCGGTCGGCGCGGCCTACGGGCCGACCGGCACCGCGACGCACACCTCGAACGTGTCCCGCGCGCGGCGCAGCAGGTACCGCACCTCCTGCGCCTCCTGCTCGTTCGCGTACTCGTCGCGGTAGCTCCAGCGCGCGTGCGCCCAGACGAGCGCGTCGCCGACCTCCTCGACCCCGACGAGGTGCGCGACCACGCCGACGAGCCCGCGCTCGCGGAACCCCCGGGCGAGCTCGGTCGTCGACGCGCGCACGTCCTCGGGGTCGCCGAGGAGCACCGAACCGGTCGTGCCGACGACGAGCGCCGGGAAGGCGTAGCTCTCGCCGATCGTGTCGAGGTCGCCCGTCGAGAGCGCGACGCCGTAGGTCGTGAGGAACGTGCGGACGTCGTCGGCGTCGAAGGACTCGGTGGAGGGCTCCATGGTCCCGTTCTACCCCGTCCGCCGCGCCCCGGCGCGGGCGGCGGGAGCTCCGGGGCCCGCGGTCAGGGCCGCAGGGCCGCGCCCACCTGCTCGAGGAGCGCGAGGTCCGCGAGGATCGTTGCGTGCTCGGCGGCGACCCGGGTTGCGTCGTCGGCGGGGTCCGCCGTCGTGCGCGCCGCGGCGGACGCGGTCGTGGCGGCACCGGGCGCGAGGACCGCGAGCCCGTGCTCGACCACCGGGACGAGGTAGTCGGCGTCGAGCACCACCTCGGTGCGCTCGACGCCGCGGGGCGTGCGCACCGCGACCGCGAACCCCGCGGTGGGGTGGGCGCCCGGGTCCAGGAGGAGCAGCCGGACGTCGACACCGCCCAGCCGCGTCGTGGCGACGATGCCGTCCGCCGAGCGCGTCACGGCGGGCGGCGACCACGCCGCCCCGGGCGGCGCGCCGACGACGGCGCGCGCCGCCTCGACGACGTGGATGCCGAGGAAGAACAGCCCGTCGCGCTCGTCGTGCGGGTCCGCCGGGCCGGACACCTCGACGGCGGGCCCGGGCGGCGACGCCGCTGGCCCGGGTGGCGACGACGGTGCCGCGGCGACGCGCGGCGCGACGGAACCTCCGTCGGCGGTCGCGAGGGCGGCGCGCGCCGCCGCGACCTCGGGCGCGAACCGCAGCGCGGACGCCGTCGTCACGGCCGTGCCGTGCGCGCGCGCCACGTCGAGCGTCGCCCGCGCGTCGGCCACCGACGCGGCGAACGGCTTGTCCACGAGCACCGGGACGCCCGCCGCGAGGAGCGCACGGGTCGCGGCGCCGTGCCGCCGCCCCGCGCGGTGGGCGACGATCGCGACATCGACGTACCCGACGACGTCGGGCACGGTGGTGTCGCCCGCGTCCAGGAGCAGCCCGCCGGCCGCGGCGAGCTCCGCGCGGCGGCCGGGCTCCCCGTCGACGAGCGCCACGAGCCGCACGCCGGGCCAGCGCCGCTCGGCGGCCACGAGCCGCACGTAGTGGTCGGCGTGGGACGAGTCGAGACCGACGAGGGCGAGGCGTAGCACGCGGTCGATCGTCGCACGGACGGCCGAGTTGCCCGGACCGTCGGACGGTGACGTCGGGCGGCGCCGACGACGGCCCGGGCGCGGTCGTCACCACGCCTGGGCGAGCAGCACCGCGAAGAGCTCGTCGGGGTCCGTCTCGAGCCCGCGCCCGGCGAACCACGCGGCCATCGTGCGGCAGTCGCGCAGCAGGAGCTCGGTGCCGAACGGGTTCGCCACGAGGTCCACGACCTGCGGCAGGTCGATGACGACGATCCGCTCGCCGTCCGCCAGGACGTTGTACGGCGACAGGTCGCCGTGCGCGTAGCCGAGCCGGGCGAGCACGGCCATGGCGTCGCGGACCTGGTCCCACCACGACGCGAGGAGGTCGCGGTCGGGCCGCGTGCGCGCGAGCCGTGGCGCGGCCTCGTGCGAGACGCCGTCGGACGTGCCGACGAACTCCATGAGGATCTCGTCGCCGTCGATCTGGACGGGGTACGGGACGGGCGCACCGGCCGACCACAGCTCGCACAGCGCGGCGAACTCCGCCGCGGCCCACTGCCCGGCCGCGACCTGGCGGCCGTAGCGCGACTTGCGGTCGAGGGCGCGACGGTCGCGCGTCCGGCGCACGCGGCGGTCCTCGGTGTAGACGGTGTCGCGCCGGAACGAGCGGTGGTCGAGGTCGCGGTAGCGCTTCGCGGCGAGCAGGCTGCGGCGCGCGGGGTCGCCGGGGACGGCCCGCTCCAGGAGGAAGACGTCCGCCTCCTTGCCGGTCTTGAGCAGGCCGAGCTCGGTGTCGAGGGCCGCGTCGGCCGTCACCACCCAGTCGGGGCGCGGCTCCGGCCCGCGCTGTCCTTTCTCGACGGCGGACCACGTGGACCAGCGCTGGTCGTCGCCGAGCGCGGCGTCGAGGACGCCGGCCTCGGCCTCGGCGTCGGCCAGGTCGGCGAGGCGCCGCAGACGGCGCGGCGGGGGAGTGCGGGGGTCGCGCGCCAGGGCGGGCGGGAGGGAGAGGTCGGGGTACGGCAGGTCGTGCTCGGGCACGGGGGGCTCCTCGGGGGAGGGGAGCGCGCGTCGCCGCGGCCGCCGGGCGGCGGTCGGGGACGGTCGTCGCGAACGGTCGTGGACCGGTCAGCGGCGGTGGGTGCTCCCGGGGGTGGTGGACACGCGAGCGGGGGTCGTCCAGCTCATGGCGTTCCTCCTCTCCTCCGGTGCCCGACGACGCGGGCGACGTGCTGCGACCGTCTCATCGCCGCGCGGCCCGGCGCAACGGAATTACGGCGGATACGATCGCGCCCATGACGGCGCCGTCGACGAGGGCTGCGGGACTGACGTCACGGGACGTCGCGGAACGCGTCGCCGACGGCAGGGTCAACCGGTTGCCGCCCCGTTCGGGGCGGACGACCTGGGACATCGTCCGGGCCAACACCGCGACGCGGATCAACGCCGTGCTCGGGGTGCTCCTCGTCCTGGCGCTGAGCACGGGCTCGCTCATCAACAGCCTCTTCGGTCTCGCGATCCTCGCCAACGCCGGCATCGGGATCGTCCAGGAGCTGCGTGCGAAGCGCACCCTGGACGCGCTGGCGATCGTGGGGCGGGCGCCGGTGCGCGTGCGCCGCGACGGGGCGGTGACGGAGGTCGACCAGGCGGACGTCGTCGTCGACGACGTCGTCGAGCTCGGCGCCGGGGACCAGGTCGTGGTCGACGGCCCGCTGGTCGAGTCCGCCTCGCTCGAGGTCGACGAGTCCCTCCTCACGGGCGAGGCCGACCCCGTCGTGAAGAGGCCCGGGGACCGCCTCCTGTCCGGGAGCTTCGTGGTGGCCGGGTCGGGCGCCTACCGGGCGACGGACGTCGGCCCGGCCGCGTACGCCGCGCGGCTCGCGCACGAGGCGAGCGCGTTCACGCTCGTGCGCTCGGAGCTGCGGTCCGGCATCGACTCGATCCTGCGGGTCATCACGTGGCTGCTGGTGCCCGCGGGCGTCCTCACGGTGGTGAACCAGCTCGTCATCTCGCGGCAGGGGTTCCGGCAGTCCGTGCTCGGCATGGTCGCGGCCCTCGTGCCCATGGTCCCCGAGGGCCTGGTGCTCCTGACCTCCGTCGCCTTCGCGATCGGGGTGGTCCGGCTCGGCCGACGGCGGTGCCTCGTGCAGGAGCTGCCGGCCATCGAGGGGCTGGCGCGCGTCGACGTGGTGTGCGCGGACAAGACGGGCACGCTCACGGAGAACGGGATGCGCCTCGCCCGGGTGGACGTGCTCGACGGCCCCCGGGACGAGGTGGAGCGCGCCCTGGCGGCGCTCGCCGCCCTCGACCCGCGGCCCAACGCGTCCGTCGCCGCGGTCGCGGAGGCGTTCCCGGACGCACCGGCCTGGCGGGCGACCGCCGTCGTCCCGTTCTCGTCGGCCACGAAGTGGTCCGGCATGTCGTTCGCGGACGCCGACGGCCCGCAGGGGAGCTGGGTGCTCGGCGCGGCGGACGTGCTGCTGGACCCCCGGTCCGACGTGGCCCGCCGGGCGACGGCGCTCGGCGCCGACGGCCTCCGGGTGCTGCTCGTCGCGTCGACCGACGCCCCGGTCGACGCCGTCGCCCCGGACGGAGGCGCCCCGGGGCACCTCGTCCCGCGGGCGCTCGTCGCGCTCGAGCAGCGGGTGCGCGCGGACGCCCGGCAGACGCTGGACTACTTCGACGCCCAGGGCGTCACGGTGAAGGTCGTCTCGGGCGACAACCCGGTGTCCGTCGCCGCGGTCGCGCGGTCCCTCGGCCTGGGCGGCCCCGAGACGTCGGTCGACGCCCGGACCCTGCCCGCCGACCGCGAGGAGCTCGCGACGGTCGTCGAGGGCGCCACGACGTTCGGCCGGGTGCGACCGGACCAGAAGCGGGCCGTCGTCGGGGCGCTGCAGGCGCGCGGGCACACCGTCGCCATGACGGGGGACGGCGTGAACGACGTCCTCGCGCTCAAGGACGCGGACATCGGCGTGGCCATGGGGTCGGGGAGCCCGGCCGCGCGGTCCGTGGCGCAGATCGTCCTGCTGGACGACCGCTTCGCGACGCTGCCGTCCGTCGTCGGGGAAGGGCGCCGGGTGATCGGGAACATCGAACGGGTCGCGCACCTCTTCCTCACCAAGACCGTGTACGCGGTGGTGCTGGCCGTCCTCGTCGGCCTCGCCGGGGTCGGCGCCTGGCTCCTCGGGGCCGTGCCCGTCTCCTACCCGTTCCTGCCGATCCACGTGACCGTCGCGGCGTGGTTCACCATCGGGGTCCCCGCGTTCGTGATGTCCCTGGCGCCGAACGACGAGCGGGCGCGCCCGGGCTTCGTGCCGAGGGTGCTCCGGCTCGCGGTGCCCGCGGGCGTGTCGATCGGCGTCACGACCTTCCTGTGCTACCTCGTGGTCGACCCGGGCGCGGGCGGGGCGTCGCTGGGCGGCCCGACGGACACGCTCGCCCCGGAGGAGGTCCGCGCGTCCACCGCCGCGCTCGTCACCCTGCTCGTGGGCGCCCTGTGGGTGCTCGCCGTCGTGGCGCGTCCGTACACGGGGTGGAAGGTTGTCCTGGTCGGCTCCTGCGCGGCGTTCTACGTGGCGCTCTTCAGCGTCCCCGCCGCGCGCGAGCTCCTGTCGCTCGACGTCTCCGACCCCGCGACGCTCGGCGTCGGCCTGGCGTGCGGTGCGCTCGCGATCCTCCTCACGGAGGCCCTGCGGTGGTCGACGGCGCGCGTCCCCCGCGCCCGCGCCGCCGGCTGAGGACGGGCTCAGGCCGCCCCGGACGCGAGGACCTGGATCGCGGCCACCACGCGCTCGTACGTCCCCAGGGTGTCGAAGCCCATCTGGTCGAGCGCCGACCACACGAACCCGACCGTCGCGTACAGCCCGACGGCCGTCGCGAGGATCCACTCGCGCACCGACCCCGTCGAGCCGAGCAGGGGGAGGGCGAAGCTCCCGCTCGGGCGCCACACGTCGTCGACGACGAGCGAGCGCCGCACCCAGCGCGGCGAGCGGATCTTCACCGGCCACAGCAGGGGGGCGCCGTTGGTCGTGAGCACGTCGCCGAGGATGTGGATCGCGACGCCGAGCCCGACCGCGACGGGGAGCCAGTTCCACTCCTCCGGGGAGAACAGGGCGACGAGCACGGCGACGGTGAGCGACGTCACCCACGGCACGAGCTTGCCGCGCCGCGTGAGCTTGAGCGCCTTGAGCGCGAGCGCGACGAGCAGCACGGCGAGCAGACCGCCGCCGACGTAGACCGTGCCGAAGCTCGCCGTCTCGACCGTGACGAGCCCCGCGAGCCAGGCGAGCGCGGTGAACACCGCGATGCCGAGGAACGAGTGCGTGCCCTGGCGGTGCCCGCCCGCGACCGTCTCCACGGCGTCGGACACCCACTCGCTCACGGGCGGCAGCGAGTGCGCGAACGTGCCGTTGTGGTGGTCGGCGTCGGGGAGGAGCGCGGCCCCGGCGCACACGACCGCACCCGTCATGACCCCGACCGACGACACGGGGTGCCAGCCGAGGGCGAACGGGGCCGTCGACGTCACGGCGATCCACGCCGCCGCACCGGTCGCGGCGTGGTTGGCACCCATCATGGCGGCGCATCTCCTGTCGTCGGGCCCGCGCGCGGTTCGTCGGCGTCGGGAGGTCTGTCCGGAACGTCCGGAACCCTACCCGGTGCCGCCGACAGTCCCGGTCGACCGCCCGGAAGGCCGACGACCTTCGCGCCGACGAGGAGAAAAGTGTGCCAAGCGGCCGAGTACCAGGCGGGCCGGTCGCCAGAGCCCGACCGGCCGAGCCCTGACGAGGAGGCGGAGGCCGTGTCCTGCGCGGAGGGCGCGCGGGGAGCCGGGGGTGGCGCGGGGGGCGGAGGGCGGGCGAGCTCGTCTGCGGTGAGGAAAGGCGGGCAGGCGGGATATCCGGGTGGTGCGCGGGCCGCGGTCGAAGATTCTCCGACGAATTCGGGAAATGGGGTTGTGCGGTTCAGGAAAGGCGCGTACGGTCTACCTCGGTCGACGACATTCCGGTGCGTCGACCACCCGACATGACCGAGAGGAGCAGTGCCGTGCGCGAACCCGTCCAGCATGACCGGCGACGTCCCGTCCTGCCCTGCGAGCAGCCGCGCGTCGTGCTGCCCGTGGCGTATCTCAGCGTGTCCTCGTTCCTCGCCGGCGGCCCCGGCGGTCCTGTCGTCTGACCACAGCGTCGTCACGACAGGCCGTCCCGGACATCGCCGGGGCGGCCTTTTTCTTGTGCGGGAATGCACCCGGTCGTGGTGCATTTCTCGTGCTGCCTTCCTGTTCTCTCCGCCGTCGGCGCGCATTTGTCGTGCGCCTGCGGTGAAAAGCACTGCCTTCGTGGTCCAACGGACACGACGCCGCTCTACGGAAGCGGAGACGGGGGTTCGACTCCCTCCGAGGGCACCTGGACGCTCGCGTCCCGTCTGCTCGACGTTAAGGAGCACCAGCGCGCGTAGCTCAGCGGACAGAGCGCCGGCTTCCGGAGCCGGGCGGCGGGGGTTCGAGTCCTCCCGCGCGCACCTCGCCGCCCCAGCCGGGGCGGCGTCATGATCGTCAGGACGACCCGAGGAGGTCAGCATCGTGAGCACCGAGGCCCACGCGTTCCCCGTCCCGCTGTCGGGCGCGAAGGCACCCACCCTCATGTGGGCGCACGAGCACGCCGTCGAGCCGGCCGCGCTGCAGCAGCTGCGCAACATCGCCGCGCTGCCGTGGGTCGAGGGCGTGCGCGTCATGCCCGACGTCCACCTGGGCAAGGGCGCGACCGTCGGCTCGGTCATCGCGATGCGCGACGCCGTGTCGCCCAACGCCGTCGGCGTCGACATCGGGTGCGGGATGATCGGCGTCCGCACGTCCCTCACGGCGGAGGACCTGCCCGACGACCTCGGACCGGTCCGCGCGCGCATCGAGGCCGCGATCCCCGTCGGCTTCCACGCGCACGACGAGCCGGTCGACCCGCACCGGCTGCGCTCGATCTCCGGCCGCGGCCCGGCCGAGGTCGCGCGCGGCGCGGACGCGTTCTGGTCGCGGTTCTCCGGGCTGCACGGGCGCGTGTCGGACATCGAGGGCCGCGCACGCCGTCAGCTCGGAACCCTGGGCGGGGGAAACCACTTCGTCGAGCTGTGCACGGACACCGACGGGCAGGTCTGGCTCCAGCTGCACTCGGGGTCGCGCAACATCGGCAAGACGCTCGCGGAGCAGCACGTCGCGGTCGCGAAGCGCCTGGAGCACAACCAGGGGCTCGTCGACCGCGAGCTCGCCGTGTTCCTCGGCGGCACGCCGGAGATGGACGCATACCTCGCCGACCTGTGGTGGGCGCAGGAGTACGCGGCGCGCTCGCGAGCGGTCATGATGACGCTCGTCGTCGACGCCGTGCGCGCGTCGTTCCCCGGCCGCGAGATCGCGTTCGACGAGGCCGTGAACGTCCACCACAACTACGTCGCGGTGGAGCACGTCGACGGCCAGGAGCTCGTCGTGACCCGCAAGGGCGCGATCCGGGCCGGGAAGGGCGACCTCGGGCTCATCCCGGGGTCCATGGGCACCGGCTCGTACATCGTGCGCGGGCTCGGGAACCCGGAGTCGTACTGGTCGGCGTCGCACGGCGCGGGCCGTCGCATGTCGCGCACGAAGGCGAAGAAGACCTTCACGCTCGACGACCTCGCCGCCCAGACGACCGGCGTGGAGTGCCGCAAGGACGCCGGGGTGCTCGACGAGATCCCGGCCGCCTACAAGGACCTCGACGAGGTCGTCCGCGCCCAGTCCGACCTCGTCGAGGTCGTCGCCCGGCTCACGACGCTCCTCTGCGTCAAGGGCTGACCAGGCGGTCCCGGCGCGGCGAGCAGGTGGTCCTGGCGCGTCCGGAGGTCCGGACGAGCCAGGACCACCTGCTCGGCGCGGGAGGGACGGTCAGGGGTGGTTTCGGGGGAGGCGGACCGCGACGGTGGTGCCGGTAGGGCCGGGCTCGTCCGCCGTCGTGGAGGTCACCGTGATCGTGCCGCCGTGGGCGGTGACGATCGCGTCGACGATCGCGAGCCCGAGGCCCGTGGAGCCGCCGGTGCGGTTGCGGGCGTCGTCCCCGCGCGTGAAGCGGCGCAGGAGCGTCGGCCGCAGGGCCGCGGGGATGCCGGGCCCGTCGTCGGCGACGGCGAGCACGACGGCGTCGGCGTCCGCGGTGAGCCGGACGTCCACGTGCGTGCCGGGCGGGGTGTGCGTGCGGGCGTTGGCGAGGAGGTTGGCCAGGACCTGGCGCAGGCTGGCCTCGTCGCCGGTCACCTCCAGGTCGACGGCGTCGTCCGGCAGGTCGTCCGGGTCCGGGGCGCCGGACGCCGGGTCGACGTCGAGGTCGTCCGCGCCGGGCAGGTCGAGCGCCCACTCGTGGTCGGGTCCCGCGGCGTGCGCGTCCGTGACGGCGTCCACGGCGAGCACGGCGAGGTCGACGGGCGCGCGGTCGAGCGGGCGGCCGGCGTCGAGCCGGGCGAGGAGCAGCAGGTCCTCGACGAGGCCGGTCATGCGCACGGCCTCGGCCTCGATGCGGTCGAGCGAGCGCGCGGTCGCGGGCGGCACGTCGTCGGGGGAGCGGCGCACGAGCTCCGCGTACCCGCGGATGGAGGCGAGGGGCGTGCGCAGCTCGTGGCTCGCGTCGGCGACGAACCGCCGCACCTGGGTCTCGGAGTCGTGGCGCGCCTGGAGCGAGGTCTCGACGTTCTCGAGCATCCGGTTGAGCGCGGCGCCCACCTGGCCGACCTCCGTGCGCTCGTCGGTGAGGTCGTCCGGGACGCGGGGGATGGCGTCGATCTCGCCCTGCGCGAGCTCGAGCTCGGAGACACGGCCCGCAGCGGCGGCGACGTCGTCGAGCGGGCGCAGCGAGCGCCGCACGAGCCAGGTGCCGAGGAGCACGGCCGCGAGGACCCCGGCCGCGCCGAGCGCGGCCTCGACGAGCACGTAGCTCTCGACCGTCGCGTCGACCTGGGCGGTGCTCGACGCGACGACGACGGGCTGCCCGTCCGCGGTGGTGCGGTGCACGGCGCGGAACGACCCGAGGTCGGGGAGGTCGACGTCGTGCGCGGCGCCGTCGGCGGGGACGTTCTCGAGCGCCGCGACCTGGGTGTCGTCGAGCGTCACGCGCTGGAGGTCCGGGGTGACGTACTCCGCGAGGACGAGCTCGCCGCCGTCGTACCGCAGCACGGCGCTGCCGGGGCCGGTGCCCGCGGGGAAGCGTGACGGGTCGTCGGGACCGCCGGGCTCCGGCCCGGACGCGTCGCCGGTGCCGTCCGGGGGCTGCGCGGGGCCGTGGGCGAGCCGGTCGCTCGCCTGGCGCAGATCGTGGTCGACCTGGGCCACGAGCTGGGTGCGCAGCACGACGGCGGACGCGACGGCGAGCCCGACGGTGACGAGCAGCACGACGGTCGCGAGCACGAGCACGAGGCGCCGGCGCAGCGCGGTGGGCCGCCGCTCCCTGCCGGTGGCGGTCGGGCGGGTCGTGCCGAGGTCACGCACGGGCGCTCTCCGCGTCGGCGGCGGGCTTGAGCACGTACCCGACGCCGCGCAGCGTGTGGATCATGGGCGCGCGGCCCTTGTCGATCTTGCGGCGCAGGTAGGAGACGTAGAGCTCGACGATGTTGGCCTGGCCGCCGAAGTCGTAGTTCCAGACGCGGTCGAGGATCTGCGCCTTGGACAGCACGCGGCGCGGGTTGCGCATGAGGTACCGCAGGAGCTCGAACTCGGTCGCGGTGAGCCGGATCTCCTCGCCCCCGCGCCGCACCTCGTGCGCGTCCTCGTCGAGCTCGAGGTCGCCGACGACGAGCACGGAGTCCTCGCGCTGGGCGGTGGCGCCGCCGCGGCGCAGCAGCCCGCGCAGCCGGGCGACGACCTCTTCCAGGCTGAACGGCTTGGTCACGTAGTCGTCGCCGCCCGCGGTGAGCCCGGCGACGCGGTCCTCGACGGCGTCGCGCGCGGTGAGGAACAGCACGGGCACGTCGGCGTCGCGCTCGCGCAGGCGGCGCAGGACGGTGAGCCCGTCCATGTCGGGGAGCATGACGTCGAGCACGACGACGTCCGGCCCGGTCTCCCGCGCGGTGCGGATCGCGGTGTGCCCGTCGAGCGCGGTGGAGACGTCCCAGCCCTCGTACCGCAGCGCCGAGGTGAGCAGCTCGGCGAGGTTCGGCTCGTCGTCGACCACGAGCACGCGGACGGGGGAGCCGTCCGGGCGCGTGAGGCGCGGCTGGTCCGGGCGGCCGACGGGGGCGGGGGCTGCGGTCATGCTCCCAGGGTCGCGCGGGACGCGGAGGCGTGCCTGTGGTGACCCTGTGCGCTCGCTGTGCCCCGAGGCCGGCCCGGTCCCCGTCCGACGCGCGCCGCGGGCCGGGGTGAGAAACCGTAGTCGCGAGTCGTTGAAACCTTGACTTTTGTGCGCCTGCCGTCGAAACTCGCTGCATCGGCAGCAGCCGACGTCCACGCACGCAGGAGTGCGCGCGTCGCCCCGTGGGGTCGCCGTCGGCGACCCTCCGGCTCGCGCTCTCGACGACGAGGGAGAAGCACGCATGGATTTGTTCAGCGGCATGACGTTCCGGCGGGCGGTGGCTGCGGCCGCCGCGCTGCCGCTCGTGGGCGGTGCCACGCTCATGACCGCGGGCCCGGCGGCCGCCGACGAGGAGGACTACAAGATCCTCGTCGTGGGCGAGACGCTCGGCTTCCGCCACTCGCACATCGACGACACCACGCGCGCGCTCATCGAGCTCGGCGCCGAGAACGGCTTCACGGTCGACGTGTGGGACCCGCCGAACAGCTCGGCGGGGTGGTGGGGCAGCGGCTCGCCCGGCCAGCCCGACCTGACGATGGACTCCTCGCCGTTCACGAGCGCCGAGGACCTCGCGCAGTACGCGACCATCGTCTTCGCGTCGCCGGTCGACAACACCAACTCCCTCAACCCGGCCACGCCGCGCCTCCTGGACGACGCCGAGCTCGCCGCGTTCCAGGGCTACATCCGGGGCGGCGGCGGGTTCGTGGGCCTGCACGCGGCGACGGACACGATGCACACCGTGCCCTGGTACAGCCAGCTCACGGGCGGCGGCGCGCGGTTCGTCAGCCACCCGCAGCAGCAGACGGCGACGATGCGCGTCGAGAGCCCGGGCCACCCCTCGACGGCGCACCTGCCCGCCGTCTGGGAGCGGTTCGACGAGTGGTACAACTACACGACCAACCCGCGCGAGGACGTCCACGTCCTCATCACGCTCGACGAGTCGACGTACAACCCGGGCAACAACGCGATGGGCGAGGACCACCCGATCGCGTGGTGCCAGAACTTCGAGGGCGGTCGCTCCTGGTACGAGGGCGCCGGGCACACCGACGCCTCGTGGACCGACCCGCTGTTCCTCGGGCACGTCCTCAAGGGCGTCGAGTGGACCGCGGGCGTCGTCGAGGGCGGCGGCAACTGCGTCACCTTCGGCGAGGTCGACGAGCTCGTGGCGGGCCTGAACACGTCCGCGGTCGGCGACGGCGTCATCGCGGGTGCGATCTCGTCGCTGCTCGGCAGCGCACGCAGCGCGGCCGACGCGGACGACCCCGCGACGGCCGTCCAGGTGCTCGGCGGCGCGCGCTCGCTCGTCGACCACCTGTCGGCGGCGGCGGGCGACCGCGCGCTGCTCGGCACGAAGATCGACGACCTCGTCGACTGGCAGTCGGCCCTCGTCGACGACGGCCCCGCGCTCGACCTCTCGGCCGAGGCCGAGCTGCGCACCATGGGCGGCAAGCAGTACCTCGCGGTCCGGGTGGTCAACCAGGACGACACGGCCGTGGACCTCACGGTCACCACGCCGTACGGGACCAAGGAGTTCGCGGCCGTCGCGCCGACCAAGAACGCCTACCAGGCCTTCGCGACGCGCCTCGTCGAGGTGCCGGCGGGGCAGGTGACGGTCACCGCCACCGCCGAGCGCGACGGTGAGACGGTCACCGAGGAGCTCGTGGTCGACTTCAGCGGGACCGCCTGACGCCTCCCCGGCCCAGCAGGCACGACGCCCGTCGCACCCCGGTGCGGCGGGCGTCGTCGTGCGCGGGGCGGGCGGTGGGCGAGGTGTGATCTCGCGCACTCCGCGTGATGATCCGCGCCGCACCGCGTCCTTCACTCCTGGACGACCGTCCAGGAGTGAAGGAGAAACCCGTGCCCCCCACCGCCCGACCCCCGCGCCACCGCGGCCGACCCGTGCGCCGCGCCCTCGCGGCCGCCGTCACGCTGCTGCTGGCCGTGCTCGGCCTCGCCGCCGTCCCGACGACCGCGAGCGCCGCCGAGCTCGACGCCATCACCGGCGTCGAGATCACCCGCCCCACCGGTGCGATCCACCAGGGGGACTCGATCCGTCTCGACGCCACGTGGGCGGTGCCCGACGACGCGCGCCCGGGCGACACGTTCCGTCTCGCGCTGCCCACGAGCCCGCGCGTCGCCGGGTTCGCCGACACGTTCGAGCTGACGGACCCGGCGGGCGCGGTGGTCGGCACGTGCACCGTCGACGAGACGCAGTTCCTGTGCACGCTCGGTGAGTACGTCCTCGACCACACGGGCGTCGGCGGGACGGTCTACTTCTGGGCCCAGGTGACGGAGACGAGCGACGCGGAGGTGCTCGTGTTCACCACGGGCGGCGGCGTGGAGATCCGCGTCGACGTCCCCGGCGGCATCGGGGAGGGCGAGGGCGGCGGCGGCTGGCAGCCGCCCACCTCGCCGGTCAAGGGCGGCTGGTACGACCGCGCCGCGGGCGTCGTGCGCTGGGACGTGTACGTGCCCGGGCAGTTCCTCACGGGCCCGGACGGGTCCCCGGTTGTGCTCACGGACACGTTCGACCCCCGCCTGACGCTCGTCGAGGACAGCGTCGGCGTGCTCGCGGTGCCCGTCGACCGGTGGGACGACGGCGACTTCTGGGGCTCGGGCTTCTGGCTGGACCCGGCGGACTACGTCGTCGAGGCGGGGCCGGGCGCGAACCAGTTCCGGTTCAGCGTGCCGGGCGCTCACGGCGCCGACCACGTCTACGTGCTGTCCTACGCGACGACGGTCCCGGCCGACGCGCGCGACGGCGACCGCTACGAGAACACCGTCACGGGTCTGGCGTCCGGCGACGTGGTGGCGTCGGCGGAGTACGCGGGCGCCGGCGGCACGGGCGGGGGCGAGGGCGTGCGCACGATCCGGCTCGCCAAGCGCGTCGACGGCGACGCGGCGCAGGGCGTGACGGGACCGTTCGCGTTCGAGCTCGTCTGCACGGGCGCGCAGGGCGAGGCGCTCGCCGGCTTCCCGCGCTCGGCCACCGTCCAGGCGGGCGCGAGCACGACGTTCACGGGCGTGTCGGTCGGGTCCGTGTGCTCCCTGACCGAGACCGACGACGGCGGCGCGGACCGCGTGGCCTTCGCCCCCGCGGGGCCGATCGAGGTGACGGCGGCGTCGCCCGCGACGATCGACGTCGTCGCGACGAACACCTTCGACGCGCACGTCGGCGGGGTGGCCGTGACCAAGCGCGTGACGGGGCCCGCCGCGTCGGCGGTGCCGGAGGGGACCACGTACCCGGTCGCCTACGCGTACGACGGGCCCGAGGGCGAGGTGACCGGCGAGCTCGTGCTCACGGACGGCGGCACCGAGGTGCTCCCGGACCTGCCGGCCGGGACGGTCGTCACGCTCGCCGAGGCGGCTCCAGCGGCCCTCGACGGCGTCGCGTGGCGGGCGCCGGCGTTCGCGGGCGACGGGGTCGAGGTGCTCGACGACGGCTCCGCGCGCGTCGTCGTCGGGGACGGGACGACGGTCGAGGTCGTGCTGACGAACACCGCGGACGTGCCCGGTTCCCAGGGGCAGCGGCCGGGCACCGCGGCGACGCCGCCGACCGGAGGCCTGGCGACGACCGGGGCCGGGCTCGGCGCCGCCGTCCTCGTCGCGGCGCTGCTCGTGGCGGCCGGCGCCGTCGTCGTGCGGCGCCACGCCCGCGGCTGAGGCGACCGTGGCGCCCCGGCGTCGTCACCGGGGTCGTCACGGTGAGCACGCCTCGCCGTGACGACGCCGGGGCGCCGGTCGCGCGTCAGGCGAGCTGGAGGGTCGTGAGGCAGGTGGGGTCGTCGTCGCGCGTCGAGACGGTCGTGGTGCCGACCCGGCCGTCGTGCTCGACGCGCAGCTCCGCGTCGACGTCACGCGGGAGCCAGTAGCCCACGAACCCGTTGGCGCCGAGCGTCGTGTCCTCCTCGACGAGCACGTCGCCGGTGGCCGCGTCGACCACGGTCACCGAGACCGGCTCGCCCGCGAGTTCGCCCTGGCACGTGGTGAGCGAGTGGTAGAAGCACTCGTGCGTCTCGTCCACGAAGGGCGCGACCGAGAGGTAGAACGTGTCCTCGGGCAGCGGGACCGTGGTCTCGTACGACTCGTCGGCGAGCACGAGCTCCGCCGCGCGGACGGAGGCCACGAGGTCGGTCGGCCGGTCGGCGGTCTCGAGCCCTTCCAGGCGGTCGACGACCTCCTGGCCGCTGAGCCCGGTGAGGTCGTGGCGGTCGAGCAGGGCGTCCAGCGCGGAGGGCTCCGGGGACCCGCCGGAGCAGCCGGCGAGCACGAGGGCGGTGGCGGCCACGGCGGCCACGAGGGTCGGGAGGGCACGTCGTCTCATGCGCCGATCCTCTCAGAGCCCGACGCCGTGACCAGGGCCGGAGGTCCCGGGCGCGCCGACGGCCGGGACCCTGGCGGGCCCCGGCCGTGCGGGTGGCGGACGGCGTCGCGTCACGCGGTGAGCATCGCCACCGGGTTGTCGTGCGTGAGGCGCGCGAGCAGGTCGCGCGGCACCCCGCGCGCGGCGAGCATCTCGGTGAACACCGTCGGGACGTAGGCGAACCCGTTGCCGCCGTGCTGCACCCACATCTGCTTGAGGAACACGTCGTGGCTGAGCAGCACCTGGCCCGCGTGGCCGGCCTCGACGAGGCGCTGCACCGCGGTCGCGGTCGTGTGCGGGTCGGGGGACACGCCCTCCTTCGGGAAGGTGATGTCCATGCCGACCATGTCGAACTCGAGCCAGACGCCGCGCTCGGCCACGGAGCGCTGGTAGCCCGGGTCGTCGGCGGACGGGTCCATGTGGCACAGCACGACCTTCTCCGGGCGCACGCCCACCTCGTCGAGCACGAGGTCGAGCACCTCGTGCGCGCGGCGCTGCCAGCCGGGCAGGTGCACCTGGAGCGCGACGTGCGGGTGCTCGCGTTGCGCGAGGGCCGCGGCGCGCAGCGACGCGGCCTCGCCCGGCGTGAACGACGGCGAGACGCCGATCTCGCCGATGATGCCGGGCCGCACGCCGGTCCCGCCGATCCCGTCGGCGAGCTCCGCGACGATCGCGTCCGCCTGGGCGTCCACGGCCGCGGCGGCGATGCGGTCGCCCTCGAACTTCTCGAGGTACGCGCCGCAGCCCGCGACCACGTGCAGGCCCGTGCGGCGCGCGACCTCCGCGAGGCGCTCGGGGTTGCGCCCGATCGCGGCGCTCGACGTCGCGTCGACGATCGTGCGCCCGCCCAGCGCGGCGAAGCTCTCGAGCTCCGCCGCGACCGCGGCGACCGGCTTGTCGGCGATGTTGTCCGCGCAGCAGTACGGGTCCTGGCGCAGCGCCCACGCGACCGACGCGGAGACCGGGGCCTCGACGACCGCCTCGGAGAAGCGGTAGCTCGGAGGGTCGAGCACGCCGGACAGGTCGTTGAAGAGGTGCTCGTGGGGGAGCGTGAGGCCGAGGTCCGCGGCCGCGGCACGGCCGGTGACCGTCTGGACGTGGCCGGCGGGCGTGACGCTCATCGCGCGCTCGTCTCGCCGGCCTCGCCGCCCGCGACGGCCGCCGCGACGCCCGCGTCGGAGCCGTCCGGGCCGGGTCCGTCCGGGCCGTCGGCGTGCGCGGCCTTGCCGGACGGGATCATGCCGATCCCGGCGGCGACGAGCGCGATGACCGTGCCGATGACGGTCGCCACGTGCACGGTGTGGCCGAGCGCGGGGATCGCGGCGTCGAGGACGAGCGAGCCGACGAGCTGGCCCGCGACCGAGGCGAGGCCGAGCAGGAGCAGCCCGAGGCCGCGCACGAGCAGCGCCATGAGCGCGATGGACAGCAGGCCGAGCGGGCCGCCCAGGTACATCCACCACTCGCTCGGGAGCTGGAAGTCGACGCCGCCCACGGCCGCGCGCACGAGGTAGGCGATCAGCAGGGCGGTGAAGCCCACGAGGAAGTTCCAGCCGATCGAGACGAGCATCGACCCGGTGACGTCGGCGACGGCCGCGTTGCCGGCAGGCTGCCAGCCCGCGAGCAGACCGCCCACGAACGGCATGATCGCGAGGACGATCGTGTGCGGCACGGAGAAGCTCGGCGAGATGACGACGACGGTCGCCGCGATGGCGAGCGCCGCGCCGAGCAGGCGCGTGGTGGTGAGCGGCTGCTTGACGGACGCCGTGACGCCCAGGCGGTCGCAGATGACGCCCGAGATGACGAGGCCGGAGATGAGCGAGATCTGGAACGTCGCGACGCCGAGGACGCCGACGGTCACGCCCTCGGACAGGACGATGACGGCCCCGCACAGGCCCGCGAGGTAGTTCCACCACGGGATGGTGCGCGAGCGGATCAGGCCGGGGATCGCGAGCGCCTCGCGTCGGGTCGCGGGGCGCGCGAACACGACGACGAACATGAGGACCAGGCCGGTCCCGAACGAGATGAGGGCGGCGGCGTGCCCGTCGCCGATCGTCTTGCCCAGCTGGCCGTTGACGGCCGCCTGCATGGGGCCGAGGGCCCCCGCGAGGACGGTCGCGACGACGAGCAGGGCGGTCGCGGTGTCCTTGACCCTGCTGCGGCGGGCTGACGGGCTCACAGCACCTCCCTGAGTGCCGGACGGGGAACCGGTGGTCGCCGGCGTGGTGTGCTTCATTGCGTGACCGTGCCTTCCTCCGACGGTACGTCGGACTTAGCTGTGGAGCGGAATCCTGGTGCCCTCGGGGGCCAGGTCGGTGGCGCGCGGCAGGGAGTCGACGGCGCCGTGGCGGGTGGTGGTGGAGGCGGCGACGTGCGCCGCCCAGCGGGCGGACTCGACGAGGTCGCCGCCGTGGAGGAGGCCGTCCGCGAGCGCCGCGCAGAACGAGTCGCCGGCGGCGGTCGTGTCGACGGCGTCGACGCGCTCCGCCGGGACGGTGACGGGTGCTCCTCCCGCGGGGACGACGAGCGCGCCGTCGGCCCCGAGGGTGACGACGACGTCCCCGGGGTGGTCGAGCGCGCGGACCATGGCGAGCACGGCGTCGGTGCCGACGGGCTCGTCGCTCGCGCCGACGAGGGTCGCGAGCTCGAACCGGTTGGGCACGAGCACCCGGAACGCGGCGCGCACGGGGGCGGGCAGCGGGACGGCGGGCGCCGGGTTGAGCACCGTGGTGCCCGTCGCGGTGGCGGCGACGGCGCGCAGGGCGCCGAGCGGCGTCTCGCACTGGCACAGGACGGCGGCCGCGTCGCGGACGAGGTCGGCGCGCTCGGTGACGAACGCCTCGTCGACGACGGCGTTCGCGCCGGGCTCGATGACGATCGTCGACTCGGGCTGCTCCCACAGCACGACGGCGACGCCGGTGGGGCGGTCCGCCGTCGCGAGGCCGTCGAGGACGAGGCCCTCGACGGCGAGGCGGCGGCGGATCGCGCGGCCGTCGTCGTCGTCGCCGACGGCGCCGACCATGGCGACGCGGCGGCCGAGCCGGGCGGCGGCGACCGCCTGGTTGGCGCCCTTGCCGCCGGGGGAGCGGACGAGACCCGTCGCGGAGACGGTCTCGCCCGAGCGGGGCAGGCGGTCGACGGTCAGCCTGAGGTCCATGTTCAGGCTGCCGACGACCACCACCTCGGGCGTCATCAGCCCGCGAGCCAGGTGACGGCCTGGCCGAACAGCGGGCCGTAGCCGGCCCAGTCCATGAACTCGCGCGGGGCCCAGTGCGGGGAGATGTCGGAGGCGAACGCGAGCGTGCGCCCCTCGCCCTCGGTGCGGACGGCGACGAGCGGGCGGCCCTCGATGGTGGCGAGGACGGTCGCGTCGGCCTTGGTGGTGAGGCGCTGGTAGCCGAGGAGGATCGGCCACTCGCGGTCGAGGCCGGCGGTGACGGGGTGCTCGACGTCGGTCAGGGTGCCGCCGATGCCCTCGGGGGTCTCCTCGCGGTCGTCGTACGGGAGGATGTCGACGGGCAGGACGGCCTCGACCGCGGTGCCGTGGTAGTTGGCCTTGGCCTGGAAGCCCTGGAAGCTGAGGTAGCCGCCGGCCATCATGAGGCCGCCGCCGCGGCGGACCCACTCGGCGAGGAGCTTGAGCCGGTTCGGGAACGGGCGCCCCTGGGAGAACACGACCGGCGGGAGCAGGAGCGAGTTGGCGCCGATGTCGGACAGGATCACGACGTCGTAGGCGTCGAGCTCGTCGAGCGTGGAGGGGAACTCCTCGGCGACGAGGTGCGAGGGCAGGTGCGTGACCTCGTGGCCCTCGGCGGCCAGCGCCTCGAGCAGGCGCGCGCACCCGATCTCGAGCTGGGCGTGGGGGAACGCGTCGTACCCCTTGTAGTCGGTGGTCGCGTTGATCCACGACTCCCCGGCGAGCAGAACCCGGCTCATCCCGGCCTCCTTGCGATCAGGTCGCGCGGCGACGTCCTCGACGACGTTGCGCAACGTTGTGTAGCGTTGCGCAAGACCGTAGGGGGCGAGCGGCGCGGCTGTCAACACCGTGCGCGGCCCGACGCTCCCGGTAGAGTGCAGGAGATCTGGGGGACCGCCCCGAGGAAGGGGAGCCATGACGCTCACGCGTGTTGCGCAACGTGCCGGCGTGTCGGCCTCGACGGCGTCGCGCTACCTGCGCGGGCAGCTCAACGTCCAGCCCGAGACGGCGGCGCGGATCGACGCCGCGGTCCGCGAGGTGGGGTACGTCGTCCCCGCGCCCGGTCCCGCCGCGCGCGACGACGAGCGCCGCACCGGGGTGGTCGCGCTCGTCGTGCCCGACTTCGTCAACCCGTTCTTCACCGCCCTCGCCGAGGAGGTCGCGCGCCTCGCGGGCGATCGCCGCGTCCCGCTCGTCGTCGCGCTGTCGACGCGGCACGGCGACGCCGAGTCCGGCCTGGGCCAGCTCCTCGCGAGCGACGGCTCGCTCGGCGGCATCGTCTACGTGGGGATGTCCCGCACCGACGACCGGCTCGCGCGCGCCGTCGCGGACGGGCTGCCCGTCGTCGTCATCGACGAGGAGGTCGATCTCGACCTGCCCGTCGAGACGATCACCGTCGACAACTACGGCGGCGCCTACCAGGCCACGAGCTACCTCGTGCAGCAGGGGCACCGGCGCATCGCCCACGTCGCCGGGCCCGCGGAGCTGTCCACGACCCAGGACCGCCTGCGCGGCTACGTCGACGCGATGCACGACGCCGGCCTCGACGTCGACCCGGACCTCGTGCGCCACGGCCCGTACACCGAGCAGTTCGGCGCCTCGACGTTCCCCTACCTCACGCGGCCCGGGAACGCGCCGACGGCCGTGTTCGTCGGCAGCGACATCGTGGCCGTCGGGATGCTGGGCGCCGCCGAGCTGCACGGCATCTCCATCCCCGAGGACCTCTCGGTCGTCGGGTGCGACGGCATCCGCGTCGGCCAGTGGCTGCGCCCCAAGCTCACGACGCTGGAGCAGCCCGTCGCGGCGCTCGCGCTCGCCGCGATGGACGCGATCGAGCGCTCGATGACCGGCACCCCGCCCGCGGTCCCGCCCGCGCGCACCGTGCTGCCGCTGCACCTCGTCGTGCGCGGCTCGGTCGCCCGGCCCGCGGACGCGTAGCGCGGCGGCTCGCGCACCGGCGGTCGCGAGCGGTCGCTACGCCGCGCGCGCGTCCGCGGCCCGGCGGGTCCAGCGCATCACGACGTACAGCACCGCGCCGACGGCGAGCAGGATGCCCGCGCGCAGCCACGTCACGGCGTCCTGCTGCGTCAGGAGCAGGACGCACGACGCCACGCCCAGCACCGGCACGACCGTCGCGACGCGGAAGTGCGGCGCGTCGACCGGGTCGCGGCGCAGCACGAGGACCGCGACGTTCGTCGAGGCGAACACGAGCAGCAGGAGCAGCACGACGGTCTCGGCGAGGCCCGCGACGTCGCCCGTGAACACGAGCCCCATCGCGACCACGGTCGTCACGACGATCGCGACCCACGGCGTGCGGCGCCGGGGGAGCACGCGCCCGAGCGTGGCCGGGAGCAGGCCCTGCTCGGCCATGCCGTACGCGAGCCGGCTCGCCATGATCATCGTGAGCAGCGCCCCGTTCGCGACGGCGATCAGCGCCACGAGGGAGAACACCCAGGCGGGCACCGACCCCTCCGCGTCGACGACCTCGAGCAGGGGCCCGGTCGAGCCGGCGAGCGTCTCGGGGTCGACGACCGCGACCGCGGCGACGCCCACCGCGACGTAGACGACGCCCGCGGTGACGAGCGCGCCGAACAGCGCGCGCGGGTAGGTGCGGCGCACGTCGCGGACCTCCTCGGCGAGGTTCGCCGACGTCTCGAACCCGACGAACGAGTAGTACGCGAGGATGGCGGCCGCGAGGACGGCGAGCGCCGGCGTCGTGCCCTCCGCGAACTGCGTGACGCGGCCCGGCGACCCCTCGCCGCGCCCCAGCACGACGGCGGCGAGCACGACGACGAGCACGAGCCCGGACAGCTCGATCGCGGTCATCGCGACGTTGGCGCGCAGCGACTCCTTGATGCCGCGCGCGTTGAGCGCGGCCACGACGGCGAGGAACAGCACGGCCACGAGGCGGTCGGGGGCGTCGACGAACGTCGCGAAGTAGTCGCCGGCGAAGGCCAGGGAGAGGCCCGCGGCGCTCGTCACGCCTGCGGCGAGCATGGAGAACCCGACGAGGAACGACACGAGCGGGCTGCGGAACGCGCGGTCCGCGAACACGGCCGCGCCGCCGGCCTGCGGGTACTTGGTCACGAGCTCGGCGTACGACCCGGCGGTCAGCAGGGCGAGGCCGAGGGCGACGAGGAGCGGCAGCCAGACGGCGCCGCCCACCTCGCCGGCCATCTCGCCGACGAGCGCGTAGACGCCCGCGCCGAGCACGTCGCCGAGGATGAAGAGGTACAGGAGCCGTCCCCCGACCGAGCGGGACAGCTTCGTGTCCGGGTCGGTGGCCTGCTGCCGGGGTGCGGTCGGTGCGCTCATCGCGTCACCGTGCCACGACCCCGGATCGCTCGCGCCCGGTGCCGGACCGTGCGCCCGCCACGTGCGCCCGGACGAGCCCGCACGGGCACGGCGTGCGAGCCGCCGTGCGAGCCGACAGGAGGCGTGTGAGCGTGGGAGCCCCGGGTCCAGCCACGAGCCCGTCCGCACGAGCGCGACCGGCGGGACGGAACGTCCCCGCGTGCCTGCGTCGCGCTCCGTCGCGAGGAGACGAGCATGAGCGACACCCCGGAGACCTCGAGCGCGGCCCGCACCGTGCGCCGCGCGGTGGTGCTGGGCGGTGCCGGGTTCGTGGGCAGCCACGTGTGCGAGGCGTTGGTGGGCCAAGGCGTCGAGGTCGTGTGCGTCGACGACCTGTCGACCGGGCGGGTCCGCAACCTCGACGCGCTGCGCGACGAGCCGCGGTTCCGGTTCGTCGAGGGAGACGTCAGCGCCGGGATCGACGTGCCCGACCCCGAGCAGGTCGACCTCGTGCTGCACCTCGCGTCGCCCGCCTCGCCCGTGGACTACCTCCGCCTCCCGCTCGAGACCCTGCTCGCGGGCTCGGCGGGGACGCGCCACGGCCTCGAGCTGGCCGAGCGTGCCGGGGCGCGGTTCGTGCTCGCCTCGACGTCCGAGGTGTACGGCGACCCGGAGGTGCACCCGCAGCGCGAGGACTACTGGGGCCACGTGAACCCCGTCGGGCCGCGCAGCGTCTACGACGAGTCCAAGCGGTTCGCGGAGGCGACCACCGCCGCGTACCGCCGCAGCCGCGGCGTGGACACGGGGATCGTGCGGATCTTCAACACCTACGGGCCCCGGATGCGGGGGCACGACGGCCGCATGGTCCCGACGTTCGTGCGGCAGGCGCTCGCGGGCGAGCCGCTGACCGTCGCGGGCGACGGGTCGCAGACCCGGTCGGTGTGCTTCGTGGACGACCTCGTCGAGGGCATCCTCGCGTTCGCGCGCACCGACCACCCGGGCCCGGTGAACCTCGGCGACCCGACGGAGCTCACGGTGGAGCGCGTCGCGCGGGACGTGCTCGCGGCGACGGGGAGCGACGCCGGGATCGTGCACGTCGACCTGCCCGAGGACGACCCGCGCCGCCGCCGGCCCGACACGAGCCTTGCCGAGCGCACGCTCGGCTGGCGCGCCCGCACGCCGTGGGCCGAGGGCCTCGCCCGGACGGTCGAGTGGTTCCGCGCCGACGGCGGCGAGACGCCCGTCGCGGTCGGTGCGGCGCACGGCGGCGCCGCGGACGAGGCGGGTGAGCCGGCATGAGGGTCTCCGTGCACGGCTGCGGCTACCTCGGGGCGGTCCACGCGGCGGCCCTCGCGCGCCTGGGGCACGAGGTCGTCGGCATCGACGTCGACCCGGCCCGCGTCACGGCGCTCGCCGAGGGTCGCGCCCCGTTCTTCGAGCCGGGTCTCGCCGCGCTCCTCGCCGACCCGGGCGGGGCGGGGTCGCTCACGTTCTCGACCGACGTCGCGCGCGCCGGCGTCGCCGACGTCCACTTCCTGTGCGTCGGCACGCCGCAGTCGGCGGGCAGCGGCGTCGCGGACCTGCAGCAGCTCGAGGCCGCGCTCGCGGCGCTGCGCCCCCACCTGCGCCCGGGGTCGGTGGTGGTCGGCAAGTCGACGGTCCCCGTCGGCACGGCGGCCCGGCTCGCGACGGACCTGCCCGACGGCGTCCGGCTCGCCTGGAACCCCGAGTTCCTGCGCGAGGGGCACGCGGTCGCGGACACGCTGCACCCCGACCGGCTCGTCTACGGCGTGCCCGACGACGGCGACGCGCTCGTCGAGCGCCTCGACGCCGTCTACGCGCGGCTGCTCGACGACGGCGTGCCCCGCCTCGTGACCGACCTCGCGACGGCGGAGCTCGCGAAGGTGGCCGCCAACGCGTTCCTCGCGACGAAGATCTCGTTCGCCAACGCGGTCGCGGAGGTGTGCGAGGCCGCGGGCGGCGACGCGGTCGCGCTCGTCGGCACCATGGCGCTCGACCGTCGGATCGGCGGCGAGTACCTGGGCGTGGGCCTGGGGTTCGGGGGCGGGTGCCTGCCCAAGGACATCCGCGCGTTCGCGGCCCGGGCGCGCGAGCTCGGCGTCGGCCCGGCCGTGTCGTTCCTCGACGAGGTCGACGCCATCAACGACCGCTGCCGGGAGCGCGCCGTCGTGCTCGCGCGCACCGCGTGCGGCGGCTCGCTCGCGGGGCGACGCGTGGCGGTGCTCGGCGCCGCGTTCAAGCCGGACAGCGACGACGTGCGCAGCTCGCCCGCCCTCGCGCTGGCCCGGGCGCTCGCCGCGGAGGGGGCCGACGTCGTCGTCACCGATCCGCAGGCCCTCGCGCTCGCGCAGGCGGCCGCCCCCGAGCTCGGGTACGCCGCGGACGCGCGCGAGGCGGCGACCGGTGCCGACGTCGTGGTCCTCGCGACCGAGTGGGACGAGTACCGCGAGCTCGACCCCGGTGCTCTGGCCGACGTGGTGCGGTCGCCGCGCCTCGTGGACGCGCGCAACGCCGTCGACGGCGCGCGGTGGCGTGCCGCCGGGTGGGACGTGCGCTCGCTCGGGGTCGCCGCGCCGCGCGCGGCCCGACCTCAGTCGAGCAGCCCCACGGCGTAGCCCACGAAGAACAGGGCCGTCACGACGGCGACCACGCCGACGACCCCGATCCAGACCCACGGCACGGCCCGGTGCGGGCCGTGCTCCTCGTGGCCCTGCGGCGCGCTCACCTGGTCCTCCGCGGGCGGGGTCTCGCCGGGCTGCACGTCGCCGCTCGCCGAGAAGTCGGCCGCGGACGAGCGGTGCGAGGCGTCCAGCGGGTCGGGGTCGGGGGAGGCGGGTCCGGTCATGGTGCGGTCCTTCCGTCGGTGCGGTGGTGCTTGGTCGCTGCGGGTGCGGTCGTCAGGGGCGGCGCGTCACGGGCGGCGCCAGTCGTCCGAGGCGAGGTGGGAGCCCGCCATCGGGCCCATCCGGAGCATGCCGCCGTCGACCGGCCAGGACGCCCCGGTGACGTACGTCGCGGCCGGGCCGCACAGGAACGCGACGACGGCGGCGACCTCGCGCGCGTCCCCGGGCCGCCCGAGCGGGACGCCCGGGCGCGCCGTCGGGTGCGGGTCCTCGTCCTCCTGGCCGGTCATCGCCGTCGCGATCTCGCCGGGGGCGACGGCGTTCACCGTGATGCCGTGCTCCGCGAGCTCGAGCGCGGCGACCTGGGTCAGCAGCCCGAGCCCGCCCTTCGCCGCGCAGTACGGGGCGGCCCCGACGCGCGGCGCGTGCTCGTGGACGCTGGTCACGTTGACCACGCGGCCACCGCGCCCGCCCGCGACCATGTGCCGCGCGGCGGCCTGGGTGAGCACGAACGGGCCGTCGAGGTCCGTCGTCAGCACCTCGCGCCACGTCCCGAGGTCGAGGTCGAGGAACGGCGTCGCGGTTCCCGTCCCGGCGACGTTGACGAGCGCGTCGACCCGCCCGAGCTCGGCCGCCAGGGCGTCCACGGCGGGGGCCAGCGCGTCGAGGTCGGTGACGTCGACGCGGCGCGTCACGGCCGTCGCGCCGCGCTCGCGGACCTGGCGCGCGGTCTCCTGCACCTCCTCCTCGTCGGCGTACCAGCACAGGCCGAGGTCGAAGCCGTCGGCCGCCAGCGCGACGGCGGTGGCGCGTCCGATGCCGGACTCCGAGCCCGTGACGAGGGCGACGGGGCGCTCGTGCGCTCCCTCGCCCGCGGGGGTCGCGGACCGGGCGGTGCGGGGGTCGAGATCGGGAGAGGTCATGACTCGACCCTCCGGACGTCGTCGCCCGCACGCATCTCGGCAGGGTCCTGCGGCCCTGTGAGGAGCGACCGCGCGGCCGCGACGACCTCGGCGACGGTGATGCGGCCGAGCGCCGGGTCGAGGTCGGCGGCGTGCGGGTCGCCGCGGTAGCCGCGCGCGGCGTCGTCGGACGCAGGCGCCGGCCCCTGCTCCGTGTCGCCGTGCCAGAGCACCGCGTGCCGCTCCGGGTCCACGGCGGGGCCCCACGTGGCGGGCGGCGTCGGGCCGAACAGCACCACCGACGGGGTGCCGTACGCGGTCGCCAGGTGGGCCACGCCCGTGTCCCCGCAGACGACGAGCCGGGCCGTCGCGACGACGTCGGCGAGCGCGGGCAGGTCGAGCGTCCCGGCCGTGTCGGTCACGCTGCCGGTCCCGTCCGGCGCCCCCGCGGGGCCGCCGAGGGCGGCGTCCGCGTCGGCCACGACCCGCGCGCACAGGTCGCGCTCGTCGGGGCCGCCCGTGACGGCGACGTCGTGACCGGCGGCCGCGAGGTCGCGCGCGACCGCGGCGAAGCGGTCCGCGGGCCAGCGGCGCGCGCCGGACGCCGCGCCGGGGTGCACGACGACGTGGCGACCGCGCGACCCCGGCGGGTCGAGCCGCAGGTCCTCGCGCGAGCACGCGCCGCCCGCCGCGGTGACGAGCCGGCACCAGCGGTCGACCTCGTGCTCGTCCGGGTCCCAGCCCGGCCCGTCGACCCCCGCGTCGCCCGACGCGAACGCGACGACCCGCTCCGGGGCGGTGTCGAGCAGCACCCGGTGGCTCTCGGGGCCGCTGCCGTGCAGGTTCACCGCCACGTGCCCGGGGTCCGCACCGGTGAGCGTCCGCGCCTCCTGCGCCCAGACGAGCGGCTCGAGGCCGCGGGTCGGCACGACGCCGTCGACCAGGCCGAGGTCGCGGAGCCAGCCGCCGACCTCGGCGGGTGCGGCGAGGAGCACGCGCCGGCCGGGCCACGCGCGCCGCACGCCCCGCAGCGCGGGCACGGCCGTCAGCGCGTCCCCGAGCCCGAGCGCGCGCAGCACGAGGACGGTCCCCTCGTCCTGCCCCGCGAGCCCCGGCAGGTCGGGCGCCAGCTCCGTCGCGCCCGCCGTCACGGCCACGACGTCTCGCCGGACGCCATGACGAGCATCTCGCGGATCTCGCAGCCCACCGGCTGGCGCAGCGCCGTCACGACGGCGGCCGCGGTCGCGCGCGGGTCGTTGAGGTCGGCGTCCGGCCCCGGCTTGTACTGCTCGGTGCGGCCGTCGAAGAACGCGGTGCGCATCCCGCCGGGCACGAGGCACGTGACGCCGACGCGGCCCGCGAGCTCCGCGGCGAGCGCCTGGGAGAACCCGCGCACCGCGAACTTCGACGCGCAGTAGGCGGTCGCGTCCGAGACGCCCTTGAGGCCGAGCGTCGACGCCACCGTGACGACCGTGCCGCGGCGCTCCTCGAGGAACGGCAGCGCGGCGCGCACGACGGCGACCGTGCCGAACAGGTTGACGCGCACGACGCGCTCCCACGTCTCGACGTCGATCTCGTCGAGGCGCCCGCACGCGTCGGTGCCGGCGGCCGTGACGACGGCGTCGGGCGGCCCGACCTCGAGCGCGAGCCGCTCGACCGCGGCGGCCGCGGCGGCGGAGTCGGACAGGTCGACGACCGCGTGCGGCACGCCGTCGGCGGGCGCGACCCGGTCCAGGACGACCGGCTTGCCGCCCGCCGCCGTCACCGCCTCGACGAGCGCGGCCCCCAGGCCGCTCGCGCCCCCGGTGACGTAGACGGTGCCGAGCTCGCGGGGCACGGGGACGTCGGTCCGCCGGGCGGACGTGGTGGTGGTCATGCGGTGGTCTCCTCCGTCAGGGTGGGGACCCCGGGCGCGAACCGCCCGGAGCGTTCGAGGATCGAGGTCGTGGAACGGCCGTCGACGTAGGGCAGGACGACGACCCGGCCGCCGTGGCGCCGGACCGTCTCCGCCTCGGGGAGCGTCTCCTCCGTGTAGTCGCCGCCCTTCGCCCAGACGTCGGGGCGCAGGCGGTCGAGCGCGGCCCGCGGGTCGTCCTCGTCGAACACGACGACCGCGGCCACGCAGTCGAGCGCGGCGAGGACCCGGGCGCGGTCGGCCTGCCCGACGACGGGGCGCTGCGGCCCCTTGAGCCGTCGCACGGACGCGTCGCCGTTGAGCAGGACGACGAGGTGGTCGCCCAGGCGCGCGGCTGCCTCGAGCGTCGCGACGTGCCCGGCGTGCAGGATGTCGAAGCAGCCGCCCGTGGCGACGACGGTGCCGCCCGCGGCGCGCAGCCGGGCGGCCACGGCCTCGGGCCCGTCGGGGTCCGACGGCGAGACGTCCTGCGTCGCGCCGGAGGGGGCCGGGGCACCGGACGCGCGGTCCGGCACGTGCTCCCGTGCCGCGCCCGGCGTGCGGTCGGCGAGGGAGTCGGCCCGGCGCCGGTAGCCCTCCGCGCCGCCCGCCGCGACCCAGGCCGAGGCCGAGCCGACGGCGGCGACGACCGCCGGGACGAGCCCTTCGCCCCGGGCGAGCGCGACCGCGACCGTCGAGGCGAAGCGGTCGCCCGCGCCGCACGGGTCGCCGTGCGCGACGGTCGCGGGCACGTACGCGGGCTCGCCGTCCGCGCGCGCGACGAACGCCCCGCGGTCGCCCGCCGTGACGCACACCGCCCCCGCGTCCCACGCGGCCGCGAGCGACCGCGCGAGGCCCCCGGGGTCGTCGGGCGTCGCGTCCAGGCCGAGCGCCTCGGCGGCGTCGAGCGCCTCCGCGAGGTTGGGCGTGACGAGCGCCGTCCCGGGCACCGGGGCGCCGCCGCGCGGGTGCGGGTCCCACACGAGCGTCCCGGTGCGGGCCGCGTGCGCGAGCGCGTCGCGGACCGGCCCGGCGTGGGTCGTCCCCGCGCCGTAGTCGGACACGAGCACGACGTCCGCCCCCGCGAGCGCCGCCCGCGCCGCGCGCTCCGACAGGTCGCCGGGCCGGGCGGGGCCGCCGTCGTCGACGCGCACGACGGTCTGGCCGCCGGAGCGCACGCGGGTCTTGCGCCGCGTCGTGCCGACCTGCGGCAGCGCGACGACGTCGAGGTGCGGGCGCAGCAGGGCCCGCAGCTCGGAGCCCGCGTCGTCGTCCCCGAACGGCGCGACGAGGCGCACGCTCGCGCCGTCGGCCGCGAGGAGCGCGGTGAGCCCCGCGCCGCCCGGGCTGCGCCGGACGCCGAGCGTGTCGACGACGGGCACGGGGCCGTCGGGGGAGAAGCGGGTGACCTGGCCGTCGACGTCGCGGTCGAGGAGCACGTCCCCGACGACGACGACCTGCGGTCCGGTCGCCGCCGCGGAGGCCGGTGCGGGTGCCGGGGCCGGTCGGTCGTCGGCCGACCCGGCGCCCGGGAGGTCTGCCGCGGCGCGTGCCTCGCGGTGGCGCACGTGCGCGTCGAGCGCGGCGCACAGCGCGTGCACGACGACGAGGTGCAGCTCCTGGACGGACGAGGTCGACGCGCCGCGCAGGGCGAGCACGTCGTCGCACGCGGCCGCGAGCGCGCAGTCCCGCGGGCCCGTGAGCGCCCACGTGGTGAGGCCGAGCTCGCGGGCCCGGCGGGCCGCGGCGACGACGTTCTCGCTCTCGCCGGAGGTCGACAGGAGCACGAGCACGTCGCCGGGGCGACCGTGCGCCGCGACCTGGCGCGCGTACATCTCGGCGATGCCGTAGTCGTTGACGATCGCCGTGAGGCTCGACGTCTCCGCGTGCAGGCTGATCGCGGACAGCGGGGTGCGCTCGCCGTCGAAGCGGCCCACGAGCTCGGCGGTGAGGTGCTGCGCCTCGGCGGCGCTGCCCCCGTTGCCCGCGACGAGCAGCCGCCCGCCCGCGAGCACGGTGTCGGCGAGCCGCGCGCCCCACGCGTCGATCCGGCCCGCCTCGGCGGTGAGCAGGTCGAGGCCGTCGTGCAGGTCGTCGGCGTGCGCGCGCAGCCAGCGGCGCGCGGCGTCGTGCGGGCCGTCGCCGGACCCGGCACCGGGCGTGTCGCCGGAGGGCGTCCGGGGCGCGGTCACGGTGCGCTCACCGCCCGCAGCGCGGTGCGCCCGGCCGCCACCGGCCGGGCGCGACCGCGCTCGGCCCGGCGGGCCGTGGTGACGCGCTCGTACGACTCGGCGGTGCGCTCCGCGACCGTGACCCAGCCGTACAGGTGCTCGGCGCGCAGCCGCGCGGCCGAGCCGAGGCGTTCCGCGAACGCCGGGTCGTCGGCGAGCCGGCGCAGCGCGGCGGCGAGCGCCCCGGGGTCGCGCGGCGGGACGAGCAGGCCCGTGCGCCCGTCGACGACCGAGTCGAGCAGCCCGCCCACGGCGGCGCCCACGACGGGGCGCCCGCACGCCGCGGCCTCGAGCGGGACGATCCCGAAGGGCTCGTACCAGGGGTCGCACACGACGGCGTCGGCGGCGTGCATGAGGTCGCGCACGTCGTCCTGCGTCACGCTGCCCACGAACCGCACGCGGTCCGCGACGCCGGAGGCCACCGCGACGGCGCGCAGCCGCAGGACCTCCGGGTCGTCGTCGAGCGTGCCCGGCGCGGGGCCGCCCGCGACGACGAGCTCCGCGCCCGGCAGCGCGGCGAGCGCCTCGATGACGGTGTCGACGCCCTTGCGCTCGACGAGCCGGCCCACCGAGAGCAGGCGCAGGCGGCCGGGCTCGCGGTGCAGGTGCTCGGTGCGGTCCGGGTCGGGCAGGAAGCGGCCGAGGTCCACGCCGCACGGCACGACGTCGATGCGGTCGGGGTCGGCGCCGAGCGCGACGAGCTCGGCGACCTCGTCGGCGCACGTCGCGACGATCCGGTCGACCGCGCGGCACAGCAGGCGCTCGCGGGCCACGCGCTCGGCGGGGCTCGTGTCGTGCGCGCCCTGGTGGCGGCGCTTGACGGAGCCGAGCGCGTGGAAGGTCTGCACGAGCGGGACCCCGAGCGGGGGCGCGGACAGCAGGCCCGCGATCCCGGACATCCAGAAGTGGGCGTGGACGACGTCGGGCCGGGGCCCGGGCTCGATCCACCGCCGCAGGAGGTCGGCGCCGAACGCGTCCATGTGGGGCAGGAGGTCGTCCTTGGGCACGGGCACGGGCGGACCGGCGTCCACGTGCACGACCTCGACGCCGCGCGCGAGCGGGACGCGCTCCGGGAGGGACGCGTCGTCGCGGCGCGTGAACACCTCCACGCGGTGGCCCTGCGCGCCGAGCCGCGTGGCGAGCGACGCGACGTGCACGTTCTGCCCGCCGGCGTCGACGCCGCCCAGGGCGGCGAGGGGGCTGGCGTGCTCCGAGATCATCGCGATCTTCATGAGGTCACCTCCGTCAGGACCGTGTCCCAGCGCCGCAGGAACGCGGCGTGGGAGTAGTGCTCGAGCACGTGGGCGCGGGCCGCCCGGCCGTGCTCGCGGGCGTCGTCGGGGTCGGCGAGCCAGCGCCGCGCGGTCGCGGCGAGCTCGTCGGGACGGGCGCTGAGGAGCCCCGCGGCCGGGGGCACCGCGACGGGCGCCTCGGTGGTCGGCAGCGCGAGGACGGGCATCCCGAGCGCCATCGCCTCGAGCAGGGAGAGCCCGAGGCTCGTCCAGCGGTAGGGGTGCAGGTAGGCGCGCGACGTCGCGAGCCGCGCGTGCATCGCGGCCTGGGGGACGTCGTCGTGCAGGCCGTGCGGGAGGTCGTGCGGCAGGTCGTGCGGCGCGGCGCCGGGCCCCGCGAGGTGCTCGGCGAGCTTGCCGACGCCCATCCCGTAGACGTCGAGCGGCACGTGCCGCCCCAGCCCGACGAGCACGTCGGTCCCGGCGACGCGCCAGCGCCGCACGGGCTCGTTGACGACGGCGCCGACGCTCGCCCGCTCCCCGGTGTACAGCGGGCCGGGGTCGGGGATGCCGTGCTCGACGACGAGCGTGCGCGCGTCGCCGGTGTCCCACATGAGCGCGTTGAACGCCGTGACGTGCACGATCGGCACGAGGCCTTCCTCGACGACGTCGAGGTCGGCGAGCGGGTGCCGGGTCGCGGCCGCGTGGCCGGTCGGGGCGTTGTGCTCGACGTAGACGGCGGGCACGTCGCGGCCGGGCACGAGCCCGGTCCAGCGCCGCAGCAGCTCGACCTCCTCGGGGCGCTGGAGCACCACGACGTCGATCGCGCGCTCCGCCGCGAGGTCGGCGAGCTCGTCCGGCGCGACCTCGCGCGCCCCGGGCGGCCAGTCCCAGGTGCGCGCGCGGCCGCGGCCGTCGGGCCCGCGGTCGGGGACGACCGGGACCAGGTACTCGTGGCCGCCGGCGACGAACGACGTCGCCCACGACCCGTGCACGTGCCACACGAGGATCCTCATCGGGTCACCCCCACGGTCCGGAGCGGTGTCGCGCGGGGCGCGGGCGTCCCCACGACGTGCGGGACGACGAGCCGGTCGACGGCCGCGACGACGTCGTCCGGGTCGACGCCGAGGCACGGGTGGCCGGGCACCGGGCACACCCGGGCGCGCGTGCCGCAGCACGCGGCCTCCTGGTCGCCGAGCAGGACGGTCGGCACGCCCCACGGCGCCCAGCGCTCCGCGGGGACGACGGGGGCGAAGAGGGACACGACGGGCGTGCCCACCGCGGCGGCCAGGTGCGCGGGCCCTGTGTTGCCGACGACGACGCACCGGGCGCCCGCGAGCACCGCGGCCAGGCCCGTGAGGTCCGTGCGCCCCGACAGGTCCCGCGCGCGCCCGGCGGCGACGTGCGCCGCGAGGTCGGTCTCGCCGGGGCCGCCCGTGACGACCACCTCGTGGCCCGCGCGCACCAGCGCCGCGACGAGGTCGCGCGCGTGGTCGGGCGCCGGGGCCCGGGCGGGGACGGACGCGCCGGGGTGCACGACGACGTAGGGCCCCGCGGGCACGAGCGACGACACGTCGGGCAGCGGCCCGCGCACGCGCAGCCGGTCGCCGTCGGGCGGCGCGCCGAACCCTGCGGCGCGGGCGAGGTCGAGCGCGGCCTCGACCTCGTGCAGGCCGTCCGCGCGGGCGTGCCGCACGTCCAGGAGCGAGCCCGGGTAGTCCTCGCTCACGGCGGCGACGCGCCCGACGCCCGCGACCTTGAGCAGCATCGCCGCGGGCAGCGGGCTCTGGTGGAACGAGGTGAAGACGACCGCGGCGGCGTAGCGCCGCTCGGCGAGGGTCGCGACGAGGTCGAGCACGCTCGCGCGGTCGACGGGCGGGGGCCGGTAGCCGGACCAGGGGGCGTCGAAGACGAGCACGTCGCGCACGTCCGGGAGCAGCTCTGCCGCCGCGCGCCCGGCCGGGGCCGCCAGGACGTCCACGCGGCCGCCGTCGCGCGCGGCCGCGTGCGCCATCGCCCGGACCGCGGGGCCCGTGAGCAGGACGTCGCCGTCGCTGTCGAGGCGCACGGCGAGCACGTCGGCGCTCATGCCGCACGCTCCTCGCCCGGTGCCGCCGCAGGCGTGCCGGGAGCGGGCGCGCCGGGGGAGGGCGCGGCGTCGTGCTCCCGGGGCGGGCCGGGGAGGCGGTCGTCGAGCGCGCGGACCGCCGCGGCGAGGTCCGGCACGACGCACGGGGCGGCGGCGACCTCCTCGGCGCGCGTCACGGGCGTCGGCACGAGGACCGGGGTCGCGCCCGCAGCGAGCGCGGCGCCCACGTCGGCGCCGATGTCGCCCACGACGGCGCACCGCCACGGCTCGACGCCGAGGTCGGCCGCCGCGGCGAGCACGAGGCCGGGACCGGGCTTGCGGCACGCGCACGCGTCGTCCGGCGCGTGCGGGCACACCTGCCACGTGTCGAACGGGCCCAGCAGCTCCTCGACGCGCGCGTTCACGGCGTCGACCTGCGCGCGCGTGAGGAGCCCGCGCCCGACGCCGGACTGGTTGGACACCACGCCGAGCCGCACCCCGCGGGCGCGCAGGTCGTCGAGCACGGCGCGGGCGCCCTCGACGGGACGCACCGCCGCCGGGTCGCCGTTGTACGGGACGTCGTGCACGAGCGTGCCGTCGCGGTCGAGGAGCACGGCCGCGAGCGGCGGCGGCCAGGGCTCGAGCCCGCGCCGGGCGGCGAGCGTGCCCGCGACGCGGTGCCGCACCGCGGCGAACGGGATGGCGGCGCTCGTCCACGCCATGCGCCGCAGCTCGGGACCGAACGCGTCGTCGCCCGGCCGCGGCCCCGGCGCGAGGCGGCGCCCGAGGAACTGCGCGGTGAGGGCCGCCCACCCGAGCACGCCGAGCGCCGCGACGCGCGGCCGCCGCGCGACGAGCCCGCCGACGCCGACCGCGGCGGCCGCGACGGTCGCGACGTGCCACGCGAGGCGGCCGCGACCGGTCTCGGCGCGCTCGCGCCACCCCGGCCCGTGCAGGGCGCGGAACGTCGCGTCGTCGCGGGTCCCCGCCTGCACGCGCAGGCTCACGGCGTCGTCCGCGGGGCGCACGGGGTGCGTCGTCGTGCGCGTGCCGTGCACGAGCTCCCAGCCCGCCTCGCGCACGCGCAGCGCGAGGTCGGCGTCCTCGCGGTAGGCGCGGGGGAAGCGCTCGTCGAACCCGCCGACCTGCTCGAGCGCTTCGCGCCGGTATGCCATGTCGGCGGTCGCCCAGGCCGCGCGCTCGAGCCCGGCGGTCCCGCGCTCCCAGTCCGTCGGACGGCGGTGCGCGGGCAGCGGCACGTGCAGGCGGCCCTGCACGCCGCCGGTGCGGGGCGTCGCCGCCGCGAGGTCGTGCGCGAGGTGGCGCGCCCACCCGGCGGGGAGCTCGACGTCGTCGTCGAGGAGCACGACCCACGGCGCGGTCGTCGAGCGCCACCCGGCGTTGCGCGCGGCGGCCGGGCCCCGGCCCCCGGTGCGCACGACGTGCGCGCCGAGCGCACGGCCGGCGTCCCCGAGGTCGAGCGGGACGGGCACCGGGTCGGTCGTGCCGGGCGGCGGCAGGCGGCGGTCGTCCGCGACGACGACCTCGGCCGGCCCGGGGGAGTCCGGGCCGTCGGCCTGGGCGACGAGGGACTCCAGGAGCCGGTCGAGCGACGGGCGGCCGATGGAGGGCACCACGACGGCGTACGGCACCGGGGGAGCGGGGCGTCCCGCGGGCGCGCTCACGCCGTCGCCCCGGACGGAGCGGCGAACACGTCGGGCCGGCGCACGAGGTGCGGGCCGAGCACGAGCGCGTCCACCGGGGCCGACCCGAAGAGCTCGAGCGCGTCGCGCGGGTCGTCGACCATCGGACGCCCCGCGGTGTTGAGGCTCGTGTTGACGACGACCGGCAGCCCGGTCAGCTCCTTGAACGCCCGGATCGTCGCCTGCAGGCGCGGGGTCGAGTCGTCGACGGTCTGGATGCGCGCGGTCCCGTCGACGTGCACGACGGCCGCGATCCGGTCGCGCCACGCGGGCGCCACCTCGTGCACGAACAGCATGTACGGGCTCGGGACGGGGCCGCCGGAGAAGATCTCCGCGGCGTCCTCCAGCAGGACCATCGGCGCGACGGGTCGGAACTGCTCGCGGCCCTTGACGTCGTTGAGGCGCTCCAGGTTCTCCACCGGTCCCGGGTGCGCGAGCAGGGAGCGGTGCCCCAGCGCCCGCGGTCCGAGCTCGGCGCGGCCGTCGAACCACGCCACGACGCCGTTGTCGGCGAGGATGCGTCCGACCTCGGCGGGCAGGTCGTCGGGCGTCGTGAACGGCACCTGCGCGGTGCGCAGCCACCGGGCGAGCGCGTCGTCGCCCCACGCCCGGCCGAGCGCCGCCGAGCCCATCGGCTCGACGGTGTCGCCCGCCTCCGCGGCGAGCTGGAGGGCGGCGCCCAGCGCCGTGCCGGAGTCGCCCGCCGCGGGCTGGACCCAGACCTCCTCGAACGGCGACTCGCGCCAGACCCGCGAGTTCGCGACGCAGTTCAGCGCCGTGCCGCCCGCCATGGTCAGCACGCGGTCGCCCGTCTGCCCGTGGAGCCACGTGGCGAGGTCGACGAGCACCTCCTCGAGCCGCGCCTGCACCGACGCCGCGAGGTCGGCGTGCTCGGCCCGGCCGCCGTGCGCGGTGCCCCACGTGCCGTCGTCCGTGCGGCGCGGCGCCCAGCGCTCCCAGTCGGGCACCTCGGCGACGAAGCCGCCGTCGCCGGTCGCGTAGAGCACCTCGCGCAGGTCGTCGAGGAAGCGCGGCTCGCCGTACGACGCGAGCGCCATGACCTTGTACTCGTCGCTCGACCGCAGGAAGCCCAGGTGCTCGGTGAGCGACTCGTAGACGAGCCCGAGCGAGTGCGGCAGCTCCTGGCTCGCGAGCACCTCGAGGCGGCCGTGGTCGTACCGGCCCGCGAGGTGCGACGAGCGCTCCCCGCGGCCGTCGAGCGACAGGACGCTCGCGACCGGGAACGGCGACGCCAGCGCGGCCGACGCCGCGTGCGCGACCTCGTGCGGTACGAACCGCACCGTCGAGGGTGACAGGCCCGGCAGCGCGGTGGCGAGGAACTGCGGCGCGCGCTCGGCGTACTGCACGCGCAGCCAGTCCCACGGGTCCGGCAGGCCCATCTCCTCGGCGGGCTTGGCCAGCGCCGGGTCGAACGAGTACGCGACGGCGTCCAGGTCCTGGGGGCGCAGCCCGCCCTCCTCGAGGCACCAGGCCATCGCCTTCTCGGGGAGCTCCCACGCCGCGAACGGCAGCGGTCGCTTGCCGTGCTTGCGCCGCGAGAAGCGCTCCTCCTCCGCGGCGGCGACCACCCGGCCGTCGACGACGAGGGCGGCGGACGGGTCGTGGAACAGGGCGTTGACTCCGAGGACGCGCATGGGCTGCGAGCCTTCCTCGTTCGGGTCAGGCTCGTGGTGCGCCTCGAGAAACCGGGGGCACTCCACCTGACGCGTGCGGGTCGGCTCTGCTGCAACCCGACTTCACCCTGACCCGGAGAAGCGGTTCTCGCACGCCGACGTCGCACCTATGGGTAGTTCTCTTCGTGTGATTCCCGGGAGGCCTGCATGACCACGACCACCGCACCCACCACCCACCCCGACCCGACCACGCCGGCCGCGGGCGAGCGCCGGCTCGACCGGACCGACCCGGCGAGGGGTCGGCCCGCCGCCCCGGTCCGCTGCGCGGGCGCCGACGAGGTCGACGCCGCCGTGCGCGCCGCCGCGGCCGCCTGGCCCGCGTGGCGCGCGACCCCGCCGGGGGAGCGAGCCGGTGCCCTGCGCGCCGCCGCCCGCGCGGTGCGCGCCGCCGTCGACGAGCTCGGCGACCTCCTGTGCACGACGACCGGACGGCTGCGGGCCGAGGCGCGCGCGTCGGCCGAGGTCGCCGCCGACCTGCTCGACGAGGCCGCCGTGGCAGGCCTCGGCCGAGCGGGCAGGGTGCTCGCGGGCGACCCCGCCGCGCTGGACGTCGTGCGCCGCGAGCCCCGCGGCGTCGTCGCGGTGATCACGCCGTGGAACGACCCCTACCCGGCGGCCGCCGGGCTGCTCGCCGCGGCGCTCGTCACCGGCAACACCGTGGTGCACAAGCCGTCCGAGCGCAGCGACGCCCCCGGCGTGCGCCTCGCCGAGATCGTGGCGGGCGCGCTCCCGCCGGACGTCCTGCGCGTCGTCAGCGGCGACGGCGGGACGGGCGCGGCCGTCGTCGCGCACGACGACGTCGCCCTGGTCGCGCACGTCGGCTCCACGGCCGCGGGCCGGCGCATCGCCGCCGCCGCGGGCGCGCGCGGGGCGAAGGTGCTGCTCGAGAACGGCGGCAAGGACCCGCTCGTCGTGGACGCGGGCGTCGACCCGGTGCTCGCCGCGCGACAGATCGCGACCGGCGCGTTCACCAACGGCGGCCAGCTGTGCACCGCCGTCGAGCGGGCGTACGTCGTCGAGGAGGTCGCGGACGCGGTCGTCGCCGAGCTCGCGCGCCTCGCCGACGCGGTCGTGGTGGGCGACCCGGCCGACGACGCGACGACCATGGGGCCGCTCGTCGACGACGCGCAGCTCGCCGTCGTCGAGGAGCACGTGCAGGGGGCGCTCGCGGCGGGTGCGGAGGTCGTGACCGGCGGCCTGCGGCTCGACCGGGCCGGGTCGTACTACGCGCCCACGGTGCTCGACCGGTGCCCGGACGACGTGGACCTGCTCACGACGGAGACGTTCGGCCCCGTGGCGCCGGTCGTGCGCGTCGCCGACTTCGACGAGGGCCTGCGTCGCGCGTCCGCGTCGGCGTACGGGCTCGCGGCGACCGTGCTCACGCCGTCGCTCGCGCACGCGCTGCGCGCGGCGGACGTGCTCGACGTCGGCACGGTCAAGGTGAACGCGGTGTTCGGGGGCGCGCCGGGCGGGTCCGCCGACCCGCGGCGCGGCAGCGGCGGCGGGGCCGGGTACGGGCCGGACCTGCTCGACGAGATGACCGTGCGCAAGGCCGTCCACCTCGAAGCGCTGGGGGAGCCGTGAGCCGCCGCGCGAGCGCGACGCTCACGTTCGGCGGGACGGCGACGGCGCTCCTGCGGTTCGGGCGCTTCACCGTGCTCACCGACCCGAACTTCCTGCACCGCGGCCAGTGGGCCTACCTCGGCAAGGGCCTCGCGTCGCGGCGCCGCACGCAGCCCGCGCTCGGGCCGACGGGCCTCCCGCCGCTCGACGCGATCGTCCTGTCCCACCTGCACGGGGACCACTTCGACCGGGTCGCGCGGCGCGGCCTGACGCGGCAGGTGCCGCTCCTCACCACGCCGTCCGCGGCGCGGCGCCTGGCGCGATACCACTTCGCGACGGTCGGCATGCCGACCGGCACGATCGAGACGTTCCGCTCGGGGAAGGAGACGCTCGACGTGGAGTCGGTCCCGGCGATCCACGCGCGCGGCGTCATGCGCTCGTTGCTGCCGGAGGTCATGGGCACCGTCTACACGCACCGCGTGGACGGCGACCGCCAGACCCAGGTCTACGTCACGGGCGACACGCTCACGGGCGACCACGTGGACGTCGTCGCGGACGCGTTCCCGCACCTGGACTCGGTGGTCGCGCACCTGGGCGGGACGCGCATCCTCGGCCGGACCGTGACCATGGACGACGTGCAGGGGGCGGACCTCGTGCGGCGCGTCGGCGTGCCGCTCGTCGTCCCGATCCACTACGACGACTACGGCGTGTTCCGCAGCCCGCTGCGCGACTTCCTCGCGCGGTCGCCGGAGCTGCCCGGGGTCGAGATCCGGCCCGTGGCGCGGGGCGCGACGGTCGACCTCCGGGTCGACTGACGGGCAGATGCTCACCGTGAGGGCCCGCCCGGCGACCCACCAGGAACAGCGACCTTGTGGTCGGTTTTCGTGAGGGGTCCGGCCCAACTTTTCGTCTCAATATTTCAACTTCTGACTTGGCATCAGCGAAAGTCGCGCTTAGGGTCGAACGCAGCGCGGGGCCAGGACGGCGCCGCGCAGGCCCCGGTCCCCGGGGCCGTCCACCCATCCGGGTCGACCGATCAGCGGCGATCGTCGAGCAGCGGCACCGAGCACAGGTGCCGCGCTGCTGGTCGGGGACCACGGGCTCCTCGATCCACGTCAAGGAGGACGTTGTGCACAGACCATCCACGAGCCGACGCAGGCTCGCCCGAGGTGCCGCGGCGGCGCTGTCCGCCGCGTTGCTCGTCCCGCTCGCGATGAGCGGGGCGAGCGCGCACCCCGGCCACGGCGGAGACGAGAGCGAGACCGCCGCCGAGGCCGCGCAGGACGACGCGGCACTCGACTGGAACAACTACGAGAAGGTCCTGCTGAGCAAGGACACCGGTGAGCCGATCGACCTCGCCGTGCTGCCCGACTCGCGGGTCCTGCACACCGCGCGCGACGGCGTCGTCCGTCTCACCGACACCGCGACCGGGCGGACGACGCAGATCGCGAAGCTCGACGTCTACGCCAACTCCGAGGACGGGCTGCAGGGCATCTCCCTGGACCCGGACTTCGAGGAGAACGGGTTCGTCTACCTCGTGTACGCGCCCCGCGTCATGGAGGGCACCTCGCCCACCGGGGTCGAGTACCCCGAGACGACGCCGCAGGGCAGCGCGCCGAACTCGCTCCCCGCGGGCGAGGACGAGAGCTACTGGGACCGGTGGCTGGGCTACAACCAGCTCTCGCGGTTCACGTGGGACGCGGAGAGCAGCACGCTCGACCTGGACAGCGAGCGCGCGATCCTCAAGGTCGACGCGCAGCGCGGCCAGTGCTGCCACGTCGGCGCCGACATGGCGTGGGACGCCGAGGGCAACCTCTTCCTGTCCACGGGCGACAACACCCCGGCCGGCGCCCCGGGCGCGGACGGGTACGCCCCGAACAACAACGCGCCCGGCATGAACCCCGGGTTCGACGACCGCCGCAGCGCGGGCAACACGAACGACCTGCGCGGCGCGATCCTGCGGATCAACCCGATCGAGGACATCGCCCCCGGCACCGAGGTCGGACCGGGCACCACGTACACGATCCCCGAGGGCAACCTCTTCGACGACCCGCAGTACGAGGGCTCCGAGGACCTGGTGCGCGAGGAGATCTACGTGATGGGGGTGCGCAACCCCTTCCGGATCGACTACGACCTCGAGTCCGGCGCGCTCGTCTGGGGCGACTACGGCCCCGACGCGGCGAACGCCAACCCCGACCGCGGCCCCATGGGCTACGTCGAGTGGCAGCTCACGACCGAGCCGATGAACGGCGGCTGGCCCTACTGCCACGGCCCCAACGCGAACTACAACGAGTGGGACTTCGCGACGGGCACGCCCGGCGAGTGGTTCGACTGCGAGGCCGGTGCGAAGAACAACTCCACGTGGAACACAGGCCTGGACGTCGTCCCGCCGGCCACGGCGCCGCAGGTGTACTACGGCGACCGCCCCGGCGACCAGCCGGAGCTGCTCGACCCGCTGGTCGAGCTGGGCGGCGGCGGCCAGGCGCCCATGGGCGGCCCGATCTTCCGCTCCGCCGACTACCCCGACGCGCCGGGCAAGTTCCCCGCGTACTGGGACGGCAAGCCGTTCATGGCGGAGTTCTCCCAGGACTACGTCGTCGCGTTCACGCTCGACGAGCTCTCGTCGGCCGGTGAGGTCACCGCGGTCGAGGACTTCCTGCCCAACGCGCACCTGGAGACGGTGAACCAGCCGATCTGGGACAACGTCATGGACATGGAGTTCGGTCCGGACGGGTCCATGTACGTCCTGGAGTACGGGGACGGCTTCTTCCGCCAGAACCCGGACGCCGGGCTGTACCGCATCACCTACGGGTCGGAGAACAAGACCCCGCGCGCGGCGATCTCCGCCACCCCGGTGTCGGGCAGCGACGCGCCGCTCGAGGTGACGTTCGACGCCTCGGCGACCACGGACGCCGAGACCCCGAACGAGGGCCTGACCTTCGACTGGGACTTCGACGCCGACGGCGAGTACGACGCCCAGGGCGAGACGGTGACGCACACGTTCACCGAGCGCGGCCGGTTCGCCGTGCAGCTGCGCGTCACGGACCCGGAGGGCAACTTCGGCCTCGCGATCCAGCAGGTCACCGTCGGCAACACCGCCCCGGAGATCACGCTGAGCCAGCCGGACGGCGCGGTCTTCGACTGGGGCGACGCCGTCCCGTACACCGTCTCGGTGCACGACGCCGAGGACGGCGACGAGCCGGTGTGCACCAACATCCAGTACACGTTCGGCCTCGGCCACAACGAGCACGCCCACCCCGAGGTGAGCGGGCGCGCCGCGGTCACCGAGGACGGCTGCGGCTTCACGATCCAGACGAGCCCCGACGCCGTCGAGCACGGCGAGGGCGAGAAGATCTTCGGCACGCTCGTCGTGACCTACACGGATAAGGCCCAGGGTGACGTCCCCGCCATCACCGGCGAGGCCACGCACATCCTCAAGCCGCAGGCGCAGCAGGCCGAGTGGTACGACGCGGCCGAGGGCGTCGAGGTCGTCGAGGACGCGGCGGCGAACGCCGGCCGCTACGTCACCTCGTTCGACGAGGGCGACTCGTTCACCTACCGGCCGCTCGCGCTCGTCCACGCCCCGACGGGCGAGGCCGTCGACGAGGTGACCGTCCGCGGCAGCGGCGAGGGCACCGTCACGCTGAGCTGGCAGGGTGCGGGGGCCGAGTCCTCCGAGCCGCTGGCCGACTTCGCCTTCACGGGCGAGGGCTGGCAGGACGTCACGCAGGCGCTGAGCAGCGTGCCCGAGGGCACCGGCTCGGTCGTCGTGACGACCACCGGCGGCGTGGACGTCGACGCGGTGACGTTCGCCGTGGGCGAGGGCAGCACCGAGCCGGTCGTCGTGCCGGCCGAGCAGGTGTCCATCCAGATGTTCTCGCTCATCCCGTGGGTCAACGAGGCGGGCCTCCCGGCCGTCCTCGAGCGCCTGTCGGAGATCGGCTTCAAGAACATCGAGCCCTTCGGCGGCAACTTCTCCGGCTACACCGCCGAGGAGTTCCGTGCGCTGGCCGACTCCTACGGCCTGAGCGTGAAGTCGTCGCACTACAACGTCGACGAGGCCACGTTCGACGCGACCCTGGACTACGTGGGGACGCTCGGCCAGGAGTACGTCGGCTCGGGCGGCTGGCCCGCACCGGGGATCGGCACCTACGAGAACACGCTCGCGACGGCCGAGGCCATGAACCGGCTCGGGGAGCGGGCGGTCGACGCCGGCTTCACGAAGTTCTTCGGCCACAACCACGACGGCGAGTTCCGCACGACGTACGAGCACGAGGGGGAGACGCTCTCGGCCTGGGAGATCCTGGTCCGCGAGACGAACCCCGAGTACGTGACGTTCCAGCTCGACGTCGCGTGGGCCGCCCACGCGGGCGTCGACGTCCCGGCGCTCATCGAGCAGTACGGCGACCGGATCGAGCTGCTCCACGTCAAGGACGCCACGGGTCTGAACGCGGGCGGCCGCCCGTCGTTCACCAACCTGGGCGAGGGCGAGGTGCCGCTCCAGGAGATCCTCACGGCGGCGCAGGAGGCCGGCGTCGCGTACTACGTCCTCGAGTGGGACCAGGCGCCCGACGGCGAGGACTTCGCGGCCCACGGCTTCGAGTACCTCACCGGCGTCCCCGCCGGCGAGGCCGGGCCCGACGTCACGGCGACCGCGCAGGCGCGCTGCCTCGCGGGCAAGACCTACGTCGCGGTCCGTGCCCTCAACGAGGACGACGTGCCGCTCACCGTGACGCTCGAGACGCCGTACGGCACGAAGACGGTCGAGAACGTCGCCCCGGGCGCGAACGCCTACCAGTCGTTCGCGGTCCGCTCCGGCGAGGTCGAGGCCGGCTCCGCCACGGTCACCGCCACCGACGCCGAGGGGAGGAAGGCCACGGTCACGGCCGAGCACGACGCGCTGTCGTGCGGCTGACACCGGCCTGAAGCGCAGGAGCGCCGGGTGAGGCGGACGTCCGACGCCGCCTCACCCGGCGCTCGCGCGTCCGGGCACCGACCCGCTCCGGACGCACGGCGGCCCGGGTGACGCACGCGTCACCCGGGCCGCCGTCGTGCGGGCCTGTCAGCCCTCCTTCACCTGGTCGCGGACGTCCGCCGCGGCCTCCTTGCCGTGCTGCCCCACGGACTGCGCGGCGTCCTTCGCGGCGTCGCGGACGGCCTCGGCGCCCTCCTTGGCGGGCTCCTTGAGGTCCTGCACGACCTCCTGCGCCGTGGACTTCACGTCCTCGACGAGCGGGGCCGCCTTCTCCTTGACCCCGACGGCGGCGCGCTGCTCGGCGCGGCTCGACGGGAGGAGGGAGGCGACGACGAGGCCCACGCCGAAGGCCACGAGGCCGACGGCGAGCGGGTTGCCCTGCGTCTGCTCGCGCACCGCCCGCGGGGCGGAGCCCACGGTGTCGGCGACCGAGGACGCCGTGCTGCGCGCCGAGTCGGCGACCGAGGAGGCCGCCTCGCGCCCGCGCTCGGCGACGCCGTGCGACGTGTCCCGGGCCGAGTCGACCGTGTCGTGCGCGCTGCCCATGACGCGGTCCTTGACGCTCGTCACGCCCGACCGGACGCGGTCCACCTGGCGGCGCGCCACGTTGCCGGGCTTGACCTTCTCCCCGAGGGCGTCGACGTCGCGGCTCAGCTCGGTCCGCGTGCGCTCGATGTCCGCCCGGATCTCCTCCGGATCGCTGGTGCTCATGAGTTCTTCTCCTCGTGTCCTCGGACGGCGTTCGGGATCTTCTTGAGGGTGTCCGTGGTCTCGGGCATGCCCTCGACCGTGCGCAGCTCCTTGCGTCCGCGCGCCGCGAGCACCGCGGCGACGATCGCCCAGAGCACCGCGACGACGACGGCCGACCAGCCCCGGCCCATGACGGCGCCGAGCGCCCACCACAGCGCCACGGAGAGGAACAGCAGGACCATGTGGCCCGCCACCCCGGCGCCGGCGAGCATCCCGGCGCCCTTCCCGGCGCGCTGCGCGGACTGCTTGGCCTCCGCCTTGGCGAGCTCGACCTCCTGGCGCATGAGGGTCGACAGGTCGCGGCTCACCTCGGCGACGAGCTCGCCGAGGCTCTGCTGCTCGGCCTGCTGGTCCGCCGACGTCGGCACGGGCTGCGGCGTGGCCGCGAGGCCCGGGTCGGGGCCGCTGCCCGTCGTGTGCCGGCCGGTGCCCGCCGCGGCGAACGGGTCAGGGGTGTACGACATCGGGGCCACCTCCCGGCCGGGCGCCCGAGCCGGGCGTCGTGGGCGGGTACGACGGCGCCGGGGGAGCGCCCTCGGCCGACGTCGCGACGTCGGGGTCGTGCGCCAGGCGGTCGTTCGCGAGGCCCGGGTACGCGCCCGCCGTGCCGATGTCCGGCGCGCCCGTCGTGCCCGTGCCGCCGGTCGTGCCCGGGACGCCGGTGGTCCCGGTCGTGCCGGTCCCGCCGACGGTCCCGGTGGTCCCGGTCGTCGCGCCGGTGGTCGTGCCCGTGCCCGTGGTCGTGCCGAGCGGTGCGGCGTGCGCGCCGCGCGTCGCCGACGGCGTCGACCCGGTGCCGCCGCTCTGCGCGCGGTCGGAGCCGGTGTCCGGTGCGTCCTTCATCCCGCGCACGAGGCGCCCGACCAGCAGGCCGGCCCCGGCGGCGAGGAGGAGGAACGTCCCCGGACGGCGCCGCGCGAAGTCCTCGACCTCGTGCAGCACCGACGCGGGCTCGCGGTCCTCGAACCACTGCGCCACCTGCCCGGTGGCGTCCCCGGCGCGCCGCACGAGGTCGGTCGCGTAGCCCGGGTCCTCGGTGCCGTCCGCCATCTGGCGGAGCTCGTCACCGAGGGACCGCAGCCCGCCCGCGAGGCGCTCCTGCTGCGTGCGCGCCTGGTCGCTGAGCTCCGTCCTCGTCTGGTCGACCAGGCCGCGGGCGCGGTCCGTGGCCTCGTGCGCGACGTCGCGCGCCTTCTCCTTCGCGTCCTGCGCGACCTCGCGTCCGGCGTCGCCCGCGTGGGACGCGGCCTCGCTCGCGCGCTGCTTCATCCCGGACGCGGCGCCGCCGCCGTCCCCGGTGCCCTGCGCCGTCCCGACACCCGGCGAACCGGGCCCCGAGCCGTACGGCACGTTCGTCTCGCTCATGGTCGGACTCCCGTCGTCGTCGCCGCTCGTGCGGCGTGACTGAAGACGGAGCGGTAGCCGTGCCGGGCTCTCGCTCCGCCGGTACGGCCACCTCCTGGACCACCTCCCACGCTAGGCGCGGGCCGCGCGCACACAACTGGAACGGGGGGGTCGCCCCGCGGGTTGCGAGCGGACGGGGCCTTGCGACCGTGGGAGGAGGTCCAGCAGCCGGCCGCCCCCGCCGGGCCCGGCCCGGCAGCACGACGGCGCCCCCGGGCGCAGGAGGTTTCGACCATGGCCACAGGAGAGACCGGGTTCGACGACGTCACGTTCGACCTCATCTCGGTGCAGTACCACTCGCTCAAGGCCGGGCACGACTACGGCCAGTACGTGCGCGACGCCCGGAACGCGGGCAAGGAGGAGATCGCCGCGTTCTTCGAGAAGGTGATGGCGGAGGACTCCGAGCGGGCCCAGCAGTGCCACCGCTTCCTCGCCGAGCTGACGCAGGACGGCACGTCCGCGACGTCCCCGCAGGGCTCCCAGCAGGGCTGATGCACCGTCGGCCGCCCGCTCGGGAGCCGGTTCGGCTCGCGAGTCGGGCGGTCCGTGGGGAGCATGGCGGTGGCGTCGAGCAGGGGCGCCGTCCGCGCGAGCGTCAGGAACACGTGATGACCTCCACCGCCCTCCCCGCCCACGTCCCCACCGCCGGGTCGGCGACCACGACCGGTCCGGCGGACGAGCCCGCGCCCGGAGCCTCGCCGGCACCGGGGTCGGGCCGCCTGCCGCTGCCCCGTCCGCGGGGCCCGCTGAGCGCCGCGCTCCTCGCCGCGCTCGTCGAGCCCCCGGGTGCGGACGACCGCCTGCGCCCGGTCGAGGACGCCGTCGGGTCGGCGCTCGACGGCGCGGCCGGGACGATCCTGCGCGACGAGGACGTCCAGCTCACCCTCACCCTCCTCTACGAGCTCCACTACCGCGGCGTCGAGGGCGTCGACGACGACTGGGAGTGGGATCCCGCACTGCTCGCGGTGCGGGCACGTCTCGAGGCCCCGTTCGAGGCCGCGGTGCGCGAGCGCGCCGGCCGGCCGGCGTGCGACGCGACCGACGCGGCGGGCGTCGCGCGACGGCTGTTCGAGCTCGCGGCGGCCGACGACGGCCCGAGCCTGTCGCGGTACGTCGCCAAGCGCGCCGACGCGGGGCAGGCGCGCGAGCTCCTCGCGCTGAAGTCCCTCTACCAGCTCAAGGAGGCCGACCCGCACACGTGGGCGGTCCCGCGGCTCGCGGGCGTGCCGAAGGCGGCGCTCGTGGAGATCCAGGCGGACGAGTACGGCGGCGGTCGGCCCGGCCGCATGCACGCCGAGCTGTTCGCGCAGGCGATGCGCGGCGTCGGGCTCGACGACACGTACGGCCGCTACGTCGACGCCGTGCCCGCGGTCGTGCTCGCGGCCCTGAACACGATGTCGCTCTTCGGCCTGCACCGGCGCCTGCGGGGCGCGATCGTCGGCCACCTCGCCGCGTTCGAGATGACGTCGTCGGTGCCGAGCCGCCTGTACGGCAACGGCTTCCGCCGCCTCGGGCACGACGCGGACACCACCTGGTACTTCGACGAGCACGTCGAGGCGGACGCGGTGCACGAGCAGATCGCGGCGCGCGACCTCGCGGGGCGCCTCGTCGAGCAGGAGCCCGCGCTGCGCGACGACGTCCTGCTCGGCGCGGCCGCGTGCCTGGCCGTGGAGGGCGACGTGGCCGCCCACGCGCTCGAGCGCTGGCAGCAGGGCGCGTCGGCGCTGCGCGAGCCGCTCGCACCCGCCGTCGAGCCGCAGCCGGGCACCGGCCCCGCCGCGGCGCAGGAGGGCGACGCGCCGCGTGGCTGACGTGACCTACGTGCTGCCGCTGCGCCGCGAGCAGCCCGACGAGCCGGCGACGGCCGAGCTGTCCGCCTACCTGCACGACCTCGCGCGCCACGTCGAGGTCGTCGTGGCGGACGGGTCGCCCGGTCCCGTCCGCGACCGCCACACCGCCGCGTGGGGCGGCGCGGCGCGGACCGTCGCCGTCGGCCCGCCGCCCCCGGGCTGCAACGGGAAGGTGGTGGGCGTCCTCGCCGCCCTGGCCGCGACGACCGCACCGCGCGTCGTCGTCGCGGACGACGACGTGCGCTGGGACGCCGCGACGCTCGACCGGGCGCTCGCGGCGCTCGACGACGCCGACGCCGTCGTGCCGCAGAACGTCTTCGACCCGCTGCCGTGGCACGCGCGCTGGGACACCGCGCGCTCGCTCGTGAACCGCGCGCTCGGTCACGACTGGGCCGGCACGGTGGTGCTGCGGCGCGACGCGCTCGGCCCCGCCGGGTACGACGCCCGCGTGCTGTTCGAGAACCTCGAGCTGGAGCGCACCGTGCGCGCCCGCGGCGGGACGGTCGCGCACCGTCCCGACCTGCTCGTGGTCCGGCGCCCGCCGCCGACGCGGAAGTTCGTCGAGCAGCGCGTGCGCCAGGCGTACGACTCGTTCGCGCAGCCCGTGCGGCTCGCCGCGGAGCTCGCGCTCGCCCCGCTCCTCGGCGCGTGCGTCGGCGGCGCGGTGCGGCGCCGCGGGCCGGCGCGCGCCGCGTGGCTGGGGACCCTGGTGGGGTTGCTCGCGGGCGCCGTCGCGCTCGCCGAGGCGGGGCGACGGCGCGCCGGGGGCACCGCGGCGTGGCCCGCGTCGTCGGCGCTCTGGGCCCCCGCGTGGCTGGTCGAGCGGGCCGTGTGCGTGTGGGTCGCGGTCGCCTGGCGCGGCCGCGGCGGCGTGCCGTACGCCGGCACGCGGATCCGCCGGGCCGCGCACCCGACGGCCGCGCTGCGCGGCGCGACGACGCGGGCGGTGGCCGCATGACGGCCCCCGGGGGTGCGTCGCGCGAGGACTCCCGGGCGGGGTCGCGGGCGGAGGAGGTCACCGTCACGGCGTGCCCGGACGGGCCGCTCCTCGTGCGTGGTCCCGCGCGGCTCGTCGACCAGCAGGGCCGCGAGATCGAGCGGCACCGCGCGACGGTCGCCCTGTGCCGCTGCGGCGGCACGGCCATCCCGCCGTGGTGCGACGGGACGCACAAGGTGAACGGCTACCGCAGCGGCGAGCCCGACGACGGGGCGCGCGGGACCGCGAGCGACGGCGGGACGGGCGCGTAGAACCAGCCGTGGAACGCGGCCCGCGCCGGCTGGGGCAGGACGCGGGCGACCGCCAGCATGGCCTTGCCCTGGAGACCGTGGACGACCTCGGGCCGGCCGTGGACGAGCGCGTCCACGGCCTGCCGCGCCACCGCGGCGGCGCTCGGCTTCGGCAGGCGCCCCACGTGCGTGCGCTCCATGCCGGCCTCCCGGAAGAACGGCGTCCGGGTGGGCCCGGGCAGGAGCGCGGTGACCGTCACGCCCGTGCCGGCGAGCTCGCCGCGCAGGGACCACGCAAACGACCGCAGGAACGCCTTCGACGCCGCGTAGGTCGCGAAGTGCGGCGCCGGCATCTCGCCGGCCACGGACGCCGTGACCAGCAGCCGCCCGTGCCCCTCGGCGAGGAGGTCGGGCAGCAGCAGGTGCGTCAGGTGCGCGACCGAGCGCACGTTGAGGTCCACGACCCGCAGCTGCGCCTCGAGCGGGGTGCGCGCGTACGCGCCGTGCACGCCGACGCCTGCGTTGAGGACGACGGTCGAGACGCCGAGCTCGCGCGCCCGCCGGGCGGTGGCCTCGACGCCGCGCGGCGTCGTGAGGTCGACCGTGAGGCCCTCGTGCGTCCCGCCGTGCGCGGTCAGCTCGCCCACGGTCGCGTCGGCGTCGCGGTCCGCCACGACCAGGACGTCGTGCCCCCGCCGGGCGAGCTCGTCCGCGAGCGCGCGGCCGATGCCGCTCGTCGCGCCCGTCACGAGCGCGTTCGCGCGGTCCCGCACGACCGCCGGGGGCCGCGGCGTCACGGGAGGTCCGGGACGTCGTCGTCGCCGAGCGCGACCTCGGCGGGCGGCTCGCGCAGCGCCTGGGCCAGGTGGCCGCCGAGGAACGCGCTCGCCCCGGCGAGCCCGTAGGCGACGAGCGACACGGCGACGCCCGACCGGCGTCGGCCGCCGCGTCGCAGCAGCCACGACGCACCGTAGAGCAGCGAGACGCCGGAGTTGAGCGCCGCGTGGACCGCGCCGACGCGGCGCGCGCGGCGGTCGACGTCGAGGTAGTCGGCGAGGCCCGTGAGCGCGGTCGGCGCGACCGCGAGCACGCCGAGCCCGACGAGACGCTGCGCCGCGGGCACGCTGCGCTCGCCCCCGACGAGGTCGAGCACGGCGGCGCTCGTCCAGAGACCGACGGGCACGTCGGTGAGGGTCGCGTGCAGGGCGTGGCCGAGCGAGTGGCCGTGCAGCTCCTCGCGCAGCCGCCCGTGCGAGGGGACGAGGGCGAGCGCGACGCCGCGCACGGTGCCGGAGAGCCCGTCGAGCGTGGGCGAGTCCTCGAGCCGCCGGGCGAGGCGCAGGAGGACGGGGGAGTCGTCGTCATGGACGGCGGTGCCGGGGGCGTCGGGCATGGTGGCTCCTCAGGTCTCGTCGAGCTCCCGTTCTCGAAGCTGCGTCGACCGTAGGCACGTTCGCGTGCGCTCGCGCGCGTGGGCCCGGGACGCACGTCGCCCTCGTCCCGGCGGGCCCGGACGAGGGCGGTTCGCCGCGGGGCAGGCGTGCGGCGGTCTTCTTCACCGGCTGCCCCGCGACGGGCACCACGCTAGGGGCTCGGTCCCCGCGGCGGCGTGCCCCGCCGGGGGTGAAATCCGGCGTGTCGCGGTTCGGCTCTCCCCAGATGCGACCGGCGGCGGACGGCCACAGGGTGGGAGGACGCTCGACGCGTCGAGAACGGGGCGCGTGCCGTGGTCCTCCCGCGCACGCTCGTGCGGGGGAGGCGACCTCCCGAGGGAGAGACCATGTTCTTCCACCGTCAAGAGCTCCAGCACCAGGCCACGCCGGACCGCCCGGACGCCGTCTACGCCCGCAAGCTCCAGGAGGTGCTGGGCGGGCAGTACGGCGAGATCACCGTGGCCATGCAGTACGGCTTCCAGTCCTGGAACGCCCACATCCCCGGCAAGTACCGCGACCTGCTCTACGGCATCGGGGCCGAGGAGTTCGGGCACGTCGAGATGCTCGCGACGATGATCGCGCAGCTCCTCGAGAAGGCGCCCGTCGGCGCCGTCGAGGGAGCCGTCCAGAACGACCCCACCGTGGCGGCGATCATCGGCGGCACCGACCCCCAGCACGCGATCGTCGCGGGGGCCGGCGCACGGCCCGTCGACTCGAACGGCAACCCCTGGACGGCCGGGTACGTCACCGCGAGCGGGAACCTGCTCGCCGACTTCACGGCCAACGCCAACGCCGAGATGCAGGGCCGCCTGCAGGTGGCGCGGCTCTACCACATGACCGACGACGCCGGGGTGAAGGACCTCCTGGCGTTCCTGCTCGCGCGCGACACGATGCACCAGAACCAGTGGCTCGCGGCGGCGCAGGAGCTGCGCGACGAGGGCGTCGAGGAGCTCCCGGTGCCCAGCACGTTCCCGCTGTCGAAGGAGGACCGCGACGTGTCCTACCAGTACATCAACTTCTCCGACGGTGAGCACGCGTCCGAGGGGCGCTGGGCGAGCGGCCCGACCCCCGACGGCAAGGGCGAGTTCACCTACGTGGCCGAGCCGCCCGCGGGCGTCCCGATGCCGCCGCCCACGACGGCGGACGAGCGCTTCCACGGCACGACCGGGAAGCCCTCGACGCTCGAGAAGGCGAAGGGCGCCGTCAAGGACGCCCTGCACAAGGACTGAGAGGGGGAGACCGACATGACCGCCGCATCCGCACCACGGGACGCCGCGCGGGCCGACCGCCCGGCGCGGGGCGTCCACCAGTACCTGGCGCTCGTCATCGGGATCGTCTACCTGCTGGTGGGCGTCGTCGGGTTCGCCGTCACGGGGTTCGACGGGTGGACCGTGCACGACCACTCGCAGACCCTGCTGGTCTTCGCGATCAATCCGCTGCACAACGTCGTCCACCTCGTCATCGGCCTCCTCGGCGTGCTGCTGTGGAGCCGGTCGTCGAGCGCCCGGACGTACGGCTGGATCCTCGCGATCGGCTACGGGGCCGCGTTCGTCTACGGGCTGATCGTGGTGAACGACCCGGAGGCGAACGTCCTCAACATCAACGGCGCGGACAACGTGCTGCACGCGGTGAGCGCGGCCGCGGGCCTCGCCATCGCGCTGTGGCCGGCGCGCCGGGAGACCGGTCCCGTGACGCCGACCACGAGGACGGCCGCGTGACCGACACCCCGGTCGACCTGACGGCGAGCGAGACCGGGCGCGTCCTGTGGGACGTGCTCGGTCCGCTCGTCGCCCAGGGCGCCATCGTGCGGCGTCCCCGCGCGACCGCCTGGGCGGAGCGACGCCAGGTCGACCGCACGTCGCGCCGGGTCCTCGAGCGGCTGCGCGCCCGGTACGACGGCGCGCCGCTCGTCGTGCGCCTCGGGGGCCGGCGGCTCGTGCTCGCCACGCGGCCCGAGCACGTCGAGCGCGTCCTCGCGGGCTCGCCCGAGCCCTTCACGCCGGCGTCCTGGGAGAAGCGGGGCGCGCTCGCCCACTTCCAGCCGGACGGCGTGCTGATCTCGCCGCTCCCGGAGCGGCTGGTGCGCCGCCCGTACAACGAGGCGGTGCTCGACATGTCCGAGCCCGTGCACCGCGACGGGGACGCGTTCGTCGCCGCGGTCGAGCGCGAGACCCGCGCGCTCGTCGCGACCGTCGAGGCGTCGGGCCGGCTGGACTGGGACACGTTCGCCGCGTCGTGGTGGCGCACCGTGCGGACGGTCGTCCTCGGCCGGGCGGCGCGCGACGACGAGCGACTCGTCGCGATCCTCGACGCGCTGCGGCGCGACGGGAACTGGTCGTGGTTCCGGCCGCGCCGACCCTGGCTCCGCGCCGCCCTGGAACGGCGGATCGCCGAGCACGTCGCCGTCGCCGAGCCGGGGACCCTCGCGGCGCGCGGCCGCGACACCGGCGGGGCGGACGCCGTGCGTCGGCAGATCCCGCACTGGCTCTTCGCGTTCGACGCGGCGGGCGCCGCGACGTTCCGCGCGCTCGCGGTCGCCGCGGCGCGGCCCGCCGTGCGCGACCGGCTGCTCGCAGAGCTGGCGGCCGCCGGGGACGGTCCGGCCGTCCTCCCGTACGCCCGCGGGTGCGTGCTCGAGTCCGTCCGGCTGTGGCCGACGACGCTCGCGATCCTGCGCGACGCGACAGCCCCCGTGCGCTGGGGCGCGCGCACCTTCCCGGCGGGCACCGGGTTCGTCGTGCTCAGCGCGTTCTTCCACCGGGACACGGACCGCCTGCCGTTCGCCGACGCGTTCACGCCCGAGGCGTGGCTCGACGGACGGGCCGACGCCGACTGGGGCCTCGTCCCGTTCAGCGGCGGTCCCGTGTCGTGCCCCGGCCGCAACGTCGTGCTGCTCCTGGCGTCGCACACGCTCGTGCGCGTCGCGCGCCTCGACCTGGCCGTCGCGCGTGGCCGCTACCTCGCCCAGGACCCGCTCCCGCCGACGATGGACCACCTCGGCCTGCGGTTCGGGCTGCGCGGCGAGACGGCCCGCCGGGAGGGCGAGCTCGCGACGAGGGCGGCCGCCTAGACACCGCCCGGACGACACGAGGGCCCGGGTGCGTCGCACCCGGGCCCTCGTGCTGCCGCGCGTCAGGCGTCGCCCGACGCCTCCCCGCCGGTGCGCGGGTTGACGTTCCCCGGCTCGGCGTCGGGGTCCGTGTCCTCCGACCCCGACCCGCTCGCCTGGCGCCCCTCGCGGGGGTTGAGCGACCGGGGGTCGGCGTCCGGGTCCTCGGCGGGGTCGTAGCCGCGCTCGTCGTTCTCGCTCATGTCGGCCTCCTCGGTCGGGCTCTCGTGCTGGTCTCGCGCCCGCACGGGCGGCGCGTCCTGCCACCGTCGCACGACCTCCCGGCGCTCGCAGGCCTGGGGATGCCTGACCGCCGACGCCCTCGTAGCCTGGGGACGGCGGGCGTGACCGGCAGGTCCCGTCCGTCACGGAGAGTCGAGAAGGGGCCCCGCCGGCACGACGCCAGTCCAGGAGGTCCCGATGCCCGACGCGCCCAGCACGCTCGACACGCTGCCCCGCCTGCGGAGCCTCGCGGAGGTCGCCGAGCTCGTGGAGGTGGTGCGCCCCCTCTACGTGCGGTTCAGCGGCGGTCCGGAGCAGGACGCCGAGAGCGTGAGCCGCGACCACGAGAGCGGGTGCCTGCTGCCCGGTCTCAGCGTCAACCCGCTGACGCCCGAGCCGTGGTGGGACCGCCCGGTGGAGCACTGGGTGGCGCGCCAGCTCTGCCAGTACGCGCACCTCATGACGCCGGAGCGCTTCCCGTGGCTCCTCACGGGCGAGGTCGCGGGGCGCGGCCCGGACAGCGAGCCGCTCCTCGTGGACGTCGTGCCGGCCGCGTCGCTCGACCCTCGGGTCGTCGAGGAGGCGGGCCGGCTCTACCGGGAGGCGTTCGACGCGGGCGACGACGGCACGTGAGGAGCCGCGCCGTCAGGCGAGCCCGGGTCGCGTGCGCACGCGCGCGAACGGGATCTCCCGGGGCCGCGTCGCCGTGTACCACCCGGCCACGAGGAGCACCGTGAGCGTGACGTCCACGGCGTCGCCCGCGTAGTACATGAGCTGCGCGCCCGTGCGAGCGTCGGCGGGGGAGACGCCCGCCGGCGGGTGCGCGTAGAGCCACTTCGCGAGCACGGAGTGCGCGGCGACGAAGGCGACGAGCACGCCCGCGCGCACCCGGAAGGACGCGCGGGACGGGTGCGGGTCCGGCCCGACGAGCGACGCGGTGAACAACCAGCCCGCGAGCAGGACGTGCGCGTGCACGACCACGCCCACGACGGCGGAGGAGTGGGCGAGGTGGAAGAGCCCCGTCGTGTACAGGAGCCAGAGCCCGCCCGCGTCGAGGAGGCCCGCTACCACGGGGTGGCCGACGACGCGCGGCACGGGGGAGCGCAGCACCGCGCTGACGCGACGCGCCCGCACGGGCGGCAGGGCGCGCAGGAGCAGCGAGACGGGCGCGGCGAGCACGAGGAGCAGCGGCGCCAGCATGCCCAGCAGGACGTGCCCCGCCATGTGGGCCGTGAAGCTCGACCGCGACGCCTCCGCGAGCGGCCCGACGGTCGCGACGCCCGCGCACGCGAGCCCCGCGTACCAGGACAGCGTGCGCCGCACGGGCCAGGGGCTGCGCGACCGGGCCGCCCGCAGCCCGGCGGCGTAGGCGGCGGCGCCCAGGGCGAGCACGACGACCGCGACCACCGTCAGCAGGGCGGGCCCGCCGGTCGCGACGTGGTCGTGCGGGGGCATCACGCGGTCCCGGCGGCGTCCGCCCGGGCGGGCCGCGCGCGGCGCAGGACGACCAGCCCGACGACGAGCGCGACGACCGCCGTCCCGATCCACACGACGTCGTACACCAGGAGGTCGACGCCGTACCGGATCTGGTGGATCCCGAGGATCTTGTGGTTGAGGACGCCGTCCAGGAGCTGGAAGCCCCCGACGCCGACGACCACGGCCCCGACCCAGCGCGACCACGACACCTCCGTGCGGCGGCGCACGTCGGCGAGCAGGAACAGCCCCCAGACGGTGACGAACCAGCCCACCGCGTGGAAGACGCCGTCGGCGGCGAGCGCCACCTGGGTCGTCGACAGGTCGTAGAAGTGGTGCCACTGCAGGCCCAGGTGGAACACGAACAGGTCGATGATCGACGCCGCGATCCCGGCACCGAACAGGACGCCCGACAGGACGGTCCGGCGGTCGTGCGCGCGCGCCGTGTCGGCCGGGCCGCTCACGAGCGGCCCGGGTCGTCGTCGGCGGGGTCCGGCGCGTCCTCGACGACGAGCGCGCGCAGCAGGGACTCGGCGACCTCGCGCGGGCTCACGTTCCGGTGCCGGGCCGCCGAGTCGACGATGCGGCGGGCCTCCTCGGCGGAGCACTGGTTGGTCTGCATGATCGCGCCGACGGCGCGCTCCGTGGCGACCGCGTCGGACATGTCCCGGTAGAAGCCCGCGGTCGAGTCCTCGAGCACCGCGAGCTCGAGCCGCAGCCCGACCGCGGACGCCACGAGCTGGGCGTACGCGTCGGCGGCGGTCAGGAGCTCCGGCGTCCACGGGTCGGGTGCGCGCGAGTACAGGTTGAGCGCGACGGCGACGTCCGCGGTGACGATCGCGGGGACGGCCACCGCCGAGACGAAGCCCTCCTCGGCGCACTGCCGTGCCCAGCGCTCCCAGCCGACCGACTCCTCGACGGACGGCACGAGCCGGGAGCCGCCGTCCTCCATCGCGTCGATGCAGGGGCCGGCGTCGTCGAGCGCCTCGGCCTGGTCGCAGCGCCCGGCGGCGTCGGTGCTGCTGCCCGCGCGCACGCTCACGCCGGCCTGACGCACCGTGATGCTGGTCTCGAGGCCGTGGCCGAGGATCGTCGCGGCCCGGTCCGCGAGCTCCTGCGGAAAGCTGGCGATGCCCATCGTGCCCTCCCTGGGGGGTCGGTGCCCGCGCCCTCGCGGCCAGGTCCTCACGCTACGGCGGGTCCCTCCCGCTCGCGCGCACTCGCGCAGAGGTGCCCGAGCGGTTGCCAGTGCGGGGCGCGCGACTAGCGTCGCCTCATGGTGACCGTCACTCGGGCCGTGCGATGCCCCTCCGACGCGGTGCTCGGCGTCCTCGCGGACGGCTGGTCGTACTCGACGTGGGTCGTCGGGACGGCACGCATCCGTGCCGTCGACGACACGTGGCCCGCGCCCGGGTCGCGGATCCTGCACTCGGTCGGGCTGTGGCCCGCGCTGCTCGACGACGAGACGGTCGTGCGCGCCTGGGACCCGGACCGGGGGATCGACCTCCAGGCGCGCGGCTGGCCCGCGGGCGAGGCGCGCGTGCGGATCGAGGTGCGCCCGACGGAGCAGGGCTGCACCGTGCGGATCACGGAGGACGCCGAGAAGGGTCCGGGCACGCTCGTGCCCCGGCCGGTGCGCAGCGCGGTGATCGGCCCCCGGAACGTCGAGGCCCTGCGCCGGCTCGCGTACCTCGCGGAGCGCCGGACCCCGTAGCGCGGCAGCACCGTGCCCGCGGCGCCCCCGCGTCAGGGGTCGCGCAGCAGCCGTGCCCACGCGGTGCGCACGAGCGCACGGCGCAGCGACCCGCGCGGTCCGGCGGCGGCGAGCGCGGCCCGCGCCGCGTTCCACCCGCACGCCCCGTGGACCCCGCCGCCGGGGTGGGCGGACGCGCTCGCGAGGTAGAGCGACGCGACGGGCGTCTCGGGGCGGCCGAGGCCGGGCGTCGGGCGCAGGAAGAGCTCCTGGTGGACGGCCGACGTGCCGCCGTTGATCGCCCCGCCCGCGAGGTTCGCGTCGGCCGCCTCCAGGTCGGCCGGGGTCTGCACGAAGCGACCCACGACCGTGTCCGCGAAGCCGGGCGCGACCCGCTCGACCGCGTCCTCCACGCGGCGCACTTCGTCCGTGACGCGCTCGCGCGTCCACGGCACGCCGTGCGGCACGTGCGTGTAGGCCCACGCCGACTCGGTGCCCGCGGGCGACCGCGTGGGGTCCGACGTCGTCATCTGCCCGAGGACGAGGAACGGCCGCTCGGGGACGCGGCCGCGCGAGAGCGAGGCCGCGACGTCGACGAACCCCGCGCGGTCGACACCGAGGTGCACCGTGCCCGCACCGCGCGCCCCGGGCGCGGTCCACGGGACGGGCCGGTCGAGCGCCCAGCTCACCTTCACGGTCGGGTGGTCCCACTGGAACCGGCCGAGGTCGCGCACGAGCCGCGCCGGGAGCCGGTCGGCGCCGACGAGGTCGAGGTAGAGCGCGGGCGCGCTGACGTCGGCGAGCACGGCGTGGCGGGCGCGCACGTGCCGCCCGTCGGCCGTGCTCACGCCGACCGCGCGACCGCGCACCACGTGCACGCGCTCGACCCGCGCGCCGGTGACGACGTCGCCCCCGCGGGCGCGGAGCCGGGAGACGAGCGCGTCGGGGAGCCGGCCGGCCCCGCCGGTCGGGACGGGGAAGCCCACGTCCTGGCCGAGCATGGCGAGCAGCCAGCCGAACACGCCGCTGCCCGCGGCGTCGGGCGGGACGTCGGCGTGCATGGCGTTGCCGGTGAGCAGCAGGCCGCCCCCCTCGCCGCGGAACGTCTCGTCGGCCAGGCGGCGCACGGGCAGGACGGCGAGCCGGGCGAGGTCGAGCGTGCCCGCCGCGCCGAGCCGGCGCAGCACGCGCAGCACCGGCCCGGCCGCCGGGAGCGGGCTGAACAGCGCGTCGAGGAGCGGGTCGCGCACGCGGTCCCAGCCCGCCACGAGCTCGAGCCACGCGTCGCCGTCGCCGGGCGCGAGCTCGTCGAGCCCGGCGGCGGTGTCCTCGGCGCGGGCGCGCAGGACGGCGGCACCGCCGTCGTCGAGGGCGTGCGCGAGGACGTCCGGGGCGCGGGACCACGTGAGGCCGTGCTCCTCGAGGTGCAGGCCCCGGATCACCGGCGACCCCGCCGCGAGCGGGTAGAACGCGCTGAAGAGGTCCGTCTCGTACCCCGGCGCCGCGACCTCCGCGGAGCGGACCGCGCCGCCGTACGTCTCCTGCGCCTCGAGGACGAGCACGTCCCACCCGGCGTCGGCGAGCGCGTTCGCGGCGACGAGGCCGTTGGGCCCCGCCCCGACCACGACGGCGTCGACGGTGGTCAGGCCCACGGGTCGAGCACGACCTTGATGCAGCCGTCCTCCTTGCGCTGGAACGTGCGGTACGCGTCCGGGGCCGACTCGAGCGGCAGCCGGTGCGTGCGCAGGTCCAGCACGCCGAGCGGGTCGGAGACGTCGGCGGCGAGGGGGAGGACGTCGTCGGTCCAGCGGCGCACGTTCGCCTGGCCCATGCGCAGCGTCACCTGCTTGTCGAAGAGCTGCATCATGGGCAGCGGGTCCTTCGCCCCGCCGTAGACGCCGGAGATCGAGATCGTGCCGCCGCGGCGGACGAGGTCGATCGCGGTGTAGAGGGCCGCGAGGCGGTCGGTCGCGGCGCGCTCGGTGAGGGGCGCGGCGAGCGCGTCGGGCAGGACGCCGACGACCTTCTGGGTGGCCTCGGCGACCGGGGAGCCGTGCGCCTCCATCCCGACGGCGTCGATGACGGAGTCCGCGCCGCGGCCCGACGTGAGGTCGCGCACCGCGCCGACGAGGTCGTCGACCGCCGACGGGTCGAGGGTCTCGACGCCGTGACGCTCGGCCATCGCGCGCCGCTCCGGCACGCGCTCGATCCCGACGACCCGGGACGCGCCGCGGTGCAGCGCGATCCGGGCGGACATCTGCCCGATCGGGCCGAGCCCCAGCACCACGACCGTGCCGCCGGGCGGCACGTCGGCGTACTCGACGGCCTGCCACGCGGTGGGCACGACGTCGGAGAGGTAGAGGTAGCGCTCGTCCGGGGAGCCGTCGTCGGGCACGACGACCGGCCCGTACTGGGCCTGCGGCACGCGCAGGTACTGGGCCTGCCCACCGGGCACCTGGCCGTAGAGCTTGGTGTACCCGAAGAGCGCGGCGCCCTTGTCCTGCGAGCGGACCTGCGTCGTCTCGCACTGGGTCTGCAGCCCGCGCTCGCACATCCAGCAGTGCCCGCACGCGATGTTGAACGGGACGACGACGCGGTCGCCGACCCGGAGGTTCTCCGCCTCGGGCCCGACCTCCTCGACGACGCCCATGGCCTCGTGGCCCAGGACGTCGCCGGAGTCGAGGAACATCCCGAGCACCCCGTACAGGTGCAGGTCGGAGCCGCAGATCGCGGTCGACGTGACGCGCACGATCGCGTCCGTGGGCTGCTCGATCGGGGGGTCGGGCACGTCCTCGACGCTCACCTTCTCGCGTCCCTGCCAGGTCAGTGCTCGCATGGTGCTGCCGTCCTTCCGTGGGTGGTGCGTGTGCGTGGTGCGTGGTGCGCGTGCGTGGTGGGGACCGCGGGCTCAGCCCTTGCTCCCCGTCGTCGCCACCCCCTCGACGAAGTGCCGCTGGCCGAGGAAGAAGAGGAGGATCATCGGGAGGGTCGTGATGACGGAGGCCGTGACGACGACCTCCCACTGCGACTCGCCGCCGGGGCCGAACTGGTCGATGAGCGCCTTGAGGCCGCGCGGGATGGTGAACGTCGAGGAGTCCTGCAGGTAGATGAGCGGGCGCATGAGGTCCGTCCACGCCGCCTGGGCCTCGAAGAGGAGCGTCAGGACGAGGGCGGGCCGGCACAGCGGCACCGCGATGCGCCAGAACATCTGCCAGTTGTTCGCGCCGTCGAGGCGCGCGGCCTCGAACGGCTCGCGCGGCAGGCCGAGGAAGAACTGCCGCAGCAGGAACACGTAGAACGCGCTCGCGAACAGGTTCCCCGCCCACAGCGGCACGTTCGTCCCCACGAGCCCGAGCTGGTTCCAGATGAGGAACGTGGGGATCATCGTCACGGCGCCCGGCAGCATCATGGTCGCGAGCACGAGCGCGAACAGGGCGCCCCGGCCGCGGAAGCGGAAGAACGCGAAGCCCCACGCGACGAGCGCGCTCGACACCGTGACGAGGCCCGCGGCGAGCACGGTGACGACGACGGTGTTCCAGAGCCACAGCGCGAGCGGTGCCTCCTGCCAGACGGTCACGTAGTTGTCGAGCGTGAACGTGCGCGGCACGAGCCGGTTGTCGAACACCTCGGCGCGCGGCTTGAACGACGCGGAGAGCAGCCACAGCAGCGGGTACACGAACGCGACCGTGGCGAGCACGAGCGCGGCGAGCACGACGGCGCGCAGCCACCGGCGGCGCGGCCCGCGCCCGGCGCCGCGCGTCCGGGCGGGGGGCGGCGGGCCCTGCGCCTCGGGCGCACCCGTGGCCGGGTCCGGCGCGGCGCCCGGGCCGCTCACGGCGGGGCGGGGGAACGAGGGCGCGGTGGTCATCGCTGCTCCCCCTCGTAGTAGACGAGCCGTCGGGACACGACGAGCTGGACGAGCGTGACGAGCATGATGACGACGAACAGCAGCCACGCGAGCGCCGACGCGTACCCCATGTGGAGCTCCTGGAACCCCTCCTGGAAGAGGTAGATCACGTAGAACAGCGCGGCGTCGTTGCGGTAGGTCGAGTTGCCGGCGCCGAAGTAGGCCGAGTACGCCTCGGTGAACATCTGGAACCCGGCGATCGTGTTGATCACGACGACGAAGAACAGCGCGCCGCTGATCATCGGAACCGTGACGGCGCGCGTGCGGCGCCAGAACCCCGCCCCGTCGACGCGCGCGGCGTCGTACAGGTCGTTCGGCACGTTGCGCAGGGCCGCGAGCAGGATGATCACGGCCGACCCGACGGTCCAGAGGCTGATGAGCACGAGCCCAGGCTTGATCCAGGCCTGGTCGGTCGTCCACGACGGTCCCTGGACGCCGAACCACGACAGGACCTGGTTGACGACGCCGTACTGGCCGTTGAACAGCAGCAGGAGCAGCACGCCGACGGCGACCGGCGGCGTCATCTTGGGGATGAAGAACGCGGTGCGGAAGAAGCCTGCCGTCCGGCCCGCCTGGTTGAGGAGCAGCGCGAGCGCGAGCGCCACGACCGTGTAGAGGGGCACCTGGACCACCGTGTAGACGAGCGTGTTCCACAGCGACAGCGCGACCTTCGGGTCCTGCGCCATCTCGCGGTAGTTGTCGAGACCGACGAACGTCGGGTCGTTGATGACGTCGTAGTCCGTGAGCGACAGGTAGGCGCTGTAGAGGATCGGCCACGCCGTGAACACGAGGAACCCGACGATCCACGGGCTGATGAAGCGCAGCGCCGCGTTGCGCTCCCGCCGCGCGGACGCGCTCAGGCGCGGGCGGCGACCGCCCGGCGCCGTGCGGTGGCCGTCCGACGCCGGGGGAGGGGTCGGCAGGGTCGGCGCGACGTCGGCTGCCGCCACCTCAGTCCTCCTCGTCCCACTGCGCCCAGGCGTCGTCGAGCGCCTTCTGCGCCTCGTCCTGGGCCTGCGCGAGCGCCTCGGCCGGCTCCTGCTGGCCGTTGAGGACGCGGTTCACCGCGTCCTGCCAGGCGGTCTCGAACTCGTTGTCCGCGGGGTTCGCCGGGAGCGCGAAGGTCGCGTCGTTCGCCTCGTACATCGCGTCGATCGCGTCCTGCCACGGCTGGGGCGCGTCGTCGGGCACGAGGTCGTCACGGATCTGCTGGTCCGCCTCCTCGTTGCCGGTGAGGACGCCCGTGAAGACCAGGCCGTCCTGCGCACGCGCGTCGGCGCGCGCCTGCGCCGCCTCGACCCAGGCGTCCGTCTCCGTCATGAGGCGGGCGAACCGGCACGCCGCCGCGGGGTTCTCGCTCCCGCGCGGGACCGCCCAGGCGGAGCCGGACGCGAACGCGATCGCGTCGCCGTCGGGCGTGCGCACGGCGTCGAACGCCATGGGGGCGTCCGGGGACGACTCGTTGAGCACGTTGATGTACCACTGCTCCATCGGCATCGCGCCGAGGGCGTCGGTCGCGAACTGGTTCCCGGCGCCGAAGAAGTCGGCGGAGTCGCGGAACGTCTTGACCGCCGGGAACCCGCCCTGGGCGTCGTAGATCCCCACCGCCCACTCGAGCGACTCGACGACCTCGGGGGCGTCGAGCTGCGCGGTGCGGCCGTCCTCGGAGAGCAGGTCGGCCCCGACCGCCTTCGACCACAGCGGGAGGAACTCCGGCAGCTTCGAGTCGAACCCGATGACGCTCAGCGTCCCGCCGTCGGTGCGCAGGAGCGCCTCGTTCGCCGCCGTGACGGCCTCGCGGTCCGAGCCGTTGACGTCCTCGACGGTGAGCCCGGCCGCGGAGAGCAGGTCGGCGTTCGCCATCGTCACCTGGACCTGGTTGAACTCCGGGATCCCGTACACGCTGCCGTCGAACGTCACCTGGTCGACGGCGGTGTCCACGAACGCGTCCAGGTCGATCTCCTCGGCCGCGACGCACTCGTCGAGCGGGAGGATCGCGTCGCGCGACGCGAACGTGCCGATCTGGTCGCGGTTCGCGTACACCACGTCCGGCGGGTTGCCCGACGCGACCGCCGAGAGGAAGGCCTGGATGTCGAGCTCGCCCTCCGAGAGGCGCACGTCGACGCCGTCGAGGCCCTCCACGGCGCGGTCGTAGCGGACCTCGCCGATCTCGTCGCCGGTCCCGAAGCCCATGACCGAGAGCTCGCCCGACGGCGACCCGTCGGCCGTGAAGTCGACGTCCGAGCCGTCGTCACCGGTGCCCTGCGCACAGCCCGTCAGGGCCAGGGCGGCGACCACCATGCTCGTTCCTGCGGCTGCCGCGCCGCGTCGGCGGACCATCATCTGCCTCCTCGTGGGAGCCACGGGGCGGACGGCAGGGGTGCGCGACGCCACCGTGGTGCTCGACGGCGTCGGCGTCTGGCTGCACCGACGCCGCCAGTGAAGCACCGGCTCTGTCCGCTCACACGTCGAACCGCTGCTCCCGCCCGGTGCCCGGCGCGTGCACGGCAGGCGCGCGTGCGGGCGCCCGCCGGGCGGGGCACCCTCGTCCCGTGGCACGAGACGAGAGCAGGACGGGACCGACCGCGCCCGCGGCCCGGGCACCCCGGGTGGTGGAGGCAGGGACACGGGCGCGCCGCGCGGTCACGGCCGCGCAACGGCAGTGGGTGCGCCACCCCCGGTGGTCGCTGGCCGTCAAGGGCGCGCTCGCGGCGGCCGTCGCGTGGTACGTCGGGGTGCTCGCCCCGGCCCCGTTCTCCGAGTACCCCTACTACGCCCCGCTCGGCGCGGTCGTCGCGACGACGAGCACGCTCGCGCGCTCCGTCCGCGAGTCGACCCAGGCGATCCTCGCGATCCTCGTCGGCGCGGCGATCGCCCGGGGCGTCGACCTCGTCCTCGCCCCGAGCGCGCTGTCCGTGGCGGTCGTCGTCGGCCTCGCGCTCCTGTGCGCGGGCTGGCGGCGGTTCGGCGAGATGGGCACGTGGGCGGTGACGTCGGCCCTGTTCGTGCTCATCATCGGCAACGACGCGAAGGTCGAGTTCGTCGGTGCGTACGCCGGTCTCGTCGTCGTGGGTGCGGGCATCGGCGTCGTCATCAACCTGCTCGTGCCCCCGCTGCCCCTCACCCCGACCGAGGAGGCCCTCGACGGGCTGCGCGACACGCTCGTCGACCAGGTCGAGGCGCTCGGCGACGGTCTCGCGGGCGAGCGCCCGCCGTCGGCGGAGGAGTGGGAGGAGCGGCGGCGCGAGGTGGAGCCGACGCTCACCCGCGCGCGCGACGCCGTCGCGCGGACCCGGGAGGCCGCGCGCGCCAACATCCGGCTGCGTCGCCACCGCGACTGGGCCGCGTCGCAGGTGCGGCGCGCGCAGGAGCTCGAGGGGTCGGCCGACGTCGTCGAGTCGCTCGTGCGGCTGCTCGTCGAGTGGGAGCGCGAGGACCGCGACGACCTCGCACTCGGCGCCCGCCTGCGGCCGCTCACGGCCCGTGCCCTGGACGCCTACGCCGGTGCGCTGCGGTCCGTCGGCACGGAGCCCGCCGACGCGGAGGCGCTGCGCGAGGTCTCCGCGCGGACGCAGGAGCTGCACGACGGCGTCCGGGCGGCGCGCCGCGAGGACGACCGGGACTACTTCGTCGCGGGCGCGGTCGTGCTCGCCCTGCGGCGCGGCGTGGCGGTGCTGACGGCCGGGTGACACCGGGCGCAGAGCCGCCCCGGTCCCGCAGGCTGGTCGGACGCAGCCGTGGGAGCCGGGGCGGCTCGGGTCGTCAGCTCAGGTGCTCAGGGGCGCGTCAGCCGCAGGCGTGCGCCGCGTGCTCGACCACCTCCTCGCTCGTCACCTCCTCGCCGTCGACCGTCGCCGTGGCGGACACGGTGACGGCCCCTGCGTCGAGCGTCGTCGCGCGCGTGGCGAACGACTGGTAGGCCGCCGCCCCGGGCGCGACGCCCGCGACCGTGCGCGACCCGAACGCCGTCGTGAGCGTCACGTCCGCCACGACGTCGGACGCGTTCGTCGCCGCGACCGCGAGGTACGCCTTGCCCGCGAGGCACCGCGGCGTCACGACGACGTCGAGCGCCACGCCGGCCGGCTCCTGCGCCGGCGTGACGACGAGGTCGCGCAGGCTGCCGGTGTTGTCGAACGAGCCGAACCCGACGCGGCCCGTGCCGAACGTCGTGTCGTTCGCGGTGAGGAGCGGTGTGTCGAGCCCGTCGACGTAGACGGCGACGTCGCCGCTGTCCGCGCAGCGCACGACGCGCACGTCGTGCCACTCCTCGTCGGTGACCGCCGGGGGAGCCCCGACGGCGCCGTCCCACTGGTCGTCGATCCGCTCCCGGTCCTTGCCGTCGACCTTGAAGATGCCGTTGTGCGCGTAGATCGTGTTGTCCTGCGACAGGTGCGCGTAGTAGTACTGCGTGTCCGACTGCCAGCCGAACACCACGATCACGTCGCGGTTGTTCACGGACGCGGGGGCGTCGAGCCGCACCTCGGCGTCGAGCGCGAACGACCCGAGCTCGGGGCCCTCGGTGAGGACCGCGTACTCGAACGGACGGCGGATGCCGTCGTCCGGGTTGTCGCCCGCCTGCGCGAGCACGACCGCGTCGCCCGGGAACTGCCACTTCGACGGCGTGCGCGGCGCCCAGTGCTCGGCACCGAGGACGTCGGTGATCGGCTCGCCCCCCGGCGCGCACGACGGCGGCGCCGGAGGCTCGACCGGCTGGGCGCCGAACAGCGCGTACTGCGCGGCGACCTGCTCGGGCGTCGGGACGACGTCGAGGAACATGAGGTCGTCCATGCGGCCGTGGAACGGGTTCGCCTCGCGCGTGTCCTGCGGGAAGCTCCCGCCGATCTTGATCCCCGCGGGGTCGGTGGGCGACGTCGCGCCCGCGCCCCACGGGTTCGAGGCCGTGTACCGGCCCTCGAGCTCCTCGCCGTTGCGGTACAGCTTCATCTCCCCGCCCGCGAAGTCGAACGTCGCGGCGAGGTGCACCCACTGGTTGCGCTGGAGGATCTGGTCCCACGGCAGGTCGGCCGCGAACGTCCACGAGCCGCCGCCGTCGAGGCGGCGCCCGAGCGCGACGAGCCGCAGCTCGCCGTCCACCGTGATGACCTCGAGCAGCGCGCGCACCGCGTGCCCGTCCGACGTCCCGGTCAGGACTCCGGCGAGCCCGATCGCGTTGTAGCGGTCGTCGGGGTTCGCCGTGCCCGAGTTGAGGGCGGGGTGCTCGCCGGTCGGCTTGAACCAGCCCATCACGGAGATCTCGTCCGCCCCGGCGAACGCACCGAGGGAGTCGACGCCGTCGGGGTCGTAGACGCCGGCCTTCCAGTCGTCGTTCGACGCCGTCCGGGGACTCATCTGCTGCGTCTGGAGCGCCTCGCCCGCACCGGGGTAGGCCCGGTCCGCCACGCGCATCTCGACGCCGCCGTTGACGAGCTCGATGTCGGTCCCCGACCAGCCCTGGTCCGCCTCCCACGTCGGCGCACCCGGGACGGGGTGGTCGAAGTCGTAGTGCGCGACGAGGTTCGGGGCGAGCTCGGGCAGCGCGACGGGGGAGGCGGCCGTCGCGCGCCGCGCGCCGGTCACCTTCCAGATCTTCCCGTTCGCCTTCGAGACGAGGTACAGCTCCCCGTCGGCGTCCGCGCCGAACCGCAGGTCGACCCGCTGGTCGCCGACGAGCTCCTGGAACGTCGTCTCCGCGCCGTCGGCGAACACGCGCAGGTGCTCGATCTCGGCGAGGTCGGCCGGGTCGCCGTCGTTCCGGACCATCTCGTCGGCCTCGGTGCCCAGGACCCACCCGCGCACGAGGTCGGTGAACAGGTAGCGGCCGCGTAGCTCCGGGATGTCCCCGCGGTACACGAAGCCGCCGTTGAGCGCGACGCCCGCGTCGCCGGTCTGGCCCGGGTCGCGGTTGTGGTCGTACGCGGCGACGGGGTAGGTGAAGCCGTGCTGCGCGTCGTCGGCGGGCAGGGGGAAGATCTGCCGGTTGTCCGCGAGGAACGGTCCCTCGCGCACGGACCAGCCGAAGTTGTCGCCCGGCTCGACGGCGTACACCGACTCGACCTGCCACTCGCCGATGTGCCCGAGGTACATCGTGTGGTCGCCCTCGGGGTCCCAGCTGATGCGGTGCGGGTCGCGCAGGCCGAGGGCGTAGATCTCGGGCAGCGCCCCGGGGGTGCCGACGAACGGGTTGTCCGCGGGGATCCCGTATCTCCCGTTGGCGCTGTCGTCGCCGAGCGGGTCGATGCGGAAGACCTTGCCCTGCGGCGTCGCGAGGTCCTGCGGGTTGCCGTTGCCGACGCCGTTGCCGCCGTCGCCCACGAGGACGTAGAGGTTTCCGTAGTCGGCGTCACCCTCGGTCACCGTGGGGTTGAACGCGATCTGCTGCACCGTGTGCACGCGGCCGGCGAACGGCACGCGCAGGACCTCGCGGCTCGTGCCCGCGAAGACCGGTGCGGACGGGTCGGTGGCCTTCCACTCCGTGACGACGCTGTGGAACTGCGTGTTGCCGTACGCCGGGTAGTCCGGCGTGTCCTGCGTCAGCGCGGTGCCGCCCTCGGTGTGCACCGTGTAGAACAGGCCGTTCTCGGCGAAGTCGGGGTGGAACTCGGCGGAGCCGAGTCCGGTCCCGAGGCCCGCGCTGTTGTGGAAGTTGTCGCGGAACTGCTGGCGCACGTCGAGGTACGCCACGTGCTCCCCGGTGTCCTTGTCGACCGTGTAGAGCACCGCGTTGTTGTCCGGCACCATGAGGCGGCCGGAGCCGTCCGGGATCTCGTCGAGGTGCGTGATCCGGTTGTGCCGCACGAGGCGCTGGTCCTGCGTCGCCGGTGTCGTCGACGACTCGGGGAGCTGGGCCAGCTCGGTCACCTCGATGCCGAGGGTCGACGGCGTCGGGTCCGGCAGCGGGTTGAGCAGCGGCTCGCTCGGCGCGGTGCCGCCCCCGGCGCAGTCGGCCGGGTTGCCGGTCGGGACGGCGAGGTTCTGCCCGGTCGTGTCGACCGCGACGTCGTCGAGCATGAGCCGGCCCGCGCTGCTCGCGCCGTTGATCCAGAAGAAGCGGTCGAGCGCCCCGCTCACGCCCTGCCGGAAGCCGAACTGCTGCTCGGTGCCCGCGGGCAGCCGCGTGACCTCGTCGTACGGGCCGCCCTGGCTGTACACGCTGACCTTGTCGGTCGCGTTGTCCGCGACGATCCAGACGCACTGCCACGTGTCGCGCGACCACACGCCCGCGGGCTTGAAGGCGCCGCCGTCGCGCACGAGCATGACGTCGTTGTTCTGGTTGTTCACGTAGGCGCGGCTGTGCGCGTAGTCGGACGGCGCGTCGTGGTCCGTGATCCCGAACGACGTGTCCACGCTCCCCGTGCGCAGGAAGCGGAAGAACACGGTCCCCGTCGTCCCGTCGGCGATGCCGGGGACGGCGCGGTGGGCGCGCTGGGTCCCCCCGACCATCTCGAGCACCTGGTTGTTGCCGTTGAGCGGGTCGGCGATCACCCGGGCGGCGGAGGAGGCGGACCAGCCGTCCTGGCCGTTCAGGGCGGTCCGCTGGTAGGACTCGAAGCTGAGGACCTCGCTGAACTCGTCCGCGGCCTCCTCTGCGGCCGCCGGTGGTCCGAGGAGGGTCCCTCCCAGGACGGCCGCGAGGGACAGGGCGAGCGCCGCCCTGCCTCGTCGGCTCGCATGCGTAGACGTCATCGTCTGCTCCACTTCGTCGGATGGTGCTGGCACGACGCTGGTTAGCGCTGTCATGCGACCGACCCGCCGGGCGTCCGCCGCCGGGCCGGCCCTCCTGCACGCCGTCGGTCCTCGTCCCCGCGTCGTTGCGGCGAGGCCCGTCCGGGCCGGGCGCACGGTCGGTGACCTCGGCGGTCGCCGCGTCCTGCTCTCCCGTCCTGCTCTCGAGCGGCACGTCCGTGTGCGCGACTCTCGCAGCGTAGGGAAGCGCTTTCCGAGTGTCAAGAGATCCGTGCGCGCGGCGCCGAGGAGGCCGCAGGGACGACGACGGCGGGCGACCGGACGTGCCGGTCGCCCGCCGTCGGGGGCGTCGCGCGGACGGGTCAGGAGGCCTGCGCGAAGGTCTGGATGCGGTCGATCTGGAGCGGCGGCTTCTTCTCGCCCGCGGTCACCGCGACCGGCAGCCGGTTCTGCGCCGGGGCGAGCGGGCACGTGACGAAGTTCGTGAACGCGCACGGGAAGGAGAAGGCGCGGTTGAGGTCGACCACGGTGTCGCCGTCCCGCTCGGTGTCGGGGATGCGCACGAGCCGGCCGTTGCCGTAGGTCTCCTTGCCGCTCGTGGTGTCGGTGAAGTGCGCGTTGCCGCGCTCGATGCCCGTGTCGTCGTCGGGGCGCCCGGCGACGAGGAGCGTGTGCTCCGTCCCGTCCAGGGTGAACGTCACGGTGCCGATCACGCGCTGCTCCTCGAACACCCCCCGCTCCACCGTCGGGTAGTCCGACGCCTGCTCGGCCGTCCGCGTGAACCGCGCCGGGAGGACCCACCGCTCGTCGAGCGGGAACGTCTCGATGTCATCGAGGCGCTTGCGGGCCGCCTCGCGCGGGTCGCGGACGCGCACGCCGAAGATCCGACGGCCGGTCGCGTCGGTGCGGCGGATGGTCTCGACGCGCAGGTCGCCGTAGAACGCGGGCACGAGGGAGTACTTGTGGCCGGTCGACACGGGCGTCGGCGAGGTCACGGGGGCGCCGTCGAGCGTGACCGTCTCCCCGCTGCCGTCGGGCGTGTACACGACCTCGTCGTCCTGGACCGACCAGGTGCCGGGCACGCCCTCGACCTGCAGCGGCTCGTCGCCCGTCAGCCAGTCCTGGCTGACCATGGACATCCACCCGTACGGGCTCGTCAGCTCGTCGATCCGGGCACGGTGCCACCGCTCCCACTCCTGGCGGTACTCGGCGCTCACTGCGGACATGTCGGTCCTCTCGTCGATGGTTCGGGTCACGGGTCGGGTCACAGGTCTGGACAGGGTCCGGGGTGCAGGTCAGGGCACGCGCGTCGCGCGCTCCACGAACGCGCGCACCTGCGCGAACGAGTCGGCGTCGGCGAACGCGTTGCCCGCGGGGGTCCCGCCGGCCGACAGCTCGATGCCGGAGACGGGGTGGCGCGTCGGGCCCTGCGCGACGGGGAGGTGCGGCAGGGCGATCGAGTGGCCCGCATCGGGGTAGTCGAGCAGCAGCGTCTCGTGGGCGTGGCCCGCGGCGCGCAGCGTCTCGACGACCTGGCGGGCGTACATGCTCGAGGGCCACAGGCCGTCGGCCATGCCGGAGACGCACGCGACGGGGCCCGCGATGCGCTCGACGGGGATGCGCGACGCGGCGGCGAACCGGCGGTCGCGCAGGCCGTCGACGTAGACGTCGCGGTACCGGTCCGGGGGCGGCCCGCCGGTCCACGGCTGCCACGTCACGCCGGGGTTGTCCTGCCACAGGTGCGGGAGCGGCTCGCCGTCGAGCGTCCACGTGGGGGAGTCCCACCCCTGCGCGGGGTCCGCGGCGCCCTGGGAGCCGTGCACGTGGGCCCCGGGCACGTAGGCGACGACGGCGCCCACCAGGCCGGGGTAGGTGGCGCCCAGCAGGAGCGCGAGCTCGCCGCCCCGCGACTGGCCGCTCACCACGACGACGCCACCGCGCGGCGCGAGCTCGCGGTGCACGTGGTGCAGCGCGGTCTCGAAGTACTCCAGCGGCGTGCGGGTGATGTGGTCGGGCAGCCCGGGAACACCGAAGTAGCCGAGCGCGAGCGCCTGCACGCCGCGCGACGCGTAGAGCGCGCCGCGCTGCTCGTTGATCCCGCCGCCGGAGCCGTTGAGCACGACGATCGTCGGGTGCGGACCGTCGCCCTGCGGCACGAAGAGCGTGCCGACGAGCCCGTCCTCGCGGACCTCGCGCCGTCGCACCCCGGGCCCGGTCCAGCGCTGCACGAGGTCGGCCGTCGCGCGCTGCGTGGCGTCGGACTCGTCCCACGCCTCGAGGCGCGTGCGCAGCGGATGCTCGACGTCGGTCGGGGCCGGCCGGCCGGGCGCCGTGCCGACCGTCGGGGCGGGCGTCGGGTCGGGCCGCTGCGACGTGAGGAGCGCCATCCCGTCGACGCGCCCGTAGTCGCCGGACATCGGCGGGTCGCGGTCGAGCCGGACGGTGCCGGACCGGTCCGCGCGGTAGGTCGCGCGGGCGGACCACGCGGTCCCGGAGCGGTCCGTCGTCGCGCGGACCGTGACGAGCGCGCCCGGGGCGGCGCCGCTCACCTCGATGCGGCGGGGGACGTCGAGCAGGTCGTCGGCGGGGCTGACGGTGAGCCGGAGCGTCACGGCGTGCCTCCCGTCGTCGGGTCCAGCGCGTCCCAGACGTCGCGGTCGACGTCGAACGCCTCCGCGTCCGGCCGGGCGCCCGGGACGCGGCCCCCGGCGCGCGCCCAGTCGTCGCCGAGGCGGTCGGCCCGGTCGGCGAGGTCCTCGGCGCCGAACGCGCGGGGGTCGAGCGCGAGCACCCAGAGCCCGCGCCCCACGGCGTCGCCGCGCGCCCCGGTCAGCAGCCCGGCGAGCGCCTCCACCGTGAGACCGAGGAGGGACCCGAGCAGCCCCGCGGGGAGCAGCGCGCCGACGGCGCCCGCGTCCCGGGTGGCCTCGCCGTCGGGGCCGAGCGCCGCGCCGTCGGGCAGGGGCGTGCCCTCCCGGGCGCGGCGCCGCGCGTCGGCGAGCGTGACGGCGCTCGTCGCGGCGTCCACGACGAGCGCACGAGCCTGCCCGGCCCGCGGCACCGCCACGGCGAGCGGGTTCGTGCCGACCACGGGGGCGGTCCCGCCGTACGGGGCGACGGTCGCGGGGGACTGGGCGAGCGCGACCCCGACCAGCCCGTCCTCGGCGAGCGCGCGGACGTACGCGCCGACGCGCCCCGTCCCGCCCGCGTGGCGCACGGCGACCACGCCGACGCCGAGCGCGCGTGCGAGCCCCGCCGCCCGGCGGACCGCCGCGGCGAGCGCGACCGGCCCGGGGAGGTCGTACGCGTCCAGCGTCGCGGTCGCCCCGGTCACGACGGCGGACGGCGCCCCGGTCCCAGGCCGCCCCGTCGTCGTCCGCTCGTACGCGTCCCGCAGCTCGCGGACGAGGAGCGCGAGGCCGAACTCCGGCCACCCCGACGCGTCCCCCGCGACGACGGCGCGGGCCGCGAGGTCGGCGTCGGCGGGGTCGTGGGCGGCGAGCGCCGCGCGGGCCCGGGCGCGGGCGTCCGCGGCGTCGACGCGCACGGTGGGGGTGGCGGGCACGGCGGTCCTCTCGGGTCGTGGCGGTGGGTCGGGTCGTGCGGGTGGGTCGGGCGGGACGCGCAGGTCGTCACGCGGGAGAGACGCTCAGTCGTCGCCGAAGAACGCCCCGGAGTCGATCGCGAGGCCCATGACGACGCTGCGACCGCGACGGATGTGCTCGAGCTCGAGGCGAGCCGCGCGCTCGCCGTCGCCCGCGCGGAGCGCCTCGATGAGGAGCCGGTGGTCGTCGAGCGGCGGCCCGGGCTCCAGGGGCTGGCGGCCGCAGAGCCGGAACGCCCGCTCCAGGTCCTCGAGCGCGAGCTCGGTGATCGCGTGCAGGCGGGGGTTGCGCGAGTACTTCGCGACCCGGCAGTGGAACAGGTGCGACGCCGACAGGATCGACTGCACGTCCTGCGCCTGCGGGTACGTGCCCTCGGCGATCGCCGCGAGCTCGTCGATCTCGGCCGGGCTCGCGTGGGCGGCCGCGAGGCGCGTCGCCATCGGTCCCGTCGCCTCGCGCACGTCGAGCACGTCGACGAGCGTCTTGAGGGTGACCGGGGCGACGCGGCACAGGGCGCGCGGGCGCACGTCCACGAGGCCGTCGTGGTCGAGGCGGTGCAGCGCGTCGCGCACCGGCGTGCGCGACGTCCCGAACTCGGACGCCGTCTCCGTGACGTCGATCTCCTCGCCGGGGCGCAGCTCGGTGAAGATGATCCGGCGCCGCAGCTCGTGGTAGATCCGGTCCGCGGCCGGGACGACGCTCATGCGCCGGCCCCGGGCACGCGGGACGGGTCGGGGTGGGGTGGGTTCATGCTGCCTCCTACTGACGGGACCAGGGCACGAGACGTCGTTCGAGCACCGTGACCAGGGTCGTGGAGAGGTAGCCCAGCACGGAGATGGTGACGATGCCCACGTACATCTTGGCGACGGCGAACGTCGTCCACGAGCTCCAGATGAGGTAGCCCAGGCCGTTGCGCGACCCGACGAACTCCGAGGCCGCGATGATGACGAACGCGCCGCCCACCGCGAGCTTGAGCCCGGTGAAGATGCTCGGCAGCGCGGCGGGCAGCGCGACCGTGCGCCAGCGCTGGAGCCGGCCCGCGCCGTTGGCGGTCGCCACGTCGAAGTAGATCTGCGGCGTCTGGAGCACGCCGCCCATCGCGTTGTAGAAGACGTAGAAGAACACGCCGATCGCGACGATCACGTACTTGCTCGCCTCGCCGAGGCCGAACACGAGGAGCAGCAGCGGGAAGATCGCGACCTTCGGCACGGGCAGCAGGCTCGCGAAGATCGGCCCGAGGAGCGTGCGCAGGGTCGTGACCGACCCGAGCGCGATCCCGAGGACCAGCCCGGGCACGGCGCCGAGCACGAACCCGATCGCGATGCGCGTGAGCGTGATGCCCGCGTGCTCGAAGAGCTCGCCGCTCCCGACGAGCTGCGCGAACGTCTCGGCGATCGACGACGGCGGCGGGAAGAACCGCGCGTCGAGCACGTTCGTCCGGCTCGCGAGCTCCCACACCGCGAGGAGCAGGAGCGGCGTGAAGGGCCCGACGACCCGCACGAGGCGACCCGTCCGCCGACGGCGCAGCTCCTCGGTCAGCTCGCGCGTGATCTCGGCCGTGCGGTCGTCCGCGTCGTGGGGCGCGTCCGGGGCGCCGCCCGGCGCGGCGTGGCCGCCCGGGCGGACGGGGGCGCGCTCGTCCGTGGGGGTCGTCATGCGACCGCCTCCCGGACGCCCGCGGCGGAGCGCTCGTCCGCCCCCGCCGCGTCCTGCGCCTCCGCGTCCCGCAGCAGCCGCCACAGCTCGTACGTGATCTCGCCGTGGCGCGGGTCGCGGCGCAGCTCGAGGATGTCGCGCGGTCGGTCGAAGGGGACCCGCACGTCGGCGAGGATGCGCCCGGGCCGGGCGGACATGACGACGACGCGGTCCGCGAGCACGAGCGCCTCGTCCACGCTGTGCGTGATGAAGAGCACCGACCGCGAGGTCTGCGACCAGATCTTCAGCAGCTCCTGCTGCAGCACGACGCGCGTCTGCTCGTCGAGCGCGCCGAACGGCTCGTCCATGAGGAGGGTCGCGCCGTCGTCGGCCAGCGCCCGCGCGACCGACGTGCGCTGCCGCATGCCGCCCGAGAGCTGGTGCGGGTAGAAGCCGCGGAACTCCGTGAGACCCACCATGTCCAGCAGCGGGGCGACGCGCTCGCGCCGGGCCGAGCGCCGCACGCCGCGCAGGCGCAGGGGGTACTCGACGTTCTGCTCGACCGTGAGCCACGGCAGCACGCCGTGGTCCTGGAAGACGACGGACGGGCGCGCCGCCATCGTCACCGTGCCGCGGTCGGCCTCCTCCAGGCCCGCGAGGATGCGCAGGAGGGTGCTCTTGCCGCACCCGGAGGGTCCGAGCACGCAGACGAACTCGTTGTCCTCGATGGTGAGGGACACGTCCTGGAGCGCGACGAGCACGTCGTCGCGGCGACGGTCGTGGAACCCCTTCCAGAGGCCCTCGACGGAGACGGCCGTCACGAGCCGAGCTCCGCGGCCCGCTCGCGCGCCTGCTCGAGGAGGTCAGCGCGGAAGATGCTCTCGACGTCCGCCTCGCCCTCGTACTCGAGCGTGCCGCGGTCGCGGAAGAACTGCTCCTGGGCGTGCACGTCCTCCCAGTCGATCTCGCCCGTCGGGTCCTGCTCCGTGAGCGCGAGCGACGTGAGCGTCTCGACCGGCAGCTCGGTGTACCGCGCGATGATCTCCTGGTTCGCCGGGTCGTCCCAGCCGCCCGCCTCGAGCTCCGCGGCGGCGCGCAGGTACGCGGCCGTGAACGCGACGACCGCGTCGGGGTGCTCGTCGACGTACTCGGTGCTGAACACCAGGGCGCCGAGCTCGGTGCCGGCGTGGTAGTCGATCGGGAGGATCTCGGACGCGATGCCCTCGCTCTCGAGCGACGACGAGATGGGCTCGATCGACCAGGCGGCGTCGACCGAGCCGCCCACGAGCGCGGGGCCCGTCTCCGGCGGGCCGACGTTGACGAGCTCGACGTCGTCGAGCGTGAGGCCGCCGGCCTCCAGTGCCTTGGCCACCGAGTAGATGCCGAAGCCGCCGTCGCCGGGGATGCCGACGCGGCTGCCGGCGACCTGCTCGATCGACGTGATGCCGGAGTCGGCCGCGACGACGAACGGGGCCGGGTTCGGCCCGCTCTCCGGCACGCGCGAGACGCTCGCGATGACCGAGAGCGACGCGCCGGCCTCGGTCGCGTTGAACAGGCCCGCGCCCCACGTCGCGCCACCCGCCGTGACGTTGTTCGTGCTGACGAGCTGGTAGGTCTCGCCCGACGTCCCGCCCTTGGCGAGGAGCTCGACGTCGACGCCCGCCTCCTCGAAGTACCCCTTGTCCTCCGCGAGGAAGAACGGCGCGTAGTCCGCGTAGGGGGAGTAGAGGAACGAGATCTGCGGCGCGGCGTCGTCCCCGCCGCCGGACGGGTCGCTCCCGCCCGCACAGCCCGCCAGGATCCCTGCCGCCGCGACGAGCGAGATGGTGACCGACGAGCGGCGTGAGATGGCCATGAGTCCTCCTGGGGTCTGACACACGAGCAAGCGCGCCGTGATGTGCTTGCCACTATGCGCTAGTGCATCAGTTGGCCCCAGCGTGGTCCTCATCGTCTCGCTCAGTGGGACGACGTAACGCGAAACGACGCCGCACGGGGCATCGGCCGGCCGGGCGCGGCCCGCCCGCCCGGCCTGCCGTCCTCAGGGCTCGAGGACGCGCGCCTTCTGCTCCGCGAGCTCGGCGTCGGTGAGGACGCCCCGGTCCCGCAGCGCGGCGAGGTCGCGCAGCTGCGCGATGCGCACGTCCATCGCGGACGCGCCCCCGGAGGCCGTCTCGCCGTGCCCGGGGTCGTGCGCCCCGCCGTGCGCCCCGATGTGCGCGCCGGACCGGTCGTCGTCGGGCAGCCCGGTCACGGCGCCGAGCACGCCGACGAGGTCGGTGTCCTGCACGCGGTACGTCGTGCTCGACGCCGGGTGGGCACGCCCGACGTCGTCCAGCATCTGCTGCACGAGCGCGCCCACGGGGCCGCGGACGACGAGCTCGACGTCGGGCCGGTCGTCGGGCGCCGCCGTGCGCAGCTCGACGAGGTCGAGCCCCAGCGCCGCGAGCCGCTGGAGGAGGCCGTACAGCGCGGCCTGGTCGCGGACCCGGGCCTCGAGCCGCGTGCACTCCACGGACCGGCGCACGCCGAGCTCGGCGAGGTCGGGCTCGGGCAGCACCACCGGCCCCAGCACCGTCACCTCGACCAGCGTCGTGCGGTCCATGCGTCCTTCTCCCGGCTCGCCCACGTCGGTCCAGGATGCGCGGGCACGGACCCGGGCGGGATCACCCGGCGGGGGTGGCCCGCGGCGCCGGGCGGCCGACTACCCCCGACGGGTGAGCACGCGGACACCGGGACCGCTCCACAGTGGGAGCGTCACGGGACCGCCGTGACCCGACACGAGGGGTGCCCGATGGACGGATTCTGGGACTGGTTCTGGCTCATGGTGTGGTGGTTCTTCTTCATCGCCTACCTCGTCGTGCTGTTCCAGATCGTCGCGGACCTGTTCCGCGACAAGACGCTCAGCGGCTGGTGGAAGGCGCTGTGGATCGTCGCGCTGATCTTCGTCCCGTACCTGTCCGCGCTGATCTACGTCATCGCGCGCGGGCGGGGCATGGCGGAGCGGCACGCGGAGGAGCAGCAGGCGCGTCGGCAGGTCATGGACGACTACGTGCGGGCCACGGCCGGCTCCGGCAGGTCGCCCGCGAGCGAGATCGCGGACGCCAAGGCGCTGTACGACGCCGGCACGATCGACGCCGACGAGTTCGCCCGGCTCAAGGCCCGAGCGCTCGCCTGAGGACGCGCGATGGCCGACGAGACCGCGCCGGGGCGCGAGGCGTCCGACGTCGCCGCGCGCCTCGCCGCGCTGGAGCGCGAGAACGCGGAGCTGCGGCGCCGGCTCGAGGAGCGGCCGGCCGCCGCGGTGCCCGCGGGCCCGGACGGCGACGCGACCCCGCCGGAGGCGGCGCGGCGGCCCCGGCGGGGGCTGCGCGCCGCCGCGTGCGCGGTCCTCATCACGCTCGGGGCGCTCCTCGCGCCGCTCGGCGCGGTGTCGGCGTGGGCGCAGCGCGAGCTCACGGACACCGACCGCTACGTCGCGACGGTCGGACCGCTCGCGGGCGACCCCGTCGTGCAGTCCGCCGTCGCCGGGCGGCTCACCGAGGTCGTCATGTCGCGCATCGACGTGGCCGCGCTCGTCGACGACCTCGTCGGCGGGCTCGAGGAGCGCGACGTCCCGCCGCGCGCGACCCGCGCGCTCGCCGCGCTGGAGGCGCCGCTCACGAGCGGCGTCGAGTCGCTCGTGCACGAGACGGCGACGCGGCTCGTGGAGAGCGACGCGTTCGAGGGCGCCTGGCTCCAGGCGAACCGCGTGGCGCACGAGCAGCTTGTCGCCGTGATGCGCGGCGAGGACGGCGACGTCCTGCAGGTGAGCGACGACGGCCGCCTGTCCATCCAGCTCTCCGGCCTGATCGACCTGCTCAAGGAACGTCTCGTGGACCGCGGCCTGGACGTCGCGGCCCGCATCCCGTCGGTCGACGCGACGTTCACCGTCGCGCAGTCCGCCGAGCTCGTCATGCTCCAGAACCGGTACGCCCAGGTCGTGACGCTCACGACGTGGCTGCCCTGGGTCGTGCTCGGTCTGCTGGCCGCGGGCGTCCTCGTCGCGAACCACCGCTCGCGCGCGCTCGTCGTGGCCGGGCTCGCCCTCACGGGGGCGATGGTCGCGCTGGGCGTCGGGCTCGCCGTCGCGCGCGGCCTGTACCTCGGCGCGCTCTCGGGGCAGGTGCTGCGGCTCGACGCCGCGGAGGTCGTGTTCGACCAGGCCGTCGGCTACCTGCGCCTCACGCTGCGCACCGTCGGCGTGCTGGGCCTCGTGGTCGCGCTCGCCGCGTACGTGGGCGGGCCGAGCGCCTCGGCCCGCAGCCTGCGCGCGGGGCTCGGGCGCGCGGGCGCCGCCGCGCGCGGCTGGGGCGAGGGCCGGGGCGTCTCGACGGGTCCCGTCGGCGACTGGCTCGGCCGGCACAAGGCGTTCGTGCGCGTCGTCGTCGTGGCGGCCGCCGCGCTCGTCCTGCTGGTCGCGGGCACGCCGACGCCGGGCCTCGTCGTCGGGGTCGCGCTCGTCGCCGGCCTCGTGCTCGTCGTCGTGGAGATCCTCGCCCGGCCGCCCGCCGTCGTCGCCCCGCCGCCCGGTCCCGGGCCGGCCTGAGGCGCGTGGCGAGCCCGCGCTCCGCTCGCCCTGCGGTCCGGGGGCCCCGGGAATACCCTGCCCCCATGGCCTCGGTCGAGCCCCGTGCCGAGCCGGAGGACGTGACGCACGTCACGGACGCCTCCGGGACCTCGCGCGCCCGCACCACCGTCCCCGAGCTGCCACCGTCCACGGTGGGCCGCCCGGAGGTCGAGGCGCTCGTCGCGGCGGCGGCCACGCGCCGCCTCACCCTCGTGTCGGCGGGCCCGGGCTGGGGGAAGACGACCGCCGCGGCGCGGTGGGCGCGCGGCGGCACCGGCCCGCGGGTCGCGTGGCTGACGCTCGAGCCGTTCGACGACAAGCCGGCCGCCTTCTGGGCCGACGTGCTCGCGGCGCTGCGGGCGGCCGGGGCGGTGCCCGCCGGGCACCCGCTCGACACCCTCGTCGTGCCGCCGCGCCTCACGCCGGCCCTCCTGCGCCGCGTGCTCGCGGCGATCGAGGCGCTGCCCGAGCCCGTGGTCCTCGTGCTCGACGACTTCCACCACGCTGCGTGCGCCGAGGTCGCGGCGACGGTGGACGACCTCCTGCGCTACCGGCTGCCCCTGCACCTCGTGGTCCTCACCCGTGTCGACCCGCTCCTGCGCCTGCAGCGTCTGCGCGCGCAGGGCGAGATGACGGAGGTCGGTGCCGCCGAGCTCGCGTTCGACGCCCCCGCGGTCGCGGCGCTGGCGACGGCGCAGGGCCGCGACCTGGCGGCGGACGACGCCGGGCGCGTCGTCGGCGAGACCGGCGGCTGGGCCGTCGGGGTGCGGCTGCGCGTCGAGGAGCACGACGCGACGAGCCGGGCGCGCGCCGCCCGCTCGGCGGCGGAGTTCCTCCTCGCCGAGGTCCTCGACAGCCAGGGGCCCCAGGCCCGGCGGTTCCTCCTGCGCACGAGCGTGGCGTCGGCGGTGTGCCCCGACCTCGCGGCCGTCCTCGACCCGGGGGCGCCGACGGACCGGCTGCTCCCCGGCCTCGCCGCGGCGGACGGTTTCGTCATGACGTCGGGCGGCCGGCGCACCTGGTACCGCTACCACCCCCTGCTGCGCGAGATGCTCCTGCACCAGCTGCGCACCGAGGACCCGGCGGGCCTGCGCGAGGCGCACCAGGCCGCGGCGCGCTGGTTCGCGCAGGACGGGCAGGCGCTGCGCGCCCTGGAGCACGCGGCGGCCGCGGAGGACTGGCCGCTGCTCGGCGAGGTGTTCGTCGAGGGCGCGGCGGCGGAGCTCGCGGGGCCGCACCGCGAGACCGTCGCCCAGGTCCTGCGGCGCGTGCCGTACGCGACCCTGCGGCCCGATGCCCGCCTGCACCTGTGCGCGGGCGCGCTCGCGACCGTCGACGAGCGGTTCGACGCCGTCCGGCTCCACGTCGCGCGGGCGCGCGACCTCCTCGCCCCGGCCGCGGACCCGGTGGCCGACCCCGCCGCCGCGGTGCTCCTCGAGCTGCTCGCCGCGTCCGCCGCGCGCTCGACCGGCGACGTGCGGGCCCTCGCGACGGCCGCGGGCGCCGCGCTCGCCGCGGCGGACGCGGTGCCGTACCCGTTCCCCGCCCTCGAGACGTACCGGGGCCTCGCGCGGGCGCACCGCGCGGCGGGCCTCGCGTGGTGCGCGGTCGGCCCCGAGCCGGCGGGGGAGACGACGTCGGGCACGCTCACCGCCCCTGGTGGCCGGTCGTGGCGCGCCCCGCAGCTCTACGTCCTCGGGGCGCGCGCCGCCGCGGCGCTCCTCGCCGTCGCGGCCGGTCGGCTCGACGCGGGGGACGGCGCCGCGCGCGAGGTGCTCGTCGAGGCGGAGCGCCGCGGCTGGGACGGGTACGCGCACGTGCGGCCCGCGCACGCGGCGCGCGCGTGGGTGCGGTATCTCCGGGCGTCGGACGACGGGCTCGACCGGCACCTCGCGCACGCCCTCGCGGCGGACGCCGGCGGGCGCGAGCCCGCGTCCGAGGCGGCCGTGCGGCTGCTGCAGGGGCTCGTCGCCGCGGACCGCGGGCACGCGCGCGCCGCGCGGCAGGCGCTCGTCGCCGCGGACCGCGCCCTGGGGCGGTCCGCGACGCCCCCCGTGCTCGCGGACCTGTGGGTGCGCGCCACGGCGGCCGCGCGTCTGGTCGACGACGGTACGGGCCCGGCGCTCGGGGCGCGCCTCGCGCGCGAACGCCTCGGGAGCGCCGCGGTCGTCGCGGTCTGCGGTGCGCGCGAGCTCCTCGCGGCGGGGCGCACCGGGGCGGCGGAGCGTGCCGTGGCGGGCCTCGGGGACGCGCCGGGGGAGGAGGCGGACGTCGTCGTGCGGGTGGAGGCGGCGCTCGTCGAGGCGTCCGCGCTCGCCCGGGCGGGCACGTGCCGCGTCGACGCCCCGCTCGGGCGGGCCCTCGACCTGGCCGCCGCCGAGCGGGTCGTCCGGCCGTTCCTCGCCGTCCGGGGCACCGAGCTCGACGAGCCGCTCGCGCGCGCGGTCGCGCGCCGCGACGACGCGCTCGCCGCGCTGCTGCGCACCCACCTGGACGCACCGGGCCGGGCACCGGAGCCGGTCCCGCTCGTCGAGCCGCTCACCGAGCGCGAGCTCGCGGTCCTCGCCGTCCTGCCGTCGATGGCGAGCAACGCCGAGGTGGCCGCCGACCTCTTCGTGTCGGTCAACACCGTCAAGGCGCACCTGAAGTCGGTCTACCGCAAGCTCGGCGTCGGCTCGCGGCGCGAGGCCGTGCGGCGCGGCCGCGAGCTCGGCGTCGTGCCCTGACGGGTCTTCCGAGGAGACGCGCTCAGGCGCGGCGCCGGTCCACCGTGCGCAGCACGAGCTTCCCGAGCTCGACGAGGACGAGGAAGGCGAGCGCGACGAGCGCGCACACCCCCCACTGGCCGCCGTCGAGGTCGACGGTGCCGAAGATCCGCTGCAGCCCGTCGAGCGTCGTGACGAGGAACGTGAGCCCGAGGGATGCGAGCAGGAGCACGACGAAGCGACCGTTCGCGAGCGTCTCGGACGACAGGATGCTCGCCCGCGGGTCCCGCCACTCGAGCGCGGCGACGACGTGCAGGAGCGACATCGCGGTGAGGCCCATCGTCGTCGCGACCGCGAGGTCGGCGTCGGCCTCGCCCCACGCGACGGCGACGAGCGTGCCGACGGCGATGAGCACGCCCCCGACCGCGAGCCGCACGCCGAGCGCACGCCCGATGACCGGCTCGGTGGGCGGTCGGGGCCGACGCCGCATGAGGCCGGGCGTCGCGGCGTCGAAGCCGAGGCCGACGGCGAGCAGCACGTCGATCGCGAAGTTGACCCACAGGATCTGCAGCGGCGTGAGCGGCGTGCCCCCGGCCACGGTGAAGATGCCCGCGCCGACGAACGTGAGGATGAACCCGACGAGAACGACCATCTGGAAGCGGATGTACTTCATGAGGTTGTCGTAGAGGCCGCGGCCGCCCTCGACCGCCGCCACGATCGTGGCGAAGTTGTCGTCGGTGAGGATCATCTCGGCGGCGTCCTTCGTCACCTCGGTGCCCGTGATCCCCATCGCGACGCCGATGTCCGCGCGCGTCAGGGCGGGGGCGTCGTTCACGCCGTCGCCCGTCATCGCGACCACGTCGCCCTTGCGCTTGAGCACGTCGACGAGCCGCACCTTGTCCTCCGGCGCCACGCGCGCCACCACGCCGATCTCGCCGACCTCCGCCTCGAGCCGCGCGTCGGACATCGCGGCGAACTCGGCGCCCGTGAGCGCGCGCCCCTCGATCCCGAGCTGCCCGGCGATCGCCGCCGCCGTGGTGACGTGGTCCCCCGTGATCATCCGCACCCGGATGCCGGCGTCCCGGCACTCGGCGATGGCGTCGCGCGCCTCGCGGCGCGGAGGGTCCACGATCCCGACGAGCGCGAGGAGCTCGAGGTCGCGCACCGCGTCGAGCAGGTCGCCCCGGAGCTCGTCGCGCGCGACGGTGCGCCGCGCGACGGCCAGGACGCGCATGCCCTCGCCCGCGAGCGCGTCGTTCTCCGCGAGGACGCGCGCGCGGCCCTCGTCGTCGAGGGGCGCCGACCCGCCGTCGGCCGTGAGGTACCGGGCCGAGCGGGCGAGCAGCACGTCCGGGGCGCCCTTGACGAAGCACACGAGCTCGCCGTCGATCTCGTGGAACGTCGCCATGAGCTTGTACGCGGCGTCGAACGGGACCTCCGCGACGCGCGGGTGCTCGGCGCGCGTCTCCTCGACGTCGAGCCCGGCCTTCGCCGCGAGGACGACGACCGCGCCCTCCGTGGGGTCGCCGATGCACTCGCCGTCGCGCACGACGGCGTCGCTCGCGAGCGCGAGCGGGAGCGCGACCGGTTCGAGCGGGACGTCGGTGGACCCGGCCGCCGCGAGGATGCGGCCGGTCGTGGAGTACCCCTCGCCGTCGACGGAGAACCGGCGCCCGGCGAGCACGAGCCGGCGCGCCGTCATCTGGTTGAGCGTGAGCGTCCCGGTCTTGTCGGAGCAGATCGCCGACGTCGACCCGAGCGTCTCGACGGACTTGAGGCGCTTGACGATCGCGCCCTCGTCGGCGAGCCGGCGGGTGCCGAGCGACAGGAGCATCGTCACGACGGCGGGCAGCCCCGTCGGGATCGCGGCGATCGCCAGGCTGATCCCGACCACGAAGAGGCTGTCGAAGTCCTCGCCGCGCACGAGCCCCAGCACGACGACCACGACGAGGGCGACCGCCGCCATGACCGTGATGATCACGGTGATGCGGTCGAGCTGGCGCGTGAGCGGCGACCTGTCCTGCTCGACCCCGCTGAGCATCCCGGAGATGCGGCCCACCTCGGTCGTCATCCCCGTGGCGGTCACGACCATCTCGCCGCGCCCGCGCGTGACCTGGGAGTTCATGTACGCCATGTCGGTGCGGTCGCCGAGGGGGGCGTCGTCCGCCGTGACCGCCGCGACGCCCTTCGCGACGGGCGTGCTCTCGCCGGTGAGCCCGGCCTCCTCGATCTCGAGCGAGGCGGCGACGAGCAGCCGCCCGTCCGCGGGGATCTTGCCGCCCGCCTCGAACCCGACGACGTCGCCCGGCACGAGCTCCTCGGCGGGCACCTGCTCCTGGCGCCCGTCGCGGCGCACGGTGGCCGTCATGACGAGCATCTGCTGGAGCGCGGCGACGCTCTGGGCCGCCTTGCCCTCCTGGTGCAGGCCCATGAGCGCGTTGAGGACGGTGAGGGCGAGCACGACGACGCCGGTCGTCACGTCCCCGAGCGCGATGATGCTCACGACCGCCGCGCCGACGAGGACGAGCTGCATGAGGTCGCGGTACTGGCGCAGGAAGGCCTGCCACGGCCGTTCCTTGCGCTCCTGCGCGAGCGCGTTCGGCCCGTAGCGCGCGCGCCGCTCGGCGACCTGCGCGGACGTCAGCCCGACGGCCGGGTCGACGTCGAGCGCCGCGCACACCGCCTCGGGCGGTGCCGTGTGCCAGGGGCCCGTGGGGGCCGGTGCCTGCTGTCGGGGGATCGGTGCAGCCGTCATCCTCGGCTCCTCTCGGGCGCTCGTCCCACCGTCGCAGCGGGCCCACGCGGGGTCCTCACCCGGCGGGGGTGAACGCCTCGCGGCGGCGCGGCACCGGTGCTCGACGTGCCGCCGACGCGGTCGCCCGACGCGCGTGCCGCCCGGCCCTCAGCCGCGCGACCCCACGAGCCCGCTCTCGTACGCGACGATCACGGCCTGCACCCGGTCGCGCACGCCCAGCTTGGCCAGCAGGTTGCCGACGTGCGTCTTCACGGTCGTCGCGGACAGCACGAGGCGGTCGGCGATCTCGGCGTTCGACATCCCCTCGGCCACGCACCGCAGGACGTCGAGCTCGCGCGGCGTGAGGGAGCGCAGCCGGGGGTCGAGGCCGTCGTCGACGGCCGGCTGCTCGCCCGCGGGCAGGTGCGGCGCGAAGAGGTCGAGCATGCGGCGCAGCACGCGGGGCGCGACGACCGAGCTCCCTGCCGCGACGGTGCGGATCGCCTCGACGAGCTCGTGCGGGCGCGCGTTCTTCAGCAGGAACCCGCTCGCCCCGGCGCGCAGCGCCGCGAACGCGTACTCGTCCACGTCGAACGTCGTGAGCACGAGCACGCGCGTCCCGGGGTGCTCGGCGACGACGCCCCGGGTCGCCTCGATGCCGTCCATGCCGGGCATCCGGACGTCCATGACGACGACGTCGGGGGCGAGGGCCGCGACCTGGTCGAGCGCGAGGCGTCCGTCGGAGGCCTCGCCCACCACCTCGAGGTCGGGCTCGGACTCGATGACGAGCCGGAAGCCCATCCGCAGCAGCGCCTGATCGTCGACGAGCAGCACGGTCGTCACGGTCGTCCTCCCTCGTCGTCGTGCACGTCGCGGTGCGGGTGCTCCTGCTCGGGGGCGCTCCGGGCCCCGACCTCGCCCGGGTCGCAGGGCAGGACCACGTGCACCGCCCAGCCGCCGCCCGGTCGCGGCCCCGCCTCGACGACGCCGCCGAGCAGCGCGGCGCGCTCGCGCATGCCCACGATCCCGCGCCCGGTCCCGCCGCCGGTCGCCGGACGCGTGCCGCCCTCGTCGCGGACGTCGATCTCGACCGCGCGCGCGGTGCGCCGCACCACGACCTCGGCCGCGGGCGTCCCGGGCGCGTGCCGCAGCACGTTGGTCAGGGCCTCCTGCACGATGCGCACGGCCCCGAGGCGCAGCGACGTGTCCGCGGGCAGCGCGACGTCGAGGCCGGTCGCCGCGACGGGCACGCCCGCAGCGCGGAACCGTGCGACGACGGCCGCGAGGTCCGTCCCGGTCGGCTCGACCGGGGTGCCGGGCCCGTCGCCGCCCTCCTCGGGGTCGAGCGCGCCGAGGACGCGCTGCATGTCGGCCAGCGCGTCCCGTCCCGTGCGGGACAGCTCGTGCAGGGCCTCGCGCGAGCGGTCCGGCGCCCGGTCGAGCGCCGCGCCCGCGCCGTCGGACAGCGCGACCATCACGGACACGCTGTGCGCGACGACGTCGTGCATCTCGCGCGCGATCCGCGCGCGCTCGGCGGCCCGGGCGAGCGCCGCGCTCTGGTCGCGGTCGCGCGCCATGGCGCGGTAGCGCGCGACGAGGTCCTCGTCGTGCAGCCGTCGTGCCCGTGCTCCCGACCCCGTGGCCATCCCCAGCAGCAGGAGCGCGAGCAGGAGCAGGACCGACACCGAGCGCCGGCCGGGGGAGAAGGGCGGCTGCGCGAGGTCGCGCACCGGGTCGCCGTCCGGCAGGACGATCGGGTCGCTCCACAGCAGCATCTCGGCGAGGCCGATGTCCTGCCACCACCACAGCGCGGCCACGACGACGGCGAGCACCGCCCCGCACACGACCCACGCCGTGCGGGGCGCGCGCTCGGCGGCCACGGTGTGCACCGCGCACGCGAGGCACACGCCGAGCACCCCGAGCACGCCCGCCGTCGCGAGCGACGCGACGGCCAGCACGGTGAGGGCCGCCGTGACGGTCAGCGGGCGCGACCGCCGGAGCAGGAGCAGGCCCGCCCCGAGGACGGCGCCGACGAGCCAGGCCGTGACGACCACCTGGGCCACGGGCTCGTCGGGGCGGAACAGCCCCAGCCCGGTGGACCCCTCGACCGTCGTGAGCGCGACCGCCGCGGTGACGAGCCCGAGCAGCGCGACCGCGCTCGCGAGCGCGAGGTCCGTCGCCCACGGGTGCCGCGCGAGCACGCGGCCGACGGCGCCGCGCCGCCGCACGTCGGGCTCGGCGCGCGGGCCGCCGTCGTGCGCCCCGGGCGCGGACGGGAGGGCGAGGGGCGACGAGGGCACGGGCCTACTCTCCCATCGGCCGTCGCGCGGCGCGTCAGACGACGTCATGGCGCCGCAGCCGGTACGCCGCCGCCGCGAGCAGCGCGGCGGCCCACGCCGCGAGGACGAGACCCCCGCCCCACGTGCCGAGGTGCGGTCCCAGGGCCGTCGCGTCGAGGGCGGCGAGCCGGGCGTCGTCCTGCAGCAGGCGCGCCCCCGCACCGGGCAGGAGGGCGCGCGCCGTGTCCGCGACGCGTCCCGGGTTCGTCGCGAGCAGGTGGTCGAGCACGACGAGCAGCACGACCCCGCCGACGAGCGCCCCGTCCGGCCGCCGCACGAGCGACCCCAGGCCCAGGCCCACGAGGGCGACCCCGGTCAGGTAGAGCACGAAGCCCGCCAGCACGCGCAGCGTCTCGCGGTCCGCGAGATCGAGCACGAGCGCGGCGTCCGCGCGCTGCCCGGCGGTCGCGGCGAGCGCCGCGCCCAGCGCGAGCACGGCGACGGCGAGCGCGGCCGCCGTCGTCACGAGCGCCTGTGCCGCGAGCACGGGCAGGCGGCGGGGGACCGCGGCGAACGTCACGCGCGCGGTGCCGGTCCGGAACTCTCCGGCGCCGACGCCCGCGCCGAGCACGAGGAAGCCGAGCTGGGCGAGCACGGACCCCGCGACGGCGAGCGGCGCCCCGGAGGACCCGGTGTCGGGCCGGGCGAACGCGCCCAGCGCCCACGCCGTCCCCGCCGCCGCGGCGACGGTCGCGAGCGCGAGCCAGGCCGTCGAGCGCAGGCTCGTCAGCTTGTCCCACTCCGCCGCGAGCACGCGGGGCAGGGTCACCTGCGGCCGGTCGGGCGCGGGCGCGGTGCGGGTCGGCGCCGGGGCCGTCGGGGGGATCGTCGCGGCCACGTCAGACCACGTCCCGCGTGCGCAGGCGGACGGCGGCCAGGGCGAGCGGGACGAGGACCCACGCCGCGAGGACGAGCCCCCCGCCGACGGCACCCAGGTCGGGTGCGCCCTCGACCGGGCCCTCGCCCGTGAGCAGGGACGCCGCCCCGGTGGGCAGGAACGTGACGACGGTGTTCACCGCCGCCTGCGCCGACGAGACGCCCGCGGGTGCCGCGAGCGGGTCGCCCGACAGGTCGGCCGCCAGCACGAGCGCGACCGGCAGCACGAGCACGACGAGCACCGCCGCGGTGAGCGCGGGGACGGGCCGCCGCACGAGCGCGCCGATCGCGAGGCCGAGCAGCGCCATGCCGGCGAGCAGGAGCGTCATCCCGACGAGGACCTGCGGCGTGCCGTCCCGGCCGAGGTCGAGCGCGAGGCCGCGCGCACGGGCCGACGGCAGCAGCGCGAGCACCGCCGCCCCGACCGCGAGCACCGCGGTGAGCAGCGCGAACGCGGCGGTCGCCGCCGTCTGCCCGACGAGCACGGGCCAGCGCCGCGGCTCGGCGACGAACGTCGTGCGGAACGTGCCCGTGCTGTACTCGCCCGTCCCGACGAGGACGCCCAGGACGAGCGGCGGCACCTGGGCCAGCAGCAGGCCCGACGTGAGGGAGCCGAGCGGGTCGAACCCCGGGTCCACGGACGACGCCTGGGCCGAGAGGTACGTCAGCACGGCCGAGACGACGACGGTGAGCGCGGCCGCCCACCACGACGAGCGCAGGCTCGTCAGCCTCGTCCACTCCGCGGCGACGGCGCGGCGGAGCGTGGGGCCACCGGCGCTCGCGGGCCGGGGCGCCGGGTGCGCACGTCGCGACGACGCGGTCGGTGCGGTGGGGGCGGTCATCGGGCACCTCCGGCCGACGCCAGGCCGGTCTCGCCCGCGGCGCGGCCGCGGTACTGGACGGCGTCGGCGGTGAGCCGCAGGTACGCCTCCTCGAGCGAGCCCGCCTCGCCCGCGAGCTCCTGCACCGGCGCGTCGGCGAGCAGCCGGCCCTGGCCGATGACGACGACGCGGTCGGCGCACAGCGCGAGCTCGTGCATGAGGTGCGACGACAGCAGCACCGCGCGGCCCTCCGCCGCGAGACCGCGCACGAGCCCGCGCACCCACAGCACGCCGTCGGGGTCCAGGCCGTTGACGGGCTCGTCGAGGACGAGCGTGCCGGGGTCGCCGAGGAGCGCGCCCGCGATGCCGAGGCGCTGGCCCATCCCGAGCGAGAACGTGCCCGCGCGTCGCCCCGCGACGCTCTCGAGGCCGGTCATCCCGATCACCTCGTCCACGCGCGCCCGCCCGATCCCGTGGGTGCGGGCGAGCGCCGTCAGGTGGCGGAACGCCGTGCGGCCCGGGTGCACGGAGCGCGCGTCGAGCATGACCCCGACCGCGCGCAGGGGCGCCGGCAGGTCCGCGTACCGGCGGCCGTCCACGGTCGCCGTGCCGGAGGTCGGGCGCTCCAGCCCGACGACGACGCGCATCGTCGTGGACTTCCCGGCACCGTTCGGGCCGAGGAAGCCCGTCACGGTCCCGGGCCGCGCCGTGAACGTCAGCCCGTCCACCGCCGTCGTGGGTCCGTAGCGCTTCGTCAGCGCCTCCACCTGGATCATCGGTCCTCCCGTCGTCCGCGGGCCTGGTCGTCGGGCACCGCCGTCGTCGACGCTACGGACGCCTGCGGGGCCCCGGCTCGGGCGGTCGGCCGAGATCCGCGACCCTCCCGCCTCCTCCTCGGGGAGGAGGAGGTCGTGCCGGGGTGGGACGAGCGTGCCCAGGTGGGACGGTCCTGCCCGGGCGGACGGGGCGCGGCGCGGGCGCGCACGACGACGGTCAGGCGGTGGCGGTCCTCGCCGCTACCCGGGCGCCCGCGTCCCATCCCGGTGCGCGCCCGCCGCCCGGGGGGACGTGGTCGGTCGCGAGCCCTGCCCGGGCGAGGGACCACGCGACGAGCGAGTTCGAGTTCCACATCTCGCCCCCGCCGGGCGGCCGCCGACCCCACGTGAGCGGCGGGACGCCGCGCACCGCCCGCAGGATCCGCACGACCGCGGCGGCGTCGCGCGTGACGACGACGGGTCGCCCGACGGCGTGCTCCCGGTCGGGGATGGCGCCGTGCGCCCAGCAGCGCACCTCGTACCGGAACCAGCGGGAGCGGCCCAGCGGCCGCAGACCCACGGGGCCGGTCACGACGACGCCCCGGTCGCACACCGGGCCGCCCCACGCGGGGGTCATCTCGACGACGTACGGCACCCCGTCGCAGCGCAGGCCCAGCGCCGCGTGGAACAGCGGGCGGGGACGCCGCCGCGCGAGCAGCGCGGCGGCGCGCTCCCACGCGGCGCTCGTGCGGCGGACGACGTGGCCCCCCGCCCCGACGGGCAGCCAGAGGAGCTCCGCCCGGTCGTCGCCGGGCGTGGTCGCGGTCACGCCCCGACGCTACGGCACCCGGGTCCGCGCGGGAGCGGTAGGCTCGGGGGCATGCTTCCGGCGTGAGAGCGCCGGCGGGATCCGAATGAGACAGCGGATCGAGAGGCCCCGTCGCTCCACACGACGGGGCCTCTCGCTGTCCCGGCGCGTCCTGCCGCCCGGCCGGGTGCCGTGCCTCACCGGACAGGGGAGGGCGCGGCGTCCGCTCCCGGCAGGAACGGGCCGAAGATGGCGGCGACCGCTGCGGCGGCCCCGGCGGCGTCCTGCCGCGCGACGGCCTCGACCAGCTCGTGGTGGTGGCGGTGCGCCGCCTCGTCGTCCTCGTTCTCCTCGTCGCGCATGTGCACGGTGAAGACGTCGAGCATGCTCGAGTAGAGCGTGACGTAGAGCGGGTTGTGCGTCGCGGCGACGATCGCGCGGTGCAGGTCGAGGTCGGCGCGCGCGCGGGCGTCGCGGTCGTCGGCCTCCCAGGCCGCCTCCCGCCGGTCGCGCAGCTCGCGCAGGTGCTCGACGTCGTCGTCCGAGCGGCTCGCCGCGGCGAGCGAGGCGGCGGTGCTGTCGAGGGCGAGCCGGAGCTCGAGGTAGTGGCGGCGGCTGCCGCCTGCGAGCTGGCGCTCCAGGGTGCCGGTCAGCTCGGAGCTCGAGATGACGAACGTGCCGCGGCCCTGCTCGCGGCGCAGCAGCCCGGCGTGCACGAGAGACTGCAGCGCCTCGCGCACGGTGTTGCGCCCGACGCCGAACTCCGCCACGAGCGCGGCCTCCGTGGGGATCCGTTCGCCGACCGCCCAGCGACCCGAGACGATCTCGTCCCGGAAGCGCGCCGCGGCCTGGTCGATGAGGCCTACTCGACGCATCGGTCCGCCTGTGCCAGACTGCTCCAGATTCATCCCATGATCCCATCATCCGCCGACCTCAGTGTGGAGTGTAGCGTGACGACCCTCTCTCCCTCCCGGCCCCGCGTGCGCCCCGGACGCCTCACTCTCTGGGCGGGTCTCGCCGTCGCGCTGACGGCCCTCAACCTCCGGACGGCGGTGACCGGGTTCACCCCGCTGCTGGAGACGGTGGGCGCCGACCTCGGGTTCGGGGTCGCCGTCGCGGGGCTGCTCGGCACGGTCCCCGCGGCGTCGTTCGCCGTGTTCGGCTTCCTCGCGCCCGCGGTCACGCGGTGGTTCGGGCCTGAGCGCACGGCCACCGTGGCGCTGGGTCTCACCGCGCTGTCCCTCGTGCTGCGCGCGGCCTCCCCGACGACGACCGTGCTCGTCCTGTCGACGGTGCTCGCGCTCGCGGGCATCGGGGCGGCCAACGTCGTCATCGTGCCGCTGGTGAAAGCGTGGTTCTCCGACCGGCTCGCGCTGTGGACCTCGCTCTACCTCCTCCTCATGCAGACGGGGCAGTTCGTCGCCCCGCTGCTCGCGGTCCCGGTCGCCGAGGCGAGCAGCTGGCGCCTGTCCGTGGGGCTCTGGGCCGGGCCCGCCGCCGTGGCCGCCGTCGTCTGGCTCCTGCTCGCGCTCCGGCTGCCCGCCGCCCACCACGCGCCCGCACCCGCCGCGGCGGCCGGCACGCGCCTCCGGGTGGGCCGGTCGTCCACCGCGTGGGGCCTCGTCGGCCTCTTCGCCATGATGTCGCTGTCGAACTACGCGATCATCACGTGGGTGCCGGCCGTCCTCACCGACGCCGGGGGCAGCGCGGCGCTCGGCGGTTCCATGGTCGCGCTGTACTCGGCGTGGGGAGTGCTCGCGGCGCTGGTGGTGCCCCAGGTCGCCACCCGGATGACGAACCCGTTCGTCGTCGTGGTCGCGTGCTCGGTGGTGCTCGTCGCCGGGTACCTGGGTCTCCTGCTCTCCCCGCTCGACGGCACGGTGGTGTGGGTGTGCGCCCTCGGCATCGGGGTGAGCACCTTCCCCCTGTGCATGACGCTCATCAACCGGCGCACGCGGACGGCCCAGGCGGCGTCGGCCGTGTCCGGCTTCGTCCAGGGCATCGGGTACGGGATCGCCTGCTTCGGGCCCCTCGGGCTCGGCCTGCTGCGCGAGGCGACCGGCTCGTGGTCCGTCCCGCTCGTCGTGCTCGCCGCGACCGCCGTCCCCGGGGTCGTGGCCGGCTGGTTCGCCTGCCGACCCCGCTTCGTCGACGACGCCGTCGTCATCGCCGACCGTCCGGCGGACGACGTGGAGGACCGCGCGGCCGGCGCGTGACGCCGCACGCGGGCTCGGGGCGGCGCCCGGCCGACGCGCCGCGGCCGGACCGGGCCCGTACGGTCGGACGATGACCGACCCGCGCGACCGGCCGTACGTGGCCGGCCTGCTCGTCCTGACCGTGGCGACGGGCGTCGTCGACGCGGTGAGCTACCTCGCGCTCGACCAGGTGTTCACCGGCAACATGACGGGCAACGTGCTCTTCGTCGGGTTCGCCGCCGCCGGTGCGGGCGGGATCCCGCTGCTCAACAACGTCGTCGCGCTCGTCGCCTTCGTCCTCGGCGCCGCCCTGTGCGGGGCGCTGCTCCGCGGGCGCGCCGACGACGCGCGGATGCCGCGGCGCGCGCTCGGCGTGCTCGCCGGGGGAGCGGTGCTCGTGGTCGCGGGCGGCGCGCTGTGGCTCGCCGTCGGGCGCCTGCCCACGCCCGCGGTCCTGGCCCTCACCGCCGCCCTCGCGCTCGTGATGGGCGCCCAGGCGGTCGCCGCGCGGGGCGCCCACGTCCAGGACGTCTCGACCGTCGTCGTCACCACGACGCTCGTGAACCTCGCCCTCAGCAGGCCGCTCGCGGGCGGGTCCGGAGAGGGCGCGGCCCGACGCGCGGGGGCCGTGCTCGCGATGGGCACGGGCGCGGCCGTCGGCGCCGTCGTCGTGCGGTCGTGGTCCGGTGCGGCCGGCCTGCTGCTGGCGGGCCTCCTCGTCGCGGTCGGCACGACGACGCTCGCCCTGGCCCGCCGCCACGACGCCGTGGCGCCGCGCTGACGCGCCCGACGGACTCGCCGGGCGCCTCAGCCGCGCTCCGGCTGCCAGCCCTCGGTCCCGCGGCTAGCCTCGCGGGACGGCACCCTCGGAGGGAGAGCGGGATGAGCCAGGGACGAGTGGTCGTGGTCACCGGCGCGGCGCGCGGGATCGGGCGCGCGACGGCGGTCGCGTTCGCGCGGGCGGGCTACCGGGTCGCCGGCCTCGACATCGCGGCCGTCGCGAGCCGCGCGCTCGAGTACGAGCCCGCGAGCCCGGCCGACCTCGCGCGGACCGGCGAGCTCGTGGAGGAGGCCGGGGCGTCGTGGCTGCCGCTGGTCGCCGACCAGCGCGACCTCGCTGCCGTGCGCGCGGCGCTCGGGGAGGTCGTCGAGCGGTTCGGCGGCCTCGACGTCGTGTTCGCCAACGCCGGGATCCAGGGCTTCGCCTCGGTCCTCGACATGAGCGACGAGCTCTGGCACGACACGATCGACGTCAACCTCACCGGCACCGCGAACGTGCTGCGCGCCGCGGCGCCGCTGCTCGTCGAGCGCGGCGGCGGGCGGATCATCCTCACCTCGTCGACCCAGGGTCAGCACGGCACGCTCGAGGGCAGCGCGTACTCGGCCTCCAAGTGGGGGCTCATCGGCCTGATGAAGTCCGCGGCGCTCGACCTCGGCCCCCACGGGATCACCGTGAACGCCGTGATCCCCGGCCTGATCGACACCGCCCTGACGCGCCACGAGGAGCGGTACGCCCAGGCCCTGGAGTCGTCGGGGAAGGCGCCCACCGGCGACGTCGCCCGCGACGAGCAGGCGGCCGCCGCCGGGCTGGCGAGCAAGCTCCCCCTCGGGGTGCCGTGGCTCGCGCCGGAGGACGTCGCCCCGGCCGTCGTCTTCCTCGCCTCGCCGGAGGCGTCCATGATCAGCGGCACGAGCCTCGCGGTCACCGGCGGCGACAGCGCCAACGTCACGGCGTGAGCCGACGCGCGGGGCGCGGCCCCTCCGGTGCTCAGGCACCTCAGGCTCGGAGCACCCGGGGCTGAGGAGGTGCGGCGCGCGCTGAGGCCCCGGGGCGGGTCGGGACGGCGCGTTCGACCGATCCGGGACGGGGCGCCTCAGGACGAGCGTGAGCACCATGCCCGCCATCGACCCGCAGCTGCCCGTCCTCGTCCGCACGGCCCGTCTCGTCGGCACCTTGGTGCTGAGCATCGGCGCGGCGGTCGCCCTCGTCGCGTGCGCGGCAGCCACCGACCCTATCGACCCGTCCGTCGCGGACCGCACGTATCTCGGGCTGCCCGCCGAGGGCGGCGAGGTGCACCCGTGGTCCGACGCCGAGACCCCGGCCGTCGGCTACGCGCGCGGCGGCGAGCCGCAGACCGTGAACGTCGTGACGTTCGGGTCGAGCTCGTGCCCGCTCGTCCCGGTCGACTACACGTGGGACGCCGAGGAGCGCGCGCTGAGCTTCCGCCTCGGTCGCCGGGCGGGCACCGACGAGCGCCCCTGCACCCTCGACACCGCGCCGTCGACGAGCGTCGTCGTCGTGCCCGGCCTGCCCGCGGACGAGGCCGTGATGATCCTCACCTCGGGCGACGACGTCGTCCTCCCGCCGGGGCGCTGACACCACGTGCGCGCCAGGGGACTGGCGCGCGCCGCGGGGACGACGAAGGCCCCTGGTCTGCGTCTCCGCAGGCCAGAGGCCTCGATCATGGTGTCCGGAGGGGGACTTGAACCCCCACGCCCGATAAAGGGCACTAGCACCTCAAGCTAGCGCGTCTGCCATTCCGCCACCCGGACGAGTGGACCTTCCCGGCGTTTCCGCCGTTCGGGTGCGGGGAAAAACATAGCACGGTTCGGGGGTGGTCCTCACATCGCCGTCACGGCCCGGACCAGGGCCGCGACCTCGACCGCTACCTCGACCGCGACCTCGACGTGATCTCGGGCGAGGCCGTGCGCGGCGCCCGGCGTGCGGGGACGACCTGGGGCAGACTGGGCGGATGGTGGCCACGACGCGACGGAGGCACGCGTGACGGACGAGCAGCGACCCGCAGCAGGCCCGGCACCGACACCTCGGCCGGGCTCCGGCTCCGACCGCTCGGCGGCGTCGGTCAAGCACCTCGCCGGGGCGTCGAGCGCGGCGCGCAAGGTCGCCGGGGCGCGTCGCAACCCGTCGGTGGTGGGGTACGACGAGACGGTCCCCGCCTGGCTGCGCACGACGGCCGGCTGGTCGTGGCGCCTGCTCATGATCGTCGCGGCCGTCGCGCTCGTCTTCTTCGCGACCGCGCAGGTGCAGCTCGTGTTCGTGGCGGTCTTCCTCGCGCTCGTCATCACGTCCGTGCTGCGACCGGTGACCGACTTCTACAGCAGGATCATGCCGCGCGGCCTGGCCACGGGGCTCGCGATCCTCACGGCCCTGCTCTTCTTCGCGGGCCTGCTGACGTACGTCATCACGTCGGTCGCGGGCCAGTGGCAGAGCCTCGCGGAGCAGTTCGACCAGGGCATCGAGCAGATCTTCGACTTCCTCGAGAACGGCCCGCTGCCGGTCACGATCACCGCGGACGACGTCAACGGCTGGATCGACAACGGGCGCCAGTGGCTCACGGAGCACGGCGGCGACATCGCGAGCCAGGCCGCGGCGAGCGCGGGCTCGGTCTTCGAGGCGTTCGCGGCGATCGCGCTCGCGATCTTCTGCACGGTGTTCTTCCTCGCCCGCGGCAAGGACATGTGGACGTGGTTCCTCAACCAGCTCCCGTCGCGCTCGCGCGACAGCTGGAAGATCGCGGGCGGCGCCGGCTGGTACACCTTCTCCGGCTACGCGCGCGGCACGGTGATCATCGCGCTCGTCGACGGCATCCTCGCGGGGGTCTTCCTCGCGATCCTCGGCGTCCCGCTCGCGGCCCCGCTCGCCGTCCTCGTGTTCATCGGGGCGTTCATCCCGATCATCGGCGCCCCGCTCGCGATGATCATCGCCGCGATCGTCGCGCTCGCGGCCAAGGGCTTCCTCATCGCGCTGATCGTGACGATCGGCATCGCGCTCATCGGGCAGTTCGAGGGCCACGTGCTGCAGCCGCTCGTCATGGGCAAGCAGGTGTCGCTCCACCCGGTGGTGGTCGCGATCGCCGTGACGGCGGGCACGCTGCTGGCCGGGATCCTCGGCGCGGTCGTGTCGGTGCCGCTCGTCGCGGTCGCGTGGTCGGTGTTCTCGCACCTGCGGCACAAGGACCCACCGATGGAGGACGAGCTGCCGACGGCGAAGGAGATCGCCCTCGGGGACGTCGGCCCGGGCGTGACGCCGCCCCCGGAGGGCGCGACGAGCTGACCGCCGCGCCGTCCCCGCCCGGACGGCGCCCGGCCGGGACGCGTCGACCCGTGCGCTGCCGCGCCGCGGGGCCGGGACCGGGATCACCGCGGGACGGCGGAGACCCCCGCGTCGAGCCGGACCGAGACGTGCACGGTGTCCCCGACGTCCTTGCCGGTCGCGGCTCGCACGGACCGGAGCACGGCGAGCAGGTGCGGGCCGCCGTAGGCGACGAGGGACGCGTGGTACGCGACGTCGTCGATCGCCGCGAGAACGGGGACCCGGCCGCGCGTCCCGAACAGGTCGAGGACGTCGACGGGGAGCGCGACGAACGCTCCCGACCGTGTCCCGGCGGCGACCACCACGGCGTCGAACTCCACCGGGCCGGGGTCCGTCCACGTGGGCATGGCGTCGACCGTAGCGGAGAGCGCGGACGCGGGGAACGGGCCGCCCGGGCGATTTCCGCGCGGCCCGGTCAGCCGGCCTCGGGCCCGGCCGACCGGCCGTCGGCTCGTGCGCGCCCGGTGCCGCGGCGGACGAGCGTCACCACGACCGCGGCCGCGGCGAGCAGTGCCGGTGCGACGAGCGACGCCCCCGCGAGGAGCAGCAGCACCGCCGTCAGGGCCGTCGCGACCGCGGCGAGCCACCAGCCGGGAGAGCGTCGGGGGAGCAGGCGCAGCGCCGCCACCATGCCAAGCGCGTAGACGGCCACCATGCTGCTCGTGTGGACCCGGACGAACGGCTCGAGGTCGAGCCCCGTGGCGACGAGCACCGCGAGGTAGCCCGTCGCGAGCGCGAGCGTGACGGCCAGCGCGCGGCGCGGGACCCCCGCACGGCCCGAGAGCGCGGCGAGCGGGCGCGGGAGGTCGCCGTCCCGGGCGAGCGCCTGCCCGAGGTTCGCGAACGCGGCGAGGTAGGCGGTGAGCACCCCGGACGTGACGACCGCGGCGACGACGCCCACGAGCACCGGACCCGCCCCGGGTGCGCCCACGCGCGCGAGGTCGAGGAGCGCGACCGTCCCCGTCGCCGCGTCCGCGCCGAGCACCCCGACCGTCGTGACCTGGAGCGCCAGGTACGCGACGCCGACCACGACGAGCGCCACGCCCGTCGCGGCGGGGATCGTGCGCCGCGGGTCGCGGAAGTCGGCCGAGACGTGCGTGCCGACCTCCCACCCCGCGAACGCCCACACGAACAGGCTCACGGCGGAGCCCACGCCGGACCACCCCTCGCTGAGGAACGGCGTGAAGCGCTCGGCGCTCGTCGCCGGCGCCGCCGCTGCGACGACCACGACGACGGCCCCGAGCAGGAGCGTCGTCAGGCCGAGCTGGACGGCACCGGCCACGCGCACCCCGAGCGCGACGGCGAGCGCCGGCACGACGACCAGCGCGACCGCCACGACCGGGACGACGGCGCGGTCCGCCCCGACGACGGCGACGACGTACTCGGCCCCGAGCACCGCGACGACGGGGACGCCCGCGCACACGCCGAGGAAGAACCAGTACCCGGTGGCGCGGGCCGCCGTCGGGCCGAGCGCCGCGCGCACCGCGCTCGCGACCCCGCCCCGGTCCGGGTGCCGTGCGGCGAGCGCGGCGAACGTCCCCGCGAGCGGCACGCTCGCCACGAGGACGAGCGCGACGGCGAGCACGGACGCAGGCCCGGCGACGCGCGTCGCGAGGCCCGGCAGCGCGAGGACGCCGGTCCCGAGGACGCTCGCGACGTACAGCGCGCTGCCGCGCGCGAGGCCCAGCGTGCCCGCCGGGGTCTGGGTCGGGGTCTGGGTCGGGGTCGGGGCCGGGGCCGGGGCCGGGGCGGAGCCGAGCGGGCTGGTGGGCAGATCCCGTCCGGAGCGGGAGGCCGCGCCGCGCGTCGGGGCGGGCAGTGCTGTCGTGCGGGAGGTCGTCGGGTCCACCCGCCCACCCTGGCAACGACGGCGGGGCCGGACGAGTGGCAGTCAAGACACGCAGGCACAAGATCCTGCCACCCTGCGCACGAAGGCCGCCTGCGGCCACACTGGACCATGAGGATCGGGATACCCACCGAGGTCAAGAACCACGAGGACCGCGTCGCGCTCACCCCCGCCGGCGCGCACCACCTCGTGCGGGCCGGGCACGACGTGCTCGTCCAGTCCGGGGCCGGGACGGGCTCCCACCTGCCCGACGCGGAGTTCGAGAGCGCGGGCGCGCGCATCGTGCCGACCGCCGAGGAGGTCTGGGGCGAGGCGGAGCTCGTCTGCAAGGTCAAGGAGCCGGTCGCGAGCGAGCACCGCTTCCTGCGCGACGACCTGCTGCTCTTCGCCTACCTCCACCTCGCCGCCGACGCGGCGTGCACGCGCGCCCTGCTCGACGCCGGCACCACCGCCGTCGCCTACGAGACCGCCCAGGCCCCGGACGGCACCCTCCCGCTCCTGGCGCCCATGAGCGAGGTCGCCGGACGCATGGCGACCCAGGTCGGCGCGTGGCTCCTCCAGCGCCCGGCAGGCGGCCGCGGCGTCCTGCTCGGCGGCGTGCCCGGGACGCGACCCGGTCGGGTCGTCGTGCTCGGGGGCGGCACCGCCGGACGCCACGCCGCCGAGATCGCCGTGGGCATGCGCGCCGAGGTCACGGTCGTCGACCTCGCGCTGCCCGTGCTGCGCGCCGTCGACCGAGAGTTCTCCGGGCACGTGCGCACCGTGGTGTCGAACGCGTACGCGATCGAGCGCGAGGTGCTGGAGGCGGACCTCGTCGTCGGCGCCGTGCTCGTCGCGGGGGCGCGCGCCCCGCGCCTCGTCACCGACGACCTCGTCGCGCGGATGCGGCCCGGCGCCGTGCTCGTGGACGTCGCCGTGGACCAGGGCGGGTGCTTCGAGGGGTCGCGGCCCACGACCCACGACGACCCGACCTTCGCCGTCCACGGCACGACGTTCTACTGCGTCGCGAACATGCCCGGCGCGGTCCCCGTGACGAGCACGCTCGCGCTGACCAGCGCGACGCTCCCGTACCTCGCGGCGCTCGCGGACGGCGGGGTCGACGCGGTGCGGGAGGACCCGCTCCTGCGGTCGGGGGCGTCCACCCACCGCGGCGCGCTCCTCAACGCGGCGGTGGCCGCCGCGCACGACCTGCCGTGGACGCCCGTGGAGGACGCCCTGCCCCGGTGACCCTCGCGGGTCCGGGCACGGTCGAGAGCGGCCGTCGCTACGATCACCCGGGCGGCGAGTCCGGGTGACGCCGCGCGGCACGGCGTGCCAGGCTCGGGCGGGTGCACCCCTTCGCCCTCGACGACGGCCGCGTCCACCTGTCCACCCCGACCCTCGACGACGTCGATGCGATCACGGCCGCGTGCCAGGACCCGGACGTCGCCGCGTGGACGGTGGTGCCGTCGCCGTACACGCGCGCGGACGCGGTGCAGTTCGTGCAGGAGCACGTCGGTCCCGGGTGGGAGCGCGGGGACGTCCTCACGTGGGGCGTGCGCGAGAGCGCGGGCCGCTCGGGCATCCCCGGCCCCGACGGCGTGAGCCCGCTCCTCGGCATGATCGGCCTCAGCCTCGACGACGCGCCCGAGGGACGGCGGTCGGCCGAGATCGGCTACTGGACCGCCCCCGGCGCCCGGGGCCGGGGCCTCATGACGGCCGCGGGCCGCCTCGTCGTGGACTGGGCGTTCGACCCGGAGGGGGCGGGTCTCGCGCGGCTCTTCTGGCAGGCGTACGTCGGCAACTGGCCCTCGCGCCGGACCGCGTGGCGCCTCGGGTTCCGGGTCGAGGGCACGGTGCGCGGCTTCGCGCTGCAGCGCGGCGAGCGACGCGACGCGTGGCTCGGCACGCTCCTGCCCGACGACCCGCGCGAGCCCGCGGAGCCGTGGCCGGGGGACGCGCCGTCGTCGGGCCGCGCGGCCTGACGCCCTACCGCCGCCGTGCTCCGGACGGCGGGGTGTCCGTTTCCGTCGCGCCTGCCCGCGGGGTCAAGATGGGCACCATGACCTCCGAGCCCACGACGCGCGCCGACGCGCCCGCGCCCACCACCGCGCCGGCCCTCCTCGACCTCGACCCCGCCAACCCGTTCGCGGCGCCGTCCGTGCTGCCGTACGAGCTGCCCGACTACGACGCGATCCGTGAGGAGCACTACCTCCCGGCGCTGCGGGCCGCGACGGCCGCGCAGCGCGCGGCGATCGAGACGATCGCGACCGACGACGCGCCGCCCACCGCCGCGAGCGTGCTCGAGGCGCTCGAGCGGTCGGGCCGCGACCTCGCGCGCGTGCTCAACGCGTTCTACAACCAGCTCTCGGCCGACGCGACGCCGGGCCTGGAGCAGATCGAGGAGGAGTTCGCGCCCGAGCTCGCGGCCCACCACGACGCGATCTACATGGACGCGCGCCTCTACGCCCGCGCCCGCGCGCTCCAGGACGCGGTGGACGCCGGCGAGCAGACCCTCGAGCCCGACGCCGCGTGGCTGCTCCGCACGCTGCTCGTCCGGTTCCGCCGCTCGGGCGTGGAGCTCGACGCCGAGCAGCAGGAGCGCCTGCGCGCGCTCAACGGCCGCCTCACCACGCTCGAGGCCGCGTTCGGCCGCAAGCTGCTCGCGGGCGCGAACGCCGCGAGCGTGCTCGTCACCGACCGTGCGGAGCTCGACGGCCTGGCCGAGGACGCCCTCGCGGGCGCGGCGGCGGCCGCCGCCGCGCGCGGGCACGAGGGCGCGTGGCTGCTGGAGATGCAGCTCCCCACCCAGCAGGGCGTCCTCGCCTCGCTCGCGCGCCGCGACGTGCGCGAGCGCGTGCAGCAGGCGTCGGAGTCGCGCGGTGCGACCGGCGACGACCACGACACGCGCGAGATCGTGCTGGAGACCGTGCGGCTGCGCGCCGAGCGCGCGCGCCTGCTCGGCTACGAGCACCACGCCGCGTACGTCGCGGAGGACGCGACCGCCAAGACGACCGAGGCCGTGAACGCGATGCTCGCGCGGCTCGCTCCCGCCGCCGTCGCGAACGCGCACCGCGAGGCGGCCGACCTCGAGACGGCGCTGCGGGCCGACGAGCCGGGCGCGACGCTGCGCGCGTCCGACTGGTCGTTCTACGCCGAGCGCGTGCGCAAGGACCGCTACGCGCTCGACGACGCGCTGCTGCGCCCGTACCTCGAGCTCGAGCGCGTCGTGCACGACGGCGTGTTCCTGGCCGCGAACCGCCTGTTCGGCATCTCCTTCGCCGAGCGCCACGACCTCGTCGGGTACCACCCGGACGTGCGCGTCTTCGAGGTGTTCGACGCCGAGACGCCGGGGGAGCCGGGCCAGGGCCTGGGGCTGTTCCTCGCCGACTGGTACACGCGCGAGTCCAAGCGCGGCGGCGCCTGGATGAACAACCTCGTCGACCAGAACCACCTGCTCGGGCAGAAGCCGGTCGTCGTCAACAACCTCAACATCGTCAAGCCGCCGGCAGGCCAGCCCACGCTGCTCGTGTGGGACGAGGTCATCACGCTCTTCCACGAGTTCGGGCACGCGCTGCACGGCCTGTTCTCCGACGTGCGCTACCCGTCGCAGTCCGGCACCGAGGTGCCGCGCGACTTCGTCGAGTACCCCTCGCAGGTCAACGAGATGTGGGCGTGGGAGCCGACGGTCCTGCGCTCCTACGCGGTGCACCACGTCACGGGCGAGCCGATGCCCGCCGAGTGGGTCGACACGATGCTCGCCTCGCGCCAGTTCAACGAGGGCTTCGGCACGACCGAGTACCTCGCCGCGGCGCTGCTCGACCAGGCCTGGCACCAGGTCGGGCCCGACGGCGTCCCCGCGTCGGAGGCGGACGTCGTGCCGTTCGAGGCCGCCGCGCTCGAGGCGGCGGGCGTCGCTTTCGCGCCCGTCCCGCCGCGCTACCGCACGACGTACTACAACCACGTGTTCGGAGGCGGGTACGCGGCCGGGTACTACTCCTACATCTGGTCCGAGGTCCTCGACGCCGACACGGTCGAGTGGTACCGCGAGAACGGCGGCCTGTCGCGCGAGAACGGCGAGCGCTTCCGCCGCGTGCTGCTCGCGCGCGGCGGCTCGCAGGACCCGCTGCAGTCGTTCCGTGAGCTCCGCGGCCGCGACGCCGACATCGCGCCGCTCCTCGCGCGCCGCGGCCTCGACGCCTGAGCCGGGACGCGGGAGAGAGCCCGGTACCGCGAGGTGGAGGCGTGGTCCTGACGCCGCCTCCACCTCGCGGACCTCGCGGCTACGTCGGCGAGGTGCCCGGGCGGACCAGGCCGGCCTCGTAGGCGACGACGACGAGACCCGCCCGGTCCCGCACGCCCAGCTTGGCGAGCACGCGGCCCACGTGCGTGCGGGCGGTCGCCGGGCTCATCGACAGCGCCGCACCGATCTCGTCGTTGGTCAGCCCCCGCCCGACGTGTGCGAGCACCTCGCGCTCGCGGTCCGTGAGACGGGCGGCGACCGCGGCGACGAGAGCGTCGTCTCGTCGCCCGGCGTCGACGGCCTGCGCGACGACCCGTGCCGTCACCGTGGGGGAGAGCAGAGCGTCGCCCGCGGCGGCCGTGCGCACGGCCGCGCGCAGCTCGTCCGGGCTCGCGTCCTTGAGCAGGAAGCCCGAGGCCCCGGCCCGCAGCGCGGCGAAGAGGTTCGCGTCGTCGTCGAACGTCGTGAGGACGACGACGCGCGGCCGGGTCGGGCGGTCGTCCGTGCCCGTCGCACCGCCCGGGAGCACCGGGTGGACCGTGGCTCCGGCGATCTGGCGCGTGGCCGCGACCCCGTCGAGCACGGGCATCTGGAGGTCCATGAGGACGACGTCGGGCCGGGTGCGGCGGACGATCGCGACGCCCTCCCGGCCGTCCGCGGCCTCACCGACGACCTCGACGTCGTCCGCGCGCTCGAGGAGCGCGCGGATGCCCGTCCGCACGAGGGGCTGGTCGTCGACCAGCACGACACGGATCACGGGGCGCCCTCGCCCGGGAGCCGAGGGCTCGACGTGGCGCCCGTCGCGTGCGCCGGAGCGCCCGGTGCCACGGGGACGCGCGCGCGCAGACGGAAACCGCCGCCGTCGGGCGAGGAGGTCTCGACCGTGCCGCCCAGCACCGCGACGCGCTCGCGCAGGCCCCGGAGCCCGAACCCGCCGCGGACCGGAGCGCCCGCCGCCCCCCGCGCGCCGTGGCCGTCGTCGCGCACCTCGGCGACGAGCACGTCGCCCGACGCGCCGGTGGAAGGCTCCAGCGCCACGCGCACGACCGCGACCCGCGCGCCCGCGTGGCGCAGCACGTTGGTGAGCCCTTCCTGGACGACGCGGTACACCGCCGCGCCCGCGGCCGTCCCGTCCACCGCCGCGTCGGGCAGGTCGACGTCGAGCGTCACGTCCAGACCCGCGGCGCGGGCCGTGTGCGCGAGGTCACCGAGCCGGTCGAGCCGCGCCTGCTCGGCGACGCCCTCGGACCCGGGCGTCGCGCGCAGCGCGCGGACCGTGGCCCGCAGGTCCGTGAGCGCGGCCGAGGTCGCGGTGCGGACCAGGCCGAGCTCCGCCCGTGCGGTGACGAGCGCGGCTCCGTGTTCGTCGTCGGGGCAGGCAGAGGCGAGATCGTCCAGCGCCTCGCCCGCGACGTGCGCGTGCAGGGACACGACGGCGAGGTGGTGCCCGACGACGTCGTGCAGGTCGCGCGCGACGGCCTCGCGGTCCCGCGCGAGGCGGTCCGCCGCCTCGAGCCGGAGCGTCTGCTCGCGCAACGCGTCGGCGTGCCGTCGCTGCTCGTCGCGCCCGCGCCGCGCGAAGGACCCGTGCCCGAGCGCGATCGCCGCGGCCATGAGCGCCACGGTGGTCGCGAGCTCGTAGCCGACCACGTACCGGACGTCGTCGCCCTCGGCGAGCCGGAAGGACGTCGAGACGACGACGAGCGCGGACGCGACCCCGACCGCCCACCCGAGGCGTCCTGCGGCGGCGGCCGAGTAGAGCGCGACGGACACCGGCAGCGCCAGGCCGATCGCGGGCAGGTCGAGCGTGTAGTAGGCGCAGATGACGAGCGCCGTCGCGACGAGGACGCCGACCGGGAAACGGCGCCGGCCGAGCACGAGCGACCCGAGCAGCAGGGCGAGCGGGTACGCGGCCCACGGGTCCGCGCCCGTGCCGCCGACGTCGGCCGCGATGGCGAACGCGACGACGTCGAACACCGCAAACCCCAGCAGCGCGTCGACGAGCCACGAGGGCGGCGCCGACCGTGACGCGCGCGGCCGGGCCGGGTCGTCGTCGGTCCGCTCCCGCGGCGGTTCGAGGGGTGCCACGTCCACCGAGTCTAGGAAGGACCCTTCGTGGCCGCGTCCGCCGAGGGGCGGGGACGTCTCGGGGTCGGCTACGTCGAGACGCGTACGACGGGGCCGCGCGACGACGCACCAGGTCGGGCGCCAGGGCGGACGCGGCGGACCTGCCGCGCTCCGTAGCGTCGGCGACATGAACACGTCTCCTGGTCCCGCACCGGACCGCCGGCGCCCGCCCGTCCCGCCCGTCCCGCCCGTCCCGTCCGTCCCGCCTCCTCGTCCGACGCTCGGTGAGACCGTGCGCTCGTTGAGCTGGCCGCTCGTCCTCGGGCTCGGTGCGCTCGCGCTCGTGCGCCCGCTCCTCATGGTCCTCGGCGTCGACGGCGCGATCGGTCGTCCCGCCGCGCCGCTCCTGGTGACGCTCGTCCTCACCGTCGTGTGGGTCGCCGCGATCGTCGTCGCCCGCCCGGCGCACCCGCTCGCGACCGGCGTCGCGGTCGGTCTGGTCTACGGGATGCTGGCGATCGTCCTCAGCGCCGCGCTGTCGCCCGTGCTCACGGGGGAGCTCCAGGGCCCCGTCGCCCGTCCCGTGGCGATCGTCCCCGTGCTGCTGACCAACGCGCTCTGGGGCGCGTTCGCCGGTGCCGTGGCGCTCGGCGTCCTCGCGGTCCGGCGGCGCTGAGAGGCCGGGCCACGCGCTCCCGGTCCCTCGGACCCGTCGCCGACCGTCGCCCCCCACCCCACCCCACCGCACCGCACCGCACCGCACCACCCCGCCGACCGCCCCCCGGGAGAGACCGATGACGGCCACGAACACCCACCCGCGTCCCGCCGTCCCACCGGTGCCCGCCGGTCCGCCGGGCGGTCTCCCTCGTCGGCGCCGTGGTCCGCTCGCCCGTGCCCTGCTGGTGCTCGGGTTCCTCGCGGTCCTGCTCGTCGGGGCGGTCGTCGCCGTCCTCGGCGTCGCGTGGGCGCGCGCGGCGACCAGCACGGCCGGCGCCGTGGAGTTCACGCGTCCCCTCGCCGTCCCGCCGCTCGCGGAGTCGCGCATGGAGGACGGCGTGCGCGTCTTCGCGCTGGAGGCGCGAGCGGGCGTCGCGGACCTCGGCGCGTCCGCGCCCACGCCGACGATCGGCCTGAACGGCGACCACCTCGGGCCGACGCTGCGAGCCGTGCGCGGGGAGCGGGTGCGCGTCGACGTGACGAACGGGCTCGACGAGACGACGACGCTGCACTGGCACGGGATGCACCTGCCGCCCGTGATGGACGGCGGCCCGCACCAGATGGTCGAGCCCGGCGAGACGTGGTCGCCCACGTGGACGGTCGACCAGCCCGCCGCGACGCTCTGGTACCACCCGCACCTGCACGGCCGGACGGCGGACCAGGTGTACCGCGGCCTCGCCGGGATGTTCCTCCTCGACGAACCTGCCGGAGCCGAGGGCCCGGCCGCCGACCTGCCCCACGAGTACGGCGTCGACGACGTCCCGGTGATCCTTCAGGACAAGCGCTTTGGTGCCGACGGCCGGCTCGACGACGCGGTGTCGTTCCTGTCGCCCGTCGGCACGCTCGGCGACACGATCCTCGTCAACGGCACCCCGGGCCCCTACCTCGACGTCACGACCGAGCGCGTCCGGCTCCGCCTGCTCAACGGCTCCGACTCGCGCGTCTACGACGTCGGCCTCGCCGACGGCGGGACGGTCCAGCTCGTCGGCACCGACGGCGGCCTGCTCCCGGCACCGCGGACCGTCGAGCGGGTGCGGCTCTCTCCGGGCGACCGCGCCGAGGTCGTCGTGACGATGACGCCCGGGCAGCGCGCCGTCCTGCGCAGCTTCCCGCCCGAGCTCGACGTGAACCCGCTGTTCGAGCGGTTCTCGGGCGGCGACGACACCTTCGACCTGCTGGAGCTACGCGCCGCCGTCGCACTCGCGCCGAGCCCGGCCGTCCCCGAGGCGCTCGGGGCCACCGACCCCGCAGACGAGCTCCACGAGCCCGACGCCGTCCGCACGCGCCGCTTCCAGCTCGCCGGGACCGCGATCAACGGGCGGTCGATGGACATGTCCCGCATCGACGAGGTCGTCACCGTCGGCGAGACCGAGATCTGGGAGGTCACCGGTCTCGACGACACCCCTCACAACTTCCACGTGCACGACGTCCGGTTCCGCGTCCTCGACGTCGCCGGCGAACCGCCGGGGCCGGACCTCGCCGGCTGGCAGGACACGGTCTACGTCCAGCCGGGCCGCGTGACGCGCCTCCTCGTGCGGTTCGACGCCGCCGAGGGCACGACCGACCCGACGACCCCCTTCATGTTCCACTGCCACCTGCTCACGCACGAGGACCGCGGCATGATGGGCCAGCTCGTCGTCGTCGCCCCGGGCGAGCAGGCGCCCTCGCGCATCGCCGCCCCCGGCGGTGGCGTCCACCCCGAGCACGACCGCGACGCGCTCCCCGGCGACGGCACGGGACCCCGCCGCCTCGACCCCGACCCGCACGGCGGTCACTGACCCACCTGGGTCGCGCAGGGGTCGCCGTCCGCCCCGGGGCGCGAGCCGTGACCGTGTGGCCGGCGGGCGACGGCGCGTCCGGGATGCGGGACGTCGGGCGGGGCGGTCCGCGCGCCCGACGGCGGCGGGTAGCGTGTCGCTCATGACCGCCCCGCACCCGGACTCCCTGGCCAGCGCCCCCGCGGCGACCGACGCGACCCCCGGCGCGGTGCCCCGCGCCGAGGACGAGGTCGTGCGGATCTGCCGCGAGCTGCTGCGCATCGACACGTCGAACTTCGGCGACGGGTCGGGCCCGGGGGAGCGGGCCGCCGCCGAGTACGTCATGGGGCTGCTGCACGAGGTCGGGCTCGAGCCGGAGCTGTTCGAGTCGGAGCCCGGCCGGGCGAGCGTCGTCGTGCGGCTCGAGGGTGCGGACCCGACGCGACCGGCGCTCGTGCTCCACGGGCACCTCGACGTCGTCCCCGCGCAGGCGGAGGACTGGTCGGTGGACCCGTTCGCGGGCGAGGAGATCGACGGCCTGCTGTGGGGGCGCGGCGCCGTCGACATGAAGGACATGGACGCGATGGTCCTCGCGGTCGTGCGCCAGATGGTGCGCGAGGGTCGCAAGCCCGCGCGCGACGTCGTCGTCGCGTTCTTCGCGGACGAGGAGGCGGGCGGCGCCTACGGGGCGCGCTACGCCGTCGACCACCGGCCCGAGCTGTTCGAGGGCGCGACCGAGGCGATCAGCGAGGTCGGCGGGTTCTCGGTCGAGGTCGGGGGGCGGCGGGCCTACCTGCTCCAGACGGCGGAGAAGGGCATCGCCTGGCTGCGCCTCGTCGCGGAGGGCCGCGCCGGGCACGGGTCGCAGGTGAACGACGACAACGCGGTGACGCGGCTCGCCGAGGCGGTGGCGCGCATCGGGACGCACCACTGGCCGAACACGCTCACGCCGACGGTCGACAAGCTGCTGCGCGGCGTCGCGGACCTCACGGGCCTGCGCTACGACCCCGAGGACTCCCGGTCGATCGAGGCCCTCGTGGCCGCGCTGGGCCCGGCGTCGCGGTTCGTCGGGGCCACGGTGCGGCACACGTCGAACCCGACGCAGCTCTCCGCGGGCTACAAGGCGAACGTCATCCCCGGCCGCGCCGAGGCGGCGATCGACGCGCGCCTCCTGCCGGGCCACGAGGAGGACGGGTTCGCGACCCTCCGTGCGCTCGCGGGCGAGCACGTGCGGGTCGAGGAGATCCACCGGGACATCGCGCTCGAGGTGCCGTTCGAGGGCAACCTGGTGGACGCCATGGTGGACTCGCTGCTCGCGGAGGACCCCGAGGCGACGGTGCTGCCGTACACGCTGTCGGGCGGCACGGACAACAAGTCGCTCGCCCGGCTCGGGATCACGGGCTACGGCTTCGCGCCGCTGCGCCTGCCCGCCGACCTCGACTTCTCCGGCATGTTCCACGGCGTCGACGAGCGCGTGCCCGTCGACTCGCTGCGGTTCGGCGTGCGCGTCCTGGACCGGCTCCTGCGCACCTGCTGACCGGAGGGCGTCGCGCGGTCAGGTCTCGCCGAGCAGCGCCCGGACGGAGGAGCGCAGCTGCGCGCGGTACCCGCCGCCGAACAGCACCGCGTGCACCGCGACCGGGTACACCTGGTGCAGCGCGACGCGGTGGCGCCACCCGCGCGCGAGCGGGTGCGCGGCGTCGTACGCGGCGAGGATCTCGTCGAGGAACGGCGCGCCGAACAGCGCGAGCATCGCGAGGTCGGCCTCGCGGTGCCCGCCGTGCGCGGCCGGGTCGATGAGCACCGCCTCGACCGCGCCCGCCGAGCCGCCCGTGCGGTCGTCCGGCCCGCCGCCCCGGCCTGGCGCCCACAGCACGTTGCCCGACCAGAGGTCGCCGTGCACGCGCGCCGGCGCGTCGTCGAGCGCCGGGCGGGCGAGGTCGGGCAGGCGCGCGGCGAGGCGGTCGAGGAGCCGCGCGTCCTCGGCGTCGAGCGCACCCCGGTCGCGGCCCTGCCGCGCGACCGGCAGGAGGCGCGCCTCGGCGTAGAAGGTCGGCCAGTCCGGCCACGCACCCGTGGGCAGCGGCAGCGGGTCGTCGAGCGGGCCGAAGAACGCCTCGCCCGACCACCCGGGCGGGGCCGCGCCCCAGGCCGGCGCCCCGGCGTCGTGCACGACGGCGAGCGCCCGCCCGAACGCCCGGGCCGCCTCGCGGGTCGGCGCGGTCGTCGGCACGCGCTCCAGGTCGAGGTGGTCGGGGCCGACGTCGAGCACGCGGGCGACGCGCGGCCCGCCCGGGACGGCGAGCCACGCCAGCCCGGCGGCCTCGCAGCGGAAGAACTCCGCCGGGGCCGCGGCGCGCGACTTCGTGAAGACGGCCGGCGCCGCCTCGTGCTCGCCGCTCACCGGGCCGCTCTCACCGGGCTGCTCTCATGAGGCCGCGCTCACCGGATCGTGCTCACAGCGTCGAGCTGACCCGGATGATCTTGCGCCGCAGCCAGACCCGGCGCTCGCCCCCGACGTACAGCCGGGTGCGGGCCAGCTCCCAGCGCCCGTACTCCGCCTCGTCGGTGAGGAGCCTGCTCGCGTCCGACCGGCTCGTGGAGCGGTCGATCGTCAGGACGCGGTACTCGTACTGCCCGCCGTGCGCGGCCCATCCGGACCTCCGGCGTGACGTCGGCCTCTCCTCCACGTGCCACCGTCCTCTCTCGCCTGTCTCGGTCGCGGGCCGGGTGGTGGGACCGACCCGGCCAACGAGTGCCATTGTGCCCCTCTCGGCGCTACGGTCAGGGTATGACCGCTGACCCGCGTGCCGCGCTCGACCGGTTCATCGCCGCGCTCGAAGCCCACTACAACGCCGTCGCCGCACGTCGCGGGGAGGACGACCCCGCGGTCGACGACGCCTACTACGTCCTCGGGGACGCCTTCGAGGTGTACGACGAGGCGCTGGGACAGGTGCACGGGGAGGCGACGCCGTTCTACCTCGCGGAGGAGGACGACGACGAGGACGACGAGGACGACGACGCGGAGGAGGACGACGACCTCGACGACACGCTCGACGACGACGTCCTCTCCGGCGAGCTCGAGACCGACGGCGCGCGCTGAGCCGCCCGAGGTCGCCGAGGGAGGGGCGGGGTCACCACCGCTCGGGGTAGCCGACGTCGAGCGCGCTCACGTCGTCGAGCGCCGCGCGCACGGCGTCGGGCAGCACGAGGTCGGTCGCGGCGAGCGACGTGCGCAGCTGCGCAGGGGTGCGCGCACCGACGACCGCGCTCGCGACGGCGGGGCGCCCCAGGAGCCAGGAAAGCGCGACGTCGAGCGGCGCGCGGCCCAGGCCCTCCGCGGCGGTCACGACGGCCTCGACGATCCCCGACGACGCCTGGTCGAGGTACGGCTCGACGAACCCGGCGAGGTGCGGCGACGCGCCCCGCGAGTCGGCGGGCAGCGAGCGCCGGTACTTGCCCGTGAGGACGCCGCGCCCAAGCGGGGACCACGCGAGCAGGCCCAGGCCCAGCGACTCGGCGGCCGGGACGACCTCGCGCTCGGCGCCGCGCTGGAGCAGCGAGTACTCGAGCTGGACGGCGGCGAGGCCGACGTCGTCGGTCCCGCCGAGCAGGGTCGCGGCCCGCGCCGTCGCCCACCCCGGGTGGTTGGACAGCCCGACGTAGCGCGCGCGCCCGGACGTCACCGCGTGGCGCAGCGCCGACAGCGTCTCGGTGAACGGCGTGCGCGGGTCGGGCGCGTGCACGAGGAACAGGTCGACGTGGTCGGTGCCCAGGCGCGCGAGCGAGTCGTCGAGCGAGTCGAGGAGCGCACCGCGGGACGCGTCGACAACGGGGCCCGACGGCGTGTGGCGCACCCCCGCCTTGGTGCACAGCAGGACGTCGCGCCGGTCGACCTTCGCCCCGAGGAGCGACCCCAGGAGCGACTCGGCGTCGCCGTCGGCGTAGGAGGCGGCCGTGTCCACGAGGGTGCCGCCGGCGTCCACGAAGTCCCGCAGCTGCTCGGCCGCGTCGAGCTCGTCCGTGTCCCGGGCCCACGTCATGGTGCCGAGCCCGAGCTCGGACACGCGCAGGCCGGTGCTGCCGAGGTGGCGGTTCTCCATGGTTGCCGAGGGTACCGGCGGGGGCCCGCGGGCGACCGTCGGGGCGCGCGGTCGGGGGTCGGGTCCGCCCAGGTTCACCCGCTCGTCCTCGGGCCTGCACGTGCGCGGCTGCGGCGCCCCGAGCGGGTATCGTGACCGCTCGTGAACGCGTGGGAAGCCGTCCTCCTCGGCCTCGTCCAGGGCCTGACCGAGTTCCTCCCGATCTCGTCGAGCGCCCACCTGCGCATCGTCGGCGAGCTGATCGGGTCGCAGGACCCGGGTGCCGCCTTCACGGCGATCACGCAGATCGGGACCGAGACGGCGGTGCTGCTGTACTTCCGGCGGGACATCGCGCGCATCTGCGCCGCGTGGTGGCGCTCCGTGCGCGGCGACCACGGCACGGACTGGCGGGCGCGGCTCGGCCGGCACGACCACGACGCCGCGATGGCCTGGTACATCGCGCTCGGCTCGGTGCCCATCGTGCTGCTCGGCCTGCTGTTCCAGGACGCGATCGAGAACACGTTCCGCAACCTCTACCTGACGGCGCTCATGCTCGCGGTGTTCGCGCTCCTGCTCGGCTGGGCCGACCGGGTCGGCGCCAAGCGCCGCACGCTGCGCGAGCTCTCGGCCGGGCAGGCGGTCGCGTTCGGGTTCGCGCAGGCGCTCGCGCTCGTCCCCGGCGTCTCGCGCTCGGGCGGCACGATCACCGCCGGCCTGCTCATGGGCTTCACGCGCGAGGCGGCGGCGCGCTACTCGTTCCTCCTCGCGATCCCGGCCGTCATGGGCTCGGGCTTCTACCAGCTCTTCAAGTCTGCGGACGAGCCGGCCCCCGGGGCCCCCGGCGCCGGGGCGACCCTCATCGCGACGCTCGTCGCGTTCGTCGTCGGGTACTTCGTCATCATCGCGTTCCTCAAGATCGTCTCGACCTTCAGCTACACGCCGTTCGTGGTCTACCGCCTCGTGCTCGCGGCGCTCGTCGTGCTGCTCCTGCTCGTGGGCGTGCTGGAGCCGGGCGGGACGGCCGTCTCGACGCCGTGAGCCTCTCGCGCCGCGGTCAGAGCCAGCCGACGCGCTTGAAGACGCGGTAGAGCACGACGCAGCCGCCCGCCATGAGGGCGAGCGCGAAGGGGTAGCCGAACGCCCAGTGCAGCTCCGGCATGTTGCGGAAGTTCATGCCGTACACGCCCGCGACGATCGTCGGGTACACGAGGATCGCCGCCCACGCCGAGATCTTGCGCATGTCCTCGTTCTGCCGCACCGAGACCTGGGTCATGTGGACCTGGAGCATGTCCGAGAGCAGGTCGTCGTGCGCGTCGAGGTGCCGGTCGATCCGTTCGACCGTCGTCACGACGCGCTCGAGCATGCGCCGGTTCACCCCGAGGTGGTCAGGGACGTCCGGGTCGAGCAGCTCGGGCAGCTCCGCCGTGACGGGCATGAGGGCGCGCCGCGCCTCGGTGATCTCGCGCTTGAGGTCGTAGATGCGCTCGACCGGGTCCTCGCGCTGCTGGTCGAACACCACGCGCTCGGTGTCGGCGACGGCGTCGCCCAGGCCCAGCTCGACCTGCGAGGCGCCGCCGACGATGGCGAGGACCGCCGCGGAGACGATCCGCTGGACCGGCGAGCCGTGGGGGTCGCCGGGCGCGGCGACCTTGTCGAGCATGATCGCGTGCACGTCCGCGTCGCCCTCCTCGGCGGTGAGGACGAGGCCCGGCCCCAGCAGCGCGGCGAACTGGCCCGTGTGCACCTGGCGGTCCGACTCGGTGAACCATGCCGTCGGCGTCACCAGGAGGAGCCAGTCCGCCGCGACGCGGCGCACGTGCGCCAGGGGGTGGCGGTTGTGCCGCGCGACGTCCTGCCGGGTCGGGCCCACCCCGGTCGTGACCTGGGCCGCCGCGTCGAGCACCGCGTCGAGGTCCTCCAGACGCGCCCAGGTCACCGTGGCGCGGGCGGCGTGCCGGTCGCCGGGCGTGTCCAAGGTGTCGGGATCGGCCGGGTGCACTCCGTCGGCGCCGGGCTCGACCGTCCACGCCGCGACGGCGCGCACGGTCGGTCGTCGGGGCGCAGGGGCGGGTGCGCCGTCGGGCGGGGTCCCCGTCCGCGGCTCGGTGGGGTTCGTCACGTCCGCATTGTCCCGCGCCCCGCACGGACCTGCCCGGTCGCCGTCGGGCGCGGCTCCGCGCGTCGCTCGCGTGCCGGACGGCGGTCCGACGGCGGCGCCCCGGCGGCTAAGGTTGACGCGTGCACAGCTGGCCCGCCCCGCAGATCCCCGAGCTCCCCGGACGAGGCCTCCCGGTCCGGGTGCACGACTCGTCGACCCGTGAGCTCGTCGTCGCCGCCGCGGGCGAGGACGCCACCCTGTACGTGTGCGGCATCACGCCCTACGACGCGACGCACATCGGCCACGCGGCCACCTACGTCGCGTTCGACCTGCTCGTGCGCGCGTGGACGGACGCCGGGCACCGCGTGCGCTACGCGTCGAACGTCACCGACGTCGACGACCCGCTGCTGGAGCGTGCCGCCGCGACCGGCGTCGACTGGCGCGCGCTCGCCGTCGAGCAGACCGCGCTGTTCGCCGAGGACATGACGGCGCTCGGCGTCGTCCCGCCCGACGTCTACGAGGGCGCGGTGGAGACGATCCCCGCCGTCGTGGACGCGGTGACCCAGCTCCTCGACGCGGGCCTCGCGTACCGCGTCCCGGTCGAGCCCGGCGCCGGCGGCACGGACCCCGGGCTGGGCGACGTCTACGCCGACCTCTCTGCCGACCGCGCGTTCGGCTCGGTCTCACGCCTCGCGCGCGACGTCATGGAGCACCTCTTCGCCGAGCGCGGCGGCGACCCCGACCGCGAGGGCAAGAAGGACGCGCTCGACCCGCTGCTGTGGCGCCGCGAGCGCCCGGGCGAGCCTGCGTGGGACGGCGGCGCGCTCGGCACCGGCCGCCCCGGCTGGCACGTGGAGTGCGCCGTCATCTCGCGCGACGGGCTCGGCCTGCCGTTCGACGTGCAGGGCGGGGGAGCGGACCTGCTGTTCCCGCACCACGAGATGTCGTCGTCGCACGACCGCATGCTCGCAGGCGGCGGTGCGCCCCGCGCGCACGTGCACGCCGGACTCGTCGCGTACGAGGGCGAGAAGATGAGCAAGTCGCGCGGCAACCTCGTGCTCGTGTCGAACCTGCGGGCCACGGGCGTCGACCCGATGGCGATCCGCCTCGCGCTGCTCGCGCACCACTACCGCGGCGAGTGGGAGTGGACCGACGACGACCTGCCCGCGGGCGTGCGACGTCTCGAGACGTGGCGCGACGCCGTGTCCGGCAACGGTGGCCCGGACGCGACCGCGACGCTCGCGGCCGTGCGCGCCGCGCTCGCCGACGACCTCGACGCCCCGACGGCGCTCGCCGCCGTGGACGCCTGGGCCGCGGAGTCGCTGCGGCCCGGTCGTGACACGTCGCGCGACGAGGAGGGCGCCCCGGGCGTCGTCGCGCGCGCGGTGAACGCCCTGCTGGGCGTCCGGCTCTGACGAGCCGCCCCGCGCTGGCACCGCCGCCCGCCAGGCGGGCCGTGCGTCAGACGGTCGGGCCCTTGCCCGGGTTGCCGCGGTCGCGGCGGCGCAGGTAGCGCTCGAACTCGCGCGCGATGGCCTCCCCGCTCGCCTCGGGGAGCTCGGCCGTGTCCTTCGCCTCCTCGAGCTGCTGGACGTACTCCGCGATCTCCGCGTCCTCCGCGGCGAGCTCGTCCACGCCGTGCTGCCACGCCTCGGCGTCCTCCGGCAGGTCGCCCAGCGGGATCGGCTCGGACAGCAGCTCCTCGATGCGCGCGAGGATCGCGAGCGTCGCCTTGGGCGACGGCGGGTGCGCCACGTAGTGCGGCACGGCCGCCCAGAGCGACACCGACTGCATCCCGCGCTCCGCCGCGGCGTGCTGGAGGACGCCGACGATGCCCGTCGGCCCCTCGTACGTGCTCGGCTCGACGTCGAGCACGGCCTGCAGGCCCACGCTCTCCGACGTCGCCGTCATGGGGATGGGCCGCGTGTGCGGCACGTCCGCGAGCAGCGCGCCGAGCGTCACGACCGTGCGCACGCCGTGCTCCTCCGCGACGTCGAGGAGCTCGCGGCAGTACCGGCGCCAGCGCATGGACGGCTCGATGCCGTGCACGAGCACCACGCGGCGACCCGTCGGCGACAGGACCGCCGACGCGATCGTCGTCGTGGGCCACGTGATCTCGCGGCGGCCGTCGTCGTCGGTCGTGACGACCGGGCGGTTCACCTGGAAGTCGTGGTACTCCTCCGGGTCCAGCTCGTCGACGTCCTCGGCGCCCCACACCTCGTGCAGGTGCTGGAGGGCGGCCGTGGCGGCGCTCCCGGCGTCGTTCCAGCCCTCGAACGCCGCGATCATCACGGTCTGGCGGGTGCCCTCGGTCGCGTTCTCGGTCATCACCCCAGCCTATGCGGCCGGGCCCGGCGGCGTCGGGGCGGGTTCGCGCCCGGCGTAGCCGCCTCAGCCGCAGTCGAGCGCCGGGTAGGCGATGTCGTCCGACGACGACCGCCCGTCTCCCGTGGCCGTCACCCGCGCGCTGCCCGCGTCGAGCGTGTCCGAGCGCGCCGAGAACGACTGGTACGCGGACGCGCCGGGCGCGACGCCCACCACGGTGCGCTCGCCGAACGGCGTGCTCAGCGTGACGTCCGTGGGCACCGCGCCGTCGTTCGTCGCGCGGACCGCGACGTACGCCCGCCCGGCCAGGCACCGCGGGACGGCGGTCGCGGAGACGTCGGGGCCGTCGAGGGCGGCGGACAGCGCGAGGACGCCGAGCACGGCCGTGGTCGAGCGCACGACGCTCGCCGACGCGCCGGCGTCCTCGATCGCCGTGGAGCCGAGAGCGAGCGCCTCCTGGACCAGGGTCTGCGCCGCGTCCCAGTCACGCCGGTCCGCGGCCTCGAGCGCGCGCCGCATCGGGACCTGGACCTGCGCCCCGGCCTCCGGCTCGACCGTGCCCGCGGCGACGCGCTCGTCGACGAGGTCGACGACGTCGGTGTACCAGGAGGGGTCGGCCGCGACGTCGGCACCCACGAAGCCCGCCTCCACCGCGGCACGGGTCGACGCGACGACGGCGTCGCGGTAGTCCTCGGCGTCCGGGTACCAGGCCGCGAGCGTGGCGTCGTCCACCGGGCGCGAGCCGCCGTCGAGGAAGCAGAACCCGGGCCCGGCGTTGGCGCCGGAGTTGATCCGCGTCGGGACGTCCTGCTGCGCGAGCCGGACGCCGCCCAGGCCCAAGCCGCGCTCGTCGCGCACCACCTGGCGCGGCGCCTGGTCGGACAGCGTGATGGGGGCCGCCGACGGCGGGGTGGTCCCGTCCGCGACCCACGCGGCCACGTGGTCGTACACCGACGCCTGGACCAGGTGCTGGGGCACGCGGGAGCCGGACGGCTCCTCGCACGTCTGCGGCGTCCCGGGGTAGCCGCCGGGCGCGGAGCCGACGTCGCGGATCCGCAGCCGCCCGTAGTCGGTGATGAGCTTCCAGTCGCCGTGCGACGCGCCCGCGACCTCCCACGTGCGCCGCAGGTCGGTGTCGGGCTGGCGCTGCGCCGCCCCGAGGAGGTCGATCGCGACGTCGGTCTCGCTGTTGATCTTGAACACCGGGGTCTCGAGGCCGTCGCGCAGCAGCCCGCCCCCGCCGTGTAGCACGACGGCGTCGACGACCCCCGCGAGCGGGTCGACCGAGTTCACGTACGACCACAGCCGCCCCGCCGACTGCGAGTGCCCGGTCGCGACGACGCGCTCCGCCTCGAGCGGACCGAGCGGCGCCGTGCCCGCGGGGTCGCGCACCGCGGCCACGGCCTGGCTGAAGACGTCCCACGAGAGGGTGTCGTCGGTCACGGTGCCGCCGTCGGTGAGGTCGAGCGTGCCGTAGCGCTCGGGGCTCCAGGCCCGCAGGCCGGTGGGCGAGTGCACGCCCGCCCGCTGCGCCGACACCCCGACCCACGCGTAGCCCTCGCGCACCAGGTGCTCGTGCGTCTGGAACCAGTCGACCTCCTGGTCCCACTGGTTCGAGACGTTGTACCACTCGGCGATCACCGTGCCGTTGAACGTCGCGGGGTCGATGGGCCGGCGCACCACGACGCGCGTGCGGAACGCGTGCCCGGTGCTGAGGACCGTCGCGTCCGTCACGCCGTCCGCCTGGTAGCGGGTCGCCTCGCCCTCGACGAAGAACTCCTCCTCGACGTAGCCGCGCGCGGCCAGGTCGTAGTCGGTCGCGAGGAAGGGGTACCCGTGGGCAGGGTCGCCGGGCGCCGTCGTCGTGGGCACCGGGCCGGTCACCACGGGGTCGGGGACGGCGGCGTTCGCGGGGAGCGCGGTCCCGGCGAGCACGAGCACCCCGGCGAGGGCGAGCGCGAGCGGGCGGCGGACGGGGGGTGCGGACATGGCGACTCCTTCGTCGGGCCCGACGGCCGTGGCGGGTGCTCAGCAGCCTAGGGAAGCCGCACGCTTCTGTCGACCGGCGCGCGGGTTCGGGAGCGGCGTCGCCAGAAGCCGTCGCGCGCCACCGCACGCCGAGAACGGCTGCGCGCGCCCGCAGCGGAGCCGCCCGGTTAGGGTCGAGGGTGCAGGGGTTCGTCGCATGACCGTTGATGGAGACCGCTTTGCCTTCTCGTCCTGACAGCACGTCCGCAGGTCAGCGCTCTGCCGGGCGTCCCGAGGTCCCCGCGTTGCCCGAGGCCGTCCTGTGGGACATGAAATCAACGGACGCTTGCTGAGAGCCGTAACTGGCGGAATGACGCGCTTTTCGACGCATTGAACTCGGCGACTAGGCCCCGAAAACGGGCCGAAAGGCGGGGAGGTGATTCATCGCGTGATGCATGGCGCTCGCCGGCTGAATGCGCCGAGACGTCCCCAGATGGGCCTGGAGGTCCCGCTTCGTGCCGAGGCGTCGACGAGGACCTGGCCGTTCCCTGGAGTACCGACGCGCCCCCGCGGCAGCGCAGAGACCCCCTGATCGCTCTAGTCCAGGGGGTCTCTGCGACGCGGTCTTGATGGCTAGGGTTGGAACAACGGTCTGGCTTACCGGTGCGGGGAGTCGCGGGTCAACAGCACCCCTGACGGATCGGAAAGTGCCCGCCTAGGTCACACGGCCTCGCCGAGGTAGTCCGGCCACTTCGTTGCACCTTGCCGCGTGGCGATCATCAGGTGCGCGTAGGTGGTGTAGGTGACATCTGGGCTGGAGTGCCCGAGGCGTTCCTGGACGACTCTGGGGTCGGCGCCCAGGGCGAAGAGCAGTGCGGCGTGGGTGTGCCGCAGGTCCTTGACCGTGAGCCCCGGGAGTTCAGCGCCGGGGTTCGCGGCGCTGTAGAGCTCCTGGTCGCGGCGAAAGGCGGACAGTAGCGCGGACTGGCTGGCTGAGCGCCCGTTGCCCGGCGGGAAGACGAGGTCGCGGTGTTCCGTCCCGAGGGCCGCTGGGAAGTCGAGGCGCTGCCCTTTGATGGCGGCGAAGTGCTCGCGCGTGGTGGCGTCGAGGAGGATGGTGCGGACGTGGTCGTGCTTGGGCGGCTTGAACCCGGGGCGCTGCCCGTGTGGGGCGGCCTTGCTGTAGTGCAGTGCCTGCCTGATCGTGAGGGTGCCTGCGTCGAGGTCGACGTCGTGCCACTCCATGCCGAGGAGTTCGCCCGAGCGCAGTCCGGTGCGCGCCAAGATCGACCAGGCGAGAGCCCAGGGTCGGCTGGTGTCGAGCGCCCAGGTGCAGAACGAGCGGACTTGCTCCGCGTTCCATACTGCGTTGGGCTGGATGTCGCCGCTCGGAGGGGCGCTCGGCCGGTTCTTGCGTCGGTCTGAGGAGGGTCGTGGCGGGGGTGTGGTGATGTTCATGCCCGGTAGATGTGCGGGGCGTCCAGGGAGCCTGACCCGCTTCTCCGGACAGGGTTGGTTGATCATGCCGCTCGGGGAGGCGGCGGTGTGAAGGGCTTCGAATTCAGTGGGCTGCGGTAGCCGAGCCCGGAGTGGCGGCGTACTGCGTTGTAGAAGCCCTCGATCCACTCGAAGATCGCCGAGGCCAGTTCCGGTCGGGTTTCCCACTGGCGGCGGTCCAGGAGCTCTCGCTGCATGGTCGACCGAAACGACTCGATCATCGAGTTGTCGCGGGTCCCGCCCATACGCCATCTCGCATGGTACGACCACCATCGCTAGGTCGTCGGCGCGCCTCCACCGTAGCCTTCCCTAGACCCTTCGCTTGCACACCAGCCGGGGAGCCTCGCCACCTGGATGTGCGGCGCGCACAGGGCGCGGAGGCGCCTGGGGGGTCGAAGCGCCCGAGTCGCGGACGCGGCGGGCGGCACCCTCCGCGTACGAGGTGACCGGGCGGCCCGGCCGGGGTTCTGGCCGAGTGTCGATGCCGTGCGGCGCACCGGAGTCGGGAGCCTCTACCGGGGCCGGTCTCGCTCCTTGAAGGGTTCGCGTCTGGAGCGGATCCGAGCCATGGCTCGATCCTGGTCACCGCGGTGGTGGTGCGACAGGTGGTGCCCCGATCTACCAGGGCGCGCAGGATCATGGTCATCGGCTCGCCGACCGTCACCGAGCCGATTGTCCCAGCGAGAATGGCCGGTGCTCCGTCGGCGCGGAGCGCAGCCAAAGCCCATGGCTCGTCGTCGGCTCGAAGCTGTTCGCCGAGGAACACCGTGCGTCCGGAGTGGTAGCCGTCTGGGTCAGGGACCTCCAGGTAGTCGACCTCTCGATCCACGGGCATCACGCGGGTGACGGTCGGTGGAGTGGCCGTCGTGTCGATCAGGTGCTGCGCGCCGCTGGCGGTCGACACCAGCACTTGTGGGATGTCGGACCGGTCCCGCTCGAAGTCCCACCTCGCCAGGCTGGCCATCAGCGGGCTTCGCTCACGTCGGCGGAGTCGCGGTCGGCCCGGTGCAGGCTTCGGCTCCATTCGCGCAGGTCTACGAGTTCTCCTTCGAGGTCGGTCAGGTCGAGGACGACGGAGTTGAAGCGGCGATTCTCCTCCGGCAGGACCTCGTACCGGGTCGTGGTGCCGTCGTCCCAGGTGCGGGTGTGGGTGACGCGCTGGTGCCAGTGCCCGGACAGGACGAGTTGCGGGCGGGTGGTCGCCACGGCGCGGTCGAGCAGTTCGCGGCCCCGATGCGCGGAAGCGGCGATCTTGGGCGGGACCTGGAGCTGAGATTCGACCGGGACTGCCGCGGGGACCTCGTGCGTGATGAGGATGTCCAGGGGCTCGCTGCCGAGTGCCTCGATGTCGCTGTCGAGGATGCGCTCTTGCGGCCACCAGGTGCGACCGGGCTGGCGGCGCGGTCCGACGTCAACGCTCACCGCGCCGCCGAGGGAGCCGACCGTGCGCCCGCCGACGGTGAGGCGGTGGCCTCGGGGGAGTGCGCGCAGCTGCGAACCGAGGTAGATCGCGCCCGACTCGTCGCGCGGTGCGGCATCGATCCGGTCGTAGTTCTCGTGGTTGCCGGGCGTCACGAACAACCACAGGCCAAGGCGAGTCAGCCAGCGATCGATGGCCTTGGTGAACGACTTGCGCTCCCCTGGCCAGGGACCGATGCCGAAGTCCCCGACGCTGAGGATCACGGTGACGCCGGTTCGAGCCGCAGCCTGAAGCGCGGTGATAACCGCCATCGCCTCCCCGTGCACGTCACCCATCACCACGACCCGGGCAGCCGCGGCGAGCACCTCGTCGGGGGCGGCCGGTTTGCTCACAGGGCAACCTTCGCACGAGTGCCCGCGGGACTGGCTCAGGCGCCAACCGTCACACGTATGCACCCGACGAGGTGCCCGTCGATCTTGGGGCATTCCCAACGGTCCGCGATCGTGTCGATGTGGCGGTCGCTGCTTGGTCCCGGAAACGGGCGCCGAGATCAACATGACCGTCTCTCGCACACCGACCGCGGAAACCAGGTCGTTGCGCGCGGTCGGCGAGCACCTGCAGACCTGGCGCAAGCTCGACGGCATCGCCCAGGCCCTGGCCGCCGAGCGCGCCGGCATCTCGGTCGCCACGCTCCGCGCCATCGAGCAGGGCGAGTCCGTCAGCACCGAGAACCTGCTACGCGTGACCCGGGTGCTCGGCGTCATGGACGACCTCGCCGCAGCGCTCGACCCCATGAACACCGACCGCGGCCGCGCGCGCCGGCGAGAGGCTCCCGCAGCGGTCCGGATCCGGCGAGGTCGCTGACGGCCGGCGCGGCCGGGGCTCCGCCTAGGGCGTGTTGCTAAACCAGATCCGGTGCCCCGAGGGTCAGGCTTCTGGGTGTGTCGCGTGATGTGATCTCGGACGAGGTGTGGGCCGTGCTGGGGCCATTGTTCCCGGGCGTGAAGGCCACTGGCCGTCCGCCGGTCGACCGGCGCACTGTGGTGGAGGGGACGGCGTGGCGGTTCCGCACCGGGGCGCCCTGGCGAGACCTGCCCGACCGGTTCGGGAACTGGAACACGATCTACAAGAACTTCGACCGGAGGTCCAAGGCCGGAGTCTGGGCCCGCGTGCTCGAAGCTGTCCAGTCGATGGCCCACCAGGCTGGCGATGTTGACTGGGTCGCGTCGATCGACTCCACGATCGTGCGCGTCTACCAGCATGGCGCGACCCTGCCCAGGGACACAGGGGGGCACGATCGAACTACAAGAAGTTCGGCGATGAACCCGCTGATCACGCGATCAGCCGCTCCCGCGGCGGTCTGACGACCAAGACGCACCTTGTCTCGGACGGCAAGGGCCGGGCACTCGCGTTCATTCTGACCGGTGGTTAGGCGGCGGACACGACGATGCTAACCGCCACGCTCGACGAGATCTGCGTGGCTGGTGCGACCGGCCGGCCACGTCAACGCCCAGACCGTCTCCTGGCGGACAAGGGCTACCCGTCCAGAGCGAACAGGGCGTGGCTGCGCGAGCGCGGCATCGCAGCGACGATCCCGGAACGCGACGACCAGATCGCCCACCGTCGCAAACGTCCCGGGCGGCCCATCGACTTCAGCGACGAACAGCAGCAGTGGTACCGGGGCCGCAACCTCGTCGAGCGCTGCTTCAACAAGCTCAAGCAGTGGCGCGGGCTCGCGATGCGCTCAGACAAGACCGCCCGCAATCACCACTCTGGTCAGTGCCTCGCCGCCACCCTCCACTGGCTCACCTGAAGCTAGGCCACCACGGCCTGGGACTGGGGTAGCCCGGGCCTCGGCGGATCGAGGATCAGGAGTGGCCCCATGATGAGCTGCGAACCTCAGTTGTCCATCTCGGGCATCCTGATGGCGTGAGCGATGACTACATCCGGCTGATCCCGACGCAGGTGAGCTGGCAACCCACACGCGCAGCGGCCGTGGCGGCGACGTCCTATGTGGCGAGCTTGTTCTCCGCGCCGAACGGCTCTGCCGACGCCGAGGGCCACGAGTTCTACGACCAGGTGAGGTTCATCGACTCCGGCGTGAACACGTCCGAGGCAAAGTCCCAGCATGCAGCTGCAGCGTCGACCTGGACTGGGTCTTCGAAATGCTGGACGAGCGAGCGAACGACCTTGCCCAGCTCGACGTCGTGACTCCGTGCAGTGGCGCACTGACGTCGTTGAACGATCTGGACTACGACTGGGCGATGGGTTTCGCCAGGTTTGAGATTGGCGTTCTGAATGGCGCCCGGAACGACTACGCGCTCCAGGAAGACGAGCTGGACCACGTCCGTTCGCGCCTCGGCCACGCAGTCCGGCAAGTGCTCGCACACTACTGAACTGCCTGGAACAGCCGGACGCTCGTGGCGGGGATCCGCCCCACGTCGTGTTGCGCGACGTGTCCACGGATGAGGCGAGCCAGCCTGCCCCCGCCGCATAACCGGAATAGCAACACGCCCTAGCTCACCGCCAACGGCACACCCACCAGCGGCGCCGCCGACGACGCCGAGGCACACCGACGTGCGCTGCTGCGCACCGCCGTCCGGGGTCTCTACCGCGCCCAGCTGCACACGAAGGTTGACCTCGCCGCCCGCGCAGGCATCACCCGCCGCACCCTCGTCGCCTGGCTCGTCTAGGTCCTCGCGGGGACGACGCGCAGCGCGTGATGGAGCGAGACGACGCCTGCTGTCATAGCCGCGGGAGCGGCCGAAAAGGTACGTCGAGAAGGACCGCGGAAGAGAAGCGCTCGTCGATCCCGGCGCGAGGCCGCTTCCGCTGGGATCACGGCGTTCGGCACGCCCTCCACGCTGATCGAAGCTCAGCGCTGGACGCTACGACTGCGGTTCTGCGATCGTGCCCCAGGCAAAGCAAAACCCCGGCCGTTTGATCGACTCCCGAGGGAGTTACAGGGACGGTTCCGGGGTGTTGGCAAACACGATACGTGGGAACGGGTGGCATGAGCAAGCAGGACCCCTACGACGCTCTCGAGCCTCACATCAGTGAGCCTCGGCTGCGTCAGTACCTCGGCCAGTTCGCCGGCGACAAGGCCCGGGCGCTGGAGCTGTACCGGTGGAACGCCCAGCTCGCCGCCGCGTTCTTCGTCGACCTCGGCCACCTGGAGGTCGCGCTACGCAACGCACTGGACGCGCGCATGCAAGCCCGCCACGTCGCTCTAGGACTGCCGAACACGTGGCTGGACGACCCCCGCGGGGAGCTCGGCCGCAACTTGCAGGACCCGAAGAAGCACCGCCAGCCCTACCGGGACATCGCGACCGCCCGGGACCGGGTGCGCCAGAATATGAAGGCGCACTCCCACGGGCAGGTCCTCTCCGAGACGTCGTTCGGCCTGTGGCACCAGCTCGTGTCGAAGAGGTGGACCAACCTGTGGCCCGACCTCGCGCACGCGTTTCCGCACGCACCCGACCGCACCAGGGAGACCGTCGCGGACCCGATCAGCGACCTGCGCGACCTGCGTAACCGGATCGGGCACCACCACCGCATCTGGCCGCTGGCCTGCGACCAGCTGCACGACCAGCTGCTCGACGTCGCCGGCCACATCGACCCCGAGCTGCGCACCTGGATCGAAACCAACTCGGTCGTTCCCGCCTTGCTCGCGGCCTCTCCCCTTCTCGTCCCGTAGGGGGCATCGATGCGCACTCTGGGGGCTATAGGCCTTGTCCAGCCCTGCTCTGCACGCCGACCCGGGTGAAGTCATCAGAGGCGTTTCGCAGGGCTCAGAAGCCGCGGGGGTGTCGGCCGCTCGAGATTGAGACGGCACGGCGGCCGACGGCATGGGGTCCGGGTGCAGGGTCAGGATGTACGTCCAGCGTGGGCTCGTGTGGGTAGCGTCAGGAGGACCAAACCACCTCGGCCGGCTGACCATCGGCCTCGGACTCCCGCTGGAGGAGCCATGACGCACCACGCCCGTACTCGACCCCGACCGGATCTACCTCGCGCATGACCGCTGGGTCTGCGGGGGATCCGCCTGTGCGGGCATGGCCGCGCAGCACACCGGCGCCACGACCGGAGGCGCACGCCTGCGCCCCGTCGCGGCCGACGACGTCGCCGACTGGGCGGCGGCTGGCCTGGGCGCGCTCAGGTGCGAGTGCCGCCGCCTGACTGCCTCGCTCGGCCATGGCGACGACGTCGTCATCGAGCGCTCCGCATGAGCACGCACGTGGAGTGGATCGAGGCCGGGCACTTCTCCCTGGGCCTCACGCTCGTCGAGCAGGGCCAACGCTGGGACGGTGAGCCGACCGACGGTGACGGCGACGACGACCACCTCGACGTCAGCGACGAACTCGGCACCGTCTTCGGCTCCGACGACGTCGTCATCCTCACCGGCACCGCGACAGACGTTCGCAACGCCCTCGGCGACGCCCTCGCGCTACTCGACGAGCGCGACGACACCGCCGCCCAGGCGCTCGGCGACGAGCCGTGCCCTGGCCACCGCGACGGACACCACCGCTGGACCCTGACCGAGACGGGGTACGAACGCACCTGGCGCACGACCGTGCACCTCGGCGGACGGGTAACGGCCGTCTACAACGGGACGAGCGACTGGAGCGAGACGGGCGCTGGCGACGACCACCTCAGGTGCGACCTGTGCCCAGCCCCGCCGCGAGGCCGACCGCGACCGCATCAACTGGCACTGACGCAACACCTCGTGCCCCACCCTCGCCGGAGTGTGGGTGGGGCACGAGACGATCCCGCGCATGACTTCAGGGGGCACCATGACCACCACCAGCACAACCCTCCGCCGGCCGAACGCGACTTGGCGACGCCTCAGCACGTTCGGCCAAGCCGCCTTCGCTGAGCTCGTGTTCTTCATCGCGCTGTTCCTGCTCGCGGCCGCGACGAGCATCACCGTCGCGAATACCCTTCCCGGCATCGTCCCGTTCGAAGACGTCCGCGGGCTGCTGGTCATCGCCCTGACAGTGGCACTCGCCCTCGTCGCGGTGCTCGTCGTGATCGAGCTGGTGACACTGCGCCGGCACACCTCCGTCAGAGGCGACTTCGCCCGCGCATGGCGACGCACCCGAGTGTGGATCGGACTCTTCGCCGATCACCTCGGGCTCACACCACGGAACCGCCGCCACGCCGTGCAGCTCCTCGCCGTCGGCCTCGCGGCCGGCCTTCTGGCGTTCGCCGCCAACCTTGCGCTCACCGCCGTCCCGGCGCTCGCGGCCACCGCCGCGCCGGACGCCCGCAACGACGCCGTCGCCGGTGCGCCGTCGTGGGCCGCCGTCCTCTACCTCGCCATCTACTCCCCAGCTTGGGAAGAGGTCTGGCACCGCGGCACGCTCCTCCTGGTCGTAGCAGCGGTGGCCTGGTGGGTGCCTCGGCCCGGCATCAGGCGTGCACTCGTTGTGGGCGCTCTCGTCGTCAGCAGCGTCAACTTCGGTCTGGCACACCTCGACTGGTCGGTGCTCAACGCGGTCACGGCCACCACGAGCGGCCTGCTCTACGGGACCGCCGCCGTGATGACCAGGTCGCTGTGGCCGGCCTTCGTGGCGCACACCGTCATGAACGCCTGCGTCGGTCTCGCCTGGGTCCTCGGGTAGCCGCGCGAAGCTGCGGAGCTGCGCGGACGCTGGACCGGGCGGCATGGCGGTGAGGGTTCCAACGCCTTCCAGAAGTTCACCCGCTCCGGCGTGCCATCGGGAGCTGTTGCTGGCATAGGGTGCCGACGCACCCGCGCTGCGGGTGGCGGCGGCCACTATCGACCGGGCGCCGAAGAGCGGCACCGTGAGGTGAGGGATGTTCCCGACCATCGAGACCAGCGTCAGTCAGATCTTCTCCACCAGCTGGAACATCACTGACGGGACGGTCGTGCCGAAGACCGAGGATGTCGTGCTGCGCAACGGTGGTCGGCGTCTTGACGCGGTGTACCTCTACGCCGACCTGGCAGGTTCGTCCAAGCTTGCGCAGAGCCTCCTTCCAGAAGCGACCGCGAAGATCGTCAAGGCCTACGTGAACACCGCCACCCGCATCCTGCGGCACAAGGGCGGTCACATCCGCAGCTTCGACGGCGACCGGGTCATGGCCATCTTTATGGGCAACGACAAGGAAGACCGCGCGGTGCGCGCTGCGCTCGCCATCAACTGGGCGGTGATCGAAGTGATCCGCCCCGCCATTAGGGATGGGTTCAGCGACGGTGCAGACTTCTGCAACATTCAGCACGGTATCGGCATCGACAGCGGAGAAGCACTCGTCATCCGGGGCGGTATCCGCGACAACAACGACCTGATCTCCATCGGCGCCTCACCCAACGTAGCGGCCAAGCTCAGCGACATCCGCGCACCCGGCCACAGCATCTTCATCACCGACAACGTCAAGGAGCAGCTGAGCGAGGAACACCTCAAGTTCGACAACTTGCAGCAGATCTGGTCGCGCCTGAGCTACCTCCACGACGTCGGAGGAAAGAAGTACACCGTCTGGGGCACGAGCGCCTACTGGGGCATCTGATGGGCCGCAAGACACCAAGCGGCCCAGCGAAAAGCCAGGAGCCGGAGGCGCTCGACACCGCCTGGCGGATCCACGACGCCCAGAGCGACTGGACGGGGAAGGTCGACGCAAAGGCTGCGTTCGCTCTCACGATCCACTCCGCCCTTCTCGTCGTCGTGGTGACCTTGTTCAACCACCTGGGCTCCCCACTCGAGTACGTGCTCTACGGTGCGTGCGTCACGAGCCTGCTCACCGGTGCCGGCCTCGCTGCCAATGTCGTCAGCCCACGACTTCGTAGCCGAGGACTGCGGCAGGGAGCGAACACCAACGCCATCTACTTCGGACACGCTCGCTTCCTCGATCCGGACGACCTCACGCACCGACTCCGCACCCAGGACCCGCTGCCGCAGATCAGCCGCCAGATCGTCACCATGGCCCAGATCGCCTGGACCAAACATGTGCGAGTCGCATGGTCGATCTGGCTAGGGGTGCTCGGCGGCGCGCTCCTGCTCGTCGTGGCCTTGATGACCCAGACAGGCTGAGACCCATTCCACCGAAGGGGTCTTCCGGGGCCTTGATCTCAGCTGGTGGTGTCACTCGACGCCGATCCACTCACCGGCGGGTCGGGCGCAGCGGAGCAGATCCGCCGTACGGCTGTCGTGGTGTGGACGACGACGCCGTCGGCCGGGCCACTGAGCACAGGGCGCGCGGCAAGTTGTTGCTCCCAGGACGAGTTGTCGTGCCCACGCCAGGAACAGACTGCGGCTTGCTGGACCAGGAGCATCCCTCCGCTGCGGGCGATCAGTCCTAGCCTGGGTAGTCACCTTGGCTGGGGGAGAGGGCCCGGTGTCGCCTCCACACAACTCGACGAGGGTCGCCCTGTCAGCGGCTGATCTCGCTTCAGCTTGTGCCCTCGTCGCCGAGTTCTTCGGGCGGCGGTTCTTGCTCCGAAGCGCCTCGCGCGGAGTAAGCGACGCTGATCGCTTGGCGCAGCCGCTCCAGCGCCGCCGCCGCCGCGGGGGTCAGCGCGTACTGGCTGCCGATGAGATGGCCAATCTCGTGGAGCCTCGAGTTCAGTGAAGGATCGACCCCCATCGCACGGTTGGCTGCGTCGATCAGGCGCTTCCGATCGCTCTCGGGGAGCTCCCAGGGGTCGCCGAAGGTCTGGCGGAGATCGTTCTCGACGGCGGACGCTGCCGCGGACACGGTGAGACGGCTCCGGAAGTTGGCGAGCTGCTCCATGGCCCGCTCGGCCTCGACCGCCGCTGCAAGCTCGTCCTCCTCCTCCAGGTTCTGGGACGTGACGGAGATGGCGAGGGCGTCGTCAGCCTTCCTCAAGAGCTCGCGCGTGGAGAGCTGGTAGTACCTCTGGCTTGTCTCGCGCCGGAACTCCGACACCAGCACAGGGTGCGGCACGTCGCGCCCGCCCGGGACCTTCTGCCACCAGTCGCTCTTGGCGTCGTCGGTGATGAGGACGACGTCGGTCCCGTTCTTCCTGGCGTAGGCGAGCACCTCGCACCACAGCAGGTAGTCACCCGCTGCGGCGGCCACGCCACGGCCAGTGATCTTGTGGGCGTCGTCGAACCCCGGGGGTAGGCGCAGAGGCACGCGGACCGTCTCGAAGTCGCGAGCACGCTTCGCGAGTTTCTTCGCCCGAGGGGCTCGGCCGACCTGGTCGTCGTCGAGCAGCGCTTCGAGCTGGGCGAGAACGGGGTCGTCGCTCTGGTCGATGCGGTGCGGGTCGTCCTTCTCGAGCTCATCGAGTCCGTCGATGATCTGCTTGACCAGAGGGTTGACGAGCTCCTTCACGCGAGTGGTCGTCTCGTCGTAGCGGCCCTCGCCCCCGCCGAAGGCCTTCGCGACCTTCTGGAACTCGACCGCCGCGACGCGGACCGTCTCGTACGCGGTACCGATCCCGGCCGCGACCTCGCGACGGTTGCGGTGGAACTCGACGCCCACCTGATGGGGGACGAAGAGCCGGGGGCCGATCGCCTCCAGCACCTTGAGTCGTGTCGTGCGCAACTCCTTGGAGACGCGGTAGAGCCCGAGCAGCACGTTGGTGTCCAGCACGACCGCCGCCTCACGCAGGGCGGCGTTGACCTCGTCGTCGTCGGGCCGCTCGTAGTGGTGGCTGAACTGGGATCGCACGCGCACACGCTACGCCCTCGGCGCTCGCTGTCGGTGGGGGCCGATACGCTCCCGCACGACGACGCCCCGACCGGCTACCCCCTGAGTTGGTCGGGGCTCGTCGCGTCTGGGCTCAGCGGCGCTCGACGGCGTCTGCCCAGAGCCACGCCCACCCCTCGCGTCCCTCGCGCGAGACGTATTCCCCGGCTAATCCGGGTTGGGGAGGCACGCAAGGTTCTCGTCCTGGTGCACCACGATCGGCTGTGGCATGGTGGCGGGGACACACAAGCAGGTGGGCAAGAAGTGGGGGCAGGTCTGTCATGAGAGGTACAAAGATCGCTCGGGCGTCGCTCGTGGGCATCTTGGCGCTGGGGCTCGGGGCAGTGAGCCCGGGGCTCGCGAGCGCTGCGGAGGGCGAGCCGACCCTTGCGGAGCAGGCGGCTGAATCGCTGCCAGCCGGTGAGCTCGCGAAGTGGAACGCCCTTACAGACGACCAGAAGGCCGTTGTAAACACCGTGCTGGAGGATCCGAACTTCGGTGTCCCCGGCGCAGAGGCTCTCGTCGAAGACGAGTACTCGGTGGTCGAAGTGACTGAGGAGTACGCCCCGGAGCTGTCTGCGGTGTCGTCACGGGCTGTGACGACGGCTGCAACGGGCACGCGTACGAGCTGGTACCGCCAGAACTGGAAGATTCTTGGCGTCACCTACGCGCAGGTGCAGACCAACATCAACTACTCCTACAGCGGTAGCCGCGTCACCAGGATCAGCTCCTGCTACGGAGTCATCACGAATTACGTCCCGCTGCGCCAGTGGGACAAGATCAACACGCAGTCCCTGAACTCCGATGGAACAGCCACGTGCCGCACCGAGGTGTGGCTGACGCGTCCGGCGCAGCCCACTCAGCATGGGATCCAGGGCCTGCGGGTGAACGGGAACGGCACGATCATCAAGACGTGGAGCCTCTAGCATGTTTGGTCTGAACGGCATCGAGATCGCTGTCTTCGCTCTGACGATCTGCGCGATAGCCCTCTCCCTCGCCGCGATTCATCGCGGTGGAGACCTCCGACTGGGTCTGGCTGCGATCCTCGCGGCGGTCGTCCTTCCGGTCCTCGGTCCCGTGCTTGCGCTTCTCTATGCAGGAATCGCTCTCGGGCGGACCCGACGCTCACATCATCAGGAGCCTCACACGTCCTGACCCATCGCGGCTGCTCGTTCGCCGCGTCGACCCAGGTGTCACGGGGTCCGCGTCCAGTTGGGCGCGGGCCCCGTGTGCGTCTGGAAACGCGAAACTCCCGGCATCAACTGGCTTCGTTGGCGCCTGCGATGAGGGCGTCGAGGCGTTCGATGAGTTGGTGGTGGCGTTGGGCTTCGCTGATCCAGCCTCGTTGTTCGGCGTCGTGGGCGAGGGCTTGGGCGTCGACGCGTTAGGCGGCGAGGATGGGTAGTGACGAGGGTTCGGTGCGGTAGCTGGGGCAGTGCTCGCAGATGTTGGCGTAGCTGCAGGAGCCCTGCGCGGGTGTTCTGAGGCAGAAGCCGCCTGCCATGCGGGACTTGAGCAGGGGTGTGGTGCGCCAGTCCTTGCCGCCGGTGATGTCGGCCAGCGGGAGCTGGACTCGTTGTCCACTCGTCGACTCAGGACCGCCAACAATGCTGGGTGCCTGCGTCTTCGCGAGCTCGAGCGCGCGGTCGTACTCGCGACGGACGGTGGTGTCGAAGAGGCGTCCGTAGCGCAGGCTCATGCCTGCGCTGGCGTGTCCGAGCAGGGCCATGAGGGATTGCAGGGAGACGCCGGCGTTGACGAGTGCGGTGGCGTAGGTGTGCCGCAGCTGGTGGGTGGTGACGTGCTCCAGGCCGCGGCCCGGGTGGCGCGGTTGAGCTCCTCGCGGATCGCGGCGTTGCTGATGCGGCGGCCGTGGTGGGTGAGGAGGAACTGCGCGGGGCGGCGGTAGCGCGGGTGGCGGATCGGGCGGCCGTGCGAACGGACCTCGATGATGCGGTCTACGAGGGTCTCGTTGTCGAGGGGGGCTATGCGTTCGGTGTCCAGCTTCCCGAGGGGGACCTTGAGCCAGGCGCCGTTGCCATCGATCTCGTGGACGCAGTCGAACTCGAGGTCGAGGAGCTCGCCGATCCGTAGGCCGCAGGCGCGCTGGAGGCGGATCGCGAGAGCGGCGAGCTCGTTCACCGGGTGCTCGGTCAGTGCGGCGGTCAGGCGGCGGTTGACGTCGACGGGCAGGTAGCGCGGCAAGACCTTGGGGAGCCGGGGGATGTCCTCGCGGAACAAGACCTTGCGCGAGGGCGCGGCATCCCAGACCCATTCGGAGATGTCAGTCAGGAACGTGGCCACCGTGGTCACGCGACGGTTGCGGTTCGCGGCAGTGAGGGGCTCGCCGTCGCGCATCCTTGCGGCCTGGGTCAGTGCGGCCAGCCACGGTTCGATGTGGTTGCGGCCGTCCAGGTCGCCGAGGGTCGTCAGGGTGGGGTCGAGCTCGGTGAGGAAGGTGCCGAACTGGTCGAGCTTCGTCGCGATGGACGTGACGTGGTGCGGGCTGCACGTAGCTCGCTTGCGTTCCGGGTAGGCGATCATCTCCGCCCGGATCGGCGCGGTGACGCCGGCGAGCCGGTCGTCGAGGTCCTGGGCGGGGCGTCCGGGCTGCGTGGGCAGGGTGTCGAGGACGCCGAGGTGGTAGAGCACGCGGTGGGTGTTGCTGATCGCGGACAGGTAGTGCTCGTGCACGATGCCGGTGCGTTGTCGGCGTTCGTAGCAGGCCGCGGTGAACTCGTTGAGATCGTCGAGGGTGAGTTCCTCGAGGCGTCGGCCGGTCTGGATCAGCAACCGGGCCGGGACCTGGGACCCGGTGGCGATGCGGGTGCGGACCGCGAACCCGATCGTCTCGGCGGCGTCGAGGAAGCGGTCGATCTCGCCGCGCAGCGGGCTCGTGTTGATCTCGCGCCAGAACGGGGTGAGGGTCCGTTCCAGCAGGTAGTCGTATCCTGGGTGCAGCCGGTTGTGGAGCATGAGGAAGGTCAGAGCCGGGCGGGTGTCCTTGTCAGCGGCGAGGCGGTCTGTCAGCGACAGGCTCGCCCATGCTTGTGGTTCGGGCCAGGTTTGGAAGAACTTGCGTGCCGCGCGCTTGAAGTGCGCACTGGTGCGGCCGGTCGCCGCGAGGTGCGCGAGGTAGGCGTCCCGAAGGTCGTCACCGAGCAGATCCCTGAGCGCGTGGTCAGGCGTCGCGCGGGCGGAGGCGTTCGTAGGCGGCATCGAACTCTGCTTTCACGTGGGCCGGGGCGAGATGGACGTAGCGGGCGGTGGTCTCGACGTGCGCGTGACCGAGCAGCGCCTGGATGACGGCGAGGTCGACGCCGGCTTCGGCCAGGGTGGTGCCGAAGGTGTGGCGCAGGGCGTGCGGATGCCCACCGGCGACGCCGGTGAGTTCGCGGTGGTAGCGGAAGATCGTGCGCAGACCGGCCAAGGTCAGGCCTTGGCCTTGGTTCGGCCCCTTGGCGACGAGGAACAGGCGGTCGCTGTCGGACTCAGGGCGCTCCGCCAGCAGGTAGGCGTCGATCACCGAGGCGACGTGCCCGTCCAGCGGGACACGACGCTGACGGGAGCCCTTGCCCGTCACGGTGACCCACCGGCCGCCGATGTCGACGTCCTTGACATTCAAGGACAGGACCTCGCCCGACCGCAGCCCGCACCAGAGCATCAGGCCCGCGATCGTACGGTCGCGCCAGGTGCGAAGGCTTCCGACCAGCACCTTCGCGTCCTGCGGCGACAGTGAAGCGGGAAGCCGCTTCGGTTGGCGCAAGCGCAGCGCCGAACGAGGCGCCCGCCGGCGCCTCCTGTGCGCGAGCAGGCCCGTCCGTTCGCCCGGTGCGGTCCAGCGGGCGTCACGGCCGCGCGGGACCGGGTTCGCCCGCCCCGGCGAGCGCAGCCCGGCGAACGCGAACATGCCCGAGACCGCGGCCAGGCGCCGGTTGATCGTGGCCGCGGCGTACCGGTCCAGCCGTTGCCCCGTCATCGTGACCACGTTCGGCCCCGGCCGACCCGGCACCCTCGCTTCACGGCACGCCCGCAAGAAGTCCAGCACATCGGGCGTCGTCACCGCGGCCAGGTCGAGATCCCCGTCGGAGAGCCACCGACAGAACGCCAGCAAGTCGTACCCGTACGGCCGCACCGTCGCGCGCGAGTAGTGCCGATCCAGCAAGTGACTCAGATACTCGTCGACGAGCCGGAACGGGTCCGCGCCCTCGCCCGCGAGACCCCAGCTCTCACCGCGCTGCTCCAGCCGCAACGCGGCCATGGCGTCCATGGCGTCCATGGCGTCCATGCGCCACAGGTGTAGCACAGCCCACCCCTGCCGCGATAGACCTCCTGGCGACGCATCTAGCCCGCTGACCTGCACAAACGCAGGCGATAGCCGGTTAAGAGGTAGCGCACGTGGACCTGGCGGCGCGCCCACGCGACGGCCTCGCCGTCGACGCGGGCCTCGCCGCTCTGGCGCTGCGTGATCCACGCGCGCACGGGATACCCTCGGGCGGGCGCGCGATCGCCACGCCGCGGCGCGCGAGCTCTGGCGCTTCTTCCGCGTGGTCGCGCATCGGGACCGTCTCGATACCTGACGGCCAGCCGCTCGGAGCCGGACGTCGACGAGTACCCACGACACAATCGGATTCGAACATCAGTTCGAACAAGCTCGTAGCCTGGAAGGGTGGACGACCGCGCTCGACCCGCTCGAGGTGGCTCGCGCGACCCTGCGTCGCGCCGAGCTGGCACGGGCGTGCGCGCGTCGACGCCGGGCGTCGTCGACCTCGACGACGCTTCGCGGTCGCTCGGCGCGATCCTCGACGACGGCCGCCTACCTCGCGGCGCGGCCAGTGTCGTGGCGGGCTCGGCGTCGCTCCTGCTCGCGCTGCTCGCGACGTCGCAGGGCACTACGGACTGGCTCGCCGTGGTGGGGGCTCCCCACCTCGGGATGCTCGCGGCCGCCGACGCTGGAGTGGCGCTCGAGCGCGTCGCGCTCGTTCCTCGCGCCGGGGACGATCCTGCCGGCGTCGTCGCGGCGCTTCTGGACGGCATGACGTACGTCGTCGTCGGGCCGGAATCCCGGCTCACGACGTCGGGGCGCCGGCGGTTGCTCGCCCGGGCGCGCGAACGCGGTTCCGGGATCGTCGCCGTGAGCGCGTGGGAGCACGCCGCAGTGCGCCTCGAGGTCGTCGGGCATCGGTGGTCCGGCACCGACGCCGGGGGCGGCTACCTCCGACGGTGCGAGCTCGCCGTCGCCCGCACGACCCGACGGGCTCACGGACCGGTGGACGCTCACCCTCCCGACGCCGGGCGGGCTGCTCCTCGACGCCGCCCTGGACGAGGCCCGGCCGGCCGCGCCGCAGCGGCGCGCGCCGCTGTGCCTGGTCGGCTGAGTGCGCGGGAGGGTGGCCGCGTGGACGTCATCCGCGCGCCCAACCCGACCGAGTCGGTCGAGACGACGCCGGAGGCTACTCGCTCCCCACACCGAGCAGGGTGTATGCACAGCGCGCAACGAGTCCGCTCGGGGAAGCGGGGTACTCGTAGGTCGACACGCGCACGCCGGCGTCAGGCACGTCGAGGCCACAAGCTTCTTCAGGAGTCTGGCCTTCGCCCACCACGACGTTATGCGTGAGCACTCTGCCCGTGTAGCAGGGCACGCCACGACCCTGAGGGGCAGAGCCGTCGAGATACCGCTCGACGTCCTCCGGCTCGATGCACGACCCGAAAGCGGCGACTGCCGAGTCCGCAGCCGTAATCCGGTACGTGTCAGTCTGGATCTCCGAGTCCGCGGTGCGCCCCACGGCGCAACCCGTCGGACCCAGATCAGCGGTCACGGTCCGACCCCAGCTCCCGATTTCACTGAGGCCGAGGACCTCGTACACCGCGTCTTCGCAGCGCGTGTCATCTGACCTCGGGACCGACTCAAACTGGTGCGGCTTCACACAGTCGACCTCTGAGAAATCCTCTGAGTTCCAAGGTGGCTCGGGGGTCGGAGCGTCGCCCGTGTACGCCCAGCAACTCAGGAACTCATCCGACTGACCCGGCGACGAAGCCGATGGGGCGGTGGACGACGGGCCCGTTGACTCGTCCCCACGGAGAGCCCTCACGCTTACCACCACTCCGACGGCGGTCAAGAGCACGGCGAGTAGTGGAATCGCGACCGAGGGACGCCAGGCGTGGCGCCACGAGTCGCGGTCCTCCTTCACCTTCGGGTCGGTCACGTCGCAAACGGTACGGGATCACGAGCCGAGCCCTGCTGCCACCCAAAGGGACACAGCGGACATACGGGAGACTATCGGCGCGTTGCTGGGACAGGCCGTGCCGTGCATCCGCAAGTGCCTCGATCCTGCGGGCCCCTCCGGCCCTCGACAGCATGCGCTGACAGTCGCCGACATCGGCGCTGCTCATGGCACACGACGCGCGTGGTCGTATGGCCTGCTCCGCCACTTCCTCTGGGCGCGTCACGGAGGCGGAGCGTGCCGCGCCGCAAGACTCATGACTCGGGCCGTTCCTCACGCTCCGGGGGTGAGCCGTGAGGTGGGTCGCAATCTGGCTCGATGCACCCAGAAGTCGCAAGGGCATCTCCTCAACGAGCGAGTGGGGGGAGTGAAGCCGTGGTCTCGAGGAGGTGTTGGCCGGGGCTGCGGGTGGCTGATTCGCGCCATGCGAACCGTGTCCAGGGGCGGGTTAGACCGAGGGCGTAGCTCGATGATGGGTTCTCGTGTGGTTCACGGTCGTCGCCGCCCATGATGCGATCGACGGGATCGCACACCGTGTGCCCGCGAGGTTCCCTCCGGAACGCGCATTGCTGGTGCGAACACCCAGGTCAGAGGGCTGGGTGGGAAGAACTGACGTCGGTGGGCACACGAGAGGCGCACCGGGTGGACACACGAGAACGGCCTCTGCACTGCGTTTTCGCAGGTCAGAGGCCGTTTCTACGGTGTCCGGAGGGGGACTTGGACCCCCATGGGGCGCGGTTCCGACTCAACGCCGAATCGGAAGCGAGAAGCTGGCCGGGTCGAAGTGTTAGTTGCCTCCGGCGAGGAGGTTCTGGAGTCGGCTTGCGGCTCCTTGGTGCGCGTCGGGCATGAGGTGCGCGTAGGTGCCCAGGGTGGTCGAGGCGCTGGAGTGTCCGAGGCGCTCCTGGATGACTTTGATGTCGACCCCTGCCGCGAGGAGAAGTGAAGCATGGGTGTGTCGGAGGTCGTGGACGGTGAGGTTCGGTAGTGGGATGTTGGGGTGTGCGGTTCGGTAGCCTGCCTGGGCGCGCTTGAACGCGGAGAGCAGTGCGGACTGGCTGGGTGAGCGGCCGTTGCGAGGCGGGAAGACGAGGTTGTGGTGCCCACTACCGATCAGTGTCGAGGTGGTGTCCCGCTGCTGCTTGAGGAGGGCGAAGTGCTTCCGCGCTGTGAGCTCGAGTTGGACGGTTCGGATGCGGCCGTGCTTGGTGGGTCCGATCTCGATGCGTTGTCCATGGGGTAGGGATTCGTTGTACCGCAGCGCCTGCTTCACCATGAGACTGCCTGTGGTGAGGTTGACGTCTTGCCACTCGAGGCCGAGGAGCTCGCCCGAGCGCAGTCCGGTGAGCGCGAGGATCCACCAGGCGCGCGCCCACGGCTGATCCGTTCGCACCGCCCAGTCGCAGAACGAGATCATCTGGTCCGCGTTCCAGACAGCGAAGGGCTTGACGCGACGTGCCTGCGGGCCGCGAGGTCGGCCCGAACGCCGGTTCGACGCCGGGTTGCGTGTGATCAGGCCGTCGTCGGTTGCGGCTCCGAAGATGGTCACGAGCCAGCCGCTGTACCGGGCGACCGTGGACGGCGCGAGTTTGCCGCCCGTGCTCTTGGCGATCGCCCCGCGACCCGTGCCGTTTTCCAGCGCGCGGTAGCACGCCGCGAGGTCCGAGGGGAGGACCTGGCTAATCTGGAGGTTGCCGATGTGTGGCTGCACGGCGTTGATGACCCGCTGGACGTAGACACGGGTGTTGGGCGACGGGAAGTGGTAGCCGGCAAGCCACCGACGGGCGTAGGAATCGAAGGTCGTACGGCTCTGCGCGGTCGTCGTCCTGCCGTCGGAGACGAGCACCAAGTGCTTGAGGAGCGCAACGCGGGCCTCAGCCTGAGACGCGAAGCCGCCCTTGCCGACTAGGCGCTTCCCGAGGTGGGGGTTCACGGGGTCCTTCGGCTCGTACCACTGGCAGCGCCAACGGATCCCTCCGTTGGCCAGGCGGTACGAGCTGATGGAGCCGTCCCCCTTGCTGCGGCGGGTCATCCCAGACCCCCCAGGGAGATGGCTGGGGGACTGGGGAGGGAGGGCCGGGATGGTGTGGGGTTTACGTCCCGTAGATGTGCGGGGCGGCGAGGTCGCGCGCTCCGCGTCCCTCTATGTAGCTCAACGCGGTTAGGGTCGGATGTTGCATGGATCGTTGCATCACCACTGATGGAGATCACTCTTGTCCTCTCGTACCGCCGGTATTTCCGCAGGTCAGTGCCCTAATGGACTCTCCGAAGACCTCCCGTTGCCCGAGGCAACTTTGTGGGACATGGACGGGACGCTCGTCGACACCGAGCCCTACTGGATCGCGGCGGAGCACGAGCTCGTCTCCGCGCACGGCGGCACGTGGACGCACGAGGACGCGATGTCGCTCGTCGGGAACCCGCTGCGCGGGTCGGCGCGCATCCTGCGCGAGCGCGGCGGCGTCGACCTGCCGGTGGACGAGATCGTCGCGTTCCTCATCGGGCGCGTGATCGAGCAGGTGCGGGTCGAGGTGCCGTGGCAGCCCGGCGCGCGCGAGCTCCTCACGGCGCTGCGCGAGGCGGGCGTGCCGTGCGCGCTCGTCACGATGTCCTACCGCGAGCTCGCCCAGCCCGTCGCCGAGATGGCGCCGCCGGACGCGTTCCAGGTGCTGGTCTGCGGCGACGAGGTCGAGTGCGGCAAGCCCGACCCGGAGCCCTACCTCCTCGCCGCGCAGCGCCTGGGCGTCGACGTCACGCGCTGCGTCGCGATCGAGGACTCGCCCGCGGGCATCGCCTCGGCCCGCGCCGCGGGGGCCGCGACGCTGGGCGTCGAGGCCGTGGTCCCGGTGCTCCCGGCGCCGGGCCTGAGCCGGACGCCGTCGCTCGAGCTCGTCGACGTCGCGCTCCTGTCGCGGCTCGTCGCGGGCGACGTCGTCGACCTCATGGAGGACGACGCCGCCTGAGGCGCCCGGACGGCCTGCCCGGCGGTGCGCGGGCCGTCGGGACGGAGCCGCCGAGCGCATAGGCTCTCAGGGTGGACGGACCCGAACCTCGAGCACCCCGCACGCCCGCACCGGCAGGCCCGCGCACGAAGGGCTGGGTGATCGGCCGCGTCGTCGGCGCACCGGTGATCCTCACACCGTCGTGGTTCCTCGCCGCGGCGATCCTCACGATCCTGTTCGCGCCGACGGTGCAGCGGCTCGCCCCGCACCTCGGCCCCGAGATCTACCTCGTGTCGTTCGCGTTCGTGCTGCTGCTGTTCGCGTCCGTCTTCCTGCACGAGGTCGCGCACGCGCTCGTCGCGCGCGCCCGGGGCCAGCACGTGACCGAGCTCGCGGTGACGCTCTGGGGCGGCCACACGGCGTACTCCGGGACGTCGGCGCGCCCGCTCGACGGCTTCCTCATCTCGGTCGTCGGCCCGCTGACCAACCTGGCGCTCGCGGTCGTGTTCTGGGTGACCTTCCAGGCGCAGCCGACCTTCTCCGTGCCCGCCCTCCTGCTGTACGCGGCTGCGTTCTCCAACGCGTTCGTCGGGTTCTTCAACCTCCTGCCCGGCCTCCCGCTCGACGGCGGCCAGATCCTCGAGTCCGCCGTGTGGGCCGCGACGGGGTCGCGGACGAAGGGCACGGTCGCAGCGGGATGGGTCGGGCGCGCGGTCGCCGTCGGGGTCGTCGCGTGGGCGCTCGTGTGGCCGCTGACCTACGGCGGACGGCCGGACCTGTGGACCGTCGCCTGGGCGGCGCTCATCGGGGCGTTCCTGTGGAGCGGCGCGGGGCAGGCCATCACCGTCGGGCGCACCCGCGAGGCGGTGTCCGGGCTCACCGTCCGCAGCCTCGCGCGCCCCGCGGTCGCCGTGCCGTCCACGGCGACGGTCGGCGCGGTCGGGCGCTCGGTGGCGCTCGCGGGCGGCCCGCACGTGGTGGCCGTCCTGGTGGACGGCGCAGGCCGGCCCCTCGGGTACGTGGACCCCGCCGCGGCCGCGGCCGTGCCGCCCGACGCCGCCGAGACGACCCCGGTCGGCGCCGTCGCCGTGCCCCTGCCCGGGGCCGCGACGATCGACGCCCGCAGTGCGGGGCAGGACATGCTCGCCGAGCTCTCGCGCGTCGGGCGGGACGCGGCGGTCGTCGTCGTGACCGACGACGGCCGCGTCGTCGGCGCGCTCGAGGTCGCCCGGGTCGTCGCGGCGCTGCGGGACGCCCGGCGCGGGCGGTGACCGGCGCGTCGTCCGCGCGCGCGACCGGCCGGCGTCGGGCGCTGGGCGGGCGGCCCGTAGGATGGTCGCCCGTGACCTCCGAGCCCGCCACCACCCCCGGCCACCCGACCCCGCAGCCCGGTGGGGACGCCGCAGCCGCCCCCGCGCACGGCGCGTCCGACCGCCCCGGCGCGACGGGCGCGGACGAGCGCCGCGGCCCGCTCCGCGTGGGGGACAAGGTCCAGCTCACGGACCCGCGCGGTCGCCTGCACACCATCACGCTCGCGCCGGGCGCGACGTTCCACACGCACAAGGGCTACCTGCGGCACGACGACCTCATCGGCCGCCCCGAGGGCAGCGTCGTGCGCAACACCGCCGAGATCGAGTACCTCGCGATGCGCCCGCTCCTCGCGGACTACGTGCTCTCGATGCCCCGCGGCGCGGCGGTCGTCTACCCGAAGGACGCCGGCCAGATCGTCGCGATGGCGGACATCTTCCCGGGCGCGCGCGTCGTCGAGGCCGGCGTCGGGTCGGGCGCGCTGACGATGTCGCTGCTGCGCGCCGTCGGCGACGCGGGCGAGCTCCACTCGATCGAGCGGCGCGAGGACTTCGCCGCGATCGCGCGCGGCAACGTCGAGACGTTCTTCGGTGGTGAGCACCCGGCCTGGACGCTCTCCGTGGGCGACCTCGCCGACGTGCTCCCGACCGTCGCCGAGGACGGCACGGTCGACCGCGTCGTGCTCGACATGCTCGCGCCCTGGGAGAACCTCGACGTCGTCGCGCGGGCGCTCGTGCCGGGCGGCGTCCTCGTGTGCTACGTCGCCACGACGACCCAGCTCTCGCGCCTCGCGGAGGACCTGCGGGCCGACGGCCGCTACGCGGAGCCCGTCGCGTGGGAGTCGATGGTGCGCGGCTGGCACCTCGAGGGCCTCGCGGTGCGGCCGCAGCACCGCATGATCGGGCACACCGGGTTCCTGCTCACCGCACGGCGCCTCGCGGACGGCGTCGCGCCGCCCGAGCGCAAGCGCCGCCCGGCCAAGGGCGCGTACCCGACCGACGCTGAGCAGTGGTCGCCCGAGGAGCTGGGCGAGCGCCCGGTCTCCGAGAAGAAGATCCGGCGCGTGCGGCGCGACGTCGGCCAGGGCCCCGAGCAGACGACCGGTCCGGGCGCGGAGCACGGCGTGCAGCAGGGCGCGAGCGAGCCCGGCGGGGCGCCCGACGTGTCGGGCGCGTGACGGTCCGGTAACGATCGAGGCGCCGCCGTCTCACCCTGGGTGTCGTCCGTGTGCACGGGCGAGACTTGTGCCTAAGGTCTACACCCGACCGCCGGACGATGGTCGGCACGGGCGCCTCGCGAAGCCCGTCGTCCGCCGTCCACCCGTGGTCGGGCGAGCCGGCGGCGAGAGGGACACCCGATGAGCGAGACATTCGGCCGTAGCGACCAGGCCCCGCAGGACGGCGCGCGCGAGCTCGCGCTGCTGTCCGCGAAGAACGAGAGGCTCGCCGAGGCGCTGCGCGCGGCCCGGGACCAGATCCTCGACCTCAAGCGGCAGATCGACGACCTCGCCAAGCCCCCGGGGACGTACGCGGTGTTCCTCGCCGCGCACCCGGACGGGTCGGTCGACGTGTCCGCCGCCGGGCGCAAGATGCACGTCGGCGCGAGCCCCAGCCTCGACGTCCAGCGCCTGCGCCCAGGGCAGGAGGTCAAGCTCAACGAGGCGATGACCGTCGTCGCCGCGGGCGGCTACGAGCGCACGGGCGAGATCGTCACGGTCAAGGAGATCCTCGACGCCGACCGCGTGCTCGTCGTCGGCCGGGCCGACGAGGAGCGGGTCGTGCGGCTCGCCGGGTCGGTCGCGCGCACGACGCTCCGCGTCGGCGACTCGCTCACCATCGACACGCGCAGCGGCTTCGTGTTCGAGGTCATCCCGAAGTCCGAGGTCGAGGAGCTCGTCCTCGAAGAGGTCCCGGACATCGAGTACGAGGACATCGGCGGTCTCGGCCCGCAGATCGAGCAGATCCGCGACGCCGTCGAGCTGCCCTTCACGCACCCCGACCTGTTCCGCGAGCACGGCCTGCACCCGCCCAAGGGCGTGCTGCTGTACGGGCCGCCCGGGTGCGGCAAGACGCTCATCGCCAAGGCCGTCGCCAACTCCCTCGCGCACACCGTGGCGCGGGCGCGCGGCGAGCAGGTGGAGGACGGCTCGGGCGCGGCGCGCAGCTACTTCCTCAACGTCAAGGGCCCCGAGCTGCTCAACAAGTACGTGGGGGAGACCGAGCGGCACATCCGGCTGATCTTCGCCCGCGCTCGGGAGAAGGCGTCGCAGGGGACGCCCGTCGTCGTGTTCTTCGACGAGATGGAGTCGCTGTTCCGCACCCGCGGGACGGGCCTGTCGTCCGACGTCGAGACGACGATCGTGCCCCAGCTCCTCGCCGAGATCGACGGCGTCGAGCGGCTGGACAACGTCATCGTCATCGGGGCGTCGAACCGCGAGGACATGATCGACCCCGCGATCCTGCGGCCGGGGCGCCTCGACGTGAAGATCAAGATCGAGCGGCCCGACGCCGAGGGCGCCAAGGAGATCTTCGCCAAGTACCTCACGGAGGACCTGCCGATCCACGCGGCCGACCTCGCCGAGCACGGCGGCAACCAGCGCGAGGCCCTCGACGCGATGATCCGCTCGGTCGTGGAGCGCATGTACTCCGAGGAGGAGGAGAACCAGTTCCTCGAGGTCACCTACGCCAGCGGCGACAAGGAGATCCTGTACTTCAAGGACTTCAACTCGGGCGCGATGATCCAGAACGTCGTGGACCGCGCGAAGAAGTCGGCGATCAAGGACCTCCTCGCCACGGGACAGCGCGGCATCCGCGTCGACCACCTGCTCGCCGCGTGCGTCGACGAGTTCAAGGAGAACGAGGACCTGCCGAACACCACCAACCCCGACGACTGGGCGCGCATCAGCGGGAAGAAGGGCGAGCGCATCGTCTTCATCCGCACGATCGTCCAGAAGAAGGGCGAGGGCGGCTCGCCGCGCACCATCGACACGGTCACCAACACCGGCCAGTACCTGTAGCGGGGCGCGGTCGCTCCGCCCCGTGGACGGCGCGGCGTCGGCGTCGGAGGGCGGACATAGGGTGAGCGCGTGAGCGTACGACGGGTCATGGGGATCGAGACGGAGTACGGCGTCCTGCAGCCGGGGAAGCCGATGGCGAACCCGATGCTCATGTCGAGCCAGGTCGTCACCACGTACCGGGCGCTCGCCGCGCGCAGCGACGGCGCCCGGGGCCGGGCGCGCTGGGACTACGACGACGAGGACCCGCTGCAGGACGCGCGGGGGTTCCACGTGCCGCGCGCGTCGGCGCACCCGTCCCTCCTCACGGACGACCCGTCGCGCCCCGCGCCGTCGGGGCCGGTCGACCGGGCCGGCGAGGGCGGTGCCGCCGGGGCCTCCCTCCAGGAGGTCGCGCGACCGACGACGGAGGAGTACGACGACCCGAGCGCGGCGAACGTCATCCTCACCAACGGCGCCCGGCTCTACGTGGACCACGCGCACCCCGAGTACTCCTCGCCCGAGGTCACGGTGCCGCACGACGTCGTGTGCTGGGACGTCGCGGGGGAGCGGGTCATGCTCGCCGCGTCGCGCGAGCTGGCCCAGGTGCCGGGCGGCGGCGTCGTGCTCTACAAGAACAACGTCGACGGCAAGGGCGCGAGCTACGGCACCCACGAGAACTTCCTCGTCGACCGCGAGGTGCCGTTCGGCGTCCTCGTGGAGATGCTCACGCCGTTCCTCGTGACCCGGCAGGTGTTCGCCGGCTCGGGGCGCGTGGGGCTCGGCCCTGCGGGGGAGGAGCACGGGTTCCAGATCTCCCAGCGCGCCGACTACGTCGAGGCGGAGGTCGGGCTGGAGACGACGCTGCGCCGCCCCATCGTCAACACGCGCGACGAGCCGCACGCGGACCGGCAGCGCTGGCGCCGGCTGCACCTCATCATCGGCGACGCGAACATGTTCGAGACCGCGACCTACCTCAAGACGGGCACGACGTCGCTCGTGCTCTTCGTCGTCGAGCACCTGGACGAGCTCGGCCCGGACGTGCGCGCCCGCCTGGCCGGGCTGCGCCTCGCGGACCCGGTCGCGGACGTCCAGCGCGTGAGCCGCGACCTCGAGCTGACGCGTCGTCTCGCCCTCGCCGACGGGCGCGAGCTGACGGCGCTCGAGGTGCAGCGCGAGTACCTGGAGGTCGCCGCCGACGCGGCGGAGCGCCTCGCGGGACCGGACGGGGTCGACGCCCCGACGCGCGACGTGCTCGCGCGGTGGCGCTCGGTGCTCGACCGCCTGGCGACCGACCGCGACGCGTGCGGGCGCGACGTCGAGTGGGTCGCGAAGCTGCGGCTCCTCGACCGCCTGCGCGAGCGCGACGGCCTCGACTGGGGCCACTCGCGCCTCGCGGCGATGGACCTCCAGTGGTCCGACGTGCGGCCCGAGCGCGGCATCTACCACCGCCTCCTCGCCGCCGACGCCGTGGACCGCGTGGTCACCGAGCGCGAGGTCGGCGCGGCGGTGCACCACGCGCCCGAGGACACGCGCGCGTTCTTCCGCGGCGAGGTCATGGCGCGCTACGGCGACGAGGTCTCCGCGGCGAGCTGGGACTCGGTGATCTTCGACGTGCCGGGCGCGCCGTCGCTCCAGCGCGTCCCGATGATGGACCCGCTGCGCGGGACGCGCGCCCACATCGGGGCGCTGCTCGACGCGAGCCCGGACGCCGCCGCGCTGCTGGCGGGTCTGGCAGGCCCGTCGTGACCGGCGGCGACTAGGCTGGACGCACGACGGCGCCCGCCCTCCGTGGGAGGGGCGCCGCGTGCGAGCAGGGCCGGGAAGGGCGCGAGCCCGGACGGGGTTGGAACGGACAGAGCGTCGGCGCGAGGCCGGCCGACGGACGAGGAGGCAGCCATGGCGGGTACCGAACGCACGCACGCGTCGCACGAGGACCGGCGTCCCGACGACGAGCCCGAGGCCCCGGCGACCCCGGTCGCCCCGCAGGCGCAGTCGCGCGACGCCGAGGTGGACGCGCTCCTCGAGGAGATCGACGAGGTCCTGGAGACGAACGCGGAGTCCTTCGTCCGGGGCTTCGTGCAGAAGGGCGGCGAGTAGGAAGGGTGACGGCAACCCGATGAGCACGGACCAGCCCGGGCGCCTGCCCGACGCGTTCACGACCCCTGGGTCGTCGTCCTTCCTGGACTTCCTGTCCGGGCACGCCCCCGACCTGCTGCCGTCGCACCGCGCGGCCGGGCACGCGGCGTCCGGCACGGTGCCCGACGCTCCGCACGCCACGACGATCGTGGCGCTGACGTTCGGCGCCGAGGGCGTGGGCGCGGGCGTCGTGATGGCGGGGGACCGCCGCGCGACGATGGGCTCGATGATCGCGAACCGGGAGATCGAGAAGGTCTTCCCGGCCGACGAGTACTCGGCCGTGGGCATCGCCGGGACGGCGGGGATCGCCGTCGAGCTCGTGCGCCTGTTCCAGCTCGAGCTCGAGCACTACGAGAAGATCGAGGGCGCGCTGCTCTCGCTCGACGGCAAGGCGAACCGCCTGTCGACGATGATCCGGCAGAACCTCGGCCTCGCCATGCAGGGCCTCGCGGTCGTGCCGCTCTTCGCCGGGTTCGACCTCGACCGCGGTGCCGGCCGGATCTTCTCGTACGACGTCACGGGCGGGCGGTACGAGGAGCGGGCGTACCACTCGGTGGGGTCGGGCTCGGTCTTCGCGCGCGGCTCCCTGAAGAAGCTGTGGCGCACCGGTCTCGACCGGGCGGCCTCCGTGCGCGTCGCGGTCGAGGCGCTCTACGACGCGGCGGACGACGACTCGGCCACCGGCGGCCCGGACCCGGTCCGCCGCATCTGGCCGGTGGTCGCGGTCGTCACGGCCGACGGCTACGAGCGCGTGCCGGACGACGAGCTCGCGGCGGTCGTCGAGCAGATCGTGGCGGAGCGCTCCGGGGCGGGCGTGGAGCGCGGCCGTCCCCCGGTGACGAACGCCGAGGCCGTCCCGCACGACCGCCCGCAGGACGGCCCGACCGGAGGTGACGACGCGTGAACATGCCTTTCTACGTCTCGCCCGAGCAGCTGATGAAGGACCGGGCGGACTTCGCGCGCAAGGGCATCGCGCGCGGCCGGTCGGTCGTGGTCCTCGCCTACGAGGACGGCATCGCGTTCGCGACGGAGAACCCGTCGCGCGCGCTGCACAAGATCTCGGAGATCTACGACCGCATCGCGTTCGCCGCGGTGGGCAAGTACAACGAGTTCGAGAACCTGCGCGTCGCCGGGGTGCGGTACGCGGACCTGCGCGGCTACTCCTACGACCGCACGGACGTCAACGCGCGCGGTCTCGCGAACGCGTACGCCCAGACGCTCGGCACGGTGTTCACCACGGAGTCGAAGCCGCTCGAGGTCGAGCTCGTCGTCGCGGAGGTCGGTCGCACGGCGGAGCAGGACCAGCTCTACCGCATCTCCTACGACGGCTCCGTCGCCGACGAGCAGGGCGTGGTCGTCATGGGCGGCCAGGCCGACCAGCTCGGACGCGTGCTCCAGGACGCGTGGCGGCCCGGTCTCGGGCTCGCCGAGGTGCTGCGCCTGGCGGTGCACGCGCTCGCGTCCGGCGGCGAGGGGGACGACACCCGCACCATCCCGGCTGCGCAGCTCGAGGTGGCCGTCCTGGACCGCACCCGGCCCCGACGCGCGTTCCGCCGTCTCACGGGCTCCGTCCTCGAGGGCCTCCTCGCGGACGACGACGCGGCGACCACCACCGACGGGACCGCCGAGGGCGCGCCCGACGACACGACGGGCACCGGCCCGACGGACGAGGGGTAGCGCCGCATGGACCGCAGGATCTTCGGGCTGGAGACCGAGTACGGCGTGACGTGCGCGTCCGACGACGGGCGCGGGCTCTCGGCGGACGAGGTCGCGCGGTACCTGTTCCGCAAGGTGGTCGCCTGGGGCCGGTCGTCGAACGTGTTCCTGCGCAACGGCTCGCGGCTGTACCTGGACGTCGGCTCGCACCCCGAGTACGCGACGGCGGAGTGCGACAACGTCCGTCAGCTCGTCGCGTACGACCGTGGCGGCGAGCGGATCCTCGAGGGCCTCGTCGCGGACGCCCAGCAGCGGCTCGAGCACGAGGGACTGCCAGGCCGGATCCACCTGTTCAAGAACAACACGGACTCGGCGGGCAACTCGTACGGCTGCCACGAGAACTACCTCGTGCGACGCCAGGGCGACTTCGCACGCCTCTCGGACGTCCTCGTGCCGTTCCTCATCACGCGCCAGGTGCTCACGGGCGCCGGCAAGGTCCTCGCGACGCCGCGCGGCGCCGTGTACTGCCTGTCCCAGCGCGCCGACCACATCTGGGAGGCGGTGTCGAGCGCGACGACCAGGTCGCGCCCGATCATCAACACGCGCGACGAGCCGCACGCCGACGCCGAGAGCTATCGGCGCCTGCACGTCATCGTCGGCGACTCCTCGATGGCGGAGACGACGACCATGCTCAAGGTCGGCTCGACCGACCTCATCCTGCGCATGGTCGAGGCAGGGGTCCCCATGCGGGACCTGGCGCTCGAGAACCCCATCCGGTCCATCCGCGAGATCAGCCACGACATGACGGGCAAGCAGCCCGTCCAGCTCGCGAGCGGCCGGACGGTCACCGCGATCGACCTCCAGGGCGAGTACCTGCAGCGCGTGCGCGAGTTCGTCGAGCAGGACGTCGCGCCGACGCCCGTCGTCAAGCAGGTGCTCGACCTGTGGGAGCGCGGGCTGCGCGCCCTCGAGACGGGCGACCTCTCGCTCGTCGACCGCGAGCTGGACTGGGTCATCAAGTACCGCCTGATCCAGCGTTATCAGGCCAAGCACGGTCTCGAGCTCGACGACCCGCGGATCGCGCGCCTCGACCTCGCCTACCACGACATCTCGCGCACCGAGGGGCTGTACAACCTGCTCGCGGCGCGCGGCATGGTCGAGCGCGTCACCACGGACCTCGAGGTGTTCGAGTCGACGGCCGTGCCGCCGCAGACCACGCGCGCCAAGCTGCGCGGCGACTTCGTGCGCGCCGCGCAGGAGGCCCGCCGCGACTACACGGTGGACTGGGTGCACCTCAAGCTCAACGACCAGGCGCAGCGCACCGTGCTGTGCAAGGACCCGTTCCGGAACGTCGACGAGCGCGTGGAGCGCCTCATCGAGTCGATGTGATGCAGGACGTGATGTGACGAACCTGGCCCTCGCGGCCGGGCGCCCTCCGGGCGTCCGGCGCGCTCGTCGTGCGCCCGCGTCCCGGGCCGCGCTCGTGCTGCTCGTGGCGCTCCTCGCGGCGCTCGTGCTCGGTGCGTGCACGGAGCCCGAGGACGCGACGGAGACGCCGCTCAACACCGACCTCACGGTCGCCGGGTCGTCCGGCGCCCCGCCCGCGCTGGAGTACCGCGCGCCGCTCGACGTGCCGGACGCGCGGTCGGAGGTCGTGTGGCTGGGCGCCGGGGCGGAGCTCGTCGACGGCGGCCCGCTGCTGCTCAACCTCTACGCGGAGGACCTGCGCGACGGCACCGTCCTGCAGAACACCTACACGGACGCGCCGCGCTGGCGCACGCTGACCGACGAGTCCGTCGGCCGCGAGCTGCGCGACCTCCTGCGGGGGCAGCGCGTGGGGGCGCGCCTGCTGCGCCTCGAGGTGGACGACGGCGTCCCCGTCGCCCTCGTCGTCGACGTCCTGCCGACGCGCGCCTCCGGGGAGCCGGTGGAGCCGGTCGAGGGCCTGCCCACGGTGACGCTCGACGAGCAGGGCGCACCGAGCGTGACCGTCCCGTCGGAGGCCGCGGCGCCCGCGGGTCTCGTGGTGCAGCCGCTCGTCCGCGGCGACGGGCGCCAGGTCGAGGTCGGTCAGGTGGTCACCGTCCGGTACTCGGGCGTGCGCTGGTCCGACGGCGAGGTCTTCGACTCGACGTGGACCGACGGCGCGGCGCCCCTGTCGGTGATGATCGGCATCGGCGAGGTCATCGAGGGGTGGGAGCAGGGGCTCCTCGAGCAGTCGGTGGGGAGCCAGGTGCTCCTCGTCGTGCCGCCCGACCTCGCCTACGGCGCGACCGCCAACCCGCTGGCCGGCGAGACGCTCGTCTACGTCGTCGACATCCTCGACGCCCAGTTCCCCGTGACCGAGGAGAGCGTAGGCGACACCGGCACGGCCGACGACACAGCCGGCACCGACACCGGCACCGACACGACCGGCACGACCGGCACCGACACGACCGGCGGAGCGCCGGCCGACCGAGGAGACTCCCCATGACCGTCGCGATCCGCGTGATCCCGTGCCTCGACGTCGACGCGGGACGCGTCGTCAAGGGCGTGAACTTCGAGAACCTGCGCGACGCGGGCGACCCCGTCGAGCTCGCCGCGCGCTACGACACCGAGGGCGCCGACGAGCTGACGTTCCTCGACGTCTCCGCGTCCTCCGGCAACCGGGAGACGACGTACGACGTCGTGCGGCGGACCGCCGAGCAGGTCTTCGTCCCGCTCACGGTCGGCGGCGGGGTCCGCTCGGCGGACGACGTGGACCGTCTCCTGCGCGCGGGCGCGGACAAGGTCGGCGTGAACACGGCGGCGATCGCCCGCCCGGAGCTCATCGCGGAGATCGCGGACCGCTTCGGCAGCCAGGTGCTCGTGCTCTCGGTGGACGCCCGCCGCACGACCGGCGACGTGCGGACGGAGTCCGGCTACGAGGTGACGACCCACGGCGGGCGTCGCGGCACGGGGATCGACGCCGTGGAGTGGGCGTCGCGCGCCGCGGGGCTGGGCGCGGGCGAGATCCTGCTCAACTCGATGGACGCGGACGGCACGACCGCCGGGTTCGACCTCGAGATGCTCGCCGCGGTGCGCTCCGAGGTGCGCGTGCCGCTGATCGCGAGCGGCGGGGCGGGCACGCCCGAGCACTTCGTGGCGGCGGCGCGCGCCGGGGCGGACGCGGTGCTCGCCGCGAGCGTCTTCCACTTCGGTGCCCTCACCGTCGGTCAGGTGAAGGACGCGATGCGGGCCGAGGGCGTGCAGGTGCGCTGACCGGCGCGGACGCCTGCCGGCGGTGTCGGGAGCCCGTGAGAGGATCGGGCCACCCCCTGAACGAAAGACGAGGACCGTCCCGTGCCCGGCAGCAGGACGCGCCCCACCGGCGCCGACGCCCCGCCCGCCCCGACCGACCCGCCGGCCACCGCCGCCCGGCACGACCGCCCCCGCGACCGGCTCCCCGCCGAGCCGTCGGTGCGCCGACCGCACGCGCTCACCGGTTCCCGCGTCCGCCGCTCGCTCGCGCTCATGGGGCGCGGCATCCGCGACGAGCCGCGCACCTACGTGCTGGCGATCGGGTCCTCCGCGCTGTTCGGCGCGCTGACCGTCGCCGTGAGCGGCGCCGTCGGCCGGGTCACCGACGAGGTCGTGGTGCCCGCGCTCGCGGGCGACGAGGCCGCGCGCGGCCGCATCTGGGTCGCGGGCCTCGTGCTCGCCGGGATCGCGCTCTCGCTCGCGGTGAGCGTCGCCGCGCGGCGCATCTTCGCGGGCAACGGGTACGCCGCGCTGCAGGCGCGCCACCGCACCGCGGTGACCCGCCAGTACCTGCGTCTGCCGATGTCGTGGCACCGTTCGCACCCGGCCGGGCAGCTCCTGTCGAACGCGAACTCCGACGTCGAGGCCGCGACGGGCGTCTTCAACCCGCTGCCGTTCGCGCTGGGCGTCGTCGTCATGATCGGCGTCGCCGCCGTGATGCTCTTCCGGGTGGACGTCTGGCTCGCGTGCGCGGCGCTCGTGGTCATCCCGGTCGCCGTCGCCGTGAACATCGTGTTCCAGCGCTACATGTCGCCCGCCATCACGCGGGCGCAGCAGCTGCGCGCCGAGGTGTCCGACGTCGCGCACGAGAGCTTCGAGGCCGCGCTCCTCGTCACGTCGCTCGGCACTGCGGACCGCGAGGAGCGCCGCTTCGCCGAGCGCACCGACGAGCTGCGCGCCGCGAACGTGCGGGTCGGCGTCGTGCGCGCGTTCTTCGACCCCGTCATCGAGCTCCTGCCGTCGCTCGGCACGCTTGTCGTGCTGGGCGTCGGGACCGTGCGCCTCACCGCGGGCGACGTCGCACCCGGCGACATCATCACGGCCGCGTACCTCCTGACCGTGATGGCGGTGCCGGTCCGCGCGTTCGGCTGGGTCCTCGGCGAGCTCCCGCGCGCGCTCGTCGGGTACGAGCGCATCAGCCGCGTCGTCGACGCGGGCGGCGTGCTGCGTCCCGGGACCACGGCCCTGACCGGGTCCGGTGCCGGGCTGGGCGTGCGGCTCGAGGGCGTCGGTGTCGACGTCCGGGCGGGCGGCCGCGAGCTCACGCTGCTCGACGGCGTGGACCTCACCGTGGCGCCGGGGACGACGGTCGCCGTCGTGGGCCCGACGGGCGCCGGCAAGACGACGCTCGTCTCGCTCCTCGCGCGGCTCTCGGACCCGACGCGCGGGCGCGTGCTCCTCGACGACACGGACGTGCGCGACGTGCGCGAGGCGGACCTCACGACGCAGGTCGCCCTCGTCGCGCAGCAGGCGTTCGTGTTCGAGGACACCGTGCGCGCGAACGTCACGCTGGTCGACGACGGCGATCCCGGCCCGGACGACGCGGAGGTCTGGGCGGCCCTGCGGCTCGCGCGCGTGGACGACGTCGTCGAGCGGCTCCCGGAGGGCCTCGACGCCCCGCTCGGGGAGCGGGGGGCCAACCTGTCCGGCGGCCAGCGCCAGCGTCTCGCGATCGCGCGCGCTCTCGTCCGGCGTCCGCGCCTGCTCGTCCTCGACGACGCGACGTCGGCCGTCGACCCGCGGGTCGAGCAGGAGATCCTCGCGGGCGTCGCGCGGGGCGGCGACGACCGCCCGACGGTCGTCATGGTCGCCTACCGCATGTCGAGCGTCGCGCTCGCGGACGTCGTCGTGCACGTGGAGTCCGGGCGGGTGGTGGACGTCGGGACGCACGACGAGCTGATCGCTCGCGACCCGGGGTACCGCGAGCTCGCGACCGCGTACGCGCGCGAGGCGGAGCGCCGCGAGAACGAGCGCGCCGACGCGACGGACGACTCGGTGCGCGACGCGGGCGAGGACGACCAGGTCCGCGACGGTCGCCGGGACGACGACCTCGCGCGCCAGGAGGAGACGGAGGAGGACGACGTCGTGCGGCACGTCGAGACGGGGGCGCTGGAGGAATGACCCGGACCACGACCGAACGACCCGGGCGGTCGACCCGCCGGGGCACGGGCCCCGCCGTCGACGGCGGTGCCGCCGACGTCCGTACCGGCGACGCGCGCATCGCCTCGGCGAGCTCCCTGGGCGTCCTCGCGACGCTGCGTCGCGGCGTGCAGGTCTCGCCGCAGATCCTGGCCGGCATCTGGGTCACGCTCGGCCTCGCCGTCGCCGCCGCGCTCGGCCGGGTCGTCGTGCCCGTGACCGTGCAGCAGACCATCGACACGGGCGTGCTCGCCGACGGCGGTCCGGACACGACGCGCGTCGCGGTGCTCGTGGGCGTCGCCGCCGGGATCCTCGTCGTCGCCGGGCTGTGCTCGGCCCTCGTCAACGTGCGCCTGTTCCGGTCGACCGAGGCCGGCCTCGCCGCGCTGCGCGTGCGCGCGTTCCGGCACGTGCACGACCTGTCGGTGCTCACCCAGAACTCCGAGCGGCGCGGGTCGCTCGTCTCGCGCGTCACGAGCGACGTCGACACGATCTCGCTGTTCGTGCAGTGGGGCGGGATCATGCTGCTGGTCTCGGTGCTGCAGATCGGCGTCGCGACGGCGCTCATGGCGGTGTACTCGTGGCAGCTCACGCTCGTGGTGTGGGCGTGCTTCGTGCCGCTGTTCCTCGTCCTGCGCCCCGCGCAGGCGCGGGTCAACGACGCGTACACCCAGGTCCGCGCGCGGGTCGGCGCGATGCTCGGCGCGATCTCGGAGTCCGTCGTCGGCGCGGAGACCATCCGCGCGTACGGCGCCGGGGCCCGGACGGCCCGCCGCATCGACGCCGCCGTCGACGCGACGCGGCGCGCGATGGTCCGGGCGCAGAAGCTCGTCGCCGTCGTGTTCTCGAGCGGCGTGCTCGTGGCGAACCTCGTGCTCGCGGTCGTCGTGGTCGTCGGGTCGCTGCTCGGCGTGGCGGGCGACATCTCGGTGGGCCAGCTCCTCGCCTTCCTCTTCCTCGTCCAGCTCTTCACCGGCCCCGTCCAGATGGCGACGGAGATCCTCAACGAGCTGCAGAACGCCGTGGCGGGCTGGCGCCGCGTCCTCGCGGTCCTGGAGACGCCGGTCGAGGTCGTCGACAAGGGCCCCGACGGCGTGCGCAGCCCGCGCGGCCCGGCCCACGTGCGCCTCGAGGGCGTCCGGTTCGCCTACCCCGACGGGCCCGAGGTGCTGCACGGCGTCGACCTCGACCTCCCGGCGCGTGCCTCCGTCGCCGTCGTCGGCGCGACCGGCTCGGGCAAGACGACGATCGCGAAGCTCGTCACGCGGCTCATGGACCCGACGGGCGGGCGCGTGCTCCTGGACGGCACGGATTTGCGCGACCTGTCGGTGGCGTCCCTGCGCGAGCGGGTCGTGCTCGTGCCCCAGGAGGGCTTCCTGTTCGACGGGACGCTCGCGGACAACGTCGCCTACGGGCTCCGGGGCGCCGCCGAGGAGGAGCCGGCTGCCGCGCGTCGTGCTCGGATCGAGGCGGCGGTCGAACGGCTCGGCCTCACCGACTGGGTCGGGGACCTGCCGGACGGGCTCGACTCCTCGGTCGGCCAGCGGGGCGAGTCCCTCTCCGCGGGCGAGCGACAGCTCGTCGCGCTCGTCCGGGCCTACCTGGCCGAGGCGGACCTGCTCGTCCTGGACGAGGCGACGTCCGCCGTCGACCCGGCGACCGAGGTCCGGATCGCACGGGCGCTCGCGTCGCTCACCGCGGGCCGGTCGACGCTGACGATCGCGCACCGCCTCTCCACGGCCGAGGCGGCCGACCTCGTCGTCGTCGTCGACGCCGGGCACGTCGTGGAGGTGGGCCACCACGACGACCTCGCCCGCGCGGGCGGGGTCTACGCCCGCATGCACGACGCCTGGGTCTCCCAGACCCGCTGACCTGCCCGGCCGGGCGACCGACGTCACGCCGGGTCGGGCGAGACGGGGGACCGGCGGCGGCCCGGCGTCTGGCAGGATTCTCGGGTGCCCGACTCCACGACCGGCCCGCAGACCACGACCCCGTCCGCGCTCGACCCCGAGGTCGCCGCGCGGCTCAAGCGCGACGACGCCGGACTGGTCGCCGCGATCGTCCAGCAGCACGACACCGGTGAGGTGCTCATGCTCGGCTGGATGGACGACGAGGCGCTCCACCGCACCCTGACCACCGGCCGGGTGACGTTCTGGAGCCGGTCGCGCCAGGAGTACTGGCGCAAGGGCGACACGTCGGGCCACGTCCAGGTGGTGCGCTCGGTCGCGCTCGACTGCGACGGGGACGCGCTCCTCGTGCGCGTGCACCAGGTCGGCGCCGCGTGCCACACGGGCACCCGCACGTGCTTCGAGGCCGGGGGAGACCTGGGCGCCGTCGTCGGCGAGCTGCCGTCCGCGCCCGGTGCCCCGGACGCCGGGGCCGCGCCCGCCGTCGGACCGGACCCCGAGGAGGAGAACCAGTGAGCACGACCGTCGACCCGGCCGGCACCACCACCGTCCCTGCGGGCGGTCCCGCGTGGGGCACGACGTGGCCCGTGCTCGACGGCTTCCGCGCGCTCGCCCGCTCCCGCCGGGTCGTCCCGGTCGTGCGGCGCCTCCTGGCCGACGACGTCACGCCCGTCGGGCTCTACCGCACCCTCGCGCAGGGTCGGCCGGGCACCTTCGTGCTGGAGTCCGCGGAGTCGGACGGGCGCTGGGCCCGGTACTCGTTCGTCGGCGTCGCGTCCCGCGCGACCCTCACGGCGCGCGACGGCCGGGCGGTCTGGTCGGGCGACGTGCCCGCGGGCGTCCCGCGCGAGGGCGACGTGGTCGAGGTGCTGGAGGCGACGCTCGGCGTGCTGCGCACGCCCGCGGTCGACGGCCTCCCGCCGCTCACGGGCGGGCTCGCCGGGGCGATCGGGTGGGACGTCATCCGGCACTGGGAGCCGACGCTGCCCGCGCACGCGCCCGACGAGCTGGGCGTCCCGGAGCTCACGCTGTGCCTCGCGACGGACCTCGCGGTCGTCGACCACGCGGAGGGCAGCGTGTGGCTCGTGGCGAACGCGATCAACTTCGACGACACGGACGAGCGGGTCGACGAGGCGTACGCCGACGCGGTGCGGCGCCTGGACGCGATGCAGGCGCGCCTCGTCGCGGGCGGTGCGCACGTCGCGTCGGTCGTGGCCGCGGACGCCGTCGAGCCCGAGCTCGAGTTCCGCTCGACGCGCGACGCGTTCGAGGCGTCCGTCGTGGCGGGCAAGGACGCGATCCGCGAGGGCGAGGTCTTCCAGGTCGTCCTCTCGCAGCGCCTGGACCTCGACTGCCCGGCGGACCCGCTGGACGTCTACCGGGCGCTGCGCACGATCAACCCGAGCCCGTACATGTACTACTTCCAGCTCACGGACGCGGACGGGCGTGACTTCGCGGTCGTCGGGTCGAGCCCGGAGACGCTGGTGAAGGTCGAGGACGGGCGGGTCACGACGTTCCCCATCGCGGGCTCGCGGCCGCGCGGCGCGACGCCCGAGGAGGACGTCGCGCTCGGGGAGGAGCTGCGCGAGGACCCCAAGGAGCTCGCGGAGCACATCATGCTCGTCGACCTCTCGCGCAACGATCTCGTCAAGGTCTGCGAGCCGACGTCGGTCGAGGTCGTGGAGTTCATGGCGACCAAGCGGTTCAGCCACATCATGCACCTGTGCTCGACGGTCGTCGGCACGCTGCGCGACGGCGCGACCGCGCTCGACGCCTTCCGGGCCACGTTCCCCGCGGGGACGCTCTCGGGCGCGCCCAAGCCGCGCGCGATCGCCCTCATCGACGAGCTCGAGCCCGCCTCGCGCGGGATCTACGGTGGGACGGCCGGGTACTTCGACTTCGACGGGAACATGGACATGGCGATCGCCATCCGCACGGCGCTGATCCGCGACGGGCGCGCGAGCGTCCAGGCCGGGGGCGGGATCGTCGCCGACTCCGTGCCGGCGCTCGAGTACGCGGAGTCGCGCAACAAGGCGGCCGCGGCGGTCCGCGCCGTGCAGGTCGCGGCACGGCTGCGGGGGCTCGCGTGAGCCGCCCGGGCGGCCCGGCCCGCCGCACGGCCATCTGGGTCCTGCTGCTCCTCGGGGGCGCGACCCTCGCGGCGGCCGTGCCCACGTGGCTGCGCACGACGGGGGCCACCGCGCTCGACCCGCAGGTCGACGTCGCGGTGGCCGGCACGTCGGCCGCACCCGGCGTGAGCGCGGCCGCGCTCGTGCTCGTCGCGGCCGCGCTCGCGCTCGGCCTCGTGGGACGGGTCGGCCGGTGGGTCGTCCTGGCGGTCGCGGCGGCGAGCGGCGTCGTCGCGACGGTGTCGGCGCTGAGCGTCGCGATCGACCCGGAGCCGACCGCCCGGTCGGCGGTGGCCGAGGCGACGGGCGTGACGGAGCTGACCGCACCGGTCGAGCTCACCGCGGCGCCCTGGGTGGCGGCCGTGCTCGGCGTGCTCACCGTGCTCGTCGTGGTGTGGGTGGCGCTCGGAGCGCGGTCGTGGGCGAGCGCCTCGACGCGGCACGAGCGGGCCGGGGCGACGCCCGCGACGGCAGCCGGCACGCCCGCGGACGGGACCCCCGAGGTCGCGGGCGCGGCGGGTCCCGCCGACGCCGAGGACGTCTCCGACCACGACGCGTGGGACGCGCTCTCCCGCGGCGAGGACCCCACGGACCGCTGAGCAGCGCGGACGTGTCCCACGCGACGTCCGCCGACGTCCCGCGACGGGACGGGCCCCGGCCCGGTCCGATAGGCTCTGACCACATCTTGACGAAAGGCACGACCCTCATGGCCGAGAACCAGCAGACCACCGAGATCGCCTACCTGCCGCCCGCGGCACCGCCCACGAACCACGGCCACACCGTCGCCGCGTGGTTCACCATGATCGGCATCATGGTCGGCGCCCTCGTGGCCGCGATCGGTGTCGTGGTCGCCGCCGTCTGGCTGTTCTGGGTCGGCATGGGCGTCGTGGCCGTGGCGCTCGTCGGTGGCCTCGTGCTCCGCAACATGGGCTACGGGCAGAAGAAGCAGGACGCGCGGTGACGCAGCCGCCGGGACCGGGCCCGCACGACGCCACGCCCCCGCAGGACGGGTCGCAGGCGCCGTACGGCTCGTCGGTGCCCGGCGGCGCGCAGCACCCCGGCCCGCAGGGTCCTGACCAGGGCTACCCCGGTCAGCAGCAGCCCGGCCAGCCGTACCCGGGCCAGCAGTACCCCGGCCAGCAGTACCCCGGTCAGCCGTACCCGGGCCAGCAGTACCCGGCCGGCGCGTACGCGCCGCCGCCGTACTACCCCAAGAACAACCTCGCGATCTGGTCGCTCGTCCTGGGCATCGCCGCGTTCGTGCTCAGCTGCGGCTTCTTCACGGGCATCCCCGCGATCATCGTGGGCAACGCGGCGAAGCGTGCCGTCGCGGAGGGCCAGGCGGACAACGACGGCATGGCGACGGCAGGGATCATCCTCGGCTGGGTCGCGATCGGCCTCTCCGCGATCGGTCTGCTGCTCCTGCTGGTGTTCTTCCCCGCCGTCCTCGCCTGGGTCGGCACGATCCCCGACCAGTACTGACGGGGCGGTCACGTGACGTCCGAGGCGGTGCGCCGACGGCTGGTGCCGCGCGAGGCCGTGGCGCCGCTCGCCGTGGGTGCGCTCGTCGCCGCCGCGACGGTGTACGTGGGCGCCGTCGACCCGAACCGCCCGGGCCACTACGTCACGTGCCCGCTGCTCGCCCTGACGGGCCTCGCGTGCCCCGGGTGCGGCGGCCTGCGGGCCACGCACGACCTCGTGCACCTCGACCTGGCCGCGGCCTGGTCCATGAACCCGCTGTGGGTCGTCGTCGCGCCGCTGCTCGTCGTGCTGTGGGGCCTGTGGCTCGTCCGTGCCTGGCGCGGGCGCCCCGCGCCGCGCGTGCCCGCGGGGGTGGCGTGGACGTCGCTCGCCGTGCTCGTGCTCTTCGGGGTGCTGCGCAACGTGCCCGCCCTGGTCCCGTGGCTCGGCCCGGTGGCTGCCTGAGCCGGCGGCCGTGACCGCGACCGGCCGCGCCGCGCGCGTCTCGGGGGCTGGGCCGTGGTCATCGTCACTCGGGGGCGGCTCTACGATGGCAGGTACCTCCCTGTCAACGGGTCGGCCCGAACCTGTGGGTGCACGCCGGCCGACCGGCCCGGCAGGGGGCGGGACGACACGGGGAGTGGTGGGACGATGACGGTGCTGGACGACATCGTCGCGGGTGTGCGCGAGGACCTCGCGGCACGCCAGGCGACGACCTCGCTCGACGAGCTCAAGGAACGAGCCGCCCGCGTCCCCGGTGCGCTCGAGTGCGTGAGCCGCCTCAAGGCGGACGACGCCGTGGCCGTCATCGCCGAGGTGAAGCGGTCGAGCCCCAGCAAGGGCGCGCTCGCGTCCATCTCCGACCCGGCCGAGCTCGCGGGGGAGTACGAGAAGGGCGGCGCGGCCGCGATCTCGGTGCTCACCGAGCAGCGGCGGTTCAACGGGAGCCTCGCCGACCTCGACGCCGTCCGGGCGCGGGTCGACGTCCCGGTGCTGCGCAAGGACTTCGTCGTGACGCCGTACCAGGTGTGGGAGGCGCGCGCCCACGGCGCGGACATCGTGCTCCTCATCGTCGCCGCGCTCGAGCAGACGGTGCTCACGTCGCTCGTCGAGCGCGTGCACTCGCTCGGCATGACCGCGCTCGTCGAGGTCCACACGCTCGACGAGGTGACGCGCGCGCTCGACGCCGGGGCGCGGGTCGTCGGCGTGAACTCGCGCGACCTCAAGACGCTCGACGTCGACCGCACGACCTTCGCGCGCCTCGCGCCCGCGATCCCCGACGAGGTCGTCCGCGTGGCCGAGTCCGGCGTGCGCGGGCCGCACGACGTCATGGACTACGCCCGCTCCGGCGCGCACGCCGTGCTGGTCGGCGAGGCGCTCGTGACCGACGACGCGCCGCGCTCGTCCGTCGCCGACCTCGTCGCGGCCGGGTCGCACCCGTCGCTGTGGTCCGTGCGGCCCTGAGGCACGACGGCACCGTCCGTCACGTCGCAGGCGCCGCGCCCCGGCCCAGCACACCCCACCACGCAGGAGGACCGGCCCCGTGCCCGACTCGACACCATCGACCACCCCTCCGAGCGGCGCGCACTCCGTCCGCGCCGACCTGACGCGCTCCCTCGCGACCCAGGAGGGTCCCTACTTCGGCGAGTTCGGCGGGCGCTACGTGCCCGAGGCGCTCGTCGCCGCGCTCGACGAGCTCGAGACCGAGTACCGCAAGGCGCTCGACGACCCGGCGTTCGTCACCGAGCTCGCGCGCCTGCAGCGCGAGTACACCGGCCGCCCGAGCCCGCTCACCGAGGTGCCCCGCTTCGCGGAGCACGCCGGCGCCTCGCGCGTGTTCCTCAAGCGCGAGGACCTCAACCACACCGGCTCGCACAAGATCAACAACGTCCTCGGCCAGGCGCTGCTCGTCAAGCGCATGGGCAAGAAGCGCGTGATCGCCGAGACGGGCGCCGGCCAGCACGGCGTCGCGACGGCGACCGCCGCGGCCCTGCTCGACCTCGAGTGCGTCGTGTACATGGGCGAGGAGGACACGCGGCGCCAGGCGCTGAACGTCGCGCGCATGCGCCTCCTCGGCGCCGAGGTCGTCCCCGTGACGATCGGCCAGCGCACCCTCAAGGACGCGATCAACGAGGCGCTGCGCGACTGGGTCGCCAACGTCGACACGACGCACTACCTGCTCGGCACCGTGACCGGGCCCCACCCGTTCCCCGAGATGGTGCGCGAGTTCCACCGCGTCATCGGCGAGGAGGCGCGCACGCAGATCCTCGACCGCATCGGGCGCCTGCCCGACGCGCTCGCCGCGTGCGTGGGCGGCGGCTCGAACGCGCTCGGGCTCTTCAACGCCTTCCTCGACGACGAGGGCGTCGAGCTCTTCGGCTTCGAGGCCGGGGGCGAGGGCATCGAGACGGGCCGCCACGCGGCCCGCTTCAGCGGCGGCGCGCCGGGCGTCCTGCACGGCGCGCGCTCGTACCTCCTCCAGGACGAGGACGGCCAGACCCTGCCGAGCCACTCGGTGTCGGCGGGTCTCGACTACCCGAGCGTCGGGCCGGCCCACTCGTGGCTCCACGACCTCGGCCGCGCGACGTACCTGCCCGTGACCGACGCCGAGGCGATGGACGCGTTCCGGCTGCTGTGCCGCACCGAGGGGATCATCCCCGCGATCGAGTCGGCCCACGCCCTCGCGGGTGCGCTGCGGATCGGGCGCGAGGCCGCGGCCGCGGGCCGCACCGACCACGTGATCCTCGTGAACCTCTCGGGGCGCGGGGACAAGGACGTGGCGACCGCCGCCCGGTGGTTCGACCTCGTGGACGACGACGCGATCGCCGAGACGGCGACGGGCACGGAGGGACAGCTGTGAGCGCCGCCCAGACCCAGGACGCACCCGGGGCGTCGACGCCGGGGACGGCGTCGGCCACCGCCCGCCGCCTGCTCGAGCTGCGCGCGGAGGGCCGCGCGGGGCTCGTCGGCTACCTGCCCGTCGGCTTCCCGACCGTCGAGCGCTCCGTCGAGGCGGCGCTCGCGCTCGTGGACTCGGGCGTGGACGTGCTCGAGCTCGGTATCCCGTACACGGACCCCGTCATGGACGGCCCGGTCATCCAGGCCGCGGCCCAGGCGGCGCTCGACGGCGGCGCGCGCGTCGCGGACGTCTTCCGCGTCGTCGCGGCCGTCACCGAGCGCACGGGCGGGCGCGTGCCGGTGCTCGTCATGACGTACTGGAACCCCGTGCTGCGCTACGGCGTCGACACGTTCGCGCGCGACCTCGCGGCGGCCGGGGGAGCCGGGCTCATCACGGCCGACCTCGTCCCCGACGAGGGCCGCGCGTGGCTGGACGCCGCCGAGGCGCACGGTCTCGACCGCGTGTTCCTCGTCGCGCCGAGCTCGACGCCGGAGCGCCTCCGGCTCACGGCGCGGGCGTCGCGCGGCTTCGTCTACGCGGCCTCGACGATGGGCGTCACGGGCGTGCGCGCCGCCGTCGGGCCCCAGGCCGCGCGGCTCGTCGCCGACACGCGCGCGGCGGGCGCCGAGCTCGTGTGCGTCGGCCTCGGCGTGTCCACGGCCGAGCAGGCCGCGGAGGTCGCGCGCTACGCCGACGGCGTCATCGTCGGCTCGGCGTTCGTCCGGCCCCTGCTGGGCGACGCCCCGTGGGACGAGCGGCTCGCCGCGCTCCGCACGGTCGCCGCCTCGCTGGCCGCCGGGGTGCGGTCCGCCCGCCGGGAGCAGCCCGGCACGACGGCGCCCGGCGGGGTGGTCGCATGAGCGCCGCGCTCGCCGTCGGGCAGCTCGTGGAGGCCGCGGGCGCCCTGCCCGCGGCGATCCCGAGCCCGCCCCAGCACACCTGGTACCTCGGGCCGTTCCCCCTCCGCGCCTACGCGCTCGCGATCCTCGCCGGGATCGGCGTCGCGCTGTGGCTCACGCGCCGCCGCTGGGTCGCGCGCGGGGGAGAGGCCGACGACGTCCTGGAGATCGCGTTCTGGGCGGTCCCGTTCGGGATCGTCGGCGGGCGGCTCTACCACGTCTTCTCGACGCCCGACCCGTACTGGGGCCCGAACGGGGACCCCGTCCGCGCGCTGTACGTGTGGGAGGGCGGCCTCGGCATCTGGGGCGCGGTCGCGCTCGGCGCGGTGGGCGCGTACATCGGGTGCCGGCGCCAGCGCGTGAGCTTCCCGGCGTTCGCGGACGCGCTCGCCCCGGGGCTGCTCCTCGCGCAGGCCGTCGGCCGCCTCGGCAACTGGTTCAACCAGGAGCTGTTCGGCTCGCCCACGACGCTGCCGTGGGGCCTGCGGGTCGACGACTCGGTCGCCGCCGCGGCCGGCTACCCGCCGGGCACGCTGTTCCACCCGACGTTCCTCTACGAGATGGTCTGGAACATCGCCGCTGCCCTGCTCCTGATCTACCTGGACCGTCGGTTCCGGCTCGGTCATGGTCGGGTATTCTGGCTCTACGTCTTCGTCTACACGCTCGGTCGGGTGTGGATCGAGATGCTGCGCATCGACGAGGCCGAGCTCGTCCTCGGTCTCCGGCTGAACGTCTGGACCTCGATCCTGGTCGGTGTCGGTGCGTTGGTAGCGTTTATCGTTGTCGGGCGTCGCCACCCCGGGCGCGAGGAGACGGTGTCCCTCGACGCGCCGGGCGAGGCGCCCGCCACGGAGCCCACGGAGCCGGTCGAGGAGTCGACCGACGCCGCGGACCCCGAGAAGACCGCGGACTCCGACGACTCGGAGGAGTCCGAGCAGGCAGATGCCGCGCGACCAGACCCCGGTCGCTGAGCCTCCGTCACTCAACGGCGAATCCGCCGGGCGACCGCCCGGTGGTTCCGTCATGTCCACCAGGGCCGACGACGTCCCGAACCCCCCAGCTGGAACCAGCCCGGCCGTCTCGGTCGGGCGCCTGTGAGGACGGTGTTGATGACCACGCCGCAGTATCGGGACGCGCACCGGGCACCCGCCCTGTCCGCCCCTCCCACGGCATCCGGTCTGTACGACCCCGCCGCCGAGCACGACGCGTGCGGCGTCGCCTTCGTGGCGACGCTCCGCGGCACGCCCGGACGCGACATCGTGGACGCGGGGCTCACGGCCCTGCTCAACCTGGACCACCGCGGCGCGGTGGGCGCCGAGGAGAACAGCGGCGACGGCGCGGGGATCCTCACGCAGATCCCCGACGCCTTCGTGCGCGACGTGGTCGACGCCGAACTCCCGCCCGCCGGGCACTACGCGATCGGCATGGCGTTCCTCCCGCAGGACCCCGAGGCGGCCGCGACCACGGCCCGCGCGGTCGAGGCGATCGCCGCCGAGGAGAAGCTCGAGGTCCTCGCCTGGCGCGACGTCCCCGTGACGGCCGACCTCGTGGGCCCGAGCGCGCGCGCCTCGATGCCGCTGTTCCGTCAGGTCGTCGTGGCCGACCCGTCGCGCGAGCTGGCCGGCGTCGACCTCGACCGTCGGACCTACCGCCTGCGCAAGCGCGCGGAGAACGAGCTCGGTCTCTTCTTCGCGTCGCTGTCGGCGCGCACGCTCACCTACAAGGGCATGCTCACGACGGCGCAGCTCGAGCCGTTCTTCCCGGACCTCTCCGACCCGCGGTACGCGAGCGAGATCGCGCTCGTCCACTCGCGGTTCTCGACGAACACGTTCCCGTCCTGGCCGCTCGCGCAGCCGTTCCGGATGATCGCGCACAACGGCGAGATCAACACGGTGCGCGGCAACCGGAACTGGATGGCCGCGCGCGAGGGCACGCTCGCGAGCGACGCCCTCGGCGACCTCGCGCCGCTGCTCCCGGTCTGCTCCGACGGCTCGAGCGACTCGGCGAGCTTCGACGAGGTGCTGGAGCTGCTGCACCTGTCGGGCCGCTCGCTGCCGCACGCCGTGCTCATGATGGTCCCGGAGGCGTGGGAGAACCACGCCGAGATGGACCCGGACCTGCGCGCGTTCTACGAGTACCACTCGACGCTCATGGAGCCGTGGGACGGCCCCGCGTGCCTCAACTTCACCGACGGCACCCTCATCGGCGCGGTCCTCGACCGCAACGGCCTGCGCCCCGGGCGCTACTGGGTCACCGAGGACGGCCTCGTCGTGCTCGCGAGCGAGGCGGGCGTCCTCGACCTCGACCCCGCGACGATCGTCCGCAAGGGCCGTCTCGAGCCGGGCCGCATGTTCCTCGTCGACACCGGCCAGGGCCGGATCATCGAGGACGAGGAGATCAAGTCCCAGCTCGCGGCGCAGCGCCCGTACGCGCGGTGGGTCGCGGAGAACGCGGTCTACCTCGACCAGCTCCCCGAGCGCGAGCACGTCGCGCACAGCCCCGCGTCGGTCGAGCGCCGCCAGCGTGCCTTCGGGTACACGCAGGAGGAGCTCAAGGTCATCCTCACCCCGATGGCCAACACGGGCGCCGAGCCCCTCGGCGCCATGGGCACGGACACGCCCATCGCCGTCCTCGCGAAGCGCCCGCGCCTGCTCTTCGACTACTTCACGCAGATGTTCGCGCAGGTCACGAACCCGCCGCTGGACGCGATCCGCGAGGAGCTCGTCACGTCGATCGGCGGGGCGATCGGCCCCGAGCCGAACCTGCTCGTCGACACCCCGGAGCACGCGCGCAAGCTCATGCTGCCGTTCCCGGTGCTCGACAACGACCAGCTCGCGAAGATCATCCGCGTCGACAAGGACCCGAACCTCGCGGGCGTCTTCCGCGCCGTGACGATCAAGGGCCTGTACCGCGTGGCAGGCGGCGGCGAGTCGCTGCTCGCGCGGCTCGAGGAGATCTTCGCCGAGGTCGACGCGCACGTCGCCGCCGGCGCGAGCTTCATCGTGCTGTCGGACCGCGACTCGGACGCCGAGCACGCGCCGATCCCGTCGCTCCTGCTGTCGAGCGCGGTGCACCACCACCTCCTGCGGCGCCACACGCGCACGCAGGTGTCGCTCGTCGTCGAGGCGGGGGACGTGCGCGAGGTGCACCACGTCGCGCTCCTCATCGGCTACGGCGCCGCCGCGGTGAACCCCTACCTCGCGATGGAGACCGTCGAGGACCTCGCACGCCGCGGCTACCTCGCGGTCGACCCGGCCAAGGCCGTCGCGAACCTCATCAAGGGCCTCGGCAAGGGCGTCCTCAAGGTCATGAGCAAGATGGGCATCTCGACCATCTCCTCCTACCGCGGCGCCCAGGTCTTCGAGGCCGTGGGTCTCTCGCACGACCTCGTGCAGGCGTTCTTCACGGGCACGACGTCGCGCCTCAGCGGCATCGGTCTCGACGTCGTCGCGGCCGAGGTCGCGGCGCGCCACGTGGACGCCTACCCGCGCTCCGGCAACCACCGGCCGCACGTCCGCCTCACCACGGGCGGCGAGTACCAGTGGCGCCGTGACAGCGAGGAGCACCTGTTCGACCCGGAGACGGTGTTCCGCCTCCAGCACTCGACGCGCGAGCGCCGGTTCGACATCTTCCGCGAGTACACGCACCGCGTGGACGAGCAGTCCTCGCGGCTCATGACGCTGCGCGGTCTCCTCGAGCTGCGCGAGGGCGAGCGCCCCGCCGTGCCGCTCGACGAGGTCGAGCCCGTGAGCGAGATCGTCAAGCGCTTCAACACCGGCGCGATGTCCTACGGCTCCATCTCGGCCGAGGCGCACGAGACCCTCGCGATCGCGATGAACCGCCTCGGCGGTCGGTCGAACACGGGCGAGGGCGGCGAGGACCCGGAGCGCCTGTACGACCCGGAGCGTCGCTCGAAGGTCAAGCAGATCGCGTCGGGCCGCTTCGGCGTCACGAGCGAGTACCTGACGAACGCGGACGACATCCAGATCAAGCTCGCCCAGGGCGCCAAGCCCGGCGAGGGCGGTCAGCTCCCGGGCCACAAGGTGTACCCGTGGGTCGCGAAGACCCGGCACTCCACGCCGGGCGTCGGCCTCATCTCGCCGCCACCGCACCACGACATCTACTCGATCGAGGACCTTGCGCAGCTCATCCACGACGCGAAGAACGCGAACCCGGCGGCGCGCGTCCACGTCAAGCTCGTCTCCGAGTTCGGCGTCGGCACGGTCGCGACGGGCGTGTCCAAGGCGCACGCGGACGTCGTCCTCATCTCGGGCCACGACGGCGGTACGGGCGCGAGCCCGCTGACGTCCCTCAAGCACGCGGGCACGCCGTGGGAGATCGGCCTCGCCGAGACGCAGCAGACCCTCGTGCTCAACAACCTGCGCGACCGCATCGTCGTGCAGGTCGACGGGCAGATGAAGACCGGGCGCGACGTCGTCGTGGCCGCGCTGCTCGGGGCCGAGGAGTTCGGCTTCGCAACCGCGCCGATGGTCGTCTCGGGCTGCGTCATGATGCGCGTGTGCCACCTGGACACGTGCCCGGTGGGCGTCGCGACGCAGAACCCGGAGCTGCGGGCCCGGTTCACGGGCAAGCCGGAGTTCGTCGTGAACTTCTTCGAGTTCATCGCGGAGGAGGTGCGCGAGTACCTGGCGCGCCTCGGGTTCCGGAGCATCGAGGAGGCGATCGGCCACGTCGAGTACCTCGACACGCGCCAGGCGATCGACCACTGGAAGGCGCAGGGTCTCGACCTCGCGCCCATCCTCGAGAAGCCCGTCCCCGTCGAGGGCGCGTCGCTGCGGAACACGACGACGCAGGACCACGGCCTGGAGAAGGCGCTCGACAACCAGCTCGTCGCGCTGGCCGAGGACGCGCTGGAGCGGCGCGAGCCGGTGCGGATCTCGCTGCCGGTCCGCAACGTCAACCGCACGGTCGGCACGATGCTCGGCCACGAGGTGACCAAGCGCTTCCGCGGCGAGGGCCTGCCGGACGACACGATCGACGTGACCCTCACGGGGTCCGCCGGCCAGTCGCTCGGGGCCTTCCTCCCGCGCGGCGTCACGCTGCGCCTCTTCGGGGACGCGAACGACTACGTCGGCAAGGGCCTGTCGGGCGGGCGGATCGTCGTGCGGCCGGACCGCAACGCGGTCCTCACCGGGTCGAGCAACGTCGTCGCCGGGAACGTCATCGGCTACGGCGCGACGTCGGGCGAGATCTTCCTGCGCGGCCGCGTCGGCGAGCGCTTCGGCGTCCGCAACTCGGGCGCGACGCTCGTCGTCGAGGGCGTGGGCGACCACGGGTGCGAGTACATGACGGGCGGCACGGTCGTCGTGCTGGGCCCGACCGGACGCAACTTCGGCGCCGGCATGTCCGGCGGCACCGCGTACGTGCTCGACCTGCGCGAGAGCGCCGTGAACACGAGCGCGCTCGCGACCGGCGAGCTCGGGCTGAGCCCGCTCGAGGACGCCGAGGTCGCGCTCGTCGAGCGGCTCGTCCGCCGTCACCACGAGGAGACCGGCTCGCCGCTCGCGGCCGAGCTGCTCGAGGACTTCGCCACGGCGGTGCAGCGCTTCACGCGCGTCCTGCCGACCGACTTCGCCCGCATGCGCTCGGCGCTCGAGAAGGCCGAGTCGGCCGGTCTCGACCCGGCCGCGCCCGGCGTGTGGGACCAGATCTTGGAGGTGGCCCGTGGCTGACCCCCGCGGATTCCTGAAGGTGCGGGAGCGCGAGCTCCCGCCGAACCGCCCGGTGGCCGTGCGCCTGCGGGACTGGAAGGACGTGCACGCGCACCTCGAGGAGGGCCAGCCGTTCCTCAAGGAGCAGGCGGGTCGCTGCATGGACTGCGGCATCCCGTTCTGCCACCAGGGCTGCCCGCTCGGGAACCTCATCCCCGAGTGGAACGACCTCGTCTACCGCGAGCAGTGGGCCGACGCGATCGACCGCCTCCACGAGACGAACAACTTCCCGGAGTTCACCGGTCGCGTGTGCCCGGCGCCGTGCGAGTCGAGCTGCGTGCTCGGCATCAACCAGCCGCCCGTGACGATCAAGAACGTCGAGGTCTCGATCATCGACGAGGCGTTCGAGCGCGGGTACGTCACGCCCCAGGTGCCGCAGCGGCTCACCGGCTTCACGGTCGCGGTCGTCGGGTCCGGCCCCGCCGGGCTCGCCGCCGCGCAGCAGCTCACGCGCGCCGGGCACACCGTCGCGGTGTACGAGCGCGACGACGCCGTCGGGGGCCTGCTGCGCTACGGCATCCCCGACTTCAAGCTCGAGAAGCACCACATCGACCGCCGCGTCGCACAGATGGAGGCCGAGGGCACGCGGTTCCGCCCCGGCGTCGAGATCGGCGTCGACATCACGTGGGACGACCTGCGGGCGCGGTACGACGCCGTCGTGGTCGCGACCGGTGCGACGGTGCCGCGCGACCTGTCGGTGCCCGGGCGCGAGCTCGGCGGCATCCACTTCGCGATGGACTTCCTGCACCAGGCGAACGCGGTCGTGGCGGGGCACGAGGTGCCCGGCCAGATCACGGCCACGGGCAAGCACGTCATCGTCATCGGTGGCGGCGACACGGGCTCGGACTGCCTCGGCACCTCGCTGCGCCAGGGCGCGGCGAGCGTCACGACGCTCGCGATCGGCAAGCAGCCGCCGCTCGAGCGGTCCGCGACCCAGCCGTGGCCGACCGACCCGATCGTGTTCGAGGTGTCCTCGTCCCACGAGGAGGGCGGCGAGCGCGAGTTCCTCGCGTCGACCGTCGCGTTCCTCGGCGACGAGAACGGGGCCGTGCGCGCGCTGCGCGTCGCGGAGACCGAGTACCTGCCCGACGGCCGTCGCGTGCCCAAGGAGGGCACCGAGCGCGAGATCCCCGCGGACCTCGTGCTCGTCGCGATGGGCTTCACCGGACCGGAGACGGCTGCCCTCACGACCCAGACGGGCGCGGACCTCACGGGGCGCGGCCTCGTGGCGCGCGGCGACGACTTCGCGTCGTCGCTGCCCGGGGTCTTCGTGGCCGGCGACGCCGGTCGTGGGCAGTCGTTGATCGTGTGGGCGATCGCCGAGGGGCGGGCGGCGGCGGCATCCGTCGACGCCTACCTTCAGGGAGGGACCGAGCTGCCCGCGCCCGTGCGCGCGAACACCGTGTCCTTGCGCGCTTGACGTGCACCCCGACGTCGGATGTCCGGCGCCGGGACGATGAGCGGGGCATCCTAGGGAGGGGCACCCCGCGACGACCGGCTCCTGGCCGGTCGGAAGACTAGAGGCTGGAGATATGCGCAGAGCAAAGATCGTCTGCACCATCGGACCCGCGACCGAGTCGAAGGAGCAGCTCCGCGCGCTCGTCGACGCGGGCATGGACGTGGCGCGGATCAACCGCAGCCACGGCAGCGCCGAGGAGCACGCGGCCGTCTACCACGGCGTGCGCGAGGCCGCCGCCGAGTCGGGCCGCTCCGTGGCCGTCCTCGTCGACCTCCAGGGGCCGAAGATCCGTCTGGGCCGCTTCGCGGGCGACGAGAAGCACTGGCTCGAGGAGGGTGACACCTTCACGATCACGACCGAGGACGTCGTCGGGACCAAGGAGCTCGTCTCCACGACGCACAAGGGCCTGCCGGGCGACGCCCGCGTCGGCGACCCGATCCTCATCGACGACGGCAAGGTGCTCGTCCGCGTCACCGCCGTCGAGGGCCCGCGCGTCGTCACGCGCGTCGAGGTCGCCGGCCCGGTGTCGAACAACAAGGGCCTGAACCTCCCGGGTGTCGCGGTCTCCGTGCCGGCGCTCTCCGAGAAGGACCAGGACGACCTGCGCTGGGCCCTCGCGCTCGGCGCGGACATCATCGCGCTGTCGTTCGTGCGGTCCGCGAAGGACTTCGAGGACGTCAAGCGGATCATGGACGAGGAGGGCCGCACGGTCCCCGTCGTCGCGAAGATCGAGAAGCCGCAGGCCGTCGAGAACCTCGCCGAGATCGTCGACGCGTTCGACGGCGTCATGGTCGCCCGCGGCGACCTCGCGGTCGAGCTCCCGCTGGAGCAGGTGCCGCTCGTCCAGAAGCGCATCGTCGAGCTCGCGCGTCGCAACGCGAAGCCCGTCATCGTCGCCACGCAGGTGCTCGAGTCCATGACGAACTCGCCGCGCCCGACGCGCGCCGAGGCGTCCGACTGCGCCAACGCCGTCCTCGACGGCGCCGACGCGGTCATGCTCTCGGGCGAGACGAGCGTGGGCGAGTACCCGATCCTCACGGTCCAGACGATGGCCCGGATCATCGAGGCGACGGAGGAGGCGGGCCGCGAGCGGATCGCGCCGCTCGGCTCGACGCCGCACACCCGCGGTGGCGCCATCACGCGCGCGGCGGCCGAGATCGGCGAGATCCTCGGTGCGAAGTATCTCGCGACGTTCACGCAGTCGGGCGACTCGGCGCGCCGCATGTCGCGCCTGCGCTCGTCCATCCCGCTGCTCGCGTTCACGCCGCGCGAGCACGTGCGCAACGTCCTGTCGCTCACGTGGGGCACCCAGACGTACCAGGTGCCCGAGGTGGAGAACACCGACGCGATGGTCGGCCAGGTCGACACGACCCTGCAGGCCAACGGCCTCGCCGAGGTCGGCGACCTCGTGGTCGTCGTCTCCGGCGCCCCCGTGGGCCAGCCGGGCACGACGAACTCGATCCTCGTGCACAAGATCGGCGACCACTCCGACACCCGGAACTGACGTCCGGGGCTCTCACCGGAGCTGACGCCGCGCGCCCGCCACGGGCGCTCGTGCTGCCCGACGGCGGCGCCCCCTGCGCGGGGGCGCCGCCGTCGGTCGTCCTGCGGGCTCGGGAAAGCCCGCGACACGGCCCCCGGCGCGCCCCTACCCTCGCGGGATGCGAGCCGTGTCTGCGTCCCTGGACCCCGCGGTCGTGCGTCGGGTCGACGCGCGGCTGGACGCCGTCGTGCGCGACGAGGGCGTCGCGATCCCGCTCGCGGTGGAGAGCGGCAGCCGGGCGTGGGGATTCCCGTCGCCGGACTCGGACTACGACTGCCGCTTCGTGTACGTGCGCCCGGAGGCCGACTACCTCGACCCCTGGCCGCGGCGCGACGTCGTCGAGACGCCGCTCGACGCGGTGCTGGACGTCAACGGGTGGGACCTCGTCAAGGCCGTGCGGCTGCTCGTGCGCGGGAACGCGACGCTGCTGGAGTGGCTGCGCTCGCCGATCGTCTACCGCGGCGACCCCGCGTTCCGTGCGGACCTGCTCGCGCTCGCCGAGCAGGTCGTCGACCGCGACGCCGTGCGGCGCCACTACCTGCACGTCGCGCTCGGCCAGCGGGAGCGCTGGTGGACGGCGGACGACGTGCCGCTCAAGAAGCTCTTCTACGTCCTGCGCCCGGCCGCGACGCTGCGCTGGCTGCGCGTGCGGCCGGACGCCGTCCCGCCCATGCGCCTCGCGGCGCTGCTCGACGAGGGCGAGGCACCGAGCGCGGTGGTGCAGGAGGCGTCCGGGCTCGTCGCGCTCAAGGCGGTCTCTCGCGAGATGGGCGCGGGCCCCGTCCCGGCCGTGCTGCGCCGGTTCGTCGACGACGAGCTCGCCGCCGCCACGGCGGCCGTGACGGTGGCGGGGGCCGAGGGCCTGACCGCTCGCTCGGTGGCGGGGGAGTTCTTCCGGTCGGCGGTCGCGCGGTACGGCCCGGCCGGGTCGCGGTCGACGGCGGCTGCGGGCGCGCCGGGCGTCGCGTCGGGGGAGCGGCGGTGACCGACGGGCGCGCGCCTCGCTCGAGCGAGCACGGCGGGTCGGCCCTACCCTCACGTGGGTGACCAGCGAGCAGATCGAGGACGTCGACCAGGACCTGTACGCGGCGGCGAGCGACCCCGACGCCGACGGCGCGGCGGCCGCCGCGCGCGAGGCGACCTTCCGCGCGCTCGTCGCGCGCCGCGACGCGCGCGAGACCGCGGAGGCGGCCGCCACCGTGTGCGAGCAGGTCCAGCAGGTGGCGGAGGCCGCCGAACGCAGCGCCCAGGACGCGCTGACGTCCGCGACCGTCGCGCACTCCGCCGCTCTCCTCGGCGACGAGGCGATCGCCCGGCAGGCGGCGCGCGACGCGAGCGCCGCCGCCCGGGAGGCCGCGCGCGAGGCGGTCGTGCTGGACACGGCGCGGCCCGAGCTCTAGACGGCGTCGGTCCGCGCGCGTGGGGCCCGTCGCCCCTCCGCGCCGTCCCGAGCCCTGCGGCGCCGCTCGTCCTCGCCCTCTACCCTGGTGGCCCAGCGCTCGGCGTCCGCTCGGTGCTGACCATCCAACCACCGGTCGACGGTGGGAGAGCGAGGTCCGTCGTGCCCCGAGCGCACCGGCGCGGGCGCTCCTCGGGGAGCACGGTCCTTCCGGCCCTCCAGGAGCGGTACGACCTGATCGACGGGGTGCGGGTGTACTCCGTCGTCGCGGAGCCGGACCGGGCGGACCGCCCGGAGGGCCGTGCCGTACCCGCGGACGTGGTCCTCGTGCACGGGCTCGCGCTGTCGACCCGGTACCTGGAGCCGGGCGTCCGCCGGCTCGGGACGGACCGCCGCACCGCCGCCCTGGACCTGCCGGGCGTCGGGCGCAGCGGCCGCCCGCCCCACCTGCCGTCGATGGCCGAGATGGCGGACGTCGTGGCCCGCTGGATGGACGGGCTCGACATGACGGGCGCGGACGTCGTCGGGCACTCGTTGGGCTGCCAGATCGTCAGTCATCTCGCCGCGGAGCGGCCCGACCTGGTCCGGCGGGTCGTCCTCGTCGGCCCCTCCCGGGACCCGGAGCACCCCCGGTGGTGGCAGAGCGCGTGGCGCCTGCTCCTCGACAGCCCGCGCGAGAGGTGGTCGCTGCTGCCGATCGCCGTCGTGGACTACCTGCGCGCCGGTCCGGTCGCGGCGGTACGGGCCCTGAAGCAGGCGCGCCGCGCCGAGGTCAGCCACCTGGTGCAGAGCATCACGCAGCCCGTCCTCGTGGTCGTCGGGGACCGCGACCCGCTCGTCTCGGGGACGTGGGCCCGCCGACTCGTCGACGCGCTGCCCGACGGGCGGCTCGTCACGGTCCCGGGGGCTCCGCACGGGCTGCCGTACTCCAGCGTCGAGTCCTTCGTCACGACGACGCGGGACTTCCTCGACCGCGAGGAGCCGTGACGTCGAGCACCGTACGCCTGCCGAGATGAGGGGTGCCCCGGGTGGGATTCGAACCCACACTGGATCGGGTTTGAGCCGAACGCCTCTGCCGGTTGGGCTACCGGGGCCGCGCGCGGAGGGGCCCAGCCAGGCTCCGCCGCGCGGGCACCATCGAACCACACGCGCGCGCCTTCACGAGAATCACACTCCTCGGAGGGTGAAACGCGGGGGCGGCACCCGGTGCGGCGCACTACGATGAGTCCCGTGAGTGACCAGACAGCGCAGCCCGAGGACAAGCAGCCGCTCGACCTGCCCCCGATGATCGAGCCCGAGCCCGCCGCCACCCCCGCTCCGTCGGGTCGCGCCGCGCGCCGCGCCGTCGTCGCGGAGGACGAGGCCCTGATCCGTCTCGACGTCGTCGAGACGCTGCGGGACGCCGGGTTCGACGTCGTCGGTGAGGCCGGCGACGGCGCGACGGCGGTGAAGCTGGCGCTCGAGCTCAAGCCCGACGTCGTGGTCATGGACGTGAAGATGCCCGAGCTCGACGGCATCTCCGCGGCGGAGCAGATCGGCAAGGCGCACGCCGCCCCGGTCGTCCTGCTCACGGCGTTCTCGCAGGCGGAGCTCGTCGAGCGGGCGCGCGACGCCGGCGCCATGGCGTACGTCGTCAAGCCGTTCACGCCGGCGGACCTGCTGCCTGCGGTCGAGATCGCGATCTCGCGCTACTCGCAGATCTCGGCCCTCGAGTCCGAGGTGGCCGACCTCGCGGAGCGCTTCGAGACGCGCAAGCGCGTCGACCGCGCGAAGGGCCTGCTCATGACGAAGATGGGCCTGTCCGAGCCGGAGTCGTTCCGCTGGATCCAGAAGACGTCGATGGACCGCCGCCTCACCATGCGCGAGGTCGCGGACGCCGTCATCGAGCAGGTGGGCGGCGCCTGAGCCGCCCGCCGCGCCCGGTGCGCCGCGCGGGGGTCCTGATCAGGACCTTTGTCACGGGGCTCCGGGCGGGCTATCGTCTTGGACTGGCGTCCAGCAGTTCCGGGGCGGTGAACACGGTCGCCACGTAGTGCTCATGTCGACGGCCGACGGTGCTGTCCGAGCGACGTGGACCTTCTCACGCCCCACGTCCCTCGGTGCCGCCGCCGGTCCCACGGTGCGAACGAGGAGGAGCGCAGTGCGCCCAGCAGTGGAGGTCAGGCCCGCGGTCGGTGACGACCTGCCGGGGATCGCTGTGCTGTGCTCGGAGGCACGCCGCGAGTCGGCGTCCGGGGCGCAGATCTGCGCGCCCGACGAGGACCGTCTGGTTCGGCACCTGTCGGTGCTGCTCACCCTGCCCGGCGGCAACGTGCTCGTCGCCCTGCACGACGGCCGCCCCGTCGGGTTCGTCCTGGCCCGCGTGCTCGACCCGCACCTGTTCGCGGACGAGCCGAGCCTGTACGTCGAGGCGGTGTACGTGGGGGAGGACGCCCGGCGCCGCGGCGTGGGCCACGCGCTCCTCAGCGCGACGGCCGAGCTCGCCGCGTCGTCCGGCGCGACGCACGTCTACTCCGTGCCCATCCCCGGTTCCCGCGGCGTGCAGCGCTTCCTCGCGCGACTGGGCTTCGGCCCCGTGGCCGGGCACCGCGTCGTCTCGACGGCGGTCCTGCAGCGCCGGCTCGCGGCCGACCTCACCCCGGCACGCCGGGGCACGCGCTCGCTCGAGGACCTCATCGCGCGCCGTCGGCGCGCCCGCACCGAGACGATGTCGGGGCCGGTCGACCTGCGCGAGTTCCAGGCCGAGTACAACAGCCGTGCGGGCGTGGTGACGCCGGCCGACACGCGCGAGACCCTGCCCGGCTGAGCCGGTCTCCCGCGCCCTGCGACCGGCGTCGCCCCGGTCAGCCCTGCGCGAGGATCATGCACGTGAGGCGCGCCGTGCACACGCGGCGACCCTCGTCGTCGGACACGACGATCTCGTAGCTCGCCGTCGTGCGCCCGCGGTGCACCGCGACCGCCTCGCCGTGCACCCAGCCGTCGCGCACGCCCCGGTGGTGCGTCGCGTTCACCTCGATGCCCACGGCCGCGCGCCCGGGCCCGCCGTGCAGCTGCGCGGCGATGGACCCCAGCGTCTCGGCGAGGACGACGGACGCGCCCCCGTGCAGCAGCCCCGCGGGCTGCGTGTTGCCCGCCACGGGCATGCGTGCGGTGACGCGGTCGGCCCCCACCTCGCCCAGCTCGATGCCCATGCGCTCGATGAGCGTCCCCTCGGTGCGCAGGCCCATCGCCTCGTAGGCGTGGCGCGGGGCGTCGGGTGTCGACGGCGTGGCGGGGGACGGCGTCCCGGTCGGGGCGGCGTTCTGGTCGGAACCGTGCGTGTGGGTCATGGGCGATAGGTTGGCACCCGTGACGACCTCCGCGCGACCTCGCCTCCTGCTCATCGACGGACACTCCATGGCCTACCGCGCGTTCTTCGCGCTCCCGGCGGAGAACTTCTCGACGACCACGGGGCAGCACACGAACGCGGTCTACGGGTTCACCTCGATGCTCATCAACCTCCTGCGGGACGAGGAGCCCACGCACGTCGCCGTCGCGTTCGACGCCGGGCGCCAGTCCTTCCGTACCGAGATCCTGCCCAGCTACAAGGGCACGCGGGAGTCCACCCCCGAGCCGTTCCGGGGCCAGGTGCCGCTCATCAAGGAGATCCTGGAGACGCTGCACATCCCGACGCTCGAGCGCGAGGGCTACGAGGCCGACGACATCTTCGCGACCCTCGCGACGCAGGGCGCCGCCGCCGGGATGGAGGTGCTCGTCTGCTCGGGGGACCGGGACTCGTTCCAGCTCGTCGGCCCGGACGTCACGGTGCTCTACCCGAAGAAGGGCGTCTCGGAGCTCGCGCGCATGGACAGCGCCGCCGTCGTCGAGAAGTACGGCGTGCCGCCCGAGCGCTACCCGGACCTCGCCGCCCTCGTCGGCGAGACGTCCGACAACCTGCCGGGCATCCCGGGCGTCGGCCCCAAGACGGCCGCCAAGTGGATCACGGCCTACGGCGACCTGGACGGCCTGCTGGACCACGCGGACGAGATCAAGGGCAAGGCGGGGGAGAACCTCCGGGCGCACCTCGACCAGGTCCGCCTCAACCGGCAGCTCAACGCGCTCCTGCGCGACCTCGAGCTGCCCGTCGGCCCCGACGACCTCGCGACCCGTCCCTGGGACCGCGAGGCCGCCCACCGCGTCCTCGACGCCCTGGAGTTCCGCGCCCTGCGCGACCGGCTCTTCGCGATCGCCCCCGAGGGCGAGGTCGAGGCCGAGGCGGGGTTCGACGTCGCGCTCGCCGACGTCCTGCCGGGGGGCCTGGGCGCCTGGCTGGCCGAGCACGGCACGCGCCCGCTGGGCGTCGAGGTGGCCGGCAAGGCCGTGCCGGGCGGCGGGGACGCGTGGGGCCTCGCGGTGTCCGACGACGCCGGGGCGGCCGTCGCGCTCGAGCTCGCCGACGTCGCGGGCGCCGACGACGAGGCGCTCGCCGCGTGGCTCGCCGACCCGGAGCGGCCCAAGGTCGTGCACGGCGCGAAGTCGGCCTGGCACGAGCTCGCGGCGCGCGGCTACGACCTCGCGGGCGTCACGTTCGACACCGAGCTCGCCGCGTACCTGTGCCACCCCGACCAGCGCGGCTACGACCTGGGCGACCTCGTCGTGCGGCACCTGCACCGCGAGCTCCGCCCGGACACGGAGGCGGGCAACGACGCGCAGGGCGCGCTCGACCTCTCGCTCGACGGCAGCGGCGAGCAGGAGCGCGACGCGGTGCGCGCGCTCGCCGTCGCCCAGCTCGGCGAGGTCCTCGCGGGCGAGCTCGAGGACCGGGGGGCCACGACGCTCCTCGCCGACCTCGAGCTGCCGTTGTCCCAGGTGCTCGCGCGCATGGAGCAGCGCGGCATCGCGGCGGACGTCACGTACCTGCGCGAGCTCGAGCAGCACTTCGGCGACCTCGTCGCGACCGCCGCGTCGGAGGCCTACGCCGTCATCGGGCGCGAGGTGAACCTCGGCTCCCCGAAGCAGCTCCAGGAGGTGCTGTTCGACCAGCTCGGGATGCCCAAGACGAAGAAGATCAAGACGGGCTACACGACCGACGCGTCGGCGCTCGCGGACCTCTTCGTCAAGACGCAGCACCCGTTCCTCGAGCACCTGCTCGCCCACCGCGACGCGTCGCGGCTGCGCCAGACGGTCGAGGGGCTGCTGAAGTCCGTCGCCGACGACGGCCGCATCCACACGACGTTCCAGCAGACGATCGCGGCGACGGGCCGGCTCAGCTCGACCGAGCCGAACCTCCAGAACATCCCGATCCGCACCGAGGCGGGCCGGCGCATCCGGCGCGCGTTCGTCGTCGGCGAGGGCTACGAGACGCTCATGACGGCCGACTACAGCCAGATCGAGATGCGCATCATGGCGCACCTCTCGGGCGACGAGGGCCTCATCGAGGCGTTCCGGTCCGGGGAGGACCTGCACTCCTACGTCGGGTCGCGCGTGTTCGAGGTCCCGGCTGCCGAGGTCACGCCCGCGATGCGCTCGAAGATCAAGGCGATGTCCTACGGCCTCGCGTACGGGCTGTCGGCGTTCGGGCTCTCGCAGCAGCTCACCATCGAGGTGGGCGAGGCCCAGAAGCTCATGGACGACTACTTCGAGCGCTTCGGCGGCGTGCGCGACTACCTCACGGGCGTCGTCGACGAGGCGCGGGCCACGGGCTACACGGCGACCATCCTCGGGCGCCGCCGGTACCTGCCCGACCTCACGAGCGACAACCGGCAGCGCCGCCAGATGGCGGAGCGCATGGCCCTCAACGCGCCCATCCAGGGCAGCGCGGCCGACATCATCAAGGTCGCGATGCTCAACGTGCAGCGCGCGATCGACGAGCGCGGGCTGCGCTCACGGCTGCTCCTCCAGGTGCACGACGAGCTCGTGGTCGAGGTGGCCCCGGGCGAGCGCGACGCCGTCGAGGAGGTGCTGCGCACGCAGATGGGTGCGGCGGCGGACCTCGACGTGCCGCTCGACGTCTCGGTCGGCGTCGGCGCCACGTGGCACGAGGCGGGTCACTGACCCGGGCGCGTCAGCCCGGGACGCGCGTGCGGAAGATCGCCGTCCCGGGCAGGTAGGCGCCGCGCACCGGTCCCCAGCCGCCCCACACCTCGGTGTTGTCGGCGGGCCACTCGGGCTCGACGACGTCGCGCAGCTCCAGCCCGGCGGCGACCACCTCGCGCACGTGGTCGCCCAGGGTGCGGTGGTACTCGGCGTAGACGACACGGCCGGCGGCGTCGGTCTCGACGTAGGGCCGGCGGTCGAAGTAGGACCGGTTCGCGGTCAGCCCGTGCTCGCTCGGGTCGTCGGGGAACGCCCACCTCGTCGGGTGCGTCACCGAGAACGTCCATGTGCCGCCGGGCCGCAGCACGCGTGCCACCTCGCGGTGGACGGCCGCCGCGTCGGGCACGAACGGGATCGCGCCGAACGAGGTGAACGCGACGTCGAACGTGGCGTCGGCGAACGGGAGCCGGCGCGCGTCGGCCTGGACGGCCGGGACGCGCACGCCCGTCGCCCGGTCCAGCGCCGCCCCCGCGGCGAGCATGCCGCCGGACACGTCCGTCGCGACGACCTCCGCCCCCTGCGTGACGAGCCAGCGCGAGCACTGTGCCGCGCCCGCGCCGACCTCGAGCACCCGGCGTCCCGCGACGTCGCCGAGCAGTCGCGCGTCCCGCTCGCGCAGGCCCTCCGGGCACCAGCAGAAGTCCGCCGCGCCGAGGAAGGTCCCGTGCTCGTGGAGGTACTCCTGCGCGTTGGCGTCCCACCACCCGCGGCCGGCGCGGCCGCCCTCGGTCGCGGGCACGTCGCGGTAGCCGGCGTCGGCGGTCGGACCGGGGGTCGCGCCGGAGGGCGCGACGACGGGCGGCTCGGGCGAGGAGGGCGCGCTCATGCCCCCATTCTCCCGGTCCCGCCGCACGGCCCGTCCGGTCGGGACCTTGGTCGTCGGCGTGCCCGCGGACCGGGACGGGCGGTGACCCGTCGCGCGGGGGTGGCTAGGGTTGAGGGCGACGCGGTGCCGCGGAGGTCGGCACCTCCGTCGACGCCCGGCATGCGCGCGAGGCCGCGCGACGCGACGACGAGACGGAGGAACAGGTGCGCATCGGACTTCTCACCGGCGGGGGCGACTGCCCCGGGCTGAACGCGGCGATCCGGGCCGTGGTCAAGCAGGGGACGGGGGAGTACGGGCACACCATCATCGGCTTCCGCAACGGCTGGCGCGGCGTCGTCGACGGCGACGTGCACCCGCTCGGCCGCCAGGACATCCGGAACGTCCTGCCCGTGGGCGGCACGCTGCTCGGCACCGCGCGGTTCCACCCGCGCGAGGAGGACGGCAGCATGGACGCCGTGCTCGCGACGGTCGAGGCCGAGCACCTCGACGCCCTGATCTGCATCGGCGGCGACGGCACGCTGCACGCGGCGAGCCGCGTCGCGGAGGCGGGCGTGAAGATCGTCGCCATCCCCAAGACGATCGACAACGACGTCGAGGGCACGGACCTGTCGATCGGGTTCCACACCGCCGTGAACATCGCGACGGAGGCGCTCGACCGCGTGCACACGACGGCGGAGAGCCACAACCGCGTCATGGTGGTCGAGGTCATGGGCCGCCACGCCGGCTGGATCGCGGTCAACGCGGGCATCGCCGGCGGCGCCGAGGTCGTGCTCGCGCCGGAGCAGCCGTTCGACATCGACCAGGTCGTGAAGTTCCTCCGCCACCGGCACCGCGCGCACGCGAACTTCTCGATCGTCGTCGTGGCCGAGGGCGCCGTGCCGCGCGAGGGGTCGTCGATGGAGTTCACGCAGCAGCTCGGCCGGTTCGGGGAGATCGTCGCCGGCTCCATCGGGGAGCGCGTGAGCGCCGAGATCGCGGAGCGCACCGGGTTCGACACCCGGCTCACGGTGCTCGGCCACGTGCAGCGCGGGGGCGAGCCCACGCCGACCGACCGGATCCTCGGCAGCCGCTTCGGCGTCGCGGCCGTGGACGCCGTGAGCGCGGGGACGTCGGGCGTCATGACGGCGCTGCGGGGCGAGCGGGTCGAGCTCGTGCCGCTCGCGGAGGTCGCGGGCCGGCCGAAGCGGGTCCCCGAGGAGCTGCTGCGGGTCGCCCGCGTGCTCGCGTGACGCGGAACCGGTAGTCGGGACGCCCCGGCGGGGCGCGCGAGACGCGTTGACCGCCGGGGTGACACCCGGATAAGGTGGACGGCGGTGCGCTGCGCCTGCCTTCATCCCGAGCCACGACGTCGACCACGACGCCGGAGCGTCCGGGGGCGTCGGCGGGAGACGCGCCGAAAACCCTACCCGCTCGACTACACCTGTCCGCATCGGAGCATCGAACTCAATGACCATCTCTACCCCCGCGAAGTCCGCACCCCAGGTTGCCGTCAACGACATCGGCACCGAGGAGGACTTCCTCGCCGCCGTTGACGCGACCATCAAGTACTTCAACGACGGCGACATCGTCGAAGGCACGATCGTCAAGGTGGACCGCGACGAGGTCCTCCTCGACATCGGCTACAAGACCGAGGGCGTCATCCCCTCCCGCGAGCTGTCCATCAAGCACGACGTGGACCCCGGTGAGGTCGTCAACGTCGGCGACGCGGTCGAGGCCCTCGTCCTCCAGAAGGAGGACAAGGAAGGCCGTCTGATCCTGTCCAAGAAGCGCGCCCAGTACGAGCGCGCCTGGGGCACGATCGAGAAGATCAAGGAGGAGGACGGCGTCGTCACCGGCACCGTCATCGAGGTCGTCAAGGGTGGTCTCATCCTCGACATCGGCCTCCGTGGCTTCCTCCCGGCCTCCCTGGTGGAGATGCGTCGCGTCCGCGACCTCCAGCCGTACGTCGGCAAGGAGATCGAGGCGAAGATCATCGAGCTCGACAAGAACCGCAACAACGTCGTCCTCTCGCGCCGCGCCTGGCTCGAGCAGACGCAGTCCGAGGTCCGCTCCACCTTCCTGCAGACCCTGCAGAAGGGCCAGGTGCGCCCCGGTGTCGTCTCCTCGATCGTCAACTTCGGTGCGTTCGTGGACCTCGGCGGCGTCGACGGCCTCGTGCACGTCTCCGAGCTGTCCTGGAAGCACATCGACCACCCGTCCGAGGTCGTCGAGGTCGGCCAGGAGGTCACGGTCGAGGTCCTGGACGTCGACTTCGACCGCGAGCGCGTCTCGCTGTCGCTGAAGGCGACGCAGGAGGACCCGTGGCAGACGTTCGCCCGGACCCACGCGATCGGTCAGGTCGTCCCGGGCAAGGTCACCAAGCTCGTCCCGTTCGGTGCGTTCGTGCGCGTCGAGGACGGCATCGAGGGCCTCGTGCACATCTCGGAGCTGGCCGTGCGCCACGTCGAGCTGCCGGAGCAGGTCGTCAACGTCGGTGACGAGGTCTTCGTCAAGGTCATCGACATCGACCTCGAGCGCCGCCGCATCTCGCTGTCGCTCAAGCAGGCCAACGAGGGCGTGGACCCGGAGTCGGACGACTTCGACCCCGCGCTCTACGGCATGGCCGCCGAGTACGACGAGCAGGGGAACTACAAGTACCCCGAGGGCTTCGACCCGGAGACCAACGAGTGGCTCGAGGGCTTCGAGGCGCAGCGCGAGGCGTGGGAGGCGGAGTACGCCAAGGCGCACGAGCGCTGGGAGGCGCACCGCAAGCAGGTCGCGGAGGCCGTCAAGGCCGACTACGACGCCGCGTCGGGCGAGACCACGAGCTCCTCGAGCTCGTCGTCCTCCAGCACGTCCTACTCGTCGGCCCCGGCCGCCGAGGCGACGGGCACGCTCGCGTCGGACGAGGCGCTCGCCGCGCTCCGCGAGAAGCTCACGGGCAACTGACCCGGCCGGCGGCCCCGCGCGGGTCGCCACGCTGAGCAGACGAAGGCCCGCCACCCCTCGGGGTGGCGGGCCTTCGCCATGTCCGGCACGTGCCCGGGCGCTCACGGCGCCGACCAGGTGGTCCTGGTCCGTCAGCGGCACCGGACGAGCCGCGACCGCCTGCTCGACGCCCCGGGACCGCCTAGTCGGCGGTCGGGCGTCAGGCCGTCGCCGGCTCGGGGGCCGTGGCAGCGGCCGGGACGGTGGCCGGGTCGGTGCCCGACGACGCGGGCGAGTCGGCGAACTGCGTCCGGTAGAGCGTGGCGTAGCGCCCGCCACGTGCCAGGAGCTCGGTGTGCGTGCCGGTCTCGACGACGCGGCCGGCGTGGAGCACGACGATGAGGTCGGCCTCGCGGACGGTGGAGAGCCGGTGCGCGATGACGAGCGACGTCCGCCCGCGCAGCGCCTCGGCGAGCGCGGCCTGGACCGCCGCCTCGGAGTCCGAGTCGAGGTGCGCCGTCGCCTCGTCGAGGACGACGAGCTGGGGGGCCTTGAGGAACACGCGGGCGATCGCGAGGCGCTGCCGCTCGCCGCCGGACATCCGGTAGCCGCGGTCGCCCACGACGGTGTCCATGCCGGACGGCAGGGCGGCGACGACGTCCCACACGTGCGCGCGCCGCAGCGCGGACTCGAGCTCGGCGTCGGTCGCGTCGGGCTTGGCGTACCGCAGGTTCTCCGCGATCGAGTCGTGGAACAGGTGCGCCTCCTGCGTGACCACGCCGACGGCGTCGTGCAGGCTCTCCTGCGTGACGTCGCGCAGGTCGCGACCGGCGATCCGGACGTGGCCGGCACTCGGGTCGTACATGCGCGTCACGAGCTGCGACACGGTGGTCTTGCCCGCGCCGGACGACCCGACGAGCGCGACCATCGCGCCCGCGGGCACGGAGAACGAGACGTCGTGGAGCGTGTCGGTGGTCGGGTCGGTGCCCTCGACGGCCACGGACTCGAGCGACGCGAGGGAGACCTCGGCCGCGCTCGGGTAGCGGAAGGTCACGCCGTCGAGCTCGAGGCTCGCGCCCTCGCGCGTGACGTCCGCGGCGAGGTCGTCGGCGTCGGGGGCGTCCGTGACGGTGGGCTCGAGGTCGAGCACCTCGAGCACGCGCTCGAAGCTGACGAGGGCCGTCATGACGTCGACCTGGACGTTCGACATCGCCGTCAGCGGGCCGTAGAGACGGCCCAGGTAGGCGGTGAGCGCGACGACCGTGCCGACGGTCAGCGAGCCCGAGATGGCCATGACGCCACCGAGGCCGTAGACGATCGCGACGGCGACGGACGCGACGACTGTGAGACCGACGCGGAAGACGGTCCCGTACATGGCCTGGCGGACCCCGATGTCGCGGACCCGGCGCGCCTGGGCGGCGAACCGCGACGACTCGCGGTCCGGGTCGCCGAACACCTTGACGAGGTGGGCGCCCGCCACGTTGAAGCGCTCGTTCATCGTCTGCGCCGCCTCGGCGTTGAGCTCGTAGCTCTCCCGCGTGATCGCGGCGAGGCGCTTGCCGACCCAGCGGGCGGGCAGGACGAACGCGGGCAGGAGGGTGAGCGCGAGGAGCGTGAGCTGCCAGGACATCGAGAGCATCGCGGCGAGCACGAACACGACGGTGAGCAGGTTGGAGAACACGTTCGACAGGGTCGACGTGAACGCCTGCTGGGCGCCGAGGACGTCGCCGTTGAGGCGCTGGACGAGCGCACCGGTGCGCGTCCGGCTGAAGAAGGCGAGCGGCATGCGCTGGACGTGGTCGAAGACCGCGGTGCGCAGGTCGACGATGAGCCCCTCGCCGATGCGGGAGGAGAACCAGCGCTGCGCGACGCCGAGGGCGCCGGAGAGCACGGCGAGGCCGGCGGCGACCGCCGAGAGCGCGACGACGAGGCCGACGTCGCCGGCGGTGATGCCGTCGTCGATGATGCGCTGGAAGAGGAGCGGGGTGACGGCACCGGCGGCGGCGTCGACGGAGATGAGCACGAGGAACGCGGCGAGCTGGCGGCGGTAGGGCCGGGCGAACGTGAGCACCCGGCGGATCGTGCCGCGGTGCAGCCGTCGGGAGGTGACGGAGGCGTCCTGGCGGAAGGAGCGCATGCCGCGCCCGCCGCCGGCGCCGGGGAGGGATGAGGGGAAGGACATGGGGCCTCCTGGGTGGGGGAGGGGGCGCGTCGTCCGCGGCGGCGGTGGCCGTCCGGCGGGCGCGGTCCGAGGATCGCTCGCGCGACAACAATAGTGAGTCTAACTCACAATGAGCCGATACCACAAGTGGGCCCGGTCCCGGTACGCTCGGCCTCGTGACGACCGACGCGAGCCAGCCTGCCACGCCGGGCGCAGCCCCGGGCGGCCGAGCCACCTCCACCGACGAGGCGGGGGAGTTCCTCGCGCTCCTGCACGCCGCGCTGCGCAGCGTGCGCCGCGAGGCGAGCGAGCGGCTCGAGCCCGCGGGCACGACGCCCGGCCAGTTCCGGATGCTGCGCTTCCTCTCCCGCTGCGACGGCCCGTGCCGGCTCGGCGCGGTGGCGTCGGCGCTCGACGTCGCGCCGCGCTCGGTCACCTCGAAGGTGGACGACGCCGAGCAGGCCGGTCTCGTGCGCCGCACCCCCGACCCGCAGGACCGTCGCGCCACGCTCGTCGAGCTGACGCCGCGCGGGCGCGAGGTCGTCGAGCAGGTCGGGGCGGAGAGGTCGTCGAGCGCGGGCACCCTGCTGGCCCGCCTGGACGCGCGCGAGCGCGCCGAGCTGCTCCGGCTGCTGCGCGCGGTCGCGGGCGAGCGGCCCGACGACGGCGGAGCGGCCGAAGGCTCCCCGGGGACGATCTCCTCCCGCTGAGCGCCGGTTGGTCGAGGGGCGCCCCGCGCCCCGACGCGGGGCGGTGCGCCGGCTGGCAGGATGGGACGCATGTTTCGCATCGGCCTGACCGGAGGAATAGCGGCGGGGAAGTCCGTCGCGCTCGCCCGCTTCGCCGAGCTGGGCGCGGTGGTCGTCGACTACGACGCTCTCGCGCGCGACGCCGTCGCGCCCGGCACCGTCGGCCTGGACGAGGTCGTCGAGGCCTTCGGCCCCGGGGTGCTCGGCGAGGACGGCGCGCTCGACCGGCCCGCGCTCGGACGCGTGGTGTTCGGGGACGACGCCGCGCGCGAGCGGCTCAACGCGATCGTCCACCCCGAGGTGCGCCGGCTCGCCGCCGAGCGCGAGGCCGCGGCCGGTGCGGCCGACCCGCGGGCCGTCGTCGTGCACGACATCCCGCTCCTCGTCGAGACGGGCGACCCGGCGCGGTTCCACTGCGTCGTGGTCGTGCACACGCCCGAGGACGTCCGGGTGGACCGCCTCGTGACGTCGCGGGGGCTGAGCGAGGACGAGGCGCGCGCGCGGATCGCCGCGCAGGCCGACGACGCGGCGCGCCTCGCGGCCGCGGACGTCACCCTCGACGGCTCGGGCGAGCCCGACGCGCTGCGCGCGCAGGTCGACGCGCTCTGGGCGCGCGTGCGCGCGGAGGTCGACGCGGAGGCGCTCGCGGAGCTCGAGGAGCGCGAGGTATGACGGTCGTGGTGAGCGGCTTCGAGCCCTTCGGCGGCGACGCGACGAACCCCTCGTGGGAGACCGCCCAGCTCCTCGCGGAGCGCGGCGAGGAGCTCGTGGGGGACCGCGTGGTCGCCGTCCGGCTCCCCGTGACGTTCGCCGGGGCGTGGCCCGCGCTCGACGCCGTCGTCCGGGAGCACGACCCGGCGGTCGTCGTGGCGCTGGGGCTCGCCGGCGGCGCCGGGCGCGTGCGCCTCGAGCGCGTGGCCGTCAACGTGCGCGACGCCCGGATCCCCGACAACGCCGGGGCGCAGCCGGTCGACGTGCCCGTCGTGCCGGGGGCGCCCGTCGGGCACTGGTCCACGCTCCCGCTCAAGGCGTCGCTCGTCGCCGTCCGGGAGGCCGGTGTCCCCGTGGAGGTGTCCGGGACGGCCGGCACGTACGTGTGCAACGACGTGTTCTACGCCCTCATGCATCACTGGGGCTCCGTGCCGGGCCGCCGTGCGGGCTTCGTGCACGTGCCCGACGCCGGCGCGGTGCCCGTCGAGGACCAGGTGACCGCCGTCGCGGCCGTCGTGCGGCAGGCGCTCCGTGGCACCCCCGAGCCGCGGGTCGCCGCGGGTGCCGAGAGCTGAGCGGGCGCGGGGGCCGGCAGGTCGCCCTGCCGGCCCCGGCGCCGCGGACCGTCAGCCCGCCGCGCGGCGACGGGCGACGACCACGAGCAGCGTCGCGCCCCCGGCGAGCAGGAGCGCCGCCACCACGGCGAGCACGACGACCGAGGAACCGGTCGAGGCCAGCCCGCCCCCCGGCCTCGGCTCGCTGCTGGGGGCCGCCGACGGCGTCGGGTCCGTGCTCGCGACGGGCGTCGCCTCCGGAGCGGGCGTGCTCTCCGCGGCGGGCTCGCCCGGCACCTCGGCGCCGGGGGTCTCGGCGGTCGTCGGGGGCGTGGTCGTCTCGGTGCCGCCCGGGGTCGGGGCCTCGGGTGACGGCTCCGGCTCGGGCTCCGCGGTGACCGGGACCGGCTCGCACGGGCCCGCGAACGGGTAGTTGTGGTGCTCGATGCCGGCCCCGCCGGTGTACGCGACCGCGCCGTTCGCGAGGACGCGCCCGTTCGTCGACGTGGACACCGTGAGCGTCGCGTCGGCGCGCGGGACGACGATCGTGCCGGGGAACTGGTCGTTCGTGCCGAGCGCGACCTGCGTCGCGTCCGGGAACGCCCAGAGGAAGTGGGACGACAGGTACTGCGTCGCCTGGTAGAGGCGCACTCCGTCGTACGCGACGTACTGAAGGGACGGGATGCGCACCGTGGACCCGCTGACGCTGAGCAGCACCGGTCCGGTGCCGGTGACGTGCAGCTCGCGGAGCGACGCGGCACCCTCCGCCGTGAGCGCGTACCGCGCGCCCGCCTCGACGGTCAGGACACCGTTCTCGGGGGCGACCTGCTCGGCGCCCTCGGTGGCGTCTGCGGCGATGCCGGCGACGAGCGCGGGGAGCTCGTCGTAGGGCGCGAGCACCGCGTCCCGGCCGACGCCCTGGCGCACGGACCCGTGCGTGCCGAGCGCGTTCGCGCTCTCGGTGCTCGGCGCCGAGCCGGTGATCGCGCCGCCCACCACGACGTTGCCGCCGCGCGACGCGTGGAACCCGACCTGCGTGTTCCGCGCGGTGGCGAGGTCACCGCCGACGACGAGCATGTCGGTCCCGCCCGCGGGGGTGATCGCGGACCCGCCGCCGCCCGCGGTCCCGACGTTGAGGGATCCGGCCTCCGTGAGGTCGGCGTCCTTGCCGACCACGACGCGGCCCTCGAGCTCGGTCGCGGTCGCGACGGTGAGCCCGCCGCCCGCCCAGATGCCGACGCCCGCGTCCTCCACCGCGGTGAGCTCGTACACGCCGACGGGGCGGGTCGTGGCGTCCGCGGAGCAGACGTCGTCGGCGTCGACGACGGGCGTCGCGCTCGCGGGCGCGACGAAGCCGGCGGACAGGACCAGGGTGGTGAGGGTGATCAGGGGGATTCCGCGGGGGCGCGCGGGGTGCAGGTGCATGAGGGCTCCAGGTCGAGGGGTCGTTGACGGTGCTGACGAGAGCTGCGTGCAGGCCTCCACGCCCAAGGCCGGCCGGTCGCCGGAGCTCCACGGGCGTCGGGGAGCGGGCAGGTCGAGGGAACCCTAGGGGTTCGGCACCACGCCTTCCAAATTGCCCGCGGGTGAACTCGGGTGTATACGGTGCGCAGCCCGTCGAGGCGCTCCCGCGAACGATGTGGGTGGCTGGACGTACCGTGGTCACATGCGTCCCGTGACCGATCTCCAGCGCGCCACCGCTCCGTTCGAGGTCATCTCCGAGTACCAGCCGTCGGGCGACCAGCCCACGGCCATCGCGGACCTCTCGCAGCGCGTCCGCGCGGGCGAGAAGGACGTCGTGCTGCTCGGCGCCACCGGTACGGGAAAGTCCGCCACGACGGCCTGGCTGATCGAGGAGCTGCAGCGCCCGACGCTCGTCATGGCTCCCAACAAGACGCTCGCCGCGCAGCTCGCCACGGAGTTCCGCGAGCTGCTGCCGAACAACGCGGTCGAGTACTTCGTCTCGTACTACGACTACTACCAGCCCGAGGCGTACATCGCGCAGACGGACACCTACATCGAGAAGGACTCGTCCATCAACGACGAGGTGGAGCGGCTGCGCCACTCCGCGACGAGCTCGCTGCTCACGCGCCGGGACGTCGTCGTCGTGGCGTCCGTGTCGTGCATCTACGGCCTCGGCACCCCCCAGGAGTACGTCGACCGGATGGTGCGCCTCGACGTCGGGATGCAGGTGGAGCGCGACGACCTGCTGCGGCAGTTCGTCACGATGCAATACACGCGCAACGACATGGCGTTCACGCGCGGCACGTTCCGCGTGCGCGGCGACACGGTCGAGATCATCCCGGTCTACGAGGAGCTCGCGGTCCGCATCGAGTTCTTCGGCGACGAGATCGAGAGCATCCAGACGCTGCACCCCCTCACGGGCGAGGTCATCCGCTCCGAGCCGAGCATCCACGTGTTCCCCGCGACGCACTACGTCGCCGGGCCGGAGCGCATGGAGCGCGCGATCTCCTCGATCGAGGCCGAACTCACGGAGCGGCTCGACGAGCTCGAGCGGCAGAACAAGTTGCTCGAGGCGCAGCGCCTGCGCATGCGCACCACCTACGACATCGAGATGATGCGCCAGATCGGCACGTGCTCCGGGATCGAGAACTACTCCCGGCACATCGACGGCCGCGAGGCGGGGTCGCCCCCGAACACCCTCCTCGACTACTTCCCGGAGGACTTCCTCCTCGTCATCGACGAGTCGCACGTGACCGTGCCGCAGATCGGCGCGATGTTCGAGGGCGACATGTCGCGCAAGCGCAGCCTGGTGGACCACGGGTTCCGCCTGCCGAGCGCGATGGACAACCGCCCGCTGCGGTGGGAGGAGTTCGTCGAGCGCATCGGCCAGACCGTGTACCTGTCGGCCACGCCGGGCGACTACGAGCTCTCGATGGCGGACGGCGTCGTCGAGCAGATCATCCGCCCGACGGGCCTCGTGGACCCTGAGGTGATCGTCAAGCCGACCACCGGCCAGATCGACGACCTCCTGCACGAGATCCGCGAGCGGGTCGACCGCGACGAGCGCGTGCTGGTCACGACGCTCACCAAGAAGATGGCCGAGGACCTCACGGACTACCTGCTCGAGAAGGACGTGCGGGTCCGCTACCTCCACTCCGAGGTCGACACGCTGCGCCGCGTCGAGCTGCTGCGCGAGCTGCGCCTGGGCGAGTACGACGTCCTCGTCGGCATCAACCTGCTGCGCGAGGGCCTCGACCTGCCCGAGGTCTCGCTCGTCGCGATCCTCGACGCCGACAAGGAGGGCTTCCTGCGGTCGCCCAAGTCGCTCATCCAGACGATCGGGCGCGCGGCCCGCAACGTGTCCGGCCAGGTGCACATGTACGCGGACCGGATCACGCCGGCGATGGCCGCGGCGATCGAGGAGACCGAGCGTCGCCGCGAGAAGCAGATCGCGTACAACACCGAGCACGGCGTCGACCCGACGCCGCTGCGCAAGCGCATCTCCGACGTGACCGACATGCTCGCGCGCGAGGACGTGGACACCGCCGAGCTCCTGGCCGGTGGCTACCGCCAGCCGGGCAAGGGCGCGAAGGGCAAGGCCCCGGTGCCGGGCGGCCCGAAGGAGGGTGCGTCGTCGGGCAACCGGCTCGCGGGCGCGGCGGCGAGCGACCTCGCGGAGCTCATCCAGGAGCTGAGCGACCAGATGCACGCGGCCGCGGGCGAGCTCCAGTTCGAGCTCGCGGCCCGGCTGCGCGACGAGATCTCGGGGCTCAAGAAGGAGCTGCGCCAGATGCACGCCGCGACGGCCTGACCGGTCCTGCGGGACCGGCCGGGCGTCGCCGCGGGCGCGCCCGCGGAACAGTCCACGGTGGCGTGGTGTTGTCACGCGTGCAGGAGCGATGGCCTATGCTGGCTCCTCGTTGAAGGGGAGTATTCCTCCGCGGTGATGTCGTCATCACGGTCGGCGCAGTCGTCGGCCCGGTGTCACCGGTCCCGCAACCACCAGCCCGCGTCTCGGACGCGCGCGCGTGGTGGTGCGTGGCGGAAGAGACCTTCGGTACTCAGTGCTACGTACCGGAGGTTTCTGCATGGACGTCCCCGTCTGGGCCTGGCTCGTCACCATCGGCGTGATCCTCGCGATGCTCGCCGTCGACTACGTCGGCCACGTGCGCACGCCGCACGCCCCGAGCCTGCGCGAGGCCAGCTGGTGGTCCGCGGGCTACGTCGCCGTCGCGGTGCTGTTCGGAGGCATCGTCTGGGCCGTCTGGGGCTCGACGTACGGCGGCGAGTACTTCGCCGGCTACATCACCGAGAAGAGCCTGTCGGTCGACAACCTTTTCGTCTTCGTGCTCATCATGACGAGCTTCCGCGTCCCGCGGCTGTACCAGCAGAAGGTCCTGCTGATCGGCATCACGATCGCGCTCGTCCTGCGGACGATCTTCATCCTCCTGGGCGCCGCGCTCATCGAGAACTTCAGCTGGATCTTCTACGTCTTCGGCGCGTTCCTGCTGTACACCGCGTGGACGCAGGTGAAGGCGGGCTCCGGTCACGACGAGGAGTTCCACGAGAACGGCGCGCTCAAGCTGACCCGCCGCCTGTTCCCGACGACGGAGACGTACGTCGAGGACAAGATGACGACCAAGATCGACGGGAAGCGCTTCATCACCCCGATGCTCATCGTGATGATCGCGATCGGCAGCGCCGACCTGCTGTTCGCCGTCGACTCGATCCCCGCGATCTTCGGTCTCACGCAGGAGACGTACCTCGTGTTCGCGGCCAACGCGTTCTCGCTGCTCGGCCTGCGCCAGCTCTACTTCCTCATCGACGGGCTGCTGGACCGCCTCGTCTACCTCGCCTACGGCCTCGCCGCGATCCTCGGCTTCATCGGCGTGAAGCTGCTCATCCACGCGCTGCACAAGAACGAGGTGCCGTTCATCAACGGCGGTGAGCACATCACCGTCATCCCGGAGATCCCGACCGCCCTGTCCCTCGGGTTCATCGTCGTCGTGCTCACGATCACCACGGTCGCGAGCCTCGCCAAGGACCGCGCCGACCGTCGACGCGAGGCCGAGATCTCGGAGGGCTGACCACCGATGGTTCACGAACTTCCCGTCTGGTTCGAGTGGGCGTCGCTCTCGGCGCTCGCCGTCCTGCTCCTCGTCGACCTGTTCGTCGTCGGGCGCCGGCCGCACGTCCCGTCCATGCGCGAGAGCGCGCTGTGGGTCGGGTTCTACGTCGCGCTCGCGCTCGTCTTCGGGGCGGTCGTCGGAGCGGTGGGGGGCGCGGCACCGGCCGGGGAGTTCTACGCCGGGTGGCTCACCGAGTACAGCCTCTCGGTGGACAACCTGTTCGTGTTCGTCATCATCATGGCGCGCTTCGCGGTCCCGCGGGAGCAGCAGCAGCGCGTCCTCATGGTCGGGATCATCGTCGCGCTCGTCCTGCGGGGGGCGTTCATCCTGGCGGGCGCGGCGATCATCTCCCAGTTCGTCTGGGTGTTCTACCTGTTCGGCGTGTTCCTCGTGTACACGGCGATCAAGCTCGTGGCAGGCGGCGACGAGCCCGAGGAGTACCACGAGAACCGCGCCGTCCGGGCGCTGCGACGGGTCCTGCCGCTCGGCACCCGGTACGACGGCGGCCGGCTGCGCACGGTCGAGGACGGCAAGCGGGTCTTCACGCCGCTCGTCGTCGTGTTCCTCGCGATCGGCAGCACCGACCTGCTGTTCGCGTTCGACTCCATCCCGGCCATCTTCGGGCTCACGCAGGACCCGTTCATCGTCTTCACGACGAACGTCTTCGCCCTCATGGGGCTGCGCCAGCTCTACTTCCTGCTGGGCGGTCTGCTCGAGCGGCTGGTCTACCTGCCGATCGGCCTGGCCGTCATCCTCGGGTTCATCGGCGTCAAGCTCATCCTCGAGGCCCTGCACGAGAACACGCTGCCGTTCATCAACGGCGGCGAGCACCTCGAGGCGGTGCCGACGGTCCCCATCTGGCTCTCGCTCGTCGTGATCGTCGGGGCGCTCGCGGTCACGACCGTCGCGAGCCTGCTGCGCACACGTGCGCTGCACGCACGGAGCGAGCCGGCGGACGGCGAGGAGCCCGGGCCGGCGGCGTCGTCCGTGGAGGACGCCACGGAGACCGTGACCGACGAGGCGCCTGCGGCGGGGGAGACCCCGCCGCAGGGCGGCGGGGTCCCCCGTGGGGGTGCCGCGCGCTAGCCAGCGCGCGGCCCGGCTCAGACGCGGTCCGCCCAGTCGCCGATCACCGGCGACCACGGGCGGACCGCGCGCTGTGCGACCAGCCCGGCGCGCGCGAAGGGGTCCTCGTCGAGGACCGCGGCGACGGCGTCGGGCGTCTCCCCGTCGAGGACGAGCAGCGCTCCGGCAGGCGCGCCCTCGTGGGCGGGAAGCGGACCGGAGGCGAGCAGCGTGCCCCGGGTGTGGAGGTCGGCGAGGAACGCGCGGTGCTCGGGTCGCAGGGCGTCGAGCTCGGCGCTGCGGTCGGCGTAGACGTAGGTGACGGCGTGGATCGGCATGGAGCCAGTGAACCAGGCCGGCCCGACGGCGCGCGGCCGGGTCCGCGCCTCGGCTGCGCCCGGTGCTTCCTGCCGACCGCGACCGGCCGCACGCCACCGGCCGCCCGCTACCAGACCCGCGCTACCAGCCCCGCTCGCGCCACTCGTCGAGGTGCGGCCGCTCGGCACCGAGCGTCGTGTCGGCGCCGTGACCGGGATAGACCCACGTGGCGTCGTCGAACCGGTCGAAGACCCGCCCGACGACGTCGGACAGCAGGCTCGCGAACCGCGCCGGGTCGCGGTCGGTGTTCCCGACCCCGCCGGGGAAGAGGGAGTCCCCGGTGAACAGGTGCACCCGGCCGGGCACGGCCTCGGGCTCGGCGACGTCGTCCGGCTCGCGGTAAGCGAGCGAGACGGAGCCCGGCGTGTGCCCGCGTAGCGCCACGACCTCGAGGTCGATCGCGCCCACCCGCAGCACGTCCCCGTGCCGCAGGCGGCGGGCGACGGGCACGCCGGACGCCGCGGCGACCGCGTCCGCGTCGGGCTCGCCGGCGGCCGACGACGCGCCCGTCGCGGCGACGACCGGCGCGAGCGCCCGGAGATGGTCGGCGTGCCGGTGCGTCGTGACGACGCCGTCGAGCCGTCCTGACGGCGAGCCCGCCCGCACGAGGCCGAGCACGTCGTCGGGCGCGTCGGCGGCGTCGACGAGAAGCTGGGCGCCGGTGCGCCGGCACGTGAGGAGGTAGACGTCGTTCGCGAGCGGCCCGACGGCGAGCTTGCGGATCTCCACCTCGTCGAGGCGTCGCAGGTCGTGCGGGCCGCCCACGGCGACCTGTCCGGTGTACGTCATGCGCCCAGTGTGCCGTCAGCTCGCGGCGGGCAGCGCGCCGCGACCCCGGCCGCGGTGACCCGGGTCACGGCGGAGAGCCCGGACGTGGGGCGCTCGTGTGCGTTCGCCGGGTGCCGTGCGGAGGTGACGTCGAACACCTGTGCGAGTGTGGGTGGTCGGCCGTACGATGCTGCGGTGAGCAATCGCCTCGTCATCTCCGGTGCCCGCGAGCACAACCTGCGCAACGTCGACCTCGACCTCCCGCGCGACAAGCTCATCGTCTTCACGGGGCTCTCCGGCTCGGGCAAGTCGTCGCTCGCCTTCGACACCATCTTCGCGGAGGGGCAGCGCCGGTACGTCGAGTCGCTGTCCGCGTACGCGCGCCAGTTCCTCGGACAGATGGACAAGCCGGACGTCGACTTCATCGAGGGCCTGTCGCCCGCGGTCTCGATCGACCAGAAGTCCACGAACCGCAACCCGCGCTCGACCGTCGGCACCATCACCGAGGTCTACGACTACCTGCGCCTGCTGTTCTCGCGCGCCGGGACGCAGCACTGCCCGGTGTGCGGCGAGCGCGTCACCGCGCAGACCCCGCAGCAGATCGTCGACCGCCTCCTCGAGCTCCCCGAGGGCACGCGCTACCAGGTCCTCGCCCCGGTCGTGCGCGGCCGCAAGGGCGAGTACTCCGAGCTCTTCAAGGAGCTCCAGACCAAGGGCTTCGCCCGCGCCCGCGTCGACGGCGAGGTGCGCACCCTCACCGACGTCCCGGCGCTCGAGAAGAAGCTCAAGCACGACATCGAGGTGGTCGTCGACCGCCTCGTCGCGCGCGAGGGCGTCCAGCGCCGGCTCACCGACTCCGTCGAGACGGCTCTCGGGCTCGCGGGCGGGCTCGTCGTGGTCGAGCTCGTCGACGCGGACGCGGACGACCCGGCCCGGGAGCGCCGTTTCTCGGAGAAGCGCGCGTGCCCGAACGACCACGAGCTCGCGCTCGACGAGATCGAGCCGCGCACGTTCTCCTTCAACGCCCCGTACGGCGCGTGCCCGGAGTGCACGGGCATCGGGTTCCGTCTCGAGGTGGACCCGGACCTCGTGGTGCCGGACGACGAGAAGTCGCTGCGCGAGGGCGCGGTCGCGCCGTGGGCGCAGATCTCGTCGGAGTACTTCGAGCGCGTCCTCACGGCGCTCGCGGACGACCTGGGCTTCTCCATGGACACGCCGTGGCGCGCGCTGCCCGAGCGCGCGAAGAAGGCCGTGCTCCACGGCCAGAACCACCAGGTGCACGTGCGGTACAAGAACCGCTGGGGCCGTGAGCGGCAGTACTCGACCGGGTTCGAGGGTGTCATCACCTTCCTCGAGCGCCGGCACACCGAGACCGAGTCGGACTGGTCGAAGGAGAAGTACGAGGCCTTCATGCGCGAGGTCCCGTGCCCCGTGTGCCAGGGGGCGCGCCTCAAGCCGGAGGTGCTCGCGGTCAAGGTCGGCGGCAGGTCCATCTGGGACGTGTGCCGCCTGCCCCTGCGCGAGGCCGCGGCGTTCCTCGGGTCGCTCGAGCTGGGAGCGCGCGAGCGCGCCATCGCGACCGAGGTCCTCAAGGAGATCGACGCGCGCCTCGGGTTCCTGCTCGACGTCGGCCTCGACTACCTCTCGCTCGAGCGACCTGCCGCGACGCTCTCCGGCGGCGAGGCGCAGCGCATCCGGCTCGCGACGCAGATCGGCTCGGGACTGGTCGGCGTGCTCTACGTGCTGGACGAGCCGAGCATCGGCCTGCACCAGCGCGACAACCGCCGGCTCATCGAGACGCTCACGCGCCTGCGCGACCTCGGGAACACGCTCATCGTCGTCGAGCACGACGAGGACACCATCCGCACCGCGGACTGGGTCGTCGACATCGGCCCCGGCGCGGGGGAGCACGGGGGGCGCGTCGTGCACTCGGGCGACTACGCGGGCCTGCTCGAGGCGCCGGAGTCCGTCACGGGCGCGTACCTGTCGGGGCGGCGCAGCATCCCGCTGCCGGCGCAGCGGCGCCCGACGGACCCGGGCCGTCAGATCAAGGTCGTCGGCGCGCGCGAGCACAACCTCACGGGCATCGACGTGAGCTTCCCGCTCGGCACGTTCACCGCGGTGACGGGCGTCTCCGGCTCCGGCAAGTCCACGCTCGTGAACTCGATCCTCTACACCGTGCTCGCCAACGATCTCAACGGCGCCCGACAGGTCGCGGGCCGCCACACGCGCGTCACCGGCCTCGAGCACCTCGACAAGGTCGTGCACGTGGACCAGGGCCCGATCGGGCGCACGCCGCGGTCGAACCCCGCGACGTACACCGGCGTGTGGGACCACGTGCGCAAGCTGTTCGCGGAGACGACCGAGGCCAAGGTGCGCGGGTACACGCCGGGCCGGTTCTCGTTCAACGTCAAGGGCGGCCGCTGCGAGGCGTGCTCGGGCGACGGCACGCTGAAGATCGAGATGAACTTCCTCCCGGACGTCTACGTGCCGTGCGAGGTGTGCCACGGCGCGCGCTACAACCGCGAGACGCTCGAGGTGCACTTCAAGGGCAAGACCGTCGCGGACGTGCTCGAGATGCCGATCGAGGAGGCGTCCGAGTTCTTCGCGGCCGTGCCCGCGATCTCGCGGCACCTCAAGACGCTCGTCGAGGTCGGGCTGGGCTACGTCCGGCTCGGGCAGCCGGCCCCGACGCTCTCGGGCGGCGAGGCGCAGCGTGTCAAGCTCGCGAGCGAGCTGCAGAAGCGCTCGACGGGCCGCACGATCTACGTGCTCGACGAGCCGACGACGGGCCTGCACTTCGAGGACATCCGCAAGCTGCTCGGCGTGCTCCAGTCGCTGGTCGACAAGGGCAACAGCGTCCTCGTCATCGAGCACAACCTCGACGTCATCAAGAGCGCGGACTGGGTCGTCGACATGGGCCCCGAGGGCGGCTCCGGCGGCGGCAAGGTCGTCGCGCAGGGGACGCCCGAGCAGGTCGCGCGCGTGGAGGCGAGCCACACCGGGCGCTTCCTCGCGGAGATCCTCGAGGGGCACGCCCCCGTGCCCGTCGGGCCCGCGCCGTCGGCGTCCTCCGGGGCGTCGGCGCCTGCGGCGAAGGCCGGCAAGTCGACGAAGGGCCGGTCTGCGGCAGCCCGCCGGGCGACCGACGAGAAGCCGAAGACGGGGCGCCGCAAGGCGTCTGCGGCCTAGCCACGGTACGGCGCGGGTGCGGGTCGACCAGGCCCGCACCCGCGCGGCGTGCTCGGTGCTCGCCGCGTCGGGGCCGCGTGCTCGCCGTGCCCGGCGTCAGGCGGCGGCGCGCCGGGCGGGCGCCGGTTCGACGAGCACGCGGAAGTTCACCGAGCGCGCGATAAAGCAGTGGTCGTGCGCGCGCTGGTGGAGGGTCGCCAGCGCCGCCTCGTCCGTGCCGGGTCCGTCGTCGACCACCACGCGCGGGTGCAGCGTGACGTCCGTGAACTGGCCCTCGCCCCCGGACTCGACGCGCATGGTGCCGGTCGCGTCGTCGACGTACTCGCGCACGACGACGCCCGCCGCGGCCGCGAGGTGGAGGAACCACAGCATGTGGCACTGCGACAGGCTCGCGAGGAACAGCTCTTCGGGGCTGTACCGGGTCGGGTCGCCGCGGAACGCCGGGTCCGCGGAGCCGGGCAGGGGCGGCCTCCCGTCGAGGAGCACCTCGTGGTCGCGGCTGTAGGCGGTGTAGGACGCGGTGCCGCGGTCGCCCGCGCCGGTCCAGCGGGTCGTCGCGGCGTAGCCGTGCTGTGCGCTCATGGCCGCCACCCTAACGGCCGGTGACGCGCGTCACATGGCGCCGTCGCCGCGTCGCCGCGTCGCCGCGTCCCGTCTTTCCCGCGTTCCCGCGTTTCGTCTTTCCCGCGTCCCCGCGTCGCCCCACACCCGAACCACCGGCGTCGGTGGCCTGACCTAGGCTGGAGAACATGGCAGATCCCGCGACGTACCGCCCTGCGCCGGGGGAGATCCCCACCTCGCCGGGCGTCTACCGGTTCCGCGACGAGCACGGCCGTGTGATCTACGTCGGCAAGGCCAAGAACCTGCGCGCGCGCCTGTCGAACTACTTTCAGGACGTCGCGAACCTGCACCACCGCACCCAGACGATGGTCACGACGGCCGCGTCGGTCGAGTGGACGGTCGTCGGCACCGAGGTCGAGGCGCTCGCGCTCGAGTACACGTGGATCAAGGAGTTCGACCCGCGGTTCAACGTCAAGTACCGCGACGACAAGTCGTACCCGTACCTCGCGGTGACGATGGGCGAGGAGTTCCCGCGCGCCCAGGTGATGCGCGGCGCGAAGCGGCCCGGCACGCGGTACTTCGGGCCCTACGGCCACGCGTGGGCGATCCGCGAGACGCTCGACCTCCTGCTGCGGGTGTTCCCCGTGCGCACGTGCTCGGCGGGGGTCTTCAAGCGCGCCCACCAGACGGGGCGGCCGTGCCTGCTCGGCTACATCGACAAGTGCTCGGCGCCGTGCGTCGGGCGCATCACGCCCGAGGACCACAAGGCGCTCGCCGAGGACTTCTGCGACTTCATGGCGGGCGACACGCAGCGGTTCGTGCGCCGGCTCGAGCGCAAGATGAACGAGGCCGCCGCCGCGATGGAGTACGAGGCCGCGGCACGGCTGCGCGACGACATCGCCGCGCTCCAGCGCGCGACGGAGAAGAACGCGGTCGTCCTCGGCGACGGCACCGACGCGGACGTGTTCGCGCTCGTGGGCGACGAGCTCGAGGCGGCCGTCCAGGTGTTCCACGTGCGCGGCGGTCGCATCCGGGGTCAGCGCGGCTGGATCGTCGAGAAGGTCGAGGACGTCACGGACGCCGAGCTGGTCGAGCACCTGCTCCAGCAGGTGTACGGCGCGGCGGAGGAGGCCGTGGCGGCGGACGCCGGGACGCGCGCCGGGCGCGACCTCGCGCGCGACGCCGTGCCGCGCGAGGTCCTCGTGCCCGTCCTGCCGCCGGACACTGACCAGGTCACCACGTGGCTCTCCGGGCTGCGGGGCGCGCGGGTCGACGTCCGGGTGCCGCAGCGCGGCGACAAGAAGGAGCTCGCCGCGACGGTCCGCGCCAACGCGGAGCACGCGCTCGCGCTGCACCGCACGCGGCGCGCGGGCGACCTCACGACCCGCAGCCAGGCGCTGCGCGAGATCCAGGAGGCGCTCGAGCTCGAGACGGCGCCGCTGCGCATCGAGTGCTACGACGTCTCGCACAACCAGGGCACGTACCAGGTCGCCTCGATGGTGGTCTTCGAGGACGGGCTCGCGCGCAAGAGCGAGTACCGGCACTTCACGGTCCGCGGCCCGGACGGCGACGGCGCGGCCGACGACACGGCGGCGATGTACGAGGTGATCTCGCGCCGCTTCAAGCGCTACCTGTCCGACCGCTCGCGCTCGGGCGAGGTCGAGCTGGACCTCGAGGCCGACGACGTCGCCGACGGGTCCGACGCCGCGGCGCGCCGGTCGGAGCGTGCCGCGGAGGCGGCGGGCTACGTGCCGCGCAGCGGCGAGGTCGACCCCGACGCCCCCGTGGACCGGCGCGCGCGTTTCGCGTACCCGCCGAACCTCGTCGTCGTCGACGGCGGGCCGCCGCAGGTCGCCGCCGCGGCGCGCGCCCTGGCCGACCTCGGCATCGACGACGTCGCGCTGTGCGGCCTCGCCAAGCGGCTCGAGGAGGTCTGGCTGCCGGGGGAGGAGTACCCCGTCATCCTCCAGCGTTCCTCCGAGGGCCTGTACCTGCTCCAGCGCGTCCGCGACGAGGCGCACCGCTTCGCGATCGCCCAGCACCGCCGGCAGCGCAGCAAGGGCATGACGGCCTCGGCGCTCGACGACGTCCCCGGCCTCGGCCCGGCGCGGCGCACCGCGCTCCTCAAGCACTTCGGCTCCCTCAAGCGGCTGCGCGCCGCGAGCGTCGAGGAGATCGCGAGCGTCCGCGGCATGGGCGAGCGGACGGCGCAGGCCGTCGTCGCGGCGCTCGGCGGCGGGACCACGGACGACCGGCCCTCGCAGGACACTCCGGCGCAGGACGAGGCCGCGGCCCGCGCGTGACGGCTGGCATGCTGGGGGCATGACCTCGGAGCCGACCCCGGACCTCAGCCCGCAGGGCCAGCCTGCCCGCGTGCCGGAGCCCTCCCCGACCACCGTTCCCAGCGGCATCCCCGCGATCGAGGCCGCGACCCACGCCCCCGAGCCCAGCGAGGCCGAGGTGCTCATCATCACGGGCATGTCGGGTGCCGGCCGCACCCGGGCCGCCGCCGTGCTGGAGGACCTCGACTGGTACGTCGTCGACAACCTGCCGCCGCGCATGATCGTCCCGCTGGTGGACCTCATGACGCGGTCCGGCTCGACGCTCGAGCGCATCGCGGCCGTCGTCGACGTGCGCGGGCGCGAGTTCTTCACCGACCTCGTCGAGGTGCTCGACCACCTGCGCCAGAGCGGCGTGTTCTACCGCATCCTGTTCCTCGACGCGTCCGACGAGGTGCTCGTGCGGCGCTACGAGCAGGTCCGGCGCCCGCACCCGCTGCAGGGGGAGGGGCGCATCCTCGACGGCCTCGCCGAGGAGCGCCGTCTGCTCGCCAGCCTGGAGGAGCGGTCCGACGTCGTCATCGACACGTCCGAGCTCACCGTGCACGACCTCGCGCGCGAGGTGCGCGCCGCCGTCGCCGACGGCACCCCCGAGACGCTGCGCATCAACGTCGTCTCGTTCGGGTTCAAGTACGGGCTGCCGCTCGACGCGGACCACGTGGTCGACGTGCGGTTCCTCGCCAACCCCTACTGGATCACCGAGCTGCGCCACCTCACCGGCCGGGACGCGCCCGTGCGCGACTACGTGCTCGGGCGCCCCGGCGCGCTCGAGTTCGTCGACCGGTACGTGAACGCGCTCGAGCCGGTGCTGGCCGGGTACCTGGGGGAGGAGAAGCGGTACGTGACGATCGCCGTCGGCTGCACGGGCGGCAAGCACCGGTCCGTCGCGATCAGCGAGGCGATCGCCGCACGCCTGCGCGCCCAGGGGCAGCGCGTCATCGTCACGGCCCGCGACCTCGGCAAGGAGTGACCGGCGCCGTGGTCAGCCTGCGCAACCCCGCCGTCGTCGCCCTGGGCGGCGGCCACGGGCTCTCCGCGAGCCTGTCGGCGCTGCGGCTCATGTCCGACCGGCTCACGGCGGTCGTCACCGTCGCCGACGACGGCGGCTCCTCGGGGCGCCTGCGCGAGGAGCTCGGCGTCCTGCCGCCGGGGGACCTGCGCATGGCGCTCGCGGCCCTGTGCGACGACTCCGAGTGGGGCCGCACGTGGAGCGCGCTCCTGCAGCACCGGTTCACGTCGGAGGGCGACCTCGACAACCACGCGGTGGGCAACCTGCTCATCGTCGCGCTGTGGGAGCTGCTCGACGACCCGGTGGCCGGTCTCGACTGGGTGGGCAAGCTCCTCGGGGCGCGGGGGCGCGTGCTCCCCATGGCGGCGGTGCCGCTCCGGATCGAGGCGGACGTCTGGGCGGAGGGCCGGCTCGAGACCGTCGTCGGGCAGAGCCGCGTCGCGGTCACCCACGACCGCATCGAGCAGCTCCGGCTCGTGCCCGCCGACCCGCCTGCGTGTCCGGAGGCGGTGCGCGCCGTGGAGGAGGCGGACTGGGTCGTGCTCGGTCCGGGGTCGTGGTTCTCGTCGGTGATGCCGCACCTGCTCGTCCCCGAGCTCGCGCGAGCCCTGCACGAGACGTCGGCGCGCCGGTGCGTCACGCTGAACCTGTCGAGCGAGACGGGGGAGACGTTCGGGCTCACCGCGACGGAGCACCTGGAGGTGCTGCACAAGCACGCGCCGGAGCTGCGGATCGACGCCGTCGTGGCCGACCCGTCCGCCGTCGAGGACACCGAGCAGCTCGCGGAGGCCGCGGCGCGCATGGGCGCCCGGCTCCTGCTGCGCCAGGTCCGTCGGGGCGACGGCACGCCGCGGCACGACGCGCTGCGGCTCGCGGCCGCCTACCGCGACGTGTTCGACGACGTCCTCGGGGACGTCGGCTCGCCCGCCCGCTGAGCCCTCGCCGCCTCCGGCGCCCGTCGTGGACGGGCGCGCGAGGGGCCCGGGCTCGGGTGCGCGCCGGACACCGCGACGGCCGCCCCCGCGCTCCGGGACGCCGCCGCGACACGCTCCCATCGGTGGCAGGATGTCCCGCATGGCGCTCACGGCACAGGTGAAGGACGAGCTGGCACGACTGCGGGTGGACAAGACCTCGTGCCGCAAGGCGGAGGTGTCCGCGATGCTCCGCTTCTCGGGCGGCCTGCACCTCATCTCCGGTCGTGTGGTCATCGAGGCCGAGCTCGACACGGCCGTCGCCGCGCGGCGCCTGCGCGAGACCATCGCCGACGTCTACGGCCACACGAGCGAGCTGATCGTGGTGTCCGCCGGGGGGCTGCGCAAGAGCAGCCGGTACGTCGTGCGGGTCGTGCGCGACGGCGAGTCCCTGGCCCGGCAGACGGGCCTCCTCGACCAGCGTGGTCGGCCCGTGCGCGGGCTGCCCCCGCAGGTCGTCTCCGGCGGGGTGGAGGAGGCCGAGGCCGCGTGGCGCGGTGCCTTCCTCGCCCACGGGTCCCTCACGGAGCCCGGGCGCTCGTCGGCCCTCGAGATCACGTGCCCCGGCCCGGAGGCGGCCCTCGCGCTCGTCGGTGCGGCGCGACGCCTCGGGGTGTCCGCCAAGTCGCGCGAGGTCCGCGGGATCGACCGCGTGGTGATCCGCGACGGCGACGCGATCAGCGCGCTCCTCACGCGCCTGGGCGCGCACGAGGCGGTCCTCGTCTGGGAGGAGCGGCGCGCGCGTCGTGAGGTGCGCGGCACGGCGAACCGGCTCGCCAACTTCGACGACGCCAACCTGCGCCGCTCGGCGCGCGCCGCCGTCGCGGCGGGCGCCCGGGTCGAGCGGGCGTTCGAGATCCTGGGCCCCGACCTGCCGGAGCACCTCCGCGAGGCCGGCGAGCTGCGCCTCGCGCACAAGCAGGCGTCGCTCGAGGAGCTCGGTCAGCTCGCCGACCCGCCGCTCACCAAGGACGCCGTCGCGGGGCGCATCCGGCGCCTGCTCTCGACGGCCGACAAGCGCGCCGCCGAGCTCGGCATCCCGGACACCGAGGCGGGGCTGAGCCCGGAGCTGCTCGACCTCTGAGGAGCGCGGCCCTCCGCCCGCGACCGTCGCGCCGTCCGCCCGACGTCGCGGCGCCCGTCCCCTGGACGTCACGCACCGGCGGGACGATGGTCCCGAAGCATGGGATTCAGGTCACATGACGGAGTGGTGTTGGTATAGGCTCGTCAGTGTCAGGTGACAACGACGTGCTCCTTCGCTGACACCCCTCGTGGGCGTGGGTGGTCCCGGCTGTCGCCGTGACGGTCCACGAGCACGGAGGGTGCTGTGCCGGGATCCGGGCAGCGGGGCACGGGCGCGATCACCACCTGCGTACGACGGCGTACGTGATCGTTCGGCATCAACCGTGTGCGTCGGGACAACCGGCGCGCCCTGAGGAGGGCATTGTGACCATCCGCGTCGGTATCAACGGCTTCGGTCGTATCGGACGGAACTTCTACCGCGCCATCGTCGAGTCGGGCGCCGACATCGAGATCGTCGGCGTGAACGACCTCACGGACAACAAGACGCTCGCGCACCTGCTCAAGTACGACACGGTCCTCGGCCGTTTCCCGCTGAGCGTGGACTTCGACGACGACAACATCATCGTCGACGGCAAGAAGATCCGTGCGCTCGCGGAGCGCGACCCGGCGAACCTCCCCTGGGGCGAGCTCGGCGCCGACATCGTCATCGAGTCGACCGGCTTCTTCACCGACGCGACCAAGGCGAAGGCGCACATCGACGCCGGCGCCAAGAAGGTCATCATCTCGGCCCCGGCCAAGAACGAGGACGCCACGTTCGTCATGGGCGTGAACTCGGACCAGTACGACCCGGCCGCGCACCACATCATCTCGAACGCGTCGTGCACCACGAACTGCCTCGCCCCGCTGGCCAAGGCGCTCAACGACTCGATCGGCATCGAGCGTGGTCTCATGACCACGATCCACGCCTACACGGGTGACCAGAACCTCCAGGACGGCCCGCACCGCGACCTGCGTCGTGCCCGCGCCGCCGCGCAGAACATCGTCCCGACCTCGACGGGTGCGGCCAAGGCCGTGTCGCTCGTCCTGCCCGAGCTCAAGGGCAAGCTGGACGGCTACGCGCTGCGCGTCCCGGTCATCACGGGCTCGGCGACCGACCTCACCTTCACCGCCTCGCGCGAGGTCACGGTGGACGAGGTCAACGCCGCGCTCAAGGCGGCGGCCGAGGGCCCGCTCAAGGGCATCCTCGAGTACGTCGACGACGAGATCGTGTCGAGCGACATCGTCACCAACCCGCACCAGAGCATCTTCGACTCGAAGCTCACGAAGGTGATCGGCGACCAGGTCAAGGTCGTCTCCTGGTACGACAACGAGTGGGGCTACTCGAACAGCCTCGTCGCGCTGACCGCCCTGGTCGGCGAGAAGCTCTGAGCCACCTGCTCACGCAGCACAGCCCTGCGTAGCACCATGCGTCCGCGTGCGCGTCCCGGCACCGCCCGGTGACGCGCACGCGGACGTCCTCATGTGCGGGCCGGGCCGGCTGCCGGCCGGCGTCCCGCACGACGGCGACAGAACCGTAGGAGACCGCATGAAGACCATCGACTCCCTGGGCGACCTGCGCGGCAAGCGCGTCCTCGTCCGCTCCGACTTCAACGTCCCGCTCGACGGGACGACCATCACGGACGACGGGCGCATCCGCGCCGCGCTCCCGACGCTGAAGAAGCTGACGGACGCGGGCGCGAAGGTGATCGTCACCGCGCACCTCGGCCGTCCCAAGGGCGAGCCGGACCCGAAGTACTCCCTCGCGCCCGTCGCGGCCCGCCTGGGCGAGCTGCTCGGCGTGCCGGTGCACCTGGCGCAGGACGTCGTCGGCGACTCGGCGCGCGAGACGGTCGCCGCGCTCGGCGACGGCGAGGTCGCGCTGCTGGAGAACATCCGGTTCGACCCGCGCGAGACGTCGAAGGACGATGCGGAGCGCCAGGCGCTCGCCCGCGACCTCGCGCAGCTCGCGGACGTCTTCGTCTCCGACGGCTTCGGTGTCGTGCACCGCAAGCAGGCGTCGGTCTACGACGTCGCGCAGGTGCTCCCGTCCGCGGTGGGCGAGCTCGTCCTCAAGGAGGTCGACTCGCTGCGCAAGGCGACGGAGGACCCGCAGCGCCCCTACGCGGTCGTGCTCGGCGGCTCGAAGGTCTCCGACAAGCTGGGCGTCATCGCGAACCTGCTCACCAAGGCGGACCGCCTGCTCATCGGCGGCGGCATGGTGTTCACGTTCCTCGCGGCGAAGGGCTACGGCGTCGGGAAGTCCCTCCTCGAGGAGGACCAGATCGACACCGTCAAGGGCTACCTCGCGGACGCGGAGAAGAACGGCGTCGAGATCGTCCTGCCGACGGACATCGTGGTGGCCGACGCGTTCGCCGCGGACTCGCCGCACGAGGTCGTCGCCGCGGACGCGATCCCGGCCGACAAGATCGGCCTCGACATCGGCCCCGAGTCGGCCAAGCTCTTCGCGAGCAAGATCGTCGACGCGAAGACCGTCGTCTGGAACGGCCCCGCCGGCGTGTTCGAGTTCGAGGCGTTCTCGGGCGGGACGCGCGCCGTGGCCCAGGCCCTGGTCGACGCGACGGCGAACGGCGCGTTCACCATCGTCGGCGGCGGCGACTCGGCCGCCGCGGTCCGGATCCTCGGCTTCGACGAGGCGGGCTTCAGCCACATCTCGACCGGTGGCGGCGCGAGCCTCGAGTTCCTCGAGGGCAAGGACCTGCCGGGGATCTCCGTCCTCGAGGGCTGACCGCCCCCCGTACCCCTCCGCGCCGCCCGCTCCGAGCGGGCGGCGCGGGCCCCACAGAGAGAAGAAGGACCCGTGGCGAACACCCGCACCCCGCTCATGGCGGGCAACTGGAAGATGAACCTGGACCACCACCAGGCGACCCACACCGTGCAGAAGCTCGCGTGGACCCTGAAGGACGCGAAGCACGACTACGCGGCCGTCGAGGTCGCCGTGCTGCCGCCGTTCACCGACCTCCGGTCGGTGCAGACGCTCGTGGACGCGGACAAGCTCGAGCTCAAGTACGGCGCGCAGGACGTCTCGGCGCACGCCGAGGGCGCGTACACGGGCGAGATCTCGGCGTCGATGCTGGCCAAGCTCGGCGTGAGCTACGTCGCCATCGGGCACTCGGAGCGCCGCCAGTACCACGGCGAGACCGACGCCCTGGTGAACGAGAAGATCGTCGCCGCCGTGGGTCAGGGCATCGCCCCGATCCTGTGCGTGGGCGAGGGCCTGGACGTGCGCAAGGCCGGCGAGCAGATCGCCTACACGCTCGCCCAGGTCGAGGGCGCCCTCGCGGGCATCCCCGCCCCCCAGCTCGCGACGCTCGTCATCGCGTACGAGCCCGTGTGGGCCATCGGCACGGGCGAGGTCGCGACGCCCGAGGACGCCCAGGAGGTCTGCGGTGCGATCCGCGGCGCCCTCGGCGACCTCTACGACGCGGACCTCGCGAACGCGACGCGCGTCCTGTACGGCGGCTCGGTGAAGTCGTCGAACGTGGCCGCGATCATGGCGCAGCCGGACGTCGACGGCGCGCTCGTCGGCGGCGCGAGCCTCGACCCCGAGGAGTTCGCGAAGATCGCGCGCTACCAGTCGCACGCGACCGGCGCCTGACCTCCGCCTCGCACCCCGCACCGACGGCCCCGGGACCGCGTCCCGGGGCCGTCGGCCGCCGTCCGGGGACGACGGCGGACGGGGTTGGCCGCGGCGGCCCCACGTCGCCTACTCTTGTCCCCTGTGCCGCGGGTCACGCCCGTGCACGACAACCGTGCGGTCGAGCCCGACATCGGTCGGGCCGGCCCTGAGCCTCAAGGACGTACTCGTGGACGTGCTGCGCATCATCCTCCAGATCCTGCTGGTGCTGACCAGCGCCTTCCTCACCCTGCTCGTGCTCATGCACAAGGGGAAGGGTGGCGGCCTCTCCGACATGTTCGGCGGCGGGATCTCGAGCTCCGTGGGCAGCTCCGGCGTCGCCGAGCGCAACCTCAACCGCATCACCGTGGCGTTCGCCCTCGTCTGGGCCGTCGTCATCGTGCTCCTGGGTCTCCTCCAGAAGGTCGTCTGACCGCACGCGCCCACCGGGGCGTCGTCGGGACGGCAGGAGAGTCCGCAGTCGGCAGGGGGCAAGCCGCGCACGGTCGCGCGGTCCGGGCAGGAACGAGTGCCGACGGCGGCACGGACGGGGGAGAGAGCACGTGGCAGGTGGTAACGCGATCCGAGGGTCGCGCGTCGGGGCGGGACCGCTCGGGGAGTCCGAGCGCGGCGAGATCGCGCCGCGCTTCTGGGTGTCGTACTGGTGCGCCAACGGCCACGAGACGCGACCCAGCTTCTCGTCGGAGGCGGGTATCGAGGCGCCGGAGACCTGGGACTGCCCGCGGTGCGGGTTCCCGGCCGGTCAGGACCAGGAGCACCCGCCGACGCCGTCGCGCAACGAGCCCTACAAGACGCACCTCGCGTACGTGAAGGAGCGGCGCAGCGACGAGGACGGCGTCGCGATCCTCGACGAGGCGCTCGCCGCGCTGCGCGCCCGCCGAGGCCGCTGAACCCGGCCGGGACGGTCCGGGTCGCGGCTCAGCCGCGCACGCGCGCGAGCAGGAAGCCGTCGTAGCCCTTGGACCCGACGGTCTGCACGGCCGTGGCGTCGAGTCGCGGGTCCGCGACGACGCGGTCCGCCATCTCCCGCACGCCGAGCACGTTCGGGTCGGTGCTCGCCGCGTCCGCGACGGCCCCGCCGCGGACGGTGTTGTCCACGACGACGAGCGTCCCGGGGCGCGAGAGCCGCAGCGCGAGGTCGAGGTAGACCGGGTTCGAGGGCTTGTCCGCGTCGACGAACACGAGGTCGAACGGCTCGGCGCCGTCCGCGACGAGCCCTTGCAGCGTGTCGGCGGCCGGTCCGACGACGACGTCGACCGTCCCGGAGAGCCCGGCCGCGGCCAGGGACTCGCGCGCGACGGCGGCGTGGGCCGGGTCGATCTCGCACGTGACGAGCGTGCCGTCGGCGGGCAGGGCCCGGGCGAGCCAGATCGTCGAGTAGCCGCCCAGGGTGCCGACCTCGAGGATGCGCCGCGCGCCCGACGCGAGCGCGAGGAGCTGCAGCAGCCGGCCCTGGGCGGGGGAGACCTGGATCTCGGGGAGACCGGCGTCCCGGGCGCGCGCCGACGCGGCGGCGAGCACGTCGTCCTCGGCCACCAGGGGCGCGAAGTAGGCGTCGACGGCGTCCCACGTGGCCGCGGGGTCCGCCGGATGCTCGCCGCCGGTCGTCACGCGCGACCCTCGTCCGTCTCGGTCGGGGTCCCGGTGCCGGCCGCGGCGACGTCGACGAGCCACAGCGTGGCCTCCGTCCCCGCGACGGCGGCGGCCGGGGTCTCGCGTGCCGGCGCGCCGGCGAGCGCCGACGCGACCGCGGGCGCCTTCTCGGCACCCGCCGCGACGACCCACACCTGACGGGCCCGCGCGATCGCCTCGAACGTCAGCGTGACGCGCTCGGGCGGCGGCTTGGGGGAGCCGTGGACGCCCGCCGTCGGGGTGCCCGTGACGTCGAGCCCGGGGTGGTCGGGGAAGAGCGACGCGACGTGGCCGTCGGGGCCCATGCCGAGCAGCAGGACGTCGAAGGCCGGGACCCGCTCGCCGTCCGGCGCGTGCTCCGCGAGCGTCGCCGCGTACGCGGTCGCCGACTCCTCGGGGGTCGCGGCCGCGTCCGCGGCCGGCATCGGGTGCACGTTCTCGGGCGGGAGGTGCGGCAGGTGGTCCAGCAGCGCCTCGCGCGCCTGCGTCTCGTTGCGCTCGCCGTCGCCGGACGCGCGGAAGCGCTCGTCGCCCCACCACACGTGCACGCCCGACCAGTCGACGGCGTCGCGCGCGGGGTGGCGTGCGAGCGCGGCCAGGCTCGCGATCCCGACGGTCCCGCCCGTCAGCACGACGTGCACGGGGCGGCGGACCGACTGCACGTCGAGCAGGCGGGTCACGAGCCGCGACGCCACCGCCTCGGCGAGCACGCCGGCGTCGGGGTGCACGACGACGAGGCGCGCCGGGGTACCCGGCCCCGCGGCGGTCACGCGCTCACCTTCTGCAGGCCCTTGGTGAGCACCTCGCCGTAGATCTCGTCGGGGTCCAGACGGCGCAGCTCCTCGATGAGGGCCTCGCTGAGCGTCCGGATGGGCAGCGCGACGCGGCGGTCGGGCTTGCCCGGCTGGCTGATCGTCACCGTGCGGCCGTCGGGGCGGTCGAGGACGATCGGCCCGCTCTTGCGCTCGAGGGTCACGCGCGTGATCGCCTCGGCGCCGCGCCGTCGCACCACCTGCGCCGGGCAGCGCAGCCGCGAGCCCAGCCACGCGGCGAGCAGGTCGAGCGACGTGTGCTTCGCCTGACCCTCGACGACGACGCTCGTCACCGGCTCGTAGGGCGGCTGGTCGAGCGCCGCGGCGATGAGACCGCGCCACAGCGTCACCCGTGCCCACGCGAGGTCGGAGTCGCCCGGGCCGTACGTCTGCGCGAGCTGCGCGAGCGTCGCCTCGGGGTCCTTCGCCGTGATCGAGTCGGTGATGCGCCGCTGCGCCATGGCGCCGACCGGGTCGTCGTCGGGGGACGCGGGCGGCTGGCCCGGCCACCAGACGACGATGGGCGCGTCGGGCAGCAGGAGCGGCATGACGAGCGTGTCCGCGTGCTCGAGCAGCGGCCCGGCGGTGCGGAGCACGACCACCTCGGACGCGCCGGCGTCGCCGCCGACGCGGATCTGCGCGTCGAGGTGCGGCGTCGCGCTGCGCCCGGACGGCGCGACGACGATGACGCGGCACGGGTGCTCGCGGCTCGCGTCGTTCGCGGCCTCGATCGACGTCTCGACGTCGGACTCGCGCGCGATGACGACGAGCGTGAGGACGCGGCCCAGCGCGATCGCGCCGCCCTCGTCGCGCAGGCGCACGAGGCGCTTGTTCACCGCGTTCGTCGTCGTGTCGGGCAGGTCGATGATCATCGCGGGGTCCTCGCCGGTCGGAGGGTCGTGCCGCGTACCGGCGCACGACGGGGTCGGGGGGTCTCTCGGGTGCGCGCGGCCCGCTCGGCGGGCGCCGGCGCGGTCACGGGCGCCGCCAGGCGCGGCCGTCGCGCGCGAGCATCGCGTCGGCGGACTCCGGCCCCCACGTGCCCGACCGGTACGGCTCGGGCTTGCCCTTCGCCGCCCAGTGCGCGGTGATCGGGTCGAGGATCTTCCAGGAGAGCTCGACCTCCTCGCGCGTGGGGAACAGCGGCGGGTCGCCGAGCAGGACGTCGAGGATGAGGCGCTCGTACGCCTCCGGCGACGACTCCGTGAACGCGTGCCCGTAGCCGAAGTCCATCGTCACGTCGCGGACCTCCATCGCGGTGCCCGGGACCTTGGCGCCGAAGCGCATCGTCACGCCCTCGTCCGGCTGGACGCGGATCACGAGCGCGTTGTTCCCGAGGTCCGACGCCTGCGAGCTCTCGAACGGCAGGTGCGGGGCCTTCTTGAACACGACGGCGACCTCGGTCACGCGCCGCCCGAGGCGCTTGCCCGTGCGCAGGTAGAACGGGACGCCCGCCCAGCGGCGGTTGTCGATGTCGACGCGGACCGCCGCGTACGTCTCCGTGGTGGAGGTGTCGGGGATGCCGTCCTCCTCGAGGAAGCCGATGACCTCCTCGCCGCCCTGCCAGCCGGCGGCGTACTGCCCGCGGGCGGTGTGCCGGGACAGCTCGCGCGGGAGGCGCACGGCGGAGAGCGCCTTGATCTTCTCGGCCCGCAGGGAGGGCGCGTCGAACGACACCGGCTCCTCCATCGCGACGAGCGCGAGGAGCTGGAGCAGGTGGTTCTGGATGACGTCGCGCGCGGCGCCGATGCCGTCGTAGTAGCCGGCGCGGCCCCCGATGCCGATGTCCTCGGCCATCGTGATCTGCACGTGGTCGACGTAGTTCGCGTTCCAGATGGGCTCGAACATCTGGTTGGCGAAGCGCAGGGCGAGGAGGTTCTGGACCGTCTCCTTGCCGAGGTAGTGGTCGATGCGGAAGACCGAGTCGGGAGGGAAGACCTCCGACACGACGGCGTCGAGCTCGCGCGCGCTCGCGAGGTCGTGGCCGAACGGCTTCTCGATGACCACGCGCCGCCACGCGTCCTCCGCCGAGCGGGACAGCCCCGACTCGGCGAGCTGGCGGCACACGACGGGGAACGCGCTCGGCGGGACCGACAGGTAGAACGCGTGGTTGCCGCCCGTGCCGCGCTCGGCGTCGAGCGTCTCGACCGTCTCGCGCAGGCGCTCGAACGCCTCGTCGTCGTCGAACGAGCCCTGGACGAACCGGATACCCTCGGAGAGCTGGCGCCACGTCGCCTCGCGGAACGGCGTGCGCGCGTGCTCCTTGACGGCGTCGTGCACGACCTGCGCGAAGTCCTGGTCCTCCCAGTCGCGGCGCGCGAAGCCCGTGAGCGCGAAGCCCGGGGGGAGCAGGCCGCGGTTGGCGAGGTCGTAGACCGCGGGCATGAGCTTCTTGCGGGCGAGGTCGCCCGTGACGCCGAAGATGACGAGCCCGCACGGGCCCGCGATCCGGGGCAGGCGCAGGTCGAGGGGGTCGCGCAGAGGGTTGTGCTCTGGCGTGATCTTGGCCGGTCTCACCTGGTGGCACCGTTCCGTTCGGGGAGGGGTCGGAGGACTGCAGAAGGACTGGGGCGTCTGCGGATCATAGGGGCGTCGCGACGGGGTGCGCCGCCGTTCCCGCAGGTCGGACGCGCGGCCGGGACGCCGGCCGCGCGCCGGGGTCAGGAGGAGGCGAGGCGGCGCAGGTTGTCGCGCGTCGTGGCGAGGAGCTCGGTCCAGCTGTCCTCGAACTTGCGCACGCCCTCGGCCTCGAGGCGGTCGGTGACCTCGACGAGGGAGACGCCGAACGACTCGACGGTCTCGATCGTGCGCCGCGACGCGGTCGCCGTGCCGGTGACCGTGTCGCCCGTCACGACGCCGTGGTCCGCGAACGCCTGGAGCGTCGCCTCGGGCATGGTGTTGACGACGCCGTCCGTGACGAGCTCGTCGACGTACATCGTGTCGCGGTACTCGGGGTTCTTCACGCCCGTCGACGCCCACAGGGGACGCTGGGGCTGCGCGCCGGACGCGACGAGCGAGCGCCAGCGGTCCGTCTGGCGGAACTCCTCGTAGGCCTCGAACGCGAGGCGCGCGTTCGCCACGGCGGTCTGCCCGCGCAGGTCGAGCGCCTCGGGCGTCCCGACCTTCTCGAGCGCGGCGTCCACCGCGGTGTCGACGCGCGAGACGAAGAACGAGGCGACGGAGCCCACGGGCGCGAGGTCCACGCCGTCGGCGCGCGCCTGCTCCAGCCCGATCGCGAACGCCTCCATGACCGCGCGGTAGCGCGCGAGGGAGAAGATGAGGGTCACGTTGACGCTGATGCCCTGCGCGAGCGTGCGCGTGATCGCGTCGAGGCCCGCGACGGTCGCCGGGATCTTGATGTAGACGTTCGGGCGGTCGATCGTGCGCCACAGGCGCTCCGCCGTGACGACCGTCGCGTCGGCGTCGTGGGCGAGGCGCGGGTCGACCTCGATCGAGACGCGCCCGTCGACGCCGTCGGTGGCGTCGTAGACGGGGCGCAGGAGGTCGGCGGCGGCGCGCACGTCGTCCGTCGTGATGCGCTCGACGGCGGCCTCCACGGCCGCGTCGTCGGTGCCTGCGGCCGCGAGGTCGGCGAGCTGGGCGTCGTAGGCGTCGCCCTTCGCGAGCGCCGACGCGAAGATCGTGGGGTTCGTGGTCACGCCGACGACGCCGCGCGTCGCCACCAGGTCGGCGAGGTTTCCGGTGCGCAGCCGTTCTCGGGAGAGGTCGTCGAGCCAGATCGACACGCCCGCTCCCGTGAGCTGCTCGATGGGGCCGGGGACGGTGGTGGGCTGCGTCATCGGACTTCCTCTCGTGGTGCTCTCGCTGCGGGCGTGCGCCCGGGTCGCCGCTCGTGACGGTCGTCCGGGGTGTCCCGAGGTGGGGCCGCGTGCACGGCCCCACCTCGGAATCTACGAAGGGTCAGCGCAGGTCGCCAGTGCCGCCCTCCGAGGGGGTGGGCTCGGCGCCCGGGGCGTCGCCGCCGCGCGCCGCGGCGATCGACTCGCGCGCCGCCGTCGCGACGGCCTCGGACGTGATGCCGAACTCGCGGTACAGCACCTGGTAGTCCGCGGACGCGCCGTAGTGCTCGAGGCTCACGGAGCGGCCGGCGTCGCCGACGAGCTCGCGCCAGCCCTGCGCGACGCCCGCCTCGACCGAGACGCGCGCGCGGACGGCGGACGGCAGGACCGACTCGCGGTAGGCGTCGTCCTGGCCGTCGAACCACTCGCGGCTCGGCAGGGACACGACGCGCGCCTGCACGCCCTCGGCCGCGAGGATCTCGCGCGCCTCGACGGCGAGCTGCACCTCGGAGCCGGTGCCGATGAGGATGACGTCCGGCGTGCCCTCGGTGTCGAGCAGCACGTAGCCGCCGCGCGCCGTGCCGGACGCGTCGGCGTAGCCGTCGGTCCCGCGCGGGAACGTCGGCACGTTCTGGCGCGTGAGGATGAGGCCCGCCGGGCGCTCGGTGTTCTCGAGCACGGTGCGCCACGCCCACGCGGTCTCGTTCGCGTCGGCCGGGCGCACGACGTCGAGGCCCGGGATCGCGCGCAGCGCCGCGAGGTGCTCGACGGGCTGGTGCGTCGGGCCGTCCTCGCCGAGACCGATCGAGTCGTGCGTCCACACGAACGTCGTCGGGATCTCCATGAGGGCGGCGAGCCGGACGGCGGGACGCATGTAGTCGCTGAACTGGAGGAACGTGCCGCCGTAGGCGCGGGTGCCGCCGTGCAGGACGATGCCGTTGAGGATCGCGCCCATGGCGTGCTCGCGGATGCCGAAGTGCAGCGTGCGGCCGTACTCGTGGCCCGGGAACTTCTTCGTCGCGTGCTCGGCCGGCACGAACGACGGCTCACCGTCCATCGTCGTGTTGTTCGAGCCCGCGAGGTCGGCGGAGCCGCCCCAGAGCTCGGGCAGCACGTCCTTGAGCGCGGTGAGGACCTTGCCGGACGCGGAGCGCGTCGCGACGGCCTTGCCCGCCTCGAAGGTGGGCAGCGCGTCCTCCCAGCCGGCCGGGAGCTCGCGGCGCGAGAGGCGGTCGAGCAGCTCCGCGCCGGACGGGTTCGCCGTCTTCCACGCCTCGAACGCCCGGTCCCAGGCGGCGCGGGCGTCGGCCTGGCGCTCGCCGACGGCGCGCGTGTACGCGAGCACCTCGTCGTCGATCGCGAAGCTCGCCTCGGGGTCGAGGCCGAGCTCGACCTTGAGGCCCTTGATCTCGTCGGCGCCCATGGCGGAGCCGTGGATGCCGCCGGTGTTCTGCTTCGTGGGCGACGGGTATCCGATGATCGTGCGCAGCGCGATGATCGACGGCTTGCCCGTCTCGGCCTTGGCGGCCTCGATCGCGGCGTGCAGCGCGTCGACGTCCTCCGCGTAACCGGTGCCCCCGTTGGTCCAGTCGACGCGCTGGGTGTGCCAGCCGTACGCGGCGTAGCGCGCGAGGACGTCCTCGGTGAACGCGATGTCCGTGTCGTCCTCGATCGAGATCTTGTTGTCGTCCCAGATCACGACGAGGTTGCCGAGCTGCTGGTGGCCCGCGAGCGAGGAGGCCTCGCTCGTCACGCCCTCCTGCAGGTCGCCGTCGGAGGCGATGACGTACACGTGGTGGTCGAACGGCGACTCGCCCGGCGTGGTCGACGGGTCGAGCAGGCCGCGCTCGCGGCGCGCCGCGAACGCCATGCCGACCGACGACGCGAGGCCCTGGCCGAGCGGGCCGGTCGTGATCTCGACGCCGCGGGTGTGCTTGTACTCGGGGTGGCCGGGGGTCTTGGAGCCCCACGTGCGCAGCGCCTCGATGTCCTCCATCTCCAGGCCGTACCCGGCGAGGAAGAGCTGGAGGTAGATCGTCAGCGACGAGTGGCCCGCGGAGAGCACGAACCGGTCGCGACCGACCCAGTGGTCGTCGGACGGGTCGTGGCGCATGACCTTCTGGAACAGCAGGTACGCGGCGGGGGCCAGCGAGATCGCGGTGCCCGGGTGGCCGTTGCCCACCTTCTCCACGGCGTCGGCGGCGAGCGCCTTGATCGTCTTGACGGCCCGGTCGTCCAGGTCCGTCCAGTCCAGGGGCGTGTGAGCAGGGGACAACGCGTTCACCGAACCTCATTCCCGTCCGGAGCGCGCGCCCCGGATCCTCGCGACAACTCGAAGCAACCGTTGAACATTTCCCGGCCTCGCGCCTCAGGGGGCGGGGCGGCCCGGTGCCCGTCGCGCGGCCCGGAGGCCACGTCCGTGGCGGGCGGTCCGACGCGGGACGGTCGCGGGCACCAGCCTATACGCGCGCGCCGTTCCCGGCCGGGCGGTGCCCACGTGCTGGATTTCGGTCGGATGTCACACAATCGCCCGGCCCGTCCGGTCGGCCCCCGCGCAGGCGGGGACGTACGATGAGCGAGGACGACCGGCGGTCCGTCCCAGCTCGCCCCCCACCTCAGAACGGAACACCGAAGCGCGTGCACACCACGAGCCAGGCACCGATCGACGGGACCGGAAGCCCGTCGAGCGCCGCGTCGACCCAGCAGCCGTCCTCTCCGACGGCCCCCGCGACCCCCGTCGCCCCGACGGCCGAGGTCGCCAGCGCGACCCGCGCGCTGCGCGAGCGGGTCGGCGCCTACGTCGCCCTCACCAAGCCGCGCATCATCGAGCTCCTCCTCGTCACGACGGTCCCGACGATGTTCCTGGCGCAGGGCGGGCTGCCCGGGCTGGGCCTCATCCTCGCGACGCTCGTCGGCGGCACGCTCGCCGCGGCCTCCGCGAACGTCTACAACTGCTACCTCGACCGCGACATCGACGAGGTCATGAACCGCACCAAGCGGCGCCCGCTCGTCACGGGCGAGATCACCCCGCGCGCGGCGCTCGTGTTCGCGACGGTCCTCGGCGTGGTGTCGCTGGTCTGGTTCGCGCTGCTGGTCAACGTCGTCTCCGCGTGGCTGACGTTCGCGGCGATCGCGATCTACGTCGTCGGCTACACGATGATCCTCAAGCGCCGCACCCCGCAGAACATCGTGTGGGGCGGTATCGCGGGCTGCATGCCGGTGCTCATCGGCTGGTCGGCGGTCACGGGCTCGCTGAGCTGGGCGGCGCTCGCGCTGTTCCTCGTCATCTTCTTCTGGACCCCGCCGCACTACTGGCCGCTGTCGATGAAGTTCAAGCGCGACTACGCGAACGCGGGCGTCCCGATGCTCCCCGTCGTCGCGGACGACAGCCGGGTCGCGCGCGAGATGATCCTCTACGGCGTCGCGATGGTCGCCTCGTCGCTCGCGCTGTGGCCGCTCGCCGGCATGACCTGGGTCTACGGCGTCGTCGCCACGGCCCTGGGCGCCTGGTTCCTGTCGTCGTGCGTGACGATGCTCCGCCGGGCGCGCGACAAGGCCGACGGCAAGGGCGGCAAGGTGGGGGAGATGAAGGTCTTCCACGCGTCCATCACGTACCTGACCCTGCTCTTCGTCGCGGTGGCGGTCGACGTCTTCCTGCCGCTGTGAGCCCGGTCGTCCCGGGCGGGCAGTGACGCCATGAGCCCCGGCGAGGCCCACGTGCCCGAGGCGCTGGACCGCGCCGCGCGCGAGTACCTGGCGCACCTCGCCGTCGAGCGCGGGCTGTCCGCCAACACGGTCGCGGCCTACCGCCGCGACCTCGCGCGCTACGTCGCGTTCCTCGCGTCGCGCGGGAACCACGCCGTGCGCGACGTCGAGGCGGACGACGTCGCCGACTACGTCACCGCGCTGCGCACCGGGGCCGACGGCGGCGCGCCCCTGTCGCCGTCGTCGACCGCCCGGTCGGTGGCGGCCGTGCGCGGCTGGCACCGATTCTGCGCGGCCGAGGGCCTGGCCGACGCCGACGCGTCGGCCGACGTCCGCCCGCCCGCCCAGGGCAGGCGGCTGCCGAAGGCGATCTCGACCGACGAGGTCGCGCGCATCCTCGAGGCGTCCGGCGCCGGGGACGGGCCCGGCCCCCTGCGCGACCGCGCGCTCCTGGAGCTCGTGTACTCGACCGGCGCGCGCATCACCGAGGCGGTGAGCCTCGACGTCGACGACCTGGACCTCGACAGCGGCGCCGTGCGCCTCCTGGGGAAGGGCGGCAAGGAGCGCGTGGTGCCCGTCGGGTCGTTCGCGCGCCGCGCCCTCGACGCCTACCTCGTGCGCGGGCGCGCCGCGCTCGCCGCGAACGGGCGGGGGACGCCCGCGGTGTTCCTCAACACGCGCGGCGCGCGCCTGTCCCGGCAGAGCGCGTGGGCCGTGCTGCGCACCGCGGCCGAGCGCGCCGGGATCGAGCACCCCGAACGCATCTCGCCGCACACGCTGCGGCACTCGTTCGCGACGCACCTGCTCGCCGGCGGCGCGGACGTGCGCGTCGTGCAGGAGCTGCTGGGCCACGCGTCGGTCACCACGACCCAGATCTACACGCTCGTGACGCCCGACACGCTGCGCGAGGTCTACGCGGCCGCGCACCCCCGCGCGCTGGGCTGATCCCGCGCCACGACGGGGCCATAGCGCCCCCCCCGGCACCGCCGCCAGTACCGCCGCGCCACGTCGCCCCGGAACGCGGCGCGCGGGCGCGTACGCACCGGCCCGGGCGAGGTCCTGCGATACCGTGGCGGACGTGAGCAGCCAGGCCGAGACCCAGCCCGAGACGCGCGACGCGCACGGCTCGCACGGCGACGCCGTCCGTCCGGTCGTCCCGCAGACCTCCGCCGAGGGGGACGCGGCGCCTCCCGCCGACCGCCCCGTCGAGCAGCCCGCGGACCGTGCCGCCGCCGAGCCGCGCGTCGACGTCGTCGGCCGCACCCTGCCGGAGTTCCCCGTCCCGGCCTCGCTCGCCGCGCACGGCCCGGGCCGCATCATCGCCATGTGCAACCAGAAGGGCGGCGTCGGCAAGACGACGACCACCATCAACCTGGGCGCTGCGCTCGCCGATTACGGGCGCAAGGTCCTGCTCGTCGACTTCGACCCGCAGGGCGCCGCGTCCGTCGGCCTCGGCGTCAACCCGCACGAGCTCGACCGCACGGTCTACAACCTGCTCATGGAGCGCGGCGCGGACATCCACGACGTGCTCGTGAGCACCGACGTCGAGAACCTCGACCTGCTGCCCGCGAACATCGACCTCTCGGCCGCCGAGGTGCAGCTCGTGGGGGAGGTCGCCCGCGAGTCCGTCCTGTCGCGCGTCCTGCGCCCGGTCGTGGACGACTACGACGTGATCCTCGTCGACTGCCAGCCCTCGCTCGGCCTGCTCACCGTGAACGCGCTCACCGCCGCGCACGGCGTGCTCATCCCGCTCGAGTGCGAGTTCTTCGCGCTGCGCGGCGTCGCGCTGCTCGTCGAGACGATCGAGAAGGTGCGCGACCGGCTCAACCCGCGCCTCGACGTCGACGGCATCCTCGCCACGATGTTCGACTCGCGGACGCTGCACTCGCGCGAGGTCGTGGCGCGCGTGCACGAGGCGTTCGGCGACAAGCTGCTCCACACCGTGATCGGGCGCACCGTGAAGTTCCCGGACGCGTCCGTCGCGGCCGAGCCCATCACCGTGTACGCGCCGAACCACCCGGGCGCCGTCGCGTATCGGCAGCTCGCCCGGGAGCTGGTCGCCCGTGGCGACGCCGCCTGAGCCGCCACCACCGACGGAGCCGCCCGCGCGGGCCGGGTTCGAGGTCCGGCTCGACAACTTCAGCGGGCCCTTCGACCTGCTGCTGTCGCTCATCACGAAGCACAAGCTCGACATCACCGAGGTCGCGCTCGCGCGCGTGACGGACGACTTCATCGCGTACATCCGCGCGGCCGAGCGCGCCGCCGCCGTCGCGCGGGCCGCGGGGGAGGACCACCCCGGCTGGGACCTCGGCACCGCGAGCGAGTTCCTCGTCGTCGCCGCGACGCTGCTCGACCTCAAGGCGGCCCGGCTGCTGCCGACGGGCAGCGTCGAGGACGACGAGGACCTGGCGCTGCTGGAGGCCCGCGACCTGCTGTTCGCCCGGCTGCTGCAGTACCGCGCGTACAAGGACGTGTCGGGCCTGCTCGCCGAGCGGTTCGAGAGCGCCGGGCGCCGGTTCCCGCGCGTCGTGCAGCTCGAGCCGCACCTGGCCGCCCTGCTGCCCGAGCTCGTGTGGACCATGGGGCCGGACCAGCTCGCCGTGCTCGCGGCCCGCGCGCTCGCCCCCAAGGCGCCGCCGCCCGGCGTCTCGCTCGACCACCTGCACGCCCCCGCCGTCAGCGTGCGCGAGCAGGCGGGGATCGTCGTCGACCGCGTGCGCAGCCACGGCACGACGACGTTCCGCGCCCTCGTCGCCGACGCGGGGGAGACCGCCGTGGTCGTCGCGCGGTTCCTCGCGCTCCTCGAGCTGTTCCGCCAGGCGCTCGTCGCGTTCGACCAGGTGACGCCGCTCGGCGAGCTCACCGTGCGGTGGTCGGGCGACGACGACGCGGCCGAGCGGCCGCTCGCCGACGTCGGCAGCGAGTTCGACGAGGGCGACGAGCCCGACCTGACGGACGCCCTCGCCACCACCGACCAGGAGGTCCCCGCGTGACGCAGCCCGACGACGGCCCGGCCCCGGACGACGCGCGCCCGCCCGCTGTGCACGACCTCCCGGGCGGTCTGCCGTCCGCGCTCGAGGCCGTGCTCATGGTCGCGGACGAGCCGATCCCGCCGGTCGAGCTCGCGGCGGCGCTCGCGGTCCCGGTCGACGAGGTGCTGGACGCGCTGCACGAGCTCGCGGCCGAGTACCGCGGCGACGACGGGGGTCGGCCCCGCGGGTTCGAGCTGCGCGCGGCGGGCGGCGGGTGGCGTGTGTACTCCGCGCCCGCGCACGCCGAGGTCGTGGGCAGGTTCGTGCAGGGCGGCCAGACGGCCCGGCTCACGCAGGCGGCGTTGGAGACTCTGGCCGTGATCGCGTACCGTCAACCGGTCAGCCGCGGCCAGGTGTCGGCGGTGCGAGGGGTCAACGTGGACGGCGTGGTGCGCACGCTCGTGGCGCGCGGGCTCGTGGCCGAGGTCGGCCAGGACCCGCACACCGGCGCCGGCCTCTTCGGCACCACGGGGTACTTCCTCGAGCGCATGGGCTTCACGTCGCTCGACGAGCTCCCCCCGCTCGCGCCGCACCTGCCGGACATGGACGACCTCGAGGGCCTCGACGGGCTCGCCGACCTGCGCGCTCCCGCGCGTCCGACGGGCGTCGCGGCGCCGACGGACGCTCCCGACGTCGCGGCTGACGACACGGACGGCGCACCGGCGCCGACCGCCACGACACCCGGCGTGACGCACGACGTCACGCACGGACCGACGGACGAAGGACACGCATGAGCTCGAAGGACGGACGCCGCTCCGGCGACGGAGGGCGCGGGCGCACGCCCCGCGACGGGGCGGGCGACGCACGCCGCGGCGGGAACGGCGACGCGCGGCGCGGCGGCCCACGGGGCGGCGACGGCGCACGCGCGGGCGGCGCGCCCCGGCGCGGCGGCTCGTCCGCGCAGGGCTCGTCCGCGGGCCGCGGCGCGGGCGAGGGCCGGGAGCAGGGCGCCGGTCGTGGCCAGGCCGGTCGGGCGACCGGTGCGGGCCGCGGCGCGGCCGCCGGTCGGGGTCGCCCTGCCGCGGGTCGCGGCACGTCGGCGCCCCGCGCCGGCCAGGCGGCGGGACGGCCGCGCCGTCCCGTGCGCGGGCAGCCCAGCGAGCCCCAGCGCGACGTGCACGTCGAGGACGGCGTGCGCCTGCAGAAGGTGCTCGCGTCGGCCGGGCTGGGCTCGCGTCGCGCGTGCGAGGACCTCATCGCGCAGGGCCGTGTCGAGGTGGACGGCGTGCGGGTCACCGAGCTGGGCGTGCGGGTCGACCCGGCCCGCGCCGTCGTGCACGTGGACGGGATGCGCCTGCAGCTCGACTCCTCGCGCGTGACGCTCGCCCTCAACAAGCCGCGCGGCGTCGTGTCGACGATGCACGACCCGGACGGTCGTCCGTCCGTCGCGGAGCTCGTCGCCGACCGGCCCGAGCGCCTGTTCCACGTGGGCCGCCTCGACGCGGACAGCGAGGGCCTGCTGCTCCTCACGAACGACGGCGAGCTCGCGAACCACCTCGCGCACCCGTCGCACGAGGTGGCCAAGACGTACCTCGTCACGGTGCGCGGCAAGGTCGCGGGCAACGTCGCGAACAAGTTCCTGCACGGGATCGAGCTCGAGGACGGCGTCGTGCGGGCGGACGCGTACCGCGTCGTCGACCAGGTCGCGGACCAGACGATGATCGAGGTCGTGCTGCACTCGGGGCGCAACCGCGTCGTGCGGCGCATGTTCGAAGAGGTCGGCTACCCCGTGACGCGCCTCGTGCGCACGCGCATCGGGCCGATCGCGCTCGGCAACCTGCGCCCCGGCACGACGCGCGTCCTCGGCCGCACCGAGCTCGGCACGCTCATGGCGGGCGTCGGGCTCTAGGCCTGCGCGTCCCACCACCACCCCGACGGACCGCCGCGAGGCGGGCCGTCCCGCACGAAGGAGCACCATCCATGCCGGTCCGGGCGATCCGGGGCGCGACCCAGCTCGACGCCGACGAGCGCGAGCACCTGTTCGCGCGCACGCGCGAGCTCGTCCAGGAGGTGCTCGACGCGAACGCCGTCGACACCGGCGCGCTCATCTCGATCCTCTTCACGTGCACCCCCGACCTGGTGGCCGACTTCCCGGCCGCCGCGGCGCGCGAGATGGGCCTCGGCGACGTGCCGCTCATGTGCGCGACGGAGATCGCGGTGCCCGGCGCGCTGCCGCGCGTGGTGCGCCTCATGGCGCACGCGGAGCTCGACGTCGACCGCTCGGCGGTCCAGCACGTGTACCTGCACGGGGCGACGGCGCTGCGCAAGGACCTGGCCCAGTGAGCGCGGGGACGCCGGGCGCGGGGGACGGTCGCGCCGACGGCGCGCTGACGGTCGCCATCGACGGGCCGTCGGGTTCGGGCAAGTCGAGCGTGTCGAAGGGCGTCGCGCGCCGCCTCGGCCTCGCCTACCTCGACACGGGCGCGATGTACCGCGCCGCCACCTGGTGGTGCCTGCACCGCGGCGAGGACCTCGCCGACCAGGACGCCGTCGCGCACGCCGTGCGCGTCATGCCGCTCGTCATGGGCCTCGACCCGTCCGGTCCGACCGTCCACGTGGACGGGACGGACGTCGGCGAGGCGATCCGCTCGACCGAGATCTCGACGGCCGTGAGTGCCGTCGCGACCAACCTCGCGGTGCGGGCCGAGCTGCGGCGCCTCCAGCGTGCGGTCATCGAGGCCGAGCGCACGAACGCGGGCTTCGCGGGCGGCCGCGGCGTCGTGGCGGAGGGCCGGGACATCACGACGGTCGTCGCCCCCGATGCCGACGTGCGCGTGCTCCTCACCGCGAGCGAGGAGGCCCGCCTCGCGCGCCGCTCGCTCGACGTGCACGGGACGGCCGACGCGGCCGCCGTCGAGGCGACGAAGGACCAGGTGCTGCGGCGCGACCGCGACGACGCGACGGTCTCGCAGTTCCAGGTCGCGGCCGACGGCGTCGTGACCGTCGACTCGTCCGACCTCGACCTGGAGCAGACGATCGACGCGGTGCTCTCCGTGGTCGAGCAGGTCACCGGGCGGGTGGTCGGTCCGCGCCAGGGCTCGTGAGCCGCGGCACGGGAGACGGCGTCCCCTCGCCCGCCGGGCCGGCGTGGTCGCGCTGGGTGGGCCGCTTCCTCGCGCGCGTCGTGTGGGCGACGGAGGTCGTCGGCGCGGAGCACGTCCCGGCCGACGGCCCCGTCGTGCTCGCCGCGAACCACACCGGCGTCGTCGACGGGCCGCTCGTCCTCGGGGTCGCACCGCGCCCGCTGCACGTCCTCGTCAAGGAGGAGATGTTCACCGGGCCGGTCGGCTGGGTGCTGCGCGCCGCCGGGCAGATCCCCGTGGACCGCACCGGCGGGCGCCCCGCGCTCGCGGCCGGGCTCGGCGTGCTGCGGCGCGGCGGCGCGGTCGGCGTCTTCCCCGAGGGCGCCCGCGGGCGCGGCGACGCCACCTCTGCGCGTGCCGGGGTCGCGTGGCTCGCGCTCAACGGCCACGCCCGCGTGGTGCCCGTCGCCGTGCTCGGCACGCGCCGCGCGGGCGAGGGCGTCAACCGGATCCCCGGTCTGCGCCGTCGGCTCGTCGTCCGCTTCGGCGAGCCGCTCACCGTCGAGCGCGCGCCCGGGGTGAGCGGCAAGCAGGCGCTCGAGGACGCGAACGAGCGCATCCGCACCGCGCTCGCCGAGCTGGTCGCCGACACCGTCGCGCTGACCGGCGTGGCGCTGCCGCTGGACGACCCGCGCGGGGACCGGCCGACGTCGTGAGGACGGACCGCCCGGTGGCGCACGTGGTGGGCGACCGCCCGGGCACCGGTCTGCTCGTCGGGCTCGCGTCGGCCCTCGCGTTCGGCGCGAGCGGCCCGTTCGTCAAGCCGCTCCTCGAGGCGGGCTGGACGCCGGGCGCCGCCGTCTTCGCGCGCGCCCTGTGCTCGGCGCTCGTCCTCGCCCCGGTCGCGGCCGTCGCCCTGCGCGGCAGCCACCGCCTCCTGCGGGAGGAGTGGCGGCTCGTCCTCGGGTTCGGCCTCGTCGCCGTCGCGGGGACCCAGCTGTGCTACTTCGCGGCCGTCGCGCGGATGCCCGTCGGCATCGCGCTGCTCGTCGAGTACCTCGCGCCCGTGCTGCTCGTCGGCCTCGCCTGGGCCCGCACGCGCCACGTGCCGCCCCGGCTCACGCTCGCGGGCTGCGCCGTCGCGGTCCTCGGGCTCGTGCTCGTCGTCGACCCGGGCGGCGCCCGCCCCGACCTCCTCGGCGTCCTCCTCGCGCTCGGCGCGGCGGTAGGGCTGGGCGCCTACTTCGTGCTGTCCGCGCGCCCGACGCGCCTGCCGCCCGTCGCGCTCGCCGCGAGCGGGCTCGGCGTCGGGGCGCTCGCGCTCGGCGCGGCGGCGCTCGCGGGCGTGCTGCCCTTCGCCGCCCCGCTCGTCGACGTCACGCTCCTCGGCTCGCCCGCGCCCTGGTACGTCCCCCTCGCGGTCGTCGTGCTCGTCGCGACGGCGTTCGCCTACGTGTCCGGCGTCGCCGCGACCGTGCGCATGGGCGAGCGCCTCGCGTCGTTCGTCGGGCTGTCCGAGGTGCTGTTCGCCGTCGCCATCGCGTGGCTCCTGCTCGGCGAGGTGCCGAGCCTCGTGCAGGCCGCGGGCGGCGTGCTCGTCGTCGCCGGGGTCGTGCTCGTGCGCCTCGCGGGCACGCCCGCCGCGCGGTAGGTTCGCGCTCAGGCGCCGACGCCCCGTCGCAGGGCCGGGCAGGCGCCGCCCGCGGGGGAGGGAGCACGCATGGCCGAGCCGCCCGGCAAGCCCACGACCGTCGACGAGTACCTCGCGACGCTCGCCCCGGACGCGCGCGAGGTCGTCGCGCACCTGCGCGCCGTGGTGCACGACACGGTGCCCGGCCTGGGCGAGCGCATCAGCTACGGCATCCCGACCTTCACGCGCGACGGCCGGTACGTCGTCTACCTCGCGGGCTGGGCCCACCACGTCTCGCTCTACCCCGTGCCCGAGGTCGACGACGCGCTGGCGCGCCGCATCGCGCGCTACCAGGACGGCAAGGGCACGCTGCGGTTCCCGCTCGCGGAGCCCGTGCCCGACGACGTCGTGCGGGCCGTCGTCGCGCGGCTCGCCGCCCGCCGGGACGGTGCCGCGGGCTGACGCCGGGCCCGCCGGACGGGCGCCCGCACGACGCGCCCGCGGCCCGGTTCGGAGCCTGGCCCGCGGCCTGGGAGAATGGACCCCATGACCACACCCGACCCCGCCCAGCCCGGCACGCCCGGACGGACCGACGCCGTCGGTCAGGCCGAGGAGCCCCTGGCGCCCGCGGACGCCGCGGACGACGAGGCGCGCGAGCGCGCGCTGCGCGCCGGACTCGACGACTACGAGCTCGAGGACGCCGACCTCGCGCTGCTCGACGCCGACGAGGACGCGCTCGACGGCGCGGCGCCCGAGGCGCCCCTGCCCGTGCTCGCCGTGGTCGGGCGCCCGAACGTCGGCAAGTCGACGCTCGTCAACCGCATCCTCGGCCGCCGCGAGGCCGTCGTCGAGGACAAGCCGGGCGTCACGCGCGACCGCGTGAGCTACCCCGCCGACTGGGCCGGGCGCCGCTTCACGCTCGTCGACACCGGCGGCTGGGAGGTCGACGTCGCGGGCATCGAGTCCAAGGTCGCCGAGCAGGCCGAGGTCGCGATCTCCCTCGCCGACGCGGTGCTCTTCGTCGTCGACGCGACCGTCGGCGCGACCGCGACGGACGAGCGCGTCGTGCGCCTCCTGCGCGAGTCGGGCAAGCCTGTCGTCCTGTGCGCCAACAAGGTCGACGGGCAGTCGGGCGAGGCGGACGCCGCGTACCTGTGGAGCCTGGGCCTCGGCGAGCCGCACCCCGTGTCCGCGCTGCACGGCCGCGGGACGGGCGACCTGCTCGACGCCGCGATGGCGGCGCTGCCCACGGAGTCCGAGCACGGCGAGGTACGGCCGACCGGGCCGCGGCGCGTCGCGCTCGTCGGGCGCCCGAACGTCGGCAAGTCCTCGCTGCTGAACAAGCTCGCGGGCGCCGACCGCGTCGTCGTCGACGAGATCGCCGGCACGACGCGCGACCCCGTCGACGAGCTCGTGACGATCAAGGACGTCCCGTACGTCCTCGTCGACACCGCCGGCATCCGGCGCCGCGTGCACCAGACGAAGGGTGCCGACTTCTACGCGTCGCTGCGCACGCAGGCCGCGATCGAGAAGGCGGAGCTCGCCGTCGTGCTCGTGGACGCGTCCGTGCCGCTCACCGAGCAGGACACGCGCGTCATCTCCCAGGTCGTGGACGCGGGCCGCGCGCTCGTCATCGCGTACAACAAGTGGGACCTCATGGACGACGACCGTCGCCCGTACCTCGAGCGCGAGATCGAGAAGGACCTCGTGCAGGTGCAGTGGGCGCCGCGCGTCAACGTGTCGGCCCGCACCGGCTGGCACACCGACCGCCTCGCCCCGGCGATGGAGCGCGCGCTCGACTCCTGGGACACGCGCATCCCGACGGGCCGCCTCAACGCGTTCCTCGGCGAGCTCGTGGCCGCCCACCCCCACCCGCTGCGCGGAGGCAAGCAGCCCCGCATCCTCTTCGCGACGCAGGCCTCGACGCGCCCGCCGCGGTTCGTCGTGTTCGCGACCGGGTTCCTCGAGGCGGGCTACCGCCGGTTCATCGAGCGCCGCCTGCGCGAGACGTTCGGGTTCGAGGGATCGCCCATCGAGATCAGCGTCCGCGTGCGGGAGAAGCGCAAGCGGTGAGCACGGGCACGGGGCGCGCCTCCGCCGGGACCTCCCGGCGGAGCCGCGCCCTGCGCCTCGGCGCGGCCCGGGACACCGCGGCCGTGCGGCACGTCGTGACGTTCCTCGTGGTCGCCGTCGCGACGGTGCTCGTGACGCGGTTCTTCCTCGCGGCGTCGGGGTACCCGCAGGTCGGCGGGGGAGACCTGCACGTCGCGCACGTGCTGTGGGGCGGGCTCGGCATGGCGCTCGCCCTCGTGCTGCTGCTGTCCTTCGTGGGCCCGGCGCTGCGCTCGCTCGGCGCGTTCGTGGGCGGGATCGGGTTCGGGCTGTTCGTCGACGAGATCGGCAAGTTCGTCACCGCGGACAACGACTACTTCTACGAGCCGACGGCGGCGCTCATCTACGCGACGGTCGTCGTGCTCGTCCTCGTCGTCGAGGCGCTGCACGGGTGGCGGCGCCACCACCCGGCCGAGTACCTGGCCGTCGCCACCGACCGCGCCGTCGCGGGCGTCGCCGGCGGGTTCACCGACGACGCGCGCGAGGAGGCCCGCGCGCTCGTCGCGCTGGGCCGCGGCGAGCCGACGACCGACGAGGTCGCGGCGCTCGTCGAGGCCGTGCCGCGCGACGACGTGGACGTGCCCGACCCGGTGCGTGCCCTCGTGCGGCGCTCGTCGGCGTGGTTCGCGCAGACGCTCCAGCGCCGCTGGGCCGCCGTCGTCGTGGTCGTGCTCGTGCTCGGGACGGCGCTGGGCTCGCTGCTCGCGGGGCTGCGCGTGCTGGTCGGCGACGTCGACGTGCCCACCTGGGTCGGGGCCGGCATCGCCGCGGGCGTCGCTGCGACGGTCGCGTGCGTCGTCGTGGGCGTCGTGGTGTCCCGCCGCGGGCGGCCCGAGGACCGCCGGGCCGGCGCCGTGTGGGTCCGGCGCGGCGTGCTCGTCTCGCTCCTGCTCACCCAGCTCCTCGTGTTCCGCGCGCTGCAGTGGGTCGGCGTCGCGGGGCTCGTGGTGGACCTGCTCGTGCTCGCGGCGCTCGGTGCCGCTCTCGGTGGCGACGACGAGCGCCGTCGGACACCGCGCCGCTGACGCGTCGTCGCCGCGGTGGGCGACCTCTCCTGACCGACGACGGCGGCCGCCCCCGGGAGGGGACGGCCGCCGTCGGCGCTGGTGGTGGGCCGCTCAGCCGAGCGGGCCGTACAGCGCGGGGGAGGTGCGGGCCTGCGTGGCCTGCTCGAGCGCGTACGCGAGGCCGAGCAGCGGGCCCTCGTCGAAGTCGCGGCCGAGCAGCTCGAGGTTGACGCCGCCGCCGGTGACGGTGCCGTCGGTCGCGACCGCCTGGCCGACCGGGACGGTCACGGCGGGCAGCCCGGTGTTCGGGCTGAGCCGCAGGTTGGTGCCGATCGTCCCGTACGGGTTGGCGCTCGGGTAGACGAGCGCGTCGAGGTCGCCGTCGTCGAGCATCGCGGTGACGAGCACCTTGCCCTCGGCGAGGACCTTCGTGTGCGACCCCTCGGGGCCGGCCCACGCCTGGTACGTCTCCTCGGTGACCGCGTCGCGCGAGACGTACGTGCTGCGGCGGGACGGCACGTAGCGGCCCGAGTCGACGATCCCCTGGAGCGTGCGGGCCTCGACCTGCGGGGCGAGGTGGGTCGCGACGTACGCGTCGAGGTCGTGCTTGAACTCGTTGGTCGAGCCCGACCCCTCGGAGAGGACGCTCGCGAAGCCGTTCGGCAGGACCGGCGACCACGTGGTCGGCGGCGTGACCTCGACGACGGTCGCGCCGAGCGACTCGAGCGTCGCGCGGGTCTGCGCCCACAGGCGGAGCGTCGCCGCGTTGCTGCCGAGCATGGACGGCACGTAGCCGATGCGGGCGCCGTCGAGCGCCCCCTCGTCCAGGTACTGCGTGTACGACGCGGGGACCTCGCCCTCCTGGCGCGACGTCACCGGGTCGGCGGCGTCGACCCCGGCGACGGCGTCGAGCGCGACGGCCGCGTCGAGGACGGTGCGCGCCATCGGCCCGCCCGTGTCCTGGCTCAGCGCGAGGGGGATGATGCCGTCGCGGCTCGCGAGGCCGACCGTCGGGCGCACGCCGACGAGCTGGTTGTACGACGACGGGACGCGGATCGACCCGCCCGTGTCCGTGCCGAGGCCGAGCCCGGCGAGGTTCGCCGCGACGGCCGCCCCCGTGCCGCCGCTGGACCCGCCTGCCGTGCGGCTCGTGACGTACGGGCTCGCGACGAGCGTGCTCGTCCCGGCGTCCTGGAACGAGGAGAACTCCGACGCGAACCCGAACGCGAACTCGTCCAGGCTGGCCTTCGCGAGGATCACCGCGCCGTCGGCGCGCAGACCCTCGACCATCGTCGCGTCGGTCGTCGTCCGGTTGTCGTCCCAGCAGCCGCAGCCGCCCGTGGTGGGCATGTCCTTCGTGTCGTAGTTGTCCTTCACCGCGACGGGCACGCCGAGCAGCAGGCTCGTCATGCCGTCCGTCGCGCGGACCGCGTCGGCGCGCGCGGCGGCCTCCAGCGCGACGTCGCTCGTGCTGATGATCGAGTGCAGCGGCCGCCCGCCGGCGCCCGTGTCGACGAGCGTCGTGTCGTACGCCGCGATCCGGTCGAGGTACTCCTGGGTGATCGCGACCGACGTCGTCGTGCCCGCGTTCATCGCGGCCTGCATGTCGAGCACGGACGCCTCGACGAGCTCGAACGGGCCGTCGTCGTACACGATGCGCTGCGAGACGGCGGCGAGGTCGGTCACCGTGATCGTGCCGTCCCCGTCCGTGTCGGCGGGCGCGACGTCGTCCCACACCGCGTCCGCCGACGTCGCGCCGAGCGCCGCGGCGACGACCGCGAGGTCGTCCGTCGTGACCTGCTGGTCGCCCGTGAGGTCGAGCGCGGTCCAGTAGGGGGCGAGGAGCGGCGCGGGCTCGACGCTGGGCGCACCGGTCGCGGCGGGCGCCGTCGTGACGCCGAGGACGAGGCCGCCGATCGTCAGGGCGGCGAGCCCGCCGGTGGCGGCGCGCCGGTGGGTCATGGTCACGGACGGCTCCTTCGAGAGGACGGGCGCGAGGTGCGCGAGCGGCTTGTCGGGGCGGGGCAGCGGGCCGGTCATCGCGTGGCCGCCCGACGCCGCGCGAGCAGGATGCCCGTGCCGACGGCGACCGCGAGGAGCGCGGCGCCGACGAACCACGCGACGCTCGCCCCGGTCGACGCGAGCGCGCCGCCCGAGGTGGACCCGGACGGGGACGACGACGAGTCGGACGCGCCGTCGTCCCCGGGGGGCGTGGTGCCGCCGTCGTCGACCGGCGGCGTGGTGGTCCCGCCCGTCGGCTCCGCCGTGGGCGGGACGTCGGCCGCGGTCACGGTCGTCGTGGCGCTCGCGGCGTCGGTGAGCGTCGCCGTCCCGGCGTCGGCGCCCACGAGCGTGGCGGTCGGGACGGCGAAGGCCGCCGCGCCGTCGGACACGGCGGTGAACGTCAGGGTCGCGAGGGTGACGTCGCCCTCGAGGCCGGGCGAGGTGCCGAGCCGCGTGTGCGTGACGGCGACCGTCCCGGCGGCGTCGTCGGTCGCGTCGGCGAAGCCGCCGTCCGGGGTCACGACGGAGTCGTCCACTAGCGCGACGAGGTCGGGGTCGTAGGCGACGGCGAGGTCGTAGGCGTAGAGGTCGACGACACCGGTCGCGGCGACCGTGACGGTGATCTCCGCGCCGACCTCGACCGACGCGGGCGCCGTGAGGGAGACCTGGGCGACGGACGGTGCGGCGTGCGCGGGAGCGGCGAGGGCCGCCGCGGCGACCGCGAGACCGCCGACGAGGGCGGCGCGGGCGCGGAGCCGTCTGCGGGGGACGGGACGGGTCATGGGCGAGCGGTCCTTCCTCCGGGCGCGCGGAGGTACGGCGCGACCGGCGGTCGTGTGGTGGGGCCCCCTGCCGTCAGCGATGCTCACAAGTCGCTGTTTCCCCGGCGTTTCGCGACGGTTAGCACGAGCAACGAACCGGGTCTCGGTCCGGTCACGATCCCGACGACGCGGGTCAGCCGAGGACCGGCGGCTCGCCCTCGCGCACCTCGGGGTCCGGCAGGCGGCGCATGCGCAGCGCCGCGACGACGCCGAGGAGCCCCGCGACGAGGGGCACGAGGAGCGCGACCTGCAGCGCCCGCGCCCGCACGTCGTCGTTGATGGCCACGACCTCCGCCCGCACCGCGGGCGGCTCGTCGGCGAGAAGCTCGACGAGCTGGGCGTCGCTCATGATCTCGGCGTCGTCCTCGAGCACCCGGGCGACCTGCTCCTTGTCGTCCGGGGGCAGCACGTCGCTCGCCTCCGCCCGCGCCGTGAACCCCGCCGCGAGCGACGCCAGCATGACCGCGCCCGCCACGGCGAGGCCGAGCGAGAGGCCGAACGACCCCGCGGCCGAGCTCACGCCCGCGGCCTCGCTCGCGCGCTCCTCCGGCACGGGGGAGAGCGTGTAGGCGTTGAGCTGGGAGACCAGGAGCCCCAGCCCGGCGCCCGCCACGACGAGCGGCAGCGCGAGCCACCAGCCCGACGACGCCCGCGGCACCACCGCGACGAGCGCCACCACGCCCACGACGAGCAGGAGGAAGCCCGCGAGCACGCGGGAGGCGGGCCGCCGTCGGCCGGGGCGCTTGCCCGCGACGAGGGCGGCGGCGAACATCGTCAGCGACAGCGGGGCGAGCGAGAGGCCCGCGAGCAGCGCGTCGTACCCGAGCGCCATCTGCAGGAAGATCGGCAGCGCGATCATCGCCCCGCCGAGCGCGACCTGCTGCAGGAGCTGCTGCGACACCCCGATCCGGAACGCGGGCGAGCGGAAGAGCCCGGGGTCGACGAGCGTCGTCCGCCCGGCCCGCGCGCGGCGCACGAGCCACCACGCGAGGCCCACCAGGCCCAGCGCTCCGACGAGGACGAGCGCCCCGACCGCCTCGCCGCCCTCCTGCCACACGAGCACGCCCAGCACGACGCCGCCCATGCCGACGACGGACAGGACCGTCCCGACCACGTCCACCGCGCGCTCGCCCGTGTACGGGACGTCGCGCACGAGGCGCACGCCCACGAGGACGACGACGATCACCACGGCCTCGAGCCCGAACGCCACGCGCCACGACAGCGTCGTCGTGATGACCCCGCCGAGCAGCGGCCCGACCGCCGCCGCGATCGACGCCGCCGCGCCCACGAGCGCGTACGCCGCCTTGCGCGCGGTGCCCTCGAAGTTGCCGTGCACGAGCGACTGCATCGCCGGCAGCAGCAGCGCGGCCCCGAGCCCGCCGATGACCGACCAGAAGATCACGACCGCCACGAGGCTCTGCGCGAGCGTCATCGCCACCGCGCCCGCCCCGTACGCGAGCAGCCCGACGACGTACGCGCGCCGCCGGCCCACGAGGTCGCCGACCTTGCTGCCCACGAGGATGAACGACGCCGACACGAGCGCCTCGAGCGCGATCGCCGTCTGGACACCGCTCACGGTCGTGCCCAGGTCGCGCACGACGGCGGAGATCGACACGTTCATGAACGACGTGTCGACGACGAGCACGAACATCGCGGCGGCCAGGAGCAGCGCGAGGCGCCGGTCGGCCGCCGTCGGCCGACCCGCGGTGCGACCCGTGCTCTGCTCCACGTCGACCCCCGTCCGGCGTCCATGCTCGCCGCCCGGGTCGTCCCGGCGCCTCACCCGTCGCGGGTGCTCCGCCGCCCGCGCCGCCGAGGTCGGCGCGGGGGACTGGGAGGATCGCGGTATGGCCGCAGAGGGGTGGAGGTCGCGCCACGTCACCGTCGAGGGCCGCGAGGTCTTCGTGCGCTCCGGCCCCGAGGTCGCGGGCGCCGTGCCGATCGTGCACGTGCACGGCTTCGCCATCTCCGGCACGTACCTCCTCCCGACGGCCGAGCGCCTCGCCCACCGCGCGACCGCCGTCGTGCCGGACCTGCCCGGGTACGGGCGCAGCGAGGAGTGGGGCCACCCGCTCGGCATCCCTGCCCTCGCGTGGGCGCTCCTGTCGACGCTCGACGCCCTCGGGCTCGACCGGGTCGTCCTGCTCGGCAACTCCATGGGCGGGCCCGTCAGCCTCGAGGTCGCGCACGCCGCCCCCGACCGGGTCGCCGGCGTGGTGCTCGCCTCGCCCGCCGGGGGCGTGCACAACCAGCCGTTCGGGCGCGCCCTCACCCAGCTCGCGCGCGACGCCGTGCGCGAGAGCCCGCGCATGGCGCGCGTCGCCGTGCCCGACTACGTGCGGTTCGGGCCGGTGAACGCGCTCCAGCTCTTCGCCGAGCTCGCCCGGTTCCCCTCGCTCGAACGCGTGCTGCGCGTCCCCGTGCCGACGCTCGCCGTCCTCGGCACGCGCGACCCGCTCATGCCGCCGCCGTGGCGCGTGCGGGAGGTCGGGGCGCTCGCACCCCCGCACGTGACCGTCGCGGCGATCGAGGGCGCGCCGCACGCCATGAACTTCAGCCACCCCGGCGAGCTCGCGCACGTCGTCGGGTGCTGGCTCGACGGGCGCGACATCACCGACGACCCCGACGAGCCCGGCGTCGCGCGGGTGCTCCAGGTCGCGCGGGGGGCCGGGCCGGTCGTGTGAGCCGTCGTGTGCGCCGCGGGCCGGGTCGTGGGTCGCGACGTGACGGCGCACGGCTCGGTACGGTGCTCGCAGGGCGTTCCGCGTCTGGGCACGGACGGGAGCGCGCGAGAGCGAGGAGCGAGCGGTGGCGACGACGGCGGCTGCGGTCGAGCTGAGCATCGAGGACCTGCGGGCGGTCACGGGGTACGCGGCCCGGTGCGCGGAGCCGGCGCTGGTGCTCGTCGAGGCGGTCCGGCCCGACGACGCACGCCCCCGCGAGGCGGTCGACGCGGCCCGCGCGTTCGCCGACGGCGGCGCGCGCGGCAAGGCGCTGCGCGACACCGCCTGGGCGGCCCTGCGCGCGGCGAAGGAGGCGGACGACCCCGCCGCCGCCGAGGCCGCCCGGGCCGCGATGGCGGCGGCCGGCGCCGCGTACCTGCACCCCATCGCCGACGCCCACCAGGTCAAGCACGTCCTCGGCTCCGCCGCCCACGCTGCGCACGCCGCCGCGCTCGCCGCGGGCGGGGTAGGGCCCGCCGAGAGCGTCGCGAGCAGGTGGCTCGACACCGCGCGGGCGCTCGCGACGCCCGAGGTCGTCGCCGTGCTGCGTCGCTACCCGCCCGCACCGGGCGGCGGCGGTCGCGTCGGCGAGCTGGTCCGACGGCTCGACGCGGCGCTGCGGGACGGCACGGGGCCGTCGGAGGGCCTCGGGACGGACGAGCTGACGTAGTCGGCACCCGCCGGGACCTCCAGGCGTCGTCAGCTGCGCCGGATCCGCTGGGCGAACAGGTCGAGGACGGCGAGGATCCCCTCGTGCTGCCAGACCCGGTTGCGACGGAGGCCGCTGCGCTCGCGGAGGACACCCGCATCGGCGAGCTGGCTCAGCGCTCGCTGGGCGGTGACGTCACTGAACCCGAGGTGGTCGCGGAGGAACGCCGCGTTGATCACCGGATGGGCCACGAGGTGCGGCACGACGCTCCAGGCGGAGGCCTGGGGCCGCAGCCCGGAAAGCTGTTCCCGCGCTGTGGCGACCTGGCCCGCGAGGTCGTCGACGAGCCGCGCTCCGGCCGTCGCGGCGAACCGGCTCGCGCGGGAGAGCTGCTCGACGATCGGCCAGGCGTCACCGGCGCGGAACGCGGTGAGCGCGTCGAAGTAGGCCTCGGTGTCGATGAGGAGGCCCGCGGAGACCGGGGCGATGGTGTTCCGTGTGAGGCCCTTCGAGCGCAGCATGGCGTGCACGAGGGCCCGGCCGGTGCGACCGTTGCCGTCCGTGAACGGGTGGATCGTCTCGAGCTGCGCGTGCGCGACGGCGGTCTGGACGAGGACGGGAAGGTCCTCCCGGCGGACGAAGGCCATCAGGTCCGCCATCGCTCCAGGGACGAGCTCGGGCTGGGGCCCGACGTGGGTCGCGCCTCTCGGGCTGATGCTCGACGAGCCGACCCAGACCAGAGTGCCTCGGTAGCGCCCCGCGTGCTCCTCCCATCCGGGCTGCCCGGCGAGGAGCTCGCGGTGCATCGTGAGGATCGAGGCCTCGTCGAGCCGGTCGGCGAGGTCGATGGCGGCTTGCATGGCCCGGACGTTCGCGACGACGGTGCGTGCGTTGGTGCTCGTCGTCTGGTCGATCTCGGCGAGCGCGAGCTGCTTGGCGCCGACCGTGAGGTTCTCGATCTGCGACGAGGAAGCGGACTCGGTGCGCAGCAGGATCGAGGACATCGGACCCAGGGTGGGGTTGTCCGGCCCGAGCGTTGCGCTGGCGTACGAGTCGAAGCGTGCGAGAGCGGCGGCTGCTTCCTCGGCGTCGGCGGACTGCTGCGGCGTCAGTACGGGGGAGTAGTCCGCGATGGCGGTCGGGATGGTGGACTCGTAGGGTCCCGAGCCAGCCGCCACCTGCGCACGCGTCGAGAGGCCGTCGTTCTCTGCTGTCCAGTAGTGGCTCACGTGAGCTACCGCTGGGACAGCGAGCGCCTGAACTGCTTCCATGACGTCACCTTACTTACAGTTTCGCCGAAACTGTAAGTAACGGGCGGCGTCAACTATCACTTGAGGGTTCCGCGCTCGGTGTGTCGAACCGCACGGCCCCGGAGAGCGGTTGCGGTCGATGTCGTGCACACGATAGATGCATCATGTATCTATGCCACGCACCACCAGCGCTTCTGCCACGGAACAGGCGTACCGGCACGTGAAGTCCATCGTCCTCGACGGGAGGCTGCCCGGCGGGTCCATGACGAGCGAGGGCGAGATCGCCGAACAGCTCGGCGTGAGCCGCACGCCGGTCCGGGAGGCGTTCCTGCGCCTGGAGGCCGAGGGCCTGCTGCGGCTCTACCCGAAGCGCGGCGCGCTCGTCGTGCCGGTCGCGCCCGGCGAGGCCGACGACGTCCTCGACGCGCGCCTGCTCGTCGAGACGCACGCCGCCCAGTCCGTCGTCCGCCTGCCCGACACCGAGCTCGCCACCCTCGTCGCGCTCCTGCGCGACCTCGTCACGGCTCAGGAGGCCGCCGTCGCCGACGGGGACGTCGCGGAGTACGCGACGCTCGACGCGCGGTTCCATCAGGAGATCGTCGCGGCCGGGGGCAACGCGCTGCTCACCACGTTCTTCGTGAGCCTGCGCGAGCGCCAGCAGCGGATGGTCGCGCACAGCGTCCGGTGGGACCCGGGCCGTGCGACGACGTTCGTCGCCGGGCACCGTGCGCTCGTCGACGCGCTCGAGGTGCGCGACACCCGCACCTACAAGCGCCGCGTCCAGCGCCACCTCGAGGACGCGAGGGCCGGCCTGTGAGCGCGGCTGCCTCGGACCCCACGAGCGAGGCCTCCGCGCCGGGGGCGAGCGCCGCCGTCGGACCGCGGGCGTGGCTCGCCGTCGCGGCGGTGATGTTCGCCGTCGCGTGGGGCGGCAACGAGTTCACGCCCCTGCTCGTCATGTACCGGGAGGTCGGGCACTTCTCCGCGGTGACCGTCGACGCGCTGCTCGCCGCCTACGTGCTCGGGATCGTCCCCGCGCTCCTGCTCGGCGGGCCGCTCTCCGACCGGTACGGGCGCCGCCCGCTGCTCCTGCCCGCCGCGCCGATCGCGCTGGCCGGGTCGCTCGTGCTCGCGGCGGGGGAGTCGTCCGCCGCGCTGCTCGCGACAGGGCGCGTCCTGTGCGGCGTCGCGCTGGGCCTCGTCATGGCCGTCGGCACCACCTGGGTCAAGGAGCTCAGCGACGCGGCCGCCCGCGCGTCCGGCGTGCCCGACGGCGGCTCCGGCGCCCGCCGCGCGGGCCTCGCCCTCACGCTGGGCTTCCTCGTCGGGGCCGGCGTCGCGGCGGTGCTCGCCCAGTGGGCACCCTGGCCCACGCACACCGCCTACCTGCTGCACGCGGCGCTCGCCGTCGCGACCGGCGTCTGGCTGCTGGGCGTCCCGGAGACGCGCGTCGTGCCCGCCGGCGGGACCCGGGGCCGGCTGCGCGACGACCTGCGCGTGCCGGCGGTCGCCCACCGGCGGTTCCTGCGCGTCGTCGTGCCCGTGGCGCCCTGGGTGTTCGGGTGCGCCGGCAGCGCCTACGCCGTGCTGCCGGGCCTCGTGTCCGCCAGCGCGGGCAGCGCGCCCATCGCGTTCTCCGGGCTCATGACCGTGCTCGGCCTCGGGTGCGGGGTCGGCATCCAGGTGCTCGGCCGCCTCATCGACACCCGGCACAGCGCGCGGGCGTCCGTCGTGGCGATGTCCATCGTCGTCGTCGGCATGGGCTTCGGGGCCTACGCCTCGGCGCGGCTCGACCTCCCGACGGCGCTCGTCGCCGCCATGGTCCTCGGGGCCGGCTACGGGCTCGCGCTCGTCGCCGGGCTCAGCGAGGTCCAGCGCATCGCGACGCCCGACGACCTCGCCGGCCTGACGGCCGTCTACTACTCGCTCACCTACATCGGGTTCTGCGTGCCCGTGGCGCTCGCGGCGCTGTCCGTGCGGTGGACGTACGCGCAGATGTTCCTCGGCGGCCTGGTCATCGCCGCGGTCTGCCTGGTGATCGTGGCGAGCGCGTGGCGCGCGCACCTGCCGACGGGGGAGCGGGACGCCACGGCGACCTCGGGCGAGACCGACCGCACAGCCCCGACCGGGGCAAACGGTGCTCTGGAGGCGTCACGGATGGGGTAGAGTATCCGAGGCTTCACGGGGTCCGATCCGGTCGGATCTGGCTCGGTGATCCAGCCACGGGCTGTGGCGCAGCTTGGTAGCGCACTTGACTGGGGGTCAAGGGGTCGCAGGTTCAAATCCTGTCAGCCCGACAGTAAGCCCAGGTCAGACGGTGTTCGGCACCGAATGACCTGGGCTTTGTCGTGTCCAAAGACTCCCTCCACAGTCCCCACGTCAAGTGGGGCATGCGCACAGCAGCGATCTGCCCCGCGTGTAGGGCAGCTATGACGACAACTAGCGATCAGGCACGTGCCCTATCACTTCGCCCCTTGATGAGCGTGGCCCAGCTGGCCGGGTGCCTCGGGGTCTCGGAACGCACCGTGTCGGTGGTGTGTCGAGCGAACTGGCCCCGCGGCACTGAGGGTTGGGAACTCGCTGCGTTTCCGGCCGACCGACGTCGAGACCTGGCTGGAGACACGAGTCGCGACGGACGATCCGCCTCCAGCACCCGCGAGGTTTGTCCCAACCAGGGCGGGATCCGTCCAAGCGCTTGACGATGCGCTCTGGAGGTCGGCGTGACGACCATCCGAGGGGGACGCCCCCGGCGCGAGGTTGGCGCGCATGGTGCGCTGAACCCCAAGCAGACCGCGAACGGCCGATGGGTCGTCGATGCGCGTGGACGTGGCAGCGACGGTCGCACGCGACGCCTCCGGGTCACCGCTGACACTCCGGACAGCGCGGTCGAACTGTGGCGGGCGAAGCACGAGATCTACGGTGGCCATGTCGAGTCCGAGCTGACCGCCGGGTCCCGCTTCGAGACCGCGGCCAGGCTCTGGATCTCCGCGAGACTCCTCGAAGCACGGACCGAGGGTGGACGAGTGCGTGTGCAGTCCGTCGAGAAGGACATGCGCACCCTCAAAGCAGACATCGTGCCCGCCATCGGGTCTCTGAGCCTCAACGAGCTCACCACACCGCGGCTGGAACGCTGGCTTGCTTCGATCGGTGCAGAAGCTGGCGCGCAAAACACCCTGGTGGACAAGCGACGCAAGTGCCGCTCCATCGTCAAGCAGATCCTGGACTACGCCATCCGGATGGGCGCCATCTCCGGATACAACCCCATCACCGCGACCACGTCTCCACCACGAAGAAGGGCGCACCCCAGGGCGCTCACCGTGCCCGAGATCGGCGCGCTACGCGCAGCAGTCCGCACCCATCGCAGCGAGAAGAAGGCGAGGTCCGGGCCCCCGCCCTCGCCGTATCTTCCCGTCCTCATCGACCTGCTGCTCGGCTCTGGATGCCGCATCGGGGAGGCCTTGGCCCTGCACTGGTCAGAGGTCCGTCTCACCGACCACGAGGAGGGCGGTGTCTCGACCGTGACCATCGTCGCCACCATGATGACAGTGAACAACAGGGAGATCAGGCAGGACGTGACAAAGTCCGACACGGGCATGCGCACGATCATCGTCCCGCCCTTCACTGCTGACGCGCTCCGGTCCATCCGACCAGAGCAGGTCGACCCGCGGGCACCGGTGTTCGTCACGCGCAACGGTACGCACTGGCAGACCAACAATGCCCGACGCTCCCTCAAGGCGGCGCTCGAGGGCGCCGACATCGACCCGCGTACTGTCCACCCGCACATGCTGCGCGCGACTGTGGCCACCACCCTCAAAGCCCACGGGTACGACGTCGGAGTCGCCGCGTCAGTGTTGGGGAACACGGAGGCTGTCGCTGCAAAGCACTACGTCGAACGCGTCCACACCGTCCCTGACGTCCTCGGTGTGCTGCAGCACCTGGTGACCGAACAGGCGAATGACCACTCTGAGGCAGAGGCTTCACGCGGCAGGGATGGGCCGTCGGACGGGATGTCGTGATCGACTCCTTCCTGTCTGCCGAACCGACGGATCGAGGGCGAGGTGGTTGAGGTGCTCTACGACCTGTTCCAGCGGTCGCGCCGGTGGCTGGGCTTCCTCGAGCAGGACGTCGGGGCGCGCATCTGGTGGCGTCCGATATTCGGGACCTGCGGTATGCCGTTCGTCGGCGGACGGCGTCGGCGAGTTCAGTGCCCCGAGAAGGACCTGGGCATGTGTCCGAACTGAGGGTGGCTCGAGGTGGGCGAGTGCATCGTCGACCCGACGCGCCACCAGTTCGGCGATCGGCACGACCGGCTCTACCCGAACACGAAGCCCGGGTACGTCGCGGAGTCTCACCACCCGTGCGCGTGGACCCGCGAGCAGGTCGTCACCCAAGCTCAGCGAGCCTTCGTCTTCCCAGCCGCCACCGAACGGGCGAGGAACCTGCTGGGTGAGCTCGACGTGAGCTCGGCACCAGGGCGCGCATGCTGGTCGTGGTGCTAGACGGCCAGCGCCGGACACCGCAGCGTCGTCCACGTGCGAGCCCTCGGCACGGGCGAGCCCTTTGAGGTCGGCGGCGGTCTGCGTGTGGCATCGGCGTGCGGACGCGACCTCGCCGGACGTTGAGAAGTCACGGAGGCCACCCGCGAGGAGGTCCTGGCAAGCGCGACCCGCGCAGCCGAGACCAGACGTACCTGCCCCAGGTGCGCTGACGCCATGCGCTGAGCCCCCCCTGCCGCATATGTGTGGCCCTCCTCGCCGCGGAGACGCATCGAGATTGAGCGACTCTCGTAGAAAAGTGAAGCGGCGGTGCTATGTTGTGGTGGACAACGTAAGTACATGAGGCAGGGGTCACCATGAGTTCGACACCGACCGTTCCCAGCGAATGGGCCAAGCGCCGCTTCGGAGACGCCGCCGAAGCGCTCGTGCAGGCCGTCCCTGCAGCCGCCCAACGCGCCCAGGCCAGAGCGTGTGCTGCACACATCGCCAGCGGTCTCACGTCCAGCGACGCCTACGGCCCCACAATGCGAGTCGCGCTGCACGAAGCTCTCGTGGACTTCACCTCAGACATCCCCGGAGTCACCGCTCGCAAGCCACTGGGAGTGCGTAGCCGCTTCCCCTACGTCGTAGTCGAAGAGACGTCGGTCGCCCTCATGCCATGGCGGTTCGCCGCCGATGGATCGGTGCGCCGTGTCGACGCGAAGTTCCCCGTCCCAGTCTCCGACCTGCGCAAGACGATGCTGGGACTCGGCGCGCACCCCAGCCACACCCAGCCCACCTTCGAAGAGACCTCGCTGGATATTCCCGAGCTGGAGGAGATGTTCGCCGACGAAGCTGAGGTGCTTGAGCAGCTGCGCAGCATGGGCACCGTCGTGACGATCGGCCTGGCCAGCAACCCCGTCAATGGCATCGTGTCCCTAGGGTGGGGGGATGCCCAGCTGACCGACACTGCGACTGGCAAGGTCACCTGGCACACCTGGGAGGACCTGCGGGTCGCACCCGCCGTACCTCTCGCCCTGCGCCCGGTCACCGCCCGCCCTGGTCCGGACGACAACGTCCCGCGCTTCGACGACGCGCCTGAGGACGACCTGTACCTCGCCCCGCAGCCGCCCATGATCGCGAACCCGACCGGTGAAGTCGAGGAGAGCGAGCAGGGCAGTGACACCAACTCCAGGCAGTCCACGACGTGACCAGACCCACTCACCTGACTCTCGTCGGCGGCCAGGGCGAGACGGCCGACACCGAGACGACCGACATCAAGAAGGTTGCGGATGCGTTTGACCCCGCCCGGCTCCTACAGGCCCGGCGACTTGCAGGGCTGACTAAGCGTGCCGTCGCGCTGCACCTGAACATCTCCCCGGCCGCCGTTGGCCAGTGGGAGACCGGCGCGACGACCCCGCGGACCGACCACCTTGAACGTCTCGCCGACCTGCTCGACGTGCCTGCAACGTTCCTGACCGCCGGGCGCCCGTACGCGCGCCTGGACCCCGCGTCAGCACACTTCCGCAGCCTGCGCTCAACACCCGCGCGCGAGCGGGACAAGGCCATCGCCTTCACCGAGCAGGTCTGGGAACTCGCGTACGCGCTCGAGAAGCGGGTGCAGCTCCCGCCGGTGGACGTTCCTGGGTTCGCCGGTGGAGAGGTCCAGCACGAGGACTTCCCGACCGACCCGCGCGAGGCCGCCCGCGCCCTGCGCAGGGCGTGGAGCCTAGGAACTGGGCCAATCCCGCGCATGGTCCGCCTCATGGAGAACCACGGCATCGTCGTCACCCTCGCACCGTTCGCCGGCGCCGCCACGCCTACTGTCGACGCGTTCTCGACTTCACGCCTACCGCGGCCCGTGGTCGTCATGACCCCAGATCGCGCCCGGGACGTGTACCAGCACAGGTTCACCGCTGCTCACGAGCTCGGCCACCTTCTGCTTCATGCAGAGACCGCCCCTGGCGACCTCGCCCAGGAGAAGGAGGCGGACATGTTTGCCGCTGAGCTCCTGACCCCCGGAGAGGTCATTGTGCCCACACTGCCCCCGCGCATGGACTTGCACGCCCTCGACCGGCTTGGAGCTGCATGGGGAGTGTCCGTGGAGTCCCTCGTCTACCGCTGCCGGGAGGTCGAAGCCATCTCCGAGGCCACCTACCGCCGGACGTTCGTGCGCTTGAACCAGCTGCGCAAGGTTGGCCTCTTCCGCCCCGAGCCCGTCACCGGATACCCGGGAGAGCAGCCGATCCTGCTCTCGCGCGCGTTCGACGTCGCCACCCAACACGGGCTGACGATGGGCGACCTGACATCCGAGCTGCATCTGAGCCCTCGGCGAATCCGGATGCTGCTCAGCGAGAGTGATACCCGGCCCACGCTGCAGGCGACCTGAGCGGGGTGCCGCATATGTGAGGGCATGGACACCTCTCACGTTGACGAACCGCTCGACGTCTCCACCGCGCTCGCGCTCGCTCGCACGGCCACGGAAGACGCCGTTGCAGCGACCCAGACCGTGCAGGCTGGCTCCACACTCGTGCCGACCAGCTCGCGGTCAAGGCACAGATGTCGGGCGCGCACGCCATGCCGACCAAGGCGCGGACGAACCTATCCGAATGAACTGGGCAGCCACTCGCCGCTGGCTTTCCATCGGAGTTGCGAGCGGTTGTCCAGGAGCCCCATGCGCGGCCTAGTCTGGGGGAGTCCGACCTCAACTCCCCGCTATGAACAATGATGTTCGAGCAGGGATCTTCCTGAGCGCCCAGGGCACCCCCACGGGGGAGCGCGGACGCCTCCGGGACAGGCGGCGTGCTCTCAGTGAGATCACGGTATCGCGCGGGCCAACTGATCAACTCGACCCGCCTCGCAGCTCCCTTCTCGAGCTTGTAGCGGCCTGGCGAAGCGCTCGTAGGTCGGCACGGCCCTTCGGTTGGCAAACTCGGGACAAGATCACGCGTGTCGGGCTGGAACTACGTCCATCGAGAGTGGACGATGACACGGTGAGCGGCCACTATGCGGAACACGAGGACAAATTCACTCTCCTCAAGACGAAGACAACTCCCAACTGGCGGAGTGCCCAGGTCGGCGCACTTGGTGCCCTCATTGCTCACTGGTCGGTGCATGACAGAGAGCCAGCCACGATCGTGCTACCGACCGGCAGCGGGAAATCTGCCATCGCCACGGCGATGCCCTACCTGGCCAACGCGGTCAGGACGCTGGTCGTGGTACCAAGTCAGCATCTACGTACTCAACTCGCCCAGAGTTTTGAAAGCGAGAGCGTCCTTCGGGCAATTGGAGCGCTCAATACCGCAGAGCACATACGTCCAACCGTTGTCCAGGTGACGGGCAGGACCATCGATTGGGATGCTCTCGCCTCCGCGGATGTCGTTGTGGCGCTTCCCTCCTCGATCAGTCCTGGACATCACGAGCAGTTTCTTGGGCCGAAGGACTTCTTTGACTTGGTCATAGTCGATGAAGCCCATCACACTCCAGCTCCCACGTGGCGAGCGATCCTAGATCATTTCGAGCCCGCGCGTAAGGTTCTCCTGACTGCAACACCGAGGCGCCGGGACGGGAAGTCGGTTCCAGGTGAGGTCGTCTTCCACTACCCCCTCAAGTGCGCAATTGACAACGGTTCCTACAAGGCTGTGGAACCGATCGTACTTCCAATCTCGCAAGACACCACTCGTGACCAGCGGGACAGGGCGATTGTAGAGCGCGTCAAGCAGGTTGTTTCATCCCCAGAGCATGAAACGAGTACTCTTTTCGTGCGCGCTGAGACAGAAAAACGCGCACGCGACCTCTCGGAACTTTACGAGGCGGCGGGGATTGCTGTAGAAGTACTAACGTCGCGGCTGTCTAGCTCGCAGCAAGTGCAAATTGTCGGAGGACTGCGGTCCGGCACTATTCGCGCAGTCATCGTGGTAGGGATGCTTGGTGAAGGATTCGATCTGCCTAGTCTGCGCGTTGTGGCGTACCATGACAAGCACAAATCTCTACCAGCTACCGTTCAGTTGATTGGCCGCCTCGCTCGAAACGACCCAATGTACCCCCAGCCTTCGGTGGTCGTGACTGTCGCAGATGAAGTTGCATTCCCCGCGCTCCAAGGGGTTGCGAGAGCGCTCTGGGAGGAGGATTCGCATTGGGCGGAACTGCTGCCACAGATTACCGACGGAATGACAGAACAGTCTCTCGCATTGAAGCACTTTGCTAGAACGGTCAATCGACCACCACCAGAGCTGGTCGTCGAATCGCTATCCCCAGTCGTGAGTGTCACCGTCTACGAAGCCGCCGATCCGAAATGGAGCCCTAAATTCGCTAGCGGCACCGTGGCATCCGATCTCTATCCCGGTCGCATCGTCAAAGGACAAGAAGTCTACTATGCCGCCACGTTGGAGAATCCGGCCACCGTCTTAGTCGTTACGCGTTTCTCCGAGCGTCCAAAATGGCACCGTGACCCAGGCTTGGAGACTATGCGCTATCAGCTGCACCTCATCTCCTGGCTACCTGGCGATCAATCGGGGGTCGCGAACGGGCTGCTCCTCGTAAACTCGGAGAACCGGGCTATTGGGAAGGCGATACTACGGGCGCTGGGTGTTCGAGACGGTGACACGCGTGGCGCCAATCCGTCCCGAATGCAGGCGTCCTTCGATGCGCTCGATCGCGTTTCTATCTCCAACGTCGGGGTCCGCAATACCTACGCAGGCGGCCGCGGCGCGCCGTCTTATAAGACGTTCATGGGAAGCAGTGTGGATAGGGGGATGCGGGAGGTTGATACCGCACAGGGTGCCGTCGGACATGCAATGGCTCAGATTGAAGAGTACGGGTCAACCTACACTGGTGGCATCGCGACAGAGAAGTCGAAGTACTGGGAGGGCAGATATGTCCCCTTGCCCGAGTATCAACGAGTGATTAAGCACTTCGGCTCTCGATATCAGTCAAGCGCAAGGGTGATCAACGGGCTTCTACCTGGTCTTGTGCGCGGTGATCGTCTCGAGAGCTTCCCCGAGTCCCATGTGGGTGTGGTCGCTGTTGAGCTCGATTATTCTTTACTGGGTCACGGTTGGCAGAGCGGGGAAGGAACGCCATTCGAATTGCTAGAACTAGATCTCGATCCCAACGGTAGCAGGAGTGGCGAGAGTCTGCCGATTGTCGCACGCGATCTTCGCATGGGTGTCGAATTCTGGAGAGGCTTCCAGGGATTGGATGGCGCATTCTACGACTCGGTGCATATCGCTGATCGGCCTACTGTTGTGCGCGGGGGAGGAGCGCCAAGGGTGTTTTCCGATGTCTTGACGGCGAATCCGCCGAAGATCTCTTTCTTTGACGGCACCACCGTGGTGGGCCCGGTGTCATATAGGCGGCCTGTGGTAGAAAGGGGCCTCCCAAGGCTTGCCAAGATTGAAATCGATTGGTCGACTGTCAACATCAAGGCGGAAACTGACAGAAAGGCTTTGGAGCAAGGAGTGCGTGTCTCGGTCCATTCGGCGATTGCCTCCCACCTGGGGCGCGGAGTTCTCGAGCAAGGCGCTAGGCGTTGGGTGCTTCTGAACGATGGTCCCGGTGAGATCGCCGACTACATTGTTGTAGAGGTGTATCGCGACTCAGAGGGCATGCGTGCAAAACTAGAGTTGTGGCATGCAAAGGGTTCGAGCAAGGATGTGCCGGCGGTCCGCGTTGGCGACATGCAGGTAGTGGTCGCTCAGGCGATTAAGAGTCGCCGCTGGCTCCTGGACCCCACGGTATGGGAAGAACTCGGGCGGCGGCTTGTTGGCAAGAGTTCTCCGAAGATTGTCGTGGTCCAGGGCGACGAGTTGTTGCTGCGTAGCCTATTGGGATTGAATACCAATCACCCTCGCTGGCGGCTCGATCTCTGGACGCGACCGATTATGGGTGAAGTCGTGATCGCTCAGCCCGGGCTCTCGTGGGGTGACCTGGAGCGGAGGTTGGAAAGGGGCGACCTGAGTGCCCAGCAAGTTCGTGATCTTTTGTGTGTGTTTGACGACGCTGTTGGCCAACTAGGTGTGACCTCCATAGCGGTCTCAATTTGAATTGCTAGGTACGCGTCGAACTCTTTGATGGCCATCAGTTTCTCGAGGTGACCACGCCTGCACGCGGTGCTGATATGCGCGCCTGACGACGTCGCGGTCTGGGGCGCGGACGAGCTCGCTGGGCGCGGCGACCGCGGCGGCAGGCAGGTTGGGCGTCTTTGACTCCGCCACTCGGCGAAACGGGCGATACTGAACCGGGCAGTCGATGTGGTCTCGGGGCCATGTCGCCAGGAGGATTGCGCGAACAGCGCGATCTTGGCGGGCGTGTGTTGACGTGCTAGTACGCTGTCGCAGCGGATGACGTCAGTGCTGGTTCCCTGAGTCGGGCTTGCGCATCGCTTCGCGCTGGAATGCGGCCATCCCGGCGCTGTAGAGGCGCATACACTTCGGGCTCTGACCTGGGCCTTGTCGTTCGAAATCGCCATGATCGGGCGCGCGCGCCATACCTTGTCATCGCTGAGGGCTCCAGACTCCTTCACAAGCCCTGTTGTGATCCCTCCGTACCGCGAGCGCTGCGTCCTGACCAGCCGCGGGTTCCTATCGGTCGTGAACGACATGGTCCGGGGCGCGGCATATGCTCGACCAGCCCGCTGTTACGGTCGAGCAGCTTTACGCCTGCCTCGGCACGCCCCGCCGCAGCATTTGCCGCCGCCGAGACCCAAGCAGAGGACCCAGTGCTCTCCGAGTTAAGCAGCACCTACGAAGCCGACCCGAAGACGTCCAAGCCTGGCTTCGCACATCGACCGGAGTGCCAGTGCCTGAACCGGCAATACCAGTGCGCGGTGTCCGCGAACTGGACGACATGTTCTGGAGTGCTTCGTGGGCGCGTCGCGGGTGGTCAGCTCGCTCGCCACACAAGGCGAGGCCCCGACGGCGGCCCCCGGCCGGACGGTGGATGGTCGACGCCCGCGGCCGCGGTAACGACGGCAGATCCGTACTCAGGTGAGGTGGTGCGTTCGTAGCGCGGACTCGCTACTCTTGCGCGACGAGATGAGGAGGCTGGGCCATGGGTGTTGCTAAGCCAGTACGGTTGCCAAGTATGCAGTTCCCGACGCGTTCTGCGGCGAAGAACTGGGTCCGAGACGAGATCAAGGATCACTACGCGCTCGAAGCGTCCGTTTCGGACCCACTGCATAAGGCGGTGCTCTTCGATCTGCTCGATCGCGACGAAGATGCTACTGAAAAGGTGGGAGTCGGTGTCGCAGAGTTCTTCATCAGGCGGACTGCACTCGGTCCTGGTCGGGTGCAGTACGTTAGGCATGATGCCCGAGGAATCTGGATTCGTCGCACCGATGGCTCTGAGGATGACTGGAGCTACACCAGCGCTATTGATCAAGAAGGCCGGGTCTCGGACGTCAAGGAGGCACTGCGATCGGTGATCGACGAGCAGCGCGTCGCCTTCCGCGAGGAGGCTTTTGATGCGGGACAGGTCGTGTGTGCTTTCACAGGCGAAGCGATCCAATCTCGAAACGATGCTGAGATTCGATACGCGGATCCTTCCTGGGGGCAACTCACTGCGCGGTTTGCTGACACTCAAGGCGGCTGGGATGCGATAGCGATCACCTCGGGCAATGGCACCTCTCAGATCGCCGGAGACTTGGCGGACGATGCTCAACGGGAAGAGTGGATAGAATTCTGGCGGGAGAACGCGCGTCCCATCCTAGTCAAGAAGCGGTCCGCTCGATGAACTCTTCGAAACAAGTGCTCCGCCCTGATCTCGCGCAGGTGTCCCTGTGTCGGCTAAATTCGGTACATGACAAGAGGGCAGGAAGCCGGGCGTGACTGCCTCGGAGTCTGCTGAGTTGCGCGAGGCCGAGAAGCGGCTGCGGCTCCGCGCGCAGGAGAACGAGGTGCTGCGCCGCGCGGCGGCCTACTTCGTGCAGGCCCATCTGCCGGGAAGTGAGTTACCCGCTGGTTCATGACGTTGCCAATGACGGGACCCTGTCGCGGTTACCTGCCGGGTTCTACGGCTCTCCAGCGCGCCGTACTACCGGTCGTTGGCTAGCCCAGTCACTAGCTTGGAACTGCGCCAGGGGTACCTGGCGAACGCTCACTTCGACGCCCATCGTGACGACCCGGGGGTCGCACCGCCTCCTTGCTGACGAAGCCAGCAGGTTGGGCAGCAGGCGAGCGATCGGACCGTGTGGCGGATCTGCTAGGACGGCGCTTGGGGAAGCGTGTTCGGGAAGAAGCGCGGCAAGAACGGTAAGAAGCCGGGACCACCCGCACATGACGACCTCGTCGAGCGCGACTTCACCGCCAGCGACCCCAACGAGCTGTAGGTGACCGACATCACCAAGCACCTCACAGCCCAGGGCAAGGTCTACCTGTGCGCGATCAAGGACGCGTGCTCGAACCGGATCGTGGGTTACTCCATCAGCGACCGCATGGAAGCCCGCCTCGCCAGGCGTCGAGGGCGCGGTCAGCCACGGTCAGTGCTCCCCTGGCTGGATGTCGAGGATGAGGTCAAGTTGGGAGGGGTCGACAAGGGACGCTTCCAGCGCGGAGGAGACCTGGTTGACTATAGCCTCCTCACCGCGCGCAACCACAGCGCCACGAGCTTCAGCGCCGGAGCTCGACCAACCTAGCGGGGCTCCGGCCATCACGGTTCCACCGCGGCTTGGTCACCATGCATTGGCGACCTCGGTGCAGAAGATCGAGTGGCGTGTCGAATGTGGTCATGACTGGTCCATGGCGCAGCCACTTGTCAGTGGCTCCCGATACTATGTCCAGCAAGGTGTCCCAAAACCCTGGCGCACGGCGACGCCGAGTGCTCCGAGGTGGCGCAGGGTGGATGAGTAAATGCACAGGTCACAAGAGGAAGGCCCGCCGATTCCGCGGATCAGGAACGTTCTAAAAGGCTTCAAGGGGTCGCAGGTTCAAATCCTGTCAGCCCGACACACGAAGAGGGACCGGCACCTGCCGGTCCCTCTTCTCGTCGTGCCGTGACCGGACCCGATGGCCGCTTGCTAGGGTGGCCGCGACATGCACCTCATGGCCGCACTCCGTTCGCTGCTCGCCGGGCGCCGGCGAGGGCTTTCGGGTGCCCTGCTGATCGCTGCGCTGCTTCTCGGCATCGTGACGATGCACGCGATGAGCGGGTCGTCGACGGCTCACGTCGGGCCTGCGGCGGTCATCGCCGAGACGAGCCACCCTACGAACACTCCGGTGGCCGACGACGGCCCCGGGCACCACGAGCAGGGTGGCTGCCTCGACTGCGGCGGGCACGAGATGGCGTCGGCCATGTGCCTCATGGTGCTGGTCGTGCTGCTCGCGCTGGTGCGCCCCGGGCGCGGCCTCCTGGCACGCCTCACCCCCGTCTGGTCCCGCCTCGTCGAACCGGGGCGCGCTCAGCCCTTCGTCGGCCTCGCGCCGTCGCTGCACCTTCTCGGCATCTCTCGGACGTAGGAGCCGCACGCCGTCGACGCGCCTGCGTCGACCGATACGCCCCGCACCGGGGCGCGTGTGGTTCCTGAGTACCGAGACGAGAGGTCTGTCCCATGAAGTTCAAGAGTGTGCTGGTGCCGGCGGTCGCGCTGGTGACCGTCGCGAGCCTGGCGGCGTGCTCGACCGACGACGAGCCGGCGAGCGAGACGGCGCCGTCGTCCGCCACGACCGGGGCCCAGGAGCAGGACGGCACGGCGGAGGGCGGCACGTTCAACGACCAGGACGTGATGTTCGCCCAGATGATGATCCCGCACCACGAGCAGGCGATCGAGATGTCCGACGTCATCCTGGCCAAGGACGGCGTCGACCCTGAGGTCACGGACCTGGCGAACCAGATCAAGGACGCCCAGGGCCCGGAGATCGAGCAGCTGACCACGTGGCTCGAGGAGTGGGGCTCCCCGATGGAGGAGTCCGGCGCCATGGACCACGAGGCGATGGGCCACGGGTCCATGGACGGGATGATGAGCGAGGAGGACATGCAGGCCCTGGACGCCGCGCAGGGCGCGGAGGCGGGGCAGCTGTTCCTCGAGCAGATGATCGTCCACCACGAGGGTGCCGTCGAGATGGCGCAGACCCAGGTCGACGAGGGCGAGAACGCGGACGCGGTCGCGATGGCGCAGGAGATCGTCGAGACCCAGCAGGCCGAGATCTCCACCATGGAAGACCTGCTCGCCTCGAGCTGATCCCGCCCCGCGGGGCGTGCGCGCTGTCGCACGCGTCTGACGTGCGCGCGCCCCGCGGGCCCAGGCCGAAGGACCCCACACCGTGCTCAACCCTGCCCTCACGAGGCGGGTGACCGGGTGGGCCGCAGCGGGATCCGTGCTGCTGCTGGCCGCCTGCACCCCGACTCCACCACCGACACCCGACGCGACGACGCTCGCGTCCCAGGACCTGCCCGACTTCGGGCACGTGCACGACGTCCAGGTCGTGCGCGACGACCACTCCCTCCTCATCGCCACCCACACCGGGGTCTGGACCCTCGGCGACCCGTTCCAGGACGACCCCGGGCCGGTCGAGCGGGTCGGCACGGGCCGCCAGGACACGATGGGCATGACCCTCGCCGTCGACGGCACCGTGTACGCCTCGGGCCACCCTGCGCCCGGGGAGCAGCCGGAGCTCGAGAAGCCCAACCTCGGGCTGATCCGCAGCACCGACGGCGCCGCGACGTGGGATCCCGTCTCCCTCACCGGGGAGGTCGACTTCCACGCCCTGAGCACCGCGAGCACCGGCGACGGCACCGTCCGCGTCGTCGGGCTGGACTCGGGGACCTCGACCGTGCTCGTCAGCGACGACTCGGGCGAGACGTGGTCGCGGGGCGCGACCGTGGAGGCCCGCGACCTGCACCTCCTGGACGCGGACCCGGACACGGTCGTCGCGACCACGCCCACCGGCCTGCAGCTCAGCCGCGACGGCGGCCGGAGCTTCGCCCCCGACCGGGCGGCGCCCGCCCTCGTGCTCGTCGACGACGAGCGGGGCGGAGCGCTGATCGGGATCGACGCCCGGGGCGTCGTCTGGACCGGCACGCCCGGTACCGAGAGCTGGGACAGCCACGGCACCGCGCCCGAGGGCGTGCAGGCCATGACCTACGTGCCCGACGACAGCCCCGGCAACCAGCCGTGGATCCTCGTCGCCACGGAGACCGGCCTGTTCACCAGCCGCGACCTCGGTGCGAGCTGGGACGCGGCGCTCGGCGCCGACCGCGGGTGAGACGTCGCCCGCAGCCTCATGCTCCTCGCGGAACGGTCCGCGAGGGGTCCCGGAGGGTGCCGAGCCCTGTCCGCTCCGGGAGCACACCATCGACCACCACGACAGGGGCGGGGGAACCACTCAGGCGAGCACCGCGGTGCTCTGGGGGTGAAGCCGGGCCGCAACCACCGGTCCGGCCGGGTCACTCTCCGACCCGAACCCGACAGCTCACCCCGTAGGCACGAAGGAGACCACCATGAACGCAAGAAACCCGGGACGCCACCGTGCGTCCCACCGACCGATCACGCCGCTGACCTCGATAGCCCGCACGGCGCAGGAGGGGACGGCGAACGCCGCCCGCAAGGGTGTCCTCCTGGCCGCCGGGTCGGGGCTGCTGGTCTCGGGGTTCGCGGCGCCTGCCAGCGCCGCGCCGAGCACGGAGCCCCAGGCCGTGTCCGGGGTCGATCTCAGCGCGCTGACCGAGCAGGCCCGCCAGGCGCTCAGCGCCGCACCGGCGGTGACCGTCTCGGCGGACGCGTCGTTCGCGATCGAGCGGGCACCGGTGACCGTCACCCCCGCACCGGAGCCGGAGCCGGAGCCGGAACCCGAGCCGGAGCCGGAACGCCAGGAGCGTCCGTCCCGCAGCGAGGAACGGACGAGCACCTCGGCGGAGCAGGGTGCCACGGAGGAAGCCTCGGCTCCCGTCGCGGTGCCGTCATCGGCGGCGGGCTCGGCCGTGGTCAGCATCGCGGCGCGCTACCTCGGCGTGCCGTACCTCTGGGGCGGGACGACCCCGGACGGGTTCGACTGCTCCGGCTTCACGTCCTACGTCTACGCCCAGGTCGGCATCGACCTGCCCCGGACCTCGTCGCAGCAGCGGTACGCGGGGACGGTGATCTCCCGAGACCAGGCGCAACCCGGTGACCTGATCTGGAGCCCGGGGCACATCGGCATCTACGTCGGGGACAACCAGCAGATCGAGGCTCCGTCGCCGGGCAAGACCGTCCGGTACGGGGAGATCTGGCAGTCCAACCCCACCTTCATCCGGGTGGGCTGACCGAAGGAGGGCCCCACCGGCGGGTGGGGCCCTCCCTCGACCGATATACCCTTGCGGGGTATCGCTCGCGGGCGCCGGTCCCGTCGGCACGACAGGAAGAAGGACAGGCATGGCGTCCCGGGGACATCGCGGCGAGCACGGACCGACGGCGGTCCGCCACCAGGTGCGGCACCAGGCCCGTCACCAGGGCATCGACGCGTGACGGCGACGATCCCGACCGACGAGCGGGGACGTCGTCCCCGCCCCGCGCGCACGGTGCCCGGCATCACGGCGTGCGGGCTGTGCGCGGGGGAGACCCTGGCCGCGACCGACACCCGTCCGGGCGGGCAGCTCGAGCGTCTGCGCCGGATCGCCGAGAGCGGGGACGCGCGCCTGACGGTCGTCGACTGCCTCGACGCGTGCGAGCGCGGGGACGTCGTCGTGGTGCGGCCGGTGCCCGCCGCGCGCGCCGCCGGCCCCGCCTGGTTCGAGCAGCTGGCGGGCGACGAGCTCACCGCCGCCCTGCACTCCTGGGTCCGCGCGGGCGGGCCGGGCCTCGCGCCCCTGCCCGACCAGCTGGCCCCGCGGGTGATCTCGACCCAGGCCGAGGTACCACCGCCCCCGGACGTCGCCGCCACGGGGTGAGGGCCCCGTCACCTACGCTCGGGGAATGCCGACCGTCCTGCTCGTCCGTCATGGCCGCACCACCGCGAACGCGAGCGGCATCCTCGCCGGGCGGGCCGACGGCGTCGCGCTGGACGCCGTCGGGCGCGACCAGGCGACCCGGGCGGCCGAGCGCGTCGCGGGCGTGCCGCTCGCTCTGGTCGTCACGAGCCCGCTGGAGCGGTGCCGGCAGACCGCGCAAGCCGTGCTCGACCACCAGGCGGACGACCTGGAGCCGGTGACCGAGCACGGGATCACCGAGTGCGACTACGGGCAGTGGCAGGGTCGTGCGCTGAAGGACCTCGCCCAGGAGCCGCTGTGGTCGGTCGTGCAGGCGCAGCCGTCGGCGGCCGTCTTCCCGGGCGGCGAGTCGCTGGCCGCGATGCAGGCCCGGGGCGTCGAGGCGGTCCGGCGCCACGACGCGGAGGTCGCCGCCCGCCACGGCGCGGACGCGGTGTGGGCGGCGGTCTCGCACGGCGACGTCATCAAGTCCGTGCTCGCCGACGCGCTGGGGGTGCACCTGGACCTCTTCCAGCGCATCGTCGTCGGCCCGGCGTCGATCTCCGTCGTCCGGTACGGGCCGCACCGCCCGGAGGTCGTGGCGGTGAACACCGACGCGGGCGACCTCTCCTGGCTGCGCAGCGCCGCGCCTGCCGGTGACGCGCCGGTGGGCGGCGGCGCCGGGCCAGGCCAGGCCGACGCCGCGCGGTAGCCGGGCCGACGTCCGACCCGTGGCCGTCCCGTGCGGACGGGCCGTGCGCTCGTAGAGTGAGGGCATGCCCACTCTCGTCCACGAGTACGACTGGCCGGACCGCGTCGTCGTGGGGACCGTCGGGTCACCCGGCTCCCGCACGTTCTACCTGCAGGCGCGCGAAGGCACGCGGACGACGAGCGTCGCGCTCGAGAAGGAGCAGTCCGCCGTCCTGGCGGACACGATCCAGCGCCTGCTGGACGAGCTCATGGAGGAGCCCGACAACCGGTACAGCGTCCCCGCCGACGTCCCGGCCGAGCTCGTCGACGACGACCCGCTGGACCTCCCGGTCGAGGAGGAGTTCCGCACGGGCGCGATGCGCCTGACCTGGGACCCGCGCACGGCGCAGGTCATCGTCGAGGCGTTCCCGCTCGTGGACGACGACGACCTCGACCCCGAGGCCGACGAGCCGGAGCCCGCCGAGTCGCTCCTCGTCAAGATGCCCGTGGGGACGGCGCGCGCGTTCGCGCAGCGCACGCGCGCAGTCGTGAGCGCGGGCCGCCCCCTGTGCCCGCTGTGCGGCCGGCCGGTCGACCCTGACGGGCACGAGTGCGCGCTGCCCGGCGAGGCGTGACGACCCCGCACGACGACGCCGCCGCGCCGTCCGACGTCGACCCCGCCGTCTCGCCGTCCGGCCTCGACCCGGCCATCGCGCCGTCCGGTCTCGACCCTGCCGAGACCCCGCTCGACGCCGCCCTGACCGAGGCGCCGCTCGACGTCGTCGGGCGTATCCGCGTCGCGTCGAACGCGACGTTCCTCGCCCGGCTGGGCGACGTCTCGGTCGTGTACAAGCCGGTCGCGGGCGAGAAGCCGCTGTGGGACTTCCCGGACGGCACGCTCGCGGGACGCGAGGTCGCCGCGTACCTCGTCTCGGAGGTGTTCGGCGGGGGAGTCGTGCCGCGCACGTGGCTGCGCGACGGGCCGCTCGGTCCGGGCATGGTGCAGCTCTGGCAGGACGTCGACGCGGCGCAGTCGCCCGTCGACGTCGTGCCCACCGACGAGGTGCCGCGCGACGGCGTGCGGACGGTGCTGGAGGGCGTCGACGAGGAGGACCGCCCGGTGAGCGTCGTGCACGAGGACTCGCCGGCGCTGCGGCGCATGGCGGTGCTCGACGCCGTCGTGAACAACGCCGACCGCAAGGGCGGGCACGTGCTGCCGCTGGCGGACGGGCGGCGCCTCGGCGTCGACCACGGCGTCACCTTCCACGTCGAGCCCAAGCTGCGCACCGTGCTCTGGGGCTGGCTCGGCGAGCCCCTCGCCGACGACGAGCTCGTCGGCGTCGAGCGCGTGCGCGCGGGCCTCGACGGCGACCTCGCCCACCGCCTGCGCGGTCTCCTCGCGCCCGACGAGGTGGCCGCCCTCGCGGAGCGCTGCGACCGGCTGCTGCGCACGGCACGGTTCCCCGCACCGGAGGGCGACATGCCCGCCGTCCCGTGGCCGCTGTTCTGACGCGTCGCCGCCGCTGACTCGTCGACGGCGCTGCGCCCGGCAGTCGCCGGTCCCGACCCCGTGCGTAGACTCGCGCGATGAGCCTTCTTGATGCTGAGCACGCTCTCCAGGCAGCCCAGCGCGCGGGCGACGTCGCCGCGCTCGACGCCCTGCTGCACCCGCGGTGCGTCGGCGCCGGTCCGGACGGGTCGGTCTTCTCCAAGGAGGACGACCTCGCGAGCCACCGCTCGGGCGCGCTGCGGATCACTCGGCTGGAGGAGGAGTCGCTCGTTGTCCAGGAGGACGGCCCGAGCGGGACGACCCGGCTCGTCGCCGCCGTGGACGCCGTCCAGGACGGGGCCGCGCTGTCCGCGCGTCTGGTCTACACGCGCCTGTGGGTGCGCGCCGACGGCGCGTGGCAGGTCCTGGCCGCGACCCTCGCCCCGGCCCCCGAGCCCGCCTGACCGGGCCCGCCCGACCGGGCTCGCCTGACCGAGCCGCCCGCGCCGAGGCCGCCTGACCGCGGCGGCCGTGCCGGGCCGACGGCCCGGCCGGCTCAGCGACCGTGCGGGTCGGACGCGTTGAGGGTCCGCACGACGTCGTCGTAGTCGCCGCGCGCCTCGCCGTACCGGAGGAACTTCACGCGCTCCACGAGGATCTCGTGCGCGTCGGGCTGCGCGCGCAGCAGGTCGACGACCTCGGTGACGAACTCGTCGAGCGGCATGGCGATCGCGCTCTCGCGCTGACCCGGCATGAGGTCCGTCGCCACCGACGGCGGGACGAGCTCGACGACGTCGACGCTCGTGTCGGCGAGCTGGAGCCGCAGCGCCTCGCTGAGCATGTGGATCGCGGCCTTCGAGGCGTCGTACGTCGGCGTGGCCGCGAGCGGCGCGAACGCCAGCCCGGACGACACGGTGACGATCGTCGCGCGCGGCCGGGTCTGCAGGTGCTCGACGAACGCGCCGACGAGCCGGATCGGGCCGAGCACGTTGGTCGTGACGATCTGCTCCGCGGTGTCGAGGAAGCCCTCGGGGTGGTGCCAGTCCTCGGTGCGCATGATCCCGGCCATGGTGACGAGCGTGTCGAGGTCGGGGTGGCGGTCGAGGACCTCCTTCGCGGCCGTGGCGATGCTCTCGGGGTCGGTGGTGTCGATGCGCACGGTGTCGAGGCCGGGGTGCTCGACGGCGATCCGCTCCAGGAGGTCGGTGCGGCGCCCGCCGACGACGACGGTGCTGCCCTGCTCGTGCAGCGCGACCGCGAGCGCCAGCCCGATGCCGCTCGTCGCGCCGGGGATGAAGACGGTGCTGCTCGTGATGTCCATGCCTCGATCCTGAACGCCGTGCGCGCGGCGCGGCAGAGTCCGGTGGACGGGGGACCGGCGATCCCTGGCACGGGCGCCGTGAACCCCGGACGATGGGCGCATGGACCGCGCCGCGCTCGCCGACTTCCTCCGCCGTCGCCGGGAGGCGCTGCAGCCGGGCGACGTGGGGCTCCCGGCCGGGCTGCGCCGTCGGGCACCGGGCCTGCGCCGCGAGGAGGTGGCGCAGCTCGCGCTCATGTCGACGGACTACTACACGCGCCTCGAGCAGCAGCGCGGGCCGCAGCCGAGCACGCAGATGCTCGCGTCGATCGCGCGAGCCCTGCGCCTGTCCGACGACGAGCGCGACTACCTCTACCGGGTCGCCGGCCACGGGGTGCCCGACCGGGCGACCGATCCCGGGCACGTGGCTCCCGCGCTGCAACGCGTGCTCGACCGCCTGGACGACACCCCGGCGCTGATCCTCGACCCGCTCGCGCAGACGCTGGCGCAGAACGACCTGGCGCGCGCGCTCTACGGCGACGCGTCGGCGTACTCGGGGTGGGACCGCAGCGAGATCTACCGGTGGTTCGCCCACCCGGCGACGGCGCGGGCGATCTACCCGGCGGACGACCGGGACCGGCAGGGCCGCGCGCTCGTCGCGAGCCTGCGCTCGGCCGTGGCGGTGCTGGGCGCGTCGTCGCGCGCGGGCGAGCTGGTGCGGGTGCTGTCGCGCACGAGCCCGGAGTTCGTCGCGCTGTGGGACCGGCAGGAGGTGGCGCGCCGGTTCGTGGACCACAAGACGCTCGTGCACCCGGTGGTCGGGGAGATCGAGGTGGACTGCCAGGCGCTCACCACGGAGGACCAGCTCCAGGTGCTCCTCGTGCTCACGGCGGCGCCGGGCACGGAGGCGGCGGACAGGATCCGGCTGCTCGGCGTCGTGGGCACGCAGGACCTCGCGGTGCCGTCATCTGGCCCGCAGCCCTCCTGACGCCTCAGGGGTCGAGGCGCCGGCGCAGCAGGCAGAACTCGTTCCCCTCGGGGTCGGCGAGGACGTGCCACGGCTCGTCGCCCGTCTGGCCGACGTCGGCGGGCCGCGCGCCGAGGGCGAGGAGCCGCTCGAGCTCGGCGTCCTGGTCGCGGTCCGTGGGGTTGACGTCGAGGTGCAGCGGGAGCTTGCCGGAGCGCGGGTCGGTGCTCGGGCTGAGGATCAGGGTCGGCTGCGGGCCGCCGAACCCGACGTCGGGCGGGCCGATCTCGATCGACCCGTCCTCCTCGCGGTCGAGCTCGACGTAGCCGAGGACGTCGCACCAGAACCGGGCGAGCAGCTCGGGGTCGGCGCAGTCGAGGACCAGCTCGCTGATGCGGGACGCCATGCCTCGCAGCCTACGGGGCGCCCCGTCCCGGCACCCGGCGGGCGACGCCCGATCGTGGCACCCTGGCCGTCACACGTGCGGCGAGAGAGGGAGCGGGATGGGTCTGGGCAGACGGCGGTCGGGCAAGCGGGCGGACGAGCGCGCCGAGGAGGCTCCCGCCGCGGAGCGGGTCGCCGTCGCGGAACGTGCCCCTGCCGGGGAGACGGACGCCGCCGCGGACCGGGCCGACGCCGTCGAGCCCGCGCGCCCGGCGGGGACGTCGGCGCTCTGGTCGGACGGGCTCGGTCGCGCGGGCACGCGCTCGGTGCAGGTGCTCGCCCTCGTCGCGCTCGTCGCCGTCGCGGTGTTCGCCGTGACGCGGCTGACGCTCATCGTCATCCCCGTCCTCATCGCGCTCGTGCTCGCCGCGGCGATCTCGCCGCTCGTCGGCCTGCTCCGGCGCAAGGGCGTGCCGTCGTTCCTCGCGACGGTCGTCGCGCTGCTGGCGCTCGTCGTCGTGCTCGGCGTGGTGGTGTGGCTCGTCGCGGCGGCGGTCGTCAAGCAGTGGCCGGAGCTGCGCGACCAGGCCGTCGAGGGCTTCGACGAGCTCCAGGCCTACGTGCAGAACCTGCCGTTCGACATCACCGAGGAGCAGATCGCGTCGGTGCGGGACTCGCTCGTCGGCCTGCTCCAGTCCGACGCGGTCGGCGCCGGGGCGCTCGCGGGCGCCTCCCAGACGGTCGACTTCGTCGCCGGGTTCTTCGTGATGATCGTCGTGCTGTTCTTCTTCCTCAAGGACGGCCCGGCGATCTGGGAGTTCCTGCTGCGTCCGTTCGAGGGCGCCCGGTACGCGCGCGGGCAGCGCATCGGCGAGACGACGGTCCGCACGCTCGGCGGCTACGTGCGCGGGACGGCGATCGTCGCCGCGGTCGACGCCGTCGCGATCGGCATCGGCCTCGCGATCGTCGGGGTGCCGCTCGTCCTCCCGCTGTCCGTGCTCGTGTTCCTGCTGGCCTTCATCCCGCTCGTGGGGGCCACGCTCGCGGGCGTCCTGTGCGCGCTCGTCGCGCTCGTCGCCGTCGGGCCGGTCGAGGCGCTCATCGTCGTCGCGATCGTCATCGCGGTGAACCAGCTCGAGGGCGACCTGCTCCAGCCCGTCGTCATGGGCCGCACGCTACGCCTGCACCCGCTCGTGATCCTCATCGCCCTCACCGCGGGCACCGTGCTCGCGGGCCTCACGGGCGCCGTGCTCGCCGTGCCCATCGCGGCGTCGATCTGGCGCGCGATCCAGGTCTGGGACGGCCCCGACCTGCCCGCGCGGTTCGCGCGCCAGAAGCGGCAGGAGACCGTCGACGGCGCGCCGGCGTCGTCGTCCTGACGGCGGGCGCGGGGCGGGCTCACACCCGGGCGGTCCCCGCGCGCGCCCAGAGGGCGGCGAACTCCGTCGCGTCGAGCGGGTGGACGTCGCCGGTCCCGGCGAGGTCGTCGTCACCGAACGGCTGGTCCGTGAGGAACCCCGCGTCGTCCTCGACGACCTCGTCGTACGCGTACCGGCGCCAGGTCCCGTCCTCCAGCCCCACGACCTGGCGGACGGCGACCACCTCGCCCGCGAGCGGCACGCACGCCCACGCGTAGGCGCGCCCGTCGAGCTCGCGCCCGCTCGCGAGGTACCACCAGCGGTCCGCGTGGTCGGCCGCGCGGCGGAGCGCCGCGACGCTCCGGGCGAGCGCCTGTGCTGCGGGGTCGTTGAAGGCCTCGTGACCGCCGTGCTGCATGAGCACCAGTGTCTCAGCGCCGGGGCCGGCGGGACGGGCGTCGTCCCGCGCTGCGGGGGAGGATCGGGACGACGGCACCGCCCGGACGACCGAGGAGCGACGCATGACCGATCCCGACACCGTGGTGCCGGCGCGCTCCCCGTCCGACACGCTCGACGACCTCGCGCGCGGCACGACGACGGCCGGGGCGCTCGCGTTCTTCGACGGCCTCGCGCCCGTCGACGGCGAGGCGCTCCCGGGGTTCTGGTGGGGGTCCGGGCTGCCGACGGGGCACGTGCTCGACGGCGCGCTCGAGGCGCTGGGCTGGGCGGGCAAGCGGTTCGAGCGCGGCGGCGACGCGCACCCCCTCCTGTTCGACGGCGCGGGTCGCGGCCTCGTGGACGTCAACCCCGCGTTCGTGCCGCTCCCGCTCGTGCTGCGGGCGACCCCGGCGCTGCGCCGACCGCCGGTCGCCCGGGTCGTGCGGGCGTTGCTGCCGCTCACCCGGACGCGGTCGCCCCGGGCCCGGGTGCGCGCCGTCGTGCACCGGGGCGTGGTGACCGCGGCGATGACCTACGACGCGCTCCCGGTCGAGGACGCGCTGCGCGCCGTCGACGACGACACGCTCGTCGGGTGCATGGAGGCGCGCGGCATGGGCCGCCCGTTCTTCTTCGTGCTGCGGCGTGCCGCGGGTCAGGACACCTTGCCCTGGAGCAGCCGCCGCCAGTAGATCGTGGGCTGCAGGTAGCGGTCGAACAGCAGCAGGCTGCGGCGCGGGCGCGCGAGGTCGACGACGCCGAACCCCGGGTCGGGCCGACGGTCCCGGTCGAACTCCGCGAGGAGGAGGCGGTCGCGCGACGTCGTGACGGGCGCGACCGAGTAGCCGTCGTAGCGCTGCATCGGGGTGCCGCGCCGTCGGGCCTGGATGTTGCGCGCCACGACGGGCACCTGCCGGCGCAGGGCGCCGCCCGACGGCATCGCGTCGACCGCCGCGGCGTCGCCGAGCCCCCAGACGCGCGGGTGCGCGACGTGCTGGAGGGTCTCGGGGTCGACCGCGACGAACCCGTCGCTCTCGGGGGTCGCGAGCCCGCTCGCGGCGACCCACGCCGGGGCGCGGTGCGGCGGCGCGACGTAGAGCGCGTCGTAGGAGACCTCGTCGGTCCCGTGCGGCCCGCGGAGCCGGACGGTGCGGTGGGTCGCGTCGACGGACACGAGCGACGTCGCGGTGCGCACCCGCACGCCGTAGCGCCGCGCGGCGGCACGCAGCGCGGGCTCCGCGCGCGGGTCGTCGACGAGGCGCGGCGACTCGACCGCGAGCTCGACCTGGATCGCATCGAGGACGCCGGTGCGGCGCCAGTGGTCGGCGGCGACGAACAGCGGCTTGAGGCCCACGGGGAAGCACGGCACGTGCCGCGCCGAGATCGCGAACACCACCGTGCCGGAGGTGAGCGACGACAGCAGCTCCCACGTCTTCGGCGCGAGGTCGGGCAGGTAGCTCGTCGCGGCGAACGGCGTGCCCATCGCCTGCTCGGCGCCGGGCACCGCGTCCCAGTCGACCTCCGACCCCGGGCAGACCGCGAGGTCCCCGTAGCCGAGGGTGCGCCCGCCCGCGAGGTGCACGAGCGAGCGCTCGGGGTCGACGCCGACGACGCGGTCGGGGTAGACGCGCACGCCGTCGGGCACGACGTCCTCCTGCGGCCGGGTGAGGTCGTCGAGGGTCGCCATGCCCGACGCGACGTAGGAGAGCAGCGGCCGGTACTGGTGCGTGGTCCGCGGGTCGACGACGGCGACGTCGGGGCAGCCGTCGCGGCGCAGGCGCCCGGCGAGCGAGAGCCCGGCGTTGCCGCCGCCGAGGACGAGCACGTCGTGGCGTGCCGGTGCGTTCATGGCGGGTCCGATCTGCCGGGGGCGGGTCGCTCCACGCTACGGCGGGGTCAGCCCGCACGCCCTGCCAACCGGATGCAACCAGGGGGTTGCGCATGGTCTGGATGAGGTGCAACCATGAGGTTGCATCAGGAGCGCCGGTCGCGGGTCGCGCCGGCGGGACCGAGGCCCGTTCGACGGGGCGCGCCGGGAGGGCGACATGACCGGACTGCTGCAGGACAGGGCCGCCGTGGTCTACGGCGGCGGAGGCGCGATCGGCGGGGCCGTGGCCCGGACCTTCGCGCGGGAGGGCGCGCGCGTCTTCCTCGCGGGCCGCACGCAGGACCGTCTGGACGCCGTCGCGCGCGACATCGCCGCGGCGGGCGGCCGCGCCGAGACGGCTCGACTGGACGTGCTCGACGAGCGGGCGGTCGAGGCCCACGCCGCGGCCGTCGCCGCGGCGGCGGGCGGGATCGACGTCGTGCTCGACGCGGTGAGCGTCCCCCACGACCAGGGCACCGTGCTCGGGGACCTCTCGTTCGAAGAGTTCTGGCGCCCGGTCGAGGGGTTCCTGCGCGGCCTGTTCCTCACGAGCCGGGCGGTGGCGCCCTATCTCGCGCGCGCCCGGTCCGGCGTGCTCCTCACGCTGTCCGAGCCGGGCGCGCGGCTCGTCGTGCCGGGCATCCTCGGGCACGGCGTGAGCGCTGCGGGCAAGGAGACGCTCACCCGGCTCCTCGCGGCGGAGCTCGCCCCGGCCGGGGTGCGGGTCGTCGGGCTGCGGCCCCACGCGGTCCTCGACGGGCCGGCCCACGGCTCGTACACGCGCGAGCTGTTCGCGCCCGCCGCGGCCGCGGCGGGGCAGACCGTCCAGGAGCTGCTCGACGACGGTCCCCTCGCCGCGGGGACGCTGCGGGGGCGGCTCCCGACGGTCCAGGAGGTGGCCGACGCCGCCGCCTTTCTGGCGTCCGACCGCGCCGCGGCGATGACGGGGACGATCGTCAACCTCACGGGTGGCGCGGTGCCTGACTGACCGTCACGACCCGGCGACCGCGCCGAGGCGCCGGGCGACGGCGTCGCACGCGGCGACGAGCTCGGCCGGGCCTGCGGCGAGCACGTCGGCGTCGAAGGCCGCGACACGCGCCGCGAGCGCCACCCACGACCACGACCCGAGCCGGACCCGGCAGCGCTCCGGGCCTAAGGCCTCGACCGCGCCGTCCTCGACGAACGGCGCGACCACGCGCGGCGGGGCGGCGAGCTCGACCCAGCCCTCGCACGGCCACCGCGTGGCCGGTGCCTCCCGGGCCCCCGGGTTGCTGGACGTCGCCGCCGCGCCCGAGGCCCGGTGCGCTGTGCTACCCGTCGCCGTGCTGCCGACGGCCGGCACGGGGCCCGCGACGGCGCCCGTGAAGCGCGCTGCGACGAACGCGCCGACGTCGCCGCCGGGCACCTCGCGCGCGACGAAGCGTGGTCCCGTCGGAGTGCGCGGCGTCATCCGGTCGAGCCGGAAGGTGCGCCAGTCGTCGCGGTCGAGATCCCACGCCACGGCGTACCAGCGCCCGTCGTGCACGACGACGTGGTGCACCTCGGCACGGCGCGGCGGCCGGACGCCGGTGCGCGGGTCGTGGGGCTGCGCCGTCCCGGATGCCGCGTCGGGGCTCGCGTCCGGGTTCGCATCAGGGTTCGCTCCCGGTGGCGCGTCGAGCGCCACGGTCGCGTAGTCGAAGCGCAGCACCTCCCGGCGACGGGCCGCCGCGCTCACGGCGAGCAGGACGTCGAGGTCGACCCGGACGGCCGGGCGCCCAGGTGTCGGAGCGACCGCCGTGACGTCGACCGCGTCGACGCGGTGCCGCAGCCGGGCGGGCAGCACCTGCCGGACCGTCGTCAGCGCTCGGACGGACGCCTCCGCGAGGTCGTCGCCGACGCCGCTCGCGGTGACCGTCCGCAGCGCGACCGTGAGGGCCACGACCTGCTCGTCGTCGAACAGGAGCGGCGGGAGCTCGGCGCCGGCGTCGAGGCGGTACCCGCCCACGCGTCCCCGCGTCGCGACGACGTGGTAGCCGAGCTCGCGCAGCCGGTCGACGTCGCGCCGCACCGTGCGGGCGTCGACCCCGAGGCGCGCGGCGAGCTCGGGCCCCGTGCGGTCCGGGCGCGCCTGGAGCAGCGCGAGCAGCAGGAGGGTGCGGCGCGACGTCTCGGTCATGGCTCCATGCTCCCGCAGAATGCGGACACCATCCGTCCTGATGGAGCGCAAGAGTCGTGGGGTGCGCACGGGTCGTCGGCCCGGCGCACGGCCCCCGGCGACCGTCGCGGGTCAGAGCCTCCCGAGGAGAGCCCATGTCCGTCCAGACCACCCCGCACCTCAACTTCCGCGGCGACGCCCGTGCCGCGCTCGAGCTCTACCGGTCCGTGTTCGGGGGCGAGCTCGTCGTCACGACGTACGGCGACCTCGGACAGGCCGCCGACCCGGCGGCCGCCGACCTCGTCGTCTGGGGCCAGGTCAGCGCCCCGAGCGGGTTCCGCGTCATGGCCTACGACGTCCCCGCCGACCGGCCGTGGAGCCCGGGCGAGGCGCCGTTCTTCGTGTCCGTGCGCGGCGACGACGTCGAGGAGGTCCGCGGCTACTGGGACGCGCTCGTCGACGGCTCGACCGTCGTCGCGCCGCTCGCGTCGTCCGACTGGGCGCCCGCGTACGGCATGCTCACCGACCGCTTCGGCGTGACCTGGGTGCTGGACGTCGCAGCGCCCCGCTGACCGGGACGTCGACCGACGAGCACGGGATCGGCGACCGGATCCCCCCGATCCGGTCGCCGGTCCCGTGCTCGCGCACCGGGAGGTGTCAGGCTCAGGCGCGGCGGCGCACCAGTACGACCGTCGCGAGCCCGCCGAGCACGAGCAGGAGCGCGAGCACCAGGGCGGACGCCGCGTCAGCCCCGGTCGTGGCGAGCCCCGCGGAACCGGGCGCGGGCGTCGGGCCGGCAGTCGGTCCGGGCGTCGGGGTCGGCGTCGGGGTGGGGACCGGGTCGTAGGTGTTCGTCACGACGAGCTCGGCCGTCTCGTCCTCCGCGACCGTCACGCTCTCGGGCGTCACGACGGTCTGGGTGAGGAGCGTGGTCGCGGTGCTGCCGTCGACGGTCTCGGTGACCGTGCAGGTCGTGCCGGCGGGGATGCCGTCGAGCTCCAGGGCGACGTTGTCCCCGCCTGTCAGCCCGCCCGGGAGCTCGACCTCCCGGTCGAACGCGCCGTCCGGGTCGTCGCACGTCAGGGCGAGGGTGATCGGTCCCTGGGTGCCGGCCGCGGGACCGTCGACGGCCTTGCGCACGAGCAGGCCGCCCGTGGCGACGTCGTACGTGTTCGTCACCGTGACCGTGGCGGTGTCGCCGTTGCTGATGACGACGGACTCCGGGGCGATGTCGGTCCCCGTGACCACGACGCTGCCGTTGTCACCGTCGTCGGTCTCGGTGACGACGCAGGTCCACTCGGCGGGCAACCCGCTCACGATCTCGGTGTGCTCGCCTGCGGCGGCTCCGGCGGGCACGGTGACCGTCCGCTCGACCGTCTCCCCACCACCCGGCGCCGTGCACACGACGTCGAGGACGACGTCGGACTGCAACCCGGCACCGTCGCCGGTCACGACCTTGGTGACCTCGAGGCTGCCCGCGGCGAACGGTTCGAGCAGCGCCCCGGCCCGCCGTGTCAGCTGGGCCGGCTGCGCGAGGACGAGCTTCTGCGCCTCGGTGCGGTCCGCGTTCGAGCCGTCGTAGAGATAGACCGTGCTCTCGAGCACCGAGACCTGTCTGTCGAGCACGAAGCCGTGGGGCGGGGTGTCCCCCGCGAGGCGCGCCCAGAGGGTCGCTCCCGGCTCGACCGTCTCCCCGTCGGCGAGGAGGTTCGTGCCCTCGGGGTCGGTGAACACCTCGGCGCCGAACGACTGGATCGTCGCGGGCCCGTCGGCCTCGACGGTGAAGGGCCCGACGATGTCGCCCGTCGTCGGTGCGGCGAGGTTCTCGGGCGTCACCTCGAGCAGCGGGGGCGTGGGCTCGGGCGAGGGCCCGTTCGCGATGGCGTCCGCGACGATCTGCGCGGTGTACTGCCGCACGGGGTCGGTCGTCGAGAGCACGTACTCGTCGGAGAAGAACCAGATCGCAGCCTGGACCGCGGCGGCGCGGGCGTTCGCCGAGGGGGCGGCCGCGGGCTCACCGGTGACGGGGTAGTAGTTGTGGAGGATGTAGCCGACGTACCCGAGGTTGGGCACGTTCGCCTCGTCCCAGGTGCCGATCTCGTAGTTGACCCCGGTCCGCGTGTCGGTGAGCAGGTCGATGCAGTAGGTGAACGTCGTCTCGCCGGACACGGCGTCCGTGACCTCGATCAGCCCGGCGAACTCCGCGTCGTTGGCGGTCGATCCGGCGGGCACGCCCGCGGGATAGCCGGCGAGCGGGTCGAACCCCTCCGGAGCAGTGAACCCGGCGACGGCGTTCCCGGCGCCGAACCCGGTGATGGAGATCTCGGTGAAGGGCCCGCGCGGCCCGGCACCGACCCCGTCCGGGTCGGGCTTGGCGTGCGCGGGTGGGGCTCCGAGCACGAGCAGGACGGCGAGCAGGGCGAGGGCGGAGTACCAGGCAGCCAGTCGTGCTGCGCCGTTCCGGGACGTCGTCGTGGTCGCTGCGTGCACGGTTCCCCCTGAGATGCGTCGAGACGGGCGGTTCTCAGAGTCCCACCGTGACGTGACAAGCGCCACACTTTCCGGATGCGACCGTCCGGCGTGTCGGCTGTACGCGCCGGGGCGCGGGCTCCTCCCTCCAGGTGCAGGGGGACCGAACCGAGGGGGAACCCATGCCCGGAAGCAAGAAGTCGGCACCGCGGAAGCCGAGCCGGCGCGAGGTGCCGCAGACGCCCGACACCGTCGACGCGCTGTACCCGCCGCTGCCCGAACGCATCCCGTTGACGCTCGAGTCCATCGCGGGCGACGAGCCCACGTACGCGGAGATGCTCGAGTCCATCTGCGGCGCGACCGACGACTCCCAGCCCGTCGAGCAGTACGACGGCACGCTCGGCGTCACGCGCGCGTACGTGGACGCCCACCAGAAGCAGGCCGTGCAGGTCCAGTGGAACGCGGGGCTCGGCGGCGTCTTCACCAACCCCGGCAACGTCGACGGCGTGCGCTGGGGGAGCGGCACCCTGATCGCGCCCGACCTCGTCCTCACGTGCGGGCACCTGTTCGACCAGAGCGCCGACGGCTGGGTCCTGCCCCGGCAGAACGGGTCGATGCAGGTCCTCACGCCGCAGCAGATCGCGACGAGCATGCACATCAACGTGCTCTTCCAGGTCGACCCCTCCGGTGTCCTGCGCACCGAGCAGAGCTTCCCGATCGTCGCGCTCGTCGAGTACCGGCTCGGCGGCCTCGACATGGCCGTCGTGCGCGTGGGCGGCAACCCGGGCGGCACCTACGGGTTCACGGCCGTGGCCACGGCCAACCCGGCCGTGGGCGACATGCTCGCGATCATCGGCCACCCCGCCGGGATGCCCAAGCGCGTCGAGGCCGGCCCGGCGACGGTCGTCACGACGAACCAGGTCCGCTACGACGACATCGACACGCTCGGTGGCAACTCCGGGTCCGGGATCCTCGGGCCCGCGGGCGAGCTCGTCGGCGTCCACACGAACGGCGGCTGCAACGCGGCCGGGACCGGGTCGAACTTCGGCACGGCGATCGCGGGCATCCGTGCCGTGTCGCCGACGCTCCAGGCCCTGCCCCACGGGGCGCGCACCGCGACCGCCGACGACGGCTTCACGTCCCTCGCGCAGGACGTCATCGCGACCGTCAAGGCCGCCGACCAGGTCGGCACGCTCCTGGGCGCCGACACCGCGCGCGCCGTCGACGTGCTGACGATCCGGCAGGCCGACTCGCACACGGTCGCCGACCAGATCGGGACGTCGTTCCTGCGGGACCAGGGCGGCACGCCGCGCGCCCTCGACTCCGTCTTCCAGAACGACACCCGCTTCGCCGCGGACAACCCCGTCGGCACCGGGATCGCGGGTGACGTCGGCTCCGGGCCGGGCGACACGCTCCAGGAGGGGATCGTCGACCCCCGCGACCTCTTCGACCCCGTGGTCAACCCCGTCGTCGGGCGGCTCGTGCAGGCGGGCGCGCTCGCCGGGGCGCGGCCGTTCGTCCAGGGCGCGGAGTCGCTCGTGGACGAGGAAGGTCCGGGCGAGGCGGTCGACGTCGTCGGCGCCCTCGTCGAGGCCGTCGCCGAGGCGCGCGCGACCCTCGAGGCCGTCGAGGCGACGCTCGCCGCGCTCCAGGCCGGGCAGTGACCCGGGCGACCTCGCCCACGGACCGGACCGGGAGCCCGCGATGATCGGCATCGTGTCGCACGCGGACGACCTCCACACCACGGAGGTCGTCCGCCACCTGGACGCGCTCGGCGCGCCCCACGCGCTCCTCGACACGGGGCACGCGCCCCGCGACGTGGCGCTGACCTCGACCCAGGACGCCGCCGGGTGGCGCGCCGACTGGGTCGACACGAGCGCCGAGGGCGTGAGCGCTGTGGACACCACCACGCTGCGCGCCGTGTGGTGGCGCCGACCGCAGCCGTTCGCGCTGCACGACGACCTGCGCTCCGCCCAGGACCGCGGCTTCGCCCACGGGGAGGTCGCTGCAGCGGTCTCCGGGCTGTGGTCGTGCCTGCCCGCCACCTGGGTCAACGACCCGGACCGCGACGAGGCCGGCTCCCGCAAGATGTGGCAGCTCCAGGTCGCCGCACGGCTCGGGCTGCGCGTGCCGCGCACGTGCATGACGAACGACCCGGCCCGCGCCCGCGAGTTCCTGCACCGGGAACCGGGACGGGTGATCTTCAAGCCGTTCAGCGGCACGCCCGCGACGTGGCGCGAGACCCGCCCCGTGCGGGACTCGGACCTCGCGCTCATCGAGAGCGTGCGGTACGCGCCGGTCATCTTCCAGGAGGCCGTCGCGGGGTCGGACGTGCGCGTGACGATCGTCGGCACGGAGCTGTTCGCGACCGAGCTGCGCACGGAGGAGTCGGCGTACGCGTACGACTTCCGCGTCGACACCCACCACTGCCCGACGTCCGTGCACGACCTCCCCGAGCACGTCGCCACCGCGCTCCTGCGGCTCATGGAGGTGCTCGGCCTCTGGTACGGCGCGGTCGACCTGCGCCGCACGCCCGAGGGCGACTACGTGTTCCTCGAGATCAACCCGGCCGGGCAGTGGCTGTTCGTCGAGTACGCGACCGGGCAGCCGATCGCCGCGGCGCTCGCGGCGCTGCTCGCCCGTCTCGACCGCGAGGAGGCCCCGGGCGCGACGCGGCGGCGCACCTGGCGCGGCAGCGCGGACTGAGCGCTCGGCCTGTCGACGGCCCGTCGTCGGCCGGTCACCGGCCCGTCGCGGGCCGGGCGGTGTCCGAGCCGTCAGCGCCAGCGGTCGCGCCACCGCTCCCACGGTGGCGCGACCGCCCAGTTGACGCGCAGCGTGCGCCACGCGCGGTCCATGCGGCGACGGCGCTGGCGCCGCCCGCGCAGCGAGCGCGCCGACACCCCGACGCGCCACGACCGGTCGAGCACCGTGCGCCGGCCGGGGCCGAGGCGGAACGACAGGTCGAGGTCGTCGTGCACCTCGGGGTCGTCGCGCACGACGGCGTCGCGCACGGCGGTCCACGCCGAGCGGCGCAGGGCCATGCACGAGCCCCAGAGCGCGGTGTGGCCGAGCGCGAGGTGGCACAGCACGTAGTACGCGCCGAGGTAGGCGATCGCCACGGCGGCGCGCGCCCCGCGCGGCAGGTCGTCGAACGTGCCCGTGCCGGTCATCGCGTCGAGCGTCGGGTCGGCGGCCATGCGGTCCACGACGCGCTGCACCCACCCCGGGTCGGGGAGGGAGTCGGCGTCGAGCCGCGCGATGACGTCGCCGCGCGCGGCGTCGTACCCGGTCGCGGCGGCCGCCGGGATGCCGACGCGCTCCTCCCGCACGACGACGGCGCCCCAGCGGCGCGCGACGAGCGCGGAGTTGTCGCGCGACGCGTTGTCGACCACCACGACCTCGAGCGGCGCGACGGTCTGCCGCGCGATGCGCGCCAGGCACCGGTCGAGCGCGGCGGCGTCGTCGCGGACCGGGACGACGACCGACACGGTCGGGGCGGTGCGGGGCGTCACGGCCGGTGCTCCCGGGCCGCGGTGCCGCGCGCGAGGAGGACCCCGGCGACGACCGAGCCGAGCAGCCCCGTCGCGAGGTCGGTGACGGTGTCGCCGTAGCCGACGCCGATCCGGTCGTCGAGGAACGTGTGCCCGGCCCACTCGCCGAGCTCCCACAGGATCGCGAGGACCGCCCCGAGGCCCGTGGTCACCACGACGACGCCCGTGCGCCACGGCCCGTCGTCGTGCGGAGCGGGCAGCGCCCCGACCCGGACGAGCGTCACCGTCGCGAGCGCCGCGACGAGCCCGGTGCACACGGCGTGCACGGGCAGGTCGAGCCACGGCACCGCGCGGTACCACTCGAGCTGGGCGGCCCACGCGGAGGCGAGCAGCGCGGCCCCGTAGCCGACGTCGAGCACGCCGGTGACCCCGAGGGCGCGCGGCACCATCGTCCCGCCGAGCACGAGCAGGAAGAGCGCGACGCCGACGCCGTCGAGCGTCGCGCCGGCTACGACGACGCTGAGCGCGGCACCGGCCCGGACCGCGTCGCCCGCGAGGATCGCGCCGCGTGCCGGGGCGGCGAGGGAGGTGCCCGCCGTGGGGGCGGGGGTGGCGGGCATGCGGTGCTCCTGGGAGGGTGGTGCGGCGGCGGGGATCACAGCCTCACACCCCGGCGCCGCGCTCGCACGCCCGTCCGCCGTGCCCCTGCGGCACGGCGCAGGGGTCAGTCCCAGGTCGCGGTCGCCGGGTCCACGCCGTGGGAGCGCGCGTTCGCCTCGACCGCGGCGCGCAGCCACGCGGCCAGGCCCGGGGCGAGGCCGTCGTAGTGGGCACGGAACCCGGGGTCGTCGACGAACCGCCGCGCGAGGCACACGTGCCGCGCGGGCGGGCAGTCGAAGTGCGCGCCCATCGAGGCGCGGTGCCGCTCGGCGAGGGCGGCCGCCCGCGGCGTTGCCGGGTCGACACCCTCGCGGCACGCCGTCGCGAGGTCGGCCTCCAGGGCCGCGACGTCGTCGGCCAGGCGCTGCCAGTCCTCGGGCGTGCGTTCCGCCGACCGCTCGGCGTACTGCGCCCACTGCGCGGTGTCGCCCCAGAGCTCGCGCGCCTGCCCGGGCCACGCGGGGTCCCAGCCCTCCCCGAACAGCGCGACCTGCTCGGTGGGCGTGAGCAGGAGCCCGCGCTCGCGCGCCGCGACGAGGCGGTCCAGCGCGCGGGCGGTGCGCTCCATCCGGGCGATCCGCTCGCCGAGCAGCGCCCGGTGCCTGCGCAGCGCGTCCACCGCCTCGGCGCCGGTCGCGTCGAGGAGCGCCGGGACGTCCTCGAGCGCCACGCCCAGCTCCCGGTACGCCACCACCCGCCGCAGCCGCGCGACGTCGGCCGCCGCGTAGAGCCGGTAGCCCGCCGGGGTGCGTGCCGAGGGGCGCACGAGGCCGACCGCGTCCCAGTGGTGCAGCGTGCGGACGGTGACGCCCGCCGCCGCGGCCGCGTCGCCGACCGTCAGCGGGTCGATGACGCGGCCGGGCGTCGGGTCGGTGGTCACGTGACCCAGTGTCCACCGCGGAGCCGCGGTGCTCACGGGGCGGGCGCCTCGATCCCGATGCCCTCCAGGAACCGGGCGGGGTCGCTCCCGGCGACGAACGGGCGTGCCGCCGTCATGACGACCCGCGCGTTCTCCGGCGTGCGGACCTCGACCTCGACGGATCCCCACGGCATCTCGCGCGGGCCCGTCGTGCAGCCGGGCGTCACGGCCTCGCACGCGGCGACGATCGCGTCGACCTGCGACAGCACGCACGAGAAGCTCACCGTGAGGGCCGGCAGGTCGGGCGCGGGGGTGCCCGGGACGAGGAGCACGTCCTGGAACGCCCAGCGGCGCAGGTGCACGATGCCGCCCGGCACGGAGAACAGGTCGAAGAACCCGAGCCCGTGCGTCCAGAGCTCGACGGACGCCGCGAGGTCGTCCGTCGGGACGGTCACGAACTGCGGCATCCCATAGATCCCGCGGAACGGCTCCGGGGCGACGGCGTCAGGCCCCGGGACGGGGACGGGGGAGAGGTCGAAGGCGGGGAACGTGTCGGTCATGCGGGCAGCCTGCGCCCTGACGTCGCGTCAGGGTCAAGCGCCCGCGCGCACCTCGTCGGCCAGCAGCGCGTACACGACGCCGTCGACCCAGCCCAGGTCCCGGTGCAGGGAGTCGCGCACCCCCACGCCCTCGCGCCGCATCCCCACGCGCTCCATGAGCCGCCACGACGGCTCGTTCGCGAGGAACGCGCTCGCCACGACGCGCCGCAGCCCCAGGTCCTCGAAGCACACCCGCAGCAGCGCCCGCACGGCCTCGGTCGCGTAGCCCAGCCCCTGGTGCGCCGGGTCGAGCACCCAGCCGATCTCGGCCTCGTCGTCGTGCGGGCGGTCGACGACGTCGCGCTGCGCCCACCCGTCGCGCACCGCGAGGTAGAGATCCCCGACCACGGCACCCTCGCGCTCCACGACGAGGGTCGTCGCGAGCCGGCCCGGCTCGACGTGGTGCTCGCGCCACTCCTCGACCGCGGTGAACCGCTGCGTGAGCCACCGGTCCACCTCGGGCAGGCCGCGGTAGGCGAACAACGCGTCCGCGTCGTCCGGCCGGGCGCGGCGCAGTGTCAGGCGAGCGGTCCGCACGGGCCACGCGACCCGCTCGAGGGCGTCGGGGCGCACGTCGGTGGCGTCGGTCATGCGCCCACCCTGGCACGTGGGTGGCCTGCGCATCGAGGGGATTCCCGCGGCGCGGGAGCGTCGGCCCGCGCCGCGGTCCCGACGACGGGCGCGTACGACGGCGCGCCCCGCGCCGGTCTAGGGTCGCCCCCATGACGCTGTTCCTCGACGACCCCGACGAGGGTCTGTCGCCCGCGACGAGCCACCCCGCCTTCGTGTCCCTCGCGCCGGAGCCGTTCTACGACGAGGGCGAGGACCTCGCGCCGTTCGGCAACGACGCCGGGCACGACGCGCTGCGCGACCTCGAGGAGTGGTACGCCGCCGACGGGCGCGACGACGCGCTGCCCGCCTTCGTCGACGGCCTCCTGGCGGCGTGGGACCTCGGGGTCCCCGAGGACGTCTGGGCGTCCGGGCGGCAGGGCGCCGCGGACCGGCTCCGCGGCGGCGACGTCGACGAGGCGGCGCTCGCGGCCGAGGCCCGCGCGCAGATCGCGATCGTGCTCGGCCAGCTGAAGATCCGCGGCGGCCTCACACCTCATGCGCGGGCCCTGGGCGTCGCGGTGCTCGACGTGCTCGCCGCCCTCAACGACCACGCGCGGGTCGTGAGCCCGGGCTGGCGGCACGCCGACGCCGACGCCGCGGCGACCGCCGCGATGGCCGCCGTCGTGCGGGCCGCGCCGGACCTGCCCTGACGACCCCGGCCTACGCCGGCGGCGGGTCGTCGTCGGCGCGGCCGCCGACGAGGTTCCGCACGCGCTCCCTGCGCGCCCGGTAGCGCGCCCCGAAGCGCTCCTGCGCGCGGGCGAGCCGGTGCGGCCGGCGACCGTACCGACGTCGGGCCCAGAACGACGACGGCTTTGCCAGCCGCACCGCGCCCACGAGCGCGACGACCGGGACCACCACGCCGACCAGGCCCGTCGCGAGCTTGCCCTTGAGGACGCACACGAACGCGAGCGCGAGGTGCACGACGACCGTCACGGTGTAGGCGAGCCAGCCGCCGGACGCGTCGTCCGACGTGACACCGATGGGTGACGCGGACAGGAGCAGCGCCCCGCCGAGGGCCCCGCCGACGAGGATCGCGTCGATCGAGCGCTGGCCCTCCTCGGCCCAGTAGACGTCGTCGACGTAGAGCCACAGCGCGAACTCGTCGAGCGCGAGCGCGGCGCCCGCGCCGAACAGCAGCGCGAGCACCTCCGACCACGGGTGCCCGGGAGAGTAGCGGAACTCGAGCATGCCGGTCAGCAGCACGAGCAGGATGCCCCACACCTGGTGGTGCACGTGGACGCCCCCGATCGACACGTCCCCGAGGAGGGACCGCCGCGACAGCGGCCGGCCGTCGTCCGCGGGCTCGTGCCCTGGCGCCCCCGCGGTCGTCGCCGCGGCGGCCTCGGTGCGGGCGCGGATGCGGCGCGTGATCGACCGCACGACGACGAACGTCACGACGAACCCGACGAGCGCGAACAGCGCCGGGGCGCGGCCCGTGTCGACGACGTGCTCGGTGTACCAGCCCACGGTCCCCTCCCGGCCGGTGGTCCTGGGTCCATCGTCCGAGGTCCGGGACGACCCGGCGAGCGGACCGCCCCGGACCGGCGCTCAGCGGGCCGGGTGCTCCGCGCCCGGCGCCACCTCGTGGAGCGCGCCGTCCCGGTCGAGCTCGAGCCGCACGTCGACCCCGAGGCGTGCGAGGAACCCGTCGTCGTGGCTCACCACGAGCAGCGCGCCCGCGTAGCCCGACAGCGCCTCGACGAGCCGCTCGACGCTGCGCACGTCGAGGTCGTTCGTCGGCTCGTCGAGCACGAGGAGCTGGGCGGGCGGGTCGGCGAGCAGGAGCCGCGCGAGCGCGACGCGGAACCGCTCGCCGCCCGACAGGGTGCCCACCGGGCGGTCGACGGCCGACCCGCGCAGGAGCAGGCGCGCGAGATGGTTGCGGACCGTGCCCGGCGCGACGCCCGGGGCGCCGTCGCGGACGGTGTCGAGCGCGCTGCGCGCGTCGTCGAGGCCGTCGCGCCGCTGCGGGAGGTAGCCGACCCGGTCCGTGAGGAGCGTCCCGCCGGCGCGTCCCGGCTCGGGTGCGCGCCGGGCGAGCAGGTTCTCCAGGAGCGTCGTCTTGCCGGTGCCGTTGGCCCCCACGAGCGCGACCCGCTCGGGCCCCTGGACGACGACCGTGCGGTTCGTCCCGTGCAGCTCGGCGAGCCGACGGCCGCGCGGGACGTCCGGGTCCGGCAGCACGAGGTGTACGTGCTCGTCGTCGCGCACCCGGGCCGCCGCCGCGTCGAGCGCCTGCTGCGCGGCCTGGACCTTGGCGTCCAGGCCCTGGCGCATCGAGCCCGCCGAGACCTGGGCCGCGGACGCGCGCAGCCCCATGGAGATGCGCGACCCGGTGCGGTTCGCCTGGGCGGTCCGCGCCGTCCGCTCGCGGCGCGCGAGCTTGGTCTCGGCCTCGACGCGCTGGCGCTTCTCGGCGCGCAGGGTCTGCTCGGCGCTCCGCGCGGCCTGCGCCGCCGCGGCCTGGTCGACCTCCAGCTGCGCGCGCCACGCGCTGTACGGGCCGCCGAACGTGGTCAGCGTGCCCGCGTGCAGCTCGGCGGTCTCGTCGACGTGCTCGAGCAGCTCCAGGTCGTGGCTCACGACGACGAGCGTCCCGGGCCAGTCGTCGACGAGCGCCGCGAGCCGGGCCCGGGTGGCGCGGTCGAGGTTGTTCGTCGGCTCGTCGAGCAGCGTGATCGCGCTGCGCCGCACGCGCAGGCCGCTGATCGCGACGAGCATCGCCTCGCCGCCGGACAGCTCGCCGACGCGCCGGTCGAGGCCGACGCCGTCGAGCCCGATCTCGGCGAGCGCCTGGGCGGCGCGCGCCTCGACGTCCCAGTCGTCGCCGACGGCGTCGAAGTGCCGCTCGTCGACGTCGCCGGACTCGATCGCGCGCAGGGCGTCGAGCGTGGCGTCGATGCCGAGCAGGCGCGCGACGCTCGCGCCGCGGCCGAGCGTGAGCGTCTGGGGGAGGTAGGCGACGTCGCCGGTGGTCGTCACGCGCCCGGACGTGGGCGTGAGCAGCCCGGCGACGAGGCGCAGGAGCGTCGACTTGCCGGCGCCGTTGTCGCCGACGAGGCCCGTGCGGCCGGTGCCGAACGTGCCGGAGAGGTGGGAGAGCGCGACGGTGCCGTCGGGCCACTCGAACGTGAGGTCGGTCAGCGTCACCGCGGACCGGTGCAGGGTGGACATGGGTGCTCCTCGGCCCGCGGTGCCGCGGGCGTGGTCGTGCCGGGAAGGTCGGGCGGGACGTCGTCGCGCGGGCGCGCGGACGGGCCGCCGGTGGCGGGAGCGGTGGGGCGTCGTCCAGGCACGCCGAGGCCGCGGCACGAGCCGGGCAGGGGTCGCCGACGAGGGCTCCGACGGGGCGGAGCGGGGGCGAGGGTGCGCTGGGGCGGGCCGCCGACGGCTCGGCGGCTAGAGTCTGTCGACCTCGATGAGCACGTGCCGATGCTAGCAGCGCGGCCCGGCGGGGTCCGCGGGCGCAGGGTCCGCGGGCGCGGGTCCCCTCACCCCGCCGGAGCCTGCTCCCGGCCTGTGACGAGCGAGGCGACGAGCGAGGCGACGAGCGCCGCGGCGGCCGCGCCCGGGTGCGGCCGCGTCACGAGCCCGAGGGACCACGCCTCCGGCGCGTCGAGCGGCACCGCGACCGCGCCCGGCGCGGGCTCGTACATGTCCGCGGGGACCACCGCCACGCCGAACCCGGCGGCGACGAACGCGGGCAGGTCGCCGACGTCGGCCACCTCCGTGTCCGCGCGCGGCGCCACGCCCGCGTGAGCGAACGCCCGCTCGGCGACCACCCGGTTGCCGAACCCGCGCGGCGTCGTCACGACGTGCTCTTCGGCCAGGTCGCCGGGCGCCACCGACCGCGCCCCGGCGAGCGCGTGGCCCGCGGGCAGCACCGCGACGAACGTGGACGACGTGAGGCGCGTGTACCGCAGACCGGGGTGGTCCTCGGGCCCGAGCCCGGTGAACGCGACGTCCACGACACCGCGCCGCACGTCCTCCCCGAGGCCCGTGGACCCGGCGGGCGACGGGGTGAGGCGCAGCACCACGCCGGGGTGGCGGTCCCGGAACGCGGCGAGGGTGCGCGGCAGCCCGAGGTACCCGAGGTTCGTGAACACCCCGAGCCGCACCGTGCCGCGCACGTGGTGCGGCCCGGGCGCGACGGCGGCACGGGCCTGGTCGACGGCGTCGAGCACCGCCCGGGCCCGGGGGAGCAGCGCCTCGCCCTGCGAGGTCAGGGCGACCGAGCGCCGTGTGCGCTCGAACAGGCGGGCGCCGAGCTCGGCCTCCAGGGCGCGCACGCCCGCCGAGACGCTCGACTGCACGGCGAAGACGCGCGCGGCGGCGCGCGTAAAGCTCAGCTCCTCGGCCACGGCGACGAAGTACTCGAGCTGGCGCGTCTCCATGCCGCTCACCCTACGACTTCCTATCGCTGACACCGATCAGACGGATCGGCACAAGTCGTTGGACACGATCAGGAGCGCAGGCGCACGGTGGACGCATGACGACGACCTCGGCACCTCCGACCCATCCCGCACCCGCGCGACCGGGCGACGCGCAGCGGTCCTCCCGGCCGCCGCGTGCGCGGCGCGCGCGGCCGCTCGTCTCGCACGGGTCCGGATTCCTCGTGGTGGCGCTCGCGTTCGCGACGGCCATGGCGTTCTCGACGGTCCCGACGCCGCTCTACCCGCTGTACCAGGCGCGCGACGGCCTGCCCACCGTCGCCGTGACCGTCGTCTTCGCCGCGTACGCCGTCGGGGTCGCCGCGAGCCTCTACCTCGTCGGGCACCTCAGCGACCGGTTCGGGCGCCGCCGCGTCCTGGTCCTCGGCCTCGTGGCCGAGCTCGTCGCGGCCGCGCTGTTCCTGCTGATGGACGGGCTGGGTGGCCTCGTCGTCGCGCGGCTCGTCTCGGGCGTGGGGATCGGGGCCGTCACCGCGACGGCGACCGCGCACCTCGCCGAGCTCCGCGCGGCCGCCCGGCCCGGCGGCCCGGCGGACACGAGCGCCGTCGCGGGCCTGGCGAACATCGGCGGCCTCGCGCTCGGACCGCTCGTCGGCGGGCTGCTCGCCCAGGCCGCGCCCGCGCCGCTCACGACGCCGTACGTCGCCTTCGCCGTCCTGCTCGCCGCGGCGGTCCTCGCCGCCGCGCTCGTGCCCGAGACCGTGCCGCCTGCCGCCGCCCCGTACCGCTACCGCCCGCAGCGCGTCGCCGTGCCGCGCGGCGGGCGCGGCACCTTCGTCGCCGCGGCGGCCGCCGCGTTCGCGGGCTTCGCGGTCTTCGGCCTCTTCACGTCCCTCACCCCGAGCGTGCTCGCGACCGTGATGCACGAGGAGTCGCGCCTCGTCGCCGGGCTCGTCTCGGCCGCGGTCTTCGCCGCGGCCGCCGTCGCGCAGCTCGCCACGGGCCGGCTCGCCCGTCGGCGCCAGGTCGCGCTCGCCGTCACGCTGACGCTCACCGGGCTCGCCGTGCTCGCCGTCTCCGTCGGCACCGCGAGCCTGCCCGGGTTCGTGGCGAGCGCCGTCGTCGCGGGCGCGGGCGTGGGCATCCTCTTCCGGGGCGCGCTCGCGACGGCGGGGGCCCTGGCGGAGCCCGGCCGCCGGGGCGAGGTCCTCGCGGGGGTCTTCCTCGTCGCGTACCTGGGGCTCGCCGTCCCCGTGCTGCTCCTGGGGGTCTCGCTCACGGTCGAGCCGCTGCGCCTCATGGTCGTCGTGTTCGCGGCGGCCACCGCGCTGCTCATCGCGGCGGCCGCGCCGGGCCTGGCACGCCGGTCCTGAGCGGTGGGGCGGACCGCGGCGCGGTCCGCCCCGCCGTGCCGCGGGTCAGCGGGCGAGCTCGACCCGCGCGACGCCCCAGCCGAGGGCGTCGTGCCCGACGACGCGCCACCCGGCGCGCGCCGCGAGCCGCGCCACGTCGTCGGGCGTGCGCGGTCCGGACCCCGTCGTCGCGAGGGACAGCAGCGCGTGCTCGTGCGCGTGCGGGCTCAGGCCGTCGGGCGTGAGGTCCTCGACGAGCACGGCCCGACGCGCGGCCGCCCCCATCGCGGCGAGGAGCGCGACCACCTCGTCGTCGGTGCGGTGCCCGGTCCCGAGCGCGCACACGGCCAGGTCGGCGCCGGGCCAGGAGCCGGACGAGGCGTGGGGCGAGCCCGTGCCGGCCTGCCCGCGCAGGACAGCGAGCGGCACCGGGTCCTCGACGAGCGTCGCCGTGCGCTCGCCGGGCACGTCCGCGAGCAGGTCGGCCACGACGAGCGCCCCCGGCCCTCCGACGGCCACCGACCGCGCGCCCGACCACACGGGCCACGTCGGGAGGCCGGTGAGCACGTACGGCAGGACGTCGGCGCCCTCGACGACCTCCGCGGCGAGGTCGGCGTCGGCCTCGACCTCTGCGCGCAGGGTCCGGCCGCGCGAGCGCGCCCACGCCGGGGCGTCCTCGCGCAGCGCCGGGGCGAGCGCGGCGAGCGCGAGGACCGCGTCGGCCTCGAGGCCCTCGTACTCCTCGCGCGCGTGCTCGTCGTCGAGGAGGTCGTCGCCGGCGTCGGCCAGGGCCACCTTGTCGCCGTCGGCGGTCACGACCCCCGACGCCGCGAGGACGTCCACGAGGACCCGGACCGCCGCGGGCGCGACGCGGGCCGCCTCGGCGAGCGCCGCGACGTCGCGCGGGCCGTCGCCGAGCGCGTCGAGCAGCCCGAGCTGCAGCGCGGCGCGCGTCGCGAACCACGGCACGGGGGACGGCACGCCCGCGGGCTGCGCGGCGGGGGCGGTGCCGGTCGCGATGCTGCCGGGCGCGTCGCTCGCGGTGCTGCCCGGGACGCCGCCCGCGGTGTCGCCGACGGGGCTGCCCGCGGTGTCGCCCGGGTTCGCGCCCGAGGGCGCCGGCTGCGCGTGCCAGTACCCGGTGACGTCGACGTGCGTGCGGGGCACGCCGCGCTCGCGCGTGAGGTGGCGGCGCACCGGCAGCAGGGCCCGGCTCTCGCTCGCGGCCCACGCGTAGACGCGCCCGGGCCACCACGTGATCGCGCGCACCGCCTCGCTGAGCGCGACGCGGTCGCCCTCCGGAGCGACGACCCAGCGGACGGTGTCACCGTCGCGCAGCGCGAGGTCCTGGCGCGCGGACGCGTCGCCGACCGTCACGACGACCTGCACGGGCACGTCGACAGGACGCTCGTCGAGGAAGCGGCCGATCGCGGGCAGCGCCGTCTCGTCGCCCGCGAGCAGGGCCCAGTCGACGTCCTCGGGCCACACGGTGGAGGCCTTGGGGCCGACGAACCACAGGGCGTCGCCGGGGCGCGCCGCCCCGGCCCACGCGGCGGCGGGCCCGTCGCCGTGCAGCACGAGGTCGAGGTCGAGCTCGCCCGCCACCGGGTCCCAGCGGCGCGGCGTGTAGTCGCGACCCTGCCGGTTCGGCGCGGGCGGCCAGTCGATGCCGTGCGCGCGCTGCACGGGCAGCGCGGACGCGACGTCGCCGTCGGACGCGAGGACGAGCTTCACGTGGTCGTCGAACCCCGGGGCGTCGAACGCCGGCATCGGCATGCCGTCGCGCTCGAACGCGCCGAGCTCCGGCCCGACGAGCGTCACGCGGCGCATGCGGGGCGTGACGTCGACGACGCGCGCGACCTCGACGCGCCGCAGGACGAGGGGGTGGGTGCGCAGGCGGTGCTGGGCCATCAGGAGAACTGCTCCTCGACGACGTCGAGCAGGGCCATCGCCTCGTGGTAGTCGCTGCGGATCGTCCACGTGGGCAGCTCGTGCGCGGTGCCGGCGGCGAACGACGGCAGCGCGGCGAACACCGGGTCGGCAGCGAGCGCGTCGAGGTCGACCTCCGCGCCGTTGAAGCCGATGACGAACACGTTCGGCGCCGTGACGACCGACGTCACCTGCTCGGCCGACACCTCGAACATGTCACCGCCCGGCGTGTACGGCTCGGCCCCGGTCTGCTCCTGGATCGGCTGGACCGCGAACCCGAGCCGCTCGAAGATCGCGGGCAGCCCCTCGCCCTCCTGGAGGGCGTACGTGGTGCCCTCCGCCGTGCGGGCGAGGAACGCCGTCTCGCCCGTGGGCACGGTGATCGCGTCGCGCACCTCCGTGAGCCGGTCCTCGTACCCGGCGGCGAGCTCCTCGGAGGTCTCCACGTCGTCGAACACGTCCTCCGCGAGGAACGCGAGCTGCTTCTGCCAGGTCGTGTACGTGCCGCTCACGAGGACGGTCGGGGCGATCTGGCTCAGGCCGTCGTAGACGTCCGTCGCCTGCTTGAGCGGGAAGCCCCACCCGCCACCGACGATGAGGTCGGGCTCGAGCGCGAGGATCGCCTCGAGGTTGAAGCCGTCGGCGCTCCACTCCAGGAGCTCCGTGCCGTCGGCCTCGGCCTCCTGCGCCCAGAGCGGGGAGAAGGCCGGCTCGGGGTCGTCGGTCACCTCGGGCACGGTGGCGAGGACCGGGACGTCGAGCGCGTAGAGGTACCCGGCGAGCGCGTGGTTGAGCACGACGACGCGCTGCGGGTCCGTCGGGACGGTGACGTCGCCCTGGTCCGTGGCGACGACGCGCTCGGCCGCGGACGAGCCGGTGGGCGTATCTGAACCCTCGGCCCCGGCGTCGGACGTGGTGGTGCCGCCCGAGCACGCGGAGAGTGTGAGCGTCGCGGCGGCGACGAGCGCGGCCAGCGCGGTGAGGGGGCGGCGGGTGGGACGGCGGGACGGCAGCATGGGACCTCGCACTCGGGAGCAGGGACGCGGGGGCCGCACGGCGTCACCGGGGCGCACCTCGCGAGGTTAGGCTAACCACACCTACGCGCCGTGCCGTGTCCGGACATGACACGGACGCTCCCGGACGCGACACGACCGGGCACGATACGTCTGCACGGTGCGCCGCGGGACACGTCCGAGGTCGTCCCGCAGGACGGCCGGACCGGAGGGGTCCGGCCGAGGAGAGGAGCGCCGCATGACCCCGACCGCGCTGGGCGCCGTCGTCCCGGAGAACGCCGTCCGCTTCCTCGGCCACGACACCCACGCGCACGACGAGCCGCACCTGGTCCACGTCGTCGCGGGCACCGCGGAGCTCGTGGCCGACGGCGCGCCCCTGACCCTGCGCACGCACGAGAGCGTGTGGCTCGCCCCCGGCGTGCCGCACTCCGTGCGCCTGCCGGGCGGGGCGATGGCCCTGGGGCCGGTGCTCTCGCCGGGCGTCGAGCCCCCCGTCCGGGTGCACCGGCTCGGCGTCGTGCCGGCCGTCACGGACGTCCTGACCGCCGTGCTCTGCGCGGGCCCGGCGACCCCGGAGCAGGTCGCGCCGTTCCGCGCGGCCCTCGAGGAGGTGCTCCGCGGGGTCACGGGCGACCACTTCGTGCTGACGCTCCCGTCGCACCCGGTCGCGCGCGCCGTGGCCGAGGACGCCCGGCGCGGGGGTGCGACGCTCGACGAGCTCGCCGACCGACGGCACGCGAGCGCGCGCCACGTCCAGCGGCTCTTCGTCGAGGAGACGGGGCTCCCGTTCGGGCGCTGGCGCACGCGCGCCCACCTCAACGTCGCGATCGCGCGCCTGCGCGGCGGCTCGCAGCTGGACGCGGCGGCGCGCGCCGCCGGCTACGCGACGCGCGCCGGCCTGCTGCGCGCCCTCAGCCGGGAGACGGGGCAGCCGGTCGCCGACCTCGCGCGGGACCCGCTCGCGGTCCTCGCCCGTGCGCAGCGGGACGCGGGACCCGGGACCCCGGCGGCTCGCCCCGCCGAGCGGCTGAGCGCCTGAGCCGGATCAGCGGTCGCGCACGACCCGGTAGCGCAGCGCGGTGCGGACGCCCACCTCGTCGACGCTCACCTTCTCCAGGGTGGCGGGGACGCCGCCGTCGAACAGCCGGACGCCGCCGCCGAGCAGCACCGGCATGACGTCGACGGCGAGCTCGTCGACGAGGTCCGCCGCGAGGAGCTGGCGGAAGAGGTCTGCGCCGCCCACGAACGTCACGTCGCGGTCGCCGGCGGCCTCGACGGCGCGGCGCACCGCCTCCTCGACGCCGTCGGTGACGAACTCGATCCACAGCCGCTCGTTGCGGCGCGGCGCGACGGGCAGCGGGTGGTGCGTCACGACGAAGATCGGTGCCTGGAACTCGTAGTCCTCCGCGTAGCTGTCGGGGTCCTCGGCGCCGTCGAAGGTCCGTCGCCCCATGAGCACGGCGCCGGTCTCGTCCTGGAGCCGGCGCATGTAGTCGCTGCCCACGAGCGTGTCGAAGTCCGCGTAGAGCGCGGCGCTGCTCCCGGCGGCGTCCTGCACGAACCCGTCGAGCGACACCGTCGCCCCGGCGATCACCTTGGCCATGGATCCTCCTCGTCCCTGTTGCGCGGTCGAGGGGGAGACCCGGGGCGGCGCGCGGACTCATCGGTCGGCGGGCGGCCTCCGGGTCGGTCCGCTCCCGGACGGCGCCCGCCGTCGGGCCGTTCGGCAGTTCTCATTATCGTGTTGACCCTGGTCACGGGCCGTCGTGAGAGTGGCTGCCGTCCCACCCGCTCTCTCACCGTGGAGGCAGCATGCCGGACGACCCTCGCCCACCCGTCCCTCGTCCCCTGACCCGTCGCGCGCTCCTGCGCGGTGCCGTCGTGCTCGGCGCGGCGACCGCGACCGGCGCGCTCGCCGGCACCGTGGGCGGCATCGCCGCCCCGGCACCCGCGCACGCGGCGGTGCCCGGTTTCCCGACCTTCCGCTACCTCGGGCAGCCGCTCGACCGGAGCACGTTGCGGTACAACCCGACGAACGAGCTGATCTTCCCCTCGGTCCGGTACGTCGCCGGGCGCGTCGAGAACCCGCTCGGCCGCTGGTACATGTACTACGCCCCGCACGACGCCCCGGGCGGCATCTGCCTGGCCTACGCGGACTCCGTCACCGGCCCGTGGCGCGAGCACCCCGCCAACCCGATCATCCCGCGCACGTGGGCGGGCTTCGACGTGAGCCACGTGTCGAGCCCTGACGCGTTCTGGAACCCGGCGGACCGCCGGATCTACCTGTTCTTCCACGGCGAGAACCACACGACCCGGGTCGCGAGCTCCGCCGACGGCCGCAGCTTCACGTACCACAACCGGGTCGTGGGGACGTACATGCTCCCGGGCGTGAGCGAGACGTCGTACGCGCGCGTCTTCCCGCACCCGACGCAGTCGGGGGTCTACGTCATGCTGCTGATGGGCAACCACGGCGGGACGCGCAAGATCTACGTCGGCTGGTCGCAGTCGCTGACGTCCGGCTGGCAGGTCAAGCCGGAGCCGCTCATCACGCCTGCGGCCGGGGAGGGCGGCCAGGTCTCCGGGGCGCACTACTGGTCGCGCAACGGCGGGGGCCACGTCGTCTACCACGCGGGCTCGGGCAACATCCACGTCGCGCGCGTGGGGACGAGCTTCGACCGCGAGGACCACCTCGGGGTCCTGTACGACTCGGGGTCCGCCGCACCGGACCACGGGCGCGCCGCGGCGCCGTCGTTCGTGGAGGTCGACGGCCGCCTGCACATGTTCTACGAGGCCGGCCAGCGCGGCTCCACGACGATCGCCCTCGCCCGCGCGGACTGACGCCCCGGCCGGGCGCCCACCGCCCCGGGCGCCCGGCCGGGCCCGTCACGCGAGGTCGACGTCGGCCCACAGGGCGGCGTGGTCGGACGCCGCGTGCACGGGCGAGGTCATCGTGTCGTAGTGCGGGAACAGGGTCCCGTCCTTCCCGCCCCACACGCCCCGGCGGAAGACCGACCCGCCGACGGTGCGCTCGAACAGCGCGGGGGAGAGCAGGACGTAGTCGATCTTCTGGCTCGCGGTCCCGTTGCCGTACGTCCCGGGACGCCCGTCGCCCCGGAAGTCCGGGTGCACGCTCACGTCGCGCAGGTCGGTCCCCTCGAGGAGCGGGCGCAGCGGCACCGACCCCGGTGTGTCGTTGAGGTCGCCGACGACCACGACGTGCTCCTCGCCGCGGGCGCGCAGACCCGCATAGATCGCCGCGGTGCGGGTCGCCTGGCGGCGCCGGGTCGCGTCCGACTCGGCCTGCGTCCCGTACCCCTTGGACTTGAAGTGGTTGACGAGCACGGTGAGCGTGCCGCCGCCCGGCAGCGCGACGACGTACTCGGGGCAGTCACGGCCGAAGACGAGGCGTCCGCGCGAGTCCCGGTCGTCGACGTGGGAGCGCACCGTCCCGATCTCGTACGGTCGCCGCGTGAGCAGCCCGACGTCGATCCCGCGGTCGTCGTTGCCGTCGATGACCATGACGTGCGGGTAGAGCGCGCGCCCGGAGCGGGTGACGCCCGCGTCGGTGAACCGCTTCAGCGCGACGCGGCTCTCCGCCTCGACGACGGCGAGGACGTCGGCACCGACGTCGGCCACGACGCGTGCCGTGTGGGCCATCGCGAGCTCGTCGACCCGGTCCTTGACGAGGTCGACCCAGCCGACCCAGTCGCCCCGCCCGGTCGCGACCACCTCGGTGCGGGCCGTCCCGGCGGCCTGCGACCCGGTGCGGCGCACGAGCCGCCCCCGCACCTGGCGCAGCACCGCGAGCGCGGCGGCGTCGGCGCGCAGCAGGCCGAGCGTCTCCAGGTGCTCCAGGATCTCGGCGCGGACGTCAGGGCCGTACCGGTCCTCGGCGATCAGGGCGTTGACCCGGGCGTGCGCCGCCAGGACCGCGTTCCCCGCGGTCAGCGGGCCCGCCATCGCGCGCGGCCGCTCGAACAGGTTCTCGACGTTGAACGTCCCGATCCGGACCGTCGCCATCGTGGGCTCCCTCGCGCGGCCCGGGACCCGAGGTGGGTGCGCGGCGCGGACCGGCTCCACCTGGAGGGAGGGGCGCGGCCGGTGTCCCGGACGCCGCCGCGGGCGCGGTCGCGGTCGCAGGACCGCACCACGCGGCCGGCCCGGCCGGTGTCACTGCCACCGGCCGGGCCGCCCGTGACCGGCCGGGCGCGCCGGCCGGAGACCCGTCAGCGTCTGCGCGGGGCGGGCGCCGACGGGTAGATGTCACGGAACGCGGGCTCGAACGGTCTCGACAGGAGCGACAGACCCGCCTGCTCGGGCGTGCGCCCACCCTTGGCCGCGTTGCACGGCTCGCACGCGGCGACGGCGTTGAGCCACGTCGTCGTGCCGCCCTGGCACCGCGGGACGACGTGGTCCATCGTCGTCGCGGTGCCGCCGCAGTACGCGCACCGGTAGCGGTCGCGGCGCAGGAGCGCGGCGCGCGAGTACGGCACCCGGCCCTGCCGCTCGTACACCCAGCGCGCGTGCACGTACCGCACGAGCGCGACCGACCGGGGCCGCTGGTAGGGCCCGAACGTCTCGCCCTCGACGGCCTCCAGCACCTCGGCGACCTGCCGGTGCAGCATGCGGATCGCGTGGCGCAACGACACGCGGCCGAGCACCTGGCTGCCGCCGAGGTTGTAGATGACCACCTCGCTCATCGTCGCTCCTCCTGTCGTGCGTTCGCGTGCCGTGCCCCGGGACGACGAGAGCCGCCCCAGGACGGTGCCCCAGGACGGCTCTGCAGGTGGACGACGCACGTCGTCTACCTGAGGAGCGCCCTTCGGGACGGGTCGACGGACCACTCGTGCGTCACGCGGGTCCACCTGCCCTTCACCGGTCGTCATGGTCGAGCGTCCGGGCGGGTGTCGACCGGACGCCACGAGGCTATGCCCGCGAGCGCGCGACGTCCACGGTTTTGCGCCCGGGAGGCGTCAGGTGTCGTCCCGCGCGTCCGTCTCCGCCGCCGTCCCCGCCGCCGTCCCCGCCGCCGTCGGGCCCGACGGCGCTGTCGGCGCCACACGGCGTGCGCGCACCGCACCCGAGAGCTGGACGAGCAGCGCGCCCGACAGGACCCACACGAGCCCGGCGGCCGAGACCGACCCGCCCGCGAGCGCGGCGACCGCCCCCGCGGACGCGACGGGAACGGCGAGGACCAGCGCGGTGCGGACGTCGCGCAGCACGGCGTGGACGCCCGCGGACACCAGGCCGTGGACGGCGAACGCTCCGACGAGCAGCGCGAGCTCGGCCGGCTCGAGGGCGCGCGCCGGGCGGTCCAGCACGCCGCCGAGCGCGCCCGCGAGCGTGGCGAGGGCCCCCGTCGTCACGAGGTGCAGGAACCACGCGACCCGGGGCGGCACGCCTGCCGGGCGCAGGAGCGCCACGCCCGCGTACCCGGAGCGCACCGTGAGCGCCCAGAGCCCGACCAGCAGGGTGAACGCCCCCGCGCCGGCCACGAGCAGGGTGCGGTCCCACTCGGCCTCGCTCGCGGCGTCGATCGCCTGGATGAGGCCCTCGCCGAGCACGATGATGACGAACAGGCCGAGCCGCTCGCCGAGGTGGGGCACGTCGCTCGCGGCGGCGTCGACCGTCGTCGGGACCTCCAGGTCGCGCCGCCGCCCGCGGTCCGGCGCGCCCGGTCGTGCACGACGGCCGCCGAGCGCACGACCCCGGCCCCGGCGCTCGCGGACCTCGTCGAGGCGTTCCTGCGCGCGCCGCACGAGCCGCTCGCCCGAGAGCGTGAGGAGCAGCAGCAGGTCGATCGCGAGGCCGACGCCCCACAGCACGTACCGGGTCTGACCGTCGGCCCACCACGACACGACCCACGGCACGACGCCGGCGAGCGCCTGCACGACGGGCAGGTCCACGACGACGGTCGTGCGCCGCCACGGGCGTGCGGCCACGAGGCGGCCCACGACGTAGGCGACGGCGAACGCGCGGGCGTGCTCGTCGTGGATGCCGGGGACGGCGGCGATCATCACGGCGAGCGCGGCCATCCCGGCGAGGATCGGCAGGGACCGCGCGCCTTCTCCCGCGACGTTGCCGTACGTGGTGAAGCACGCCCACACGAGCCAGAAGGCCGTGTACGCCACGACGTAGAGCGCGAGCCCGCCGCCGTCGTGGTCCTCCTGGAGGAGGTGGGCGAGCATGCCGATGCCCGCGACGACGACGAGGTCGAAGAACAGCTCGAGCCAGGAGGCGTGGCGCTCCTCGCCGACGGGCGAGGTCCCGGCCGCGGGGGCGGCCGTCACGGGCGGCCGTCGGGCGCGTCGGGCGAGGTGGGCGAGATGGGCGAGGTAGGGACGGGCGCGGGTTCGAGCGGGAGCCGCACGACGAACCGCGTGTCGCCCGGCACGGACGTCACGGCGAGGTCGCCGTGGTGCTTGTTGACGACGATGCGCCACGAGATGTCGAGGCCGAGCCCGGTGCCCTGGCCGACGGGCTTGGTCGTGAAGAACGGCTCGAAGATGCGCGGGCGCACGTCGTCGGGGATCCCGGGGCCGGTGTCGGCGACCTCGACCTCGGCGTGGTCGTCGACGCGCCGGGTGGTGACGGTGAGGGTGCCGGTGCCGGCCATGGCCTGGGCGGCGTTCTCGACGAGGTTGGTCCACACCTGGTTGAGCTCGGCGGCGTACACGGGCACGGGGGGCAGGTCGGGGTCGTAGCGGCGCACGACGTCGACGCCGTCGAGGGTGTGGTCGAGCATCGTCAGGGTGGAGTCGAGCAGCTCCCGCAGGTCCACGGGCCGGAACGGCGCCCGGTCGAGCTGGGAGTACTGGCGGGCGGCGCCGACGAGGGAGGAGATGCGCACGGTGGCGTCCTCGATCTCGGCCATGAGCTGCTCGGTCTCGATGGTGTACGCGAGCCAGCTCACCGCGCCGGTGAGCGCGCCGGCGTCGACCCGTCCGGCGACGCGGTCGAGCCACGGCTCGTCGATGCCGGCCTGGACGAGCGCGGGGGAGACCCGCCACCCCTCGGGCAGGCCGTGGTCGTCGAGCCAGTCGGTGAGGCGGTCCTCGAGGTCGGAGGTCTCCAGTGCGCCGACGGCGTCCGCGGTGCGCGTGTCCGCGTACCGCTCGAGCGCCTCCTCCTGGAGCCGGATCAGCTCGGCGAGCGTGGCGCGGTCATAGGGGCCGTCGGCGATGAGCGCGAGCTTGTGCCGCATGGCGGCGACGCGCTCGCGCAGGGTCCCGGTGGCGCGCACGGCGGCCGCGGCGGGGTTGTTGAGCTCGTGGGTGAGGCCCGCGGACAGGGACCCGAGCGCGAGCAGCCGCTCGCGCTGCCCGACGAGCTGCTGCGCGTCGCGCGTGCCCCAGAACACGCCCTCGAGCAGGTGCACCGCCATGGGGAACCACTCGGTCATGAGCTTGGCGAAGTCGGGCGCCGCGAGCACGAAGAAGCGCGAGGGCTCGAGCGCGCGCGCCGAGTGCAGGTAGGTCTGGGGCAGCCGGTCGCCGAGGTAGGCGTTCCAGGCGCCCAGGTAGACCCCGACCTGACGGGTGCGCGAGACCTCGACCTCGTCCTCGCCGACGCGCCGGTAGAGCGCGACGCCGCCGTCGAGCAGGACGTAGAACGCCTCGGCGGGCGCGCCCTCGTGCAGCAGCCAGCCCGCGTCGTGTCGCTCGACGTGGCCCGTCGCGCACAGCCAGGCGAGCTGGTCGTCGGTGAGGTGCTCGAACAGGAACGTGGCGCGCAGCTCGTCGACGTCGCACGGCAGCCAGCCGCGCGCGGCGGCGGCCGCGGCGGTGCCGGGCGCGGTGCTCGCGCCGCCCGCGGGCGGGGTCGTGGTGGGGTCCTCGGTGCTGGTCACGGTGTCGCCTCCGGGTCGGTCGGGGCTGTGTCGTCGGGGCTATGTCGTCGGTGTTGTCGGCGGGAGCGGGGCGGGTCGGGGTCAGAGCTGTTCGAGGTAGCGGTGGACGAGCATGACGGCCATGGCGCCCTCGCCGACGGCGGACGCGACGCGCTTGGCCGACTCCGCGCGCACGTCCCCGGCGGCGAACACGCCGGGCACGGACGTCTCCAGGTGGTAGGGCGGGCGGTCGAGCGTCCACCCGGCGGGCGGGGCGCCGTCGTGCAGGAGGTCGGGTCCCGCGAGCACGAACCCGCGGGGGTCGCGCGCGACGACGCCGTCGAGCCAGTCGGTGCGGGGCGCGGCGCCGATGAACACGAACGCCCACCCGCACTCGACGCGCGACGTCGTGCCGGCGTCGAGGTCGCGCAGCTCGAGGTGCTCCAGGTGGTCGTCGCCCGACGCCGCGACGACCTCCGTGCGGGTGAGGACCCGCACGCGCGGGTGGGCCTCGACCTGCTCGACGAGGTAGGACGACATGGACCGGGCGAGCGAGTCGCCGCGCACGACGAGCGTCACCTGCTTGGCCTCGCGCGCGAGGTAGAGCGCCGCCTGCCCGGCGGAGTTCGCGCCCCCGACGACGTACACCTCCTGGTCCTGGCACGCGGACGCCTCGGTGAGCGCCGAGCCGTAGAAGACGCCGCGGCCCACGAGGTCGGCGAGGCCCGGGCCGTCGAGCAGCCGGTAGGAGACGCCGGAGGCGAGGATGACGGTGTGCGCGTCGATCGACGTGCCGTCGGGGAACCGCACCGAGCGCGCCGGGCCGTCGACGTCGAGCTCGACGGCGTCGCGCGTCGTGACGATCTCGGCGCCGAACCGCACGGCCTGGCGGCGCGCGCGCTCGGCGAGCTGGGCGCCCGAGATCCCGTCGGGGAAGCCGAGGTAGTTGTCGATGCGGGAGCTCTGGCCGGCCTGGCCGCCGGTCGCGGTGCGCTCGACGAGCACCGTGCGCAGCCCTTCCGACGCCCCGTACAGCGCCGCGCTGAGCCCCGCGGGCCCGCCGCCCACGACGACGAGGTCGTAGAAGTCGGCCGCGGGGCGCGTGGCGAGCCCGACGCGCTCGGCGAGCGTCGCGTCGTCGGGCGCGACGAGGGGCTCGCCCTCGGGCGTGACGACGAGGGGGAGGGTCTCGCCGTCGGCCTGCGCGGCGGTGAGCAGGCGCGCCCCCTCGGCGGACTCGGACGGGTACCACCGGTAGGGGACGCGGTTGCGCGCGAGGAACTCGCGCACCTGCGACGAGCGCGCCGACCACCGGTGCCCGACGACGACGGTCTCGGCGGGCCGGCGGCGGTCGGTCGCGGACCACGCCTCGAGCTGGGCGTCCACGACGGGGTAGAGCTTCTCCTCGGGCGGGTCCCACGGCTTGAGCAGGTAGTAGTCGAGGTCGACGACGTTGATCGCCTCGATCGCGGCCTCGGTGTCCGCGTAGGCGGTGAGCAGGACGCGCCGCGCCGCGGGGAAGAGGTCCATCGCCTGCTCGAGCAGCTCGACGCCCGTCATGCCGGGCATGCGGTGGTCGGCGAGGACGACGGCCACGTCCTCGCCGCGCAGCGCGAGCTCGCGCAGCGCCGCGAGCGTCTCGGCACCGGACTCGGCGCGCACGATCCGGTACCGGTCGCCGTAGCGGCGGCGCAGGTCCCGCGCGACCGCGCGCGAGACCCCGGGGTCGTCGTCCACGGTGACGAGGGCGGGGCGGGTCGACGCGACGGTGGGTTCCACACGGCCTCCTCGGGCACCAGGACGGGCGACTGCCATCCTCTCCCCACCGTGGCCGCGCGTCCACGGCGGACGTGGTGCAGGTCACTCTTGACGCGAAACCGCGCTACGCTAGGTTAGGCAAGGCAAACCTCAGGTTGCCCCGCCGCGGTCCGTGGCGGTCCTCTCCCCGTCCTGGAGCCTCGCATGCTCTCAGCACGATCCGGCGCGCCCGCGCACGGTACCCCGACCGCCCCCGCGCTGCTCACCGGCGCGACCGCGGGCGCCTACGCGAGCACCCTGCACGCCGTGGTGGACGACGTCGCCGCGCGCGTGGCCGCCGTCGACCAGCCCTGGTCCGGCGCGAGCCGCACGCACCTGGCGGCGCTCGTCGACGCCGCCGACCTCGACGGCCCCGGCGTCGGGACCGACGCGGCGCTGCGGGAGGCCGCCGACCTCTACGCGACCCACGCCGTGTGGTTCCACCACCCCGCCTACGCAGCGCACCTCAACTGTCCGGTCGCGCTGCCCGCCGTCGGGGCCGAGGCCCTGCTCGCCGCGATCAACACGTCCGTCGACACGTACGACCAGTCGACCGTCGCGACCCTCATGGAGCGCCGCCTCGTCGCCTGGACCGCGGGCCGCGTCGGCTACGCCGCCGGCGACGGCGTCCTCACGTCGGGCGGCACCCAGTCCAACCTTCACGCGCTCTTCCTCGCCCGCGAGCGCGCCGTCGAGCGCGCGGCCCGCGACGGGCTCGGACGCTCGGCCGTCCTGCCGCGCCTGCGCGTCCTGGCCGCAGGGTCGAGCCACTTCAGCGTCGCGCGCTCGGCCCTCCTGCTCGGGCTCGCCGACGACGCGGTCGTGCGGGTCGAGGCCGACGCCGACGGCCGGGTCGTGCCCGCGGCGCTCGCGGCCGCGGTCGCCGCGGTGCACGCCGCGGGCGACGTGGTCATGGCGGTCGTCGCGACCGCCGGCACGACCGACCGCGGCTGCGTCGACCCGCTCGCCGCGGTCGCGGACGTGTGCGACGCGGCCGACGTGTGGCTGCACGTCGACGCCGCCTACGGGTGCGGCCTCCTCGTGTCCCCGACGCGCCGGCACCTGCTCGACGGCATCGAGCGCTCGCGGTCGGTGACCGTCGACTACCACAAGGCGTTCTTCCAGCCCGTGTCCGCGAGCGCGCTGCTCGTGCGCGAGCGCGCCGACCTGGAGCGCGTCGCGCACCACGCGGACTACCTCAACCCGCGCGAGAACGCCGAGCCGAACCAGGTCGACGTGTCGCTCCAGACGACGCGCCGCTTCGACGCGCTCAAGCTCTGGACGACGCTGCGCGCGCTCGGCCCCGGCGGGGTCGGCGCGATGGTCGACGCCGTGTGCGACCTCGCCGCGCAGGTGCACGCCGACCTCGCGGACGACCCCGAGCTGCGCGTGCTCGGCCGCACGGACCTGTCCACGGTCCTGTTCCGCTACGAGCCGCCGGGGCTGTCCGCGGCGCACGCGGACCGCCTCGTGCCGCTCGTGCGGCGCGTGCTGTTCGAGTCCGGTCGCGCGGTGGTCGCCAAGACCGTGCTCGACGGCGTCCCGTGCCTCAAGCTCACGCTGCTCAACCCGACCGTGACGCTCGCGGACGTGCGCCACGTGCTCGACCTCGTGCGCACGACGGCCCAGGCGCTCGTCGAGCGCGACGAGCTGCTGCACGACGACGACGTCGCGACGCACGCCGCGGACCTCGTGGCGTCCCTCGCGACCGCCGGGGCGGTGACCCGATGACCACGACTGCCCCCACGACGAGCGGCCCCGCCCGAGCGCCCCACGACCCGGCGCCCCACGACCCGGCGCGCGTGCGCGACGTCGTCGGCGTGGGGATCGGGCCGTTCAACCTCGGGCTCGCGGCGCTGTCCGCGCCCCTCGACGACGTCGACGCCGTGTTCCTCGACGCGGCGCCCGAGTTCCGCTGGCACCCCGGGATGATGATCGAGGGGGCGACGATCCAGGTCCCGTTCCTCGCCGACCTCGTCACGATGGCGGACCCGACGTCGCCGTACTCGTTCCTCGCGTTCCTCAAGGCCACGGGCCGGCTCTACCCGTTCTACATCCGGGAGTCGTTCTACCCGCTGCGCGCCGAGTACGACGCGTACTGCCGCTGGGTCGCGGCCCGCCTGGGCTCGCTGCGCTGGTCGCGGCGCGTCGTCGCCGTCGAGCACGACCCGGCCGCCGACGCGTTCGTCGTGCGGGCCGAGGTCCTCGACGCGGACGGCGCCGTCACGGGTACCGAGGAGCACCGGGGCCGCCACCTCGTGCTCGGCGTCGGCACGTCGCCGGTGCTGCCGCCCGCGCTGCGGACGCTCGCGGACGAGGTCGCGCGCGGCGAGCACCCGGGCGCCGGGCCGCTCGTGCACAGCGCGCAGTACCTGCCGCACCGCGACGCGCTCGCGGCCGCGGGCTCGGTGACGGTCGTGGGCAGCGGCCAGTCGGCCGCCGAGGTCTACCGCGACCTGCTCGACGGCGTGCACGGCGACGCGCGGCGCCCCGGCTACCGGCTCGACTGGGTGACGCGCTCGCCGCGCTTCTTCCCCATGGAGTACACGAAGCTCACGCTCGAGATGACGTCGCCGGAGTACACCGACCACTTCCACGCGCTGCCGCTCGAGCTGCGCCAGCTCCTCGGCCGCGAGCAGCGGGGCCTGTACAAGGGGATCAGCGGCGACCTCGTGGACGAGATCTACGACGCGCTGTACCGCCTGAGCCTGGACCGCCCGGTGCCGACGACGCTGCTCACCGACACCGAGGTCGTCGCCGCGCGGTACGAGCCGGCCGTCCGCGGGCGCGACGACGCGGGCGTCCCCGGGGAGCCCGACGCGGCGGGGTCGGCCGGGGAGTACGTGCTGCGCCTGCGGCACGCGCAGCTCGGGCGGGAGGTCGAGCGCCGCACGCGCGCGCTCGTCGTCGCGACCGGCTACGCCGCCTCCGTCCCGGCGTTCCTCGACCCGGTGCGCCACCTGCTCCGGTTCGACGAGCTCGGGCGGTTCGACGTCGCGCGCGACTACACGGTCGACGACGCGCGCCGCGTCCACGTGCTCAACGGCGAGGAGCACACGCACGGCATCACCGCCCCGGACCTCGGGTTCGCCGCGTGGCGCAACGCCGTCGTGCTGCGCACCGTCACGGGCCGCGAGGTGTACCCGGTGGAGGAGCGCATCGCGTTCCAGACGTTCGGCCTGCCCGACGACGCCGGCCCCGCCGCCGCCCCGCCTCCGGCCGCGTCGCGCACCGCGGACGCAGCGGCGGCCGGGCGCACGGCAGGGGAGGCCCGATGAGCGCCCCCACCGCGACGACGGCGGCCGCGCCGTCGCCCGCCCCGGCGACGAGCGCGAGCCCGGGCGCCGCCTTCGCGGTGCGGGTCCGGCTCGGCAGCGGCCGCGCGGAGGTCTCGTTCGAGGCGGTCGACCCGGTGCGCGACGCCGCGCTCGTGCAGGGCTGGCTCGCGCACCCCCGCTCGGCGTTCTGGCAGCTGGGCCACCTCGACGTCGACGGCGTGCGGGACTACCTCGCGGGGGTCCGCGCCGACCCGCACCAGGACGCGTGGCTCGGCCGGGTCGACGGCGTGCCGTCGTTCCTCGTGGAGACGTACGACCCGGCGCGCGTCACGCTCGCCGACGTCCCCGCGGCCGTCGCGCTCCTGGAGCCGGGCGACGTCGGGATGCACCTGCTCGTCGCGCCCCCGGCCGGGCCCGCGCGCGGCGGGTTCACCTCGGCGGTGATGGGCGCCGTCGTGCGGTTCTGCCTCGACCCCGCGGGACGTGGCGCCCGCCGTGTCGTCGTCGAGCCGGACGTGCGCAACGCCGCGATCGTGGCGAAGAACGCCGCGGCCGGGTTCCGCGTGCTGCGCGAGGTGGAGCTGCCCGGCAAGACGGCGCACCTCGCCGTCGCGACGCGCGCCGACCTCGACGCGAGCCCGCTGGGAGACGGCGTCGACCACGCCCCGCACCTGCGCCCCGACCTCGCCGAGCGCGCGCACCGCCACCTCGTCGCGAAGACGATCGCCGAGCTCACCCACGAGCGGCTGCTCGCGCCGCGCGCGGAGGTCTGGCCGGTCGATGCCGACGGGCCGGGGCAGTACGTGCTGCCCGTCGCGGACGGCTCGGTGGAGTACCGGTTCGTCGCGCGGCGGTACGCGCTCGAGCACTGGGTGCTCGACGAGGCGTCGATCCGGCGCACCGCGCAGGCCGGGCACGGCGCGGCGAACCGGACGGCCGAGGCGGGTGACCCTGCGGGTACGGGCGACCGCGCGGGTACGGGCGGCACGAGCGCGCGGCGTGAGCTGCCGGTCGACGCGCTCGACCTCGTCGTCGAGCTCCAGCCCGACCTGCGCATCCCGGACGACCTGCTCGCCACCTACCTCGAGGAGGTGTCGTCCACGCTCGCGAGCGCGACGGCGAAGCTCGAGCGGTACGAGCGCACCGGCGGTCCGAGCGCCACCGACCTCCTCGGCGCGTCGTTCCAGCAGGTCGAGGCGGCCATGACGGAGGGGCACCCGGGGTTCGTCGCGAACAACGGGCGCATCGGGTTCGGCCTCGCGGAGTACCGCGCGTACGCGCCCGAGAACGGGGGCCGCGTGCGGCTGCTGTGGCTCGCTGCGCGGCGCGAGCACACCCACCTCGCGCTCGGTGCCGGGCTCGACGAGGAGACGCACTACGGGGCCGAGCTCACGCCCGACGAGCGCGCCGCGTTCGCCGAGCGGCTCGCCGCGCGCGGCCTCGACCCGGCCGACTACCTCTACCTGCCCGTGCACCCGTGGCAGTGGGAGCACCGCGTGCCCATCACGTTCGCGGCCGACGTCGCGCGCGGCGACCTCGTCCCGCTCGGGCCGGGCGCCGACGAGTACCAGCCGCAGCAGTCGATCCGCACCCTGTTCAACCTCACGCGGCCCGGCCGCCACTACGTCAAGGTGGCGCTCGCGATCCAGAACATGGGGTTCCTGCGCGGGCTGTCGCCCGCCTACATGCGCGACACCCCCGCCATCAACGACTGGGTCGCCGACCTCGTCGCCGCCGACCCGGAGCTCGGCGGCCGCGGCTTCACCGTGCTGCGCGAGCTCGCCTCGGTCGGGTACACCGGCGACGTCTACCACCGCACCGCCACGCCGTCCCCGCACCGCAAGATGCTCGCCGCCCTGTGGCGCGAGAGCCCCGTGCCGCGCACCGCGCCCGGGGAGCGCCTCGCCACCATGGCCGCGCTCCTGCACCGCGACCCCGACGGCGCCGCGCACGCGACCGCGCTCGTGCGCGCCTCCGGGCTCGACCCCGCCGACTGGGTGCGCGCCTACCTCGACGCCTACCTGCGCCCGCTGGCCCACGCGCTCCTCGCGCACGACCTCGCGTTCATGCCGCACGGCGAGAACCTCATCCTCGTGCTCCGCGACCACGTCGTGGTCCGCGCCGTCATGAAGGACGTCGGCGAGGAGATCGCCGTCCTCGGCGACGCGCCCCTCCCGCCCGGCGTCGAGCGCGTGCGCGCCGTCGTCGACGACGAGGAGAAGGCGCTCGCGATCTTCACCGACGTGTTCGACGGCGTCCTGCGCCACCTCGCCGCGATCCTCCACGGCGACGGCGTGCTGCCCGAGGACCGGTTCTGGCGCCTCGTCGCGGAGTGCCTCGACGCCCACCGCGCCGACCACCCCGACCTGCGCGGCGGCGTCGACCTGCGCGCCCCGCGGTTCGCGCACTCGTGCCTCAACCGCCTCCAGCTGCGCAACACGCTCCAGATGGTCGACCTCGCCGACCAGTCCGCGTCCCTGCTCTACGCGGGCACCCTCGCCAACCCCGCCGCGCGGGAGGGCTGACGTGACGGCGAGCCCCGGCGGGTTCTCGGTGCACCGCGACGCGTGGGGCGTCCCGCACGTGCGCGCCACGGACGAGCTCGCGCTCGCGCGCGGCCAGGGGTACGTCACCGCGCTCGACCGCGGCTGGCAGATCGAGGTCGACCGGTGGCGCGCCGAGGGGCGGCTCGCCGAGCGCCTGGGCGAGCCGGGCCTCGCGTGGGACCGGTTCGCCCACCGCGTCCGCCTCGCCGACACCGCGCGCCGCGCCTACGCGGCGCTCGCGGACGACGACCGCGCCTGGGTCGACGCGTACACCGCGGGCGTCGACGAGGGCCTCGAGCGCGGGCGGGACGTGCCCGAGATGCACGCCCTCGCCGACCCGGTCTGGCCCGGCGGGGGCGACCTGCCCCCGCACGAGCCGTGGCCCGCGTGGGCGCCGCTCGGCGTCTTCCTCGTCGCGCACGTCCTGTTCTCCGGCTTCCCGCACGTGCTGTGGCGCGACCACGTCGCACGCACGCTCGGGGTCGCCGTCGCACGCTCCCGGCCCGACGTTCCCCCCACCACGGTGCTCGACCTGCTCGCCGTCGACGGCGGCCCCGGCTCGGGGTCGAACGCGTGGGCGCTCGCGGGCGCCCGCACGCGCGGCGGGGCGCCGCTGCTCGCGGGCGACCCGCACCGCCTCCTGGAGCTGCCGGGCGTCTACCAACAGGTGCGCCTGGCGTGCGACGCGTACGACGTCGTCGGGCTCGCGTTCCCGGGCGTCCCGGGGGTCCCGCACTTCGGGCACGCGGGCGCGGCGGCGTGGGGCGTCACGAACGCGATGGCGCACCACGTGGACGTCGTCGCGGAGCGGCTGCACCGCACCGCGGACGGCGGTGTCGTCGCGGAAGGGCCGGACGGTCCGGAGCCGGCGGACGTCGTCGTCGCCACGATCCGCGTGCGCGCGGCCGGCGGCCCGGTCGAGCACCGCGTGGAGACGATCGAGACGGCGCGCGGCGTCGTCGTCACCGGTGGGCCCGACGATCCGGGCCGGACGTTCGCGGTGCGCCTGCCCGCACGCGTGGACGCCGACCTCGGGGTCACCGCGTGGCGACGGCTCCTGCGGGCCGGGTCCGCGCGCGACGTCACGGACGCGTTCGCGACGTGGGTCGACCCGGTCGACCGCGTGCTGGCGGCGGACCGTGCGACCGTGCTGTCGGTGACGGCGGGGCGCGTGCCCCGCCGCGACCCGGCCGAGCGCGCGCTGCCCCTGCCGGGGTGGGCCGACGCCGGGCGCGCCCGCCCGTGGGTCGTGCCGCCCCCGCCCGTGGTCGTCGACGACGTCGCGGTCGACGCGAACGAGCGGCCCGCGCGGCCCGGCCTCGACCTGGGCCGCACGTACGCCCCGCCGCACCGCGCCCGCCGGATCCGGGCGCTCCTCGCGGCCGCGGGCGACGACGTGACCGCGGCGGACCAGTCGCGCGTCCACGCGGACACGCTGCTCGGCGGCGCGGACGACCTGCTCGGGTGGCTCGACCGCGACGCCCGCGCCTCGGGCGACGGGGCCAGCGCCGACGACGGCACGACCGCGCGTCCCGATCCCGCGACGGTCCGCGCGGCGGCGCGGCTGCGCGCGTGGGACCGCCGCATGGACGCGGGCAGCGCCGACGCGGCGCTCTTCGCGGCCTGGCGCGGCGCGCTGGTCGGCCGGGTCGCGGCGCACCCCGCGCTCGCGCCGCTGCACGCGCCCCACGGCCTCGACCCGGTCTTCGCGCCGTGGCTGTCGGTCACCGCGCGCGTCGCCGACGCGCTGCCCGCGCTGCTCGGGGCCGCGTGGCTCGGGATCGACGGCGCCGCGCTCGCGTGGGCCGCGCTCGCCGACGTCGTGCGGGCGCGGGACGACGCGCCGGGCCCCGCGCCGGTGTGGGGCGACACCCACCGCGTGCTCGGGCTGCACGTGCTCCTCGACGTGCCGGGCGCGCCGGTCCCGCGTGTGCCGGACGTGCCGCTCGGGGGCGACACGGACACCGTGCGCTGCACCGCGAGCGTGCCGGGGGTCAGCGACGTGTGCGTGCGCGGGTCGGTCGCGCGCTGGGTGTGGGACCTCGCCGACCGGGACGCGAGCCGCTGGGGCGTGCCGTTCGGCGCGAGCGGCGACCCGCGCTCGCCCCACTTCGCCGACCGGCTCGCCGCGTGGGCCGACGCCGAGACCGTGCCCGTCGTGACCGACTGGGCCCTGCTGCGCCACGAGGAGACCCGATGACCGCGACCGACCTGCCCGCCCCCGGCCGCCTGCGCACCGGCGCTCCCGGGGAGCTGCTCCTCACGCACCGCGCGCCGGGCGGAGGCCGCCTGACGCTGCGCGTCCTCGACCCGGACGCGGACCTCGACGTGCTGCACGCCTGGGTGACCCGGCCGTGGGCGCGGTTCTGGGGACTCGGGGACCTGTCCCGGACGGAGCTGCGCGACCTGTACGCCTACGTCGGCTCGCTGCCGACGCACCACGCGTTCCTCGTGCGGTGGGACGACGCCCCGGTCGCGCTCCTGCAGACCTACGAGCCGGAGCACGACCCCGTCGGGGAGGCCTACGCGGTGGCGCCGGGCGACGTCGGGCTGCACTTCCTGCTCGGCGGGCGCGGCCCGCGCGGGGCGGACCTGTGGGCCGCCGTCGGTCCGCTGGTCGTCGCGTTCTGCCTCGCCGACCCGCGGGTGGACCGGATCGTCGTCGAGCCGGACGCGGCGAACGAGCGGGCGCACGCCCGGATGCGGGCCCTCGGCTTCGAGGTGGCCGAGCGGGTGCGCGTGGGGGAGAAGGACGCGCTCCTCGCGTTCCTGCCGCGCGACCGCGCGCGCGACCTGCTCGACCGGGCGGAGAGGGCAGCGGCGCGGGCGTGACCGGCTGCGCCGCCGAGCGCGGTGGGGCGGGCTCCGAGCGCAATGGCTCGGCGGCCGGGCGTCGGGTCAGCCGCCGGTGAACGGGGCGATCGTCAGCGGAGCGCCGAGCGCCTCGCACGCGTCGCCGAGGTCCGCCTGGGCCTGCGACCACTCCGGGGAGCCCACGCCGGTCGACTCGGCGAACGTCCCGACCGCGACGGCCGGCGCGGCCGCCTGGAGCTCGCCGACCGCCGTCTGCACGGCGCTGTCCCCGCCGGACGGCAGGCGGCCGAGCACGCGGGTGGCGAGCCTGTACCAGCCGTCCCGCTCCTGCTCCGCCATGCGGCCGTCGGCGAGGCCGAGGTCGGCGTTCTCCACGATCGTCATGACGTCGCTGGAGGCGACGCAGGTCGCGGCGTCGTCCGGGGCGCCGTCCTGGTCGCCGTCATCCGCCGGGGCATCCGTGGCGGGCGACGGCGCAGCGCTGCTCGCCGCCTCCGGTTCCTCGGCCCCGTCCACCGTGCCCGCACCGCCGGACCCGCACCCGACCAGGACCGCCGTGCTCAGCACCACGGCCGCTGCCGCCACCCACCCTCGCGCTCGCATCCGCGCATGCTACCGGTGCGGGGACCGCGCACGACGACGAGCGGCGACCCGGGGGTCACCGAGGAGCGGCGACCGCGTGACCGGCGTCGCGCAGCACCCGGGTGGCCTGCTCGAGCCGCACCTCCGGGACCAGCACGAGGTCCGCGTGGAACGTGGACGCGACGAACACCGGCACGCCCGCCTCGCCCAGCGGCCCGACGACGGACGCGAGCACGCCCGACGTCTCCAGCCCGTGGGCCGAGCCGTAGAAGCCCGCCCACCGCTCCGCGTCGTCGAACGGGGACGCGTGCCGCACGACCGTGAGCCCTTCGGGGGCGCGCACGAGCGCGACCCACTCGTCGTCCTCGGGGAACGTGGCGCCCGGGACGTGGCCGAGCAGGAATCGGTCGGGGACGACGTGCAGGTCGAGCGAGGTCATGGCCGCACGGTAGCGGTGGGCGCCCACACCGGGGCGTGGCGAGACGACGGGCGCTCGCCGGACGAGCGCAGCGGGCGGGTACCGCGACCGGCACGCAGCCGCCCGTCAGCGGGCCAGGCGCTCCACGACCGCCCCGTACAGCCACGGCGCGGCGCTCGCGGCGGGCACGATCGCGCGGCGGGCGGGGCTGCCCGCCCAGGCGAGCAGGCCGGAGGTGAGGACCCGATAGTCGCGCGTGGCGCGGGACCAGGCGCGCTCGTACGCGGCCGGGTCGTCGAGGTGGCGCACGGCGGCCTCGGCCTGGGCGAGCCCGACGCGCACGCCCTCGCCGGTGAGCGCGTCGACGTACCCGGACGCGTCGCCCACGAGGCGCACGTGCCCGGCGGTGCGGCGTCGGGCCCGCTGGCGCAGCGGTCCCGCGCCGCGGACGCGCCCGAGCACGGGGGCGTCGCGCACGCGGTCCGCGAGCTCGCCGAACGCGTCGAGCCCGTGGTGCCCGTCCCGGGGCGTGCCGCGGGCGCCGTCGCGGTGGGTGAGGACGGCGACGCCGACGACGTCGGGCGCGACCGGGGTGACGTATGCCTCGGCGTGCGGTGCCCAGTGCACCTCGACGAGGTCGCTCCACGGGGCGAGCCGGTAGTGGGTGCGCAGGCCGAACCGGGCGCGCCCGTGCGGCGGGGCGTCGAGGCCGGTCAGGCGGCGCACGGTGGAGTGCAGCCCGTCGCAGCCGAGCACGCGGGCGGCCCGCACCACCTCGTCCGCGCCGCCGTCCGGCCCGGGTGCCTCCGCGGCGGGTACCCGCGCCGCGCCGAGCACGACGTCGACCCCGCGGGCGTCCTGGCGCAGCGCCCGGAGCGTGGCGTGCTCGATCGTGACGCCCTCGGCGAGCGCGCGCTCGCGCAGGGCGGCGTGCAGCGCGGTGCGCCGCACGCCGCGGCCCGGGCCGGCGGCGAACGGGTGGTCGGCGTGGCGGGTGGCGTCGCGGTAGCTGATGCCGGCGAGCGGGTGGCCCGGCGGGTCGACGCCGAGGGCGAGGACCGCGGCCAGCGCGCCGGGGAGCAGGCCCTCGCCGCACGCCTTGTCGATGACGCCCGCGCGGCGGTCGACCACGAGGACGTCGTGCCCGGCGCGGCGGGCGTGCAGCGCGGCGGCGAGCCCCACGGGCCCGCCGCCGACGACCAGCACGTCGACGTCGCGGTCGGTCGTGCGGCGTGCGGTCGACCGGGGAGGGGTCACGGCACGGCCGGGTGCGCGGCGGCGCCGGCCGCGGTCGCGCGGGCGAGGGCGCGCTCCTCGGCGGGGATGCGGAAGCGGGCGAGCAGCACGGCGTTGAGCAGGGTGAACGCGACGGCCGTGATCCAGCACGAGTGCACGAGCGGCAGCGCGACGCCCTCGACCACGACGGCGACGTAGTTGGGGTGGCGCAGCCACCGGTACGGGCCGCGCGCGACGAGCGGCAGGCCCGGCACGACGATGACGCGCGTGTTCCACCGCGGCCCGAGGGTCGCGATGCACCACCAGCGCAGGCCCTGGCTCGCGAGCACGAGGACGAGCATGGGCCAGCCGAGCCACGGCAGGAACGGCCGGTCGGCGAGCCACGCCTCGGCCACGCACGCGAGCAGCAGCCCCGTGTGCAGGGCGACCATCGCGGGGAAGTGGCCGCGGCCGGACTCGACGCCGCCCCGTGCGAACGACCAGCGGGCGTTGCGGGCCGAGACGACGAGCTCGGCGAGCCGTTCGACGGCGGTGGCGCCGACGAGCACCACGTACCAGGCGAGGCTCATCCCTGGCCCTCCTCGGCTCGCGCGACCGCGTGCCCGCCCGCGTGACCGGTCCCGTGCGCCCGGCGGGGGCCGTCGAGCCGCAGCAAGACGAGCTCGGTGCTCACCCCGGGCCCGAACGCCATGAGGACGGCCGGCGCGCCGGGCGGCACGTCCGTGCGGGCCAGGGTCGCGCCGAGCACGTGCAGCACCGACGCCGACGACAGGTTCCCCACCTCGCGCAGGGACGCCCGGCTCAGCGCGAGCTCCTCCTCGGCCAGGCCCAGGGTGTCGCGCACCGCGTCCAGGACGCGCGGGCCGCCCGCGTGCACGACCCACGCCCCGACGTCGCCCGGCTCGAGGTCGTGCTCGGCGAGCAGGGCCTTGACGTCGCCCAGCAGGTGCGCCCCGATGAGCTCGGGCAGACGCGCCGACAGCACGATCTCGAACCCCGTGTCGCCGACGCGCCACCCCAGGTCGCCCGTCGTGCCCGCGTGCAGGTGCGAGCGCGAGTCGACGACGCGCACGCCCCGGGCGCGCACGCCCGCGCCCGCCCGTCCGTACGGGCCCGGGCGGCGGGCGAGGCGGTGCTCGTCCCCGACGAGGACGGCCGCCCCCGCGCCGTCGCCGAACAGGCCCGACGCCACGATGTTCGCCGTCGACGGGTCGGTGCGCTGCAGCGTCAGGGAGCACAGCTCGACGGCGACGAGGAGCGCGACGTCCCGCGGGCGCCCCCGCAGCAGGTCGTCCGCCCGCGCTAGGCCCGCCGCGCCCCCGGCGCAGCCCCACCCGAACGACGGCGTGCGGCGCACGTCCGGTCGCAGGCCGAGCCTGGCCGCGACGAGCACGTCGAGCGTCGGCGCGCCCACGCCGGTGACGGTGGTGAGGACCACGTGGTCGACCTCGTCCGGGCGCAGGCCCGCGTCGTCGAGCGCCGCGCGGCACGCCTGCTCCGCGAGGTCGGTCCCGAGCGCGAGGAAGGTGTCGTTGGCGGAGCCGAACGACAGCCCGCCGTAGTCCTCCAGGGGCAGCGCGAGATGACGGGTCTCGACGCCCGCGTGGGCGTGCAGCCGGCGCGTGAGCGCGCGGCGCACCGGGTCGTCGGTGAGCAGCTCGCTCGTGACCCGGGAGATCTCGTCCTGGCGGTACGCATGCGCGGGAAGCGAGGTCCCGACGGCGACGACGCGCGACATGCCCGCATCGTCCCACCGGCCCGGTCCGCCCGCGCGGGGGGAGGGGGTAGCCGCGGCGACCGGCCCGGGCGCCGGGCGCGCGACCCGGCGGCGGGCTAGGTTGCCGCCATGGTGACCGGTCGCTCGCGAGGGCTCGTGCGCGGCCTCGTGGTCGCGAGCCACTTCCCACCCACCGTGATGGTCACCGCGTTCGCCCTCGCGCTCTCCGCGGGCATCGGCGCCGGCGCCCGCACGACGACGCTCGTCGCGCTCGCCGTCCTCGCCGGCCAGCTCTCCGTCGGCTGGTCCAACGACTGGCTCGACGCGCGCCGCGACGTCGCCGTCGGCCGCGCCGACAAGCCCGTGGTCACGGGCCTCGTCACGGCGACCACCCTGCGTGCCGCGGCGCTCGTGGCGCTCGGCGCGTGCGTCGTGCTGTCCCTCGCCACGGGGCTGCTGCCCGGGGTGGTGCACATCGTCGCCGTCGGGGTCGCGTGGTCGTACAACGCGCTGCTCAAGGCCACGTGGTGGTCCTGGGCCCCGTACGCCGTCTCCTTCGGGCTGCTCGCGGTGTTCGTCGTGCTCGCCGCCCCCGGGGAGGGCCGCCCCGCCCCGTGGGCCGTCGCGGCCGCGGCGCTGCTCGGCGTCGGCGCGCACGTCGCGAACACGCTGCCCGACCTCGAGGACGACGCCGCCACGGGCGTGCGCGGCCTGCCGCACCGGCTCGGGCGCCGCGCGAGCTCCGTGCTCGCGCCCGTGCTGCTCGCCGCGGCGTCCGCGCTCGTCGTGACCGCACCGCCCACGCCCCCCGGCCCCGAGACGTGGGCGCTGGGCGCCGTCGCCGTCGTGCTCGCCCTCGCCGCCGGCGCTGTCGGGGTCGTGCGCCCGCGCAGCCGCGCCCCGTTCGCGCTCTCCATGGCCGTCGCGGGCGTGTGCGTCGTGCTGCTCGTCCTCGCGGCGCCCGCCGTCGTCGTGCCCGCCTGACCGGCGTCAGCCCGCCGCGCGCACCAGACCCTCGACCACGGCCGCCGCACCCGGGGACGGGCGCTCCCCGTACGTCACCGCGAGCACGCGCCGCGCCGCCCCCGGCAGCGCCCGCACCGTCACCCGCGGGTCCCGGTGCGCCCGCAGCGCCAGCGCGGGCAGCAGGGACACCCCCACGCCCGACGCCACGAGCGCCTGCACCGCGACGTAGTCGTCCGTCTCGAACGCGACGCGCGGCGTGAACCCCGCCCGCTCGCACCGGCCAACCAGGTCCGCCCGGCACCGCTCGCAGCCCGCGATCCACGCCGCGTCCGCGAGCGGCGCGAGGTCCACCGCCCCCTCCTCGGACGACGCGGCGGCCCCGTCCGTGGCGGAGCGCGTGCCGAGGTGCGTCCCCGGGTGCGGGCCGGTCCCCGCCCGCACGAGGAACAGCTCCTCCGCGAGCACCGGCACCGCGCGCAGCCCCTCCACGTCCAGGGGCGACCGGTCGTGCTCGAACACCAGCGCCACGTCCACCGCACCGCGCCGCAGCGCGTCCAGCGCCTCCGGCGGCTCCGCCTCCACCAGCCCCACGCCCAGACCCGGGTGCTCGCGCGCCAGGCGACCCACGACGTCGGGCACCAGCGTCGCCAACGCGGACGGGAAGGCCGCCAGCCGCACCCGACCCGCCGACAACGACACGAGAGCGTCCAGCTCCTCGCGCGCCGCGCCCACGCGCCCCAGGATCTCCTCCGCCCGCGCCGCGAGCAGCCGACCCGCCGCCGTCAGCCGCACACCCCGGCCGTGCCGCTCCGTCAGCGGCACCCCCACCTCCGCCTCCAGGCGCGCCAGATGATGGCTCACCGACGGCTGCGCGTAGTGCAGCGCACGCGCCGCCCCCGTCACCGAGCCCTCGCGCGCCACCGCCGCCAGCACCCGCAACCGCGTCAGGTCCACGTCCACACCCTCATGCGCGAAGCATAGATCCCGTCGATCGGTCCCCACAGAACAGGCATTGGACCGATGAGACGGCCCGCGGCACCGTGGACCCATGCCCCCCGCAGACCTCGCCCCGCCCACCCTGCGCGACGTCCTCGACGCCCGCCGCCTCCTCGCCACCCACCTCCAGCCCACCCCCACCCGCACCTACCCCGCGCTCGACCGCGCCACCGGCACCCACGTCGTCGTCAAGCACGAGAACCACCAGCCCACCGGAGCCTTCAAGGTCCGCGGCGCCCTCAACCTCCTCCTGCGCCTCACCCCCGACGAGCGCGCCCACGGCGTCACCGCCTTCTCCACCGGCAACCACGCCCAGGCGGTCGCCCACGCCGCCCGCACCACCGCCACCCCCTGCACCATCGTCATGCCCACCCACCCCAACCCCACCAAGGCCGACGCCGTCCGCGACCTCGGCGCACGCCTCGTCCTCACCGGCACCACCTTCGACGACGCCCGCGAGCACGCCACGGCGCTCGCGGGCGAGGACGGCTCCCGGCTCGTCAGCGCGGCGAACGAGCCGCTCCTCGTCGCCGGGGTCGCGACGGCGTACCTCGAGCTCCTCGCCGACGCGCCGGACCTCGACGTGCTCGTCGTCCCCGTGGGCGGGGGGAGCGGCGCGGCCGCGGCCTGCCTCGTCGCCCAGGCGATCGCCCCCGGGCTCGAGGTCGTCGCCGTGCAGTCGGCCGCCTCGCCCGCCGCGCACGACTCGTGGCGCGCGCGCGACCTCGTCGCCCGGCCCAACACCTCGCGCGCCGAGGGCCTCGCCACCGGCACCGGCTTCGCGCTCACCCAGGCCGTCCTGCGCGAGCACCTCGACGACTTCGTCCTCGTCGACGACGACACGATCGACCGCGCCGCCGCGCTCTACCTCACCGCGGCCCGGACCGTCGCCGAGGGCGCGGGCGCCGCCGCCCTCGCCGCCGTCCTCGCCGACCCCGACCGGTTCGCCGGGCGCCGCGTCGGCGTCGTCTGCTCGGGCGGGAACGCGAGCCCGGCGGAGCTGCGCCGCGTCTCCGCGCACCTGCCCCGGTAGCCGCCTCGGGGTCGGGGCGCGCGACGACGGCGGTCCCGGCGGCCGGACCGCGGCCCCGGGCCTAGGCTCGCCCCATGGCCCGCTACCTCGACGTGCACCCCGACAACCCGCAGCCGCGCGCGATCGCGCAGGTCGTCGCCCTCCTCGAGGACGGCGGCCTCGTGGCCTACCCGACCGACTCCGGCTACGCGCTCGGCTGCCGCATGGACGACCGCGAGGGCGCCGACCGCATCCGCCGCATCCGCCACCTCGACGACCGGCACCACTTCACGCTCGTGTGCGCCGACTTCGCCCAGCTCGGCCACTTCGTCATGGTCGACAACGCGGCGTTCCGGTCGATCAAGGCCGCCACCCCGGGCCCGTACACCTTCATCCTGCGCGCGACGTCGGAGGTCCCGCGCCGCCTCGCGCACCCCAAGAAGAAGACCGTGGGCGTCCGCATCCCCGAGGACACCGTCGCCCAGGCCATCGTCGCCGCGCTCGGGGAGCCGATCCTGTCGAGCTCGCTCATCCTTCCCGGCTCGACCGAGGCGCTCACCGACGGCTGGGCCATCAAGGAGGAGCTCGACCACGTCGTCGACGCGGTCGTCGACGGCGGCGAGCGGGGCAGCGCGCCGACGACCGTCGTCGACTTCTCCGACGGCGCCCCCGAGGTCGTGCGCGTCGGCGCGGGCGACCCGTCCCGCTTCGAGTAGGACACTGCCGGGCCGTCGTCGCGGCCACCCCGGACGGGATCGGCCGCGCCCGCCGGCCGCTCAGGCCCGCGGGCCCAGGAGCAGCCGCAGCCGCTCGCGGTCCACCGGGTCGACGAGCGCCCCGCGCTCCTCGCGCACCCACCAGTCGCCGGTGCGTCGCCGCTCGGCGCGCGTCGTGTACCGGTAACGGAAGACGCGGGCCCGCACCCACCGCGGGGCGGGGCCGTCGGGGTCGTCGGCGAACGGGTCCGTCGCGAGCAGGCGCAGGGTCGGGCGGTCGGCCTCCAGGAGCCGGAGCAGCAGCACCTCGAACCACCGCGTGCCGGGCGACCCGAGCGCGAGGAACCACATCTGCCAGTCCAGCCGCAGGTGGTAGGGCGCGACCTGCGGCGGGCGGCGCCCCACGTCGCCCGGCTTGCCGCGGAACGCGTACTCGACCCAGTCGTCGGGACCGGGGGAACGGGCCGTCGTCCCCTCCACGACGACCTCGTCGCGGCGCCGCGAGACCGAGCCGAACGCGCCGTACGCGTTGACGAGCCGGAACGGCTCGAAGCTCGCGTTCATGAGCTGCCGACGCGCGACGAGGTTGCGCGCCGGGCGCACGCCGAGGGCGAGCAGGAGCGCCGACACCGCGACCACCGCCACGACGAGGGCGACCGGGCCGCCCAGGGCGGCCCCGCCGTCGGGCACCGGCTCCTCGCCGCGGCCGAGCGCCGGCACGAGCCACGACCCGACGGCGGCCCACGCGCCGTCGCTCACGACGCCGAGCCCGAGCACGATCGTCAGCCAGTTCAGCCACGCGAAGTTCCCCGTCACGAGCAGCCACGCCTGCGTGAGCACCACGACCCCGCCCGCGACGCTCGCGACCGGCTGCGGCGCGAAGAGCGCGAACGGCACGACGAGCTGCGTCACGTGGTTGCCCGCCACCTCGACGCGGTGCCACCACCGCGGCAGGTGGTGCGCGTGCCACGAGAACGGGCCGGGGAGGGGCTGCGTCTCGTGGTGGTACTCCAGGGCCGTGAGGTCCCGCCACGCGCGGTCCCCGCGGAGCTTGATGAGTCCCGCGCCGAGCTCGACCCGGAACAGGCACCAGCGGGCGAGGAGCAGCACGAGCAGCGGGGGAGGGGCGCCCTCGCCGGACGAGCCCAGCCACCCCACGAGGAACGTCACCTCGCACAGCAGCGACTCCCAGCCGAACCCGTAGAACCGCTGCCCGACGTTCACCACCGACAGGTAGACGGCCCACAGGACGAGGAAGGCGAGCGTCGTCAGCCACCACGGCCCGCGCTGCGGGACCCCCACGACGAGGAGCGCCGCCAGCGCCGCCCCGCCCCACGCGAGCGCGATCACGAACCGGTCCGAGCACCGCCACCGGAGCACGCTCGGGGCGTCGCGCCACGTCGTGCGCGCCACGAACGTCGCGGCGGGCAGCAGCCCACGCTCGCCCAGCAGCGGGCGCCACTGCCGCGCGACGACGACGAACGCGACGACGAGGACCGCCGCCGTGCCGCGCTGCAGCACCTCGCGCGCGACGTCGTAGCCGGGCGCCCAGAACCACGACCCGAGCCAGGTCGCCACGTCGTCGGGCAGGACGTCCGCCATCTGCCCACGGTAGGGCTGTGAGCCCTGTCTCACCCGCGGTCCGGCCGTCTCCGCGCCGGGCCACGACCGCGTCGCGCCCCTACCATCGGGGCATGAGCAGCCAGGGCCTGAGCCAGTCCACCGACCGCATGCGCGACGCGGGCGTCGCGCCCGCCGCCATCGACGTCTTCGCCCGGTTCTACCGGCTCCTCGAGTCCGGCGCGACCGGCATGATCCCCGAGGCCGACATCGAGCCGCTCACCGACGTCACGCACCGCGACGAGCTCGAGGTGCCCGAGGACGCCGCCCGCGACGCGCTGCGCCGCACGGCGGTCATCAAGCTCAACGGCGGCCTCGGGACCTCGATGGGCATGGACCGCGCCAAGTCGCTCCTCACCGTGCGCGACGCCGACCCGCAGCACCCCGACGGCGGGCCGCTGACCTTCCTCGACGTCATCGTCGCGCAGGTGCGCGCCGCGCGGCGCGCGACCGGGGCGCCCCTGCCGCTGCTGCTCATGAACTCGTTCCGCACGCAGGCCGACACGCTCGCCGCGCTCGCCCCGCACGACGACCTCGCCGTCGACGACCTCCCGCTCGACTTCCTGCAGAACCGCGAGCCCAAGCTCCTCGCGAGCGACCTCACGCCCGTCGACTGGCCCGCCGACCCCGAGCTCGAGTGGTGCCCGCCCGGCCACGGCGACCTGTACACCGCCCTCTACGCGTCCGGCGCGCTGCGCGCCCTGCTCGACGCCGGGTACCGCTACGCGAGCGTCTCGAACTCCGACAACCTCGGCGCCGCGCCCGACGCCGCGATGGCCGGCTGGTTCGCCGCGAGCGGGGCGCCGTTCGCCGCCGAGGTCGCGCGCCGCACGCCCGCGGACCGCAAGGGCGGCCACCTCGTCGTGCGCCGCAGCGACGGGCGCCTCGTCCTGCGCGAGACGGCGCAGACCCCGGCCGACGACCAGGACGCCGCCGCCGACATCGGCCGGCACCGGTACTTCAACACCAACAACCTGTGGTTCGACCTCGAGGCGCTGTCGACCGAGCTCGACCGCACCGGCGGGGTGCTCGAGCTCCCGCTCATCAAGAACACCAAGACCGTCGACCCGACCGACCCGTCGTCGCCCGAGGTCGTGCAGATCGAGTCCGCCATGGGGGCCGCGGTCGAGGTGTTCGACGGCGCCGTCGCGATCGAGGTGGGCCGCGACCGGTTCCTGCCGGTGAAGACGACGAACGACCTCCTCGTGCTCCGCTCCGACGTCTACGACCTCGACGACGCGTACCGGTTCGTCGCGCGCACCGACGCGCCGTTCGTGGACCTCGACCCGGCCCACTACAAGACCATCGCCGCGTTCGACGCCCGGTTCGACGACGGCACCCCGTCCCTGCGCGCAGCCCGCTCGCTCACGGTGCGCGGGGACTGGACCTTCGGCTCCGGCGTGACCGTCACCGGCGAGGCCGAGCTCGCCGACCCGGGCGGCTCCGCCCGCGTCCCCGACGGCGCCGTCGTCGGCCCGGACGGCGTCAGCGCCTGACGCCGAGGGAGAGCCCTGCTCGGCCGCGGTAGAGCCCGGGGCGCGTGACCACGGCTCTACCTCGCGCGACCACGGCTCTACCTCGCGGTGTGCGGGTTTCCTGTGCGGGCGCGGTCAGGCGGGGACGTCGACGACGCGGCTGTCGCCCCGGCGCGCGACGAGGGCGCCGGACGACGCGGCGGCGAGGTCGGCGTCGAACCGGTCGAGCTCGGCCGGGGGGACGAGGACGGTGAACGCGGCCGTTGTGCCGTAGTCGACGCCCTCGAGCGTGCCGTCGTGGTGGTCGCACCAGTCGCGCAGGACGCCGTGGAGCCGTCCGGCGTCGGCGTGCGGGACGTCGACGTGCACCGCGGTGAGCACGGCGCGGCGCACGGGTCGCGCGAGGTCGAGCGCCTCGCTCACCGCGCTCGAGTACGCGCGCACGAGGCCGCCCGCGCCGAGCAGGACGCCGCCGAAGTACCGCGTGACGACGGCGACGACGTCGGTCACGTGGCTGTGCCGCAAGACCTCGAGCATGGGGATGCCGGCGGTGCCGGAGGGCTCGCCGTCGTCGGTGGAGCGCTGCTGGTCGGCGTGCGGGCCGACGACGAGCGCGACGCAGTGGTGGCGCGCGTCCCAGTGCTCCTTGCGCACGCGCGCGACGACGGCGTCGGCCGCGGCGACGGACGGGACGGGGGAGAGGTGCGCGAGGAAGCGGGACTTCTTGACGACCAGCTCGTGGTCGACGGGTCCGGCGATCGTCCCCCACAGCTCCCCGGTGCCCGCGCTCACCCTGCGAGCCTAGCCGCGACGGCGCCCGGGTCGGTCGTCGACCCGGGCGCCGTCGACGGGCGTCGTGACGGTCAGTCCGTGCCGGACTCCATCGCGGCGCGGTCGAGGAGCGCGTCGTCGCCCTCGGCCATGCCGCGCGACGCGATGACCTCGGCGCCGCCCTCGGGCATCGCGCCGATGAGCTCGGTGGAGGCCTGCACGGCGCCGATGAGCGCGGCGTGCGTGGTGCCGACGATGCCGATGCCGGCGTACTGCTCGAGCTTGGCCCGCGAGTCGGCGATGTCGAGGTTGCGCATGGTGAGCTGGCCGATCCGGTCCATCGGGCCGAACGCGGAGTCCTCGGTGCGCTCCATCGACAGCTTGTCCGGGTGGTAGCTGAACGCGGGCCCGGTGGTGTCGAGGATCGAGTAGTCCTCGCCGCGGCGCAGGCGCAGCGTGACCTCGCCGGTGACGGCGGTGCTCACCCAGCGCTGCAGCGACTCGCGGATCATGAGCGCCTGCGGGTCGAGCCACCGGCCCTCGTACATGAGGCGGCCGAGGCGGCGGCCCTCCGCGTGGTACTGCGCGAGGGTGTCCTCGTTGTGGATCGCGTTGACCAGGCGCTCGTACGCGGCGTGCAGGAGCGCCATGCCGGGGGCCTCGTAGATGCCGCGGCTCTTGGCCTCGATGATGCGGTTCTCGATCTGGTCGGACATGCCGAGCCCGTGGCGGCCGCCGATCGCGTTGGCCTCCTGGACCAGCGCGACGGCCGACTCGAACTCTTCCCCGTTGATCGTCACCGGACGGCCCTGGACGAAGCCGATCGTCACGTCCTCGGTCGCGATCTCGACCGCGGGGTCCCAGAACCGCACGCCCATGATCGGGTCGACGGTCTCGATGCCGGTGTCGAGGTGCTCGAGCGTCTTCGCCTCGTGCGTCGCGCCCCAGATGTTCGCGTCCGTGGAGTACGCCTTCTCGGTGCTGTCCCGGTACGGCAGGTCGTGGGCCAGCAGCCACTCGGACATCTCCTTGCGCCCGCCGAGCTCCGCGACGAAGTCCGCGTCGAGCCACGGCTTGTAGATGCGCAGGTGCGGGTTGGCGAGCAGCCCGTAGCGGTAGAACCGCTCGATGTCGTTGCCCTTGAAGGTCGACCCGTCGCCCCAGATCTGGACGTCGTCCTCCTGCATCGCGCGGACGAGGAGCGTGCCCGTGACCGCGCGGCCCAGGGGAGTGGTGTTGAAGTACGCGCGTCCGCCGGAGCGGATGTGGAACGCGCCGCACGCGAGCGCGGCCAGACCCTCCTCGACGAGCGCGGCGCGGCAGTCCACGAGGCGCGCGATCTCGGCGCCGTAGGCGGTCGCGCGACCGGGCACGGAGCCGATGTCGGGCTCGTCGTACTGGCCGATGTCGGCGGTGTAGGTGCACGGCACCGCGCCCTTGTCGCGCATCCACGCGACGGCGACGGACGTGTCGAGGCCCCCGGAGAACGCGATCCCGACGCGCTCTCCCACGGGCAGGGAGGTGAGAACCTTGGACATGGGCACGAGTATGCAGCATTCTGCATACGTATTCAATTCGGTGGTCAGGGAGCCCGGCAGGCCTGGCGGCGACACGCCCGCCAGTCGCTCTCGACGCAAAAAGTGTGCCAAGCGGTAGGGTCCACCCATGCCCGACGACGCCACGTCACCCACCAGCCCGGACACGGCGGGCCGCGCGACCGCCGACGCCAGCACCGGCACCGGCGCCGCGTCCCGCTACCCGCGCCCCACCGTCACGCTCGACGAGGCCGAGTGGGTGTGGCGCCTGCTGGCGACGGAGGCGATGGTCGAGGCCGCGAAGCCGGAGACCGTGCGCCTCGCGGTGATCGCCGGCCTCACGCGCGCCACGGGCGCGCGCTACGGCGACCTGCTGCGCTGCACCGTCGACGCGATCGACCTCGGCCCGGCGACGGAGCGCGCGGGGGAGGGGAGGGTCGTGCTCACGCACGGCAAGCACCGCACGGTGCGCGAGCACGTGCTGAGCGCGAGCGTCGTCGTCGTGCTGCGTCGCTGGATGGCGGTGCGGGAGCTGCTCGCGGCGGACCTCGAGGGGTCGGTGCCGCGTGCGCTGCTGCTCACGGTCCACCACACGCACGACAACGGCGTCACGGTGTCCAGCGGCCTGCCCATCACGAAGCAGGGCCTCGTGCTGTCGTGGCGGCGGTTCGTGCACCGCACGAACGCGCGCTACGGGGCCGTGCGGGCGCCGCTCCCGACGCGCTTCGAGCAGGTCCGGCGGGCGTGGGTCGAGGCGTCAGCCCCGGCGGGGAGCGGGATCGTCGCCGGGCCCGGTCTCGGCGACGACGCCGGGCGGGACGCCCTCCTCGCCGCCGAGCTCCTGGAACAGCGTGAGGTGGAGGCCGGCGGGGGCGTCGAGGCGTGAGTTGAGCGAGCCCCAGGGCGTGCGCGTCGGCGGGGCGACGAGCGACGCCCCGGCGGCGACGGCCCGGTCGGTCGCGCCCCCGGCGTCGTCCACCTCGAGCGCGACCCGGAGGTGCCCCGCGACGCGACGCCCGACCTCCAGGTCGTCGATCGCCCGCACGTGCCCGGGGGAGGCGATCTCGAGCGTCGCGCGCCCGACGTCGAGGATCGCCACCCGGTCGTCCTCGCCGTCCGCGTAGGCGATCTGCTGGGGGAGGCCCAGGACGTCGCGGTAGAACGCGAGGGCGGCGTCGTAGTCCTCCGCCTCGACGACGAGCCGGAGCTGGCGGACGGGCGGCGGTACGGCGTGCGGATCGGTCATGCCGCGACCTTACGCTCCTCTGGAAATAAATAGTGTGCCAAGCGCGTCAACACCACCCGCACCCCACGCGAACAGCTCACCAACCAGCCCCGAAAAGCGAGGGCCCCGCCACGACTCGCGTGGCGGGGCCTGGTCGCCGTCGGGACGACGGCGGTGGAGGGGAGCGGGATCAGGGCTGACCGGCCGCCGCCTCCTCGGCCTTGCGCGCGGCGCCGGCCTCGGTGCGCGCACCCTCGGTGGAGAGGTCGCCGCCCGTCGACTCGAGGTGCGCGCGGACGAACCAGTGGAAGAGCTCGAGGTCGTGCAGGTGCCCGATGAGCAGGTCGTTGGTGACGTCGTCGAGCTCCTCGGTCGCGGCAGCGGCCTCGCGGTGGGCCGTGATGACGCCGACGTACACCTCGTCGAGGGCGCCGAGGTGCGCGATCGTCGAGGCGCGGCCCAGGGAGTAGTCCTCCCAGGTGCGGGCGGCGACGAGCGCGCCGGGCGTGCCCTGCGGGGAGACGCCGAGGGTCGCGATGCGCTCGGCGGTCGCGTCGACCATGGCGCGGACGGCGTCGACCTGGGGGTCGATCATCTCGTGGACCGCGATGAAGTGCGGGCCGACGACGTTCCAGTGGATGTGCTTGAGCGTGAGCTGCAGGTCGTTGAGCGCGTGCAGCCGCTCCTGGAGGATCCCGGCGACCTGGGCCCCTTCCTCGGGGGTGAGCGACGGGACCGTGTACTTCGGCAGGTCGGAACGAGCAGCCATGGGTTGCCTCCTCGGGGTCGGTGACGCGCGCCGGGACGGCGGCGGGACGACGGCTCGGGTGCCGTCTGCGTCCATCGTGGTGCCGGGGCGCGGTCCTCGCAGGACGAGTGCTCAGTCCCGCGGCCGCACGAGCAGGACGACGCCGAGCACGGCGAGGCCGCCGAGCGCCGCCGCGACCCCGGACGAGACGTCGGCCAGAGAGACCGACCGCACGGCGAGCGCGACGACGAGCAGCGCGGCCTGGAGCACGACGACGCGGCGCAGGTCGGGCGCGAGGGCGCGCAGCTCGGCGCGCGCTCCGGGCGGCACGTGGTCGCTCCACCACGCGGTGCGGAGCACGAGGTGCCCGAGCGGGAGGAGGGCGAAGACGGCGGGGTCGAAGGGCGCGGTGCCGTCCACGAGGAGCACGACGCCGCCGACGAGGACGAGGAGGTGGGGCGCAGGCGGGGCAGGGAGGTACGCGGTGACGGTGCCGAGGCCGACGGCGACGCCCCACACGAAGGACGGGGCGAGCCCGGTCGTCTGGAGGGCGGCGGCCGCGAACCCGGTCGCGAGGAGGAGCAGGGCGGCGCGCGCCGCCCACGCGGGGAACGTCGGGCCCGTCTCGACGACGAGCCGGGGCGGCGGCCCGGCGGTGACGGTCTCGCGGCGTGCGGGCATCCTCATGGTCGACCGCCCGGGGTCGCGCCCGCGGGGTGCCGGTCGAGGCGTCGTGCGGCGAGCTCGAGCTCGCCGCGGGCGCCGTCGGCGTCGGCGGTGCCGTCGTACCAGCGGACGACGGTGACGCCCCGGCGGCGCAGCTCGTGGATGCGGGCGTCGCGCTCGTGGCGGGTGATGCGCCAGGCGACGGCGACGTGCTCGTCGACGTCGGCGACGCTGACGGGCGGGAGGACGTCGACGACGACGACCACGTGGCCCGTGTCGTGCCACTGGTGGGCGAGGCGGGGCGCCTCGTCGTCGAGGAGGGTGGAGAAGAGGTAGACGGCGGCGCCAGCCGGGACCTGGGGCGGTCGGTGGCGCGCGGTGGGGTCGCCGACGGGCCGGGCCACGGCGATCCCGTGGAGGATGCGGCGCAGGTGGCGCCGTCCGCCGCCGGGGCGGACGGGCCGGGCGAGGCGACCGAGGTCGTCCAGGGCGACGCGGTCGCCGTCGGTGAGGACGGCGTGCGCGACGGACGCGGCGGCGTGCCGCGCGAGGTCGAGGGACGTGGGCTCGTCGGGGCGCTGCTCGCCGACGCCGTTCCAGGTGGCGAGGTCGGGGGCGACGTCGTCCCGGGAGTCGACGACGAGGACGACGGTGGCCTCGGCCGTGCCGTAGGTGCGGCGGACGTACAGGGCGTCGAGGTCGGGTGCGCGGCGGGCCGTGGCGCGCCAGTCGATGCGGCGCAGACGGTCACCGGGGCGGTACGCGTCGACGTCGCGGAGCTCGGTCCCGTCTCCGGGCCGGCCGGAGGTGCGGGGACCGGAGAGCCCGCGCAGGCGGGAGGACAGGGGCGTGCGGCCGAGCGGCGTGGCGCGGGGCAGCACGAGGCGCCGCGGCCCGGCGGCGACGTGCGGAGGCTGCTCCTCGACGCCGTCGGGCCCGTAGGCGGCGAGGTCGACGCGCAGGGTGTCGGTCGGGCCGGTGCGGACCGACGGGGCGTGCCAGGCGAGGTCGCGCGAGCCGCGCGTGACGTCGACGAGGCGTTCGGTGACGAGGCCGCCGGGGGCGGCGCCGCGCAGGCGCAGCAGCTCGACGCCCGGAAGGACGTGGGCGTGCGTGCGCGCGGTGACGGTACCGGGAGCCGCGGCGGGGTCGAGGGCGACGCGGAGCGTGACGGGCCCTCGCGGCCGGTGGGTCCAGCCCCAGACCGCGGCGAGGAGGGGCGCGACGCCGAGGAGCGCCACGTCGGGTCGGCGCACGAGGACGCCGAGCGCGAGGAGCGTGGTGCCGAGGAGGACGCCGGCCCCGAGGTGGACGGTGGTGCGCCACGGCGGCGGCGCGTCGGGGTCCGGCGTCCCGGGGCCGGTCATGCGGCCCGGCCGACGGTGGCGGGTCCGGGGACGGTGCGCAGGAGGTCGTCGACGAGCGCCTCGGGGCGCAGGTCGGCGGCCCAGGCGCCGGGCGTGAGGGTGAGGCGGTGCGCGAGGACGGGGACGGCGACGCGCTTGACGTCCTCGGGGAGCACGACGTCGCGTCCGTCGAGCACGGCGACGCCGCGCGCGAGGAGCGCGAGGTTCTGGGAACCGCGGGGCGACGCGCCGACCTCGAGGTCGCGGTGGGTGCGGGTCGCGGCGGCGAGGTCGACGCAGTAGGCGAGGACGTCCGGGTGGACGTCGACCTGCTCGACGGCGGCCTGCATGGCGAGGACGGTGTCGCGGTCGACCACCTGGCGCACGACGGGGTCGTCGTGCCGGCGCGCGATGCGGCGGGCGAGGACCTCGCGCTCCTCGTCGCGGCCCGGGTACCCGACGGACAGCCGGACCATGAAGCGGTCGAGCTGAGCCTCCGGGAGCGGGTAGGTGCCCTCGTGCTCGACGGGGTTCGACGTCGCGACGACGTGGAAGGGCCGGGGCAGCGGGTACGTGGTGCCCTCGACGGTGACCTGGCGCTCGGCCATGGACTCGAGCAGCGCGGACTGGGTCTTGGGGGCGGTGCGGTTGATCTCGTCGGCGAGCAGGAGCCCGGTGAACACGGGCCCGGGCCGGAACTCGAAGGTCCGGGTCGCGGGGTCGTACACGGAGGAGCCGGTGACGTCCGAGGGCAGCAGGTCGGGCGTGCACTGCAGGCGCGTGAAGTCGAGACCGAGGGCGCGCGCGAGGCTGCGCGCGGCGAGCGTCTTGCCGAGCCCCGGCACGTCCTCGAACAGGACGTGGCCCCCGGCGAGGACGGCCGCGAGCGCCAGGGTGAGGGGTTCGCGGGCTCCGACGACGGCGGTGGCGACCTCGTCGAGGACGGCGTGGCCGTGCGCGGCGACGGTGGGGACGTCGAGGGTCGCGGGCGGCGTGGTGCCGGGGTGGGTGGTCATCGGGGTGTCCCTTCGTCGGGGCGGTCCGGGGTGGTGGGCAGGCGGTCGAGGGCGGTGAGCCAGGCGCGCAGCTCGGCGGGGGTGGGGAGGCGTCCGGTGGTGGTGAGGTCGTGGGTGGTGCGGGCGACGCGGGGGCCGAGGAGGCGGGCGATGTCGGGTGCTGCCGTGGGGTCGTGGAGGGGTCCGGTGCCGTGGCGGTGGAGGGTCTGGTCGGTGAGGTGGCGCATGCGGCGTGCTGCGGAGGGGGTGACGCGTCCGTCGCGTCCGAGGACGGACCAGCCGAGGTCGGAGACGTCGCGTCGGTTGCCGTCGCGTCGGAGGGTGGGGAGGTGGGGCCAGACGGTGTCGCCGGCGTAGCCGGTGCGGTGTCGGAGCAGGGTGGCGGCGATGCCGAGGGCGGTGAGGGTGAGGGTGTGGGCGGGGGAGGCGCCGAGGGTGGTGAGGAGGATGCCGAGCCCGACGACGGTGGCGGCGGTGCGCAGGGTGGTCCGGTCGGTGGGGCGGAGGCGGGCCCGGCGGGCGCGGGGGTTCATGGTCGTGCTCGGTGGTCGGTGGGGGCGGCGGTGTCGGGTGGGGCGCCGAGGTCGGTCGCGATGCGGGTGAGGGCGTGGCGGGCGGCGTCGAGGTCGGTGGTGCCGAGGGGGTTCTCGCCGAAGCGTGCGCGGTGGTAGAGGCGGCGCAGGGTGGCGACGGCGTGGGGGTCGGCGGGTGTGCTGGTGAGGACGGCGGTGGTGAACTCGGTGGGGGTCTGGGCGGGGTCTCGTTGGGTGCCGGCGCGGGCGGCGGCGTGCTCGAGGGCGACCCAGGCGGCGACGACGGCGTCGTGGGGGTCGGCGTCGGGGGTTCGCAGGTGGGCGCGGACGCGGTCGACGGCGTCGCGGAGCTCGGGGACGACCTGGTCCTGCGCGAGGTGTGCGGTGTCGCCGGGTGGGGCGAGGAGGAGGTCGCGGTGGCGTCGTCGGACGAGGAGCCGTGGGAGGTGGCGGCGTGCGAGGACGACGAGGACCACGAGGACGACGGCGCCGAGGAACCACAGGAGGTAGGTGTCGAAGGACATGCCGGTCGCGTCGACGGGGATCTCGATCCGTTGCGGTGCGGTGGCGGCTTCCTGGGGCACGTTCTCGGGCGGCGGGCCGGTGGGGTCGCGGGCGAGGCTGCTGAGCCAGGCGGGTGCGTCCCAGCTCCAGGGGGCGCTGGTCGCGGCGGCGAGGACGGCGGCGAGCGCCAGGGCGGTGACGGCGGCGAAGCGGGCCGGGCCCGGCCCGCGGTGGTGGTGGTGGTCGTCCCCCTGCGTGGTGGTCATGCGGGTCTGAGCGACTCGGCGTGGGCGCCGGCGACGGCGGCGGTGAGGAAGGCGGCGGGGTCGGTGTCGAGTCCGCGGCCCATGGTGGACAGGCGGACGGGGGTGTCGTGCAGGGCGTGGAGGAGGTCGGGTCCGGCGGGGACGCGGACGGGGTGGTGGCGGCCGGTGGGGGCGGCGAGGGTGTGGGCCTGGTGGGTGATGCGGGCGGTGAGGTCGGGGCCCCAGCCGGGGAGGTTCTCGATGTCGGGGGTGGGGACGGGCAGGGGGAGGTCGCTGGGGGCGAGGGCGACGCGGCCGTAGGCGGTGAGGGAGTGGTGGGAGATGCCGAGGTGGCGGTCGCGGGGGTCGGCGCCGGAGACGCGCAGGGAGGCGACGGGTCGGCCGCGGAGGGTGGCGACGGCGTTGAGGGCTTCGCCGGCGGCGACGCCGGAGAAGCCCCAGCGGGTGCCGGTGCCGAGGTTGCCGGGTCCTTGGGCGATGACGACGAGGTCGGCGCCGGTGACGTGGTGGGCGGCGAGGAGGCCGGTGTGGACGGTGACGGCTTCGAGGTCGCCGCCGAAGGCTTGGCCGACGGTGATGCAGGTGTCGATCCAGCCGGTGTCGCGCAGGGTGGCGATGGTGCGGGAGAACGCGGCGGGCAGGGCGCCGCCGTCGGTCATGACGTAGGCGATGCGGGGGGTGGGGCGGCCTGCGAGCGCCGCGGCGTGGCGGGCGCCGGCGACGACGGCGGGCAGGGCGGAGTGGAGGTCGGCGACGACGACGGGGGTGTGGGCGAGGTCGTCGGCGTCGCGCAGGGTGTCGTGGTGGGGGGACTCCTGCTCGTCGACGCCGAGGACGAGGGCTTGCAGGGGGGTGTAGCGGGCCTTGACGAGGTGGCCGGGTCCGGGGGTGGGGTCGGGCGGGAGGGGGGTGGCGGGCTGGGCGGGGCCGACGACGAGGGCGTAGCCGCCGGTGCCGAGGCCGCGGGCGAGGGCGGAGACGTTGAGGAGGACGTGGTCGCCGGGGTGGGGGGTGCCGACGAGCTGGGTGTAGGCGAGGGCGCGCACGGTGGCGTGAGGGTCGTCGGGCCGTCCGGGCAGGGGTGTGTGGAGCTTGACGTTGAGCTCTTGGGCTCCGGTCCAGGCCTTCGCGTGCGACACCACGGTCGCGGTCCGCCACGTGATCACGCGGCACACCCTATCGACCGACTAGCGTGGTGCCGATGTCCGAGCCCACTGCTGCCTCCGCGCCCTCCGTCGCGTCGTCGTCGGGGGGTTCGTCGACGAACCCTGCGGCGCGTCTGCTGAACCTGGTGATCGCGTTGGTGAACACGAACGCGTCGATGACGAAGCAGCAGATCCGGTCGAGCGTGGCGGGGTACGGGGACGCCCCCTCGCCCGACGCGTTCGAACGGATGTTCGAGCGGGACAAGGACACGTTGCGCGACCTCGGTATCCCGATCGTCACGGTGGACGCGGGCGGGCACGCGGACGAGGTGGGGTACCGGATCGACCAGGACGCGTACGCGCTGCCGGCGGTGGACCTCACGCCGGCGGAGCTCGGGGTGCTGGCGCTGGCGGCGCAGTTCTGGCAGGACAAGACGCTGCGGACGGACATCTCCCGGGCGCTGACGAAGCTGCGGGCGGCGGGCGCGGGGGAGACCGCGATGGACGTCGTGGCGGGTCTGGCGCCGCGGGTGCGGGCGGTGGGGGACGCGTACGCGACGCTCATGGACGCGATCTCGGCGCGGCGCGTGGTGTCGTTCACGTACCGGGCGGCGAGCACGGGCGAGGTGCGGCCGCGCCGGGTGCAGCCGTGGCGCATCGCGGCGCGGCGCGGCGGCTGGTACCTGGTGGGCCTGGACCTGGACCGGGGTGCGCCGCGGTCCTACCGGCTGAGCCGGGTGGAGGGCCGGGTGCGGGCGTCGGGGCCGCGGGACGCGTTCGAGGTGCCGGCGCACGTGGACGTGGACGCGGCGCTGGGCACGCGCGACGCGGGCGGGCTGGCGCGCCTCGCGGTGGTGCCCGAGCGCGCGGGGGCGCTGCGGGCGCGCGGCACGGTCGTGGGCTCGGTGCCGGACGCGCGCGCGGGCGACGGCGCGGGCCGCGACGTGATCGAGGTGGCGTACGACGTGCGGTACGCGATGGCGGACGAGGTCGTGGGGTACGGGGACGCGGTGCTGGTGCTGGGCCCGCCGGACCTGCGCGAGGCGGTCGTGCGGCGGCTGCGCGACGCGGCAGCGTTGGCGACGGGCCCGGCCGACGGCGGCGGACAGGCGGAGGTGGAGCGTGGCTGAGCGCGCGGACGACCGGCTGGTGCGCCTGCTGGGCATCGTGGCGTACCTCGACGGGGCGGGCCCGGTGCCGGTGGGCGAGCTCGCGCGGCACTTCGGCGTCAGCGAGCGCCAGGTCCTGGACGACGTCGACGCCCTGTGGGTGTCGGGCACGCCCGGGTACTGGCCCGACGACCTCATCGACTTCGACGCGGACTCGATCGAGCGCGGCGTCGTGCGCCTCACCGAGGCCCGCGGCATGACCCGTCCGCTGCGCCTCGGCACGCGCGAGGCGGTCGCGCTCATCGCGGCGCTGCGCGCGATGCGCGAGACGGCGGCCGTGCAGGCCGACCCGGAGCGTGCGGGCGTCGTGGAGTCGGTGCTGCGCAAGCTGACCGACGCGACCGGGGAGGCCGCGGCGGCGCTCGACGTGCAGCTGGCACCCGAGGGCGACCCGCGCGTGGTCGCGGCCATCACGAGCGCGCTCGTCGCGGGCCACCGGCTGCGCATCCGGTACGTCACCGCCGCGGACGAGGAGTCCGAGCGCGAGGTCGACCCCGTGTCCCTGCACACCCAGGACGAGCACGCCTACCTGCTCGCGTGGTGCCACCGGGCCCGCGGGCGGCGCACGTTCCGCGTCGACCGCATCCTGGCCGCGACCGAGCTCGACCAGGCCGTGGAGGGGCACGACGTCGACCCCGACGTGGACTTCACGCCCACCGGCGACGCGCCCCTCGCGACCATCACGTTCGCCAGCCCTGCGCGCGCCGTGGCCGAGCAGGTCCCCGTGGAGTCGGTGCGCAACCTGCCGGGCGGCGCGTTCGAGGTGCGGCTGCGCGTCACCAACCCTGTGTGGCTGCGCCAGCTCCTCACCGAGCGCGCCCGCCACGTCCTGGCCGTCGAGCCGGCCGCCGTCGCGCAGGACGTGCGCGAGGCCGCGAGCGCCGCCCTGGCCGCGTACGCCCACCTGCCCGCCGACGTTCCGGGTGGCGACCCGTCGGGCCACGACCGCGCCGCTGGTTAGGGTGGGCGGCATGTGGTTCTGGGTCTGGACGCTGCTCGTCGTGGGCACGCTCGTGGGCGCGTTCTTCCTCGCGCGGCGCCTGTGGCGCTCCGTCAAGGGCCTGGGGCGCGAGCTGTCGCGCGCGTCGCAGGTCGCGGCGGACCTCGGTGCGCGGGCGGACGAGCTGGCGCGCGCCCAGCAGGAGGCGCAGCCCTCCACGGCGCCGACGCTGTTCGACGACCCGGTCGAGCTGCGCGCCCGGGTGGACGTGCTGCGCGCGGACCGCGAGGAGCGGCGCGTGCTGCGGCGCCGCCGCGACGAGCAGGTGTGGTCCCGCTGGCGGCGGTTCAACGCCTGACGGGCACCCGTCCCGACCGTGCGCGGCGCTCGGGCGACGCCTCGGGGCGCAAGGACCGTGACCTATGATGGCGCGAAGAGCAACGTCGCCCCTGGCCACCCACGAGTAGGTAGTAGGTTCCCGCCGTGAACATCCTTCGTCACCCCGCGACGATCGTCGTCCTCATCCTCCTGGTCCTGCTGCTCTTCGGGTCGAAGCGGCTCCCCGACATGGCGCGCTCCGTCGGCCAGTCGCTGAAGATCTTCAAGAAGGAGGTCAAGGACCTGCGCGAGGACGACGACACGACGACGACCACGACGCCGTCGGGCACCACCGCGACGACGAGCACCGGCACCACCACCGGCGCGACGGGCACGGGTGCGACGAGCGTGACGGGGGGCACGGCGTCGTCCACGCAGGACGACACCCCCAAGGCGTAGTCGGTGTCCCGCACTCCCCGCGACCCCGAGGGGCGCATGCCCCTGCGCGAGCATCTCGTCGAGATCCGCAAGCGCCTCTTCCTCGCCGCGATCGGCATCGTCCTGGGTGCCGTCGTCGGGTGGATCGTGTACGAGCCGGTGCTGCAGGCGCTGCAGCAGCCGCTCGTCGACGCGGCCGAGCGCCGTAACGTCCTGACGGGCCTGAACTTCGAGGGCGTCGCCACGGCCATCGACATGAAGGTCAAGGTCTCCCTGTTCCTCGGCGTCCTGCTGTCGAGCCCGTGGTGGCTGTACCAGCTCTTCGCGTTCATCACGCCCGGCCTGACGTCCAAGGAGAAGCGGTACGCGTTCGGGTTCATCGGCGCCGCCGTCCCGCTGTTCCTCGCCGGCGTCGCGCTCGCGTGGGTCATGCTGCCGCGCGCGGTCGCGCTCCTCAACGAGTTCGTGCCCGACGGCAGCGCGAACCTCATCAACGCCCAGATGTACCTCGGGTTCGTCATGCGCCTCATGCTCGCGTTCGGCATCGCGTTCCTCGTGCCCGTGATCATGGTCGCGCTCAACACGATGGGCGTGGTGCGCGCCGCGACGTGGCTCGCCGGGTGGCGCTGGGCCGTGCTGATCTCGTTCCTGTTCGCCGCGATCATGACGCCCACGCCCGACGTGCTGACCATGTTCTGCGTCGCACTGCCCATCTGCGCGCTGTACTTCCTCGCCTACGGGATCTCCGTCCTGCACGACCGGCGCGTCGACCAGCGCGACGCCGCCCGGCTCGCCCTGTGAGCACCCCGCCCCGACCGCGCCCCACCGGGCGCGGGGGCCGCGCGTGAGCACGGTCGCGCTCGTCGTCAACCCGACGGCCGGGCGCGGGCGGGGCCGCACCGCAGGCGCACGCACGGCCGAGGCGCTCACCGCGGCCGGGCACGACGTCCTCGACCTCAGCGCCCCCAGCCTGCCCCTCGCGCAGGAGTCCGCCGACGCCGCCGTCCGCGGCACCGGCGCGGCCGCGGGCGTGGACGCGCTCGTCGTCGTCGGCGGCGACGGCATGGTGCACCTCGGCGTCAACGCCACCGCGGGCACCGGCGTGCCGCTCGGCATCGTCGCCGTGGGGACCGGCAACGACTTCGCGCACGCCCTCGACCTGCCCACCGGCCGCCCCGACCGCTGCGTCGACGCCCTCCTGGGCGCGCTCGGGCCCGCCGCGAGCGCCGGGGCGCGCGTGCGCGCGGTCGACGCCGCCCGGGTCGCGGGCGAGCACGTGCCCGTCGCGCGCTGGTACGCGGGCGTGCTGTCCGCCGGGATCGACGCCGCGGTGAACGCGCACGCCAACGCCGCGACCTGGCCGCGCGGACGGTCCCGGTACGCGCGCTCCGCCCTGACGGAGATCACCCGCTACCGGCCCTACGGGTACCGCGTCACGGTGCGCGGCGTGCCCGCGGGCGACGACGTGCCGGACGTCCTCGCCGGGGCGCCCCTGCTGCCCGCGCCCGACGCGGCGCAGCACCCGGACGGGGCCGGCGGCCCGGACGGGCGGGCGTTCGTGTGGGAGTCGCCGGGCGCGCTCGTCGCCGTCGCGAACAGCCCCCGCTTCGGCGGCGGGGTCCGCGTCGCGCCCGACGCCGCTCCCGACGACGGCCTGCTGGACGTCGTCGTCGCGGGCCCGCTCGGGAGGTGGGGCGCCGCGCGCGTCTTCCCCGGCATGTACGCGGGGCGCCACCTCGCCCACCGCGCGGTCGGGACCGTGCGCGCGACGTCGGTCACGGTCGAGCCGACCGCCGCGGGCGCCGCGCCGCCGCACGCGTTCGCCGACGGGGAGCACGTCGGGCCGCTGCCGCTGCGCGTCGACGTCGTCCCCGGGGCGCTGCGCGTGCTCGACGCCGCCGCCCCTACCCGCTGAGCAAGGGGGCTCTCGACCGGCGAGGTGGGCGGTGGACCGTAGGCTGACGGCATGACGGCCGACGAATCGCCCGCCGCCCGCTACGCCGCGTCCCGGGCCCGCCAGGCGGCGTCCCGCACGCGGCTCGCGGACTTCCGGCAGGTGCTCGACTTCCCCCTCGACGACTTCCAGGTGCGCGCGTGCGAGGCGCTCGAGGAGGGCCGCGGCGTGCTCGTCGCCGCGCCCACGGGCGCCGGGAAGACGGTCGTGGGCGAGTTCGCGGTCCACCTCGCCCTCGCGAGCGGGCGCAAGGCGTTCTACACCACCCCCATCAAGGCGCTGTCCAACCAGAAGTACGCCGACCTCGTGCGCCGCCACGGCGCCGACTCCGTGGGCCTGCTCACCGGTGACACGACGATCAACGGGGAGGCACCCGTCGTCGTCATGACGACCGAGGTGCTGCGCAACATGCTCTACGCGGGGTCGCGCACCCTGGACGGGCTCGCGTACGTCGTCATGGACGAGGTGCACTACCTCGCCGACCGGTTCCGCGGGCCCGTGTGGGAAGAGGTGATCATCCACCTGCCCGACGACGTGCAGCTCGTGTCCCTGTCCGCGACCGTGTCCAACGCGGAGGAGTTCGGCGACTGGCTGGAGATGGTGCGCGGCGACACGACCGTCGTCGTCAGCGAGCGCCGGCCCGTGCCGCTGTGGCAGCACGTCCTCGTCGCGTCCGCGAACCCCGCGGCCGGGGTCGCGCACGCGGGCGGCGGGCGCGCGCCCGGCGCGGACCTGCTCGACCTGTACGCCGGGACGGTGGACCCCACCGACCCGGGCGTGAACCCGCCCATCAACCCCGACCTGCTCGCCGCGTTCCGCACCGCGCCCCGCACCGGCGGCCCGGGGCCGGGCGGACGGCGCGGGTCCGGCGACCGCGGGTACCGGGGCCGCGGCGGGCGGCGCCCGGGACCGGACCGGTCCGTCGTCGGGCGGCGCACCCCCGCCCGGTTCGCCGTCGTGGACGCGCTCGACGCGGACGGGCTGCTGCCCGCGATCTACTTCATCTTCTCCCGCGCCGGGTGCGAGGGCGCCGTGCAGCAGTGCCTCACCGCAGGCCTGCGCCTGACGTCGCCCGCGGAGGAGGCCGAGATCCGGCGCGTCGCGGAGGAACGCACCGCGACCATCCCCACCGAGGACCTGGAGGTCCTCGGGTACTGGACGTGGACGGAGTCCCTCGCGCGCGGCATCGCGGCCCACCACGCGGGCCTGCTGCCCGTGTTCAAGGAGACGGTCGAGGAGCTGTTCAGCCGCGGCCTCATCAAGGTCGTGTTCGCCACCGAGACGCTCGCGCTCGGCATCAACATGCCCGCCCGGTCCGTCGCGCTGGAGAAGCTCGTCAAGTGGGACGGCACCGCGCACGTCGACGTCACCCCGGGGGAGTACACCCAGCTCACCGGGCGCGCCGGGCGGCGCGGCATCGACGTCGAGGGGCACGCCGTCGTCGTCGACCACGCCGGCCTGGACCCGGTGCACCTCGCGGGCCTGGCGTCCAAGCGCCTGTACCCGCTGCGCTCGAGCTTCCGGCCCACGTACAACATGGCGGTCAACCTCGTCGCGCAGGTCGGGCGCGACCGGGCGCGCGAGGTCCTGGAGACGTCGTTCGCGCAGTTCCAGGCCGACCGCGGCGTCGTCGGCCTGGCCAAGCAGGCGCAGGCGCACGCCGAGGCCCTCGACGGGTACGCGCAGGCGATGACGTGCGACCGCGGCGACTTCGCCGAGTACGCGGCGCTGCGGCGGCGCATCACCGCGCGCGAGGGCGACCTGTCGCGCGCCGCGAGCCGGTCGCGCCGCGCCGAGGTCGTCGCCGCGTTCGAGCGGCTGCGACCCGGCGACGTCGTCGAGGTGCCGTCCGGGCGGCGCGCGGGGTACGTCGTCGTGCTCGACCCGGGGGAGGGTGCCGGGTTCGACGGGCCGCGCCCCACCGTGCTGACGCAGGACCGTCAGGTGAAGAAGCTCACCGTCGCCGACGCGCCCGGCGGGATCCGCACCGTCGCGCGCGTGCGCATCCCCAAGACGTTCAACGCGCGCGTGCCCGCCCAGCGGCGCGACCTGGCCTCCACCCTGCGCAACGCGCTCGGCGCGCTCGACGAGCCGGGCACGCGCCCCGGCCGCACCACCCGTGCCCGGTCCGGCGCGGCCGACGACGCCCAGCTCGCGCGCCTGCGCGCCCAGCTGCGCGCCCACCCGTGCCACGACTGCCCCGACCGGGAGGACCACGCCCGCTGGGCCGAGCGGTGGGCGCGGCTGAAGAAGGAGCACGACCAGCTCGTGCGGCGCGTCGAGGGCCGCACCGGCTCCATCGCGCGCGTCTTCGACCGCATCTGCGACGTCCTCGTCACGCTCGGTTACCTCGCGCCCGCCGAGCCCGCGCAGGACCCGGCCGCACCGCTCGAGGACGCCCTCGACGAGGAGGAGGCCCCCGGTGCCCCGCCCACCGGTCGCGCCGCCCGCGAGGCCGCGCGCACCGGGCTGCAGGTCACGCCCGACGGGCAGTGGCTGCGGCGCCTCTACGCCGAGAACGACCTGCTCCTGGCCGAGTGCCTGCGCCGCGGCGTGTGGGAGGACCTCGACGCCCCCGCCCTGGCCGCCGTCGTGTCCACGTGCGTGTACGCCGGGCGCCGCGAGGACCACGGCGAGCCCGACGTCCCCGGCGGCCCCCAGGGCAGGCTGGCGCGCGCGCTCGAGGCCACCACGCGCGTGTGGTCCGAGGTCGACGACCTCGAGGACGAGCACGACATCGACGCGACCGGGCCGCTCGACGAGGGCCTCGTCACCGCCGTGCACCGCTGGGCCGTCGGGCGCAGCCTCGACGCCGTGCTGCGCGGCTCCGAGATCGCGGCCGGCGACTTCGTGCGCTGGTGCAAGCAGGTCATCGACGTCCTCGACCAGGTCGCGGGCGCCGCCCCCACCCCCGAGGTGCGCCGCACCGCACGCCAGGCGATCGACCGCCTGCGCCGCGGCGTCGTCGCCTACTCCAGCGTCTGAGCGCACCCCGCCCCGGCGGCACCACCCGCCGTCGGCGCGCGGGGCACCTCGCGAGGCCGGCTCGCGAGGTCGGCTCAGGATGCCGGCGCTGCGGCCGTGCGGCGTGACGTGCACGACCCGCGCCCGGACCTGCGCCGACGCCGCCACCGGGCGGTGAAGCACGGCGGGTTGTGGCGGTATCGTGAAGGACTGTGGCCTCAACCCTGTACCGCGGCGGCGTGATCCACTCCCCGGCCGACCCGTTCGCGGAAGCACTCCTCGTCGACGACGGCGTCATCGCCTGGATCGGCGCCGACGACACGGCCGACGGGCTCGCCGCCCGCGCCGACCGCGTCATCGACCTCGACGGGGCGCTCGTCGCCCCCGGGTTCGTCGACGCCCACGTCCACCTGTTCGAGGTCGGGCTCGCCCTGGCCGGCGTCGACCTGTCCGCGAGCGCCGGCGTGACGTCGCTCGCGGCCGCGCTCGACGCCGTCGCGAAGGCGGCGGCCGGCGCGCACGAGGACGATGTCGTGCTCGCGTTCGGGTGGGACGAGCGGTCCTGGCCCGAGGGGCGGCCCCCGACGCGCGAGGAGCTCGACGCCGCGGCGGGCGGCCGCGCGGTGTACGCGGCGCGGGTCGACGTGCACTCCGCGGTGGTGTCCACGACGCTCGCGCGCCGCTGCGCGCTCGAGACGCGGCCCGGGTGGGACGAGTCGGGCTGGGTCGCGGGGGAGGCGCACCACGTCGCGCGCGACGTCGCCCGGGCGGTGTCCCCGGCGCGGCGCACGGACCTGTACCGCACGGCGCTGCGGGCCGCGGCCGAGCAGGGCGTGGTGTCGGTGCACGAGATGAGCGCCCCGCACATCGACACGCGCGCCGGGCTGCGGGAGATCCTCGCCCTCACGGCGGACGCGTCGTCGGGCCTGCCGCACGTCGTGGGGTACCGGGGCGAGCTGTGCGCCACGGCCGACGACGCCCGCGCGCTCCTCGCGGACGTGCCCGGCCTCGCGGGCATCGCGGGCGACCTCAACGTCGACGGGTCGATCGGGTCCCGCACGGCGGCGATGCGGCTGCCCTACCAGGACGGGCCGGTCCGCGGCGACCGCGGGAACCTCTACCTCGCGGCGGAGCAGATCGCGGACCACCTGTCCGCGGTCGCTGCGGCCGGCACGCAGGGCGGGTTCCACGTCATCGGGGACCGTGCGATGGACGAGCTCGTCCTCGGGCTCGGCCTGGCGGCCGAGGCGCACGGGCAGGGCGCGGTGCGCGCGGCGCGGCACCGGGTCGAGCACGCGCTGTTCGTCGACGCGACCGCGCTCGCCACGCTCCTGCTGTACGGGGTGAGCCTGAGCATCCAGCCCGCGTTCGACGCCGCGTGGGGCGGCCCCGACGGCATGTACGCGGCGCGCGTGGGGGCGATGCGGGCGCAGGGCCTGAGCCCCTTCGCCGACCTCGCGGGTGCGGGCGTGCCGCTCGCGTTCGGATCGGACGCGCCGGTGACGCGGATCGACCCGTGGGCGGGCGTGCTCGCCGCGATGTCGCACGTCGACCCGGACCAGCAGATCTCGGCCCGTGCCGCGTTCCGTGCGCACACGCGCGGCGGGTGGCGCATCGCCGGGCTCGACCACACCGGCGCCGGGCAGCTGCGCGTGGGGGCGCCCGCGCACCTCGCGGTGTGGCGCGGGGAGCACCTCGTGGTGCAGGGCGCGCTGGGCCGCACGACGTCGTCGTGGAGCACGGACGCGCGCGCGGGGCAGCCGCTGCTGCCCGAGCTCGGGCCGGACGTGCCGCGACCGCGGTGCCTGCAGACCGTGCGGGCCGGAGTGCCCCTGTTCGACACCTTCGTCTGATCGCTCCCGCTTGACAGGGCGGTGAGCCGGAGTAGTTTCGACAGGGTGTTCCGGCCCCCGTGGCCGCAGGGGGATCAGCCACCGACGACGACCCCTCGGCGTGCCGCGCCGGGTACCTGGCCGGGCTCGCGCGCTCAGTAGAAAACGTGCTCCGCCGGTGGCGGCGTCGTACGGGCCGAAGGGCGCGCGAGCCCGCACACACTCCCTCCCGGCACCCGCCGACGCTGCGCGGACGGCATCGGCCCGCCAGGTCTTCGTGCAGGTCCGTGGCGTAGGGTGCACCCGTGCACGCCCCCGAGCCCCCGGCCGCTCCCGCCGGGCGATCCCGCCCCGCAGGCACGGCCGCCCGTGCGCCCGAGCCCGGCACGCCCCGCGACCGGCAGCCCGACGCAAGGCCGGACGCCGGGCCGGACACACGGCCCGACGGCCGCCCCGGGCGCGAGGTCCCCGCGGGTTCGTCGACCGCCGTCCCGTCGCGGCCCCTGACGCTCCTGCTCGCCCTCGCGGGCGGCCTGCTCACCGACACCGCGTTCCCCGACCGCGGGTGGTGGCCGCTCGCGTTCGTCGGCGTGGCCGCCCTGTTCTGGGCGCTGCGCCGCGACGGCGCGCGCTGGGGCTTCCTCGTCGGCCTGGTGTGGGGCCTGGCGTTCTTCCTGCCGCACCTGTGGTGGGCGAACTACGCGACCGAGACCGTGCCGTGGCTCGCGCTGTCCGCCATGGAGGCGTGCTTCGTCGGGCTGCTCGGTGCCGCGTGGGTCTGGGCGCGCCGCTGGTCGTGGCTCACGGGGCACCCCGGGCGGCAGGCCGTCGCGTTCGCGGTGCTGTTCGTCGGGGCCGAGCAGGCGCGCACCGAGGTGCCGTTCGGCGGGTTCCCCTGGGGCCGGCTCGCGTTCTCCCAGGCGGACTCCCCGCTGGGTCGCGCGGCGTGGCTCGGGGGAGAGGTCCTCGTGTCGCTGCTCGTCGCGCTCGCCGGGTCGCTGCTCGCGGTCGCGGTGCTCGCCGTGGTGCGCCGCCGCGACGTCGTGACCGGCGCCGTCGTGCCCGTGGCCGTCGGGGCCGCGCTCGTGGTCGCACCGCTGCTCGTGCCGCTCGACACGCGCGCCGAGGCGGGCACGCTCGCCGTCGGGGCCGTGCAGGGCAACGTGGGCGAGCCCGGCCTCGGGTCGTTCGCGAACCGGGCCGAGGTGCTGAACAACCACCTGCAGGGCACGCTCGCGCTCCTCGACGACGTCGAGCCGGGCGACCTCGACGTCGTGCTGTGGCCCGAGAACGGGTCCGACCTCGACCCGCAGACCACGCCCGAGGTGGCGCGCGCCATCGACGAGGTCGCGCAGGAGGTCGGCGCACCGATCCTCGTCGGCGCGCAGGAGTACCCCGAGACCGGCGGCCGGTACAACGTGTCGCTCCTGTGGGAGCCGGGCACCGGCGTCGTCGACCGCTACGCCAAGCAGCACCCGGCGCCGTTCGGCGAGTACATCCCGCTGCGCTCCCTGCTGCGCGTGTTCTCCGACCAGGTCGACCGCGTGAGCATCGACATGATCGCGGGCACCGAGACCGGCGTCGTCGACCTCGACGCGCCCCGGCTGGGGCGCACGGTGCCGCTCGGCGTCGTCATCTGCTTCGAGGTCGCCTACGACGGCCTCGTGAACGATGCAGTCGACGCGGGCGCCGAGCTGCTCGTCGTGCCGACCAACAACGCCTCGTTCGGGTACACCGCCGAGTCCACGCAGCAGCTCGCGATGTCGCGGCTGCGCGCCGTGTCGACGGGCCGCGCGACCGTGCAGGTCTCGACCGTCGGCGTGAGCGGCGTCATCGCCCCCGACGGCACGCTCCTGCAGAGCACGGGCCTGTTCACCGCCGATCAAATGGTCGCGGACCTGCCGCTGCGCACGAGCCTCACGCCCGCCGTGCGGGCCGGGGACTGGCCGGGTCGCGTCGTCGAGCTCCTCGCCCTCGGGCTCCTCGCCGCGGGCGTCGTCACCGTCGTCCGCGAGCGCCGCACCCGGACCGCCCCGGCGCCGGCCGGGGACGAGGCCTCGTGAGCCCGCGCGCGGGGGAGGGCGGCGTCCCGGGCGGGCGCGTGCTCGTCGTCGTGCCCACGTACGACGAGGCGCTGACCCTGCCGGGCACGCTCGCGCGCCTGCGCGCTGCGGTCCCGGACGCGGACGTGCTCGTCGTGGACGACGCGAGCCCGGACGGGACGGGCGACCTCGCCGATGCCGCGGCCGCCGTCGACCCGGGCGTGCACGTGCTGCACCGGGCCGGGAAGGAGGGCCTGGGCGCCGCGTACGTCGCGGGGTTCGGGTGGGGCCTGGACGCCGGGTACGACGTGCTCGTGGAGATGGACGCCGACGGCTCCCACCAGCCGGAGCAGCTGCCGTCCCTGCTCGCCGCCCTCGGCCCCGCCACGGTGGACGGCGCGCACGACGGCGCGGACCTCGTCATCGGGTCGCGCTGGGTCCCGGGCGGGCGCGTGGAGAACTGGCCGCGGCACCGCGAGGTGCTCTCGCGCGCGGGCAACGCGTACGTGCGCCTCGCGCTGGGGCTGCACCTTGGCGACGCGACGGCGGGCTACCGCGCCTACCGCGCGTCCGCGCTGCGCGCCGTCGACCTCGCGAGCGTGGAGTCGCACGGGTACTGCTTCCAGGTCGACTTGGCGTGGCGGGTCGTGCGGACGGGTGGCCGCGCGACGGAGGTGCCGATCACGTTCGTCGAGCGCACGGCGGGGCGGTCGAAGATGAGCCGCGCGATCGTCACCGAGGCGCTGTGGAAGGTCACGGTCTGGGGTGCCCGACGGCGCGCGGCCCAGCTCGCGAGCCTCGCGCGGTCGGTCGCGGGGCGGCGCGGCACGCGCTGAGGCGTCGCCGCGGTGCTGCCTGCGACGCAGAGAGGCCCGGACCCCCTCGCGGGGTCCGGGCCTCTCGTGCCGGGTGCGGCGAGGCGTCAGGCGCTGCGGCGCAGCTTGCCGGCGCGCAGCAGGCCGAGGCGCTCGTCGAGGAGCTCCTCGAGCTCGGAGATGGTGCGGCGCTCGAGCAGCATGTCCCAGTGGGTGCGGGCGGGCTTGCCGGCCTTGGGCTCGGGGCGCTCCGCGTCGCGCAGCAGCGCCTCGGCGCCGCAGCGGCACTCCCACACCGGGGGGACCTCGGCGTCGGTCGAGAACGGCAGGATGATGGTGTGCCCGTTGGGGCAGTCGTAGTGCGCCTGGAAGCGGGGGGCGAAGTCGACGCCCTCGTCCGACTCCATGCTCTTCGCACCGATGCTCATCCCGCGCAGCGAACGGTCGGCCATGGTGTCCTCCTGAGGGGTCTTCGGGGGTGGGTGGGCGCGCCCGGTGGGGGTGCGGGCAGCGGCCCGGTCTACGAGAGGCAACGCCTCACGTGCGGTCGGTGTTCCGACACGCCGTGAAGGTCCGGTGAACGTCGCGGGGCCTCACGACCTGGTGGCCCCCGCGGTGCGTCGTGCCGGCCCGCCTCGGCGCGCCGTCCCAGGCTCCCGGGTTTCGATGCCCCGCGCAACTCCGCGGCCCCCGCCCGGCCCCGGACGTGTGCACGCTCACACCTCGCGGCCCAGGGTGCGGGAACAAACCCGGGGGGAGCCCGGTTGAGCGGCATGTACATGCAAACGCATCGACCTAGGACTCACCGGGAGCACACCATGCAGTTCGGCATCTTCACCGTCGGCGACGTCACGACGGACCCCACGACGGGCCGGACCCCCGACGACACCGAGCGCGTGCGGTCCATGCTGACGATCGCGAAGCACGCGGACGAGGCGGGGCTGGACGTCTTCGCCACGGGGGAGCACCACAACCCGCCGTTCGTCCCGTCCTCGCCGACGACCATGCTCGGCTACCTGACGGGCGTGACGAAGAACATCGTCCTGTCGACCTCGACCACGCTCATCACGACGAACGACCCGGTGCGCCTCGCGGAGGAGTACGCGATGCTCCAGGTCATCTCCGACGGCCGCATGGACCTCATGATGGGCCGCGGCAACACCGGCCCGGTGTACCCGTGGTTCGGGCAGGACATCCGGCAGGGCATCCCGCTCGCGATCGAGAACTACGCGCTGCTGCGCCGGCTGTGGACCGAGGACGTCGTGGACTGGGAGGGCAAGTTCCGCACCCCGCTCCAGGGCTTCACCTCGACGCCGAGGCCGCTGGACGGCGTCCCGCCGTTCGTGTGGCACGGGTCGATCCGCAGCCCCGAGATCGCCGAGCAGGCCGCCTACTACGGTGACGGGTTCTTCCACAACAACATCTTCTGGCCCATGAGCCACACCAAGCAGATGGTGCAGTTCTACCGTCAGCGCTGGGAGCACCACGGCCACGGCCCCGCGGACACCGCGATCGTCGGGCTCGGCGGTCAGGTGTTCATGCGCAAGGACTCCCAGAAGGCGTGGGACGAGTTCCGCCCCTACTTCGACAACGCGCCCGTCTACGGGCACGGGCCCTCCATGGAGGACTTCACGCGCGAGACGCCGCTCACCGTCGGCTCGCCGCAGCAGGTCATCGACCGGTACGCCGCGATGCGCGACCACGTGGGCGACTACCAGCGCCAGCTGTTCCTCGTCGACCACGCGGGCCTGCCGCTCAAGACCGTGCTCGAGCAGATCGACCTCCTCGCGGGCGAGGTCGTGCCCGTGCTGCGCAAGGAGATGGAGGCCGTCCGCCCCGCGCACGTGCCGGCGAACCCGCCGAGCCACGCCGAGCGCGTCGCGGCCGCCCGCGCCGCCGGGACCGAGGGCGCCGCGCACGTCGGCGGCACCGAGGACCTCTGGACCGGGCGCACCGCCGAGGACGACACCCGCACCGCCACCGCCGGTGCAGCGTTCGGCCTGTGACGCCCGCGACACCCGCGCCGTGACCACCCGCCCGACGGCGTACGGTCGAGGAGTGCCCCGCACCCGCGACCGGCCGCCGTCGGGCACGCCAGCACCCGGCCCACGACGGGCCGCACCCCGCACCGCACGTCAGCACCTCAGGAGCACCGCATGACCGCCAGCACCCCCGCCCCGGACCGCCGCCTCGTCGTGGTGTCCGCCGGGCTGTCCAAGCCGTCCTCCACGCGCCTGCTCGCCGACCGGCTCGGCGAGGCCACGCTGCGCGAGCTGCAGGGCCTCGGCGTGAGCGCCGAGATCGAGACCGTCGAGCTGCGCGACCACGCGCACGCCGTCGTCGACGCCATGCTCACCGGCTTCCCGACCGGCGACCTCGCGGGCGTGCTCGAGCGCCTCACCGCCGCCGACGGGATCGTCGTGACCACCCCGCTGTTCACCACCACGTACTCCGGGCTGCTCAAGTCGTTCGTCGACGTCCTCGACAAGGACTCGCTCACCGGCACGCCCGTCCTGCTCGGCGCGACCGGCGGCACCGCCCGCCACTCGCTCGCGCTCGAGTACTCGCTGCGCCCCCTGTTCACCTACCTGCGGGCCGACGTCGCCACGACGTCCGTGTTCGCCGCCACCGACGACTGGGCGGCCGCCGAGGGCGACTCCGGGGGCGGCCTGCCCGCCCGCATCGCCCGCGCGGGCCGCGAGCTCGCGGAGAAGGTCGCGCTGCGCAAGAACACCGGCCCCGCCGACCCGTTCGCCGGGACGCCCGACTTCACCGCCCTGCTCGGCGGCCTGTGACCCCCTGACCGCGCGCCCCGGCCACCGGTGCTCCGGCCGGGGCGCGCACCCCCGCCCGACCTGCGACGACACCCCACCCGCACCGCGACCCGCCTTGCCCCCGGCAGGCCCGTCGCGGCAGGATCGGGGGACCGACGACGACGGGGGAGCACCATGAGCCGCAGCACCACCGAGGACCAGGCCGCACGACCCGGCGACCCGGAACCGGCCGCGCGCCCCGCCGCCCCGCAGACCCTCGCCGTCCCCGTCGTCGAAGCCCTCGCCGACCACGCGCCCCGCCCCGACCAGGACGTCGCGCCCCCGCCCCGGCGCCGACCCGTCGGCATCGTCCGGGCACCGCAGCCCACCCCCGACGCCGCCCGGTTCACCGCCGCACCCCGGTACCCCGCCATGTTCCACGTCGCCGGGGGTCGCCTCGTGTGGGACGGCACCAGCCTGCGCCTCGTGCGCGGCGACGACACCGTCCTGCAACCCGCCGGGCGGCCCGTCGTCACCGTCACCGGCGACGGCCCCACTGTCGCCGTCACCTGGCGCGACGACCAGCACCCCACCGCCCGCGCCACGCGCGCCGTCCTGCTCGAGGGCTCCTCCGCCCGGTTCGCGCGCTTCGCCCGCTCGCTCGCCGCCACCCGCCCCGGCGCCATCGAGCTCGACGACCGCACCGTGCCCTCCGCCCGCGTCCCGCACCTGCGCCCCGACCGTGCCGGGACCACCCGCCGACCCGGCGTGTTCACCCGCGCCCTGTGGCGCGTCGTCGGGCGCGCCACCACCGACCCGGCGCCCACCGGCAGGGAAGCGGACCTCGTCACCCGGCTCGAACGCCTCGCCGCCCTCCACCGCGCCGGAGACCTCACCGACACCGAGTACGCCCGCGCCAAGCAGGCCCTGCTCGACTGACCGGCCCGACCCGACGGGGGAGCACGTCAATCCCTGGCCGGCCCCCACCCGGTCACGTCGACCTCGGTCATCACCGACCGGCCGTCGCGGAAGTCCCCGTACCGCGCCCACGCCAGGGTCACCCGCAGCAGCACGATGCCGTCGTCCAGCAACGACCCCGCGAACTGCGGGAACGCCGCCGCGTACGCCGCGGCGCAGCGCCGCCGGTCCGCACCGGCCGGGACGTCCGCGACGCCCTCGCACTGCACGGTCGTCCCGTCCGTCCCGCCGACCGTCACGGCGACGCGCGGGTCCCGGGCCACGTTCGCCACCTTGCGCGACGACGCGCGCGCGTCGAACACCAGCTCACCCGCGTCCGTCGCCGCCACCGCGAGGAACGCCGCCTGCGGGCCACCGCCATGACCGACGGACGCCACGACCCCCCACCCCTGAGAACGGACGAAGCCGACGAACGCCCCACGATCCATGCCGCCACCGTAGCGCCCGGTGCCCCCCGAGCAGAGACACCGAGGACACCGAAGACCCCACGACACGTCGGTTCGTCGTCGAGCTTTGGGTCCCCGAGCTGCGCGACCTGCCGCCGGGGCGCACCGCGACCGTCTGGCTCGCCGAGCCCGGCCACCTCGGCGTCGACACCTACGACGTCCTGCACCAGCGCGTCGTGTCCCACCACGTCCGGTTCGACGACGACGGCCACGCCACCGTGGGCCGCACACCCCACCGGTACGTCTGGCCCCCCGAGCTCGACCTCATGGCCCGCCTCGCCGGCCTCGAGCTCGAGACCCGCCACGCCGGATGGGCGGGGGAGCCGTTCACTGCAGAGTCGCCCTCCCACGTGTCCGTGTACCGGCGCCCACCCCGACCAGCCCCCGCGACGTGATATCCATCCTCGATGGACCTGTCCCGCCGCCGGACCCGACCCGTCCTCCTCGTCGGCGCCGCGCTCCTGGCCCTCGCCGCCTGCTCCGGGCCCGTGACACCCCAGGACCTCGTCACCCGCCTCGCCGACCCAGCCACCCCCGACGACGCCCTCGCCGACACGATGACGCCCGACGAGATGGACCCCGGCACGGCACGACGCCTCGGCGAGCTCGACGGCGCCACCTTCTACGCCGGGTCGGGCACCCGCGACGGGCAGGACGTCGTCTGCCTCGTCACCGTCGTCGAAGGCGACACCCCGGGCGGCGACGCCGGAGCCTCCACCTGCGGCCTCGTCACCGACCTCGACGACGGCCACCTCCGCGTGGAGTACGGCGACGCCCAGACCCTCGTCACCGCCACCCTCGTCCCCGACGGGCTCCCCACCGACCCCGACCTCACCCGGCTCACCCCCAACATCGCCGCCCAGGTGACACGCACCACCTGACTCCACGCACCACAGCAGGAACGCCCGCGCTCACCCCGCCAACGACGCCTCGACCACAGCCAGGTCCCGCACCGCGAACCGATGGTGCTCCCACTCCTCCTCCAGGATCACGTGCAGGCACGACAACGTCGTCTCCGGATACTCCGGCGACCACGGGTTGCGACGCACCACCCCCAACGACTCCGGCGTCACCCCCGCCAGGAAGTCCCGCACCATCCCCACCCGTCCCGCCCGCGCCTCCAGCACCTCGCCGAACGACGGCGTCCCCACAACGAACAGCGACAGGTCCAACCCGTCCTCCGCCGCCTGCGGGCCCGGCTGCCCCAGAGGATGGAACGGCTGCTCCACCCCCAGCACCGCACGCCCCAGCCACGCGTCCGTCGCCAGCACCAGGTGCCGCACCGTCTGCGCGAACGACCACTCACCGTCCACCGACACGTCCACGGCGCTCGCGGGCAACGCCGCCACCCGCTCCAGCGTCGCCGCCCACGTGGACTCCAGCGCCGCCCACGCCACCCGCAGACCCTCCGGATCCGCCGCCCGCCGCAGCTCCCGGCCCGGGAACCGCCGGTCCAGCTCCGCCTCCACGAACCCCCGCACGTCCACCCCGTTCACCAGCACCGGAGCATCGCCGTCCGACAACCACGGCGCATCGACGTCCAGACCCTCCACCTGCGCACCCCGCACCACGACCCCGGACAGGTCCGGCTCCACGAACCGCGCACCCCGCAGATCCACACCCTCGAACGTCGCACCCCGCAGATCGTCGGAGCGAGTGAACCGGACCATGAGCGCCTCCTCGAGAACGGCCCGCCCGACAGGACACGCCAGACCCGGGGGAGAGGACCCATCGCGCCGACGACACGGCACGAAGGTCCCGGCCCGGGGGAGAGGCGCCAGCACCTCCCGGACGGACGACGAACGGGGACGTTCGCACCGTACGCCGCCCGGCCCCCGCCCCACCAGAGCACCCCCGGCCGCCAGCCCGCGCGCCCCCAGGGCTGGTGCCCCGACACCGGACCGGGGGAGCATCGCACCATGCCGATCCTGCCCACCGACCGAGACCCCCGCCTCGTCACCATCCGACGCGGAGGCACCCTCACCGACGAGCACCACCACCAGATCGCCCGGTGGGCCGTCGACTGCGCCGAGCACGTCCTGCCGATCTTCGAACGCGCACGACCCCACGACACCCGACCCCGGGACGCCCTCGACGTCGCCCGCGCCTGGATCCGCGGCGACGTCCCCATGAAGACCGCCCACACCACCGCCTTCATCGCCAACCGAACTCGTAGTGGAAGCAGACGTAGTGCATCCGCTCGAACGTCTCGTACTCGGCCGCGCCGACGCGCACGCTTCGATGACACCGGCGGCACACGAGCTCCATGCGGCGATGATGTCAGATCAGAGGGAGCCGTCGAACAGGATCCGGACCCGTGCTGGCAGGAGCCCGTCGATCCATGGATAACACTCACCATCACGGCGCCGATAATGTACATTATGTCATCTCGCGGGAAGGAAGCGTCCCCCCACGCATCACGAGGCGCCCTGGTGGACTCCCCTTCGTCATGAGCACGACGACGTACGCACCGCAGCTTCTCGGTCCCGCCACGCGCAGCACCGGCTCCCGCGCGACTGGCCGCGCCGCGCGATCCCTGCAGCGTGCGTCGCGGCCCGGCATCGACGCGGCGGTCGCACCGACGTCCTCAGATTCCGTCTCGGTGACTTCCGGATCGGCGACGCCGGTCTTCACCGCCGTCGCACCGGACGCCCGTCGGTCTGGACGCCTCCTGACGACGTGCGCGACGCTCGTCTGGCTGCCGGTGCTCGTGCTGACCGTCCTGGCGTTCCTCCTGGTCGGCGCCATCGGCGGCCTCGCGGCGGCCGGCGTGTGGACCTGGCGCACGGTGTCCCCCGTGCAGGCCCGGCCCACGGACCATGCCGACGAGCGTGCCGACCGACCGTCGTCCGCGAGCTCGCCGCGACCCGTCGCAGCGCCCAGCAGCCGACGGGTGGTTCGAGACCGCACCATCGGCTACGATGCCTAGAATCGGACATAGTTCCCAAACCATTGTGTTTAGGTCAACACCATGGTGACGCACGAGTGCCCGCGGTGACCGCGCATCAGGTCGTCCGCCGCTTCTCGGATCACCATCCTGCTGCCGGGTGCGCCGGAGTCATCGATCCCCCCGCTCCAGGCGAGGCTGCCCCTGCGTCACCGTGCACGCCCACCACGACGCTCCCCTCGCCACCGCCGTCCTGTCCGCCCTATGTGCCACCCTGTCCCGGTGCCCGACGCTCCCCGACCACTCCTCGCTCCCCCGCTGCCCGACCTGGTCGGTGTGCGCGAACGCACCGTGCACGTCGTGACCCACCCGGAGGCGACGCACCACGTCGACGGACTCGTCGGCGGCCAGCACGACTCCGACCTCACGCCCGCCGGGCTGCGGCAGGCGCACCTCGTCGCGGCGGCGCTGCGCGCGCGTGTCCCGGCCGGTGCGAGCACGGACGTCGTCACGTCCGACCTCCTGCGCACGCGCCGCACCGCGACCGCGGTCGCCGACGCGCTCGGCGCGGCGGTGCGCCTCGACCCGCGACTGCGCGAGGCGTCCTACGGTGAGGCCGGCGGTCGCCCCCAGGCGTGGCTCGACGCACGGTTCGTCCCGCCGCCCGCGACGGGCGACCGCCTGCGGCACGACGTCGGTGTCGCCGGCGCCGAGACCCGCCTCGACGTCGCGCTGCGCGTGTACGCGGCGACGACGGACCTCCTGCGGCGGGACGTGGACCACCAGGTCGTCGTGACGCACGGGTTCGCCGCCACGTTCGTCGTCGCGGCCTGGATCGGCATGCCCGTCGACGCCGCGGGGCACGTCGCCTTCCCGGTGCCCTCGGGCAGCATCACGACGCTGCGCGAGGACGGCTACTTCCACAACCGCGCCGTCGTCGCCCTGGGCGACGTCGCGCACCTCGCCCCGGTGCCCGGCCCGCGCGGCTGACGACGACGAGCACGTCCGCGCAGGTCAGAGCGCCGCAGGCGGGCAGCGCTGTGGGTGGCGCGTCCTAGGCTGGCGGCGACCCGTCCCCCAGGAGGCCCGCACCATGGTCGCCCCGCCCCGCCTCGAGCGGATCACCGTCGCCGAGGCAGCCGACCGCTACCTCGCGTCCGTCGCCGCGCAGACCCTGCGCGGCATCCTGTCCCCCACGACGCGCCGCAGCTACGAGCGGGACGTCGCGGAGTTCGCGCGCCTCGCGGGACCTGCGCGCATCCTGGACGACGTCACGGGCGAGGACGTCGACGACGTGCTGCTGCGCTACCAGACCACGCCCGACGGCCGGTACGCCGACGCGTCGCGCAAGCCCGGCAGCACGGGCCGCTCGGCAGCGACGGTGAACCGGTTCCGGCAGTCGGTGACGCGCTTCTTCGGGCACGCCGCGCGCGAGGGCTGGGTGCAGGCCGACCCGATGCAGTGGGCCGCTCCCCCGGCCCGGCTGCGCGACGGTCTGCGTGTCGCGCGCACCGCGCTGTCCGCGGGCTCGGCGGCGTCGCTGCTCGAGGTGTCCGCCGCCCGCGCACCCGGGGAGCCCGCCGTCTCGCGCCGCGACCAGGACCTCCAGCTCCGTGACCGCCTCGTCGTCGCGCTCCTCCTCGTCCTCGGCCCGCGCGTGTCCGAGCTCGAGCGCGCGAACCTCGACGACTTCTCCCGCGAACCGGACCAGACGCGGTGGCGCATCCAGGGCAAGGGCGGCCACGTCCGCACCGTCACGCTCTCTCCCCCGCTCGCGGACGCGCTCGAGGAGTACCTGGCGCGCCTGCGCCCGACGCTCCTCGCCCGCCGGCCCGACGACCCGGACGCGCAGCGCGCCCTCCTGCTGTCGTGGCGGGGTCGCCGTATCGACGCCCAGGCCGTGCGCGGGCTGCTGCGGCGCTGCGTCGAACGCATGCCCGCGCAGTACCGTCGCGAGGCGACGCCGCACGCGCTGCGCCACACGACCGCGACGCTGCTCGCCGCGGAGGGCTGGGACGTCAAGGTCGTCGCGGAGCTCCTCGGGCACGCGTCCATCGCGACCACCGGCGTCTACCTCGACCGCATCGAGGGCGAGCTCGCGGCCGCGATCCGGGCCCACCCGCTCTCCGCGGCGCTCGAACCCAGCGAGGCCTGACCGGCCCACCACGCGGGCGGTGACCTGAAGGGCGCTGACACCCGGCCCGGCGGGGCGTAGCGTCGCAGGCATGGCCCCGCTCCACCGGGTGGAGCTCGTCCCCGACGACGAGCCCGCGCCGGGCGGGCGCGGCACACCCGCGGAGGGGGCACCCGGGCGCGCGGCCCCTGCCCGACGACGCACCCTCCTCGCGCGCGTCGGGGCGCCCCTGCTCGCGCTCGCCGTCGCGCTCGGCGCCGTCGGCTCGTGGCGCGCCTCGACGGCGGAGCAGGCCCGCCTCGCCCACCCCGGCGCCGTCCGCTCGCTCGCCGTGCCCCCGGCCCCCGCCTGGTCCGCGGACGCCGCCACCCCGCGCGTCGCCGTCGTCGACGACGTGGTCGTCACGGTCACCGCCGCCGGGGTCGAGGGGCGCGACGCCGCCTCGGGCGACCGGCGCTGGCTCGCTCTCGACGCCACCGCCACGTGCGGACCGACCCCCGACGAGTCGGCGGGCCCGGTGACCGACGTGCTCGTGTGCCTCACGGGACCCGCGCTCGCCCCGGTCGCGCACGTCGTCGGCCCCGACGGCCCGGTCACCGGGCCGGTGCCGCTGGGCGACACGCTCGGCCGCGCGGTCCCCGCGCCCGACGGGACCGTGCTGCGGTGGGCCCGCACCGGAGGGGTCGTGCACCTCGCGCTCCAGGACGCCCGCACGGCGCGCGTGCGCTGGCGGCACGACGTCCCGCCCGACGACGCGGAACGCACCCCGATGTGCCGGCCCCAGGTCGCCGGGCAGGCGGCCGCCACCGTCGAGGACGGCCTGCTCGTCGTGCGGGGATGTCGCGTCAGCGCCGTCCTCACCGCTGGGGGTACCCGTCTCGACGCCCCCGGCCCGGCCGTCACGACCGACGTCGTCCCGCTGCCCGACGGGACGTTCCTGCGCACCCGCGTCCTGCCGCCCGGGCGCGAGGCGACGACCGAGCTCGTCACCCCGGACGCGGCGGTGCTCGCCGCCGTCGACGGTCGGCTCCTGCGGCCGCTCGTCGGCCCCGAGGACGACGCAGCCCCGTGGCTGGTCGCCACCGCGGACGGCGTGCGCGCCCTCGCGGCCGCGGACGGTTCCGGCGACGGGCTGCGCGAGCGGTGGCGCCTCGCGCAGCCCGTCGCCCAGGTCGTCGCGCTCGCCGCCGACCGCGCCGTCGTCGTCACCGGTGAGCGCGTCGTCGCCCTGGACGCGCGCTCGGGCGAGCCCGTGTGGTCGTGGCCGCGCAGCTCCCCCGCCGGTCGCCCTGCCGCGCCGGGCGTCGGCACGGCGCCCGCGGGCACCACCACGACGGCGGACGACGGCCCGGGCACCACGGGCGTCCGGGTCGATCTCACCCGTGGCGTCGCGGCCGCCTTCACTGACGGCGCCACGCTCGCGCTGGTCGTCCCCGACGGGTCGTCGCGGCGCTCGCGGACGGTCGCCCTCTCGCTCGAGGACGGGGACGTGCGCTGGGACGTCGTCGGTGACGGCGACCCGTCGGGGTTCACCGCCCTGGCGGGGTACGTGGGGCACGTGGACGCAGGGTCGTCGCGCGTCGTCGTGCTGGAACGTCGTCCGCGCGCGAGGAGTCGTCCGCGTGCGAGAGGGCGAGGAGGGCGAGAGCCTGTCGGGAGACCGGCGCTGCCGTCCGGGCCGCCGGACCGAGGTGAAGGAGGCCGTCGTGCCGAAGCGTGACCCGGGTCCGAGCGTGAAGGACCCCGACCTGTACGAGAAGCTGCGGGACGAGGGCGACTCGAAGGAGAAGGCGGCCCGCATCGCGAACGCCGCGGCGGGCTCGTCGCGCACGAGCGTGGGCCGCAAGGGCGGCAAGGCCGGCGACTACGAGAACTGGACCGTCGAGAAGCTGCGCAAGCGCGCCGCGGAGATCGGCATCGAGGGGCGGTCCTCCATGCGCAAGGCGGAGCTGGTCCGCGCGCTGCGCTCGCACTGAGGACGCGCCGAGGACGCACCGAGGACGGGTCAGGACCCGCCGGGGACGGGCCCGTGCGGGATCTCACCCGCGGCGCGACCGTCTTCCGGTCGCGCCCGGGGTGCCGCCCGCTACGGTGAGTGCGTGCACCTGTCCGCCGACTCCGCCCTGCGCACCGCCCGCCGTCTGCTCTCCCGTGCGCTCGTGGTCGCCGTCGCGGCGCCCGTGACGGTCGCGGGCGTGCTCGTCACCGCGGACGCGATCCGCAAGCGTCGCAACACCACCGAGGCGTCGTTCCCGCGCTCGGCCCCCGCCGACGTCGAGGTCGCGGGCACCACGACGACCGTCTTCACGTACGGCGAGGACGTGTACCGGGAGATGCTCGGTGCGATCCGCGGCGCACGGCGCCGCATCCTGCTCGAGACGTACATCTGGAAGGCCGACGCGCTCGGCGAGGAGTTCAAGCAGGCGCTCGTCGAGGCGAGCGAGCGCGGCGTCGAGGTGTTCGTCGTGTACGACGGCTTCGCGAACCTCGTCGTCCCGCAGGCGTTCTTCGACCTGCCCGAGCCGATCCACGTCATCCGGTACCCGGTGTTCCGCCCGGGCGTGCTCATGCTCAACGTGCGCAAGTCCGGCCGCGACCACCGCAAGATCCTCGTCGTCGACGACGAGATCGCGTTCGTGGGCGGGTACAACATCGGCGCCCTGTACGCGACGCAGTGGCGCGACACGCACGTGCGCCTCGTGGGGCCGAGCGCGTGGGAGCTGCGCAACGCGTTCGTCGACTTCTGGAACGCGAACCGCGCGTCGGACCAGCCGCTGCTCGCCGACCCGGGATCGGTGCACTGGGAGCCGCGGCTGCGCGCGGCCCGCAACGCGCCGGCGCACCTCGTGTTCCCGATCCGCGGGATCTACCTCGACGCGATCGACCGCGCGAGCTCGCACGTCTACATCACGCAGGCGTACTTCATCCCCGACCGGGAGATCCTGGCCGCGCTGCTCGCGGCCGCGGCGCGCGGCGTCGACGTGCGGGTCCTCGTGCCCGAGCGCTCGAACCACGTGCTCGCCGACTGGCTGTCGCGCGGTCTGTACACGGCGCTGCTCAAGGGTGGGGTCCGCATCCACCTGTACCGCAACGCCATGGTGCACGCGAAGACCGCGACCATCGACGGCGCGTGGACCACGATCGGCACGGCGAACATCGACCGGCTGTCCCTCACGGGGAACTACGAGGTGAACCTCGAGATCACGGACCCGGGGGTGGCCGAGCAGATGGAGAAGGTGTTCGAGGTCGACCTGTCGAACTCGCGCGAGCTGACGCTCGACGAGTGGGACTCGCGCTCGGTGGCGGCGAAGCTCAGCGAGGTCGTCCTCACTCCCCTGCGCCCGCTGCTGTAGCAGCGCCGTCGTCGTCGCCGTCCTTCGGGCGACGACGACGGCGGGCGGGTCCGCGGCTCAGCGGGCCGGGTCGGAGCGCAGCACGTCGGCTGCCTCCTCCTCCGGCCGCGGCGGCACGGTCTCGTCGGTCTCGAGCAGCGCGACCTCCCCGAACTCGGGGTGCTCGTCGCGCAGCTCGCGCGCGACGGCGTCCGCCGCGCCGTCCAGGGCGCCCGCGGCGACGTCGATCGACTCCCCGGTCGCCAGGGGTCGGTACTCGTACGTGCCGCCGGTGCGCTGCTCGCCCAGGAGCCGGTTCACGAGGCCGTGCCCGACGTCCGACAGCAGCGCGTCGTGCACCGGCACCACGACCCGCGGGTCGAGCGCGCGCACGAAGTCGATCGTCTCGGCGAGCTTGAGCCACGGCGCCGAGACGGGCGCGAGCAGCACGTCGAGCCGCCGTCCGCCCAGCACGCCCGCGTCCGGGGCGTCGAACGAGTCGCCCGGGTGCAGGAGCGTCGCACCGTCCCCGCGCACGAGGTACGTGACGTTCGCGATCCGCGGGACCTCCGGGTGGATCACCGCGTGCCGGCCTCCGCCCACCACGACCTCCAGACCGCCCAGGTCCAGGCCGTCCCCCGGCGCGACGACGTGCACGCGCGACGCCGCGCCGTCGGGCAGCGCGGGACGCACCGCGGCGGCCACCTCCTCGGGCGCCCACACCGTGAGCTCCGGCCGGGCCGCGAGGGCGTCGCCGAGGGCGCCGGTGTCCACGTGGTCGGGGTGCTGGTGGGTGAGGAGCACCGTGCCGGCGTCCGCCAGCGCGGCCGCGGCGTCGCTGAACGTGCCGGGGTCGATGGCGACGACCTGACCGCCGTGGCGCACCGTGACGCACGCGTGCCCGTGGAACGTGACCTGCATGGAACCTCCTCGAGTCGTCCTTGCCCGGCCCGCCCGTGCGGGGCCGGCCCCTCAGCCCACCACGAGGACGAGGTCGCCGCCCTCCAGCTGCTGCACCGCGCCGATCGCGACCCGCTGGACCGTGCCCGCGACGGGCGTCGTGATCGCCGCCTCCATCTTCATCGCCTCGACGGTCGCGACCGTCTGCCCCGCCTCGACGACGTCGCCCACGACGACGACCGGCGTCACCGCACCCGCGAACGGCGCCGCGACCTGGCCCGGCTGGGTCGGGTCCGCCTTCTCGGCGGTGCGCGCGTCCACATCCACCGCGCGGTCGCGCACCTGGATCGGGCGCAGCTGGCCGTTGAGGGTGAACATCACCGTGCGCATCCCGCGCTCGTCGGGCGTGCCGATCGCCTCGAGGCCCACGAGCAGACGCACGCCCTTGCCGAGCCCGACCGCGACCTCCTGGCCCGGCTCCAGCCCGTACAGGTACGTGGGGGTGTCGAGCACCGACACGTCGCCGTACGCCTGGCGCACCTGCTCGAACTCCTTCGTCGGCCCCGCGAAGAGCAGGTGGTTGAGCCGACGACGGCGCACCTCGCCCTCCTGCGCGAGCTCCGCCTCGTCCTCGGCCGAGAGCGGCGTGACCCCGGCCCGCGCCGCACGGCCGGCGAGCGCACGCGACCGGAACGGCTCCGGCCAGCCACCGGGCGGGTCGCCCAGCTCGCCGCCCAGGAACCCGACCACGGAGTCCGGGATGTCGAACGACTGCGGGTCCGCCGCGAACTCCGCCGGGTCTGCGCCCGCCGCCACGAGGTGCAGCGCGAGGTCGCCCACGACCTTCGACGACGGCGTCACCTTCACCAGCCGCCCGAGGATCCGGTCCGCGGCCGCGTACATCGCCTCGATCTGCTCGAACCGGTCCCCCAGGCCCAGCGCGATCGCCTGCTGACGCAGGTTCGACAGCTGACCTCCCGGGATCTCGTGCTCGTACACGCGCCCCGTCGGACCGGGCAGACCCGACTCGAACGGCGCATACACGCGGCGCACCGCCTCCCAGTACGGCTCGAGGTCCGCGACCGCCGCCAGCGACAGCCCGGTGTCGCGCTCGGTGTGCTCCAGCGCGGCGACCAGCGCCGACAGCGGCGGCTGGCTCGTCGTCCCCGCCATCGCGGCGCTCGCGGCGTCGACCGCGTCGACGCCCGCCGCGGCGGCGGCGAGCAGCGTGGCCATCTGCCCGCCGGACGTGTCGTGGGTGTGCAGGTGCACGGGCAGGTCGAACCGCTCGCGCAGCGCGGTCACGAGCCGGCTCGCGGCGGCGGGGCGCAGCAGCCCGGCCATGTCCTTGATCGCGAGGACGTGCGCACCGGCGTCGACGATGCGGTCCGCGAGGCGCAGGTAGTAGTCGAGCGTGTACAGGTCCTCGGCCGGGTCGAGCAGGTTGCCCGTGTAGCACAGCGCGACCTCCGCGACCGTCGTGCCGGTCGCGCGCACGGCCTCGATCGCGGGACGCATCTGGTCGACATCGTTGAGCGCGTCGAAGATGCGGAACACGTCGATGCCCGTCGCCGCGGCCTCCTCGACGAACGCCTCCGTGACGCGCGTCGGGTACGGCGTGTACCCGACCGTGTTGCGCCCGCGCAGGAGCATCTGGATCGCGAGGTTCGGCATCGCGGCACGCAGGGTCGCGAGCCGCTCCCACGGGTCCTCTCCGAGGAAGCGCAGCGCGACGTCGTACGTCGCCCCGCCCCACGCCTCGACCGACCACAGCTGCGGCGTCGCCCGCGCCACGTACGGCGCGACGGCCGCCAGGTCGTGCGTGCGCACGCGCGTCGCGAGCAGCGACTGGTGCGCGTCGCGGAACGTCGTGTCCGTGACGCGCAGCCGCTGCTCGCCCCGCAGCGCCCGCGCGAACCCCTCTGGTCCGAGCTCGAGGAGCTGCTGGCGCGACCCGGGCGGGGGCGCGACCGTCAGGTCGAACGGCGGCAGCTTCGCCGCCGGGTCGCTCGTGACCCGCGGCTCCCCGTGCGGCCGGTTGACGGTGGTGTCCCCCACGTACGCGAGCAGGCGCGTGCCCCGGTCGGCGCTCTCGCGTGCGGCGAGCAGCTCGGGCCGCTCGTCGATGAACGACGTCGCCACGTTGCCCGCGACGAACTCCGGGTCGGCGAGGACCGCCTGCAGGAACGGGATGTTCGTCCGGATGCCGCGGATGCGGAACTCCGCCAGCGCACGACGCGCGCGCCGCACCGCCGTCGGGAAGTCCCGCCCCCGGCACGTGAGCTTCACCAGCATCGAGTCGAAGTGGCCCGACACGACCGACCCCGCCGTCGCCGTCGCCCCGTCGAGCCGGACGCCCGCCCCGCCCGGGGACCGGTAGGCGATGATCCGGCCCGTGTCGGGACGGAACCCGTTCGCCGGGTCCTCCGTCGTGATCCGGGTCTGCAGGGCCGCGCCGTTGACGCGCACGTCCTCCTGCCGGATGCCCAGGTCCTCCAGCGTCTCGCCTGCCGCGATCCGCATCTGCGCGGACACGAGGTCGACGTCCGTGACCTCCTCGGTCACCGTGTGCTCCACCTGGATGCGCGGGTTCATCTCGATGAACACGTGCTGCCCCGCACGCTCGCCCACCGTGTCGACGAGGAACTCGACGGTGCCCGCGTTCTGGTACCCGATGTGCCGCGCGAACCGCACCGCGTCCGCGCACAGCGCGTCCCGGACCGCCGGGTCGAGGTTCGGCGCCGGCGCGATCTCGATGACCTTCTGGTGACGACGCTGCAACGAGCAGTCCCGCTCGTACAGGTGCACGACGTTCCCCGCACCGTCCGCCAGGATCTGCACCTCGATGTGCCGCGGCCGCAGCACCGCCTGCTCCAGGAACACCGTCGGGTCCCCGAACGCGCCGTCCGCCTCGCGCATCGCCGCAGCCAGCGCCTCGGGCAGGTCCTCGCGCACGTCGACGCGCCGCATCCCGCGACCGCCACCGCCCGCGACCGCCTTGACGAACACCGGGAACCCGATCTCGTCCGCGGCCGCGACGAGCTCGTCGACGTCCGCCGACGGCTCGCTCGACGCGAGCACCGGCAGGCCCGCCTCGCGCGCCGCCTTGAGCGCCCGCACCTTGTTGCCGGCGAGCTCGAGCACCTCCGGCGGCGGCCCGACGAACGTCAGCCCCGCCTCCGCGCACGCCCGCGCCAGGTCGGGGTTCTCCGAGAGGAACCCGTACCCGGGGTAGACGGCGTCCGCGCCCGCCTCCCGGGCGACGCGCACGATCTCCTCGATGTCCAGGTACGCCCGCACCGGGTGGCCGGGCTCCCCGATGAGGTACGCCTCGTCGGCCTTGAGCCGGTGCTCGGAGTTGCGGTCCTCCTGCGGGAACACCGCGACGGTGCGGGCCCCCAGCTCGTAGGCGGCGCGGAACGCCCTGACGGCGATCTCCGCGCGGTTGGCGACCAGGACCTTCGAGAACACCGGCACTCCATCCGTCGAGCGTGGCGGCGTCGTCGGGCCGGGGAGGGCGCCACGCACCGCGTACCGGGCGATCCTCCCACGGCGTCGCCGGACGGGTCACCGCACCCGCTGTGACGAGGTCCACACGCCTCGCGGGGGTGCCCCGGCGCTCGCGGACGGTCCGCCCGCGGTCCGGCCGGGCGAGGGGTCAGCCCGCGGTGCGGGCCTGACGGCGCTGGGCGAGCTCGTCCTGCGGGCTCGTCGCGGTGCCGTCCTCGTCCTCGAGGGACTCGGTCGGCAGCTCGGCGAGCGTGCCCTCGACCTCGCGCCACACGCGCCCGACGGCGATCCCGAACACGCCCTGGCCGCCCTGGACGAGGTCCACGACCTCGTCGGGCGAGGTGCACTCGTAGACGCTCGCGCCGTCGCTCATGAGGGTGATCTGCGCCAGGTCGTCCACGCCGCGCTCGCGCAGGTGCTCGACGGCCGTGCGGATCTGCTGGAGCGACACCCCGGTATCGAGCAGGCGCTTGACGACCTTGAGCACGAGGATGTCGCGGAAGCTGTACAGGCGGTGCGAGCCCGACCCGGACGCCGGGCGGACGGTGGGCTCGACCAGACCGGTGCGGGCCCAGTAGTCGAGCTGGCGGTACGTGATGCCTGCCGCGCGGCACGCCGTCGGGCCGCGGTAGCCGGTCGTGGTGTCCTGCTCGGTGATGTCCTCCCCGAAGAGGAGGCCCTGCGCGCCCTGCGGAACTGCCGCGCCGACACCGACGCTCGCCTCACCGCTGCTGTTCACTGTCGCCTCCTGGGGTGATGTCACGACCAAACTATGGGCGCCGTCGGGGGCCGTCAACGACCGACGCCCCGGGCGTGCGGGCGTGTCGCGCCCGCCACGTCGTCGCGTCGACCGCTGAACCCTCGACCTGAGGTCGAAGGTCTGTCTTGTCCGGTGTGTCCCGAAGCCTCGACCGCGACCCGAGGGTCGGGCCGCCGCGCACCGGGACCGCTCCTACTCGTCCACCGAGAAGTCCTCGGGCTGGACGTGGTCGAGGAAGTCGCGGAACTTCTCGACCTCCTCCTGCTGCGCGACGTCGACGACCTCGACGCCCGCCGTCGCCACGACCTCCGCCGAGCACAGCACCGGGCTCCCGGTGCGCACCGCGACGGCGATCGCGTCCGACGCGCGCGAGTCGAGCCGCACGCCGTTGCTGAGCACGAGCTCGGCGAAGAAGATGCCGCCGTCGAGGGCGACGATCTCCGCCCGCTCGAGGCGCACGCCCACCGCGTCGAGCAGGTCCCGCAGCAGGTCGTGCGTCATGGGCCGCGGCGTGGGCAGCCCTGCCTGCGCCATGGCGATCGCGCTCGCCTCCCGCGGGCCGATGACGATCGGCACCACGAGCTCGGACGCGTCGTCGAGCAGCAGCACCACGATCTCCTGGTCGCGCTGCTGCTGACGGACCCCCAGCACCTCCACCGGGACCATCGGGACGTCGTCGCTCACTCCACCACCGTACGACTCCGCCCGGCATCCGGCAGGGGGTGCGCACCGGGCGTGCGCGCGACACGCGGAGGGCGTCGCGGGAGGTGCGGCGGGGTGCGTGGCGGGCGTCAGCGGGTGAGGTCGTCGACGCCCTGGCGAACGAACACGGTGTGCAGCTGCGCGCACAGCTCGCCGACCTCGGACGCGACGGTGCCGGCGTGGGCGCGCGCGGACGGGCTCTGCTGGCCGCGCCACGGCGAGACGACCTGCTGCACGAGGCTCACGTGGCGGTCGGCCGCGGTGCGCAGGGAGCGCAGGTGGCGGGGCTCGATGCCGTAGTCCGCGAGGCCGGCGGCGAGCACGACGACGTCGAGCGAGCGCGCGTCGAGCTGCCCGCCCGGCGCCTGGCGGAGCACGCCGGCCTCGATGAGGCCCTCGACGAGCTCGCGCTCGACCCCGGCGGCGGAGACGAGCGCGTCGACGGTGTAGCGCTGGCGGACGGCGGCCGACCCGGGCTCGCCGTCGGTGGTCGCGAGGCGGGGGGCGAGCGTCTCGGCGTCGGTCCCGGCGTCGAGCGCGGCGAGGCGGTCCTTGATGACCTTCAGCGGCAGGTAGCGGTCCCGCTGCTCGACGAGCACGAAGCGCAGGCGCTCGACGTCGGCGGGGCTGTACTGGCGGTAGCCCGACGCGGTCCGCACCGGCTCGATGAGGCCCTGCTCCTCGAGGAAGCGCAGCTTGGAGTGGCTGACGTGGGGGAACTCGGCCCGCAGCGCGCGCAGCACGTCGGAGATGCGCATGGTCGCGCGGCGCGAGATTCCCTGGGGCCACGGTTCGGACCCGTCCGCGGGCTCCGGGGCCGTGGCGTGCGCGGCGCCGGTCGACATGTTCACGACGGGGAGGCCGCGCCGCCCGCCGACGCCGCCGCGTGCGGGCTGGCGTGGAACGTGAGCCGGTACTTGCCGATCTGGACCTCGTCGCCCGTGCCGAGCGCGACCGCGTCGATCCGGCTGCGGTTCACGTAGGTGCCGTTGAGGGACCCGACGTCGCGCACGACGAAGTGCTCGCCCTCGCGCACGAACTCGGCGTGCTTGCGCGACACGGTGACGTCGTCGAGGAAGATGTCGGCGTGCTCGGAGCGCCCGGCGACGGTGCGTTCGGCGTCGAGGAGGAAGCGCGAGCCCTGGCCGGGGCCGCGCTGCATGATGAGCAGGGCCGAGTGGCGGGGCAGGGCGGCGACGGCGGCGTGCTCCTCGGGGCTCAGGCCCCCGGGCTGCACACCCTCCTCGATCGGGGCCTCGATCCGGCCGAAGCTGACCGTCGTGTCGCTGGTCGCCCGGTTCGGCACCTCAGGACCGCCTGGGACACTCATCACGCCTCCTCGGGGCTCACGCACGTCGTGCTCGAGCTCGGAAACCGCACCGGGGGACGAGCCCCCCGGGGTGCGGGAAACTGGTGCTCGAAAACTACTACACCTGCAGGTCACGCGGTGCGTGCGACCCTCGGTCGTCCCAACCTACCCCGGCCCGTGGGCCTGCGGGAAGCCGGTTCACTCGTCGGCGGGGACGGGGGTCGCGTACCGGGGTGCGCGGGGCTCGACGGTCGCGGTGACCTCGGCCCGGTCCTGCTGGGTGACGGTGGTGCGCGCGCCGTCGGCGCGCAGGGAGGCCATGGCGCCGCCGGGGATCTCGAGCGCGGTCTCGAGCGTCGACGGGTCGCCGATCGCGGTCCACCGGTACGGGGACGAGATCACCTGCCCGTCGACGACGACGCCGTCGGAGGTGTCCTCGAAGTAGCTGCTCGCGACGAGGCGGACGCCGTTGACCTCCATGGCCTCGGCGCCCGCGTTGCGCAGCTCCTCCAGCACGTTGAACAGCCCGAACGCCTTGAGCGGCTCGGCACCCTCGACAACCTCGATCTCGACGCCCGGGCCCTCGGCGGGGAGCCGGCCCGAGAGGATGCCGAGCGTCTCGGCCTGCTGCTCGGCGAGCTCGAGCGCGGCGCGCTCGCGGCCGGAGCCGGACTGCAGCTCGTCGCGCGTGGCCTCGAGCGAGGACACCTGCTCCTCGAGCTCGCCGGAGCGCTGGGTGACGTCGTCGAGCAGGCGCACGAGGTCGCTCTGGCGCAGGGAGGACAGCTGGTCCTCCTGCGTCTGGCTCACCTGGACGACGAGCGCGAAGCCGAGCAGCGCGCACAGGACGCCGACCATGACCTGGGAGCGCGACGCGCGCGGGCGCATCGCCCGGCCGAGGCCGCGCAGCCCGCGCGGCTCGGGCTGGGTGGGGGTGCCGTGGCGCCCGACGGCGGCCGTGGCCCCGGTGACCGGGTCCGGCTCGGCGGTGGGCGCGGTCTCGGCGTCCTGCTCGGGCGCCGCGGCTTCCGGGGTGGTCGTCGCGTCCGACGTCGCGTCGGTCGTCGCGCCCGGCGTCGGGAGGTCCGGCGCGGTGTGGGCGGGACGCGCGTCGTCGGGCTGGTCGGTGCGGTCGTCGGGTGCGGGGCGCTCCCCCGCTGCTGCGGCGTCGCCCGGGACGACGGGGTCGCTCGGCACGGTCGTGCTCGGGGCGCTGGTGTCCGGGTCGCTCGGCGCGGGCGTGTCGGTCGGTGCGGCACCGGTCGGGGTCGTGCCGGCCGCGGTGCTGCCGTCGCCCTCGGGATGGCCGGTGGCGACGGTCTCGTCGCCGGCGGCCGGCGCGTCGCTCGGCGTCGTGGGGTCGCCGGGGACCGCGGCGGAGTCGTCCGGGTCGTCGTGAGGCGCGCCGGACGGCGTACCCGGGCCCGGGTCGGTCTCGGCGGGGGTGGTGGCGTCCTCGTCGGAGTCGTCGGTGCGGGGCGGGGCGGGCTCGGCGTCGTGGGAATCGTCGTCGGTCCCGGGTTCGGTGCCGGAGACGGCGGGGGTGCCGACGGCGGCGTCGTCACCGTCCGTGGGCGTGGTGGGGTGCTCGGGCCGGTCGCCCGGAGCCTGGTCGCGGGGGTCGCGGCTCATGCTCACGCCTTGAAGATGTGGCGCCGGATCGCGGCGGCGTTGGAGAAGATGCGGATGCCGAGGACGACGACGACGGCGGTCGAGAGCTGGCTGCCGACCCCGAGCTGGTCGCCGAGGAACACGATGAGGGCGGCGACGACGACGTTCGACAGGAACGACACGAGGAAGACCTTGTCGTCGAACAGGCCGTCGAGCCGGGCGCGCAGGCCGCCGAACAGGGCGTCGAGGGCGGCGACGACGGCGATGGGCAGGTAGGGCTGCAGCGACACGGGCACGGTGGGTTGCAGGACGAGGCCCGCGACGATGCCCACCACCAGTCCGACGACTGCGATCATTCGACGATCTCCTGCCCTGTCTCGTGCGGTGCGGATGGGGTCCCGGACCCGTCGGTCGTACCCGGCGCGGGGCCGGTCTCCTCGGCGGGTGCGTCGGAGTCTACGGTCGTCTCCGGGGCGTGCGCGAAGAACAGCGTGGGCGCGGACCGGCCGGGCAGGTCGAGGCGGCTCTGCGTCGTCACGCCGGAGCGGATGCCGTACTGGGTGCCGAGGAGCTGGAGGAAGTCGGACGTGCCGGACCGCAGGAGCGAGGTGCGCATCGCGTCGGGGTCGCCGATCGCCTCGACGCGGTAGGGGCCGACGAGGGGCTGCAGGTCGACGAGCACGGCGTCGCCGGCGCTGCGGATCGCGGACAGGCCGGTCAGGCGCTGGTCGTTGATCGCGACGGCCTCGGCGCCGCCGGCCCACAGGGCGTTGACGACGCGCTGCAGGTCGGAGTCGTGCACGAGCGAGCTCGCGTCGGTGGCCCCGGAGGACAGGCCGCCGCCGGTGTCGTCGAGGGTGACGACGACGCCCTGGCCCTCGACGGGCTGCGTCCCGGTGAGCGCGCCCTCCTCCTGGAGGCTGTCGAGCACGTCGGCGCTCGCGCCGCTCAGGGCCGCGCCCTGGAGCTGCTCGATCTCGCCGGACAGCTCTGCGCCGCGCGCGGAGAGCTCCTCGGCGGTGGTTTGGCGTTCGAGGATCTCCTGCTCGAGGGTCTCGCGTGCGGCGATGACGCCGGGCTGGGGGGCGCGCAGCTGCACGGCGGCGGCGGTGGTGACGACGCCGAGGACGACGGCGAGGGCGACGAGCGCGACGGTGCCGGTGCGCCCGCGGTGCGGGGTCTGCCCGGCGGCGCGGCGCGCGGCCGCGGCGGCGTACCCGGGGTCGAGGGGGCGGTGCATGACCTCGTTGAGGAGGGTCATGGACGCGTCCACGGGTGCGCGGCGCGCGGCGGCGGGCTGGTCCGGTCGCGTGTCGGTCACGGCGTCTCCTTCGTCGCGGTCCCGGGCCGGTCGGTGCGGGCGGCGCGGTCGCGCAGGACGAGCGCCCGGGTCTGCAGCACGTACTGCGCGCCCGCGAGCCAGTACAGGCCCACGCCCCACCAGGTGAACGCCCACCCGGTGACGGCGGCGACGTCGCCGAGCCAGCCGGGCATCTCCGCGAGGAGCAGCAGCGGGAACGCGTACAGCAGGGCGAACGTGCCGGCCTTGCCCGCGAAGCTCACGGGCAGCGGCCCGTAGCCGTGGCGGGCGAGCAGCGGCAGCAGTCCCGCGAGCAGGACGTCGCGCGCGACGATCGCGACGACGAGCCACACGGGCACGACGTCGCGCCACGCGAGCCCGAGGAGGGTGACGAGGATGAAGAGGCGGTCGGCGGCGGGGTCGAGCATCTGCCCGAGGCGGCTCACCTGGTCCAGGCGGCGCGCGAGCACGCCGTCGAGCCAGTCCGACGCCCCGGACACCGCGAGGACGACCAGGGCCCACACGTCGTCGCCGCGCACGATGAGGACCGCGAACACGGGCACGAGGAGCAGCCGCAGGAGGCTGATGACGTTCGGGACGGTCAGGACGCGCGAGCTGACCTGCTGCCCTGCCGTCACACCCACCGCCCCGTGCTCGCGTCGCGCCGTCGCGGCGACCTGCCGCGCGCGACCATCCTACGTACCGGCCCCGGTGACCTGGGCCCTCATTTCGCGGCGCGGCGCCCCGCAGGGCCCGAAATCACCCGCTTCGCCCGGTGTCCGGGGCGGGCCGGGTACCGGCGGGGCGGGTGCGGGTGAGGGACGTCACCGGGCCCGGCCCCGCGGCCGACCCGCGCGCTCCGGTACGATGGGTGGACCTTTGGAGTTCGTCGCTCGTCCCGCGTGTGTCCGTGAGAGTGGCCGACCCCCCTGATCTCCCCGATCGTGGCGGTGGCCGGCCTGGTGTGTTCGGGAGTGCGACCTGCGAGAACCGACCCGGTGACCGCACGCCACTCCACACCCCGAAACGAACGGTCCTCACCCTTTCATGACTGCTGACGTCGTCGCGCCCTCGCACGCCCTCGACCACTCCACCGACACCTCCCCCGCCGTCGCGGAGCAGACCGCTCCCACCGGCCCCGTGTTCTCCGACCTCGGCCTGCCCGCGCCCCTCGAGCGCGCCGTCGCCGACCTCGGGTTCGTCACCCCGTCCGCGATCCAGGCCGAGGCCATCCCCGCGCTCCTCGCGGGCCGCGACATCACCGGCGTCGCGCAGACCGGCACCGGCAAGACCGCCGCGTTCGGCCTCCCGCTGCTCGCCGCGATCGACCCCACGCTGCGGCGCGTGCAGGCCGTCGTCCTCACCCCGACGCGCGAGCTCGCGATGCAGGTCGCCGACGCCGTCGAGTCGTTCGCGGCGCACCTGCCCAAGGTCGACGTCGTCGCCGTGTACGGCGGCTCCCCCTACCAGCCGCAGCAGCGGGCGCTCGCGGCCGGGGCGCAGGTCGTCGTCGGCACGCCCGGGCGCGTCATCGACCACATCGAGCGCGGCACCCTCGTGCTCGACGACGTGCGCTTCCTCGTGCTCGACGAGGCCGACGAGATGCTGCGCATGGGCTTCGCGGAGGACGTCGACACGATCTTCTCCCGCGCGCCGCGCGAGCGTCAGGTCGCGCTGTTCTCCGCGACGATGCCCGCCCCGATCCGCCGCGTCGCGAACGAGCACCTCAGCGACCCGGTCGAGATCGCCGTCGCCCGCCAGTCCTCCACGGTGACGAGCGTGCGCCAGACGTACGCCGTCGTGCCGTTCCGCCACAAGACCGGCTCCCTCGTGCGCGTGCTCGCCACGTCCGACGCCGAGGCCGCGATCGTGTTCACCCGCACGCGCGGCGCCGCGGAGGAGGTCGGGTCCGCGCTCGTCGAGCGCGGCATCTCGGCCGCGACCATCTCGGGCGACGTCGCGCAGAAGGAGCGCGAGCGGATCGTGGAGCGCCTGCGCTCCGGTGCGCTCGACGTCCTCGTCGCGACCGACGTCGCCGCGCGCGGCCTCGACGTGGACCGCATCGGTCTCGTCGTGAACTTCGACCTGCCGGGCGAGCCCGAGGCGTACGTGCACCGCATCGGCCGCACCGGCCGCGCGGGCCGCACCGGCGAGGCCCTGAGCTTCGTCACCCCGCACGAGCGCGGGCGCCTGCGCGCGATCGAGCGCACGACCCGCACCCCGCTGCAGGAGATCGAGATCCCCTCCCCCGCGGACGTGTCCGCGCACAAGGTGCGGGCCCTGCTCGGGCAGGTCCCCGCCCGCCAGGAGGCAGGCCGCCTGTCGATGTACGCCGACATGGTGCGCACCTTCCTCGCCGAGCACGACGTCGACCCGGTCGACCTCGCCGCGGCCATGGCGGCGCTCGCGGTCGGTGACGACGGGCCGCGTGCCCGTGAGGAGCAGGAGCGGTTCGAGGCGGAGCGGGCCGCGGCGCGCGAGCAGTCGAAGGCGCGTCGTACGGAGCGCGCGGGCGAACGTCCGTCGCGCGGCGACCGTGCGTCGGGCCGGCGCGAGGGCGACGGGACGCGCGGCATCCGCCGCGACGCCGTCGGGACGCGCTACCGCCTGTCGGTGGGCCACAAGGACGGCGTGATGCCCGGCGGGATCGTGGGCGCGCTGACGAACGAGGCGGGCCTGGCCGGGTCGGACGTCGGCAAGATCGACATCTTCCCGTCGTTCTCGCTCGTGGACATCACCGCGCCGCTCGACGCGGACACGATGGACCGCATCTCGCGGGCACGGGTCGCGGGCAAGGCGCTGCGCATCCGTCTCGACGAGGGCGCGCCCGCGTCCCGGGGCCCGCGTGCCGGGCACGGCCCGTCGGGTCGTCGTGACGAGCGTCGTGACCGGTTCGACCGTGCCGACGACCGGGGCGAGCGCAAGCCGCGCCACCGCGCCGCGTTCTGACCGCTCCGCCGGCGGCAGCCCCGCCGGCGCACGACGACGGCCCCCGGATCGAGGAGATCCGGGGGCCGTCGTCGTCAGTACGGGGTGACCCGTGGCGCGGGCACGGGAGCCGTGCGCCTGCGGTGCTTAATCGTGGGCCTCGCCGTGCGCCTTCACCAGGGCGGCGAGGCGCCGCGCCTCTTCCTCGCCCCGGGCGCCGTCGGCCCGTTGGATGCCCATGACGGCGAGGGTGGACCCGTCCGCGAGGTCGAGACGCACCCACGCGTCGCCGGAGCCGAAGCGGACCGACACGATCTGGGGCCAGGCGAGGCGGCGCGTGTAGATGACGTTGCGCACCCGCAGGCCCTCGCGCGTCGGGACGGCGTGCACGCCGCCCAGGCGCCACAGCAGCCACGCCGCGAACAGCGCGAACGCTGCGATGGACAGCCGGTTCACCCACGACGTGCCGAGCGGCCCCGTCGCGGACAGCCCCACCACGACGCACCCGCCGACGACGACCACGCCCGTCGCCCAGGCCGACACCAGGCCGAACCGGGGCCGGAACGTGCGGTACGGGTCGTCGTCGCGGTCACCCGGCAGGCCGGGGTCGGGGAACGGGTCGGTGCTCATGCCGCCACCGTCTCACACCCGCCGACCACCCACCGGCGGCCGAGGTTCAGAGGCGCGAGGCGTGGATCCGGGTCACGAGGATCGCGCGCGCACCCACGTCGTACAGGGCGTCCATGACCTGGTTCGTGCGGTCGCGGCGCACCATCGCCCGCACCGCCGCCCAGTCCCGGTCGTGCAGCGGAGACACCGTGGGCGACTCCAGGCCCGGCGTGATCGCGACCGCACGGTCCACGAGCGACACCGGCACGTCGTAGTCCATGAGGACGTACTCGTGCGCCGTCAGCACCCCCTGCAGGCGACGGGACAGCACCTCCACCCCCGCCGGGACGTCCGCCTCCGCAACCTTGCGCGGCCGGATCAGCACCGCCTCCGACACCAGGATCGGGTCGCCGAACACCTCCAGACCCGCTCCCCGCAGCGTCGTGCCCGTCGAGACCACGTCCGCGACGACGTCCGCCACCCCGAGCTGCACCGCCGACTCGACCGCACCGTCCAGGTGCACCACCGTCGCGTCCACCCCGTGCGCGCGCAGGTGCCCCTCCACGAGGACCTCGTACGACGTCGCGACCCGCAGCCCCTGCACCTGCTCCAACGACGTGATCGTCCCCGCCGGCGCCGCGTACCGGAACGTCGACCCCCCGAACCCGAGCTGCATGTGCTCCACCGCGTCCGCGCCCGAGTCCAGCAGCAGGTCCCGACCCGTGATCCCGACGTCGACCGTGCCCGACCCCACGTACACCGCGATGTCGCGCGGGCGCAGGAAGAAGAACTCGGCGTCGTTGTCCGGGTCCGCCAGCACCAGCTCGCGCGGGTCACGACGCTGGCGGTACCCCGCCTCGCGCAGCATCTCGACGGCGGGCTCAGACAGGGACCCCTTGTTGGGGACGGCGATACGCAGCATGACAGGACCTTCGTTCAGGGGATCGGGCAGGGAGCGGGGAACAGCAGGGACGAGCGAGGGGCGAGCGGCGCTCGCGGCCGGGAGCAGGGACGCTCACCGGCGCGGCCGCTCACAGATGCTCGTACACGTCCTGCAGGCTCAGACCCTTCGCCAGCATGAGGACCTGCAGGTGGTAGAGGAGCTGGGAGATCTCCTCCGCCGTCTTCACGTCGCCCTCGTACTCGGCGGCCATCCACACCTCGGCGGCCTCCTCGACCACCTTCTTCCCGATCGCGTGCACGCCCGCGTCCAGCTCCGCGACCGTGCCGGAACCGGCAGGTCGCGTCGTGGCCTTCTCGGACAGCTCCGCGAACAGGGACTCGAACGTCTTCACGGGCTCCAGGGTATCCGCCACCCGGACCCGGCCGGGGCGTGTCCGCCCAGCGGGCACGCCCCGACCGTCCCCGTCACAGGTCGCGCAGCGCCACGACCGTCGCGACCGCCGCCTCCGCGGCCTCCGCACCCTTGTCCTCGCGCGACCCCTCCAGGCCCGCCCGGTCCAGGGCCTGCTGCTCGTCGTCGCACGTCAGCACACCGAACCCCACCGGCACCCCCGTGCGCACGCTCACGTCCGTCAGACCCGACGTCGCCGCCTGGCACACGTACTCGAAGTGCGGCGTCCCCCCACGGATCACCACCCCCAGCGCCACCACCGCGTCCGCACCGTGCTCCACCGCACGCGCCGCCGCCACCGGCAGCTCGAACGACCCCGGCACCCGCACCACGCTCACGTGCGACACGTTCGCCGCCGCCAACGCCCGCCGCGCGCCCGCCAGCAACCCGTCCATCACCTCCGTGTGCCAGCTCGCCGCGACCACCGTCACCCGCAGCCCCGACCCGTCCACGCGCACCGTCGGCGCACCCGCCCCGCTCATCCCTCGTCCTCCTTCGTCTCTTCGGCACCGGACCCGTCGCCCGGCCCTCCCAGCACGACCCCGTCCGGGACCGCCACCGTGTCCAGCAGATGACCCATCGCCACCTTCTTCGTCACCAGGTACGCCCGGTTGTGCTCCCCATGACCCACCTCGATCCGCTCAGTCCCCACCACGTCGATGCCCGACGCCACCAGACCCGTCACCTTCGCCGGGTTGTTCGTCAGCAACCGCACCCGCGACAACCCCAGGTCCGCCAGGATCGCCGCCGCCGCCCCGTACTCCCGACGATCCACCGGCCACCCCAGCTCCAGGTTCGCCTGCACCGTGTCCAGACCCGCGTCCTGCAGCTCGTACGCCCCGATCTTCGCCAGCAGCCCGATCCCGCGACCCTCGTGCCCCCGCAGGTACACCACCGCACCCCCCTCCGCCGCGACCCGCCCCAACGCCGCCCCCAGCTGCGGACCGCAGTCGCACCGCAACGACCCGAACGCGTCCCCCGTCAAGCACTCCGAGTGCACCCGCACCACCGGCACCCCGCCCCGCCCGACGGCGCTCGCGGCCTCCGCACCAGCCTCACCCCGACCCGACGCACCAGCAGGGGCGACCGCAGGGACCAGCGCCACGTGCTCCGCCCCCGTACGCAGGTCCCGGTACCCCACCACCCGGAACCGGCCGTGCACCGTCGGGAGCTCCGCCGACGACGTGCGGTGCACCCGCCGCGCCACCGCCTCCCGATCCGGCACCTCCGTGGCCACCGCAGGCGCAGGGTCGTGCACCCGCCGCCACGCCACCAGGTCCGCGATCGTGATCAGCACCAACCCGTCACGCTCCGCCAACGCCGCCGCGTCCCCCAGCCGCATCATCGTCCCGTCGTCGTGCACCAGCTCCGCGATACCCCCGACCTCACCCCTCCCCGCCAACCGCACCAGGTCCACCGCGGCCTCCGTGTGCCCCGCACGATGCAGCACACCCCCCGGCACCGCCCGCAACGGCAGCACGTGACCCGGCCGGATCAGGTCCACCGGACCCGACGCCGGGTCCGCCAGCACCCGCAACGTCCGCGCCCGGTCCTCCGCCGAGATCCCCGTCGACACCCCCGTCGCCGCGTCCACCGTCACCGTGTACGCCGTCCGCCGCGGATCCTGGCTGTGCGGCACCATCAACGGCAGCTCCAACGCGTCCGCCCGCACCGCCGGCATCGGCGCGCACAGGTACCCCGACGAGTGCCGGATCGTCCACGCCACCCACTCCGCCGACACCCCCTGCGCCGCGAACACCACGTCCGCCTCGTTCTCCCGGTCCGGCGAGTCCGCCACCAGCACCGGACGCCCCGCCCGGATCGCCGCCAACGCCTCCTCGACCGACCCCAGCCGCACGCCCTCCGACCCCTCCGGCACCGCGGCGCTCGCGGACCCCGCGCCCGTCACGACGCGCTCCCGGGGACCACGCCGGACACCAGCAGGCGTTCGACGTACTTCGCGAGCACGTCCACCTCGAGGTTCACCCGGTCGCCCGGCACCAGTCGCCCGAGGATCGTCGCTTCGAGCGTCGTCGGGATCAGCGAGACGCCGAACGTCTCGTCGTCCACGTGCGTCACCGTCAACGACACCCCGCTCACCGCGATCGAGCCCTTCTCCGCCACGTACCGCGTCAGACCCCCAGGCGCGGAGAGCACCAGGTCGTCCCACCGCTCCCCCGGCGCGCGGCTCACGAGCGTCCCGACGCCGTCCACGTGGCCCTGCACCACATGACCGCCCAGCCGCGCGTCCGCCCGGACGGCCCGCTCCAGGTTCACCGGCGACCCCGCCACGAGGTCACCCAGCGCAGTCCGACGCAACGACTCCGGCATCACGTCCGCCGTGAACGACCCGTCGCCACCGAGGCTCGTGACCGTCAGGCACACCCCGTTCACCGCGATCGAGTCACCGAGCCCCGCGTCCGACGCCGCGAGCGGCCCCTCGACCGTGAGCACCGCGTCCTCCCCCGCGCCGCCCGGGAACCCGATCCCCCGGACCCTGCCGATCTCCTCCACGATCCCCGTGAACATCAACCCACCCGTCCTTCCGTGCTCTTCCTGGACACCACCAGCGCGTCGTCCCCGACACGCCTCACCTCCACCGTGCGGAACCGGTGCGCGTCGGCGATCGTCGCCACACCCAACCCGTCCACCGCCCGCCGCCCGCTCCCCAGCAGCACCGGGGCCACGTACGCGTGCAGCTCGTCCACCGCACCCGCGGCCAGGAACGCCGTCGCCAGCGTCGGACCGCCCTCCACCAGCACGTGCCGCACCTCGCGCTCCGCGAGCCGCTCCAGCACCTCACCGACCTCCCGCGTCAGCACGTGCACCAGCTCGCCACCCTCCCCGCGGACCCGCGCCGCCGGCGGGACACCCCGCAACCCCACGACCACGCGCAACGGCTGGTGCTCCGCCAGACGCACGGCGCTCGCGGCCTCGTGCGCCGCGTCGTGGGAGGGACCGTGGCCACGCACCCGCGCGGTGAGCTCGGGGTCGTCGGCCAGGAGCGTGCCCGTGCCGACGACGATCGCGTCCACCTCCGCCCGCACGCGGTGCGCGTGCTCGCGCGCCGCGGGCCCGGTGATCCACCGGCTCGTCCCGTCCGCGGCGGCGACGTAGCCGTCGAGCGTCGTGGCCGTCTTGAGCGTCACGTACGGAGTGCCGCGCCGGACGGCCGTGAGCCACACCCGCAGGAGCTCCTCGCCCTCGGCGGCGCGCAGGCCGCGCACGACGCGGACCCCCGCGGCCCGCAGCCGGTGCGTGCCGCCCGTGGCGACGGGGTTCGGGTCGTCGACGGCGAGCACGACCTCTGCCACGCCCGCGGCGACGAGGGCGTCGGCGCACGGGCCGGTGCGACCGGTGTGGGCGCACGGCTCGAGCGTCACGACCGCCGTCGCGCCGGCCACGTCGACGCCGCGCGCCCGGGCGTCCGCGAGGGCCGCCGCCTCGGCGTGCGGCGTCCCCGCGCCACGATGCCACCCCTCGGCGAGCACGGGCCGCGGGTGCGGGGCGAGCGAGCCCGGCGCCGCGCCGTCGGGCAAGGGTGCGCCGGGCGGAGGGCCCAGCAGGACGCACCCGACACGCGGGTTCGGCCCGTGCGCCGGCCCTCGGGCCGCCAGCTCGAGCGCGCGCGTCATCGCGGCGTCGGCCGTCAGGGTGCGGGGGTGCTCGCCCATCGTCCTCCTCCCGGGCACGGGCGCTCCGGGGTGAGGGCGGGCGGCGGGTCGAGCCACGAGGGCCCGACGGCGTCGCTCACCACGGCGAGGCCGTCACCGTCCTGGACGGGTGCGCCGGCGGGTCGCCGGAGCACCACGCGCCGAGGCGTGGCCACGCCGCACGTGCTTCCTCCCATCCGGACTTTCACCGTCGGTCCTGGAGTTCCACCAGGTCAACCGCGCGTGGGCGCGGGTCGCGGACTGTCACCGCCGGCTCGGAATTGCACCGACCCCGGAGCACGTTCGTGCGTACTGCGTTCTGCAACCGCCGATGTTACTCCGGGTGCGCCCCGCGCGGGTGCGACCGGCGGTCCGACGCGGCCCCGCCCGCCCCGTCGAGGTCGCCGCTCGCGAGCACCGCCTGCCCCTGAGCTGTCGAGCTTCGCCGTCCGACGGCTGGCTCCACCCTCTTCTCCTTGCTCGGTGGTGAGGTTCTCGCAGTCTCGTGGATGGAGGATGTGCGCTTGGCACACTATTTTACATGGAACGAAGAAGGGGCCCGTAGTAGGCCCCTTCTCGTCCTGACGTCAGTGGGCGTGCGCCGACGCCTCCGCCAGCTCGCGCAGCGCCTGGATCTCCTCGGGCACGTTCTCCGCCCCGTAGACCGCCGACCCGGCGACGAAGACGTTCGCCCCCGCGTCCGCGGCCCGCTCGATCGTCGACCGCGACACTCCCCCGTCGACCTGGATCCACACGTCGAGACCCGACTCGCTCACGGCCTCGCGCGCCCGCCGGATCTTCGGCAGCGTCCCCTCGATGAAGGACTGCCCGCCGAAGCCCGGCTCGACCGTCATGACGAGGATCATGTCCACCTCGGTCAGCAGGTCCAGGAAGGGCTCCACCGGCGTCGCAGGGCGCAGCGCGACGCCTGCGCGGGCTCCCAGGCGGCGGAGCTCGCGAGCGAGCCGCACAGGGGCAGCAGCGGCCTCGGCGTGGAACGTGACCGACGCCGCGCCCGCCTCCGCGTAGGCCGGAGCCCAGCGGTCAGGGTCCTCGATCATGAGGTGGGCGTCGATCGGGACGGGAGACACCTGCGCCAGGCGCTCGAACACCGGCAGCCCGAGCGTGAGGTTCGGCACGAAGTGGTTGTCCATGACGTCGACGTGCGCGTAGTCCGCGGTGGCGATCGCGTTCAGGTCGCGCTCGAGGTTCGCGAAGTCGGCGGACAGGATGCTCGGTGCGATGAGGGCTGCCATGGGCCCAGCCTAGGGGCGCGTGCCGGAGCCCGGTGCTCGTACCCTCGTCGCGTGAGCGACCTCTCCTCCCCCTCCCCCGGCCCGGCCCCTGCCTCCGTTCCCGGCGCGCCGCACCGCCCCGGGGACCCGCGCGCCTCCGCGCCCGCCGTGACGGTGCGCCTGGCCACGGTGCACGACCTGCCGCGGGTCGCCGAGATCGCCGCCCCGTTCGTGCGCGACACGTGCGTGACGTTCGAGGAGGAGGTCTGGGACGTCCCGGCGTGGCACCGCAAGCTCGACGACGTCGTCGCGCGCGGCCTGCCGTTCCTCGTCGCCGAGGTCGACGCCCCGGGCTCCCCGACCGGCGTTGTCGTCGCGGGCTACGCGTACGCGTCGGCCTGGCGCCCCAAGCCCGCCTACCGGCACACCGCCGAGGACACGATCTACCTCGACCCGGAGCACGCCGGGCGCGGGGTGGGCACCGCGCTGCTCGCCGCGCTCCTGGAGGCGCTGGCCGCCGCGGGGGTCCGCCAGGTCGTCTCCGTCGTCGCCGACGTCCCCGAGGCCGCCGGGTCGCTCCCGCTGCACCGCCGCTTCGGCTTCGTCGAGACCGGCCGCCTCACCGCCGTGGGGTTCAAGCACGGCCGCTGGGTCGACACGATCCTGCTCCAGCGCACCCTCTGAGCACCCTGGTGCGCCCCGACCCACTCGGTCGAGCAGGCGGTCCTGGTGGGTGGGGGCGCCCGGACCCGCCACGACCACCTGCTCGACGGGAGAAGGGGGCCGTTAGACGACCAGGGTTCGGCGGAGGTCGGTGGTGCGGCGCTCGACCGTGCGCCAGGCGTGACGGCTCACGCCGGGGTGGGCGTCGCGGTCGATGTCCGCGAGCGCCGCGAGGAGTCCGTCGAGGGTCTGGGCGACGGCGCGCTGGGCGCGTCGGCGGGGCAGTCCCCAGGTGGTGCCCTCGGTGACGAGGTGGTCGGCGGTGAGGCGGTCCATGTCGCGTTCGCCGGCGACGTCCATGGCGAAGACGCGGGAGGCGTGGTCGTGATGGAGGTGCATGGCGATGTCGTAGGCGGGGGCGAGGCGGACGGTGCCGTCGGCGTGGCGCAGGACGGAGATGTTCTTGGCGTGGGCGTCGGTGTTGCCGAGGGCGAGGTTGAGGGTGGTGAGGGCGAGGAGGGGGTCGGGGCGGGTGCCGTCGTCGCGCAGGGTGCGGGCGATGGCGGCGAGGGAGGGGAAGCGGCGGCCGTGCTGGAACTTGCGTTCGGGGTCGCGGGTGTTGATGCCGAGGGCCTGGGCGGCGTCCTCCTGGTGGAGGCGTGCGGTGCCGGTGGGGTCGGCGGGGTCGGGGACGCGGTCGTAGCGGGTGACGACGATGGCGCGTTCGCCGTCGAGCTCGGTGACGTGGGCGTCGACGGTGGTGAGGCCGATGCGGCGGGCGAGGTCGAGGGCCGCGGCCTCGGTGTTGACGAGGTCGGCGGTGGGTGAGTCGGAGGGGCGGGCGACCTTGAGGATGTGGGTGGTCGGTGCGGTGCCGTGGGGCCGGGCCCAGCCGTGCTCGTCGTGGAGGAGGGTGATCTTGGGTTCCATGCCGGGCAGGGAGCTGGTGAGGTGGTCGGTGCGTCCTTCTCCCCCGCTGCGTGCGACGGCGGCGCGCAGAAGTCGTGCGACGGCGGCGTCGTCGAGGCGTTCGGGGGTGCCGGGGGTGGGGAGAGGTTGTCCTTCGGGTGCGAGGAGGACGGCGCCGGCGGTGTCGTGGCCGTAGTGGACGAGGAAGGCGAGGGCGTCGTCGGGGTCGATGCCGGCGTCGATGGCCATGGCGTCGCGGGTGCGGCCCTCGGGGAGGAGTCCGTCGAGCCAGGCGGCGACGCGCGCGGGGTGGGGCGGGGTTTCGTCGGGTGGGGTGATGGGGAGCAGGTGAGACAGGACGCGGGCGTCGTGCCCCCAGCGGTCGAGGGCGTCGGCGGTCCAGGTGAGGGTGACGCGGGGTGTGCCGTCGGTGGTGCGCAGGCCGGTGGGTGCGAGGGTCGCGACGGGGGTGCCGTAGAGCCAGGCGGTGAGGGTGGTCATCGGCGTTCCTGGAGTCGGAGGTCGACGTCGAGGGTGTCGAGGAGCTCGAAGAGGCGTTGGACCCAGAGGTTCTCGACGCCGTTCTCGAGCTCGGAGAGGTACTGGCGCGTGATGCCGAGCTCGTCGGCGACCTGGGCCTGAGTGAGTCCGCGGGTTCGGCGGACGCGGCTGAGGTAGGCGCCGAGGTCGCGGGGGCTGCGGGGGGTGGTCCAGGTGTCGGCCATGCTGGCTCTCCTGCCGTGGGGTGCGCTGACGTGCTGTAATGTCGGGATTCTCCGACACGAGACGTTGTCAGGTTACTCCGACACCCCAGCGTTGTCGAGATATGACGACATCACGACGCGTGGCGCGGCACTCACACCGTGCGGCGCAGGAGCGTGAGGTGCATGGCGTCGGTGCCGTGGACGTGCGGCCAGAGCTGGACGTCCTGACGGTCCCCGAGCTCGACGGTGTCGCGCACCTGGGGGCGCACGACGTCGCGCACGACGTCCGGGGCGTCGAGGACCTCGACGTCGTCGCGGCGGCGCAGCACGTCGGCGACGACGACCTGGGTCTCGGCGAGGTGGGGCGAGCACGTGACGTACCCGACCACTCCCCCGGGCCGGACGGCGTCGAGCGCGGAGTCGAGGAGCTCGCGCTGGAGCCCGGTGAGGGTCGCGAGGTCCGCCGGGGTGCGGCGCCACCGCGACTCGGGCCGGCGGCGCAGGGCCCCGAGGCCCGTGCAGGGGGCGTCGAGGAGCACGCGGTCGTAGGCGCCCGGCTCGTCCTGCCCGACGGCGCGACCGTCACCCGTGCGCACGGCCTCCACGGCGTCGGCGGGCACGGCGGCGAGCGCCTTCTCCACGAGGCGCGCGCGGTGCGGCTGGACCTCGTTGGCGACGAGGCGTGCCCCGCGCTCGGCCGCGAGCGCCGCGAGGAGCGCGGCCTTGCCGCCGGGGCCGGCGCACAGGTCGAGCCAGCGAGCGTCGTCGCCGGTGGAGCCGGGCTGCGGTCCGGCGAGCGGTGCGGCGGCGAGCGCGAGGGCGACGAGCTGGCTGCCCTCGTCCTGGACGCCGGCGCGGCCGTCGCGCACGGCGCCGAACGCGGCGGGGTCGCCGCCGTCGAGGGTGAGCGCGGTGGGCGCCCAGCGGGCAGGGGTGACGCGGCCGTCGCCGTCGGCGAGCTCGTGGGGGTCGGCGAGACCGGGGCGCGCGACGAGCGTGACGCGGGGGGCGTCGTTGTCGGCGGCGAGGAGGGCGCCGAGCTCGTCGACGGGGCGTCCGTTGCCGGCGAGGGCGTCGCGCAGGGCGCGGGCGATCCACACGGGGTGGCTCTGGGTGGCCGCGAGCGCCGCGAGGGGGTCGGGGGCGTCGTCGGCGAGGGTCGTGAGCCAGTCGTCGAGGGGGGTGCGGGCGACGCGGCGCAGGACGGCGTTGACGAGCTGGGCGCTGCCGGCGCCGGTGCGTTCGCGGGCGAGGCCGACGGTCTCGGAGACGGCGGCGTGCTGCGGGACGCGCATGGCGAGGAGCTGGTGGGTGCCGAGGCGCAGGACGTCGAGGACGGGCGGGTCGAGGCGGTCGAGGGGGCGGTCGAGGCAGTGCGCGAGGATCGCGTCGTAGCGGCCGCGCAGGCGCAGGGTGCCGTAGGCGAGCTCGGTTGCGAAGCCGGCGTCGCGCCCGCGGATGCCGCGCTCGCGCAGCAGAGGCGGCAGGACGAGGTTGGCGTAGGCGTCGGAGCCGTCGACCTGGCGCAGGACGTCGTACGCGACGGCCCGTGCGGGGTCGGTGCCCTTGCGACGCTGGGAGGGTGCTGCGGAGCCGCGGTGCACCTCTCCGCGGGAGCGGGCGGCGCCGCGCTGCCGCCCCCGGGCGTCGCGGCGCTCGCCTCCCCCGCCGACGGGCCCCGCACCAGGATTCGAACGTGCGTTCGCGTCGCTGCCCCCGCCCGGGCCGCCACCGCTCGAACGCCTGTTCGACGCGGCGCCCTCCCGGCTCTGCGGTCGCTCGTTCCTGTTCGAACGCGCGTTCGAACCATCGCGGTCGCGGCGCTCGGCGCTCATCGGGCCGTCTCCGCACCGAGGACCGTGGCGTCGTCGAGCCGGGCACCGCGCGCCCAGTCCGCGGCGGCCATGTGCTTCTTGCCCACGGGCGCCACCTCCCCCAGCTGGACGGCGTGGGTCGCGGTCCCGACGAGCACCTCCTTCTTCCCGGCGCGCACGCGCCCGGGGGCGAGGTCGACGACGTCGGGTCGCAGGGTGACGGGGCCCAGCCCCAGGCGCGCGGGCGTGCCGTCGGCGCCGGGCAGGGTCGTCCACGCCCCGGGGGCCGGGGTGCAGCCGCGCACGAGACGGTCGACCGCGAGCGCCGGGTGGTCCCAGCGGACCTCCGCGTCGGCGGTCGCGAGCTTGGCGGCGTGCGAGACGCCGTCGGCGGGCTGGGGCTGCGGGCGCAGGGTGCCGTCCTCGAGGGCGTCGAGGGTGGCGACGAGGAGGCCGGCACCGGAGACGGCGAGGCGGCCCAGGAGATCGCCCGCGGTGTCCCGGGGGCGGATGGTCTCGGTCGTGGTGCCGAGCGTGGGGCCGGAGTCCAGTCCTTCCTCGATGAGGAACGTCGTCGCCCCGGTCACCTCGTCGCCCGCGATGATCGCGCGCTGCACGGGCGCCGCGCCGCGCCAGGCGGGCAGGACGGAGAAGTGCAGGTTGACCCACCCGTGCCGGGGCACGGCGAGCACGTCGGGGCGCAGGATCTCCCCGTACGCGACGACGGGTGCCGCGTCGACGTCGAGCGCGGCGAGGCGCGCGAGGAAGTCCTCGCCGCGGGGCCGGTCCGTGAGGACCGGGATCCCGGCCTCCTCGGCACGCACGCGGACGGGGCTGGGGGTCAGGCGCCGTCCGCGGCCCGACGGCGCGTCGGCGCGCGTGAGCACGGCGACCACCTCGTGGCGGGAGTCGAGGAGGGCGTCGAGTGACGGGACCGCGGTATCCGGGGTCCCCGCGAACAGCAGGCGCATGGGCCCGATTCTAGGTGGCCGGGCAGGGCGGCAGACCCGGGAGCGGCCCGGTGCACGGGTCATGCGCCGGCACGCGCAGGCGCCCGGTCGGGCCCGGGGTCAGGTCGCCAGCGTGGCGACCGGCGGGAACGCGGGGAACGCCTCGTCGTCCACCGGGGCGAGCTCGAGGCAGCTCAGCCGGTCGTCGTCGACGAACAGCAGCAGGAGGAAGCGGTCCGTGCCCGCCTCCAGCACGACGCGCGGGCCCTGCGCGGGGACGGGACCGTCGTCGTCGCCCAGGTCGATCGTCGGGCAGGACCCGCACGCGCACGCGCCGTGCACGCGCACCGCGTCGACCTGGGCGAGCCAGCGCCGACGGTCGGCCGCGTCCCGGTCCGGTGCGACCGCCTCCCCGCGGCACCCGTGGCGGAGCATCCAGACGAGCACGTCGCGCTCGAGGGCCGTGAGCGCGCGCGGCACCCCGGCACCCGTCACGACGCGGCGCCCGTCACGACCCGGCGCCCATCACGACCCGGCGCCCTCGGGGCCGACCGGCACGCCCAGGTCGCGCAGCGCCGCGCGCAGGCCCGCCGTGCCCTCGAACAGGTGGGTGCGCAGCCCGAGACGCGCCGCCGCGTCGACGTTGGCCGGGCTGTCGTCGGTGAACAGCGTCCGGGCCGGGTCGAGCCCGAACCGCTCGACCGCGAGCGCGAAGATCGCCGGGTCGGGCTTGGCCAGCCCCTCGCGCCCGGAGACCAGCACGTCCTCCATGAGGGCCGTGGCGGGAGCGGCCGGCGCGGCGTGCGCGAAGAGCTCCGCGGACCAGTTCGTCAGCCCGTACAGCCGCAGGCCCAGGTCGCGCAGCTCGCGCACGAGCTCCTCGGAGCCCTCGACCGGGCCGGTGAGCGTCGCGGGGAACCGCTCGACGTACCGGTCCAGGAGCGCGACGTGGTGCGGGTGGGTCGCCGCCACGCGGTCGCGCGCGTCCTGCCACGTCGCACCCGCGTCCCGCTCGTGGTTGAGCACGCGGAAGTCCACGTCGGCGAAGAACGCGTCCACGTCCCGCCGGTCGACGCCGTCGTACGCGCCGTACGGGTCCCAGCCCACCAGGACGTTGCCGAAGTCGTACAGCACGGCGTCGATCGCGCGGGCGGCGGGTGCCGGACCCCGGTCGGGGGTCACGTCGGCGGACGCCTCGGTGACAGGGGCGATGGTCGGGGCGGCGGGCACGGGGCCGTGCGTCACGGGGCGGTGCGTCACAGGATCTCCTTCGGGTCGAGCTCCACCCGCACGCTACCCGGCTCGCGCCGCGCGGACCGGACCGCGACGGACGCACCGAGCTCGCGCGCCAGCCGGCGGCCGTCGCGCACCGGGACCCGCACCACCGCCCGCACGGGCGGGGCGTCCACCAGCCCGGGCGCCGCGCCGTCCGCCCCGTCGGCACCCCGCCCGCGCGGCGACGCCGCCACCTCCACCGGACCCAGCACCGTCTCCGGGCCCGCGAGCGCCACCCGGCCCAGCACCGCCGCGACCGCGGGACGGTCGCCCGTCACCGCCGCCACCCGGACCGCCGGCGGCAGCGACAGCTCCACCCGCTCGTCCAGCTCCCGGTCCGCGAGGAGCGCCGGGTCCCAGCGCACGAGCGCGTTCGTCGGCGCGGGCGCGGCGTCGCCCACGAGCAGCACCTGCCCGCCCTCCGTCGCGGGCCGCACGAGCGCCGCCGCGGCGAGCCAGCGCGCCAGCGCGTCCTGCGCCACGTCCAGCCCGACGTGCGCCGTGCTCACCGCCGCGTCCAGCAGCAGCGCCGCCGCGTACCCACCCTCGGCGACCGGCTCGGCACCCGGCGTCGCGACCACGAGCGCGGGACGCCCGGACACCGCCCCTAGTACCCCGCCCGCCGCCGCGGCACCCGACACCTGCACCGGGACCCCCGCGAACGCGCGCCCGAGCTCCTCCGCGGTGCGCTGTGACCCCACGCGCACCGACCGCAGCCCCGTCCAGTGGCACTCCGCGCACGACCACCCGCCCGCGAGCGCCCCGCACCACGCGCACTGCGGCGTCGCCTGCGGACCGGAGAGCGCGAGCGACCCGTGGCACACCGTGCAGCGCGCGGGCGTGCGGCACCGGCCGCACGCCACGACCGGCACGTACCCGGACCGCGGCACCTGCACCAGCACCGGCCCTTGCTCCAGCGCCGCGCGCGCCGTGCGCCACGCGGCCGTCGGGATGCGCGCCGCGGCGCCCGGGCCCTCCGCCGCCAGCTCGACCGAGGTCAGCGCCCGCACGCGCGGCGCCCGGGCCCGCACGACGTCGCGCGGCGCCGCGAGCTCGTGCGCCCAGCCCCGTACGACGAGCGCGTGCGCCGCGACCGTGCGCCCGTGCGACCCCAGCAGGAACGCCGCGCCCTCCTGGTCGCTGCGCAGCGCGAGCACCTCGCGCGCGTGCGGGTACGGGGCGCGCGGCTCCGCGAGGGTGTCCTCGCCGTCGTTCCAGCAGACCACCAGCCCGAGGTCGACCACGGGTGCGAACGCCGCCGCACGGGTCCCCACGACGACGCGCGCGTCACCGTGCAGGACGGCGAGGAACGCGCGGTAGCGCGGCGCGGGCCCCTCGTCGGCCGTCAGTCGCACCACCTCGCCCCCGGTCGCCGCGTCCCACGCGGGCAGCCCGGCGGCCGCGAGCGCGGCGCACACCTGGTCGACGTCGCGCGCGTCCGGCACGACGACGAGCGCGCCCCGCCCGCCCGACCGGACCGCGCGCACCGCCTCGGCGACCGCCGCCGCCCAGTGCGTGACGGGCAGCGCGTCGGGCTCCTTGCGCGAGCGGCCCGCGCCGCGCCGACCCTCGGACGCCGCCTCGGGCGCCGGGGGCGCGAGCCCGGGGAGCGCGGTCCACACGGCCCGGGGCGCCCCGCCGCCCGCGACGTGCGCGAGGAACGCGGCGCCGGCCCGGTACGGGGCCCACACGGACTCCTGGTGCGGCGCCCGCGCCGGGGCGGGCAGCGACCCGGGAACGGGCTCGGCAGGCGCGGGAACGGGCTCGTCGACGGGAGGACCCGCAGGAGCCGCCTCGGCGGCGACGGCGCCCTCGCTCGAGGCGACCGGGGCGTCCCCGGCCGGGGACGATCCCGGCGCGGGCACCGCGCCGGGGGCGGACCGTGCCGCGAAGGACTGCTCGGCGCGCGCGTGCCGCGGCGGCACGGCGAGGCGCAGCACGTCCGAGAGCGTGCCCGCGTAGTGGTCGGCGACCGTGCGCGCGAGCCGGGCGACGGCGGGTGCGAGCACGGGCTCGGCCGACACGACGCGCCGCAGCGGCAGCAGGCGCCCGTCGTGGTCCGAGCGGTCGACGCGCTCCAGCACGTACCCGTCGACGTCCCGGCCCGCGAACCGCACCTTGACCCGCACCCCCGGGCGCGCGTCGTCGGACATCGTGGCGGGCACGAGGTAGTCGAAGGGGCGGTCCAGGTGCGGGGGCGCGAGGTCGAGCGCGAGGCGCGCCACCGGCAGGTGCGCGGCGATCTGGTGCGACGCCGGCGGCGCGGGCCCCCGGCGCGGCGCGGTGGGCGCGACGGTGAGCAGGGTGTCCTGCACCGCCCGCGACGTGTCCTCCGGCTCGCTCACGACGCCATCGAACCACGCGCCGCCGTCACGACCGGCGCGCTCACGACCTCGCTCACGACAGGGCACCGGGCAGTGCGCCCGGCACCCGCGGTGCCGTGCCGCCCGGGTACGCGGCCGTCGCCCGCGACCGGCGCGACGACGCTCCTCACACCTGGGACTGCAGGTCCGCGACGCGGTCCGTGCGCTCCCACGTGAACTGCTCGAGCTCGCGCCCGAAGTGCCCGTAGGCCGCCGTCGGGGCGTAGATGGGACGCAGCAGGTCCAGGTCGCGGATGATCGCCGCCGGGCGCAGGTCGAACACCTCGCGGATCGCGGCCGTGATGCGCTCGACCGGGACCTTCTCCGTGCCGAACGTCTCCACGTACAGGCCGACGGGGTGCGCCTTGCCGATCGCGTACGCGACCTGCACCTCGCAGCGCCGCGCCAGACCCGCGGCGACGACGTTCTTCGCGACCCAGCGCGTCGCGTACGCGGCCGAGCGGTCCACCTTCGACGGGTCCTTGCCGGAGAACGCGCCCCCGCCGTGGCGGGCCATGCCGCCGTACGTGTCGACGATGATCTTGCGGCCCGTCAGGCCCGCGTCGCCCTGCGGGCCGCCCACGACGAACGTGCCGGTGGGGTTGACGAACAGGCGCGTCGCGCGCACGTCGAGGTCGAGGCCCGCGGCGTCCAGCACGGGGGCCACGACCTGCGCCGCGACCTGCCGGTGCAGCTCGTCCTGACGGACGTCCGGGTCGTGCTGCGTCGAGAGGACCACCGTGTCGAGGCTGACCGCGCGGTCGCCGTCGTACCCGACGGTGACCTGCGTCTTGCCGTCCGGGCGCAGGCCCGGCACCGTGCCGTCCCGGCGCACCGCCGCCAGGCGCTCGGCGAGACGGTGCGCGAGCCACACCGGCAGGGGCATGAGGCTCGGCGTGTCGTCGCTCGCGTACCCGAACATCAGGCCCTGGTCGCCCGCGCCCTGCGCGTCGAGGGGGTCGTGGTCGCCCTGGTCGTCGCGCTCCTCGAGGCTCTTGTCGACGCCCTGCGCGATGTCCGGCGACTGCTGGCCGATCGACACCGAGATGCCGCACGAGTCCGCGTCGAAGCCGATCACCGACGACGTGTACCCGATCCGGCGCACGACGTCTCGCACGATCTGCGGGATCTCGACGTACGCGTCGGTCGTCACCTCGCCGGCGACGTGCACCAGGCCTGTGGTGACCATCGTCTCCACCGCCACGCGGGACGTCGGGTCCTGCGCGAGGAGCGCGTCGAGGATCGCGTCGGAGATCTGGTCGCAGACCTTGTCCGGGTGCCCCTCGGTGACGGACTCGGACGTGAAGAGACGCAGCTCAGCCATGGCGCACAGCCTACTGTCCCGAAAGGTGGGCGAGCATATCCGGCAGGCGAGACGAGACGCGGGTCACTCGTCGGCCCCGGCCCGCTCGTCCGACGGCGCCACGCGCGGCACGACGACGTCCCACACCGCGCCCGCGACCTCGCTCTTCGACCCGCTCGCCGTCGCGACGACGTCCCCCGCGCCGTCGACCACGGTCACGTCGTTCGCGTCGACCGCGAACCCGCGCCCCTCGCCCACGGCGTTGACCACGAGCAGGTCCGCGCCCTTGCGCCGCGCCTTGGCCCGGCCGTGGTCGAGCACGGACCCGTGCGCGTCACCGGTCTCCGCCGCGAAGCCGACCACCACCTGGCCCGGGCGCAGCCGGTCGCGGGCGAGCTCGGCGAGCACGTCCGGGTTCTCCACGAGCGCGATCGGCTCGGGCCCCTGGCCCGGCACCTTCTTGATCTTCGCGTCGGGCGCGTGGGCCGGGCGGAAGTCCGCGACGGCCGCCGCCATGACGACGACGTCCGCCCCGGCCGCCGCCGACCGCACCGCGTCGCGCAGCTGCGCCGTCGTCTCGACCTCCACCACGGCGTCGGGCACGCCCCCGGGCGCGCGCACGAGCGCGGCCACGTCCGGGGACAGGTTCGCCGCCACGAGCGTGACGTGCGCGCCGCGCGCCGCCGCGGCCCGCGCGAGCTCGACGCCCTGACGCCCGCTCGACCGGTTGCCGATGAACCGCACCGGGTCGATCGGCTCGCGCGTGCCGCCCGCCGACACCACGACGCGCCGGCCCGTGAGATCCTGCGCGGGCCCGCTGCCCGGCCCGTGGCCCGGCTCCGCGCCCGCGTCGGCGGCGGTCGCGCGGGACGCGTCCTCCACGACAGCGAGCGCGAGGCGCGCGATCTCGTCCGGCTCGGGCAGACGGCCAGGCCCGGTGTCCGCCCCCGTGAGGCGGCCGGACGCCGGCTCGATCACGTGCACGCCCCGCGCCCGCAGCGTCGCCACGTTCGCGGCCGTCGCCGGGTGCTCCCACATCTCCGTGTGCATCGCGGGCGCCATGACCACCGGGCAGCGCGCGGTGAGCAGCGTCGAGGTCAGCAGGTCGTCCGCGCGCCCGGCCGCCGCGCGCGCGAGCAGGTCTGCCGTGGCGGGCGCCACGACCACGAGGTCGGCACCCTGGCCCAGGGCGACGTGCGGCACGTGCTCGACGTCCTCGAACACCTGGTCCGTGGCCGGCTCGCCCGACAGCGCCTCCCACGTGGGCGCGCCCACGAAGCGCAGGGCGGACGCCGTCGGCACCACCCGCACCCGATGGCCCTGCTCCCGCAGCAGCCGCAGCAGCAGCACGGCCTTGTACGCCGCGACCCCGCCGCTCACACCGAGCACGATCCGCATGTCGTTCCTCCTGGAGGTCCGGCTCAGACCCGCCGCCGACCGCGGCGGGACAGGGGCCCGCGCACCCGGGCGCGGACGCACGAACGCCGCGCCCTCCGGTGGAGGTGCGCGGCGTGCGGGCTCAGGCCTCGGGGGCCTCGTCGGGCTCGGCCTCGATCGTCAGCAGGCCCGCGTTGATCTCGCGCATCGCGATCGAGAGCGGCTTCTCCTGGTTGCGCGTCTCGAGCAGCGGCCCGACGTTCTCCAGCAGGCCCTCGCTGAGCTGCGAGTAGTACGCGTTGATCTGGCGCGCACGCTTGGCCGAGTAGATGACCAGCGCGTACTTCGAGTCGACGTGCTCGAGCAGGTCGTCGATGGGCGGGTCGGTGATGCCCTCGGGGGCGGCGACGGTTCCGGACACAGTTCGCTCCGTGGGTTCAAGGGTCTGCAGCGGGCGCTGCAGCTGGTCGATGGCGGCGGCGCGCACGGCGCCCCCGTCCGGGACCGGGCGGCCGCGGCACCACGTCGCAGGACGGGCCGCCGACCGGGCCTCGGGCCCACGGGGGAACGCCCGCGCACGGGCACCGCAGGACAGTCTACTCGCTGTGCCCCTCGACGTGCCCGGACGGCACGGGGGACGACGCCGGGGACGAGCCCTCCGCCGGGACGGGACGGGGCTCGAGCCCCATGACGCGCACCAGCTCGTCCGTCGCGCGGTGCACCTCGTCGTTGACGATGACGTGGTCGAACTCCGACTCCGCCGCGAGCTCGACCCGCGCCGTCGTCAGACGGCGCTCCCGCTCCTCCGCGTCCTCCGTGCCGCGGCCGACCAGGCGACGCACGAGCTCGTCCCAGCTCGGCGGCGCCAGGAACACGAACCGGGCCTCGGGCATCGACGCGCGGACCTGCCGCGCACCCTGGAGGTCGATCTCCAGGAGCGCCGGCACGCCCGCGGCAAGCTTCTCCTCGACCGCGCGCCGGGGCGTGCCGTAGCTGTTGCGCCCGTGCACGACGGCCCACTCCAGCAGCTCACGGTCCGCGACCATGCGCGCGAACTCGTCCGGGCCGACGAACAGGTAGTGCACGCCGTCCACCTCGCCCGGGCGCGGGTCGCGCGTCGTCGCCGACACGGACAGCCACACCTCCGGGTAGCGGGCTCGGATGTCGGCCGACACCGTGCCCTTCCCGACGGCGGTCGGGCCGGCCAGGACGGTCAGGCGGGCGGGGCCGGGGACGACGGGCGGCGACGCCGGCCCCGTGGTCTCCCCGGCGGGGACGGACGGCGTCGGCTCGGACGGGTGCGCGGAAATGTCAGCCAAACCTCTCGATGAGGGCCGCGGACTGGTGGGGGCCGAGGCCGCGGACACGACGTGTCTCGGCGATCCCGATCTCCTCCATGATCGCCCGAGCCTTCACCTTACCCACGCCGGGCAGGGACTCCAGCAACGAGACGACCTTGAGCTTGCCGATCATGTCGTCCGTCTGGCCGCGCTCGATGACCTCCTTCAGGGAGCCCTGGGAGTACTTGAGCCGGTTCTTCACCTCGGCGCGCACGCGTCGTGCCTCCGCGGCCTTCTCGAGCGCCGCCGCGCGCTGTTCTGGGGTCAGGGGTGGAAGTGCCACGCAAGTCACCTACTCGTCGTCAGGCGGATGGGCCCACTCAGTCGTCCCGGCGTGCCCGCAGGTGGAGCCCCGACCGGGTGAATCACCCGGGCGACCTGCGCCGACGCACGGAGCCGACCCCTCGAAAGTAGCGAGCCTCGGGCGATCGGGCAACGACTGGGCATGGCGCGTCGTCCGCAGCCGTACCCGGGACGGTCTCCGCAACGGCCCCGGCGGCGGGCCCGGAACGACGGCGGAACGAGGGCGGGACGCGGATCGGGGGCGGCTCAGGACGCCACGAGGCGCGCCACGAGCGCGTCGCGCACCGCCGTCGTCACGCCGCACGCCACGAGGTAGTCGTCGATGCTCCCGTGCTCGCGCACCGCGAGCTCCCACGCGCCCTCCAGGTACGCGGGCTCGACGGTGAGGACCGGCGCCAGCGCCTCGGGCGACAGCCCCGGCAGCGGGGGCACGAGCGCGGCGAGCCCCTCGGCCGCCGCCGCGCTCGCGAGGTACTCGGCCATGCGCTCCTCCTCCGGTACTCCCGCGACGTACTGCACGAGGGCCACGACCCAGCCCGTGCGGTCCTTGCCCGCCGAGCAGTGCACGACGCTCGCGCCGTCGGCCGCGGCGACGTCCGCCAGGACGTGGCCGACCGTCTCCCGGATGCCCGGGTCCGTGACGAACGTCGCGTACACGCCGTGCATGAGGCGCCGCGCGACCGCGGCCGGGTCGTCGGCCGCGAGCAGGCCCGCGACGAGCGCCGCCGGGTCCGCCGAGGCGCCCGCGCCCGCTCCCCCGTCGACCAGGCCCGGCGTCGGGTCCATGCCCCGGCGCAGCACGCGTACGCCGCCCGGGACGGCGTCCGCGCCGTCGCGCGCGAGCTCGTCCCCGCCGCGCAGGTCCACGACCGTCCGCACGTCCAGGTCGACGAGCGCGGCCTGGCCCGCGGGGGTGAGCCGGGACAGGCTCGCCGTGCGCAGCAGCACGCCCGTCCGCAGCGGCTCGTCGTGACCGGCCGGCACCGCCCGACCGCCCACGTCGCGCGCGTTCCACGTGCCCGGCACGTCCAGGGCGCCCGGCACGGCGCCCGGCGGGGGCAGCTCCGGAGGCGTACCGGCAGCGGTCGGGGCGGGGTCGGTCGTCTCGTCGCGGGAGGTCATGGGCGCAGTCTGGCACGGGACCGCGGGGCACGACGGCGACCGGGCCGGCACCCGCGAGGGTGCCGGCCCGGTCCCGCGAGGTGGGGGTCTCAACCGCGCAGGGCCTGCGCCGCCTCGTCCGTGGCGGCGCGGGCCGCCGCGCGCAGCGCGTCCGCGTCCGGCCCGGCGCGCAGCACCCCGCGCGACGACGACGCGAGCACCTGGCGCCGCGCGTCGCCGAAGACGGCGGCGAGCTCGGCCGCGCCCGCGCCCTGCGCGCCCACGCCGGGCGCCAGGAGCGGCCCGCGCACGGCCGCGAGGTCGGTCCCCGTGCGCGCCGCGGCGTCCGCGATCGTCGCGCCCACCACGAGCCCGACCGGCCCGAGTGCGTCGCCCGCGGCGACGACCGGGGCGTTCACCTGCGCCGCCTCGCGCGCGACGTGCGCCGCGACGGACTCCACGCCCGCCCCGGCGCCCCGGCGCGCGTGCTGCACCTCGGCGCCCTCGGGGTTCGACGTCAGGCACAGCACGAACAGGCCGCGCCCCGTCTCCAGCGCCGCGTCCACCGCGGGCTGCAGCGACCCGAACCCCAGGTACGGGGACACGGTCAGCGCGTCCGCCGCGAGCGGCGACCCGTCGCGCAGGTACGCGTCGGCGTACGCGGCCATGGTCGAGCCGATGTCGCCGCGCTTGGCGTCCATGATCGTCAGCGTCCCCGCCGCCCGGGCCGCCGCGAGGACCTCCTCGAGCGCCGCGACGCCGCGCGACCCGTGGCGCTCGAAGAACGCCGACTGCGGCTTGACCGCGGCCACGCGGCCCCCGACCGCCTCGACGACCCGCAGGCCGAACTCGCGCAGCCCGGAGGCGTCGTCGGGCAGGCCCCAGTCCGCGAGCAGGCCCGGGTGCGGGTCGATGCCCACGCACAGCGGCCCGTGGTCCGCCGTCGCCGCCGCGAGGCGCGCGCCGAAGCCCGCGCTCACGCGCCCACCCGCTCCGCGGCGGGAGCGGGCAGCTCGACGCCGTCGGTCAGGCCCTCGCCCGCCATGTGCTCCTGGAGGCTCGCGACCGCGAACGGCCCCGCGAGGACCGCCTCGATGCCCTGCACCGCGGCGGCGAGCTGGTCGACCGTCGTCGCGATCGGCTTGTCGGCCGCCGTCGTGGCCGCGCGGATCTCGTAGCCGTCGGCGCGCGCGCCCTGCCCGGACGGCGTGTTGATGACCATGTCCACCTCGCCGGCCGTGATGAGGTCGACGATCGTCGGCTCGCCGTCCGCCCCGCGGCCCGCGGAGAACTTGCGCACCACGCGCGACGCGATGCCGTTGCGGCGCAGCACGCTCGACGTGCCGTCCGTCGCGAGGATCTCGAAGCCGAGCTCCGCGAGGCGCTTGACCGGGAAGACGATCGAACGCTTGTCGCGGTCCGCGACCGAGACGAACACGCGACCCGACGTCGGCAGCCCGCCGAACGCGGCGGCCTGCGACTTGGCGAACGCGTGCGGGAAGTCGCGGTCGAAGCCCATGACCTCGCCCGTCGAGCGCATCTCCGGGCCGAGCACCGTGTCGACCACGACGCCGTCCGCGGTGCGGAAGCGCTTGAACGGCAGGACCGCCTCCTTGACCGCGATCGGCGCGTCGAGCGGGAGCGTGCCGCCGTCGCCCTCGGCGGGCAGCACGCCCGCGGCGCGCAGCTCCGCGATCGACTCGCCCGCCATGACGCGCGCCGCGGCCTTCGCGAGCGACGTGCCCGTCGCCTTCGAGACGAACGGCACCGTGCGCGACGCGCGGGGGTTGGCCTCGAGGACGTAGAGCACGTCGGAGACGAGCGCGTACTGGACGTTGAGCAGGCCGCGCACGCCGACGCCCTTCGCGATGGCCTCGGTCGAGCGGCGGATGCGCTCGATCTCCTGCTCCGAGAGCGACACGGGCGGCAGGACGCACGCCGAGTCGCCCGAGTGGATGCCCGCCTCCTCGATGTGCTCCATCACGCCGCCGAGGAAGAGCTCGGTGCCGTCGTAGAGCGCGTCGACGTCGATCTCCATGGCATCGTCCAGGAACCGGTCGATGAGCAGCGGCGCGGGGAGCGTCCCTGCCGTGCGGTCCTCCGCCGCGGCCGCCACGAGGGCGCGCTCGACGTAGCCCGTGAGCTGCTCGGCCGAGTACACGATCTCCATGCCGCGCCCGCCGAGCACGTAGGACGGGCGCACGAGCACCGGGTACCCGATGCCGGCCGCGACGTCCTTCGCCTCGTCGAGCGAGCGCGCCGTGCCGAACGCCGGGGCGGGCAGACCCGCCTCGACGAGCACGCGGCCGAACTCGCCGCGGTCCTCGGCGGCGTCGATCGCCTCGGGGCTCGTGCCGAGGATCGGCAGGCCCGCGTCGGCGAGGCGCTGCGCGAGCGCGAGCGGCGTCTGGCCGCCGAGCTGGACGATGATGCCCTTGACCGGTCCCGCGGCGAGCTCCGCCTGGTAGACCTCGAGCACGTCCTCGAACGTCAGCGGCTCGAAGTAGAGGCGGTCGGACGTGTCGTAGTCGGTCGAGACCGTCTCCGGGTTGCAGTTGACCATGACCGTCTCGTAGCGCTCGCGCAGCGTGAGGGCCGCGTGCACGCACGAGTAGTCGAACTCGATGCCCTGGCCGATGCGGTTCGGGCCCGAGCCGAGGATGATCACGGCCTCGCGCTCGCGCGGGGCGACCTCGGTCTCCAGGTCGTACGACGAGTAGTGGTACGGCGTGCGGGCGGCGAACTCGGCCGCGCACGTGTCGACCGTCTTGTAGACGGGCCGGACGCCGAGCGCGTAGCGGACCTCGCGCACGGTCGCCTCGCCCGCCGGGCCCATGCCGCGCAGGCGCGCGACCTGCGCGTCGGACAGGCCGTGCTTCTTCGCCTCGCGCAGCACGTCCTCCGTGAGCGCGGGCGCGTCGGCGACGGCCGCCGCGACCTCGTTGACCAGCTGGATCTGGTCGAGGTACCACGGGTCGATCTTCGTGGCCTCGAACACCTGCTCCACGCTCGCCCCGGCGCGCAGCGCCTGCTGGACGCCGATGATCCGGTTCTCCGTGGGGCGCGCGATGCGCACGAGCAGCTCGTCGAGCTCCGCGCCGGAGACGGGCTCGCCGTCCCAGTGGAAGACCGAGCCGCCCTTGTCGATCGAGCGCAGCGCCTTGCCCAGCGCCTCCGTGAAGTTGCGCCCGAGCGCCATCGCCTCGCCGACCGACTTCATGGTCGTCGTGAGCGTCGGGTCCGCGGCCGGGAACTTCTCGAACGCGAACCGCGGCACCTTGACGACCACGTAGTCGAGCGTCGGCTCGAACGAGGCCGGCGTGACCTGCGTGATGTCGTTGGGGATCTCGTCGAGCGTGTAGCCGACGGCGAGCTTCGCCGCGATCTTCGCGATGGGGAACCCGGTCGCCTTGGACGCGAGCGCGGACGACCGCGAGACGCGCGGGTTCATCTCGATGACGATGACGCGGCCCGTGTCCGGGTCGACGGCGAACTGGATGTTGCAGCCGCCCGTGTCGACGCCGACCTCGCGGATGACGGCGATGCCGATGTCGCGCAGCTTCTGGTACTCGCGGTCGGTGAGCGTGAGCGCGGGCGCGACCGTGATCGAGTCGCCCGTGTGCACGCCGACGGGGTCGACGTTCTCGATCGAGCACACGACCACGACGTTGTCGTTCTTGTCGCGCATGAGCTCGAGCTCGTACTCCTTCCAGCCGAGGATCGACTCCTCGAGGAGCACCTCCGTCACCGGGGAGTAGTGCAGGCCCTGGCCGACGATGCGGCGCAGCTCGTCCTCGTCGTACGCGAAGCCCGAGCCGAGGCCGCCCATCGTGAACGACGGGCGCACGACCATCGGGTAGCCGAGGTCGCCCGCGGCCGCGATCGCCTCGTCGACCGTGTGGACGATGACCGAGCGCGCGGACTCGCCGCCGCACGTCTCGACGACGTTCTTGAACTGCTGACGGTCCTCGCCCTTCTGGATCGCCGCGATGTTCGCGCCGATGAGCTCGACGCCGTACTCGGCGAGGACGCCCGCCTCGTCGAGCGCGATCGCCGCGTTGAGCGCCGTCTGACCGCCGAGCGTCGGCAGCAGCGCGTCGGGGCGCTCCTTGGCGATGATCGACGTGAGGACCTCGGTCGTGATCGGCTCGACGTAGGTCGCGTCGGCGAACTCGGGGTCGGTCATGATCGTCGCCGGGTTCGAGTTCACGAGGACGACCCGCAGGCCCTCCTCCTTGAGCACGCGGCACGCCTGGGTGCCGGAGTAGTCGAACTCGCACGCCTGGCCGATGACGATCGGGCCGGACCCGATGACCAGGACGCTGGAGATGTCGGTTCTGCGAGGCACGGTCAGCTCTCCTTGGTGGTCTGCTCGACGGCGTCGGAGCCCGCGCCCGCCGCGCCGGCGGCGCGACGCGACGTCATGAGCTCGACGAAGCGGTCGAAGAGGTACGCGGCGTCGTGGGGGCCGGCCGCGGCCTCGGGGTGGTACTGGACGGAGAAGGCGGGCAGGTCGAGGCACTCGAGCCCCTCGACCACCTGGTCGTTGAGCCCGACGTGGGACACGACGACGCGCCCGTAGCGGCCGCCGTCGTGCGGGGCGACGGACTCGCCGTCGAGCGGCGCGTCGACCGCGAACCCGTGGTTGTGCGCCGTGACCTCGACCTTGCCGGTGCGGCGGTCCATGACGGGCTGGTTGATGCCGCGGTGGCCGTACGCGAGCTTGTACGTGCCGTAGCCGAGCGCGCGCCCGAGGATCTGGTTGCCGAAGCAGATGCCGAAGAACGGCGTGCCGCGGTCCAGCACACCGCGCAGCAGCTCGACCTCGTGGGTCGCGGCGCTCGGGTCGCCCGGGCCGTTGGAGAAGAACACGCCGTCGGGCGCGTACGCCTCGATGTCCGCGATCGTCGAGGCCGCGGGCACCACGTGCACGCGCACGCCGCGCTGGGCGAGGCGCTGGGGCGTCATCGACTTGATGCCGAGGTCCACGGCGACGACGGTGGCGACGGGCTCGCCGTCCGGCGTCGTGCCCTCGAAGGGCTCGACGACGTACGCCGTGTCCGTGCTCACCTCGCGGGCGAGGTCGGCGCCGGCCATCGCGGGCGCCGCCTTCACCTCGGCCACGAGGTCCTCCACGGTGCGCGGGTAGCCGTCGCGCACGAGCGCGTCGCCGGAGAAGATGCCCGCGCGCATCACGCCGAGCTCGCGCAGGTGGCGCGTGAGGGCGCGCGTGTCGACGTCGCTGATGCCGACGACGCCCTGGGCCGCGAGCTCCTCGTCGAGGGTGCGCTGCGCGCGCCAGCTCGACGCGCGACGGGCCGCGTCGCGCACGACGTACCCGGCGACCCAGATCTTGCCGGACTCCGGGTCCTCGTCGTTGACGCCCGTGTTCCCGATGTGGGGGGCCGTCATGACGACGATCTGCCGGTGGTAGGAGGGGTCGGTGAGGGTCTCCTGGTAGCCGGTCATGCCGGTGTTGAAGACGATCTCGCCGACGGTCGTGCCGCGCGCGCCGTACGCGCGGCCGGGCTGCACCGTGCCGTCCTCGAGGACGATCAGGGCCCGGTCGGGGGCGGGTGCGCCGGTCACCGAGGTGACTGCGGTCGGTGAGCTCACTGCGTTCGCTGAGGCGGTCAAGGTGCTTCCTCGTCGTTCTCGTCGGTGCCGGGTGCCGCGCTGTCGCGCGTCGGCGCCGGGCCGTCCTGGTCGGTGGGTGCGTCGGTGGCGCTGCTCGGCGCCCCGGTTCGTCGTTCGCGGGTGCCGTCGGCGCCCGCGCTCCGGGGGCGGCCGGCGAGGTCGCGCACGGCCTCCAGGAGACGCGGGACGTCGTGGTCGTGGCGCGGCATGAGGCCGGTGTCGAGCCGGACCTCGGGGTGCGCCGGGGCCTCGGGGGCGTCGGCGGGAACCGGCTCGGCCGGGACGGACCACGTCACCACGACGATGGCCTCCTTCCCGACGAACTTCCCCGCCATGCCCGGGGTGAGGGCGACGTCCTCGACGGCCGCCGCGGGGACCCACACGTCGTCGGCGCCGCGGCGCGCGACGTGCAGGCCGGCGTCGTGCACGGTGACCTGGGCCTGAGCCCGGTCGCCGAGGCCGTGGGCGCCGACGCGCGCGAGCCAGTCGCCCGCGAGCGTGCTCGACACGTACAGCGCGTCGAGCGGCCCGAGCACGACGCCGCCGCGCGCGGCCTCCGCCGGCACGGCGGGCGGCGTCGGGACGAAGCCCGCGGAGCGGCGCACGAGCCGGCGGCGGCCGACGAGCACGAGCGTCAGCAGGACGACGCCGAGGACGACCCAGATCCCGGCCGCGACGGGCTGCGGCAGGTTCACGCCCCCACCCCCCGACCGGCCGCGACCGCCTCGACGGGCGCGCCGTCGAGCACGGTGGCCCGGCCCCGCAGGAACGTCGCGACGACCGCACCGGGCAGCTCGCGGCCCTGGAAGGGCGTGTTGGTGCTCGCGGTGGCCTGCCCGGCGCCGTCGACCACGCGCCGCGCGGCCGGGTCGACGAGCGTGACGTTCGCGGGCTCGCCGACCTCGAGCGGGCGGCCCTGGGCACGCTCCCCCGTGTCGATGCGGCCGATGCGCGCGGGCGCGCTCGACAGCACGCGCGCGACGTCGGCCCACGTCATGCGGCCCGTGTCGACCATGGTCTGCTGCACGACGCTCAGCGCCGTCTCGAGGCCCGTCATGCCGAACGCGGCCGCGGCCCACTCGCAGTCCTTGTCCTCGCGCGCGTGCGGCGCGTGGTCGGTCGCGACGATGTCGATCGTGCCGTCGGCCAGGCCCTCGCGCACCGCCTCGACGTCCGCTGCCGTGCGCAGCGGCGGGTTGACCTTGAACGTCGGGTCGTAGCCGCGCGCCAGGTCGTCGGTGAGCACGAGGTGGTGCGGCGTGACCTCCGCCGTGACGTCGATCCCGCGCCCCTTGGCCCAGCGGACGATCTCGACCGAGCCGGCGGTCGACAGGTGGCACACGTGCAGGCGCGAGCCCACGTGCTCCGCGAGGAGCACGTCGCGCGCGATGATCGCCTCCTCGGCGACCGCGGGCCAGCCCGCGAGGCCCAGCTCGGCCGACACGACGCCCTCGTTCATCTGGGCGCCCTCGGTCAGCCGCGGCTCCTGCGCGTGCTGGGCGACGACGCCGTCGAACGCCTTGACGTACTCGAGGGCGCGGCGCATGAGGATCGGGTCGTCGACGCACTTCCCGTCGTCCGAGAACACCCGCACGCGGGCCGCGGAGTCGGCCATCGCGCCGAGCTCGGCGAGCTGCTCGCCCGCGAGCCCGACGGAGACGGCGCCCACGGGGTGCACGTCGACCCAGCCCGCGTCGCGCCCGAGGCGCCATACCTGCTCGACGACGCCCGCCGTGTCCGCGACCGGGGTCGTGTTGGCCATCGCGTGCACGGCCGTGAAGCCGCCCGCCGCCGCGGCGCGGGTGCCGGACGCGATCGTCTCGGCGTCCTCGCGCCCCGGCTCGCGCAGGTGGGTGTGCAGGTCGACCAGCCCGGGCAGGGCGACGAGGCCCGTCGCGTCGACGACGACCGTGCCGTCGTCGTCCGCGGCGCGTGCAGCGCCGACCGGGGCGAGCTCAGCGACCACGCCGTCCGCGAGGACGAGGTCGACGGGGTCGCCACCCAGCGGGCGCGCGCCGCGCAGGACGTACGTGGTGGTTGCGGCGCTGCTCACGAGGCGGAGACCCTTTCGACGGCGGGGACGGGCTGGGCGGAGGGCAGGGGCGCGGCCGACGCCGCGGCGTCGGCCTCGTCGCTGCCCGCGAGGAGGAGGTAGAGCACGGCCATGCGCACGGCGACGCCGTTCGCGACCTGCTCGACGATCACCGCGCGCGGCGAGTCCGCCGCCTGCGCGGAGATCTCGAGGCCGCGGTTCATGGGGCCGGGGTGCAGGACGACGGCGTGCTCGGCGAGGAGCCCGAGGCGCCGGGCGTCGAGCCCGTACTTGCGGCTGTACTCGAGCGGGTTCGGGAAGAAGGCCCCGCCCCCCGCGCCGGCGCCGCTCATGCGCTCGCGCTGCACGCGCAGCATCATCACGGCGTCGGGGCCGCCGTGCGCCGTGTCGCCCGCGAGGGCCGCGTCCAGGTCGTAGGAGACCTCGCACGGCCACGTCTGGACGCCGACCGGCAGCAGCGTGGGCGGCGCGACGAGCGTCACGCGGGCCCCGAGCGTGTGCAGCAGGTGGACGTTCGAGCGCGCGACCCGCGAGTGCAGCACGTCGCCGACGATCGCGACGTGGCGCCCGTCGAGGCCCGCGCCGCGCGCCGCGGCGTCGTCGGGACCGCTCGCCCCCGGCGACGTCAGTCCCGTCCCGGTGAGGTGGCGGCGCAGCGTGTACGCGTCGAGGAGCGCCTGGGTCGGGTGCTGGTGCATGCCGTCGCCCGCGTTGACCACGGCCGCGTCGAGCCAGCCCGCGTGCGCGAGCAGGTGCGGGGCGCCCGACGCCTGGTGCCGCACGACGACCGCGTCCGCGCCCATCGCCTGGAGCGTCAGCGCGGTGTCCTTGAGCGACTCGCCCTTGGACACGCTCGACCCCTTGGCCGAGAAGTTGATGACGTCCGCCGACAGGCGCTTCGCCGCGGTCTCGAAGGAGATGCGCGTGCGCGTGGAGTCCTCGTAGAAGAGGTTGACGACGGTGCGACCGCGCAGCGTCGGGAGCTTCTTGATCTCGCGCGACTGCGTCGCGGCCATCTGGGCGGCCGTGTCGAGGATGCGGACCGCGTCGGCCCGCCCGAGGTCCTGGGTCGAGAGCAGGTGCCTCATGCGCGGGCCTCCCCGTCCTCGGAGGCGCCCGCCTGCGAGGGTGCGGACCGGATGACGACCGCGTCGGCGGACGCGTCGCCCGCCGCGGCGCCGTCGATCTCGGCGAGGCGCACGCTCACGCGCTCGGACGTCGACGTGGGCAGGTTCTTGCCCACGAAGTCCGGGCGGATCGGCAGCTCCCGGTGGCCGCGGTCGACGAGCGCCGCGAGCTGCACCGCGCGCGGGCGGCCGAGGTCGCTGATCGCGTCGAGCGCGGCCCGGATCGTGCGGCCGGAGTACAGGACGTCGTCGACGAGGACCACGACCTTGCCGTCGATCCCCGACGCGGGCAGGCGCGTCGCGCCGATCGTGCGCGTCGGGTGACGGTGCAGGTCGTCGCGGTACATCGTCACGTCGAGCTCGCCGACGATCGCGTGCGGGTCGGGCGCGCCGTCTCCCTCGATCGCGGCGAGGCGCTCGGCGAGCCGGGCCGCGAGCGGGACGCCGCGCGTCGGGATGCCGAGGAGGACGAGGTCGTGGGCTCCCTTGTTGCGCTCCACGATCTCGTGGGCGATGCGCGTCAGCGCGCGGGAGATGTCCGCCGCCGTGAGGACGACGGTCCCGGCGGTCGGCCCCGTCTCGGGGTCCGACCCCGGCCGGGGTACGGATGGTGTGGGCACAGCAGCGCCAGAGCTCATGTCCGGCGACCTCCTTCCCCGCCTCACAGGACGGGCCTTAAAGGATGTCTGACGGTCACCCACCCTACCGCCGGTGGTCCGGCGGCCGGGTGCGCGTCCCGCCCGGTGGGACGCGGCGTCGGTCACACCCGTGACCGACGCCGCGCGAGGCGTCGTCCCGGCCGGGGCCGGGCGCCGCGGTCAGGCCGTGATCGTCGGCTTCATCTCGACGATGCGCGCGAGCAGCCCGTTGACGAACGACGGCGAGTCGTCCGTCGACAGGGAGCGCGCGAGGTCGACGGCCTCGTCGATCGCGACGACGTCCGGGACGTCGTCGTTGAAGAGGATCTCCCAGCCGCCGATGCGCAGCAGCGCCCGGTCGACGGCGGGCATGCGCTCGAGCGTCCACCCGTGGGAGTACGTCTCGAGCAGCTCGTCGATGCGCTCGCGGTGGGCGAGCACGCCCTCGACGATGTCGACCGCGTACTGCGGCAGCGCGGTCTGCGCCGTCCCGGGGTCGGCGACGCGCTCCGCGAGGAGGGTCGTCGGGTCCACGTGACGCTGCTCCGCCTCGAAGAGGACGTCGAGCGCGCGCTTGCGCGCCTTAGTGCGTGCGGCCATGTCAGTCCGTCGTCTGTCCGTCGGTGCCGGCGGTCAGTCGTTCACGCGGCCGAGGTACGACCCGTCACGCGTGTCGACCTTGACCTTGGTGCCCTGCTCGAGGAAGAGCGGGACCTGGATCTGCGCGCCCGTCTCGAGCGTCGCGGGCTTGGTGCCGCCCGTCGAGCGGTCGCCCTGCAGGCCCGGCTCGGTGTACGTGATCTCGAGGACGACCGAGGCGGGCAGCTCGATGTAGAGCGGCTGGCCGTCGTTCGACGCGATGAGCACGTTCTGGTTCTCGAGCATGTAGTCCTTGGCGTCGCCCACGATCTCGGCGCCCACCGTGATCTGGTCGTACGTCGAGGTGTCCATGAACACGTAGTCCGCGCCGTCCTGGTACAGGTACTGGAAGTCACGGCGGTCGACGTTGGCGGTCTCGATCTTGAGGCCGGCGTTGAACGTCTTGTCGATCGTCTTGCCCGTCATGACGTTCTTGATCTTGGTGCGGACGAACGCGCCACCCTTGCCGGGCTTGACGTGCTGGAACTCGATCACGGTCCACAGCTGGCCGTCGAGTCGCAGCACGGTGCCGTTCTTGATGTCGTTGGTGGTCGCCACGTTCGTCTTCCTGTCGGAGGGTCAGCGGTCCCGTCGACGCGCTGCCGCGTGCCGGGACGGCACGACGGGGCCACGAGAGCGGGATGCGGAAATGGGCCTTGACGATCTTACCGGAGCACGGCGAGGACCGCGTTCGCCACGACGCCCAGGGTCGCCGCCCAGCACATCGAGGCGAGCGTCCCGATGACGAAGCGCTCCGACGCGACGGGGTGCTCGCGCAGCTCGGGGTAGCGGCCCAGGCCCTTGATCGCGACGACGAAGGCGATGCCGCCCGGCTCGCCCGCGAGGAGGCAGCCCGTGATCGCGAACCGCTCGAGGATCCCGATCCACGTCCCGCCGCGCAGGGCCTTGACGGCCTCCGTCCCGATCGGTCCCGTCGTCGGAGGGGGCGGCGGGGGCACCGGGACGGCCGCCGGGTCCGCAGGGGCACCACGCCGAGGCCGCCCGGCGCGACCCGGGGCGGCGGAGCCGCCCGCGCGCGCCGCCGCGCGCAGGACCCCCTGGGTCACGGGGCCGCCGCCGAGGACGCTCGCGGCGAGCGCGACCACCCAGACGAGCACCACGAGCACGACCGTCACCGGGTCCGTCACGCCTTCTCCTCCTGCCGATCCGCCGGCGGCCCCTCGTGGAGCTCGCCCAGCAGCCTCGCGACCACGGGCCGCGCCGCCGCCTCCTCGGGCCACAGCGCGGTGCGCAGCCGCTGGCTGACCGCCTGCTCGGACACGCCGAGCGCGCGAGCCACATCTTTCTGGGTCCCACCCACACGCGCCAGCGCGTCGACGGCCTCCCACCCGGGCGCGGTGCGCCGGTCCACGACCGCCGCGAGGAGGCGCAGGAGCGCCTCGACCTCCGCGGCGCGCGTCGCGGGCTCCCCGCGGACGGCGACGGGCGCCGTGGCCGCGCGCGACTTCGCCTGCTCGACCGCCTCGCGGGCGCGCACGAACGCCGTGCCCGACGCCTCGCGCGAGACCGCGGGCAGCGGCTCGTCGACCGGCCCGACGCCGAGGCCGACGCTCCAGCCGCCGTCGCGCAGGAGGTCGAGCACGACCTCGACCACGGCCTCCGGGTCGTCGAGGACCCCCTGGACCTCGTCACCGACCGTCCGGGCGAACGGGACGACGACGCCGCCGCGGCCTGCCAGCATCTCGTCGAGGCGCGCGAGCACCTCGGGGACGCGGTCGGGGCGACCGGTGCTCCCCCGCTGGTCGACGGTCAGCACGTACATGGCATCAAGGCTAGACCCTTGTTCGTCGATCATCAAGCCCAGAGGCTTGATCAGAGCAGATCAAGCCGGGGTCGCGCGCAGGCGCGCGGCGACGGCCTCGAGCGCGAGCCGGTAGGAGTCGAAGCCGAAGCCTGCGACCGTGCCGGTCGCGACCGCCCCCACGACGGAGTGGCTGCGAAACGCCTCGCGCGCCGCCGGGTTGCTGAGGTGGACCTCGACCAGCAGCAGGCCGGACGTCGTGACCTGCGCGGCGGCGTCGCGCACCGCGTAGGAGTAGTGCGTGAACGCGGCCGGGTTGAGCACGACGTGGGCCCGCGCGTCGACGGCCTCGTGCAGCCAGCCGACGAGCTCGGACTCGTCGTCGGTCTGCCGCACGTCGACGGCGAGGTCGAGCGCGCTCCCCCACGTCGTCGCCGACTCGCGGAGGTCCGCCATCGAGGCCGAGCCGTAGATCTCCGGCTCGCGCACGCCGAGCCGGCCGAGGTTGGGTCCGTTGAGGACGAGCACGCGTTCCATGGCGCCTGAGCCTAGCCGTGCCGGAGCGAGCGACGGCGACACGTCCGGGGCCGCTCCCGACGGGCGACGGACCACGGCCTCGGGCAGGCTGGCGGGGTGACCCTCAGCGCCGCCCGCCCCCGACCGCCGGCACGGCACCCGCACCTGCGCTCCGCGCCTGTCGCCGCGCCGTCCGGCGCTCGTCCACGGACAGCCGCATGAGCGCCACGCGCTACCTCGACGCCCCGTTCGCGGCGCTCGCGCACCGCGGCTTCTCGCGCGACGGCCTGGAGAACTCGATGGCGGCGTTCGCGGCGGCCCGCGAGCTGGGGCTCCGGTACGTCGAGACGGACGCGCACGCGACGTCGGACGGCGTCGCGGTGGCGCTCCACGATGCCTCGCTGGACCGGACGACCGACGCGCGCGGCCTGGTCGCCGACCTCCCGTGGCGCACGGTGCGCACCGCCCGGATCGGCGGTCGCGAGCCGGTGCCGTCGCTGGAGGACGTCCTCGGGACGTGGCCGGACCTCCGCGTGAACGTCGACGTCAAGTCTGCCGCGGCGGCCGAGCCCGTCGCGCGCGCGATCGAGCGCACGCGCGCGCACGACCGCGTGTGCGTCGCGTCGTTCGCCGCGTCGCGGCGGGAGGCGACCGTGGCGCGGCTCTCGCGCCCGGTGACCGTGTCCGGCGCGCGGGGCGCGGTCGTGGGCATGCTGCTCGCGGGGCGCGCGCGGGCGGACGCGCTCGCCCGCCTCGCGGCCCGCTCGGTCGACTGTCTCCAGGTGCCGGTACGCGAGGGCTGGGTCCGGGTCGTGGACTCGGCGTTCGTGCGGGCCGCGCACCGGGCCGGCGTCGCGGTGCACGCCTGGACGGTCAACGACGCGCCGACGATGCACCGGCTGCTCGACCTCGGCGTCGACGGGATCGTCACCGACCGCTCGGACGTGCTGCGCGACGTGCTCCGCGGCCGGGGGCTCTGGGCCTGACCCCGCCGAGGATCCGTCAGAGGGCGATCGGCCCCCGGCCCACCGGAGCGTCCGCCGCGATCTCGGCGTAGGCCGCGGCGAGGAGCGTCGGGTCCGGGCCCTCGAGGCGCGTCGGGCGGGCGACGTCGTCGAGCACGACGAAGCGCAGGAGGTCGCCGCGCGACTTCTTGTCGCGGCGCATGGCGGACAGCAGCTGCTCCCACCGGTCGCCCCGGTAGGTGAGGGGCAGCCCGAGCGAGCCGAGGATCGCGCGGTGGCGGTCGACGACGGCGTCGTCCAGCTTCCCGGCGAGGCGCGAGAGCTCGGCGGCGAACACCATGCCGACGGAGACGGCCGCGCCGTGGCGCCACTGGTAGCGCTCGGTGAGCTCGACGGCGTGGCCCAGGGTGTGGCCGTAGTTGAGGATCTCGCGCAGCCCGGCCTCCTTGAGGTCCTCCCCCACGACGCGCGCCTTGACCGCGACCGAGCGCTCGACGAGCTCGGCGACGACGGCCCAGGTCTCGTCCGCCGTCGGCCGGGTGCCCCACGCGGCGAGCGCGTCGCCGTGCTCCTCGACGAGCTCGAGGATGCGCTCGTCCGCGATGAACCCCGTCTTGACGACCTCCGCGAGCCCCGCGACGAAGTCCCAGCGACCGAGCGACTCCAGGGCCGCGAGGTCGCACAGGACGCCCGCCGGCGGGTGGAACGCGCCGACGAGGTTCTTGCCCTCGGCGGTGTTGATGCCGGTCTTGCCCCCGACCGCGGCGTCGACCATCGCGAGGAGCGTCGTCGGCACGTGCACCACGCGGATGCCGCGCAGCCACGTCGCGGCGACGAAGCCGCCGAGGTCCGTCGTCGCGCCGCCGCCGACCGTGACGACCGCGTCCGTGCGCGTGAAGTCCAGCTGCCCGAGCACGCCCCACAGGAACGCGGCGACCTGAGCGGTCTTGGCCTCCTCGGCGTCCGGCACCTCCGCGACGTACGCCTCGTAGCCCGACGCCTTGAGGTCCTCGTGGACGACCTCGGCCGTCGCGGCGAGGGCCGCGGGGTGCACGACGAGCACCCGGCGCACCGAGCCGCCGAGCATCGCGGGCAGCTCGCCGAGCAGGTGGCGCCCCACGACGACGTCGTACGGCTGCTCGCCCGCGACCCGGACGCGCGTCGGCGCGGCCGCGGCCGGGTCCTGGGCGGGGGTGGTGGCGTCGGGGGTCACGCGTTCTCCTGTTCGACCGGGGTGCCGGCGGGGTCGGCCGGCGCGGGTGCGGGCGTCGTGCGCCCCGGGGTGCCGGGCGCGGCGTCGCCCGCGAGGTGCCCGCGGATCTCGCGCGCGACCTGGGCGGGCGTGCGCGCGTCGGTGACGACGTGCAGCGTCGAGACCCGTTCGTAGACGGGCCGACGCGCCTCCATGAGGGCGGCCCAGCGCGCCCGCGGGTTGCCGAGCAGGAGCGGGCGCGCCTGGTTGAGGCCGACGCGCGGCGCGGCGTGCGCGAGGCTCACGTCGAGGAACACGACCGTCCCGCCCGCGGCGACGTACGCCGCGAGCGCGGTCTGCGTGTGCTCGTCGAGCACCGCGCCGCCGCCCAGGGCGAGGACGCCGTCGTGCGTCGCGAGCGCGGTCGTCACGGCCTCGCGCTCCAGCTCGCGGAAGTGCGGCTCGCCGTGGTCGACGAAGATGTCCGCGACCGGCTTCCCGGCCGTGGTCTCGACGTCGACGTCCGTGTCGCGCTGCGCGAGGCCGAGCAGCTCGGCCAGGTGGCGCGCGACGGTCGACTTCCCGCTGCCGGGCGGGCCGACCAGCACGACGACCGGGCGGGTCCCCGGGGCGACGGGCGTCATCAGCGCTGCAGCTCGGGGATCGCAGCGAGGTACGCCTCGGCGTTCCGGCGGACCTCCGCGACGGAGTCGCCGCCGAACTTCTCGAGCGCCTGCTCGGCGAGCACGAGCGCGACCATCGCCTCGGCGACGACCGCCGCGGGCGGGACCGCGCACACGTCGGAGCGCTGGTGCTGGGCCTTGGCGACGTCGCCGGTGACGACGTCGACCGTCGCGAGCGCGCGCGGCACCGTCGAGATCGGCTTCATGGCGGCGCGCACGCGCACCACCTCGCCGTTCGACATGCCGCCCTCGACGCCGCCGGCGCGGTTGCTGCGACGGTGGATGCGGCCGTCGGCGCCGCGCTCGATCTCGTCGTGCGCGGCGGAACCGCGGCGGCGCGCGGTGCGGAAGCCGTCGCCGACCTCGACGCCCTTGATCGCCTGGATCCCCATGAGCACGGCGGCGAGGCGCGCGTCGAGGCGACGGTCGCTCTGCGCGTAGGTGCCCAGGCCGGAGGGGACGCCGTACGCGAGCACCTCGACGACGCCGCCGAGGGTGTCGCCCGCCTTCTGGCACTCGTCGATCTCCGCGACCATGGCCGCGGCGGCGTCCGGGTCGAAGCAGCGCACCGGGTCCGCGTCGAGCGCCGTGACGTCGTCGGGGCCGGGCACCGGCCCGTCCTCGGGGACCTCGACCGGCCCGATGGCGACGACGTGCGACACGAGCCGGACGCCGAGCGCCTGCTCGAGGAACTTCGCCGCGGCCGTGCCGAGCGCGACGCGCGTCGCCGTCTCGCGTGCCGAGGCGCGCTCGAGCACGGGGCGCGCGTCCTCGAAGCCGTACTTGCGCATGCCGACGAGGTCGGCGTGCCCCGGGCGGGGCCGGGTGAGCGGGCGGTTGCGCGCGATCTCCCGGACGTCGCCCGTCCCGGCGTCGACGAGCAGAGCCTCGGGCGGCACCGGGTCCGACGACATGACGTCGACCCACTTGGGCCACTCGGAGTTCGCGATCTCGATGGCCAGCGGCCCGCCCTGGGTCACGCCGTGGCGCAGGCCGCCGAGGACGCGCAGCTCGTCCTGCTCGAACTTCTGCCGCGAACCGCGGCCGTACCCGAGGCGGCGGCGCGCGAGCGCGGCGCGCACGTCGTCCGTCGTGAGCTCGACGCCCGCGGGCAGCCCGTCGAGGATCCCGACCAGCGCCTCGCCGTGCGACTCACCCGATGTCAACCAACGCAGCATGATCGCCATCCTCCCACGTCGGCGCGCCCGTCCCGGCGGGCGCCCGCAGTACGGACCGACGGCGGTCGAGGGCTGCTGAGGTGACGCCGCGGCCCGCGCCGTGCCCGCCGACGCGGCGGTCTGTGGACGACGACGTCCCACGCCACCGCGGGCGCGCTACGGTGCCGCGCATGGTCCAGCAGGGGGACGGGACGAGGCACGCCGCGGCATCGCTCCGCGGGTCGGGTGACGACGAACCGGACGAGGCACGGAGGGCCGTGGTCACCGCGGGCGCGCCGAGGTCGTGGGGACGACGCCGTGGCGCCGACCTCGCCCGGGAGCTCCGGGTCGCGGGCCAGGCGGGTGGGGCGCTCGCGCTGCTCGCGGCACTGGCCGCGGCGTGGTGGTCGGGCCCGTCGTGGGCGACGCCCGCCGTCGTGGTCGTCGCCGCGGCCGGTGCGCTGCTCGCCGTGGTCGACGCGCGCACCCACCGCCTGCCGGACGTGATCGTGCTCCCGACGGGGGTCGCGGTCGTCGTGCTGCTCGCGGTCGCGTCGCTCGCGGCGGGCGACGGGGAGCCGCTCGTCCGCGCGCTCGCCGGGGGCGCCGTGGGCTTCTGCGCCTACGCCGCGCTGCGGCTCGCGCACCCGCCCGGGCTGGGGTTCGGCGACGTGAAGTTCGCCGGCACGCTCGGCACCCCGCTCGCGTGGCTGGGGTGGGCCGAGCTCGTCACCGGGCTCCTCGTGCCGTTCCTGCTCGGCGGGGCGTGGGCGCTCGGCCTGGTGGTCTCGCGGCGCGCTCGCCGCGACACCGCGGTGGCCTTCGGCCCCTTCATGGTGCTCGGCGCGGGCGTTGCCGCCGGCTGGGGGCAGACGACGACCGGCGCGGTCCTCGGCGGCTGAGCGCCCCCGGCGGGCTCAGACCGGGGCGCCGAGCGCGGAGCCGAGCGCGCGGTCCATCGTCGCCAGCGGCGCCGTCCTGCCGGTCATGAGCCGAACCTGCTCGGCCGCCTGGTGCAGGAGCATGCGCTCGCCGCCGACGACGGTGCCGCCGCCCGCGGTCCAGGCGACGGACAGCGCGGTGGGCCGGGGGTCGTAGACGACGTCGAGGAGGACCCCGCCGGGCGTCGCCCCGGCCCGGGACAGCGCGTCCGCCACCGGGTCGGCGGCACGCGACGGCAGGGTGGCCACGACGGCGTCCGTGCGCGCGAGGCGGCCGACGAGCGCGGGCGACGCCGGGTCCAGCACCTCGAACCGCGGCTCGACGCCCATCCGGTGCGCGGCGCGCTGGAGGCTGCCCGTGCGCCCGAGCGAGCGCACGAGGACGGTCGGCGCCGTGCAGCCCAGCTGCGCGAGCGCGGCCAGCGTCGAGGCGGCGGTCGCGCCGGCGCCCAGCACGACGGCGGAACGGACCTCCCGCTCCCCCAGCCCTTCGCGCAGCGCCGCGACGAGGCCGTGCACGTCGGTGTTCGTCCCGACGAACGTCGGTCGCGTCCCGCCCGTGGGCTGCACCACGAGCGTGTTGACCGCCCCGACGACGTTCGCGAGCGGGTCGACGTGGTCCAGCAGCGGGATCACCGCGTGCTTGAGCGGCATGGTCAGGCTCAGACCCGCCCACGAGGCGTCGAGGCCGTTGACGAAGGCCGGGAGCTGCTCCTCGGTCGTGTCGATCGCCTCGTACGACCACCCGTCCAGCCCGAGCGCGTCGTACGCGGCACGGTGCAGCACCGGGGACAGCGAGTGCGCGACGGGGTGACCGAGGACGGCCGCCCGTCGCGGCGGGCGCGTCGCGCTCACCCCTCGTTCTCCTCCAACCACTGCCGGTACTCCTGCTTGAACTGCTCGAACTCCGCGTACTTGTCGGTGAACTTCGTCTCTCCGGTGTCCAGGTTCACGGTGACGTACCAGAGCCACGGACCCTCCGGCGCGTTGAGGACGGCCTCGACGCTCTCCCGGCTCGGGCTCCCGATCGGGGTCGGGGGCAGCCCCTTGTGGACGCGCGACGCGTACGGGAGGTCGGGGTTCTGGAACTCCTCGGTCGTGATCTGGCCGGCCGGCTTGCCCAGCCCGTAGACGTCGATCGCGTCCATGCCGAGCGGCATGCCGTCCTCGATGCGGTTGTAGATCACTCGAGCGACCTTCTGCCGCTGCTCCGCGTTCTTGCCCTCCCACTCGACGATCGACGCCATCGTGAGCACCTCTTGGAAGCGCTCGGGCGCGACGCCGAGCTCGGCGAGCTCGCTCGTGGTCTGGCTCACCATGCCCTGGATGATCCCCGTGGCGGTGACGTCGCCCGGCTCGAGGACGTACGTCGTCGGGTAGAGCCAACCCTCGTAGTTGCCGTTCGCCTCGGCGGGCAGCCCCGTGGCGGCGGTGTCGGCCATGGCCGCCTCGAACTCCGCGACGGAGATTCCCGTGACGGAGGACGACCGCTCGAGGATCTGCTTGACGGTGTAGCCCTCGGGGATCGTGATCTTCGTCTCGACGCGCGAGTCGTTCGCCACGAGACGCGCGACGGCGTCCTTCGCGGACATCCCGAGGAGCAGCGTGTGCGTGCCCGGCTGGATCTTCCCGGCGTTCGGGTTCTCCTCGAACGCGCTGGCGAACGCCGCGGAGCTCGCGACGACGCCCGCCTCGGTGAGCACGGCCCCCATGTCGCGGCCCGTGGACCCGGGCTCGATCACGACGTCGACGGGCTCGGTCCCCGGGCCGTCGAAGTCCTTCGCCTCGAGCGGGTTCGCGAACCCGAAAAGGTCGGAGGCGTTGTTGAGCAGGAGGTAGCCCGCTCCGCCCACCACGAGGAGCGAGACGAGCAGGACCACGAGGGCCCGGCGGCGCCGGCGCTGGCGTCGCTTCTTCGCGGCCCGGCGCGCGCGCTGCTCGGCGCGCGAGGAGCGCGCGGGCTGCTGCTCGCCCTGGACTGCGGGCCGTTCGAACAGGTCGGTCACGGTCGGTGGTCTCCTGTCGGGTCTACAGGTTCTCCGGCGCGCACCCCCGCGCCCCGCTCGGCCTCGAGAGCGGATTGCAGAATGATAACGGCGGCGGCCTGGTCGACGACGCTCCGGTGCTTGCGACCGGCGCGTCCCGACGCGTGCAGCGCCTGGTGGGCGCTGACGGTCGTCATCCGCTCGTCGACGAGGTGCACCGGCACCGGTGCGACGACGCGAGCCACCGCACCAGCGTACGCCCGCGCGCCCTGGGCGGCGGCGCCCTCCCCGCCCGAGAGGTGCCGCGGCAGGCCCACGTACACGACCTGGGCGTTGCGCTCGTCGACCTCGGCCGCGATGCGGGCGACGTCGGCGGGGACCGCCGCGCCGCCGCGGGTGTCGCGCGCGAGGGTCTCGACGGGGGTCGCGACGAGCCCGTCGGGGTCGCTCGCAGCCAGGCCGACGCGGACGCTGCCCACGTCGACGCCGAGGCGCGCCCCCCGCGGGAGGGGGGCGCGCCCGTCGTCGGCGGGCTGCACGGGCAGGCCGGTCACGCGCCGGCCGCGGCGCCGTCGCGCACGCCCCGGAGGGCGGCGGGCAGCGCGGACACGTCCGTGCCGCCGCCCTGGGCCATGTCGTCCTTGCCGCCGCCACCGCCGCCGAGCGTCTGGGCCGCGGCCTTGGCGAGCACGCCGGCGCGCAGCCCGGCCGCGCGCGCGGAGGCGTTCGTCACGACGACGACCTGCGGGCGGCCCTTGGCGACGCCGCCGACGGCGACGACCGCAGGCTCCGCCTCGCCGAGCCGGCCGCGCACGTCGAGCGCGAGCGCGCGCAGGTCGTCCGCGGACGCGACCTCGCCGGCGTCGTGCACGACGACGCGCGTGCCGTCCACGAGCTCCGCCCCGGCGGCGAGCGTGCCGGCCGCCGCGAGGAGCTGCGCCTGCCGGAGCTGGGCGAGCTCCTTCTCGGCGTCGCGCAGGCGCGACACGAGCGTGCTCACGCGGTCGGGCAGCTCCTCGGTCCGCACGTTGAGCAGGCCCGTGAGCTGGCCCACGAGCGCGTGCTCCTTCGCCTGGAACCCGTACGCGCCGTCCCCGACGAGCGCGTCGACGCGCCGCACGCCCGAGCCGATCGACGACTCGCCGAGCAGCGTGACGAGACCGAGCTGGCCCGTGCGCTGCACGTGCGTGCCCGCGCAGAGCTCGCGCGACCAGTCGCCGCCGATGGAGACGACACGCACCGTGTCGCCGTACTTCTCGCCGAACAGCGCCATCGCCCCCAGGGCGCGCGCCTCGGTGATCGGCATGAGCTGGTCCGTGACCTCGAGGTTCTCCTGGAGCTGGGTGTTGACCCGCTCCTCGATCTCCGAGAGCGCGCCCGAGGGCACGGCGGACGAGCGACGGAAGTCGAAGCGGATGCGGCTGGGCGCGTTCTCCGACCCGGCCTGCGTCGCGTCCTTGCCGAGCGACTCCTGGAGCGCCTTGTGGATCATGTGCGTCGCCGAGTGGGCGCGGCTGATCGCCTTGCGGCGGTCGCGGTCGATCGTCGCGGTGCCCGGGTCGCCGAGCGCCGCGGTGCCCTCGACCAGGCGGCCGCGGTGCACCGACAGGCCCTTGATCGGGCGCTGCACGTCGTCGACCTCGATGGTCGCGCCGCCGTCGAGCACGATCGTGCCGTGGTCGGCGAGCTGGCCACCGGCCTCCGCGTAGAACGGGGTGCGGTCGAGCACGACCTCGACGTCCGCCGGGGCCGTCGCGGCCGGGGCGGGGACGCCGTCGACCAGCAGACCGGCGACGCGCACCGCCGCGGACGACTCGGTGTACCCGAGGAACTCCACGGGCGCCGCGAGCTCGGACGCGAGCGACTCGTACGCGGCCGTGTCGACGCCGCCGGAGCGCTTCGCGAGCGCGTCGGCGCGCGCCCGCTGGCGCTGCTCGGTCATGAGCGCGCGGAACGCCTTCTCGTCGACCTGGACGCCCTGCTCGGCGGCCATCTCGAGCGTGAGGTCGATCGGGAAGCCGTAGGTGTCGTGCAGCGCGAACGCCTGGTCGCCGCCGAGCAGCGGCGTCCCGCCCGAGCCGGCCGCGGCCTTCGCCCGCGACACGGCGGTGTCGAGGATCGTCGTGCCGGCCGTGAGCGTGCGACGGAACGCGTCCTCCTCGGTGTAGGCGACGTCGGAGATGCGCGCGAAGTCCGTCGCGACCTCCGGGTACGACGGCGCCATCGCGTCGCGGCTCACCGGGAGCAGCGCGGGCATGGCGCGGTCCTCGACGCCGAGCAGGCGCATCGCGCGCACCGAGCGGCGCAGCAGACGGCGCAGCACGTAGCCGCGGCCCTCGTTGGACGGGCGCACGCCGTCGCTCATGATCATGAGCGCCGAGCGGACATGGTCGGCCACGACGCGCATGCGGACGTCGTCCTCGTGGTTCGCGCCGTAGCGCTTGCCCGAGAGCGCCTCGGCCGCGGTGATGACGGGGAACACCTCGTCGATCTCGTAGAGGTTGTCCTTGCCCTGGAGCAGGTAGGCGACGCGCTCCAGGCCCATGCCCGTGTCGATGTTCTTGCGCGCGAGCTCCGAGACGATCCGGAACTCCTCCTTGGACTTCACGTCGTCGATCGCGTACTGCATGAAGACCAGGTTCCAGATCTCCAGGTAGCGGTCCTCGTCGACGACGGGGCCACCCTCCTGGCCGAACTCGGGACCGCGGTCGATGTAGATCTCCGAGCACGGGCCCGCGGGGCCGGGCTGGCCCGTGGACCAGTAGTTGTCCTTCTTGCCGCGAGCCTGGATGCGCTCGTCCGGCAGGCCGGCGATGCGCTTCCAGAGCTGCCGCGCCTCGTCGTCGTCGTGGTAGACGGTGACCCACACGCTCTCGGGGTCGAAGCCGTACTTCCCCTCCTCGCGCGCGCCCGTGACGAGGTCCCAGGCGTAGGTGATCGCGCCTTCCTTGAAGTAGTCCCCGAACGAGAAGTTGCCGTTCATCTGGAAGAACGTTCCGTGACGCGTCGTCTTGCCGACCTCGTCGATGTCGAGGGTGCGCACGCACTTCTGGACGCTCGTCGCGCGGTCCCACGGCGGGGTCTGCTCCCCCGTCATGTACGGGATGAACGGGACCATGCCCGCGATGGTGAACAGCGTGGACGGGTCCGGGGAGACGAGCGACGCCGACGGCACGACGGTGTGGTCGCGGTCGGCGAAGTAGTCGAGCCAGCGCTTGCGGATCTCGGCGGTGCGCATGATGTCCTTCGGAAAGAGGTCGGTGGTCGTGCGGGGTGGTGCGGTGGGCGCCGCGGGCTCGGCGTCCTAGAAGGAGTAACCGAGCAGGTCCTCGACGTCGTCCGCGTCGTCGAAGGCGTCCCGGTCGGCGCCGGCGGGGCGCGCGTGGCGTCCGGCCGCGCGACGCGCGCGGACGGCGTCCGGGTCCTCCTGGCCCTCGGCGAGCAGCGCCGCCATGAGCTCCTGCTCGCGGGCGTCGCGCGCGAGCGCGAACTCCGTGCGGAAGTCGCGGGCGATCTCGACGACCTTCTCGCCGAGGCCGTTCACCTGCTCCGTCGCCTGGTCCACGAGCGACGCCGGCGCGTAGCGCGCGAGGACCTTCTTGCCACGCACGACGACCACGACCGTGATCGCGACCCCGACGCCGATCCAGAAGACCCGGCGCATCAGCGCGACCCCTCGGCGCGGCTCGCGGAGCTGCCCGACGACCGCCGGCCGCCGAACGAGCGCGCGGCAGCCTGGCGCACGCCGTACGTGAACGCCGCGACCTTGACCAGCGGCGCACCGAACGTGGCGGCGTACAGGCCCGTGAGCGCGGAGACGTTCTCGCTCACCTGGGCGGCCGACGTGGTGATGGTGTCGACCTTGACGAGCTGGCTGTTCGTCGTGGCGACGGTCGTCGCGGCCTCGTCGAGGATCGGCACCGAGTGGTCGGTGACCTCCTTGATGCTCGCGCGCGCCTCGTCGAGCACGCGGCCGAGCTTGAGGAGCGGCACCGCGAGCAGGCCGACGAGCAGCACGAACGCGACGGCTGCGATGAGGCCGGCCACATCTCCCAGGGACATTCTTCCTCCAGTGCCAGTCACGGTGCCGCGGGCGCGGCACCCGCGCGCCGTGCGCGGGACGGTCGTCGCCGCGGGCTCCTCGCGGACGTACCCACGGCTCCGCGAAACACTACCCGCACCAGGGCGGGGACCGTCGTCGGGCACGGCGCGACGGCGCGCTCGCGGGGGCGGGCCGTCGCACCGGCCCGGACGCACGAACGCCCCGCTCGCCGACGAAGCGGTGAGCGAGGCGTCCGGAGCGGGACTCAGCGAGCGTAGTACTCGACGACGAGCTGGACCTCGCACTGCACGGGGACCTCAGCGCGCTTCGGGCGACGCGTGAGCACCGCGCTGAGCTTCTCGAGCTGGACGTCCAGGTAGCCCGGGACGGCCGGCAGCACGTCGCGGTGCGCGCCCGCGGCCGCGACCTGGAACGGCGTCGTCGCCTGGCTCTTCGGCTTGACCTGGAGGGTCTGGCCGGGCTTCACGCGGAACGACGGGCGGTCCACGATCTTGCCGTCGACGAGGATGTGGCGGTGCGTGACCGCCTGGCGCGCCTGCAGGATGGTGCGGGCGAAGCCGGCGCGGAGCACGAGGGCGTCGAGACGCATCTCGAGGTTCTCGACGAGCGCCTCACCGGTCAGGCCCTTGTCCTTGCGGGCGTCCTCGTACGCACGCGCGAGCTGCTTCTCGCGGAGCATGTACTGGGCGCGCAGACGCTGCTTCTCGCGGAGACGGACCGCGTAGTCCGACTCGGTGCGGCGGCGGGCGCGGCCGTGCTCACCCGGGGGGTACGGGCGCTTCTCGAAGTGCTTGACGGCCTTCGGGGTGAGGGCGATGCCCAGGGCGCGGCTCAGGCGGACCTGGCGGCGCGAGCGCTTGACAGACGTCACAGCGGTGTCTCATTCCTGTCGTTCGGGTTCTGACGTCACACCCGGTCCCGAGAACCGGGTCCAGGTGCGGGACCAGCCGATGGACCGCGCGCTCCACCGCGAGGAGGGGCGAGGGGTCGGGGCCGAGGTCCCAGGTGGTCGCCGCGAAGGCAACCTGAGCAGTCTACCGCACGTGGGGCGCCGTGGTCCCCAACCTCGTCAGCGCGCGGGGCCGTCCTGGTCGAGGATGTCGCGGATGCGCCCGAGGCGCTCCGTGACCTGCCGCTCGTACCCGCGGTCCGTGGGCGTGTAGTACCGCGATCCGACGAGGGAGTCCGGCAGGTACTGCTGCGCCGCGACGCCGTGCGGCGCGTCGTGCGCGTACCGGTAGCCCGCGCCGTGCCCCAGCTGCTTGGCGCCCGGGTAGTGCGCGTCGCGCAGGTGCGGCGGGACGGACCCCGCCCTCCCGGCCCGCACGTCCGCGAGCGCTGCGTCGATCCCGAGGTAGGCGGCGTTCGACTTGGGCGCGGTCGCGAGGTGCACGACCGCCTCGGCGAGGACGATGCGTCCCTCGGGCATGCCGATGAGCTGGACGGCCTGGGCGGCGGCCACGGCGGTCTGGAGCGCCGAGGGGTCGGCCATGCCGACGTCCTCCGCGGCGGCGATGACGATGCGGCGGGCGATGAAGCGCGGGTCCTCCCCTGCCGCGATCATGCGGGCGAGGTAGTGCAGCGAGGCGTCGACGTCGGAGCCGCGCATCGACTTGATGAACGCGGACACGACGTCGTAGTGCTGGTCGCCGTCGCGGTCGTACCGCACGGCGGCGACGTCGACGGCGCGCTCGACCGCGTCGAGGTCGACGGGCACCGGCGGGGGGCCGGCGTGGGACGTGCCGACCGCCGCGCCCTCGGGGAGCGCGGCGTCGTCGTCGGCCGGGACGGCCGTCGCGGGCACGGGCACCGGGGCGTCGGACAGCGCGGCGCCCGCGGCGGCCTCGAGCACGGTGAGCGCCTTGCGCGCGTCGCCGCCCGCGAGGCGCACGAGGTGGTCCTCGGCCTCGTCGGTGAGCGCGACGAGGCCGCCGAGCCCCCGGTCGTCGGCGACGGCGCGCCGCACGAGGGCACGGACGTCGTCGTCCCCGAGGGGCTGGAGCGTGAGCAGGAGCGAGCGGGAGAGCAGGGGCGAGTTCACGGAGAAGCTGGGGTTCTCCGTGGTCGCCGCGACGAGCGTGACCCAGCGGTTCTCGACGCTGGGCAGGAGCGCGTCCTGCTGGGACTTGGAGAAGCGGTGCACCTCGTCGATGAAGAGGACGGTCTCCTCGCCGCCGGTGGCGAGGCGGCGCCGGGCGTCCTCGACGACGGTGCGCACGTCCTTGACGCCCGCGGTGACGGCGGAGAGCTCGACGAAGCGGCGGCCGGAGGCGGTCGCGATGAGGTAAGCGAGCGTCGTCTTCCCGGTGCCGGGCGGGCCCCAGAGGATAACGGATCCGGGCGCGGCGCGGCCGCCGGACGCGTCGCTCTCGCTGCCGGACCGGATGAGCCGCCGCAGGGGCGAGCCGGGCACGAGGAGGTGGGACTGGCCCGCGACCTCGTCGAGGGTGGCGGGGCGCATGCGCACGGCGAGCGGGGCCCCCGGTCCGGGTCGCGGCGTGCCCTGAGCGCCGGACGTGGCGGCACCGAAGAGGTCGCCGCCGAAGAGATCACCGGTGGACATGGCTCGAGCCTACGCACCGCCGCCCACGCGGCGGTGCCGGGTCGAGGTGGTCGGGTGAACGTCCCGCCCCGGGGCGTGGGGGATCTGACACGCGGCGCGGGCGGGTGGGATGCTGGCGCTCGTGTTCTCGAGCCTCGGTCGTCGTGTCGCCCGCCACCCGCGTCTCACCGTCGTCGTGTGGGTCCTGCTGACAGCGCTCGGCTTCGCGCTGGCGCTGTTCGGCGTCCACGGGGAGAGCGTGTTCGACCGTGTGACGACGGGCGCGCCGACGATCCCGGGCTCGGACAGCGAGCGGGCGTCGCAGGTCCTCGCGGAGAACGACGAGGGCGGGACGGAGATCACGCTCCTGGTGTCCGGCGTCGACCCGGCGGACCCGCAGGTCGTGGAGGCGATGACGGGGGTCGACGCCGACCTCGTCGCCATCGAGGGCGTGGACACGGTCATCGACCCGTACGTGATCCCGGGCGGCGTGGAGGACCCCGCGGCGCAGTCGCTCGTCGCGCAGGACGGGCGCGGCTTCCTCTCGGTCGTGACGCTGCGCACCGACCTCGACGCCGAGCGCACCGACGCGGTCGCGGACCGCGTCGTCGAGCAGCTCGAGGCCGTACCCGGGGTGCTCGCGGACGCCGCCCCGGAGGCGGCGGGCGACGCGACGGGCCTCGTGGGTTCGAACGGGCTCATCGTCGAGGCGATCACGAGCCAGGTGAAGGAGGACCTGACGACGGGAGAGGCCGTGGCCCTCCCCGTGGCGCTGCTCATCATGGTGCTCGTCTTCGGCGGCTTCCTCGCCGCGGCGATGCCGATGGCCGGGGCCGTCGCGTCGATCGGCGCCGGCCTGGGAGTGCTGCTGGGCCTGACGTACGTGCTCGACGTCGACGCCTCCATCGTCAACGTCGTCACCCTGCTCGGCCTGGGCCTGTCCATCGACTACGGGCTGCTCGTGGTGTCGCGGTTCCGGGAGGAGCTGCACCGGCTGATCGAGGCGGGCGACGACCCGTCGCTGCGCCGGCGGCGCGGCGACGGCGTGGTGCACGCGGCGCTCGTGCGCACCATGGAGACCGCGGGCCGCACGGTCGCGTTCTCGGCGCTGACGGTCGCGATCTCCATCGCGGGGCTCATGGTGTTCCGCCCCGACATCCTGCGCGCGGTCGGCGCGGCCGGGCTCGGCGTCGTGCTCGTGGCCGTAGCGACGGCGCTCACCCTCGTCCCGGCGCTGCTCGCGTACTCGGGCCGTCGCCTCGCCCGCCCGGGGCTGCTCGGCCGGGTCCCGGGCCTGCGCCGCGTGCTCGCCCGGACCGCGGACGTGCAGTCGGACGAGGGCGCGTTCTCCCGTCTCGCGGGGCGCGTCCAGCGGCACCCGCTGTGGGTGCTGCTCACCACCGCGGCGCTCCTCGTGGTCCTCGCGCTGCCGGTGCTCGGGCTGCAGCTGCGGAACTCCGGGATCGAGCTGCTCCCCCAGGGCTCTCCCCAGCGCGAGTTCGTGGACGAGCTCGCCGCGCAGTACCCGTCCAGTGCGGGCGCCCAGGTCGTCGCCGTCGTGGACGCGAGCGTCGAGGACGCCCAGGCGTGGGCCGACGACGTGGCGGCGCTCGACGGGGTCGAGAGCGTCGACCCGGCGGCGCCCCTGGGGTCGTACGCCGTCGTGGGCGTGCACGTCGACACCGACGACGCCGGCGGGCCGGAGGCCGTGTCGGTCGTGCGGGAGGTCCGTGCGACGGACCCGGGTTTCGACGTGTGGGTCACCGGTCAGGCGGCGGGGCAGGTCGACTTCCTCGAGGCGCTCGGCGAGCGCGTGTGGTGGGCCGTGGGGATCGTCGTGGGCGCGACGCTCGTGCTGCTGTTCCTCATGACCGGCTCCGTCGTGGTGCCGGTGAAGGCGCTCCTGACGAACGCGCTGTCGCTCGCCGCCTCGCTCGGGGTCCTCGTGTGGGTCTTCCAGGACGGCCACCTCGAAGGGCTGCTGAACTTCTCGTCCGTGGGCGGGATCGAGACGTACGTCGTCGCGCTCGTCGTCGCGTTCGCGTTCGGTCTCGCCATGGACTACGAGGTGTTCCTGCTCGCGCGCATCAAGGAGCTGTACGACGCCGGGCTCTCCAACGACGAGGCGGTCCGCCTCGGCCTGCAGCGCTCCGGGCGGATCATCACGTCGGCGGCGGCGATCATCGTCGTCGTGTTCGCGGGCTTCGTCTTCGGCGACCTGCTCGTCATCAAGGAGGTCGGGTTCGCGCTCGCCGTCGCCGTCCTCATCGACGCGACGATCGTGCGCCTCCTGCTGGTCCCCGCGACGATGACGCTGCTCGGGCGGTACAACTGGTGGGCACCCGGGCCGCTGCGCCGGGTGCACCGCCGGCTCGCGATCACCCACTGAGACGCTCCGACCGGCGGGGACGGTTCGTGCGCGGGCACTCCCGCGGGCGGCTACGGTAGGCGGCAGACTCAGTCGCACGGGGGGAGACGGATGGCGGACAACACACGCACCGCAGTCATCGTCGAGGACGACGCGGAGATCCGTGATCTCCTGCAGACGGTGCTCGGTCAGGCAGGCTTCGTCACCGAGGCGGCCGCGACCGGCGTCGAGGGCGTGGAGCTCGTCCGGCGGACCGACCCGGTCGTGACGACCCTCGACGTGAGCCTGCCCGACATCGACGGGTTCGAGGTGTGCCGGCGCATCCGTCAGATCTCCGACACCTACATCGTGATGCTCACCGCGCGCACCGACGAGATCGACACCCTCATGGGCCTGGACGCCGGTGCCGACGACTACCAGACGAAGCCGTTCCGTCCGCGCGAGCTGCGCGCCCGCATCGAGGCTCTCCTGCGGCGCCCGCGACGCGGCCTGCCGTCGGACGGCGCCGACGCCGCCCGGCCCGCCCCGGCGGACCACGAGCCGACCCTCGTGGGGTCGGACGGGCTCCTGCTGGACGTCCCGCGCCGCACCGCCACGGTCGACGGCGAGGCCGTCCACCTCACGCGCAGCGAGTACGACCTCCTGGGAGCGCTCGTCGAGGCAGCGGGTCGCGTCGTCAGCCGCAACGAGCTCGTCCGCGTCCTGTGGGGCGAGGAGTACGACGCCGGCACGTACGTCACGGACGCGGACCGGCGCAGCGTGGAGGTGCACATCGCGAATCTGCGCCGCAAGCTCGGCGACGGTCCGTCGTCGCCCCGGTGGATCCGCACCGTGCGCGGCGTCGGCTACCGGTTCGACCCCACGGGCTGACCGGCGGCGGGCGGCGGGTCGCCGAGCAGCAGCGCCACCTCGTCGCACGCGCTGCGCGCGGCGGCCCGCAGCGTCCCGAGCGCGCGCGCCTCGTCCGCGGTCGTGCGGTGCCCGGCGCGGTGCCGGTCGAGCACCGCGGAGGCGGCGTCGCCGACCTCCGCGGCCCCGACCATGAGCGACGTCGACCGCACCGTGAGCAGCGTGCTGCGCGCCTCCTCGTCGTCGCCCCGGGCGAGCGCGACCGCCGCCGCGTCGACCCGTGGGACGACGAGGTCCCGGTACGCGACGAAGAAGCGCCGGACCGCCTGCACGTCGCCGTCCAGGTCGTCCGTGAGCGCCGTCCACGCCTGGCGCAGGTCCTCCCTCACGTGCGGGGGCCGTGGTGGCGGCCCGGGACGCCCCGGGTCTCGTCGGGCGTGCACCGATCACGGTCGAGCCGGGCGCCGTGGGGCGCAGGCTCGACGACGTCGACCGCGTCGCGGTCGGTGAGCAGGGCGGTCATGAGTGCCTCGTTCTCGTGGTGTCCGACGGGATCGATCCTGCGCGTCGTGGCGCGACGGACCCGCCGCGTCGGCGCAGCGAAACCTCAGGATCTGCTCAAGATCTTGAGGTCGCGGCAGCGGGATCAACAGCTTCCGGACGCGCGGAGGGCGCGCCACCCGGCGGGGTGGCGCGCCCTCGGCGTCGAGCGTGCTGGGGTCAGGCGTCCGTGCGCCCGCTCTCACCGGCCGGGTCGCCGTCCGCGCCGCCCTCAGCACCGCCCTCGGTGCCGCCGTCGCGCGACGGGGCGGCGGGCTTCGCGTCGACGCCCGCCTCCTTGCGCTGCTCGGGCGTGATCGGGGCCGGTGCCTGCGTCAGCGGGTCGTACCCGCCGCCCGACTTGGGGAACGCGATGACGTCGCGGATGGAGTCCGACTTCGTCAGCAGCGCGACGATGCGGTCCCAGCCGAACGCGATCCCGCCGTGCGGGGGCGCGCCGAACTTGAAGGCGTCGAGCAGGAAGCCGAACTTCTCCTGCGCCTCCTCGGGCCCGATCCCCATGACGTCGAAGACGCGCTCCTGCACGTCCCGACGGTGGATACGGATGGACCCGCCACCGATCTCGTTGCCGTTGCACACGATGTCGTAGGCGTAGGCGAGCGCCTCGCCCGGGTTCTGCTCGAACGTGTCGACCCAGTCCGGCGTGGGCGACGTGAACGCGTGGTGCACGGCGGTCCAGGCGGAGTGGCCCAGGGCTACGTCACCCTCGTCGGCGGCATCTCCGGTCGGCTTGAACAGCGGCGCGTCGACGATCCAGACGAACGCCCACGCGTCGTCGTCGATCTGACCCGTCCGCTTCGCGATCTCCTGGCGCGCGGCGCCGAGCAGGGCACGCGAGTCCGACGTCCTGCCCGCGGCGAAGAACACGGCGTCCCCCGGCTGCGCGCCGGTCGCGTCGCGAAGGCCCTCGCGCTCGGCGTCGGACAGGTTCTTCGCGACGGGGCCGCCGAGCGTGCCGTCCTCGCCGAACGTCACGTACGCGAGGCCGCGAGCGCCGCGCTGCTTGGCCCACTCCTGCCACGCGTCGAACTGGCGACGCGGCTGCGACGCCCCGCCCGCCATGACGACGGCGCCGACGTACTCGGCCTGGAACACGCGGAACGGGGTGTCCTGGAAGTAGTCCGTGAGCTCGACGAGGGGGTTGCCGAACCGCAGGTCGGGCTTGTCGGACCCGTAGAGCCGCATGGCGTCGTGGAAGGTCATGCGCGGGATGGGCGTCGGGATCGTGTACCCGATGAGCTCCCACAGCGCGACGAGGATCTTCTCGGCGAGCGCGATGACGTCGTCCTGCTCGACGAAGCTCATCTCGACGTCGAGCTGCGTGAACTCCGGCTGTCGGTCCGCACGGAAGTCCTCGTCGCGGTAGCAGCGCGCGATCTGGTAGTAGCGCTCCATGCCCGCGACCATGAGGAGCTGCTTGAACAGCTGGGGCGACTGCGGCAGCGCGTACCAGGAGCCGGGCGCGAGGCGCGCGGGCACGAGGAAGTCGCGCGCGCCCTCGGGCGTCGAGCGGGTGAGCGTCGGCGTCTCGATCTCGACGAACTCCTCGGCGTCGAGCACGCGGCGCGCGGCCTGGTTCGCCTTGGCGCGCAGGCGCAGGGCGTGCGCGGGGGCGGGCCGGCGCAGGTCGAGGTAGCGGTGCTTGAGGCGCGCCTCCTCGCCGATCGTCTCGGTGTCCGCGAGCGCCGTCGAGACCTGGAACGGCAGGGCCTCGGAGGTGTTGAGCACGACGACGTCGGTCGCGACGACCTCGATCTCGCCCGTGGGCAGGGACGGGTTCTCGTTCCCGTCGGGGCGGCGCGAGACCTCGCCCGTGACCTGGAGGACGAACTCGTTGCGCAGCGGGTGCGCGACCGCCTCGTCGCGGATGACCACCTGGGCGATGCCCGAGGCGTCGCGCAGGTCGATGAAGGCGACGCCGCCGTGATCGCGCCGACGGTCGACCCAGCCCGTGAGGGTGACGGTCTGACCGGTGTGCTCGGCCCGCAGTGAGCCGGCCGTTCGGGTGCGCAGCACGGAGGGTTCCTTCCAGGTGGGCGGTGGGGGGTCGCGCTCCCGGAGCGGGGACGCGTCCGCTGAAGTCTAGTGCGGGCGGGCGGGCGGCTCGACCGGATACCTCCGACCGGAGGCGGTCGACGGTCCGCTCTCGACCGGCGGGGACGACCGGATACCGTGGCGGTGCCGCCGCGACGTCCCGTGGCGGCACCGCCGGGACCGGCGCGGCGCCTGCGGGCGCGCACGGGCCGACCGGCCGCGGCAGGGCCGTCCGGCCCGCCGCCCGCACGAAGGAGGGTGACCCGTGGCACGCACCATCGCGACGAACCGGCGCGTCGAGCGCGACGAGCTCGAGGAGTTCCTGCGCTCCCGGCACGACGGCGTCCTCGTCACCACCCGCGCCGACGGCCGCCCTCAGCTCAGCCCGGTCACGTACGGGGTGGACGACGCGGGTCGGGTCGTCGTGTCGACGTACCCGGAGCGCGCCAAGGCGGTCAACGTGCGCCGCGACCCGCGCGCGTCGCTGCTGTCCCTGGGCGAGCGGTTCTCCGACCCGTGGGTGCAGGTCGACGGCGAGGCGGAGGTGATCGACCTGCCCGAGTCGGTCGAGCCGCTGGTCGACTACTACCGCGCCGTCAGCGGCGAGCACCCGGACTGGGACGAGTACCGCGCCGCCATGGTCACCCAGGGCAAGTCGCTCGTGCGGCTGACGATCACGCGCTGGGGACCGGTGGCGACGGGTGGCTTCCCGGCGCGCCTCGCCGACGCCTGAGACAGGTCAGAACAGGACCTGCTCCACTCCCCCGCCGACGACGTCGAGCCCGCCGCCGTCCACCGGCATGCCCGCGAGCGCCCCGCCGTGGCCGTGGCGCGCGTCCTGCGGCGCCGGGTCGACGGCGAGGCTGCCGGCCGGGTAGGCGCCGTCCGTCGGCGGTCCTGACCGGCGTCGCCGGTCGCCGGGCTCGCCGCGGCGGAACCGCCCCTCGACGCCCGCGGGGCCGCGGTGCCCCGCGACGGCGAACCCGCGCGCCTCGAGCATCGGCCGCACCCGGTCCCACAGCCAGGACCGGTACGCCGTCGAGGCGTACGTGCCGCGGCCGTACACGCGCTCGTACCCGGGGACGAGCCGCGGGTGCTCGCGCGCGAGCCAGCCCATGTACCACTCGCGAGTGCCGGGCTTGAGGTGCAGCGGCAGCACCGTGACGCCGGTCGCGCCCGCGTCCTTGACGGCGTCGAGCAGCTCGGTGAGCGCGCGGGTCGAGTCGGTGAGCCACGGCAGCACGGGGGCGACCATGACGCCGCACGGCAGACCGGCCTCCCGGACCGTGCGGACGAGCTCGAGCCGCGCGCGCGGCGAGGGCGTGCCCGGCTCCACGCTCGCCTGGAGCTCGGGGTCCAGGAGCGCGAGGGACACGCCGACCCCGACCTCGACGCGCGAGGCCGCGTCGACGAGCAGGGGCAGGTCGCGGCGCAGGAGCGTGCCCTTGGTCAGCACGGACAGCGGCGTGCCCGACCCGGCGAGCGCGTCGATGATGCCGGGCATGAGGCGGTAGCGACCCTCGGCGCGCTGGTACGGGTCGGTGTTGGTGCCGAGCGCGACGGCCTCGCGCGCCCAGGACGGGCGGGCGAGCTCGGCCCGCAGCACGTCGTCGACGTTGACCTTGACCACGACCTCCCGGTCGAAGTCCTCGCCCGCGTCGAGGTCGAGGTACTGGTGCGTGGGGCGGGCGAAGCAGTTGTGGCTCACGACCCCCGCGGCGACGAAGTCGCGCGTGCCGGTCGTGATGTCGACCAGCTCCGTCGTCTCCCCCGGCCCGTCGAGCGCTTCCAGCGAGTCGACGCGCAGCGCCTCGCCGCCGGTGACGTCCTGGCCGTCGAGGACGGGCCGCCCGTCCGCGAGCGCCGCGGCGCCCGGCCCGACGAGCACGTCGCCGAGCGCCAGGCGGGCACGGTGCCCGGCACCGCCGACGACGTGGCGCCACCCGCGCTCGGTGAGGAACCGGTGGTCGCCGCTCGCCACGAGGCGCGTGCCGTCGGCGAGGGTCACGCGGTAGGCACGCTTGCGGGTGGTCCAGCGGTCGAGCACCCGGGTGCGCACGTAGCGCCGGTACGCGCCGTGCGGGGCGGTGCCGACGATCTCGTCGCCGACACGCAGCTCGCCGATCGGCCGTTGCGTGCCGTCGGCCAGCAGCACCGGGGTGGCGGGCGCGAGGCAGTAGGAGCACGCGTGGCTGCACCCGCGGTACGGGTTGACGGTCCACCGGAACGGCATGCGCGACATCGCGGGCACCTTGGACAGCGCGCTCTTGGCCGTGACCTCGTGGAACGTGATGCCCGCGAACTCGGGCGTGCGCACGCTGCGGACGAGGCCGACCCGCTCCAGCCCGGGGAGCGCGCCGTCGTCCGCGCCGAGCGCCTGTCCGTCCCACCGCATCGCGCTATTCGAACAAACGTTCGAACGCGCTGTCAAGGGCGGGTCAGCCGTCGGCGGACCACGCCTTGAGCAGCGCCAGGTTCCCGAGGGGGATGTGGTGGCCGATGCGCGGGTGGTCCAGCGCGACACCGACGACCCCGGCCGCGCCGAAGGACGCGACGTAGTCGATCGCCGCCGGCACGGGTACCCCGAGCAGCGGCACGGAGCCTGTCTCGTCGTCCGCCAGACCGAGCGCCCGGGCCGCCTCGTCCGCGCGCGCGGCGCTGCTGTAGAGGCAGATCATGGGCCCCTGGTCCGCAGCGACGGCGTACGGACGAGGCTGGTCCTCGGACCCCCGCGCGATGAAGAACCACGTGCCGAGGCGCACGGTCTGCCGCCACAGCGCGATCTGCGCCGACGTGTCGCCCGCGGACGCGCTCCGCACGGCCTCGTCGAGGCGGTCCAGCTCGGCGACCGCGGCGGGGTCGTTGTCTCGGGTCATGCGCACTGCCTCGTTCCTCGTGGTCGGAGCCCGTCCCCGGTCCGCGCGGGCGCCTCGTCGCCGTCACCTTCTCACGGCGGCCGGGCGTCCCGGTGGGTGAGACGCCGGGATTGTCCGGCGGGCGTCCAGGCCCTAGGGTCGGGCCGAACGCCCCCGGGGAGCGCACGAGCGCTGAGAGTGCAGGCCGGACACCCGTCCCTCCTGCAGACCCGTGGAACCTGATCTGGTTCGTACCAGCGAAGGGAGCAGGGCGGACGTCACCGTCCCCCTGCGCGCTCGTGCCCGCGCCCCGCGCGTGCCGTCCGCGCGGGGGCAGCGGTGGCGCGCCGTCGTGCACCCCTCGCCCCGGGGGCCCGACGGAGGGAACCGCATGACCGAGCCCCGCACCACGCCGCCCCGGGCGACCCCGCCCACCGCCACGCCCGACGACCGACCTGACGGCGTGGGTCCCACGCCCGCCCCCCGGGACCGCGCCGTCGCCGCTCCCCCGAGCCGTGCCCGACGCCGCGGCCTCACCCTCCACGAGACGGTCCTCGTCGCCGTGCTGGGGGTCGTGTTCGGGTTCGTCTACTGGGCGATCGTGCAGCTCTGGGCCCCGCTCCAGCTCGCCATGGGCCCGCTCGCGGACCTCGCCGCCAACGTGCTCGCGGGCGCGTGGATCGTCGTCGGCCCGCTCGCGACGTACATCGTGCGCAAGCCGGGCGTCGGCATCCTCACCGAGACGCTCGCGGCGCTCGTCGAGGTGGTCTTCCTCGCGTCGCCCGCCGGCCCGCTGCTCGTCCTCGTGGGGCTCGTCCAGGGCGTGGGCGCCGAGATCCCCTTCGCACTCACCCGGTACCGCCGCTACGGCTGGTGGGTCTTCGTCGCGTCGGGCGTCAGCGCGGCGCTCGTCACCTACGCGTTCAACGCGGTCCGCTTCGGCTGGCTCGGGCAGGACTACGCGATGCTCCGGCTCGGCGTGCAGGTCGTCTCGTGCGTCGTGCTGTGCGGGATCGCGGCGCGCCTCCTCGGCGACGCCCTCGCCCGCACCGGCGCGCTCGACGCCTTCGCGATCGGGGCAGACCGCCGTGGCTGAGGCACCGACCGCCGCACGGGACGTCACGCCGGACGCCGTGCCCGGCGACGTGCCCGACGCCGTCGCCGCCGCCGGCCTCAACGTCACCGTGGGCCACGACGGCACGCGCGTGCTCGACGACCTCACCCTCACCGTCCCCGCGGGCACCGGGCTGCTCGTGCTCGGCCCCTCGGGCTGCGGGAAGTCCACGCTGCTGCGCGCGCTCGTCGGCGTCGTGCCCCACACGCTCCCAGGGTCGGTCACGGGCGACCTGCGCGTGACGGGCGTCGACCCGCGCGACACGACCCCGGCGGCGCTCGCCGCGCGCGTCGGCCTCGTCCAGCAGCGGCCGGGCGACCAGCTGTGCCTCGCCCGCGTCGACGACGAGCTGCGGTTCGCGCTCGAGAACCGGGCGGCGGACCCGCGCACGATGGACGCCCGCGCGGCCACCGCGCTCGCCGCCGTCGGTGCGGACCACCTGCACGACCGGCCGACCCACGCGCTGTCGGGAGGCGAGGCGCAGCGCGTCGCCCTCGCGGCGGCGCTCGTCGCCGACCCCGAGCTCGTGGTCCTCGACGAGCCGACGGCGTTCCTCGACCCGGCCGCGGCGCACGAGGTCGGGACGCTCGTGGGCGGGCTCGTCCGGGCGCCCGAACAGGGCGCGCACGGCACCTCCGGCCGGTCGGTCGTGCTCGTCGAGCACCGCCTCGACGACGTCGGGACGCTCCCGGACGCGACGCTCGTGCTCGACGACACCGGCCGCGTCGTCGCGCACGGCCCCACGACCGCCGTCCTGCGCGCGCACGCCGCCACGCTCGCCGAGCTCGGGTGCTGGTTGCCGCTCGACGTCCGGCTCCGGCAGGCAGGAGCCCCGGGCACGCTCGGCGCGCCCGCGACCGACGCCTGGCTCGTCGACCTCGCGCACTCCGCCGACCCCCGCACCGTCGACCCCCGCGCCGCGGACCCCCGTGACGCAGACACCGGCCCGGCGGCGCTCGCCCCTGACCGCCCGGTCGCCCTGCGTGCCCGTCGCCTCGCGGTGCACCGCGCCGCCGCGGCGGGCCGCCGAGGGCGCGGGCAGGACGAGACGCCGGTGGTGCGCGACGTCGACCTCGACGTGCACGCGGGCGAGGTGCTCGCGGTGGTGGGGCCCAACGGCGGCGGCAAGTCGACCCTCCTGCGCGGGCTGGCGGGACTCGAACGGACCACGGGCGAGGTCACGACGGCGCCCGGCGCGCCCGTCGCGATGGTGTTCCAGGACCCGGAGCACCAGCTCCTCGCGCGCACGGTCCGCGACGAGGTCGCCTGGTCGGCCCGGCTCGCGCGGCTCGACGACGTCGACGGACGCGTCGCGCGCACCCTCGACGCGTTCGCCCTCACGCACCTCGTCGACGCGAACCCGTACCGGCTCTCCGGCGGCGAGCAGCGGCGACTGTCCCTCGCGACGGCGACCGTGCTCGATCCGCCCGTCCTCCTCGCCGACGAGCCCACGTCGGGGCTCGACCGCGCCCAGGCGGACGCCGTCGCCCACGCGCTGCGCGAGCGTGCCGACGCGGGCGGCGCGGTGGTCGTCGTCACGCACGACCTCGCGCTCGTCGCGGCCCTCGCCGACCGTGTCGCCGTCGTCATCGGCGGCCGGCTCGTGGCGCTCGGGCCGCCCGCCACCGTGCTGGCCGACGACGCGCTGTGCCGGCGCGCCCGCCTGCGCCGTCCTCCCCTGCTCGCGTGGTGGGCCCGCACGGGCCGCCGCCACGGCGTGGACCCGGGCGCGCTCGTCCGGGCGCTCGACGCCGCCTCGGGCACCGCCGTCGCAGCCGACGTTGCAGAGACCGCGCCCGCAGCCCTCGCGGAGGTCGCCCCGTGAGCGCGCCGCACAGCACGCCCCTCGGGCGCTGGAACCCGACGGTCAAGCTGGCGACCGTCCTCGTCGTGTCGACGGGTGCGCTGCTCGTCACCGACCCGTACACCCCCGCGATCGGGTGGGTGCTCACGGTCGCGGCGCTGCTGGTCGCGGGACGCGTCCCCGTGCGCACGCTCGCCCTGGCGCACGTGCCCTTCCTGGTGTTCGCGACCAGCCTGCTGGTCGTCAACGTCGCCACCCGGCCCGGCGGCGACCCGGTCGACCTGGGCCCGGTCACCGTCGGCTCCGACGGCCTGACGATCGGCGCCGGGCTCGCGGTGCGCACGCTGCTCGTCGGCGCCCTCTCGCTCACGGTCGCGGTGACGACCGACCCGGTGCGCCTCATGACGAGCCTCCACCAGCACGGGCGGCTGCCCCTGACGTGGACGTACGCGGTGCTCGCGGCCCACCGGCTGCTCGTCGAGCTGCCCGACGCCTGGCACACGATCCGTTGCGCGCAGGCCGTGCGCGACCCGCGGCGGCGGCCCGGCACGCTCCCCCGGTCCCCCCGCGCGCTCGGCACCGCCGCGTTCGCCCTCCTCGTCGGTGCCGTGCGCCGCTCCGAGCGCCTGACCGTGGCGCTCGAGTCGCGGGGCCTCGGTTCCGGTCCGCGCACCACGGCGCGGCCCGTCCCGCTCGGCGTGCCCGACGTCGTCGCCGCGGTCGCCGTGCTGGCCGTCGCCGCGGCGGTGGTCGTCGTCGGGGTCCGCGGGGGGTGGGTCACGGGGCTGGGCGCGCTCACGGCGTGAGGCTTGCCGGACCGCGGTCACGCGGGCTCGACGACCGCACCCTCCGCCGGGACGCCGAGGTCCACGACGCGCGACGAGCCGTCGCGGGACCGCTCGCGGAAGCCCCGGAAGACGAGCGGCAGCCCGCGGGCGGCGAGCGCGTCCGGCGCGTCCATGGCCTGCACGTGCACGTGCGGCTGCGTCGAGTTCCCCGAGCTCCCGCACCGGCCCAGCTCCTCGCCCGCCTCGACCCGTCGGCCGGGCACGACGGCCACGGACCCGGCGCGCAGGTGCGCGAGGACGACGTACGTGCCGGGCGGGTCGAGGGCGAGCACCACGTGGTTGCCCGCGAGCGCCGCGGCGCCACCGCGCGCCCGCGCCGCCTGCGTGAGCGCGTAGCCGAGCAGCGCGGTGGGCGACCGGCGGGCCTCGTGGTCGGGCTCGCCGTCGTGCACCGCGACGACGGTGCCCGCCGCCGGGGCGAGCACGGGCCGCTCGAACGCGACGAACCGCTCGGGCGGCTCGGTGCCAAGCACGGTGCGCCAGTCGCGCACGGCGGCGGTGCGCCGCCCTCGGACGGCGACGAAGTCGATCGCGTACGTCGTCGCGAAGAGGTCGGTGCCGTGGCTCGGCACGCGGCGCGCCGGGCTGTTGCGCACGAGCCACGTCCCCTGGAAGGGCAGGGCGAGCTCGACCGGTCGCGTCACGTCGCCCTCCCCTCCCCGGTGCGGCGGGTCAGCCCTCCGCGGGCACGACGCGCGGGAAGCGGTCCTCGGCGGGCGGCTCCCACGTCCCCGCGTCGGCGTCGACCTGCTCCCCCGAGCGGATGTCCTTCACCTGGTCGGGCGAGCGCGTGCCGTCGTCCTCGACGCGCCCGGGGAACCAGACGAACGGGATGCCGCGCCGGTCGGCGTAGCGGATCTGCTTGCCGAACTTCGCGGCGGCGGGCGCGACCTCGACCGGCACCCCGCGGGCGCGCAGCGCGTGCGCGACCGCGTCGGAGGCGTCGCGCGTCTCCTCGCTCGTGACGGCCACGACGACGGCGCTCGGCACCGCGCGCGTCGCGCGCACGAGGCCGGCGGAGAGCAGGCGCGACACGAGCCGGGACACGCCGATCGACAGCCCGACGCCGGGGTAGGTGTTCGCACCGTCGGACGCGAGGGTGTCGTAGCGACCCCCCGAGCAGATCGAGCCGAGCTGCTCGTGGCCCACGAGCACGGTCTCGTAGACGGATCCCGTGTAGTAGTCGAGGCCGCGCGCGATCTTGAGGTCGGCGACGACGACGCCCGGGGCGCGCACGCTCGCGGCCTCGATCAGCGCGCCGAGCTCGCCGAGCCCGGTCTCCAGCAGCTCGCTCTCCACGCCGTGCTCGGCCGCGAGCGCGCGCACGCGGTCGACCACGCCGGAGTCGCTCCCGCTGATGCCCGCGAGCGCGAGGCACGCCTGCGCCTGCTCGGGCGTCGTGCCGGCCTCGGACTCGAGCAGCGCGGCGACCTTCTCGGGGCCGACCTTGTCGAGCTTGTCGATCTGGCGCAGGACGTCGTCGACCGCGTCGATGCCGAGCCCGCGGTAGAACCCCTCGGCGACCCGGCGGTTGTTCACGAGGACGCGGACCTCGGGCACGCCGATGTCGCGCAGCGCGCCCAGCGCCTCGGCCATGACGAGCGGCAGCTCGACCTCGTAGTGGTAGGGCAGCTCGCCCGCGCCGACGACGTCGACGTCGGCCTGGGTGAACTCGCGGAAGCGCCCGTCCTGGGGGCGCTCGCCGCGCCACACCTTCTGGATCTGGTAGCGCTTGAACGGGAACGCGAGGTGCCCGGCGTTCTCGAGCACGTAGCGCGCGAACGGGACGGTGAGGTCGAAGTGCAGGCCGAGCTGCTTGTCGCCCTTCGCGGCCGACCCGGCCGCGGCGTCGTCCTGCGGCTCTTCCTGGAGCCTGCGCAGGACGTAGACCTCCTTCGACGTCTCCCCCTTGCGCAGGAGCTGGTCGAGCGGCTCGACCGCGCGCGTCTCGATCCCGGCGAACCCGTGCAGCTCGAACACCCGGCGCAGGGTGTCGAGGACGTGCTGCTCGACGATCCGACCGTCGGGGAGCCATTCGGGGAAACCGGAGAGGGGTGTGGGCCTGGCCATGGGTCAGATCTTCCCAGACGCCGGGACCGACGACCGCATCGTCCGGCCCCCGGTCCTGCGCTCAGCGGGCGAGGAAGGGGTTCGTCGCCAGCTCGCGCGCGACCGTCGTCGCCGGGCCGTGCCCCGGGAGCACGTCCCAGGCCGGGTCCAGGTGCGCGACGACGTCGCGCAGGGTGCGGGCCATCGTGGCGCCGTCCCCGCCTGGGAGGTCGGTGCGGCCGACAGAGCCCGCGAAGAGGACGTCGCCGCTGAGCACGAGGCCCGCTCCCGGCTCGCCCACGAGGTAGAGCGTGGAGCCCTCGGTGTGCCCGGGCGCGCCCACCGCGCGCAGCGCGACGCCGCCCCAGCGCAGCTCCCGCTCGCCGCCCGCGGGTACGTCGAACGACTCGACGCGGCCCGGCTCGCGGTAGTCCTGCGGCCCGGCGCCGGCCGCCGCGAGCGCCGCGCCGAGCGGGCCGGACACGACGGCGCCCGGCCGGCTCGCGGCGGGTCCGCCGTGCTCCAGGCTCCCGAACGGGTCCGCGAGCCGGTACGCGTCGGCCGCGTGCAGCACGACGGGAACCCCGAAGCGGTCGGCGAGCGCCGCGGCGTCCCACGTGTGGTCGACGTGCCCGTGCGTCGCGAGCACGGCGCGGGGCACGAGGCCCGCGGAGCGGACGTGCGCGACGACGGCGTCCGCGACCCCCGCCCCCGCGTCGACCACCACGCAGTCCCCGCCCGGGGCGCTCACGACCGCGCAGCTCGTGCCGAAGACGGGCGCCACCACCACGTGCACGGCCGGTCCGGGCGGGGTCGGGCCGTGCTCGGCCGGGGGCGTCGGCGTCGTGCCACGAGGTCGGTCCACGAGGGCGAGGGTAGCCCGCGGCACGGGCGGTGGGGCGGCTCCGGGCGGGCGCAGCGCGGGTTTCGGGCGGCGCCGTCGATACCGGACCGTGACCTGCGCGCGGCAAATCCACCCGCCACCAGGGTTCTCGGTGCCTAGACTGTCCCGTACCGACCACGGCCGCACCGGGGTCGACCGTGCGCGCCGTCGCGGCGCCGGACGAAGGAGCTGGGGTGTCGACGAAGAGTCGCGAGCGCGAGCAGGCGCGTCGTCGTGAGGAGAAGTGGGACCGTCACGTGGCCCAGCTCCGGGCGAAGCGCCAGCGCACGTGGTCGATCGTGGGCGTCGTCGTCGCGCTCGTCGTGATCGGCGTCGCCGTCTGGTGGGCGCTCGCCGCCACCCAGGATCCCGGTACCGACCCGGGCGGCGACACGAGCGCGGCGCCCTCAGGCGAGCACACCCTGCCGCCCGCGTCCGCCGCCGAGGGCCGGGACTGGACCACGACGCTCACCACGAGCGCGGGCGACCTCACGCTCACGCTCGACGGCGCGGCCGCCCCGCAGGCGGTCGCGAGCTTCGTGTCCCTCGCCGAGTCCGGGTACTTCGACGGCACGTCGTGCCACCGCCTCACGACGTCGGGCATCTACGTGCTCCAGTGCGGCGACCCGACGGGCACCGGCACGGGCGACCCGGGCTACAAGTTCGGTCCCGTCGAGAACGCCCCCACCGACGACGTCTACCCCGCGGGGACCGTCGCCATGGCCCGCCAGGGCGGGGACGCCAGCTCGATGGGTTCGCAGTTCTTCCTCGTCTACGAGGACTCGACCATCCCGTCCGACGCGGCGGGTGGTTACACGGTGTTCGGCACCATCACGTCCGGCCTGGACGTCGTCCAGGCAGTCGCTGACGCGGGGACGCAGGACGGATCCGGCGACGGGTCCCCCGCCACCCCGGTCACCATCGAAGGAGTTGAGACCCAGTGAGCGATCCCGCCCAGAACCAGGCGAGCGCACCGGCACCGGAGCCCGCGGAGGCGAGCGAGACCGGACGGGTCGACGCGACAGACGTGGAGCCGACGCCCGAGGCCACCGAGGCCACCGAGGCCACCGAGGCCACCGAGGCCACCGAGGCCACCGACGAGGGTCCCGCCGCCGCGGCCGAGGAGGCCGCTCCGGCCGAGCAGGCGGAGGCCACGCCTGCCGCCGAGGCCGAGGCGACCGACGCACCGGCAGCGGAGGCCGAGACCGCCCCCGAGGCCGAGCAGACCGAGGCCCCCGAGGCCGACGACGCTCCCGCCGCCGAGGCCGAGACCGCCGCGCCCGCTGACGCCGCACCGGAGGCGCCTGCCGCCGAGGCAGCCGAGGCAGCCGACGACGCTCCCGTCGCCGAGGCGACAGCACCCGCCGAGACGACGGCACCCGCCGGGTCGGCACCCCGGCCCGCCGCCCCGCGTCCCGGGCCGCGGCCCAAGCCGTCGGCGCTCCCGCACCCGCCGCGCAAGCCGGCCGCCCCGGCCGCGGGCGCTCCCGCCGCAGCGGCCGTCGTGCCGGAGGTGCCCGCTGTCCCGGCGCTGGCCGACGACTCGGCCGCCGCCAAGGCCGCGGCCGCGTTCGGTCGGGTCGACGAGGACGGCACGGTGTACGTCCGCGAGAGCGCGGGCGAGCGCTCCGTCGGGCAGTTCCCGGGCGTCGGCGCCGAGGAGGCGCTCACCCTGTACGTGCGCCGCTACCTCGACCTCCAGGCGAAGGTCGCGCTGTTCGAGGCGCGGCTGACCAGCACGGACCTGTCGGTCAAGGAGATCGACCAGACGATCGCCCGGCTCACCGAGGAGACGGCGGAGCCCTCCGCGGTCGGCGACCTCGACGGGCTCCGGGCGCAGGTCGAGTCGCTCCGCGGCGCCGCTGCCGAGCGTCGCGCGCAGCTCGAGGCGGAGCGCGCCGCGGCGAAGGCCGCGGCTCTCGAGGCCCGCACGGAGATCATCGAGGCCGCGGAGAAGATCGCCGCGACCGACCCGAGCCGCATGCAGTGGCGGCCCGCGGGCGAGGAGCTGCGCGGGCTGCTGGAGCGCTGGAAGGAGGCCCAGCGCTCGGGTCCGCGCATCGACCGCGCGAGCGAGGAGGCGCTGTGGAAGCGGTTCAGCCACGCGCGCACCGCGTTCGACCGCGAGCGCCGGCACTACTTCGCCGAGCTCGAGCAGCGCAACGCCTCCGCCAAGGCCGCGAAGGAGAAGCTGGTCGCGGAGGCCGAGGCGCTGTCGTCGAGCACCGACTGGGGCCCGACGGCGGGCGCGTACCGCGACCTCATGGCGCGCTGGAAGGCCGCGGGCCGGGCGAGCCGCAAGGACGACGACGCGCTGTGGGCCCGCTTCCGCGCCGCCCAGGACACGTTCTTCCAGGCGCGCGACGCGGTGAACTCCGCGACCGACGCCGAGTACGCGGCGAACCTCGAGGTCAAGGAGGCGCTGCTCACCGAGGCGGAGGCGCTCGTGCCCGTCAAGGACCTCGCCGCGGCCAAGGCGGCGCTGCGCGACCTCCAGGAGCGCTGGGAGGAGGCCGGCCGGGTGCCGCGCGGCGACCTGCAGCGCGTCGAGGGCCGTCTGCGCGCCGTCGAGAACGCGGTCCGCGACGCCGAGCAGGCGCAGTGGACGCGGAGCAACCCCGAGACGCGCGCCCGCGCGGAGGGTGCGGCGGCGCAGCTCGAGGCCGCGATCGAGGCGCTCGAGGCCGACCTCGCCGCCGCGCAGAGCCGCGGGGACGCGCGCGCGGTGAAGGAGGCCGAGACGGCCCTCGCCGCACGGCGCTCCTGGCTCGAGCAGGTCGTCCGCGCGGCGGAGGACTCGCGCGGCTGACGCACGTCCCGCTCGGTCACAGGGCCGGCGCTCGTCCACAGGCGGGTGCCGGCCCTTCCGCGTACCCACCGCCGTGCGGCACGGTAGGGGCGTGCCCGCAGCCACGACCGCGCCCGACCACGCCGCACCCGCCCGCGCCACGGGGCACGTCCCCGCCGCCGCGCTCGCGCACCTGCTCGCGCCGCCGGGACCGGAGGTCGGCCTGCTCGTCGTCCCGGAGGACGTCGGCGGGCCGGCGGCCTTCCAGGAGCTCGTCCGCGCGGGCGCCCTGCGTCGGCTGTGGGGCGACGTCGCCGCGCCGGCGAGCATCCCCGTCACCCCCACGCTGCGCGCGCTCGCCGTCCGCGACCAGGTCCCGCGCGGCACGGTGCTCGCGGGCGCAGCCGCCGCGTGGGTGCTGTGCGGCTCCGCGCCGCCCCGCGTGCTCGACGTCGTCCATCCGCCCGGGCGTCACCGCCCACCGCCGCGGCAGGGTCGGGCCGCGCGGCAGGCGCACGTGCTGCGCGACGAGACGAGCCTCGTCGCGGGAGTGCTCGTCACGTCGGTGCTGCGGACCGCGCTCGACGTCGCCACCCGGTGCGAGCCGGTGCAGGCGCTGAGCACCCTGCGCCGGCTGGAGGCGGTGTGCGGGCTCGACGCCCGTGCGGCGGCGCGGTCGCTCGAGCTGCGCCACCGGTGGGCCGGCCGGGCGCAGGCGCGGCGCACCCTCGCGCTCCTGCTCGCCGGGACCGGCGACCCGGTCTAGGTTGGTCGGCATGGCCGCAGCCACGACTCCCCCCGTGGAGCTCGACGTCCGAGGACGGACCGTGCGCGTCACGAGCCCGGACCGCGTCGTCTTCCCCGCGCGCGGGCTCACCAAGCTCGACGTCGTGCAGTACTTCCTCGACGTGGGCGACGGCATCCTCGGCGCTCTGGTCGACCGCCCGACGACGCTCGAGCGCTGGCCCAAGGGCGTGTTCGAGGGCGCCCGCATGAGCACGCGCACGGACAACACCGGCGACGCGTTCTACCAGAAGCGCATCCCGAAGGGCGCGCCCGAGTGGGTGCAGACCGCGCGCATCGCGTTCCCGAGCGGGCGCACGGCCGACGAGGTGTGCCCCACGGAGCTCGCCGTCGTCGCCTGGGCGGCCAACCTCGGCACGCTGACGTTCCACCCGTGGCCCGTGCGCGGCGGGGACGTCGAGGCGGTGGACCAGCTCCGCATCGACCTCGACCCGCAGCCGGGCACCGACTTCGACGACGCCGTGCGCGTCGCACCGCACCTGCGCGAGATCCTCGACGAGCTCGGTCTCCCCGGCTACCCCAAGACGTCGGGCGGTCGGGGGATCCACGTGTTCGTCCCGGTCGCGCCCGAGTGGGACTTCGTGGCCGCGCGCCGCGCGACGATCGCGATCGGTCGTGAGCTCGAACGGCGCCTGCCGGACCAGGTCACCACGAAGTGGTGGAAGGAGGAGCGCGGCGCCAAGATCTTCGTCGACTACAACCAGATGGCGCGCGACCGCACGATCGCGTCGGCCTACTCGATCCGCTCCAACCAGCGCGCGACGGTGTCCGCTCCCCTGCGCTGGGAGGAGCTCGGCGACGTCCACCCCGACGACTTCGACGTGCTGTCGATGCCCGCGCGCTTCGCCGCCGTGGGCGACCTCTTCGCACCCCTGCGTGCCGACCGGGAGGACCCGGGCGCGTCGCTCGAGCCCGCCCTGGAGCTGTCCCGCCGCGACGAGGCCGAGCACGGGCTCGGGGACCTCCCCTACCCGCCCGAGTACCCGAAGATGCCCGGCGAGCCCAAGCGCGTCCAGCCGAGCAAGGACCGGGACCGCGCCCGGGACTGACGTGCCGCGACCACGCGGGTGCGGGCGGCGTCAGTCGACGCCGGGCGCCCCGGGCAGGATGCCCGTGAGGTCGTAGCGCACCGGCTCCTCGAGCTGCTCGTAGGTGCACGACTCCGGGTCACGGTCGTCGCGCCAGCGCCGGAACTGCGCGGTGTGCCGGAACCGGGAGCCCTCCATGTGGTCGTAGGCGACCTCGAGCACGCGCTCCGGGCGCAGCGGCGTGAACGACAGGTCCTTGCCCGAGCTCCAGCGCGACACCGCACCCGGCATCCGCTCCCCGGCCGGGTTCTCCCACCCGGACCACGGGTGCGCGTCCGCGTCCGGCGTGCCCGGCTCGACGACGAGCGGCGCGAGCTCCTCGACCAGCGCGGCGCGCCGCGCCGTCGGGAACGACGCGGCGACGCCGACGAACTGGAGCTGGCCCGCGTCGTCGTACAGGCCGAGCAGGAGCGAGCCGAGCAGCGGCTTCGCGGGGGTCGACGTCTTGTGCAGGCGGTACCCCGCGAGCACGACGTCCGCCTCGCGGCCGTGCTTGATCTTGAGCATCGCGCGCTTGTTCGGCTGGTACGTGCCGTCGAGCGGCTTGGCGACGACGCCGTCGAGGCCCGCCCCCTCGAACGTGTCGAACCACTCCCGCGCCACGGCGACGTCGCGCGTGCGGGGCGTGGCGTGCACGGCCGGGCCGTCGAGGCCCAGGGAGTCGAGCGCCTCCTGCCGCCGCGCGAGCGGCGCGCGCGTGAGGTCCTCGTCCCCCAGCGCGAGCACGTCGAACACGACGAGGGCCGCGGGGGTCTGCTCCGCGAGCAGGCGCACGCGCGACGCCGCCGGGTGGATGCGCTGCTGGAGCACCTCGAACTCGAGGCGACCGTCCCGCGCGACGACGATCTCGCCGTCGACCACGCACCGGGGCGGCAGCGCGGCCCGCACCGCCTCGACGACCTCGGGGAAGTAGCGGTCCATGGGCCGCGCGTTCCTGCTGTCGAGCCGCACCTCGTCGCCGTCGCGGTACACGATCGCGCGGAAACCGTCCCACTTCGGCTCGTACACGTACCCGCCGTCGACGGCGTCGGGATCGGGCACGGCGGGCACGGACTTCGCGAGCATGGGCAGCACGGGTGGCATGACGGGCAGGTCCATGTGCCGATGCTGCCACCGGGTCTGCCGCCCTGCGCGGCGTGGTGGCCTCGGTCAGCGTGCCGCCCGCGGGCTCAGGCGGGGAGCTGCGCCGTCTCGGCGGCCTTCGTCCCCGTGATGCGGTAGACGTCAAACACGCCGTCGACCTTGCGGACCGCGCTGAGGACCTGCGCGAGGTGCGCGGGCTCCGCCATCTCGAAGACGAAGCGCGACATCGCCACGCGGTCGTTCGAGGTCGAGACGGTCGCCGAGAGGATGTTCACGTGGTTGTCCGACAGGACGCGCGTCACGTCGGAGAGCAGGCGCGCACGGTCGAGCGCCTCGACCTGGATCTGCACGAGGAACATGGCGTTGCTGCCCGTGGTCCACGAGACGTCGACGATCCGCTCGGGCTGGTTGCGCAGCCCGACGACGTTCGCGCAGTCCGCCCGGTGCACGCTCACGCCCTGCCCGCGCGTGACGAAGCCGATGATCTCGTCGCCCGGGACCGGGGTGCAGCACTTCGCGAGCTTGACCCAGATGTCGTCGACGCCCTTGACCATGACGCCCGGGTCGCCCGTGCGCACGCGGCGCGCGGTGTTCCCGGGGCGCGCGGTCTCGGCGACGTCCTCGACCGTGCCCTCCTCGCCCCCCATCGCCTGGACGAGCTTGGAGACGACGTTCGCCGCCGACACCTGACCCTCGCCGATCGCCGCGTACAGCGCGGTGACGTCCGCGAAGCGGAGCTCGTTGGCGAGCGCGACGAGCGACTCGTGCGACAGCAGGCGCTGGATCGGCAGGTTCTGCTTGCGCATCGCCTTGGCGATCGCGTCCTTGCCGTGCTCGACGGCCTCCTCGCGGCGCTCCTTGGAGAACCACTGCCGGATCTTGTTGCGCGCCCGCGGGCTCTTGACGAAGGCGAGCCAGTCACGGCTCGGACCCGCGTTCTCCGACTTCGAGGTGAGGACGTCGACGGAGTCGCCGTTCTCGAGCGTCGAGTCGAGCGGGACGAGCCGGCCGTTGACGCGCGCGCCCATCGTCCGGTGCCCGACCTCGGTGTGCACCGCGTAGGCGAAGTCGACCGGCGTCGAGCCCGCCGGCAGCGCCATGACGTCGCCCTTGGGGGTGAAGACGTAGACCTCCGCACCGCCGATCTCGAAGCGCAGCGAGTCGAGGAACTCGGCCGGGTCGGCCGTCTCGCGCTGCCAGTCCACGAGCTGGCGCAGCCACCGCATGTCGTTGGCCGCGGCGTCGTCCTTCGCCGTCTTGCCGCCCGACTTCGCGGTCTCCTTGTACTTCCAGTGCGCCGCGACGCCGTACTCCGCGCGCCGGTGCATCTCGTGCGTGCGGATCTGGATCTCGACCGGCTTCCCGCCCGGTCCGATGACCGTCGTGTGCAACGACTGGTACATGTTGAACTTCGGCATCGCGATGTAGTCCTTGAACCGCCCCGGCACGGGGTTCCACCGCGCGTGCAGCGCACCGAGCGCCGCGTAGCAGTCCCGGACGCTGTCCACCAGGACGCGCGCGCCGACGAGGTCGTAGATCTCCGCGAAGTCGTGGCCGCGCACGATCATCTTCTGGTAGATCGAGTAGTAGTGCTTCGGCCGGCCGGTGACGGTCGCCTTGATCTTCGCGCTGCGCAGGTCGGCCGTGACCTGCTCGCGCACCACGGCCAGGTACTCCTCGCGCGCCGGTGCGCGCTCGGCGACGAGGTGGACGATCTCGTCGTACACCTTGGGGTACAGGGCCTGGAACGACAGGTCCTCGAGCTCCCACTTGATCGTGTTCATGCCGAGGCGGTGGGCGAGCGGCGCGTAGATCTCGAGGGTCTCGCGCGCCTTGCGACCCGCCGACGACGACGACACGTACTTCCAGGTGCGCGCGTTGTGCAGGCGGTCGGCGAGCTTGATGACGAGCACGCGGATGTCCCGTGCCATGGCGACGACCATCTTGCGCACCGTCTCGGCCTGCGCCGCGTCGCCGTACGTGACCTTGTCGAGCTTGGTCACGCCGTCGACGAGCATGGCGATCTCCTCGCCGTACTCCTCGGTGAGCTGCGCGAGCGAGTAGTCGGTGTCCTCGACCGTGTCGTGCAGCAGCGCGGCGGCGAGCGTCGACCCGTCGAACCCGAGCTCGGCGAGGATCGTCGCGACGGCGACGGGGTGCGTGATGTACGGGTCGCCGCTCTTGCGCAGCTGGCCGCGGTGGGCGCGCTCTGCGGTCTCGTACGCGCGCTCGATGACGCTCAGGTCCGTGCGCGGGTGGTTGGTGCGGACGGCCTGGAGCACCGGCTCGAGCGCCGGGCTGCCCGCGTTGGGGCGCGCGCCGAAGCGGACCAGGCGCGAGCGCACACCGCGCCCGCCCGAGCCGCCGGTGCCGGAGGTCGGGGCGCCCGCACGCTCAGGAGCGCGCGACGTCCGGGTGTTCTCGCTCATGCGCGCCTCCTTCCGCAGGGCGGCCGCCACCGGCACGATGCCGGCGACCAGCCGAGACGACCGGAGTGGCAATCCTACGACTCGACGTGGACCAGCGTGGCCACCTCGCGGCCCGCGAGCCGCTCGCGGCCTCCCAGGCCCTCGAGCTCGAGGAGGAACGCCAGGCCCACCACGACGCCTCCCCCGCGCTCGACGAGCTCGGCGCCCGCGGCCGCCGTGCCCCCGGTCGCGAGCACGTCGTCCACCACGAGAACACGCGCACCCGGGGGCAGTGTTCCCGACCGGAGCTCGATGGTCGCGGTGCCGTACTCGAGGTCGTACGTGACGGTGTCCGTGGGCGGCGGGAGCTTGCCCGCCTTGCGCAGCGGCACGAACCCGACGCCGAGGTGTGTCGCGAGCGGCGCCCCGATGAGGAAGCCCCGCGCCTCCATGCCCGCGACGAGGTCGACCCCGCCCGCGGCGCGCGCGACGTCGCCGAGCGCCTCGACCACGTGGCCGAAGGCGTCGCCGTCGGCCAGCAGGCCGGTGATGTCCCGGAAGACGATCCCCGGTCCCGGGTAGTCCGGGACGGCACGGACGAGCTCGAGCACGCGCGAGGCGCGCTCCGGGCCGAGCCCGGCGAGGTGGACGGCGCGCAGGCCGCCCGCCTCGCCGGCCGGCACGTGACCGGGTGCCGTCATCGGGGACGACGGCGGCGCGGCTGCGCCTTGTTGCCCTGGTGCGCGCCCGGCTGGAGCTGGCGGTGCCCCGCCCCGACGCCGGCCGCCGCGAGCGCGGCGTCCTCCTCGTCGCCCGCGACCTCGGCCCGCTCCGCGCGCAGCGCGAGGACCTTGGCCGTGTGCTCCTGGATGGGCTTCTCCCGCTCGCGCAGCGCGACCTCGAGCGGCGTCGCGAGGTACACCGACGAGTAGGCGCCGACGGCCATGCCGACGAAGAGCGCGAGCGCGATGTCGCGCAGCGTGCCCGCGCCCAGCAGGAACGCCCCGATGAAGAGGATGCCTGCGACGGGGAGCAGCGCGACGACGGACGTGTTGATCGAGCGCACGAGCGTCTGGTTGATCGCGAGGTTGGCCCGCTCGGCGTAGGTGCTGCGCGTCTGGTCGAGCACGCCCGCGGTGTTCTCGCGGACCTTGTCGAAGACCACGACCGTGTCGTAGATCGAGTACGCGAGGATCGTCAGAAGGCCGATCACCGTCGCCGGCGTGATCTCCCAGCCGATCGCCGCGTAGATGCCCACGGTGACGATGAGGTCGTGGAACAGCGCGATGACCGCGGCGAGCGCCATGCGCCAGTTCCGGAAGTAGATCGTCATGACCAGGCTCACGAGGAGCAGGAAGACGACGAGGCCGACGATCGCCTTCTGGGAGACGTCCTTGCCCCAGGTGGGGCCGATGTACGAGCTCGTCACCTCCCCCTCGGACACGTCGTACGCGCTCGCGAGCTCGACGGCGACCTGCTCGACCTGCGCGTTGCTGAGCTCCGCCGTCTGCACCCGCACGGTGCTGGAGCCCACCGAGGTGACGCGCGGCACCTCCTCGGGGGCGACCGCCGCGACGGCGTCGAGCGCCGGCTGCTGCGAGGTGTCCGAGACGCCGGAGACGGTGAACTCCGACCCGCCGCGGAACTCGATGCCGAGGTTGAGCCCGTCACCGGCGATCCGGACCCCGATGATGCCGAGGGACAGGACGACCAGGACGAGCGCCACCACGAAGTAGGCGCGCCGCTTGGCGACGATGGCGTAGGACCGGCGGCCCGTGTACAGGTCGTTGCCCCACTGGGCGAAACCGCTGGCCATCAGTGCTTCTCCTCGTTCTCGTCGCCCGCCGCGTCAGCGGCCGGGGACCCCTCGTCGCCGTCCGCGGAGGCGGCGGCCCGCCGCTCGGCGGCACGGCGCTCGGCGATGGTCATGCGCGGGCCGTCGGACCGGCCGACGCCGGCACCGACCGTCTCCCGGACGGGCGCCGTGCGCTCGCGCGCCGGGGCGTCCTGCACCGGCGCGTCCTCGACGACGTCGCCGCCGCCCGCGGGTGCCGTCGAGGTCGCCCCGACGACGCGGCCGCGACCTGCGTACCGCGTGCCACGCACCCCGAGGCGCCGCGGGTCGAGGCCCGACGCCGGGTGGCCGTTCGCGAAGAACTTGGTCCGGGCGAGGAGCTGCATGAGCGGGTGCGTGAAGAGGAACACCACGATCAGGTCGACCAGGGTGGTCAGGCCCAGCGTGAACGCGAAGCCGCGCACGCCGCCGACCGCCAGGTAGTACAGGACCACCGCGGCGACGAAGTTCACCGCGTCCGAGGCGAGGATCGTGCGGCGGGCACGCTGCCAGCCCTTCTCCACCGCGGAGTTCAGCGTCCGGCCGTCGCGCAGCTCGTCGCGGATGCGTTCGAAGTACACGATGAACGAGTCCGCGGTGATACCGATCGCGACGATGAGCCCCGCGACGCCGGCGAGCGACAGGCGGTACCCGATCGTCCACGAGAGGACCGAGATCACGCCGAACGTCACGACGGCCGCGATGCCGAGCGACGCGACGGTGACCAGGCCGAGCACGCGGTACTGGAAGAGCGAGTAGATGACGACCAGCAGCAGGCCGATCGCGCCCGCGAGCAGACCCTTCTCGAGCTGCTCGGAGCCGAGCGTCGCGGAGATCTGCTCCTGGCTCTGCACCTCGAACGTCAGGGGCAGCGAGCCGAAGTTGAGCTGGTTCGCGAGCGTCGCCGCGCTGTCGCGCGTGAAGCTGCCCGAGATCTCGGCCTTGCCGTCGGGGATCGCGACCTGCGAGACGGGTGCCGAGATGACGAGGCCGTCGAGGACCATCGCGAACTGGTTCTGCGGCGACGGGAGCGTCGTGAGACGCGTCGTGACGTCACGGAAGGCCTTGGTGCCCTCGGAGTCGAACTCGATGTTGACGACCCACTCGTTGGTGACGACGCCGTTCTGCCCGACGCGCAGGCCGGAGCTCGCGTTCGAGATGTCGGTGCCCTCGATCTCGACCGGGCCGAGGATGTACTTGGCCGTGCCGTCGTCGGCGCACGAGACGAACGCGCTGTCGGTCGGGCCGCTGTCGCCGCCCACGAGGTTCTCGGGGAGCGTGCAGTCGAGCGCGTCGAACTGCGCCTGCAGCTCCGGCGTGATCTGCGCGAGGTCGCTCGGGTTCTCCGGGCGGGTCGTCTCCGGCGCCGGGTCCGTCGTGGCGTCGTCCGCCGGGGCGTCCGTCGCTGCGTCGGCCGCCGGGTCCGTGCCGTCCTCGGCCGCCGGGTCCGTCGCGCCGTCGGTGGCGGCGTCCGCGGACTCCGTCGCGTCCGGGGCGTCCTCGGCCGCGGCGTCGTCGCCCGCAGCCAGGTCGGTGGACTCGTCGGCGGGCGTCGCTGTCGGCATGCCCACGGAGAGCACGGGGCGGAAGCGCATCTGGGCCGAGGTGCTGACGAGGTCGATGGTCTCCTGGGACGGCTGCCCCGGGATGCCGACGACGATGTTGTTGCGGCCCTGGCTCGTGATCTCGGCCTCGGAGACACCCTGCGCGTCGATGCGCTGGCGGATGACGTTGATCGCCTGGTTGATGTCCTCGGCCGTCGGCTGCGAGCCGTCGGTGGCGACGGGCTCCAGGATGATCTGCGTGCCACCCTCGAGATCAAGCGCGAGGCCCGGGGTGAGGCTCGCCCCGCCCGGGTTGTCCTCGGACTTCGGGTCGAGCTTCGTGCCCGCGAAGAGGGCCCCGAAGAGGACGACGATGAGGATTCCCAGGGTGACGAGGGTCCGTACGGGCCTCGCTCGTGTGCTGCTGGTGGCCAACTGTCCGTCTCTTCTCGTGCGTGTGCGGTGGGCCTCGCGGCCCACCGCGTCAGGCCGGTCGCGGCAGCGACCGGCATAGGGTCACTTGATGTCGGTGCCGTCGTCCCGGCGTCCGCGGTCCTTCTCCGACCGGTCATCGGTCAGACCGGAGAGGTCGTCGGGCACGACGAGGTCGTCGACGTCGCCCTTCGTGGTGGTCCCGGCGTCGGCACCGGCGGTGCCGTACTCGGCCGCGTCCTCGGACGCGTCGTCCGCCGTCGTCTCCTCGGTCTCCTCGACCGGGGGCTCGACGAGCTTGGCGATCGCGGCGCGCAGCCACCGGGACTGGTTGCCCGGCGTCGACTCGATGGTGATGACGTCGGCCTCGTCGTCGACGTCGACGACCGTGCCGAACATGCCCGAGCCCGTCATCACCTCCTGCCCGGGGGCGAGGGTCGCCCGGAAGTTCTGGGCCTCGCGCTGCTGCTTGCGGGTGCGGCTGGTCATGAGGAACATCGCACCCGCCGCGAGGGCGAGGATGAGGATGAAGCTGATATCCATGACGGAGTCTCGTGTCCTGTTCTGTGCGGGATCTGCGCGCAGTCTAGGCGTGCGCGCACGGTTCACCAACGAGCCGTCTCGCCGCGGAGTTCCGCCCGCCCGGGTCCGACCATTCTAGGACCACCCGCGGAGCGCCTGTGACCGCCGTCACGGAGCGTCCTCGCGGGCTCGTGACCTCCGGCGTCGCCTCAGGCGTCGAAGAGCGTGCCGCCCTCGCGCGGCGGGGTGAGCCCGAGGTGCGCCCAGGCGGCCGGGGTCGCGACGCGGCCCCGCGGCGTCCGCCCGATCAAGCCCTCGCGCACGAGGTACGGCTCGGCGACGGTCTCGACCGTCTCCGCCTCCTCGCCCACCGTGACCGCGAGCGTCGTCAGGCCCACGGGACCGCCGTTGAAGCGGGTGCACAGCGCGGTGAGCACCGCGCGGTCGAGCCGGTCGAGGCCGATCGGGTCCACCTCGTAGACCTCGAGGGCCGCGCGCGCGGCCGCGAGGTCCATGGTCCCGTCGCCGCGCACCTGCGCCCAGTCGCGCACGCGCCGCAGCAGGCGGTTCGCGATGCGGGGCGTGCCGCGCGAACGCCCGGCGATCTCGCGGGCGGCCTGGGGGTCGAGCGCGACGCCGAGCAGGCCGGCCGAGCGCGTCAGCACGCGCTCGAGCTCGTCGCTCGAGTAGAAGTCCAGGTGCCCGGTGAAGCCGAACCGGTCGCGCAGCGGCGCGGGCAGGAGCCCGGCGCGCGTCGTCGCGCCGACCGCCGTGAAGGGCGGCAGCGAGAGCGGGATGGCGCTCGCCCCGGCCCCCTTGCCCACGACGACGTCGACGCGGAAGTCCTCCATCGCCATGTAGAGGAGCTCCTCGGCCGGTCGCGCCAGCCGGTGGATCTCGTCGATGAACAGGACCTCGCCCTCCTCGAGCGAGGACAGCACCGCCGCGAGGTCGCCGGCGTGCTGGATCGCGGGCCCGGACGTCACGCGCAGCGACGTGCCGAGCTCCGCGGCGATGATCATGGCGAGCGTCGTCTTGCCGAGCCCGGGCGGCCCCGACAGGAGCACGTGGTCGGGTGCGCTCCCCCGCGCGAGCGCGGCCTGGAGCACGAGCGACAGCTGGTCGCGCACGACGGCCTGGCCGACGAACTCCTCCAGCCGGCGCGGGCGGAGCGCAGCCTCGGCCGCACGCTCGAGGTCGTCCGCGCCCGCCGCGACGATGCGCTCCGACGAGAACGTGCCGTCCCCGCCGAGGTCGTCGAGTCCCACCTGGTCGAAGGTCGCCATCGTCAGCTCCTCGGCCCGCCGAGCACCCGCAGCGCGGCACGCAGCGCGCCCGCCACGTCGGGTGCCTCGACGACGTCGACGCCCGCCTCGGCGAGCACGGTGGACACCGCGTCGTCCGCGGCCTTGAGGTTCCAGCCGAGCCCGACGAGCGCCTCGACCACCTGGTCGCGCCGGTCCTCCGGACGCGGAGCCGACGCCGAGGCGGTCGATCCCGCCTCGGGGGCGTCGGCGCCCGTGGGCGGGCCGAGCTTGTCGCCCAGCTCGAGCGCGATGCGCTGCGCACCCTTGTTGCCGATGCCCGGGACGCGCACGAGCGCGGCGATGTCCGCGCCCGCGACCGCACGGCGCAGGCCGTCGGGCGTGTGCACGGCGAGCATCGCGAGCGCGAGGCGCGGACCGACGCCGCTCACGGTCTGGACGGTCTCGAAGACGGCGCGCTCGTCGTCGTCGGCGAAGCCGTAGAGCGTGAACGAGTCCTCGCGCACGACGAGGCTCGTCGCGAGGCGCGCCGTCTCCCCGACGCGCAGGCCGGCGAGCGTGGCGGGCGTGGCGTGGACGAGGTAGCCCACTCCTCCGACCTCGAGCACGGCGCGGTCGAGCTGGACGCTCGCCACGACACCGCTCAGGGACGCGATCACGCAGGCTCCTCTCCCGGCCGGCAGCGCCGACCTGGTCCGATGGTCCGCCGGCCCCGGGGACCGCCGTCGGGCCGCGCACCGAGGGGGCGCGTCGAACACCCGTACGACCGCGGTCACTCTAGCAAGGGCCGCCCACCCGCCGAACGACCGACACGGACCGCCTGCACCCCCACCGGCACGACCGGCGGAACCGGCGCCGCTAGCGCGGCGCGCGCCGTCCCTTCGCCGCGTGCTCGGCGGCCGCCCAGGCGCGCTGCGCGGCCGTGAGCTCGTGCCGCTCGCCGCCCTGCAGGGCGCCCGCGGGGCGCCAGAGGTGGCAGATCGCGAGCGCGAGCGCGTCGGCCGCGTCCGCGGGCTTCGGCGGCTCCGCGAGGCCGAGGATCCCCGCGACCATGCGCTGGACCTGCTCCTTGCCGGCGCGTCCGCTCCCCGTGACCGCGGCCTTGACCTCCGACGGCGTGTGCAGCGCGACGGGGACCCCCCGCTTCGCGGCCCCGACCATCGCGATGCCGGCGGCCTGCGCGGTGCCCATGACCGTCCCGACGTTGTGCTGCGCGAACACGCGCTCGACCGCCACGACGTCGGGCACGTGCTCGTCGAACCACGCGTCCAGCCGCTCCGCGATCCGCAGCAGCCGCAGGTCCACGCTCAGCTCCGGGTCCGTCCGGATCACCCCGACCGCGACGAGCTCGGCCCGCCGCCCCCGCGCGGAGTCCACCACCCCGACACCGCACCGGGTCAGCCCAGGATCCACTCCGAGAACGCGCACCCCAGTACCCTCCCACGACCCGACCACGGAACCCGTCCGCCTCGCGGGCCGCCGACCACGGCGAGCCGACACCGGCGGGGCGGGTGAGGTGCGCGCGGTCGTGGCGGGCCTGGCGGGAGCGGCGCGAGGGACGAGCACCGCGGATGGTAGACCGCGCGCGCCTCACCCGCCCCGCCACCCAGGGGGACCACGTCGTCGGTCTCGGTGACCGAGCCGACGGGATCAGTCGTCGTTCTCGAGCTCCGCCATGACCTCGTCCGACGCGTCGAAGTTGGCGTAGACGTTCTGCACGTCGTCGCTGTCCTCGAGCGCGTCGATGAGGCGCAGGATCTTGCGCGCGCCCTCGGCGTCGACCTCGACCTCCATCGACGGGTGCCAGATCGAGTCGGCGGAGTCGTACTCGATCCCCGCCTCCTGGATCGCGCTGCGCACGGCGACGAGGTCGCTCGCCTCGGACAGCACCTCGATGACGTCGCCGGAGTCGGTGACCTCCTCGGCCCCCGCCTCGAGCGCGGCGAGCATGACGTCGTCCTCGGTCACGCCCGCCGCCTTCGGCACGACGACGAGGCCCTTGCGCGCGAAGAGGTAGGACACGGAGCCCGGGTCGGCGAGGTTGCCGCCGTTGCGGCTGAACGCGAGGCGGACCTCGGAGGCCGCGCGGTTCTTGTTGTCGGTGAGGCACTCGACCAGGACGGCGATGCCGTTGGGGCCGTAGCCCTCGTACATGATCGTCTGGTAGTCGACGGCGTCGGCGCCGGTGCCCGAGCCGCGCTTGACGGCGCGGTCGATGTTGTCGTTGGGGACCGACGACTTCTTCGCCTTCTGGATGGCGTCGAACAACGTCGGGTTGCCCGCGGGGTCACCGCCGCCCGTGCGCGCCGCGACCTCGATGTTCTTGATGAGCTTCGCGAAGAGCTTGCCGCGCTTGGCGTCGATGGCCGCCTTCTTGTGCTTGGTCGTGGCCCACTTGGAGTGCCCTGACATGCGTTCCTACCCCTTCGCGATTCTGACGAACAGCTCGTGCACGCGCGTGTCCCCGGAGATCTCCGGGTGGAACGAGGTGGCGAGCAGCGATCCCTGCTGGACTGCGACGATCCTACCGGCGGCGGCCGCGGGGATGCCGGGTGCGCCGTGCTCGGGGATCCGGGCGAGCACCTCGACCCCGGGCCCGGCCTCCTCGACCCAGGGCGCCCGGATGAACACGGCGTGCACCGCGTCCCCGTCCCGGCCCGGTCTCGGTGCGTCGTCGCGCCCGTCGTCCGCCGGCGCCAGACCCGCGAACGCGAGGTCGGTCTCGAACGAGTCGACCTGCCGACCGAACGCGTTGCGGCGGACCGTCACGTCGAGCCCGCCGATGGTGCGCTGGTCGGCGGTGCCGCCCAGGATGCGGTCAGCGAGCAGGATCATGCCGGCGCACGAGCCGTAGACGGGCAGGCCCTCGGCGATGCGCGCGCGCAGCGGCTCGTCGAGCTCGAAGATGCGCAGGAGCTTGTCGATGGTCGTCGACTCGCCGCCCGGGAGCACGAGCCCGTCGACCGCGGCGAGCTCCTCGGGGCGGCGGACGCCGACCGTGCGGGCGCCCGCGGCCTCGAGCGCGGCGCGGTGCTCGCGCACGTCGCCCTGGAGGGCCAGGACACCGATCGTGATCGTCACGAAGGGGAATGATACGTCGGCGGCCCCCGCCGCCCGTCCCGCGGCGGGCCTCTGGCCGCGCCCCCGGTTGCTAGCCTCGCCGTCGTGACGTACCCGCCCGCCCCCGGCCAGCCCTATCCCGCGCCCGGTCCGGCGCCGTACCCCGGCGTGGCGCCGCGGCCCCCGCGCAGCACGCGCGGCGCCACGACGATGATCGTGGTCGGCGCCGTCGTGCTCGTGCTCGCGCTCGTGGCGGGGGTCTTCGGCGTCACGACGTTCGTCCGGGCACTGCCGACCGGCGTGATCGACGGCGCGGGCCGGCCCGGGTCGGCGGCGCTCGCGTCGGGCGACGTGCCGGGCGAGGCTGAGCTCACGGTCACGGGCGGCCAGCCGTACAGCATCTGGGCGGTGGGTCGCGCGGGGTCCTCGGACGGCGCGGGCCTCGACGTCGAGGACGTGACCGTGACCTGCGCCGACGGCGACCTCACGGTGAGCGCCCCGTCGGTGTCCGGGAGCTCCGGCCTGGGCTCCTTCCAGGCGACGACGGTGTCCGAGGCGACGCCGCCGGCGTCCGGGACGTGCACGGTGACCGTCGCGCAGGGCGCAGCACCCGCAGGCACGACGTTCGTCGTCACCGAGGGCTGGCGCTTCGGCACGTTCTTCGCGACGCTCGGCGGCACGATCGTGCTGTGGTTCGTCGCGATCGGCGGCGGGCTGCTGGGCGCGGGGCTGCTCGTCGGCGGGATCGTGTGGCGGGTGATCGCCCGCCGGGCGTAGCGCCGGTCAGTCCGCGCGCGCCGTGCCGAGGTGCCGCGTCACGCCGTCCCACCCGTGCAGCAGCGGTGCGACGAGGTCGGGCAGCCCCTCGGGGAAGACCTCGATCTGGACGCCGCGCAGGTCGTCGAGCGCCCACCAGCGCATCTCGTCGACGACGTCGAGCTCGACGTCCGTCCACCCGGCGCGGCTCAGCCCGCCGTCGCGGTCCGCCCCGGTGACGCGCGCGAGGAACAGCACCTCGTCCTGGCGGCAGTGCTGCCGGTAGAAGTCGAAGATCGCGCTGCGCGTGTACACCGGGCCGACGAGAGCGCCCGGGTCGAGGCGCAGGCCCGTCTCCTCGCGGACCTCGCGCAGGGCGGCGTCGACGTCGCTCTCGCCCGGGTCCACTCCCCCGCCGATCGTGAACCACCACGAGCGCTCGGGCTGGTCGACGTCGTGCCCGCGTGCGAGGAGGATCCGGTCGGCGTCGTCGAGGAGCAGCACGCGCGCGCCGCGGCGGAAGTACAGGCCGTCGTCCCCGAGCACCCAGTCGGGGCCCAGGGACGACGGCGCTCCGGCGGCCTCGGCCACGACGGCTCAGCCGTCCGTCGTCGGCACGACGACGGACGGCTGCGACGCGCGGCGGTCGATCACCAGCCGCGCTCGGCCAGGCGGTGCGGGACGGGGATGTCGTCGACGTTGATGCCGACCATCGCCTCGCCGAGCCCGCGGGAGACCTTGGCGATCACGTCGGGGTCGTCGTAGAACGTCGTGGCCTTGACGATGGCGGCCGCGCGCTGGGCGGGGTTGCCGGACTTGAAGATGCCCGATCCCACGAACACGCCCTCGGCGCCGAGCTGCATCATCATCGCGGCGTCGGCCGGGGTCGCGATCCCGCCGGCGGTGAACATGACGACCGGGAGCTTGCCGGTCGCGGCGACCTCCTTGACGAGCTCGTACGGCGCCTGGAGCTCCTTCGCGGCGACGAACAGCTCGTCCTCGGGGAGCGACGTGAGGCGGCGGATCTCCCCGCGGATGGTGCGCATGTGCGTGGTCGCGTTGGAGACGTCGCCCGTGCCGGCCTCGCCCTTGGAGCGGATCATCGCGGCGCCCTCGGTGATGCGGCGCAGCGCCTCGCCGAGGTTGGTCGCCCCGCACACGAACGGGACGGTGAACTGCCACTTGTCGATGTGGTTGGCGTAGTCCGCGGGCGTGAGGACCTCGGACTCGTCGACGTAGTCCACGCCGAGGGACTGCAGCACCTGCGCCTCGACGAAGTGGCCGATGCGCGCCTTGGCCATCACGGGGATGGAGACGGCCTCGATGATCCCGTCGATCATGTCCGGGTCGGACATGCGCGAGACGCCGCCCTGCGCGCGGATGTCGGCGGGCACGCGCTCGAGCGCCATGACCGCCACGGCCCCGGCGTCCTCGGCGATCTTCGCCTGCTCGGGCGTGACGACGTCCATGATGACGCCGCCCTTGAGCATCTCCGCCATCCCCCGCTTGACCTTCGCGGTGCCGACCGCGCCGGCACCCTCCGTGGTCGCGGCGCCCGGGGCGCTCTCGGCAGGGACGTTCTGGTCGGCCACGTTGGTCACCGGTACCTCACACCTTCAGGTCAGGGGAACGTCGCGCGCTCGCGCGCGGACGCCGTCGAACAGGCTCGACGGCACATGCTCCCACGCGCTCCCCATCCTATCGCCGGGCCGTCCACGGCCCCGGTCCCCGGACCGGCCGGGAGCGGGCCGCCGGGCCCGGTACGGTCCGCGAGAGCGGCCCCTCAGTCGGGGGTGGCCGCGCTGGCGACGGGGCGCACGAGCGCGTCGGGCGCGGCGTCGTCGAGCTCGACCGTGACGGGCATCGGCGCGTGGCCCGCGAGGTGGAACAGGCGCACCCACCACTTGCTGCGCACGCGTAGCGCCTGGGCGACGGCCTCGTTGTGGAAGCGGCGCGCGAGCTGGGCGCGGTACCACGCGGCGGACAGCGTGGCGAGCAGCTCGTCGCCCGCGGGGACCGACCGCACCTCGGCGAGGTCGTCCGCGTCCTCCAGCGCGGAGCGCAGGGTCGCGGTGAGGTCGCTCTCCGCGAGGGCGCGCGACTCCGCCATGCCGCCCAGGAGGCGCCGGGGCCGCGGGCCGTCCGCCGGCACGAGGCCGGGCACCTGCTCGCGGAGCCGGCGCGCGTCGGCGTCGTCGTCGAGGACGGCGTGCGCGGCCTCGGCGACGAGGACGGAGCTCGCGGGGTCGAGCTCGCCGGACGCCGCGAGGTCCACGGCGGCCGACGCGCGGCGCACGAGCTGGGCGTCCAGCGCCAGCCGCGACGCCATGACCTTGCGGTGGAGGCGGTCGAGCCGCGACGCGGCGACCCACAGCAGCCACGCGGCCAGGGCCGCGACGACGAGGACGAGGACGGCGGTCTCGGACCAGGTCACGGGCGACCCACCTCCTCCTCGCGGACGCGGCCCAGCAGCCGCCCGCCGCGGCGCGAGCGCGGGTCCTCGTGCACGGGGATGACCGCCTCGGACGCCGCGAGCACCATGTCGTACACCGCGGAGACCTGGTCGGTCACCGCGGACCAGTCGAACCGCCGCACGAACTCGGCCGCGCGCGCCCGGTGCGCCGCGCGGGCGTCGGGGTCCGCGAGGACGTCGACCACCGCGCGGGCCAGCGCCTCCGGGTCGCCGACGGGGAACAGCACGCCTGCGGCGCCGTCGTCGAGCACGCGGCGGAACGCGCCGAGGTCGCTCGCGACGACGCACGCCCCGGCGCTCATGGCCTCCACGAGGACGATCCCGAAGCTCTCGCCCCCGGTCTGCGGCGCGATGTAGAGGTCCACCGACGCGAGCAGGCTCGCCTTGTCCTCGTCGCTCACGCCCCCGAGGAACTCGACGGACGACGCGTGCGCGCCGAGCGCCTCGATCGCGGCGTCCCGGCCGTCGTCGCCGCGCCCGGCGACGAGGAACCGTGCGCCGGGGAGCTGCTCGAGGATCCGCGGGATCGCGGCCGTCAGGACGGGCAGGCCCTTGCGCGGCTCGTCGAGGCGCCCGAGGAACGCGATCGTCGGCGCCTCGGGGGTGCCCTGCCAGGCCGGGCTGGGCACGGCGTCGGCGAACGTGTCGACGTACACGCCGTTGGGGATGACGACGGCGTCGCCGCCCAGGTGGTCCACCAGCGTGCGCCGCGCGTCCTCCGAGACCGCGATGCGCGCGTCGATCTTCTCCAGGCTCTGCCGCACGAGGGGGTAGGCGACCTGGAGCGCGCGCGAGCGCACGAGCGACGTGTGGAACGTCGCGACGATCGGGCCCTGCGCGATCCAGAGCGCGAGCATGCTCAGCGACGGCGTCACGGGCTCGTGCAGGTGCAGCACGTCGAACCGTCCGGCGTCGAGCCACCGGCGCACGCGACCCGCCGTGCGCGGGCCGAACGTGAGCCGCGCGACCGAGCCGTTGTAGCGCACCGGTACCGCGCCGCCGGCGGAGGTGAGGTAGTCCGGGACGGGCGTGTCGTCGTCGGCCGGGGCGAGCACGGAGACCTCGTGGCCTCGCGCCATGAGCGCCTCGGCGAGGTCACGCACGTGGAACTGCACGCCGCCGGGGGCGTCGAACGAGTAGGGGCACACGATGCCCACGCGCAGGCTCATGCGGCACGCTCCGCGTCCGGGGCCGGCTCGCCCGCCGCGGCGCGCGTGCGCGCGTAGCGCTCGGGGTCGAGGTCGTCGACGAACACCTTCTGGAGCATGTGCCAGTCCTGCGGGTGCTCGCGGATCGCGACGCTCAGCGCGTCGACCCAGGACTGGGTCGCGGCGGCCACCCGCTGGGCGCGCGGGAGGTCCGTCGCGATCTCGACGCGCGGGAAGAAGCGGATGACCAGGCCCCAGGGCGAGCCCGCGGCCCGGCGCCGCTCCCCGCGCAGGCGCTCGTAGAAGATGCCGGCCGGCACGAGCGGCGCGCCCGTGCTCACGGCGAGCGCCGCAGGCCCGGCCGCGACCCGCGCCCGCTCGCCGAAGAGGTCGACCTCGATGCCGCGGTGGGTGAGGTCGCGGTCGGCGAGCAGCGGGATGATCTTCCCCGGCCGGCTCGCGCCGCGCACGAGGTCGCGGAAGACGTCGCCGTCGCCCAGCGCGAGGATCTCGAGCCCGAGCCCGGTGCGGAACGCGAGGAACTCCTCGAACAGCTCGTCGGGTTTCAGCCGCTCCGCGACCGTGAGGACGGGCGCGATGTGCGGGGTCGCGTACGCGCCCGCGAGGTCCCAGTTGCCCTGGTGGGACAGCGCGAGCACCGGGCTCCGGTCGCCGTCGAGGTGCTCGGCAAGGTGCTCGTACCCGACGAGCCGCACGCGCGCCTCGACCTGCTCCGGCGTCCAGGCGGGGAGCGTGAAGGCCTCCCGGTAGTACCGCATGTACGACCGCATCCCCGCGCGCGACAGCCGGCGCAGGGCGCGCGGCGAGAGCCCGGGCCGGACGCGCGCGAGGTTGCGCTCGAGCTGGCGCACTCCCCCGCCGTGCAGGAGCCATGTCACGTCGGCGATCGCGTCGAACAGCCCGCGCAGGAGCGGGTCGGGCACCTTGCGCGCGTTGCGCCAGGCGAACGTGAACGCCTTGCCGGCGTCGAGGGCCATCAGCGACCGTCCTCCGTGTCGTCGGTCCGGGAGGCGCTCGCGGAGAGGGCGAGCGCCTGGCGGCGCACCGTCGCGACGCGCTGCACGACCGTCACCGCGCTCGCGAGCGCGAGCAGGCCGAGCACGGCGACGAGCACGACGGGCGGCAGGCCGAGGCCGACGAGCCCCGTGGCGACGAGGGCCGCGACGAGGCGGTCGGCGCGCTCGGCGATCCCGACCTGCGCGGTCATGCCGACGCTCTCGGCGCGGGCCCGCGCGTACGGCACGACGGCGCCGAGCGCGAGGCACGCGAGCGCGACGACGGTCCCCCACGCGGCGAGGTCGGGCGTGAGCCGCGGGTCGTCGGCGCGGACGAACCACAGCGTGAGCCCGACGAACACGGCGGCGTCGGCGAGCCGGTCGAGCGTCGAGTCGAGGAACGCACCCCAGGGACCCGACCGGCCGGCGCGCCGCGCCATGACGCCGTCGAGCACGTCGGCGAAGGCGCAGACCATGACGACCATGACCCCGGCGAACAGGTGGCCCGTGGGGAAGAGCCACAGCGCGCCGACGACGACGCCGAGCGTCCCCGTGACCGTCACCGCGTCCGGGCTCACCCCGACGCGCAGGAGGAACGCGGCGAGCGGCGTGAACAGGCGCGTGGTGAGCGCGCGCAGGCGACCGAACATCAGGCGTCGTCCCCCTCGCCGGTCGTCGGCCAGGCGGCCGCGAGCCGCGCCCGCGTGTCGGCGAGCAGCTCCGGCACGGCCTTCGTCTGCGCGACGATCGGCAGGAAGTTCGCGTCCCCCGCCCAGCGCGGCACGACGTGCTGGTGCAGGTGCGCGGCGATGCCCGCGCCCGCGACCGCGCCCTGGTTCATGCCGAGGTTGAAGCCGTCGGGCGCGGACACCGCACGCACGACCCGCATGGCCGTCTGCGTGAGGTGCGCGACCTCGACCGTCTCGGCCTCCGTGAGGTCCGTGTAGTCGGACACGTGCCGGTACGGCACGACCATGAGGTGGCCCGGGTTGTACGGGTAGAGGTTGAGCACGACGTACGCGGTCCGGCCGCGCGCGACGATCAGCCCGTCCTCGTCCGTGCGGTCCGGCACGCGGCAGAACGGGCACTGGCCGCGCGAGTCGTCCGAGGGCTTGTCCTGCCCGCCGATGTACACCATGCGGTGCGGCGTCCAGAGCCGGTCCAGGCCGTCGTCGAACCGTGGGTGCGCGTCCGGCGTCTCGACCGTCGCACCGGTCGCGGGGTCGGGTGCGGCGCCCGGCGCGGCCTCGTCGGCCGCGCCGGGTGCCCCCGTGCGCTCGTCGCTCACGCGCCGTCAGACCTGGACGCGGTCGCGCACGGCGGAGACGATCCGCTCGACGGCCTCGGCGACGGGCACGCCGTTGTCCTGGCGGCCGTCGCGGTAGCGGAACGACACGGCGCCCGCCTCGGCGTCCTCGCCGCCCGCGATGAGGACGAACGGGACCTTGCGCGTGCTCGCGTTGCGGATCTTCTTGCCGAACCGGTCGTCGGAGTAGTCGACCTCCGCGCGGATCCCCTGCGCCCTGAGCTGCGCGACGACGTCCGCCACGTAGTCGTTGAACGGCTCCGCGACGGGGACCGCCACGACCTGGACGGGCGCGAGCCACGCGGGGAACGCGCCCGCGTAGTGCTCGACGAGGATCCCGAAGAACCGCTCGATCGAGCCGAACAGCGCGCGGTGGATCATCACGGGACGCTGGCGCGTGCCGTCGGACGCCGTGTACTCGAGCTCGAACAGCTCCGGCTCGAAGAAGTCGAGCTGGATCGTCGAGAGCTGCCACGTGCGGCCGATCGCGTCCTTCGCCTGGACCGAGATCTTGGGGCCGTAGAACGCCGCGCCGCCCGGGTCGGCGACGAGCTCCAGGCCCGACTCCGTCGCGACCTGGCGCAGGACCTCGGTCGCCTCCTCCCACGTGGCGTCGTCGCCCACCGACTTCTCGGGGTCGCGCGTCGACAGCTCGAGGTAGAAGTCGTCGAGCCCGTAGTCGCGCAGGAGGTCGAGCACGAACGAGAGCAGCGAGCCCAGCTCGTCGCGCATCTGCTCGCGCGTGGTGTAGATGTGCGCGTCGTCCTGCGTGAAGCCGCGCGCCCGCGTGAGCCCGTGCACGACGCCCGACTTCTCGTAGCGGTACACCGTGCCGAACTCGAAGAGCCGCAGCGGCAGCTCGCGGTACGACCGCCCGCGCGAGCGGTACACGAGGTTGTGCATCGGGCAGTTCATCGGCTTGAGGTAGTAGTCCTGGCCGGCGCGCTTGACGTTGCCGTCGTCGTCGAGCTCCTCGTCCAGGTGCATCGGCGGGTACATGCCGTCGGCGTACCAGTCGAGGTGGCGCGACGTCTGGAACAGGTTCGCCTTGGTGATGTGCGGCGTGCTGACGAACGAGTAGCCGGCCTCGACGTGCCGCTTGCGCGAGTACTCCTCCATCTCCATGCGGATCGTCGCGCCGTTGGGGTGGAACACCGGCAGGCCCGAGCCGATCTCCTCCGGGAAGGAGAACAGGTCGAGCTCGTTGCCGAGCCGGCGGTGGTCACGCCGCTCCGCCTCCGCGAGGCGCTCGAGGTACGCCTTGAGCTCGTCCTTCGTCGGCCACGCCGTGCCGTAGATGCGCTGGAGCTGCGGGTTCTTCTCGCTCCCGCGCCAGTAGGCCGCGGCCGAGCGCATGAGCTGGTAGCCGTTGCCGATCAGGCGCGTGCTCGGCAGGTGCGGGCCGCGGCACAGGTCCTTCCAGACCACCGTCTCGCTCTCGCGCCCGGCGCCGCGCACGTTGTCGTAGATCGTCAGCTCGCCGCCGCCGACCTCGACGTTCGCGCCCTCGGTGTCGTCCGCGGTGCCGGAGCCCTTGAGCCCGATGAGCTCGAGCTTGTACGGCTCGTGCGCGAGCTCGGCGCGCGCCTCGTCCTCGGTGACCACGCGGCGGCGGAAGGTCTGGCCTTCACGGATGATGCGCGACATCGCCTTGTCGAGCGCCTTGAGGTCCTCGGGGGTGAACGGCGTCTCGACGTCGAAGTCGTAGTAGAACCCGTCCGTGATCGGCGGGCCGATGCCCAGCTTCGCGTCCGGGTTGACCTGCTGGACGGCCTGCGCGAGCACGTGCGCGGCCGAGTGCCGCAGCACCGCGAGGCCGTCGGGCGAGTCGATCGTCACGCCCTCGACGACGTCGCCGTCCGCGACCGGCGTGTCGAGGTCCTTGAGCTCCCCGTTCACGCGGATCACGACGACGTCGCGACGCGACGCGAACAGGTCCGTGCCCGTCGTGCCCGTCGTCACCGTGGTCTCCTCCGCGTCGAGGGTGATGGTGAGTGGTGACGAGACGACGTCAGACACGTCCGTGCTCCGTTCTGTGGCGGGAGGCGCCCGCGGCGCCCGGTCAGGTCCTCCGGCGCCGGGGCGTCCCCGACAGCACGAAGGGCGCCGTCGTGGACGGCGCCCCTCGATCGTACCGACCCGCAGGTCAGTCGTTGGCCTTCTTCGCCTTCTCGGCGAGGGTGTCGACGTGCCGGTCGACGGAGTCCGGGGCCACGGACTTGATCTTCCCCGCGACGTCGTCGATGCGCTCGTCGGTCATGAACTCCTTGGCCTTGTCGATGCGCTCCTCGGTCATGAACTCCTTGGCCTTGCCGAGGAGGTCGCCGAGGCCGCCCCGGTCCTTCGGTGTCTGCTCGCTCATACCGGCTCCCTCGGGGTCGTGGTGCGCGCGTCCCGCGCCGGGCGACGGCCGTCCCGCGCCCGCACGAAACGCTACCCGGCGGCACCACGCCGCGCGACGGGGCACGGGCAGCGGCCACGACCCGCGTGACCCGCCGGCCCGGACCGGCGCACGCGCGGTCCGGGCCTGCCAGAATCGGCCCATGGACGACGACGTGGCACCCGGGGAGCGCACCGCGCGCGTCTTCCGGCACCGGCTCAACGAGCTCTTCGCGCGCGGCCGCGGCGGGCGTCCCGTGACCAACAGGGAGGCCGCCCACTGGATGACGGAGCGTGGCTACTCCATCAACGAGGCGTACCTCAGCGCCCTGCGCGGCGGGCACCGCTCGTCGCCCAGCCTGCGCGTCGTCGAGGGCATCGCCGCCTTCTTCAAGGTGAGCACGGGCAGCCTCGTCGACCCCGAGGAGAGCCCCGACGACCGCCTGCGCGCCGCGCTCGCCGACGAGGGCGTGGAGCAGTTCGCGCTGCGCGCCCAGGGGCTGTCCCCCGAGAACGTCCGCGCCATCATCGAGATCGTCGACCGCGTACGGAGCCTCGAGCACCTCCCACCTGTGGCACCGCCCGGCACGCCCCACGGGCACCCTCCTGCCCCGGAGGCCGACCATGGATGACCTCCTGCGCGCCGCAGGGCTCGACCGCGCCCGCAGCATCGAGGAGGCGTGCCGCGTCGTCGCCGCGGCCCGCGGCAAGCCGCTCGAGGTCGTCGAGGGCGACCTCGGCCCCGGCGTCACCGGCCTCTGGCTCGCGTTCCCCGAGCGCGACCTCGTCCTCGTCGACGCCCGCCAGACGCTCCCCGGACCGCACCGCGACCACGTCGTCGCGCACGAGCTCGTGCACGTGCTCGACGCGATCCGCCCCGGCCCCGCGCCGGGCCCGGTCCCCACCGGGTGCCGCGACGTGCACGACGACCCCGCCGAGCAGCGCGTCGAGCGGCTCGCGAGCGAGCTGATGATCTCCATCGCGTCGCACGGGAGCTCGGCCGCACGCCTCACGTCCCTCGAGCTCTACCGATGAGCCACGTGCTCGACCTCCTCGCCACGGCCCTGTTCGTCACCGCCGCCACATGGACGGCGCTGCGCGCCCGCACGGGCACCGACGCGGCTCTCCCGCTCGGCCTCGCGTTCGTCGCGGTGGCGTCCGCGCTGCGGGTCCCGGCCGTCGCCGAGCTCCTCAAGACGCACGCCCCCGGCGGCACGCACGAGGTCGCCAAGCACGTCGCGCTCGTCGCCGGGTGCCTCTTCGTGGGCGTGTGGGCGTACAGCACGACGACCGGGCACGCGCCACGGACGCGGCACGTGGCGCTCGCGGCCGGTCTCGTCGGCGGGGCGATGGTCGCGCTCGCGGTCGCGAGCGGGCCGTGGACGACCCTCGACCTCGACGCCCAGAGCTCCGGCCGGCCGCTCATGTGGGTGTACCGCGCGCTGTACTACGGCGCGTTCGTGGCGGCGACCGCGACGTTCGCCGTGTCGTGCGTCCGCACGCGCTCGCGGCGCCCCGTGCGGCTGCGGTGGGGCATGGACGTCGCGGCGGCCGGGGCGGTCGTCGCCATGGTGTGGGCCGTCCTCAGCTTCGTGGCCGCGCTGCTGCACGAGCCCGGCAGCGCCGAGCCGTACCTCGTCCTCGGCGTGCGCACCCGGTACCTCGTGCTCGCGGCGAGCGTCCTGCTGACGGTCGGCATCGTGGGCCAGCTCGCGTCGTCGGCGGCGTTCGCCCGCGAGCGCCGGCGCGATCTCGGGCACCTGCACGCCTTCGTCGTGGCGACCGTGGGCGGCGGGGGCCTCCCCGGGTCCAGCGCGGCGGTGGACGAGTACCACCGCACCATCGAGATCTTCGACGGCCTCGCCGCGCTCGCGCTGCACTCGCGTCGGGACGACGTCGACCACGTGCGCGTCGCCGTCCCCGGCAGCCCGCGCGAGGTGATCCTCGCCTACCAGCTCCAGCTCGCGGCGGCGCGGCGGGCCCGGGGTGACGCCCCGAGCGTCGACCCGGACGACTGGTCCGACCTGCTCGCGGACGACGACGCGCTGCGTCGGCTGGGCCGCGCGCTGCGCGACCGGACGAGCACGGAGGGGACGGCCCGCGTCCTCGCGGGCGTCTGAGCCCGCCGGGCCCGACGCCAAGCTCCCCCTGCGCGCTTGCCCCCGCGCCGGGCCTCGGCGGGCGGGCTCAACCTACAGACAGACGCACGGGGGCGCAACGTGCCTCACAGTTGAAATATCAACGGTTCAGCGCCGTCAACCGAGGAACACCTGCGCGCACACGACCTCCGCCGGCCCGGCGCCCGGGTCGGCGGCGCACGCGATGCCGACCGAGGTCAGCGTCGGATCGAGCAGGTTCGCCCGGTGCCCGTGCGACGCCATCCACGCGTCCACCACCTCGGCGGGGTCCGCGGCCGTGCGGCTGAGGTTCTCCGCCGCGCTCCCCGCCGGCGGGTCGCACACGGCGAGGACCTCGTCGAGCGGCGCGTGCTCCAGCGGCGCACCGACGAGCGCCGCGGCGCGCGAACGAGCCGCGGAGATCGCGCACGCGCTCTCGTCGAGCGGGGGCAGCCCCTCGTCCCGGCGTACCTCCTGCGTCCCCCGCAGCAGGCCCGCGGCATACTCGTCGAGGTCCGCCGCCCCCGACGCACCGGACGACGGAGGCACGGCGCCGGGCGCGGCCTGGGCGGGCGCCTCCGTCGCCGGGTGGTCGGACGCCGGACCACCGCTCTCCCGGTGGTCGGCGTCGCCGTCCGGCGAGCACGCCGCCAGAGGTCCGAGCGTCGCCACCAGGACGAGGACGGTGGCCCGCCGCGCGGTGCGCAGCCACGGGCGCCGCCGGGGACGCCGCGCGGCGCTCACTGCCGCCCGAGCGCGCGGTACGTCCAGCCGGCGGCGCGCCACGCCCTCGCGTCGAGCGCGTTGCGCCCGTCGACGACGCGCGGGGCTGCGACGAGGCCGAACAGCTTTCCCGGGTCCAGCTCGCGGTACTCGCGCCACTCGGTGAGGACGAGCACGGCGTCCACGCCGTCCACCGCCTCCTCCACGGTCTCCGCGAAGCCCAGGGCGGGCGCCTTGGCCCGCGCGTTCGCGAGCGCGCGGGGGTCCGTGACGACGACGCGCGCGCTGCGCTGGTGGAGCCGCTCCGCCACGTCGAGCGCGGGCGAGTCCCGCACGTCGTCGCTGTCGGGCTTGAACGCCGCGCCCAGCACCGCGATGCGCGCGCCCGCGAGCGGGCGGCCGTCGAGGACGCCGACCGTGAGGTCGACCATCCGTTCGCGACGCCGGAGGTTGATCGAGTCGACCTCGCGCAGGAAGCTCACCGCCGGGTCGGCGTGGAGCTCCTCGGCGCGCGCCATGAACGCCCGGATGTCCTTCGGCAGGCAGCCCCCGCCGAAGCCGAGGCCCGCGTTGAGGAACCGGCGGCCGATGCGCTCGTCGAGCCCGATCGCGTCGGCGAGGAGGGTGACGTCTCCCCCGGCGACCTCGCAGAGCTCCGCCATCGCGTTGATGAACGAGATCTTCGTGGCGAGGAACGAGTTCGCCGCGACCTTGACGAGCTCCGCCGTCGCGCGGTCCACCACGAGACGCGGCGTGCCGTCCGCGAGCGCCGCGGCGTACACGGCGTCGAGCACCTCGGCGGCCCGGGCGCCCGCCGCGTCGTCGGGGACGCCGTACACGAGCCGGTCCGGCCGCAGCGTGTCCTGGACGGCGAAGCCCTCGCGCAGGAACTCCGGGTTCCAGACGAGCGTCGCGCCCGGCGCCGCCGCGGCGAGGTCCGCCGCCAGGCGCGTCGCGGTGCCGACGGGCACCGTGGACTTGCCCACCACGACCGCGTCTGCGGCCAGGTGCGGTAGCAGCGCGCGGAACGCGGTGTCGACGTACGACAGGTCGGCGGCGTAGGAGTCGGCCCGCTGCGGTGTCCCGACGCACACGAAGTGCACCTCCGCGTCCGTGGCCTCGGCCACGTCGGTCGTGAAGGTCAGGCGCCCTGACGCGCGCGCCTCCGCGAGCAGCTCGTCGAGCGCGGGCTCGTAGAACGGCGCCCGCCCCTCGCGCAGCGACGCGACCTTCCGCGCGTCGACGTCCACCCCCACCACGTCGTGCCCCAGCCGGGCCATGCAGGCGGCGTGCACCGCGCCCAGGTACCCGCAACCGATCACCGAGATCCTCATGCCGTCCCCCCTGCTCGTCCCGCCGATGGCCGCGCGCGTCCGTCCCGCTGCCGGGCGACCGGCCCACGGCCCACGGCCTGCACCCTCACCGCCGCTCGCGCGGCAGCACCACCTCGTCGAAGGTCCCCGTCGCCGGGCGCGACCCGACCGCCACCGCCGCCTCGCTCCCGGGGCGCCCCGGGCCGAGCTCGGCCTCCGCGCCGTCGACGGCGGTCGCGACGCCCGTCGGCGGTGGCGCGGGCACCGCACCGCGCGTTGCCTCCGCGGCCGGAGCCCCGCCGGCCGGACCCTCCGAGGCGACGGGTGCCCACGGCCCCGTGCCGGTCGCGGGAGCCGCCTGCCGTGCCGCGCCGCGAGCGTGCCGGCTTCCTCGCACGGCCGACCGCCGCGCGGAGCGGCCCTGAGAGGCCTCCGCCGCGGCGTCCGCCGTGTACTCGTAGTAGCCGTACTCGTACGGGCCCGCGCCCGGCCCCTTGACCGGCACGCGGTTCACCACGATGCCCAGCGGCCGCACACCCACCGTGCCGAGTGCCGACAGCGCCGTCTCGAGCTGGTTCCGGTGCACCGTGCCCGCGCCGACGACGACGATCGCTCCCCCGACCCCCTTCGCGAGGATGGCCGCGTCCGTGACCGGGAGAAGAGGGGGCGTGTCGACGACGATCACGTCGTACTCCGTCCGGAGCCGCTCCAGGAGCTGCGCCATGGACTCGCCACCGAGCAGCTCGCTCGGGTTCGGCGGGATCTGGCCCGACGCGATGACGTCGAGGTTCCCGTTGCCCCACGGCTGGACCGCGTCCTCCACGGCGACCTTGCCGATGAGGATCGTCGTGAGCCCGACCGACCCCTCGATGCCCAGGTACCGGGCGACCGCGGGACGGCGCAGGTCGGCGTCGACGAGCACGACGCGCTGGCCGGCGTCCGCGAGGGTGATCGCGAGGTTGACGCTCGTGGTGGTCTTGCCCTCGCCGGGCAGCGCGGACGTCATGACGTACGTGCGCGCCGCCGGTCCGAGCTCGAGGAACTGCAGGTTGGTACGCAGCCGTCGGAACGCCTCGGCACGTACCGCCTGCGGCGACTCCTGCACGATGAGCGGGTGCTCCGGCGCGTCGGCCTCGTACCCGATGACGCCGAGCACCGGCGCGTCCGTCACGTCCTCGACGTCGGCGGTGGACCGGACGCGCGTGTCGAGCAGCTCGCGGACCACGGCCACCGCGACCCCGACCGCGAGGCCGATCACGAGCCCCAGCACGAGGTTGAGCCGCAGGTTCGGCGACGCGGGCGCCGTCGGCACGGACGCCGCCCTGACCGTGCTGATCTGCACCGGCGAGTCCCCGCCGCCGACCGGCGTCTCGAGCTCGGCGACGACCGAGGCGAGCGAGCGCGCGGTCGCGTTCGCGATCTCGGCCGCGAGCTGGGGCGACTCGTCGGTCGCGGTGACGTTGACGAGCGCCGTGTCGAGCGGCGAGTCCGCCTGCACGCGCTGGGCGAGGGACGCCGCGTCGTCCGCGAGCCCCAGCTCGTCGACGACGGGGTCCAGGACGCGCGGGCTCGTCACGAGCTCGATGTACGACTTCACCTGGCGCACCGTGAAGTTCGAGCCCTGGAGGAGGTCCGTCGTCGAGTCGGACCCCTGCACGGACACGTAGACCTGGGACCGCGCGGAGTACGTCGGTGTGCTCAGCAACGAGTAGGCACCCGCGAGCACCAGTCCGAGCGCCGCCGCGACGGCGACCGTGACCCACCGCCTGCGCAGCAGGAGCAGGTAGTCCTTGAGCTCCATCGTCGTCCCCCTCACCGGCCCGCTCCCCCTGAGCGTCGACCCACGACCGCCCCAATCTCGCACAGCCCCTCGCCCGTCGCGAGCCTGGGCGCACCCCCGCCGGCGCGGGTCATCCGCGCACCAGCCCGGCCCGCTCGCGGTACCACGCCACGGTCCGTTCGAGGCCCTCGCGCAGCCCGGTGCGCGCCTCCCAGCCGGTCGCGCGCAGGCGCGACACGTCGAGCAGCTTCTGCGGCGTGCCGTCCGGCTTCGACGTGTCCCACCGGGTCTCGCCGTCGTAGCCGACGACGTCCGCGACCGCTTCCGCGATCTCTCGGATCGTCACGTCGTGGCCGGTACCCACGTTGACGTGCTCGGCGCCGTCGTAGTGCTCGAGGAGGTGCAGGCACGCGTCGGCCAGGTCGTCGCTGTGCAGGAGCTCGCGCCGGGGCGTCCCCGTCCCCCAGTTCGTCACCACGCGCGAGCCGCTGCGCACCGCCTCGTCGTAGCGCCGGATCAGCGCGGGCAGCACGTGGGAGCCCTGCGGGGAGAAGTTGTCACCCGGCCCGTAGAGGTTCGTCGGCATCGCAGAGATCCAGGGCAGGCCGTCCTGGCGGCGCACCGCCTGCACGTGCAGGATGCCCGCGATCTTCGCGATCGCGTACGCGTCGTTCGTCGGCTCGAGGTGCCCCGTGAGCAGCGACTCCTCGACGATCGGCTGGGGCGCGAGGCGCGGGTAGATGCACGACGACCCGAGGAAGAGCAGCCGCTCCACCCCGACCGCGCGCGCGGCGTCCAGGACGTTGACCTGGATGCGGACGTTCTCGGAGAGGAAGTCCACCGGGTGCGTCGCGTTCGCGAGGATCCCGCCCACCTTCGCCGCCGCGAGCACGACGTAGCGCGGCCGCTCGGCGCGGAAGAGCGCGAAGACGGCGTCGCGGTCGGTGAGGTCCAGCTCCGCCGACGTGCGGCCCACGAGCCGACCGAACCCCGCCGCCTCGAGGCGGCGCCAGACGGCGGAGCCGACGAGCCCACGGTGGCCCGCGACGTAGAAGACCGCGTCGCGGTCGAGCGGTCCGGGCTCGAAGGCCACCGGGTCCTGCGCGCTCACGCGGCGTCCCACGTCGCGAGCGCCACCTCGTCGATCCACGGCGAGCCCGCGTGGTCGAGCGCCTGCAGGTCGGCGTCCACCATGATTCGGGCGAGCTCGCGGCCGTCGACCGTGGCCTTCCACCCGAGGTCGGCGTGAGCCTTGCTCGGGTCGCCGACGAGCGCGTCGACCTCCGCCGGACGGAGGTAGCGCTCGTCGAACCGCACGTGCTGCTCCCAGTCGAGACCCGCGTGCGAGAACGACTCCTCGAGGAAGTCGCGCACCGTAAGGCCCGTCCCCGTGGCGAGCACGTAGTCGTCCGGCGTCTCGGCCTGCAGCATGCGCCACATGCCCTCGACGTACTCGGCCGCGTACCCCCAGTCGCGGACCGCGTCCAGGTTGCCCAGGTACAGGTGCTGCTGCCGGCCGGCCTTGATCGCGGCGACCGCGCGAGTGATCTTGCGCGTCACGAACGTCTCGCCGCGACGCGGGGACTCGTGGTTGAACAGGATCCCGTTGACCGCGAACATGCCGTACGCCTCGCGGTAGTTCTTCGTGATCCAGTAGGCGTAGAGCTTGGCCGCCGCGTACGGCGACCGCGGGTGGAACGGCGTCGTCTCGCCCTGCGGCGGCGGGGTGGACCCGAACAGCTCGGACGACGACGCCTGGTAGTAGCGCGTGTCCACGCCCGCGAGCCGCACCGCCTCGAGCAGCCGGATCGCGCCCGTCCCGGTCGTGTCCGCGGTGTGCTCGGGCTCGTCGAACGACACCCGCACGTGCGACTGCGCCGCGAGGTTGTAGACCTCGTCGGGACGGATCTGCGAGAGGAGCGTGACGAGCCGGGCGCCGTCGGACAGGTCCGCGTAGTGCAGGAAGAGGCGCGCGCCCTCCTCGTGCGGGTCCTGGTAGAGGTGGTCGATCCGTGCCGTGTTGAACGTCGAGGCGCGGCGGATCAGGCCGTGCACCTCGTAGCCCTTGCGGAGCAGGAGCTCCGCCAGGTAGGAGCCGTCCTGTCCGGTGATGCCCGAGATGAGTGCCTTCTTCATGGTTCCCCCCGTGTGGTGTGCGGCGGCGCGGCGGCCGATGGCTACGTGCGGGCGACGTCCGGGGCACGAGGAGCGCCGTCGGCCGCCCGTGCGGTGGCGCGAGCCCCGGTGCCCGCGGTCGCGGTGGTCGTCGCGGTGGCGAGGGCAGCGGTGGCCGTCGCGTCCGTCGCGACCGCGCTCGTGCGCGGCTCCGGGACCGGGCGGCGGGCGGTCGCGGCGAGGACCGCCGCGAACGCGTCGACCGCCGCGCCCTCCGTGAGCCTCTCGTCGCGGTATCGACGACCCGCGGCCCCGAGACGGTCCCGCCGTCCTGGGTCGGCCGCGAGCACGAGCGCCGCGTCGAGGAGCGCCTGCGGGTCCTCCGGGTCGACCCGAACGCCCCCGCCGGACGCGCGCAGCTCCGCCGCGGTCGTCGAACGCTCGGACGACGCGGCGAGCACGGGTCGCGCCGCGTGGAAGTAGGACGTGAGCTTGCTCGGTACGGACATCTCCGCGAGCCCGGCGAGCTCGTTGACCAGCAGCACGTCCGCAGCACGGAGCGCGGCACGGAACTGCGTGTCGGGCAGGGGGTCGAGGAACTGCAGGCTGCGGACACCTGCCCCGGCGGCCTCGAGGGCGGCCCGCCGGCTCCCGTCCCCCAGGAGCACGAAACGCACCGCAGCCCCCTGCGCGTCGGCGCGGCGCGCCGCCTCGACCACGTTCTCGAGCCCCTGCTTCACCCCCTGGTTGCCCGCGTGCAGCACGACGGTCTCGTCCTGGGCCCACCCGTGGGCCGCGCGCACGGCCGGTCGCTCCGCAGGCTCCACGTCGTCCGCGAGGTGGGTCCAGTTGCGCACGACGCGCAGGGCAGCGGCGTCGACACCGAGCGACTCGCGGAGGTGGCGCGCGAAGCTCTCGTGGATGGCGACCACGCCGTCCGCACCGCGGGCGGTGAACCGCTCGACGGCGCTCACCGCCCGCGCAGCGAGACCCGACGCCGTACCGGTCTCCGCGACGCCGAGCGAGTAGAGGTCCTGGGTCCACAGGACGACCCCTGGGAGCGCCGTCCTCCGCGCGCGGCGGGGGGCCAGGGCACGACCGGCCCGCAGGCGCAGCATCGCGACGGCCGCCGCGAACAGCGAGGGCGAGACGAGCAGGACGACGTCGGCGTCGGGCCAGCGGACCGCGGCAGACCGCACCCCGAAGCTCAGCTCGGCGAGCAGACGGCGCGCCGTGGTCGGCGACCGCGGGACGTAGTGCCGCAGGCGCAGCACGTCGACGCCGTCGATGCGCTCTCGGCGCGCCCACCCTCGATCACCCTCGCGCACGCGCCACTGCGGGTAGTGGGGGTAGGTCGTCACGACGCGCACCCGAGCGCCGTGCGCGACGAGCGCACGGCTCAGCGCCGACGTGTAGGGCGCATTTCCGGTAGGTTCAGGGGCATAGTTGGCGCCGATCACCAGGATGCGCGTTCCCGAGATGCTCACGCACTCACGATAACGACGTTCGGGCACATTCGCTGGGGGGCAGATGACAGCACAGGAAGAACGCGACGGAATTCGGGTCGTACCGCTCTCGGAGGCACCCGGGGAAAAGACGTCCTGGGGTCGCCCGGGCGCGCTCGTGTATCTCTGGGGTGCGGCCGAGCTGCTGTTCGTCTCGAACCCGTGGCAGATCAGCTCGCGCCTGCGCGTCGCGGTGCTGCGCGCCTTCGGTGCCCATATCGGCGAGGGGGTCGTCTTCCGCCCTCGTACGCGCGTGCGATTCCCATGGAAGATTCATGTCGAAGCAAATTGTTGGATCGGTGAAGGTGTCTGGATCCACAACCAGGACGACGTCTGGATCGGGCACGACGCCGTGCTGTCCCAGGACACCCTCGTCACCACCGGCAGCCACCGACACAGGACGGACATGGGGCTGGTGACGGCGCCGGTGCACGTCGGTCCGGGCGCGTGGGTCACGGCGCGGTGCGTCGTCCTCGGAGGCACGCGGATCGGGCGCTCCGCGCTCGTCACACCGGGGTCCGTCGTCCGTGGCGAGGTGCCCGACGGCGGGGTCTGGGACGGGCGGTCGCTCTCCGACCGCACACGGTTCTGACGTGCCGCCCCGCCTGCGCGTCCTGCACGTCGCCACGCTCCTGACGCCCGACGGCGCCTACGGCGGCCCGGTCCGCGTCGCGACGAACCAGGTCCGCTCCCTGCGCGCGCGAGGCCACGACGCGGTCCTGGTCGCCGCGGCGTCCGGCTTCGACCGCCTCCCGACGACGTGGGACGGCGTGCCCGTCGTCACCTTCCCCGCGGTGCGGGCCGTCCCGGGCACCGGCTTCGCGGGGCTCGCCGCTCCGGCGATGGTGCGATGGATCCGCACCCACGGTGCGCGCGCCGACGTCGCCCACGTCCATCTCGCACGCGACCTCGTCACCCTGCCGGCGGCCGCCGCCTGGAGCCGCTCGGGCAAGCCGTTCGTGACGCAGACGCACGGCATGGTCATGCCGTCCGGGCACCCGTTCGCCGCACCCCTCGACGCCGTCCTCACCCGGCGCGTCGTCGCCCGGGCGTCCACGAGCTTCGCGCTCACCCCCGTCGAGGAAGCCGGCCTGCGCACGCTCTTCGGCCGCGCGGCGACCGTGCGCCGCCTCGTCAACGGAGTGCCTCTGCCCGCCGAGGGGGCGCCGCTCGCGGACCCGCGCCACCCGGAGGTCCTGTTCCTCGCGCGGCTGCACGCGCGCAAGCGCCCCCTGGACTTCGTGGAGGCCGCGGCTCGCCTCGCACCCCGCTTTCCCACGGCGCGGTTCACCCTCGTCGGGCCCGACGAGGGCCAGGCCGCGGCGGTGCGCGAGCGGATCGCCGACCTGCCCGGCGACGCTCGCGCCCGGGTGACGTGGGAGGGCGCGCTGCCCCCCGAGCGGACGGCGCGACGCCTCGCCCGGTCCGCGCTGTACGTCCTGCCGTCGGTCGACGAGCCGTTCCCCATGAGCGTGCTCGAGGCGATGTCGTGCGGGGTCCCGGTCGTCGTCACGCGGTCGTGCGGTCTGGCGGCGCCCGTCGAGCGTGCGGGCGCCGGGGCGGTCGTCGGCGAGGACGTCGACGACCTCGTCGCCGCGGTGGCGGCGTTCCTCGACGACCCGGCCCACCGCCGGGCGACGGGCGTGCGGGCCCGCGAGCTCGTCCGGGAGGACTACTCGATGGAGACCGTGGCCGAGGAGCTGGAGCAGGCCTACACGCGGTGAGCCTCGCGACCCGGGCGGCCCTCCGGCGCGAGCACGGCAGCCGCGGCGACGAGCGCGACCGGGACCCACAGGTAGCGGTTGTACAGGCTGGGGGCCGTGGCGCTGAAGACGAGCGCCGTGACCCCCACCGCGAGGACCCGGACCTGGATCGGCGTCCGAGGCACGGCCCGCACGGCCCTGACGACCGCGACGACGAGGCAGCCGAGCAGTCCGAGGGCGAAGACCGCGCCGCCCTGGTACAGCGCCGCGACCGGCAGGCTGTGCACGCCGAGCGTCTCGACCACCAGGGAGGACCGCGCGTCCAGGCCCGCTCCGGTGAACGGGTCCTCCAGGAAGCCGCGCCAACCGAGCACGATGGTGTCCCACCGCGACGCGGACGTGTTGAGCGACGCATCCCCGCCGGAGAGCCCGAGCACCTGCTTGACACGCTCGGCGGGGCGCAGCGCACCCTGCGTCTCCCCGAGGACGCCACCCGCCAACCACAGCGCCGCGCCCGCGACGACCGCAGCGACGGCGACCCGTCCGAGCGGGATCCCGCGCAGGACGAGGAGCGTCGCGCTCCCGAGGACGGCCGCCAGCATGCCGCTCACGCTGCCGCTGAGGACGAGCCCGACGATCCCCGAGAGCGCCACGCCCACGAGCAGGAGCCGTTGCAGGCGCCCCAGGCCGTGCGTCAGCCCGGACAGGCCGATCACCACGGCGAGCGACGCGACGGCACCCGTGTCGCTCACGTGCCCGGTGAACCCTGTGTAGCGCCCGGCCGTCGTGACGACGCCGCCCGGGATCGCCCCGGGCCCGAGCGCGTACTGCACGAGCGTGCCCAGCGAGCAGAGAGCGGCTCCGACGCCGAACGCGACGAGCCCGCGGCGCAGGCGTCGCTCGTCGTCGAGCAGGACCGCGAGCTGCCACGGGAGTGCCAGGGCGACGTAGAGCACCCGCAGCAGGCTGACGAGGCTCTCCACGGGCGCCGGCGAGCCCGCGGTCGCGAGGCAGCCCCCGACGACGAGCAGGAGGCACGCGGGCAGCGCCCACGCGCCGTACGGATGAGGCGTCGGCGGCCGCCCCACCGCCGCAAGGCACAGCGCGAGGCTCGCGAGCAGGACGACGTCCCCCGCCGTGACTCCGACGCCCACCCGCAGGACCAGCAGGGAGACGAGGACGAGCCCGCAGTACAGCAGCCCCCGTGCCAGCGCCAGCACGGGGTCGCGCGAGCCGCCACGGCTCTCCGCCCCGCTGCCGCCGGGGCGCCCGGATCCGCCCGTCTGCCCGGAGGAGCCCCGGCCGCCGGCGCGGTCCTCGACGCGACCAGGCTGCACCGCGGCTCCTTGCGGCCGGACAGCGCGAGCCATCGAACGGTCATGCACAGTCCATCACCTGTCCTCGTGTCACGTCCCGCACCGGCCCTGCCGAGCCCCCACGAAGCGGCCGCGGGCGGCCTCTCCTGCGTGCGGACGGCGTACCGTCACGCTGTCGGGCACAGGCTCCGTGACCTCGCGCGCCGCACCCGCGCGAGAATGCGTGGAAGCGCTTCGTACGCATTTCCCCCGCCGCGCCGGAAAATACCTGCGCATCGACTTCCCGCCACCCCCTGGAACGCGCTTCACACCGCCACCCCGCGGTACGTCCGGACCGCGGCGGGAAGGAAGAACGCGACGTATCCCGCACCCCCGAGGACAAATCCGAGGGCGAGGCTCGAGAATGGCCCTCCGGCCAGGTATCCGACCACGAACCCGCACCATGTCACGGCCACCATCCCCACCCGTGCCCGGGTCACGACGGACTGCGCCTTGAAGATCCGCATGACCACGAGGTGCGGTCCGACGAGGCCGCCGCAGGCCGCGAAGCAACCCACCGCAGCGAGCGCGACGGCCAGCTCCCCGCGCTCGATGCCCGACAGGTGCACCGTCCCGGCTGCGGCGACGACGACCAGCGCGACTCCGAGCACCGTCGCGCCCCCCGCGGAGAGCAGGCCGAGACGTCGTGCGCGCCGGACGAGCGTGGCGTCGTCGGGCCGGTCGGCCGTGCCGACCGCGTCCGAGAGCAGGTTCAGCGCGACCGCGGCGAAGAGGACGTTCACGGGACCGTAGAGCGTCTGGCTGAGCCGGAACGCACCGATGCTCGCGCTCACGGAGAGCGCCCCGAGCACCAGGAGCGGCACCGTCGTCGCGAGCTGCGCGACGAGGAACTCGTACGCCTGGGAGCGCGCCCGGGCCCCGTACCCCGCGTACCGCGAGTACCGGTCCACGCGTCGGGCGGCCAGCGCGAGCGGGACGGCCGCGACGGCGTAGCCCGCGCACCACACCGCGTAGAAGGCCACGAGCGGCTGCGAGGAGCCGCTGACGAGGAGGACCGCGGGCACGAGCAGGAGGCGGACCCCGTCCGAGAGCGCGACCGCGCCGTTGCGGCCCTGACCGATGCACCGGAACCGCAGCCAGTCCTGCACGACCGGCGCGACGCTGAGGGACCCCAGCGCGACCGCTCCGCCGGCACCGAGCGCGGTCACGGCGAGGTCCGCTGCGGCGACCAGGGCCGCGACCGCCCCCGCCGCGACGACGACGTAGCGGGCCGGGACCACGGCGTGCGGGTCCGTGCGCCGCTCGATGAGCGCGGGCTGGAAGAGGCCGCTGCGCACCAGGCCCGTACCGACGTTCAGCACCAGCAGCGCGAGGCTGAAGCTCGCGAACTCGGCGGGCTCCATGTGCCACGCGCCCAGGAGCACGACGAACGCGCCCGCGGCGCTGGCCGCCGCCTGGGAGAGGACGAGCGGGCGGGTCAGGGCCGTCGCCGGTGCCGCGAGCGAGCGGCGCAGCACGTCAGGAGGGGTCATGCGTCAGCCTCACGAGCCTGCTCCCCGCGAGGAGCGCGCCGAGGCGCGGCGCGAGCGGGGCCCCGCGCCGCCAGTACACGACGCCGATCCCGGTGTTGAGGACGGTCCGCCGCCACCGCCAGGGCATGACGAGCCGCCCGAGCCGAGCCGCGGCGTCGGAGCGGCGGTCCGTGACGCTGAACCGCAGGTGCGTGGCCACGGGGTCCAGGCCCGCGGCCACCGCGTCGTGCCACCCCTGCTCGTCGGTGACGAGCACGTAGTCGGCGGCACGGTCCGCGCGTGCGGCGGCGTGCCCGGGGACGGACAGCACGGCCGTCGCCTCCGGCCGACGCCCCGTCACGACCCGATCCCCCATCGCGCACGCCAGGAGTCGACGGCGTCCCGTGGCACGTCGATGCGGACCACCTCGCCCGACCGCAGGTCCTCCCGGTAGCGCCGCGCCGCGTTCCGCGACGGCGCGCGCAGCCCGACCGACCGCGCGATCTCCCGTGCGCGGTTGTCGATGGACAGGACGAGCGTGGGCACGCCCCGCTGCATCGCCCGGATACCGCCGTGGAGGCGCAGGCCCACGTACGCGGTCCCCGGCTCGTCGAGCACCGCGTCGAAGTCCTCGAGGCGGGGGCCGAGCATCGTGCCCGTCCCGCGACGGACGCCGTCCACGTACTCGCGGTCGCCCGGGCCCTGCGGCCAGAAGAGGAGCTCGTCGAACCGCTCGGCGAGCGCGTGCACCAGCCTCCTGTCCGCCAGCGGGTCCTGGCTGTAGTCGGTGAACGTGACCACGACCCGCCGCTCGTCGGACGGGAGCGTCTGCTTCTCCACGCCCCAGAGCGTCGGACAGCTCGTGTGGACAGCCGGCACGCGCGCGCGGCGGAGCCGGGCGAGCGAGTACTCGTCGCGCACCGCCCACGGCACGTCGCCCGTGAGCGAGCGCAGCCACGCGGCCGAGACCGGGTCGATCCCGGCCCGCTGGTACTGCCACCAGCCGACGCCGAGGAACGTCAGCCGACCTCGACACAGGTCGACGTCGTCGGCCGGCCAGTGCCACGCGCGGCGGAACCGCATGTGGTCGGAGAGGAGGTTCGTCCCGCACGCGATCACGGAGCGCGCGTGCCGCAGGGCGGCCCGGTGCGCCGTGGTCAGCCGCCCGTGCATGGGCACGAGCTCGACCTCGTGGCCCTGCTCGCGCAGCGGCGTCACGAGCTCGGCGTCGACCGCCTCCGAGATGATCTGGTCGCCGACGTTCGTCGACGCCGCTCCCGGGTCCACCACCACGATCATCGGACCGCTCCCTCCTCGACCCTGCTCAGCCAGTCGCCGTACCGAGCACCGACGCGGTCCCACGTCGCCGCGCGCTCGGTCCACTCCCGGGCGCGGCGGCCGAGGTCCCGGTTCTCGTCGACCTCCTGGAGCGGGCCCAGCAGCCCCCCCGGACGGTCGACGTGGGCGACGACGGCCACGCCCGCAGCGCGCAAGGGCTCGGCCGCGTGGATCGTCGACGAGACCACGACGGGCACCCCCGCGGCGAGCATCTCGAGCACCGTGATGCTGCACGACTCCCAGCGCGACGGATGCAGGTACGCACGGCAGCCCGTGACGAGGAGCCACTTCTCCTCGCCCCGCGCGTTCCCGCGCAGCTCCACGCAGTCACCGAGCCCGAGGTCGCGGACCAGTCGAGCGGTCCGCTCACGACCGCCCCGGAAGTCGGGGCCCGCGAGCACGAGGCGCGGGCGCGGCGCGGGCAGCTCGGCCCAGCGGCGCAGGAGGTTGTCGATCCCCTTGTGGTCGGGGTCGTACCGTCCCATCCAGAAGAAGTAGTCGCCCCCGCCCACCCACCGGGGCACCTCGGCCGGGGACGGTGCGCCGTTGGGCAGCACGAGCGTGTCCCCGGACCGGCCGCCCGCCACGCCGTCCGCGAGCGGGCCCTCGGACGCGTAGAAGACGTGCAGCCAGTCGGCCCGACGCACGACGGAGGCCTCCGCGGCCCGTCGCGCGCCGGCGAGGTCGCGCAGGCGCGTCGTGACGCCCGGCTCGTAGACGCCGTGCGGCATGAGCACGACGACGGCGCCGCGCGCCCGGGCGCTGCGCGCCGCCGCGACGTTGCTCAGGACCCAGCCCTCGTGGAGGTAGAGGACGTCCCCCTCGCCCACCTCGCCGGCGAGGCCGGTCGGCACCCAGCTCGTGCGTCCGCGCCCCACGTGGGAGACGGTCCGGACGCACCCCCGCAGGTCGGTGGGCAGCTCGCGCGGGTCGGGGACGCTCGCGCACAGGACCACGACCTCCCGGCCCGCCCGGTGGGCCTGCCGTACCCAGTTCTCGATCGACTCGGTCACGCCCGACGGGTGGGCCAGGAACCTGGCGTAGTAGTGCACGACCCTCATGCCGCCTCCATCACGACCGCGTGCACCGCGCGGACGATCCGCTCGGCCGCCGCCTCCGTCGACGGCACCTCGCCGTCGGTGCGCGGGCGACGGTCCTGTGCCGTGAGACGCAGCCAGGCGTCCGCGAGGTCGGTGGGCGTCGCGGGGACCGTGAAGAGGTCGGAGCCCTCGGTGAGGTACTCGATCTCCGGTGCGTGCCGCCCGGCGTCGCTCGTGAGCACCGGCAGGCCCAGCACCAGGGCGTCGACCGCGACGAGCCCGACCCGTCCCGGGTTGAGCAGCACCCGCGACACGGCCGCCGCGCGCGCCGTCCCCCGCGCGTCGACCTGCCCCAGCAGGACGACGCGTCCGGTCTCGGCGGCCAGGCCCTCGAACAGGCCCCGGGCGGGCCCTTCGCCGGCCACGAGCAGCCAGGCTGCCGGGTCGCGCCGGAGCACGGTCCGGGCGGTCTCGACGACCAGCTCCGGCAGCTTGTGCTCGTTCAGCGCACCGAGCAGGAGCGCGGCGCGCGCGTCCGCCGGCAGACCCACGGCCGCCCGGTACGCGTCGACCGCTCCCGCGTCGAGCGCGTCCCGCTCGCGGCGGAGGGTCCGGGTGTCCGTGCTGTTCCCGAACGAGGTCACCCGGTCGGCCGGCACGCGGGCCGTCTCGACGACGTGCCGCCTGCCCGCGTCGGTGTAGGTGAGCACGTGCCGCGCCCGGCGGTTCAGCCACGCCTCCCAGCGCTCCGCGAGGCCCACCTCGTCCGCCGTGTAGGACGCGCCGTGGCCCCACGTCACGTACGGCCTCCCGCGGAGCGCCGCCGAGAGCGCGTCCAGGTTGCCCGCCTGCATCTCGGTGACGAGCACGGCGTCGCGCCACCCCGGCGGGACGACACGGCGGAGCAGATGCCGGCCACCTCTCCCGACCCGCACGGTGCGCACCGGCACCTCCGTCGCCCAGGGTGGCTCGACCAGGTCGCCGCGCTCTCGACGGCGCCGCATCTGCTCGACGTCGCCGCCGTAGAAGACGTGCGTGTCCACCCGGACCTCGGCGAGGCCCTCGACCACGAGGCCGAGCAGCCTCTCGCGGTAGGCGGGGACGTACGGCTGCGTGATGACGACCCGTCGGCTAGTAGGCGCCGTCACGACCCACCACCGCTCGCAGCGTCCGCAGCAGGATGAGCAGGTCTCCCGTCACCGTCCAGTTCTCCACGTAGTAGAGATCGAGCCGGACGCTCTCCTCCAGCGTGAGGTTGTTGCGCCCCGACACCTGCCACAGACCCGTGAGCCCCGGCTTGACCAGCAGCCGACGGCCGATCTCGTCGTCGTACTGGTCGACCTCGAGCGCGATCTGCGGGCGCGGTCCGACGAGGCTCATGGACCCGCCCAGCACGTTGAAGAGCTGCGGGAGCTCGTCGATCGAGTAGCGGCGGATGAACGCGCCGACCCGGGTCACGCGCGGGTCCTGCCTGGGCTTGTAGAACACCCCGACCGTGTCGGCCCCGAGGACGTCCCCGAGGTGCTCCTCGGCGTCGACGACCATCGAGCGGAACTTGAGCACCGTGAAGGGCTCGCCGCGCAGCCCGACCCGCTCCTGGGTGAACAGCACCGGGCCGCGGCTCGTGAGCCGGACCGCGACCGCCGTGAGGAGCAGCGGCACGGAGAACAGCACGATGAGGCAGAGCGCCCCGACCACGTCGAAAGCACGCTTGAGCACGTGCTGCGGACCGGAGTATCCGGGCGCCTCGACGTGGAGCAGCGGAAGCCCCGCCACGGGGCGCGTCCGGATGCGCGGGCCTGCGACGTCCGTGAGCGCGGGGGCGAGCACGAGGTCGGCACCCCAGGGCTCGAGGTCCCACGCGAGGCGCTTGACGGTCCGGGGCGTGACGAGGTCGGACCCGGTGACCATGACGGTGTCGGCACGGAGCGGCTCGACGAGACGGGCGGTGTCGGACACCTCTCCGACGACGGGCACGCCCGCCACCCTCTCGTGCGGCTCGACGGGTCCGCCGGGCACGCAGGCGCCGACGACCTCGTACCCGCTGTCCGCGGCCTCGCGCAGCCGCTCGACGAGGTGCGCGGCGCCGTCGCGGCCACCGACCACGAGGCTCCGGGAGCGGCAGCGGCCACGCCGACGCAGGCTCACGAGCCGGCGCCGTACCGCCCAGCGGCCCAGCACGAGGAGCACCAGGCCGACGGGGAGCGCGATCGCGACGTAGCCGCGGGCGAGGTCGTAGCGCAACAGGTAGGCCGCGATCGCGACGACTCCGAACACGGCGACGGTCGTGTTGACGACGCGCGCGTACTCCGGCGCCCCCGAGCCCAGGCTGCGGCTGTCCCGGGAGAACGCCGCCCGCAGCGCGCACCACCAGCCGACCAGCAGGCCGACGGAGATGGCGAGGTACTGGAGGTCCAGGACCGTCCCGTCGATCCCGTCGAACCGGACGAGATAGGCGGTCGCGATCGCCGCCGAGATGGCGAGCGCGTCGACCGCCGCAACGCGGCGAGACAGCCGCGCCTTCCAGCCCGGGCGTCGGTACGCGCCCAGGGCGATCCGGACGAGCTGCCCGGTGTCGAACGCCGGCACGTCTGCGGGCGTGCCCGCACCCTCCCGCTCGACCGTGCCGATCTCGTGGTCCTTCTCCAACGTCATGGTGCCCCCTGCGACGTCCTGGCGGCGCACGCGAGGTCCGACGGCGCGGCTGCCCGGGGGCGCGCTCGCGCCACCGTCCAAGCGGTGGCCTGGCGAGTGTCTCCGTCGCGGACCGGGACGTCTTCGTCACGGCGACGGCCGGTCGTCGGACGACCGGGGTGGCCCGAGGGAGTGCCCGCCGGAGCGGGCACCCCCGTCAGGCCTGGGTGCCGGTGGACCGGCGGCGGCTCCGCGCGACGACGACCGCGGTCGCGCCGCCGGCGACGAGGAGCGCTGCTCCGCCGAGGAGCAGCACGTCGTCGGAACCGGTCTGCGCGAGCCCGCCGCCCCCCGAGGTGGAGCCGCTGCCCGCGGAGCCACCGGCCGCGCCGGAGCCCGAGCCGCTCCCGCTGCCCGCGCCGTCCGCCGGGACGGCGACGATCTGCTGGCTGGAGAGCACCGTGCCGTCCGCGTCGGTCGCCACGAGGGAGTAGGTGCCCGGCTGCGACAGAGTGACCTCGAAGGAGGCGAACCCGTCGGTGGTGCTCTTCGTGAGCGCCTTCGTGCCCGCGATGGTGATCGCGCCGTCCGGGACGTCGGGCGACGAGATCGTCAGCGTGATCGTCGGGTTCCCGGCCGGGCCGCCCACCGTGACGGTGAACGACTCCCCGACGGCGGGTGTGGTGGTGGAGACGCCCACCTCGTACTCGTCGGCCTCGTAGGCGTTGGCGACGGCCGGAGCCGCGGCGAGCGCGGCGGCGAGGACGAGCGTGGTCGCGGCGTATCGGATCTTCATGTCAGAGGCCCCCTGCCCTGTCGACTGGTGCGGGAGCCTGACGTGGACGTCGTCACCGCGCCGTCCGTGCGCACGGGCCCCCGCCGTGTGCCTCTCCAGAAGAACACACCTCACGGGCACCCGGTAGCGGAGAGGGCCGTTGTCTCATGCCTGGCACCAGGAGTTTTCCTCACGGAAACATCACCGCGCTGGTTCCGACCGCTCACGACCTCGTACGCGTAGGTCGCCGACCCCCCGGGGGCGAGCGCGACGGTCCGGCCTCCGACCACGAGGCCGTCGTGCACCTGGGCGAAGAGCCCGGGGTCGCCGTCGGCGCCGGACGACCCGCGGATCCCTCCGCCGGCCGGCGCGTAGACGAGGAGGTTGGTGCGGATCGTCCCGTCGCCGCCCGCGCCCAGGACGTACTCCGGGAGCTCGGCCGCCGCGTCCGCGGAGAGGGTCGACGTGAGCGTGACGCGGAGCGTGAACGCCTGGGAGCCGTCGGGCCGGCAGGTCACGTCGTCGAGCGCGACGCTCGAGTCGAGGTAGTACCCGGTCTTCGACGCCGTCGTCGCGTTGAGGTAGACGCCCACCACCGGGGAGGTCGGCTCGCCGCCCGCCGCGGGGCGCCGGCCCAGCAGCTCGCCGGAGAGCACCGTCCCCGAGAGACGCTCCTGCTCCGGGCTGCGCGCGGACCAGACGAGCAGCCGACCCTCCCGGGCCGACTGCGCGAGCGTCTCGACGACCCCCGCGGGGTCTGCGGTGCCCGCGGTGAGCGCGGCGAACACCTGGCGCGCCACGAGCCCCAGCACCTGGTCCTGCTCCGCCGGGTCGTCGTAGTCCCGGTAGACGCCGTTGAGGAGGTAGCCCGCGGCGTCGTCCCCCGTGAGGCGCAGCTCCTCTCCCCCCGGCGTCGTGACGACGACGGGCCCGACCGCGCCCAGCACCCCGGCGAGCGCGACGGGGTCGACGGCCAGCACGCCGTCGACGTCCTCACCGGTGTGGCGGGCCCACGCCTCGCGCGCGACGCGCGCCGCGCGGGGGTAGTCGGGCGTCGAGGTGACGTTGAGCATGTACCGGCCGAGGTCGTCGCCGAACAGGGCCGCCTCCGCGCCGCTCAGCTCGACGACGCTCTGGTCCGTACCGAGGTCGCTCCCCGCACGGACGTCCACGAGCTCGACGCCGCCCGACTCCGCACGGAGATGGAGCACCGAGCCCGCGATCCCGCCGGTCGCGCGCGGTTCCGCGTTGTTCTGCACGAGCACGAGATAGTCGCGGGTGCCGTCGGCCCCGAGCATCGGCGGGACGAGCTCGACCGCGCGCGCGGCGGTCGCCGTCTGCGAGGCGACGTCCCCGAGCTCGTCGCGGAGGTCGTCCACGGCCGACGCGAGCGGGCCCACGAGCGTCGACGTGTCGATGCTCGCGACGCTCGCGAACGACGCCGCGACCGCCCGGTCGGCCGCCACGACGCCGTCGCGCGCCTCGACCAGCGGGGCAAGGTCGACGGCACCGCCCGACGGCGCGACGACCGCAGGCGACGCGATCGCCACGGCGTCGGCGAGCCGCGGCAGCGCGTCCTGCGCGACCCGGTCGACGGCGCTCGTCACGTCCCCCAGGGCCCGCGCGTCGTCGCCGACGAACGGCAGGGCGCGCGCCACCACCCAGGGCGGGCCGTGCGTCGCGGCGGCCGCGACGGCCGCGGACCGACGCACCTCGTCGACGGACCGGCCGGCGTCCTCCCCGGCGCGCACCTGCTCCTGGAGACCCGGGAGCCGGGCCGCGACGTCCTCGAGCGCGGCACGGGCGCGCAGCACGTCCGCGACGAGCCAGGCGATCCAGACGAGGACCAGCACCACCACGAGCGCCACGACCGCCGCCACCCGTCGTCGGGTCCGCCGGGACGGCCGTCGCCCGGTCGACGCCCGCCGCGCGGGTCGTCCGCGCTCGGCCACCGGGGCCTCGTCGGACGCGACCACCGTCGCCGCCCCGGACCATCCCGGGCCCCACCCGTCGTGCACCATGCCGCCCCCCGCGACTCGCCCCCGATGACACGACCCCGTCACGGGGCCGTCGCCCGCGCTACATTACCCAGACCCTCGACCGCAGGAAGGATGAACGGTGCTCTCGGTCCTCGTCGTCTGCACCGGCAACATCTGCCGGTCTCCCGCGGCCCAGCTCCTGCTTACCGCTGCGCTCGACGGCTCCGTCGACGTCGCCAGCGCCGGCACCGCCGCGGTCGTCGGTGCCCCGGTCGCCCCTCCCGTGGCGCGCCTGTTGGAGGACCGCGGCCTGGACCCCTCGGGGTTCGTGGCCCGCCCCCTCGACGCCGCACTGGTGGCGTCCGCGGACGTGGTGCTCGCGATGACCCGCCGTCACCGGGCCGCCGTGCTCGAGGTGGCGCCGTCGGCGTTGCGCAGGTCGCTGCTGTTCACGGAGCTCTCGGCGCTCGCGGAGCGCGTGGGCCCGTGGCCCGGCCGGGCGGACGACGCCGAGCGGCTCACCGAGGTGCTCGGCGTCGCGCCGCGCGCACGAGCAGGAGTCGACCTCACGCGCGAGGCGCCCGACGTGGAAGACCCGTACGGGCGCCCCGAGGAGGTCCACCGACGGGTCGTGGACCGCATCGGCGCGGACATCGCCCGGCTCGTCGCCGCGCTGCGGCGGTGACCGGTCCTCCTCCTTGCCCCCTGCGCACGGAGGAGGACCGTCCGTCCTCACGGTCTCCGGGGCACCGTGAGCACGACCGCCACGACCGTTCCTCGCCGACCGCGGCCGAGGCGGTCCGGGCGCTGCCGGCGAGGACACCGTCGCTGCTGCGGGGACGCCTGCGGGCCGCTGCCCGCACCGGGTCCCGCGAGCACTGTGCACCGCTGCGGGGATCGGTGCAGGCTGGACGCTCGACCAGGATCCGGCGGCTTGCGCGGTTCGGACGGGGATGCGTGCTTTTCGAGCACCCTTCGTCCGGTTTCATCCGGTGCACGTGTGCGATGGGAACGCTCACATAGTGAGATCGGGCAGGGCTTCACCCGCCCCTCGTGTCGTCCCGCACGGGCTCGGTGGCGTCCGCGAGGTCCCGCGCCGCGGGCCCGATCCGGTACCGGCGGTCCTCACCCTGCACGAGCCACCGGTGGGCGACCAAGGTCTGGGCGATGCGGAACGCGCCCGGACGGCTCACCCCGAGAGACGCGGCCAGCTCGGCGAGGCGCAGCGCGCCCGCCGCGGCGACCAGCTCGACGGTGCGCACCGTACGCGACACGGAGGCCAGGACGTACGTTCCCCTGCTCGACATGCCTCGAACCCTAGGAGGCATCGTCCCGGCTCGCACCGGGCGAGGGACCTCGACGTCGGCGCTACCGTGCTGGCCCGCGAACGCGAACCGGTCGAGGATGGGTCCGGACCCGCACGTGCACGCCGGAGGACGAACACCGTGGACCTCTCACCCGCGAACCGAGGACGACGCCCCACCGCGCGACGGCGCCCCGCGCCGACGCTCGCGGCCCTCGGCCTGGCGACGACGTAGCGGGTGGTGGGACGAGGACCGCGACCCGGGCACTCCGGCGACAAGACCTCTGGTGGCACACCTCTCGCCCGACGCGGACATGGCGGTCCTGGCGCCGTTGATCCGCGGGGCGTTCGAGCTCGGCGTGGACGACGTCGAGGTCGCGGACCGCATGATCACCGTCACCCCGCTGCCCGGCGCCGTCCCGGACGCCGCCGCGTGGCAGCACCTGGCCGACCAGGCCGCGGGAGCCGGCGTCGGGCTGGAGGTCCGGACGCCGAGCGAGCCGGACGCCACGACCGGCTGACTCGCGACGACCGCCGCCGGCCCGGGACCCGCGAGGGCTCAGCACGCGGTGAACCTCCCGAGGCGCTGCACGGCACAACGGGGGCGAACGGGTCCCGACGTGGATCCTCGGGCCGCCGGCGCACCGGGACACGAAAGAGGCCGCCTCCGCGGGTGCGGGGACGGCCTCTGCTCGGTGGGCGATACTGGGTTCGAACCAGTGACCTCTTCGGTGTGAACGAAGCGCGCTACCACTGCGCCAATCGCCCGAGTGCGTGGTCGATACTAGCCTGAAACGGACCGGATCGAAAAACCGGCCGCCCTCAGGGGTCGAGACGCTCGCGACGACGCCGCTCGAACAGGTCTCGCGCCGCCACGGAGAGCTCCCCCGCGGCCACGTCCGCGCCGTCGAGCCAGGTCACCGGCTGGACGTTGCGCACGGAGCCGGTGAGCAGCAGCGCCGACTCCCCCGCGGTCACCTCGTCGAGCACGGCGAACGGGAGCTCGCCGGGACGCGCCTCGCGCGCGGGCAGACCGTCCTCCGCCGCCCACTCGAGCAGCAGCTCGCGCGTGATGCCCGCGAGGCAGCCCGAGGACAGGGGCGGGGTGACGAGCTCGCCCCCGCGCTCGACGAAGACGTTCGCCCCGGTGCCCTCGCACAGGTCGCCGGCCGTGTTCGCGAGGAGCGCCTCGTCGCCGCCCTTGCCCACGGCGTCGGCGAGCGCCACGACGTTCTCCGCGTACGACGTCGTCTTGAGCCCGGCGACGGCGGAGCGCTCGTTCCGGGTCCAGGGCGACCGCACCGCGCGGCCGGAGGGACGGATGACCGCCGGGCCGACCGCGACGACGACGGTCTGCTCGCCGGGGGTGCGCCCGGACCCGAGCGGCCCGACGCCGGCCGTCACCGTGATGCGCAGCCGGCCCACCGGCCCGGCGCCGGCACGCGTGCGCGCGTCCGCCTCGGCGAGCACCGCCTCGACGCCGTCGAGCACGCGGCGCTCGTCCGGCGCGTCGAGGCCGAGCCCGGCGGCGGACCGCGCGAGCCGGCGCAGGTGGCGCGTGAGCGCGAAGGCGCGGCCGTCGAACACGGCGCACGTCTCGAACACGCCGTCCCCGACGGTCACGCCGTGGTCGACCGCGCTGAGCGCGACCTCGCCGGGCGCCACGAGGCGTCCGTCGGCCCAGATCACGAGGTTCTCGGTGGTGCTCGCGGACGTCGGTGTCGTGGCGGCAGGGGTGCTCATGGCTCCAGTGTGCCCGAGGCGAGGCCGACGAGGCGGCGCGCCTTGAGCTCGGTCTCCTCCCACTCGCGCGCAGGGTCGCTACCCCAGGTGATCCCAGCACCCGTGCCGAAGCGCAGGACGCCGTCGGACCACCAGAAGGTGCGGATCCCGACGGCGAGCACGGCCTCGTCGCCGTCGACCCAGCCGACGGCGCCGCAGTAGGGGCCGCGCGGCACGGGCTCCAGCGCGTCGATGATCCGCAGCGCGGACGACTTGGGCGCCCCGGACACCGACGCGGGCGGGAAGGTGGCCTCGAGCAGCGCGGGCCACAGCGCGGCCGACCCCGCGAGCCCGGCGCGCAGGCGTCCTGTCACCGTGCTCACGAGGTGGACCAGACCGGGGTGCGGCTCGACCGCGAGCAGGTCCGTGACCTCGACGGTCCCCGGGTCGCACACGCGCTGGAGGTCGTTGCGCACGAGGTCGGTGATCATCACGTTCTCGGCCCGGTCCTTGGCCGTGAGCCCTCCGGGGGTGGGCGCGGTGCCCTTGATGGGTCCGGACGTCACCGTGCCCCCCGCGACCCGGAGGTACAGCTCGGGCGAGGCGCTGACGACCCACACCGGGTCGACGCCGGACCCCGCCGGCACGTGCAGGACGCCCCCGTAGGGAGCGGGGTTGCCCCGGGCGAGACGACGCGCGAGGGCCCGGGCGTCGGGCTCGACGCCACCCGGGCCGACGAGAGGGGCCGCCAGCACGCGGCAGACGTTCGCCTGGTAGACCTCGCCCTCCCGGACCTCGTCGCGCACGTGCGCGACGGCGGCCTCGTAGCCGGCCCGGTCCAGGGAGCTGCGCCACGCGGTCGGGTCGGGCCCGCGCCACGGGTCGGCTGCTCCCGCGGGCGTGGCGGCGTCCAGGTCCGACGGGGCGAGCCGCTCGGCGAACCGCCACGCGCGCGCCCGGCCGCCGCGGGCGGGGTCGTCGAAGTCGGCGACCACGAACCACGGCCCGTCGTCGGCCAGCCGCTCCGGCTCGCGCCGGAGGTCGACGCACTCGAGCACGCCGCTCGCGGCGCGCCCGGCGAAGCGAGCGAACCCCGCCGCGGGTGTTCTCCCAGGTCCTGGCACGGGACCACGCTACCCAGGGCGCACCCTCCGCCCGGACCCCGGCCCCCGAGCACCGACCGCGGGCTCGGCGGGGCCGGTTGGACGCCGGACGCGAACGTGGACTAATGTCTGGGACGCGCCGGAACGCCGGAGGGCCGGGGGAAACACTCCTCGAAGCTCCAGGGTCCGGCCGCGCGGATGTGGCTCAGTTGGTAGAGCATCACCTTGCCAAGGTGAGGGTCGCGGGTTCGAGTCCCGTCATCCGCTCGGAGGCCCACTCTCCTGCCGCCCTCGTGGTGGCGGAGGGCAGGTCGCGGTGGAGTGGCCGAGAGGCGAGGCAGCGGCCTGCAAAGCCGTATACGTGGGTTCGAATCCCATCTCCACCTCGCAACAGCACCACCCCTCTGGGGCGATTGGCGCAGCGGTAGCGCGCTTCCCTGACACGGAAGAGGTCACTGGTTCGATCCCAGTATCGCCCACGAGCACGACGAGAGAGGCCGCCCCGGCACCGTCCGGAGCGGCCTCTCTCGCGCCGACCATCACCTGGACCGGATGCACGGGTCCGGGCGGAAGTCGGCTAGTATGTGCTTCGCGCCGATCACCACGGGGTTCGTGAGAGCCCCCGACGGACCGGCCGCGCGGATGTGGCTCAGTTGGTAGAGCATCACCTTGCCAAGGTGAGGGTCGCGGGTTCGAGTCCCGTCATCCGCTCGGAGGCCCACTCTCTGGCCCGCTCCCCCGGGAGCATGAGAGGACGCGTCTCAAGGTGGAGTGGCCGAGAGGCGAGGCAGCGGCCTGCAAAGCCGTATACGTGGGTTCGAATCCCATCTCCACCTCGTATGCAGCACCCGGGCGATTGGCGCAGCGGTAGCGCGCTTCCCTGACACGGAAGAGGTCACTGGTTCGATCCCAGTATCGCCCACCACTCGAAGGCCGTCCCGGCGCCGGGGCGGCCTTCGTCGTCTACTCTCGGCGCATGCCCGACCAGCGCCCCGCCCACGACGTCCTGCCGCTCGGCGCGGCCCCGCGTCCCACGACCGCCCCCGAGCTGCTCGCACGCCTGCGGCCGGCCGTCCTCGACACGCTGGGCCCCGAGGTCGAGGGCACGGCGGCCGTCCGGCTCGACGCCGACCTCGAGGGTGCGGACGTCTCTCGCCTCGACGTCGACCTCACGGGTGTCCGGGTCCGGGTCGGGGCAGACCGCCCCGCCTCCTCGTCCGGGCGCAGCACCTCCCCGACGGTCGACGTCGAGCACGTCCGCTCGCGCGAGGACGCGGTGGTGCGCCGACTCCGGGTCGACGCGCACCCGCTCCTGGTCGACGACGTCCCCGTGGACGTCACGGCCGAGATCGAGGGACTGCGCTTCCGCTGGGTCGAGGGCGCCGACGGGTCGCTCGCCGTCGAGGGCGTGGAGCCCGACGACGCCGCGCCCCTCGGCGGGCACGTCCGCGTCTCCGCCCCGCGCGAGGCGGTCCTCGCGACCGCCCGGAGGATCGTCGCCACCGAGCTGCAGAACATCGGCCTCACGCTGGCCTCGCTCGACGTCGACCTCGTCGCGACAGGGCCGCGCACGGTGTCGCTCCAGGCGTTCGCCCGCGTGCGCAAGGGACTGCTCTCGGCGAGCGTGCGCGCGACCGGCACCGCCGAGGTCGACGCGCGCATGGTGCTCACCGTCCGCGACCTCGAGCTGTCGAGCCGCAACCCCGTCGTCGCGGCGCTGCTCGTGGTCGCGCGCGGCGAGCTGGCGAAGGTCGAGGGGCGCCACGTCGACCTCGCGGCCGACCTGCCGCCGGGGGTGCGGGTGGCGGACGTGCGGGTCGAGGCGGGCGAGCACCTCGCGGTGACGGCCCGGCTCGCCTGACCCCGGTCACTCTTGTGGCGCTCCTCACACGCACGTAGCGTCGAGGCATGTGCCGGAACATCACGACCCTGCGCGGCCTCGAGCCGCCCGCGACCGACGAGGAAATCGAGGCGGCTGCGCGCCAGTTCGTCCGGAAGGTCACGGGCATCCAGCGCACGAGCGCCGCGACCGAGGAGCCGTTCGAGCGTGCGGTCGACGAGGTGACCGCGATCGTCGCGCGCCTGCTCGACGAGCTGCCCGAACGCCGGAACCCGCCGACGACGGTCCCGCCCCTGCGGCGCGAGGAGGTCCGGGCGCGCATCGCCGCCCGCGAGGCCGCCGAGCGCGAGCACGAGCGGGCGCACGAGCTCGGGCTCGCGCACACCCACTGAGACGGGCCGCGACGGCGGGTGCGGCGAGGTCCCGGCGGCGTCTAGGCTCGGAGCCCGTGACCGACGCACCCGCCTCGCCCCCGCCCCAGGCCCACCGGCCCGAGCCCGTGAGCGCGACCATGCGCCGCGCCAAGGCGGACGCGCGGTCGGAGCACGTGACGATCGGGCAGGTCCGCGAGGACGCCGCCGGGCGCGTCACCATCGACTGCTCGTGCGGCATGCCGCTCACCAACGGTCCCGACTGGACCGTCGACGAGCACATCCGCCTGCACCGGGCCGAGGCGCGCTACCTCGCCCTCAGCGCCGTCGCCCCCGCGGGGATGCCACGGCTCATCGCGGTCGACGCCGACCGCCTGCCGCGCGTCGACTGAGGGCCGCGCGCGAACGTCCTAGAGCTCGTCCGGGTCGTCCCAGGACGTGCCCGACGACGCGCCGTCGATGGGCCGGCGCTCGTTCTCCGAGAGCGACTGCGGCGCCTTCGTCGCGTCTCCCCCGGTGAGCACGTCGCCGGACCCCTCTCCCTCGTCCTCGCGGCGCGGGGACAGCCGGGCGGACGCGATGTCGGACTGGTTGAGGTCGTCGCGGTGGTGTGCGTGGGTGCTCATGGCACGGGTCTACCAGGTCCGCCCGCGCGATGCACGACCGTCCGCCTCCGGGCGCGTCGGTGCGCTGCACGGGCGGGGCGACCACCAGGTCGATCGCCGCTTGGCACACTATTACTGCCCTGATCGCGGCCGGAGACCCCGGTCGAGATCGATCGCGTCACCGAGGGGCCTCCTGCGACGACAGCGAACAGGACCCCGTGACATCCTCAGGGACATGCAGACCTGGCCAGGCCACCCCTACCCCCTCGGCGCCACGTACGACGGCACGGGGACCAACTTCGCGCTGTTCTCCGAGATCGCCGAGCGCGTCGAGCTCTGCCTCTTCGACGACGACGGCACCGAGACCCGCGTCGACGTCCAGGAGATCGACGCGCACGTCTGGCACGTCTACCTCCCGGGCAAGGGCCCCGGCACGCGCTACGGCTACCGCGTGCACGGCCCCTACGACCCCGCGAACGGCCACCGCTGCAACCCGGCGAAGCTCCTGCTCGACCCGTACGCGAAGGCGATCGAGGGGCAGATCGACGGCGACGAGTCGCTGTTCTCCTACCGTTTCGCCGACGCGGACGAGGTCGCGCAGGCGGACGAGCCCGCCGAGGGCGAGGAGGACGACGCGCCCCCGCCCGCTCCCCCGCTCAACGACGACGACTCGGCCGGGCACACGATGATGTCGGTCGTCATCAACCCGTTCTTCGACTGGGGCCACGACCGCCCACCGAACCGGGACTACCACGACAGCGTCATCTACGAGGCGCACGTCAAGGGCATGACGATGCTCCACCCGGACGTCCCCGACGAGCTGCGCGGCACCTACGCGGGGATGGCGCACCCGTCCGTCGTCGAGCACCTCGTGACGCTGGGCGTCACGGCGGTCGAGCTCATGCCCGTGCACCAGTTCGTCAACGACCCCACGCTCGTCGAGAAGGGGCTGTCGAACTACTGGGGCTACAACACCATCGGGTTCTTCGCGCCCCACAACGGGTACGCCGCCCACGGGACGCGCGGGCAGCAGGTCATGGAGTTCAAGACCATGGTCAAGGCGCTGCACGAGGCCGGCATCGAGGTCATCCTCGACGTGGTCTACAACCACACCGCGGAGGGCAACCACCTCGGCCCGACGCTGAGCTTCCGCGGCATCGACAACAAGGCCTACTACCGGCTCGTGGACGGCGACGAGGCGCACTACTTCGACACGACCGGCACGGGCAACTCGCTGCTCATGCGCTCGCCGCACGTGCTCCAGCTCATCATGGACTCGCTGCGGTACTGGGTGACCGAGATGCACGTGGACGGGTTCCGCTTCGACCTCGCGGCCACGCTCGCGCGCCAGTTCCACGAGGTCGACCGCCTCTCGGCGTTCTTCGACATCGTGCAGCAGGACCCGGTCATCTCCCAGGTCAAGCTCATCGCCGAGCCGTGGGACCTCGGCGACGGCGGCTACCAGGTGGGCGGCTTCCCGCCCCTGTGGACCGAGTGGAACGGGCGCTACCGCGACACGGTGCGCGACTTCTGGCGCGGCGAGCCCTCGACGCTGCCCGAGCTCGCGAGCCGCCTCACGGGCTCGTCCGACCTCTACGAGCACGGCGGGCGCAAGCCCATCGCCTCGATCAACTTCGTCACCGCGCACGACGGCTTCACGCTCAACGACCTCGTGTCCTACAACGAGAAGCACAACGAGGCGAACGGCGAGGACAACAACGACGGCGAGAGCCACAACCGGTCCTGGAACTGCGGGGCCGAGGGCCCGACGGACGACCCCGACGTGCGGTCGCTGCGCGCGCGCCAGCGCCGGAACTTCTTCGCCACGCTGCTGCTGTCGCAGGGCGTGCCCATGCTCGCGCACGGCGACGAGATCGCGCGCACCCAGCGCGGCAACAACAACGGCTACTGCCAGGACAACGAGATCACCTGGATGGACTGGGGCGGCGAGGAGGGCCTCGACGACGAGCGGGCCGCGCTCCTCGACTTCGCGCGCCGGGTCGTCTGGCTGCGCCGCGACCACCCCGTGCTGCACCGGCGGCGCTTCTTCGTGGGCCGGCAGGACGGCGCGGAGCCGGGCACGCCCGAGGGTCCGGACGACCTCCCGGACATCGAGTGGCTCGACATCACCGGCTCGCGCATGGACCAGCAGGACTGGGACCACGCCTACGCGCGCACCGTCATGGTGTTCCTCAACGGCGACGCGATCCCCGAGCAGGACCGGCGCGGCGAGCCGATCGTCGACGACTCGTTCCTGCTGCTGCTCAACGCGCACTCCGAGGACCTGGACTTCACCGTGCCGCCGGCGGCGTACGGGGAGAGCTGGGACGTCGTGCTGGACACCGACGGCACGGTCGACGTCGGCGAGGTGCTGCAGCCCGGGGAGACCGTGTCCGTGACGGGCCGCAGCGTCATCGTCCTGACCCGCCCGCCGCTGCGATGACCGCCGTCTCCCCCGTCGGCACGCCGGGCGCGCCGCCCCGCGTCCCGGTCTCGACGTACCGGCTCCAGCTCGGTCCCGACCTCACGTTCGACGCCGCCGCGCGCCAGGTGCCGTACCTCGCGACCCTCGGCGTCACGCACCTCTACCTCTCGCCGGTGCTCCAGGCGGCGCCCGGGTCGACCCACGGGTACGACGTCGTCGACCACACGCGGATCAGCGACGAGCTCGGCGGGCGCGAGGGCCTCGGCCGGCTCGCGGCCGCGGCCCGCGACGCGGGCCTGGGCATGGTGCTCGACGTCGTCCCGAACCACATGGCGGTCCCCACGCCCGCGTGGCACAACCGTGCGCTGTGGTCGGTCCTGGAGGAGGGCTCCGACTCCCCGTACGCCCGGTGGTTCGACGTCGACTGGTCGGCGGGCGAGGGCGCGGTCCTCATGCCCGTCCTCGGCGCGCGCCTCGGCGACGTGCTCGCTGCGGGCGAGCTCGTGCTGGACGAGGTCGAGGTCCCGGGCACGCCCGGGCCACGGCGCGTGCTGCGCTACTACGACCACGTGTTCCCCGTGCGCGCCGGGACGGAGGACCTGCCGCTCGCGGAGCTCGTCGAGCGCCAGCACTACCGGCTGGCCTACTGGCGCGTGGGCGACGAGGAGCTCAACTACCGCCGGTTCTTCGACGTCGGGTCGCTCGTCGCGGTCCGGGTCGAGGACGAGGAGGTCTTCGACGCGACGCACGCGCTCGTGCTCGACCTCGTCACGTCCGGGGTCGTCGACGGCCTGCGCATCGACCACCCCGACGGCCTCGCGGACCCGGCGCAGTACCTCCAGCGCCTCGCGGACCGCACCGACGGCGCGTGGGTCGTCGTCGAGAAGATCCTCGCGGGCGAGGAGCAGGTGCCGCCCGACTGGGCGACGGTCGGCACGACGGGCTACGACGTCGCGTGGCGTCTGCAGCAGCTCTTCGTCGACCCGGGCGGCCGGTCGGGCCTCGACGCGGTGATGACGCGCCTCACGGGCGCGCCTCCCGGCGGCCTCGGCGCGCTCGTCGAGGAGGCGAAGCGCGAGGTCGTCGCCGGGCCGCTCTACGCGGAGGTGCACCGGCTCACGGACCTGGCGGCCGCCGTCTGCCACGACGACCCGCGCCTGCGCGACCACACGTGGCGCGGCCTGCACCAGTGCCTGCGCGAGCTGCTCGTCGCGTTCGACCGCTACCGGGCGTACGTGGTGCCGGGCACCCCGCCGCGGCACGAGGCGGTCCGGGCGGTCGAGGAGGCGGCCGAGCGCGCCCGCGCGCACCTCGACCCGCAGCGCGCGGAGACGCTCGCCGTCGTCGTGGACCTCGTGCTCGGCCGCGAGGTCGGCAGCGCGGGACGACGGCGCGAGGCGCGCCGCGACGAGCTCGTCGTGCGCTTCCAGCAGGTGTGCGGGGCCGTGACGGCGAAGGGCGTCGAGGACACGGCGTTCTACCGCTGGACCGAGCTCGTGAGCCTGTGCGAGGTCGGGGGCGAGCCGGACCGGTTCAGCCTCGGCGTGCACGACTGGCACGCGTTCGCGCAGCGGTTCGCCGCGCTCACCCCGCACGCCCTCACGGCCGGGTCGACGCACGACACCAAGCGCGGCGAGGACACGCGCGCGGCCCTCGGCGTGCTGTCCGAGGACGCGGGCGCGTGGTCGCGGCTCGTCGACGAGGTGCGCGCGGCGACCGCCCCCTACCGCGGGGTCCTCGTCGACGGTCTCGCCGAGAACCTGCTGTGGCAGACCGTGGCCGGGACCTGGCTCCCCGACGCGACCACGCCGGACGACGCGCCCGGCGGCACGTCCGAGGCCGCGATCTCTCCCGACCGGCTCGTCGACTACCTGCGCAAGGCGCTGCGCGAGGCGAAGGTCGCGACGTCGTGGACGAGCCCGGACGAGGCGTACGAGGAGGCCGTCGCCGAGCTCGCCCGCCGCGCGCTCGCCGACCCCGCCGTGACCGGGGCGTTCGCCCGGTGGGCGCGCGAGCACCGCGAGGAGCTGCGCGCCGCGAGCCTCGGGATCACGCTCACGCGGCTCACGGCCCCGGGCGTCGCGGACGTCTACCAGGGCGCCGAGTCGTACGCGCCCACGCTCGTCGACCCGGACAACCGCCGCCCCGTGGACGTCGACGACCTCACCGAGCGCCTCGCGCGGCTCGACGGCGGGGCGCCCGCGCGGACGCTCGCGGACGAGAAGCTGCTCGTCACGGCGCGCGCCCTGCGCGTGCGCCGCGCCCTCGCCGCCGCGTTCGTCGGCGACGGAGCCGGGTACGCGCCCGTCGCGTCGTCGACGCCGTGCGCGCTCGCGTTCGCGCGCACGGCCCCGGCCGGCGTCCCTGCCGGCGCGCCCGCGACCGCCGACGCGTCCGGTGGCGACCGCACGGACGACGTGGCCGTCGCGCACGTCGTCACGGTGGCGACCCGGCTCGCCGGGACGGTCGACCGCCTCGGCGGGTGGCGCGACCACGTCGTCGCGCTCCCCGCGGGCACGGGCGCGTGGGTCGACGTGCTCACCGGGCGCGAGCACCCGGCCGGGACCGTCCGCGTCGCGGACCTGCTCGCCGACCTGCCGGTCGCGCTGCTCGTCGCGCCGGGCTCCGCCGCGAGCGCCGCGGCGACGGGCGAGGGCGCACCATGACGGCGGGCGCACCGGTCCCGCCCCCGCGCGTCCCCGCACCCCAGGCCACGCCCCTGCTCGCCGTGCCGGGGCCGCGGCCCGTGGTGTGGGCGCCGACGGCGCGCAGCGTCGAGCTCCTGCTGCCGGAGCAGGGCTCGGGCACGTTCGAGGGCGCCGAGCGCCTCCCGCTGCGCCTCGTGGGGGCGCACGTGCCGGGCTGGTGGGGGTACGACCACGAGCTGCCGTGGGGCACGGACTACGGGTACTCCGTCGACGGCGGTCCGGGCCGGCCGGACCCGCGCAGCCCGTGGCAGCCGTACGGGGTGCACGGGCCGAGCCGCACGTTCGACCCGGCGTTCGCCTGGACGGACGCCGCGTGGCCGGGCCGCGACGTGCGCGGCGAGGTGCTCTACGAGCTGCACGTCGGGACGTTCACGCCGCAGGGCACGCTCGACGCGGCGATCGACCGGCTCGACCACCTGGTGGCGCTGGGCGTCGGCGCGGTCGAGCTCCTGCCGGTCGCGGCGTTCGGCGGCGAGCGCGGCTGGGGCTACGACGGCGTGCACCTGTACGCGGTGCACGAGCCGTACGGCGGCCCGCGCGCGCTCCAGCGGTTCGTGGACGCCGCGCACGCCCGGGGGCTCGCGGTGGTGCTCGACGTCGTCTACAACCACCTCGGCCCGTCGGGGAACTACCTGCCGGAGTTCGGCCCGTACTTCACGGACGCGCACACGACCCCGTGGGGCTCGGCCGTGAACCTCGACCGCCCGGGCAGCCGGGAGGTGCGCGAGTGGGTGATCGACAACGCCGAGCGGTGGTTCGTCGAGTTCCACGTGGACGCGCTGCGGCTCGACGCGGTGCACGCCCTCGTCGACGACTCCCCGACGCACCTCCTCGCGGAGCTCGCGCGGCGCGTGGACCGCGTGGAGCAGGAGCTCGGGCGGCCGCTGACGCTCGTCGCCGAGTCGGACGAGAACGACCCGGCGACCGTGACGGGCGTGGAGCAGGGCGGGCGCGGGATGCGCGCGCAGTGGGCGGACGACGTCCACCACGCCGTGCACGCGCTGCTCACCGGGGAGCGCCAGGGCTACTACGTCGACTTCGGCTCGGTCGCGGTGCTGCGCAAGGCGCTCACGGGCGTGTTCGTGCACGACGGCACGTTCTCGACGTTCCGCGGGCGCGACTGGGGCCACCCGGTCCCCGCCGGGACCGACGGCCACGCGTTCGTCGTGAGCGCGCAGAACCACGACCAGGTCGGCAACCGCGCGCACGGCGACCGGACGTCGGCGACGCTCGACGGCGGCGGCCTCGCGACGGCCGCGGCGCTCGTGCTCGTGTCGCCGTTCACGCCGATGCTGTTCATGGGCGAGGAGTGGGGCGCGTCCACCCCGTGGCAGTTCTTCACGGACCACGCCGAGCCGGAGCTCGCGGAGGCCATCCGCGCGGGCCGGGCGGCCGAGTTCGCCGACCACGGGTGGGGCGGCGGCGACCCCGTGCCCGACCCGCAGGCCCGCTCGACGCGGGACGCGAGCGTCCTCGACTGGTCCGAGCGGGAGCGCGGCGAGCACGCGCGCCTGCTCGCCTGGTACCGGGACCTCGTGGCACTGCGGTCGCGACCCGACGTGCGCTCGGGCGACCTCGCGCTCGTGCGCGTCCACGGCCCGGGCGGCCCGGACGACGACGCGGCCGGCGAGGAGCCGACGACGGGCGCCGCCCCGCACGGCGGGCCTGCGTTCGTCGTCGACCGGCGCACCGTCGCGGTCGCGGTGAACCTCGGGGACGCCCCGCGGCGCCTGCGGCTCGCGCTCGGCGGCACGCCGCGCGTGCTCGCCGCCTGGGACCCCGCGACCCGGGCGGGCCGGCACCACGTCGACCTGCCCGCGCGTTCGGTCGCCGTCCTGGCGCGCGGGTGACTACGCTCGCGCCCATGGCGACGACGACGAAGACGAAGGCCACGCACGGCGGCGGCGCGGAGGGCGCCTGGGAGGTCCCGCCGGAGCAGGCGCTGCGGGTGCCGGAGGGCTTCGACCTCGCGGCGTTCGACCGCGCGTCGACACCGGGGTTCACGGGCGACAAGGCCGCCGGGAAGGCCCTCGTCGCGCAGCACGCGGACGAGCTGTCGGAGCTGCAGGAGCGCCTGTTCGCCGAGGGCCGCTCGGGCGGGTCGCGGTCGGTGCTCCTCGTGCTGCAGGGCATGGACACCGCGGGCAAGGGCGGGATCGTGCGGCACGTCGTGGGGCTCGTCGACCCGCAGGGCGTCGCGCACCGGTCGTTCGGGGTGCCCACGCCCGAGGAGCGGCGGCACGACTACCTGTGGCGGATCCGCCGCGCCCTGCCCGAGCCCGGGCACATCGGCGTCTTCGACCGGTCGCACTACGAGGACGTGCTCGTCGCGCGCGTCGACGCGCTCGTGCCGCCCGAGGTCTGGGAGGCGCGCTACGACGAGATCAACCGCTTCGAGGCAGAGGTCGCCGCGGCGGGGACGACGATCGTCAAGGTCGCCCTGCTCGTCTCCTACGAGGAGCAGCGCGCGCGGCTCATGGAGCGGCTCGAGCGCCCGGACAAGTTCTGGAAGTACAACCCGAACGACGTCGACTCGCGCCAGAAGTGGCCCGCGTACCAGGAGGCGTACCAGGCCGTCCTCGACCGGACGAGCACCGACGTCGCGCCGTGGCACGTGGTGCCGGCCGACCGGAAGTGGTTCGCGCGCCTCGCGGTGAGCGAGCTCCTGCTCGACGCGCTGCGCGGCCTCGACCTCGGGTGGCCCCCGGCCGACTTCGACGTCGCGGTCGAGAAGGCGCGCCTCGCCGCGACGTGATGCTCAGGTCGCCCCGCGCGCGACCGTGCGGCCGTCCTCCGCGAGCGCGCCGAGGCGCGAGAGCGCGCGATAGTACTTCTTGCGGTACCCGCCGCGCAGCATCTCCTCGGTGAACAGGCTCCGCTCCCCCGTGTACGCGTCGGTCCCGGCGAGGAGCACGGGCACGTCGCGGTCGTAGAGGCGGTCGACGAGCACGACGAGGCGCAGCGCCGCGGACTGCTCGGTGACGGGGTGCACGCCCGTGAGCGCGACGACCTCGACGCCGTCGAGCAGCGCCCGGTACCGGCTGGGGTGGACCTGCGACAGGTGCGCGAGCAGGTCGTCGAACACGTCGAGGGTCGCGCCGGGCCGGCCGGTGACGGCCGCCTCCACGTCGGCCTCGGGCAGCGGCGCGGAGTCCGTGACGACCGCGCGGTGCCGGTAGTCCTCACCGTCGACGCGCAGCACCTCGAACCGGGCCGCGAGCGCCTGGATCTCGCGCAGGAAGTCCTCGGCGGCGAAGCGGCCCTCGCCGAGCGCCTCGGGGAGCGTGTTCGACGTCGCGGCCAGCGCCACGCCGCGGTCCGCGAGCTCGCGCAGGAGCCGGGACATGAGGACGGTGTCGCCCGGGTCGTCGAGCTCGAACTCGTCGATGCACACGAGCTTCTTCGTGGCGAGCGCGTCCACCGTCGCCCGGAAGCCGAGCGCGCCGACGAGGTTCGTGTACTCGACGAACGTGCCGTACGCGCTGACGTCGAGGCCCACGGCGTGCGCGAGGGACGTGAGCAGGTGCGTCTTGCCGACGCCGAACCCGCCGTCCATGTACACCGCGGGCGCGGTCTGCTTCCGGGCGCCGAACAGCCCCTTGCGCGCGGGCTTCACGACGGCGGCCGCGACCTCCTCGAGCCGCGCGACGGTGCGCGCCTGGCTCGGGTAGGCGGCGTTGGCGCGGTACGTCGAGAACCGCGCGTCGGCGAAGTGCCGCGGCGGCACGAGGTCGGCGAGGAGCCGGGCGGGAGGTACCGAGGGCCGGACGTCGGCGAGGGCGCGGACGGGCCCGCCGGGGGTCGGCGCGGAGGCCGACGCGCGGGCGGTGCCGGGGAGGGCTGCCGGGGCCGAGGAACCACCGGAGGCGGGCGCAGTCACGAGGATCCAGCCTACGCCTGCGGCTAGCCTGGCCGCTGTGACCTCGACCACCACCCCGCCCGGCGGGCCGGCCGCGCCCGGCGGGCGCACCGACCTCCCCGCGCTCGACGTGCTCCTGCCCGCCGCGGAGCACCTCCCGCCCGACCCGCGCGAGGACCGGCTCGCCGCGCTCTACGCCTACGGGACGCCGGTGCGCGGGGCGAGCGTCGTGCGCGCGAACATGGTCGCGAGCGTCGACGGGGCGGCGTGGGGCCCCGACCAGCGGTCGGGGTCGATCAACGACGACGCGGACTGGCGCGTGTTCCGCGTCCTGCGGGCGCTGGCGGACGTGGTGCTCGTCGGGGCGGGCACGGCGCGCGCCGAGGGCTACACCCCGCTCGGCCGGCCGCGCGGGCTGCGGCACCTGCACGACGCCCCGCTCGAGCTCGCCGTCGTCAGCCGCAGCGGCCGCGTGCCCCCGGCGCTCGCCGGGACGGACCGCCCGCCGTTCGTGCTGACCGGCCCGGCCGGGGCCGCCACCGCCCGGGGCGACGTGCCCGCGGACCGGGTGCTCGTCGTCGGGCAGGACGCGGCGGACGACGCGCTCGACCTCGCCGCGGGGCTCGCCGCGCTCGCCGGGCGCGGCCTCACGCGCGTGCTCACCGAGGGCGGCCCGTCGCTGCTGGCGGACCTCCTCGCCGCGGACCTCGTCGACGAGCTGTGCGTGACGACCACCCCGACGCTCGTGGGGCCGGGGCCGGGGCCGGGACGGATCGTCGGCGGCGCCCCGGCTCCCGGGACGACGACGGCGCTCCCCCGCGGGGCACGCCTCGCCCACCTGCTGCACGCCCCCGAGGACCGGCCCGGGTCGCCCGCCGGTACGACCGCCGCGCGCTGGCTCCTCCCGCTAGGCTGACCCGCGTGACCGACACGATCCTCGTCCTGACCGAAGACACGCTCAACCCGGCCGACGTGCAGCACATCCTGTCGCTGCACCAGGACGAGCAGCTCGCCTACCGGGTGCTGGTCCCGGCGGACACGGAGCGCAACGTCATCTCGGGGATCGTCGACCACCTCAGCGTGGGCGAGCTCAAGGAGGCGTGGGACGAGGTCCTGGGCCGCGAGCCCTCGCCCACGACGGCGAAGGCGGAGGCGAGCGAGCAGCTCGAGCGCAGCGTGGCCGAGCTCCGCGCGGCGGGCCGCGAGGCGGACGGCGTCGTCGTCGACGACGACCCGCTGCCGGCGCTGCGCACGGCCGTCGCGTCGGGCGGGGCGCGCGAGATCGTCGTCGTGACGTACCCGCACGCGGTCGAGGACACGTTCCACACCGACTGGGCCTCCCGCGCGCGCGAGGAGCTGCACGTCCCCGTGCTGCACCTCTACTCGGGCACGAGCGAGCTGGGCTGATCCTCCGCGCGTCCGGCCGACGAGCGCGTCGGCCGGTCCGGCGGTCGGCGGACCCGCGGGGTCACGCCTCGCGGACGCGGTGCCCGGCGCGGCGGATCGTCGCGCGGGCGAGCTGGTCGGTCGAGTCGAGGTAGAGCGGGTCGGCGAGCAGGTCGTGGTCGACGGCGACCACGGACAGCTCCGTGCAGCCCAGCACGATCACCTGGGCCCCACGCTCGACGAGCCGGCCCGCGACGGCGCGGAACGTCTCGATGTCGACCGGCCGCCCCGCCTTCACCTGCTCGTAGATGATCTGCGACACGAGCGCCTGGTCGGCGTCGTCGGGCACGAGCGCCTCGACCCCGTGGCGCGCGAACGCGTCCTGGTACACCCCTGACGCCGCGGTTCCCGCCGTGGCGAGCAGGCCCACCGCGCGCAGGCCGTCGACCCGCGCCCGCGCCGCGTCGACCGTCGTGTCGATGATGGACACGAACGGGACGCTGATCGCGTCGAGCACCTGCTGCGTGAAGTAGTGCGCGGTGTTGCACGGCATGACGAGGAAGTCGGCGCCGAAGCGCTCGAGCCGCTCCGCGTCCCGCGCGAGCACCGGGCCCGGGTCCGCGTCCGACCGCCCGAGGATGAAGTCCGTGCGGTCGGGGATCGTCGCGTGGTTGAGCACGACGGCGTCGACGTGGTCCTGGTCGCGCTCGGCCTCCGTGAGCGCGACGAGGAGCTGGAGGAAGTAGGCCGTGGCGAGCGGCCCGACACCTCCGAGCACTCCGACGAGGGGCTGGGCGTGGTCCTGGTCCGGTCGCGACGTCACCCGTGGATCCTACGGCGCCCGCGTCCCGGGGAGCGGGCCGCGCGGACCGTAGGATGGCGGACGCCCGCCGACCCGACAGAGAAACGGACGACCCTCCGCGATGACGTACGGCAACGCCGAGTTCCTCCCCATCGTCCTGGGGACCAACCTCAACACCTACAACATCGCGAGGTCGTTGCACGAGGCGTACGGCGTCCGCACGCTGGCCCTGGGCCGCTTCCCCCTGCGCGAGACGGCGGACTCCCGCATCGTCGACGTGCGCACCTACCGCGACTTCGACGACCCCGAGCGCATCGTCGCCGTCCTGCGGGAGCTCGCCGAGGAGTTCCCGGGCCGCAAGCGCCTGCTCATCGCGAACATCGAGTTCTACACGAACGTCGTCATCGCCCACCGGGCCGAGCTCGAGGACCTCTACGTCATCCCGCTCGTCGGCGAGGACCTGGCCGCGCGCCTCATGAACAAGACGGACTTCGCGCGCACGTGCGCGGAGCTCGGTGTGCCGCACCCGGAGACGGTGATCGCCACGGCGGCCGACGTCGACGCCCCCGGCTTCGGCGAGGACCTGCCCTTCCCGTACCCGCTCATCCTCAAGCCGGCCGACACCGACACCTACCCGCGCCTGCGGTTCGAGGGCAAGAAGAAGGTGTACCTCGTCCAGGACGCGGCCGAGCTGCGCGACGTCGGCCGCCGCATCTACGCCGCCGGCTACACGGACGACCTCATCGTCCAGGAGTACCTCGCGGGCGACGAGTCGGTCATGCGCGTGGTCAACACGTACTCCGACCGCCACGGCCGCCTGCGGTTCCTGTCCGCGGCCCAGATCGTGCTCGGCGAGTACGACCCGAAGCTCGTCGGGAACTACAACGCCGTCGTGACGATGAAGGACGACCGGCTCACGGAGTCCGTCCGGCACCTGCTCGACAGCCTCGGCTACGTCGGCGCCGCGAACCTGGACGTCATGTACGACCGCCGCACCGGCACCAGCAAGATCCTCGAGGTCAACCTGCGCCAGGGCGCGGCGAGCTTCTACACGATGGCCGCCGGCGGCAACCTCGCGCGCTGCTACGTCGAGGACCTCGTGTACGGGCGCGAGCTGCCCGAGCAGGTCACGTCGGACGCACGCCTGTGGGTCAACGTGCCCTACCCCGTCGTCCGGGCGCTCGTCCCGGTGTCGCTGCGCCACCGCGTGAAGAAGGCCCGCAAGCACGGCGTGTGGCACACCCTGCGGTACGCTCCCGACCGCAGCCTGCGCCGCCGCCTGGACGTGTGGCGCGTGGACCTGCGCCACACGCTCGACTACGTGAAGTTCGCGCGCTCGCGCCCGTCGGCGTAACCGCGGGAGGCGCGACGCCGACCAGGTGGTCCTGGCCCGTCCGGTGTCGCGGACGCGCCGGGACCGCCTGGTCGGCCGTCACGGACCGCCTGGTCGTGGGGCTCAGGAGCCCAGGGCGGACCGGACGGCCTCGACGAGACGGCTCGCCGTCGCGACGCCCACCGTGGTCGGGAGGTTCACGACGCGCGCGACGAGGTCCTCCGTCGTCGCGAGCGCGGGGTCGCCCGGGGTGTACCCGTAGACCGCGGGGTCGTCCGGGCCCGGGAACAGCGCCGGCCGGTACCACTTCCCGACGTAGAACCCGGCGGCCGTGAGCTCGGCGACCAGACGGTCGGCGGTCGCGGCGTCGGGCGCGAAGAACGGGAACCGCACGAGCGGCGCGCGCTCCCCGATCCCGGCCGGGACCTCGACGACGCCCGACAGCCCGCGCACGTACTCCGCGACCGTGTCGGCGCGGCGCGCCTCGGTGTCGCCGCTGGACCGCAGCGCGTCGACCATGCGGTCCACGACCCACGCGGACGGGCGCTGCGGCGGGTGCGCGAGCCCGCCCCGGTTCTCCACGGGAGCGATCGCCGGCTCGTACGCCCCGACGGCCGTGAGCGCACCGCGCACCTTGCCCGCCGCCGCACCGGGCAGGCGGTTGAGCACGCGCACCTGGGTGCGGAAGCTGCGCGCGGCGAGGTCGAGCCGCGGCCCGACGACGGGCAGCGCGTCGAGCGCCGCCACCGTCGCGGCGCGCAGCGCCGGGTCGAGCGCGGGGCTCACCCACACCGCCCCGCCGAACCGCGTGGGCAGCAGCTTCTCGACGCCGAACGAGTGGAACGAGACGTCGGCGACGGGCGTGCCGTCGGCGTCGCGCGCGAGGCGCCCCACGCAGTGCGCGCTGTCCTCGACGAGCAGCGCCCCGACGGAGCGCGCGGCGTCGCGCAGGCGCCGCGCCGCCGCCTCGTCGACGATGCCGAACGTGTTCTGCAGCACGACCGCCCGCGTGTCCGGGCCGACGGCGAGCCGGTCGGGGTCGATCGCGACCGTCGCCGGGGACACCTCGGCGTAGACCGGCCGCAGCCCGGCCACGAGCACCGGGTCGACCGCCGTCGAGCACGTGAACACCTGCGTGACCACGTCGCCCGGGCCCCGGGCCTCGGCGAGCGCGCGGAACACGACCTCCATGCCGTAGCGGGCCTTGAAGACGAGGAACCAGTCGGCCGGGTCGGTGCCCGTCCGGTCGGCGAGCATCCTCGTCGCGGTCGCGTCCTGCGGGTGGCGGCTCATCGTTCTCCGTGTCGTCCGTCGTCAGGGGTCGGGGCCGACGCAGCGGCCCGCGCGCCTAGCCTGCCACGTCGGCGGGCCGGCCGGGCCGAGCGGCTCGTCACGCGCGGGGGACCGGCCGAGCGACAGGACGTGCGCGCGACACGACGTGCGGGCCGGGACGCGCGACGGCGGCCGCCGCGCCGGAGCGCGACGACCGCCGTCGGGACGTCGGGGAGGGACGTCAGGCGTCGGACTCGGTGCGGTCGCCCGACCACTCGGTGTGGAAGACGCCCGGCTTGTCGACGCGGCGGTAGGTGTGCGCGCCGAAGAAGTCGCGCTGCGCCTGGATGAGCGCGGCGGGCAGGCGCTCGGCCCGCACGCCGTCGTAGTAGGCGAGCGACGACGAGAACGCGGGCGTCGGCACGCCGTTGAGGGCGGCCTGCGCCACCACGCGACGCCACGCCGCGAGGCCGTTGCCGACCGCGCCGGTGAAGTACTCGTCGGCGAGGAGCAGCGGGAGCTGCGCGTCGCGCTCGTACGCCTCGGTGATGCGGTTGAGGAAGCGCGCGCGGATGATGCAGCCGCCGCGCCAGATGCGGGCCATCGCGCCGCGGTCGATGTCCCAGCCGTACTCGGCCGACGCGGCCGCGATCTGGTCGAAGCCCTGGGAGTACGCGACGACCTTCGACGCGTAGAGCGCGAGACGCACGTCCTCGACGAACGCGTCGCGGTCCTGCACGTCCCACGCCGCGGCGTCGGCGGGCAGCGCGGCGCGACCGGCCTCGCGCTGCGGGACCGAGCCGGACAGCGCGCGGGCGAACGTCGCCTCGGCGATGCCCGTGATCGGCACGCCGAGGTCGAGGCCGTTCTGCACCGTCCAGCGGCCGGTGCCCTTCTGCTCCGCCTGGTCGAGCACGACGTCGACGAACGCCTTGCCGGTCTCCGCGTCGACGTGCTGGAGCACGTCCGCGGTGATCTCGATGAGGAACGACTCGAGGTCGCCCGTGTTCCACTGCGCGAAGATCTCGCCGATCTCCCGCGCGGACGCGCCGAGCCCCCGCTTGAGCAGGTCGTACGCCTCGGCGATGAGCTGCATGTCGGCGTACTCGATGCCGTTGTGCACCATCTTGACGAAGTGGCCGGCGCCGTCGGGCCCGACGTAGGTGCAGCAGGGCACGCCGTCGACCTTCGCCGAGATGTCCTCGAGGATCGGGCCGAGGCTCTGGTACGACTCGCGCGTGCCGCCCGGCATGATCGACGGACCGTTGAGCGCGCCCTCCTCGCCGCCCGAGACGCCCGTGCCGACGAAGTGCAGGCCCAGCGCCGCGAGCGCCTTCTCCCGGCGGATCGTGTCGGGGAAGTGCGCGTTGCCGGCGTCGACGACGATGTCGCCCTCCTCCAGCAGCGGCACGAGCTCGTCGATGACGGCGTCGGTCGCCGCGCCCGCCTTGACCATGATGACGACCTTGCGCGGGCGCTCGAGCGAGGCCACGAAGTCCGCCATCGACTCCGACGGCACGAAGTCACCCTCGGTGCCCGCCTCGGCGATCAGGGACTCGGTCTTGGCGTACGAGCGGTTGTGCACCGCGACCGTGTAGCCGTGCCGGGCGAAGTTGCGGGCCAGGTTGCGACCCATGACGGCGAGTCCGGTCACACCGATCTGTGCGCGTGCTGACATCTGCTTCCCTGCTCCTCGAGGGTCGGTCCCGGCGCACGACGGCTGCGCGCGGGAGGGCGCGGAACCGGGCCGGGCGCGGGCGCGCGGCCGGGTGCACCGGGGATGGATACGCTGCCAGCCTAGTCCTCGGGCGCCGTCGCGCCCCGGCGGTGCCACGATCCGGTCACCCGCAGGGATCGTGACGAAGTCGGGGTCACGATTCGATGACACCCGCGCGGCGTGCGTCCCTCCCGCCCCTCCCGCTCGTACTGTGCCGGGGTGACCACCCCTCACGGGACCGACGCTCCCCCGGAGTTCCGTGCCGTCCTCGACGCCCTCGGCGCGCGACGGCTGCGACCCGAGGTGACGCTGCGCGAAGTCCCCGCCCCGCGCCGGATCGCGCCGTGGTCGGTCGCGCTCACGGGCGAGGTCGAGGCGGCGCGCTCCGACGACCCCGAGCTCGCGTCGGGGCGCTTCATCGTCCTCTACGACCCGGCGGGCCAGGAGGCGTGGGAGGGCCGGTTCCGCGTCGTGACGCTCGTGCGCGCGACGCTGGAGCCGGAGATGGCGGCGGAGGACGTGCTCGCCGAGGTCGCGTGGACGTGGCTCGAGGACGCCCTGCACGACACGGGCGCCGTCGTGCGCGCGGAGGGCGGCACGGTCACGCGCGTGCTGTCGCAGAGCTTCGGGGCGCTGGCCGGCAAGCACAACGACGTCGAGCTCGAGATGCGCGCGTCGTGGACGCCCGTCGCGCCGGGCCCGGGCACGGCCGACCTCGGGGACCACCTCGCGGCGTGGGCGCAGCTCCTGTGCACGGCCGCCGGGCTGCCGCCGCTGCCCGAGGGCGTGACCCCCCTCGGTGCTCGACCCCCCGCGCGACGCAATACCGTGGGCTCATGAGCTCGACCGCAGCACCCGCTCCCCCTCCGCTCGACCCCGCACCCGGGGCGGAGCGCGCCCCGACCGTCGTCACCCCGCTGACGGAGCCGTCCGACGGCGTCGGCCCCGTCGTCGACACGCCCGCCGCGTTCGCGCGCGTCGTCGAGGCGTTCGCCGCCGCGAGCGGCCCCGTGGCCGCCGACGCCGAGCGCGCGTCCGGCTACCGGTACGGCCAGCGCACCTACCTCGTGCAGGTGCGCCGCGAGGGCGCGGGCACCGCGCTCGTCGACCCGGTCGCCGTGCCTGACCTGTCGCCGCTGCGCGAGGCGGTCGGGGACGCCGAGTGGGTCCTGCACGCCGCGTCCCAGGACCTGCCGGGGCTCGCGGAGCACGGGGTCGTCCCGGCGAGCGTGTTCGACACCGAGCTCGCCGCCCGCCTGCTGGGGATGGAGCGCGTCGGCCTCGCGGCGGTGGTCGCCGAGGTGCTCGGGCTCGGCCTCGCCAAGGAGCACTCGGCGGTGGACTGGTCGACGCGGCCCCTGCCCGAGGACTGGCTGCGGTACGCGGCGCTCGACGTCGAGGTGCTCGTCCCGCTGCGCCGCGCGCTCGGGGAGCGGCTCGACGAGGCGGGCAAGTCGGACTGGGCGGCGCAGGAGTTCGAGGCCGTCCGTACCGCGGGACCGCCGGCCCCGCGGCCCGAGCCGTGGCGTCGGACGTCCGGCACGCACACGCTGCGCGACCCGCGGCGCCTGGCCGTGGTCCGCAGCCTGTGGGAGGCCCGCGACGCGACGGCCCGGGCCCGCGACATCGCCCCGGGCCGGGTCCTGCCCGACCGCGCGATCGTCGCTGCGGCGGAGGCGCTGCCGCGCACGGCCGGCCAGCTCGTGGAGCTGCCGCCGTTCGCCGGCAAGGGCACGCGCCGTCGGGCGGCGTACTGGCAGCGGGCGGTCGACGCCGCGCTCGCGCTGCCCGCGAGCGCGCTGCCGACCACGCGCGGGCCGCGCACGGACGCCCCGCCCCCGCCGCGCGCGTGGGCGGACCGCGACCCGGGCGCCGCGGCACGGCTCGACGCGGCGCGCGGCGTCGTGCAGGAGCTCGCCGAGCGGTACGCGCTGCCCGTCGAGAACGTGCTCCAGCCCGACGCCCTGCGGCGCCTGTGCTGGACGCCGCCGGAGCCCGCCGACGCGGCGGGGATCGCCGCGTTCCTGCGCGGTCGCGGGGCGCGCGAGTGGCAGGTGGGGCTCGTCGCGGAGCCCCTCGCGGACGCGTTCGAGCGCTCCGGCGAGCGGTAGCGGGAGGGTAGGGTCGTCCGCGTGCACGACGCGAACCTGACGATCCGGACAGTCACCGACCGAGCCTCCTGGGACGCCCGGGTGAACGAGCTCGGCGGCCACCCCCTGCAGCTGTGGGGCTGGGGCGAGGTCAAGGCCACGGGCGCCTGGACCCCGCACCGCGTGGAGGCGGTGGACGGCGACGGCCGCGTCCGCGGCCTGGCGCAGGTCCTCGTGCGGTCCCTCCCGGCGCAGTTCAAGGCGCTGTGCCACGTGCCCCGCGGGCCCGTGATCGCGCCGGCGGGAGACGGCTGGGGCGCCGGCCCGGGCGTGGGCGACGACGCGACGCGCGACGCCGTGACCCGTGCGGTCGTCGCGTGGTGCAAGACGACGGTGGGCGGCGTCGGCGTCACGATCGAGCCCGACTGGCCGGTCGGGACGCACCTCGCGCTGCCCGACGCCCGCCCCGCGGCGAACCCGATCCTCTACCCGGTGACGCTGATCCTCGACCTCACGAGGTCCGAGGACGAGCTGACGAAGGCCATGGGCAAGTCGACGCGGTACGACATCCGCAAGGCGGCGCGCACCGGGCTCGAGGTGCGGCGCGTGACGGACGAGGCCGAGGTGCGCCAGGTGCTCGACGTCTACCACGAGACCGCCGAGCGCGCGGGCTTCGCGCTGCACGACGACGAGTACTACCTCGCGATCCACCGCGAGCTCGGGGAGCACTCGGTGCTCGTCGCCGCCTTCTCCGAGGGCGCCCCGGTGTCGTTCGTGTGGTGCGTGTCGTCGGCGACGACGTCGTTCGAGCTCTACGGCGGCATCAACGACGCGGGCCGCAAGCTGCGCGCGAACGCGCCGGTGAAGTGGCACGCGATCACCCTCGCGCAGCAGGCCGGCCTGGTCCGGTACGACATGAACGGGCTGCTCAACGACGGGATCAGCGAGTTCAAGCGCAGCTTCGCCCAGCACGACGACGAGCTCGTGCACAGCGTCGACGTGCCGTTCTCGATGTGGTACTCCGCGTGGAACAAGGGCCTGCCGACCGCGAAGAAGGTCGTGCGCAAGCTCCGCGGGAGCCGCTGACGCTGGCTCCCGAGCACCCCGAACCCCGAAGAGACCCGGTATCGCGCGATGCGATACCGGGTCTCTTCATGTCGTAGCATCGGTCTCGTGCTTTCCCGATACCCGCGGTAGCGTGTATCGCACGTACGACCCCCGAGCGGTGCCGCTCCGGACACCGCCGTCCCGACCATCTGCATCGGATGGAGATGCCATGACCGTGGCCAACGAGGCCCCCTCTCCCACCTCGGCACCCACCCAGGCGGCTACCCAGCGCTCGCGCCGACGCCCCGTGCGCGACGTCGTCTTCGTCGAGGGCGTCCGCAGCCCGTTCGGCAAGGCACGCCCCGACGGGATCTACGCCGAGACCCGCGCGGACGACCTCGCCGTCAAGACGGTCCGCGAGCTCCTGCGCCGCCGCCCCGAGCTGCCCGTGGAGCGGATCGACGAGCTCGCGCTCGCCGCGACGACGCAGACCGGCGACCAGGGCCTCACCCTCGGCCGCAGCGTCGCCGTGCTGGCCGGGCTGCCCAAGTCGGTGCCCGGCTTCGCGATCGACCGCATGTGCGCGGGCGCGATGACCGCGGTCACGACCACCGCGGCGAACGTCGCCGTGGGCGCGCAGGACGTCGTCGTCGCGGGCGGCGTCGAGCACATGGGCCACCACCCCATGGGCGAGGGGGCGGACCCGAACCCGCGGTTCGTCGCCGAGCGCCTCGTCGACTCCTCCGCGCTCGTCATGGGCGCGACGGCCGAGAACCTGCACGACCGGTACCCGCACCTCACCAAGGAGCGTGCCGACGCGTACGCCGTCGCGAGCCAGGCCAAGTACGCCAAGGCCCTCGCGAACGGTGACATCTCCCCCGACCTCGTGCCGGTCGCGACCCGGTCGACCGAGCTCGGGTGGGGCCTGGCCACGGCCGACGAGCTCCCCCGCCCCGGCACCACGGTCGACTCGATCCGCGACCTCAAGACCCCGTTCCGCCCCGGCGGGAAGGTCACCGCGGGCAACGCCTCGCCGCTCACCGACGGCGCGACGGCGTGCCTGCTCGCCGCGGGCGACGTCGCCGACGAGCTCGGGCTCCCGGCGCGCATGCGCCTCGTCGCCTACGCGTACGCGGGCGTCGACCCCGAGGTCATGGGCATCGGGCCGGTCCCCGCGACCGAGCGCGCGCTCGCGTCCGCGGGCCTGACGATCGACGACATCGGCCTGTTCGAGATCAACGAGGCGTTCGCGGTCCAGGTGCTCGCGTTCCTCGACCATTTCGGCATCGCGGACGACGACGAGCGCGTCAACCAGTACGGCGGCGCCATCGCCATGGGCCACCCGCTCGCGTCGTCGGGCGTGCGCCTCATGACGCAGCTCGCGCGCCGGTTCGAGCAGCACCCCGAGGTGCGCTACGGCCTGACGACCATGTGCGTCGGCCTCGGCATGGGCGGCACCGTCATCTGGGAGAACCCGCACCACGCCGACTACTCCGGCCACACCTTCGAGACCGCGGAGAACTGACGATGAGCGCACCGACCGACACCACGCCCACCACCTCCGCGGACGCGACGAAGGACGCCGCGCGCGGGGAGCGCGTCACGCACTCGCTCGTGCGCGACGTCGCGCTCCCCGGCGGGACGGGCACGCTCGCCCTCGTCACGCTCGACAACGGGCTCGACCACACCAAGCCGACGACGCTCGGCCCCGAGGGCCTCGCGGAGCTGCACGCGGCCCTCGAGACGCTGCGGCGCCGGGCCGCGGACGGCGAGATCGTCGCCGTCGCGATCACGGGCAAGCCGTACTTCCTCGCCGCGGGCGCGGACCTCACGCAGGCCGCGGCCGTCCAGGTGCGCGACGACGCGCTCGCCCTCGGGCGCGCCGGGCACGCCGCGTACACGCTGCTCCAGGACATGGGCGTGCCGACGTTCGCGTTCGTCAACGGCGTCGCGCTCGGCGGCGGCCTCGAGGTCGCGCTGAACTGCACGTACCGCACCGTCGCGTCCGACGCCGGTGCGCTCGCGCTCCCCGAGGTCGGCCTGGGCCTGGTCCCCGGCTGGGGCGGCGCGTACCTCGTGCCGCGCCTGCTCGGCGTCGAGAAGGCGATGGACGTCATCCTCGCCCGCCCGGCCGCGAACAAGCCGTTCAAGGCGAAGGAGGCGTACGAGATCGGGCTCGTCGACGCGCTCTTCGAGGCGCCCGACTTCCTCGAGTCCTCGCTGCGCTGGGCCGAGGCCGTGCTGCGCGGCGAGATCGTCGTCGAGCGGCGCGAGCTCGACCCGCAGCCCGTGTGGGACGCCGTCGTCGCCGGGACGCGTCAGCGCCTCGACGCCGTGGTCGCGGGCTCGCGCCCCGCCCCGTACCGCGCGCTCGACCTCGTGGCCGCCGCCCGCACCGCGTCGCGCGAGGAGGCGTTCGCCGCCGAGGACGAGGCCCTCGCGGACCTCATCATGAGCGACGAGATGCGCGCGAGCGTCTACGCGTTCCAGCTCGTCTCGAAGGGCAAGCGGCCCCAGGGCGCGCCCGACGCGAAGCTCGCCCGCCCCGTCACCCGCGTCGGGATCGTCGGTGCGGGGCTCATGGCCGCGCAGATCGCGCTGCTGTTCGCCCAGCGCCTCCAGGTGCCGGTCGTCATGCGCGACCTCGACCAGGAGCGCGTCGACAAGGGCCTCGGCTACGTCCGCTCCACCGTGGAGAAGCTCGTGCGCTCGGGCCGCATGTCCGCCGACACCGGCGCGCGCATCGTCGGCTCCGTGCACGGCACGACCGAGCTCGGCGACTTCGCGGGCTGCGACGTCGTCATCGAGGCGGTCACGGAGATCCTCGGGCTCAAGAAGAAGGTCTTCGCCGAGCTCGAGGGCGTCCTGTCGCCCGAGGCCGTGCTGCTGACCAACACGTCCGCGCTGTCGATCACCGAGATGGCGGCCGACCTGCAGCACCCCGAGCGCGTCGTCGGGATGCACTTCTTCAACCCCGTCGCCCAGATGCCGCTCGTCGAGATCATCCAGGCGGCGAAGACCGACGACGCCGCCCTCGCGACGGCGTTCGCCATGACGAAGAAGCTCCGCAAGACGGCCGTGCTCGTCGCCGACCGCCCCGGGTTCGTCGTGAACCGCCTGCTCATCCTGCTCATGGGCAAGATCGTCGAGGCGGTCGAGAACGGCACGTCGGTCGAGGTCGCGGACCGCGCCGTCGCGCCGCTCGGCCTGCCGATGCCGCCGTTCGCGCTGTTCGACCTCGTCGGACCGGCCGTCGGCCTGCACGTCCTCACGTCGCTGCGCGAGGACCTGGGCGACCGGTTCCCCGAGTCCCCCGGCCTGCAGCGCATCGTGGACGAGCAGATCCCCGTCGTCCTCGACGCGCCGAAGGGCCTGCCCAAGCCCGTCGACCCGGCGATCCAGCGGGTCTTCGGCACGGGTACGGCGGGCGGCGACGGAACGCTGGACGAGGCCGGCGTCCTCGACTCCGTGCTCACGGCGCTCACGCAGGAGATCGGGCTCATGCTCGACGAGGGCGTGGTCGCGAGCCCGTCGCAGATCGACCTGTGCATGATCCTCGGCGCGGGGTGGGGCTTCCACCTGGGCGGGATCACGCCGTACCTCGACCGCACGGGCTACAGCGAGAAGGTCCTGGGCCGCCGCTTCCTGCCCGACGGCGTCGCCAACGTCCCGGCGGCGTCACTCGTCTGACCGACCCTGCTCCGCCGAGCATGCGGTCGTGGCCCGTCCCCGCTTCGGGACGGGCCACAACCGCATGCTCGGCGGCCAGGGGGTGACTCAGTCCTCTCCACCCATGTGCAGAAGCTCGAACGCCACGGCGTGCTCCACGCCCATCCGCTCGCCCGTCGGGGCGCTCATCGACGCGAGGAACGCCGCCGGGTCGAAGTCCTCCCAGCCGAGGCCGTCGAGGTAGGCGGCGTGCGCGCGCAGGGACGCCACGCCCGCGTCGAAGGTCGCGCTGACGTCCACGCCGTGCCGGGCGTCGGGCGACGCGGCGACCCACACCTGGCGCACGCCGCCCCACGGCTCGATCCCGTCGGACTCGACCTGCTCGCGGAACACCCACCGGTTCCCCGCGTCGCGCACGGCGTCGACGACGGCCCTCCCCGTCGCGACGTGGTCCGCCTGGTTGAGCATCCCGCCCGGGAACGTCTCGCGGTAGTTCCCGGTGATCACGACGTCGGGCCGGTGGCGCCGGATCGCCCCCGCGATCGCGCGCCGCAGCGGCAGCCCGTACTCGAGCACGCCGTCGGGCAGCCCGAGGAACTCGACCTCGTCGACGCCGACGATGCGTGCCGACTCGACCTCCTCCGCCTCCCGCACGCGGCGCGCCTCGTCCGGGTCCATGCCGTCGATCCCCGCCTCGCCGCTCGTGACCATGCAGTACACGACCCGCTTGCCCTGCGCGGTCCACCGCGCGACGGCGGCGGCCGCGCCGAACTCCATGTCGTCCGGGTGCGCGACGACCGCGAGCGCCGTCGACCAGTCCTCTCGCAGCGGGGTGAGCGGGGGCAAGGTGTCGGTCTCGGTCATGACGCCACGCTATGCCGCGTCCCGGCGACGAGCGCGACGACGGCGCACCCGGGCCGCGTCAGTGCTCGGCGGGCGCATCCTCGGTCGCGTGACCGAGCGCCCCGGCGGGAGGGACCCCGTCGGCGGGCGCTCCCTCGACGGGCGCGTCCTCGACCGACGTCACGGCCGGGTCGACGAACAGGCGGGCGCGCTCGGCGTCGACCACCGCGCGCGCGAGCGACGCCTCGGACACGTCGACCGCGCCCGCGACCTCCTCGGCGAGCGCGCTACGGCGTGCATAGGCGTCGAACAGCCGGGCCTTGGTGCCGAGGAGGCGCACGAGGTGCTCGTCGACGCTGTCGACGGTGAGCAGGCGGTGCACCTGCACGGTCTCGACCTGCCCCATGCGGTGGGCGCGCGCGACGGCCTGCGCCTCGGTCGTGGGCTTGGTCTGCGGCTCGCACAGGACCACGACGGACGCCGCCTGGAGGTTGAGACCCACTCCCCCGACGTCGATCTGGCTGACGAGCACGCGCGGGTCCTCGGCCGCGGTGAAGTCGTCGACGATCGTCTGGCGCGTGCGGGCGGGCACGGAGCCGGTGAGGGGCGGGAGCGCAAGGTCGCCGAGCGCGCGCACGACCACGTCCACGACGTCCCGGAAGTACGAGAACACCACGACCTTGCGCCCGTTCTCGGCGGCCTCGCGCGCGATCTCGACGAGCCGGCGCAGCTTCGCCGAGTCCTCGGGGTGCTCGACGGCGAACGCCGCGCGCCGCATGGCCATGAACGACCCCGCCGCGACCGCCTCCCGGTACGCGGCGCCGTCGACCGCGCCGAGCCGCTCCCACTCGTCGACCTGCACGAGCTCGGGCAGCTCCTCGAGCACGTCCTCGGCGTTGCGACGCAGGTACGCGGGCGCGACGGCGTGCCGGAACGCGTCGGGGCCGGCGGCCCCGTGCGCGGCGTCGAGGCGTGCCGCGAGCTCGGGCTGGAGGTAGCCCAGCAGGGTGCGGAACTCCTCGACCCGGTTCTCCATGGGCGTGCCGGTGAGCAGCAGCACGTGCTCGGTCGTCCGCGCGAGGGCCGCGACGGCCACCGACCGCTTCGCGAGCGGGTTCTTCACGTAGTGCGCCTCGTCCACGACGAGCACCGCCGGCGCCGCCGCGGCGAACGCCTCGGTCCCCGCGCGGCGCAGGCCCGCGAAGGTCACGACGGCGACGCCGCCCGCAGCGCGCCACGCCGTGGCCGCCTCCTCCCGGTCCTCGCCGTGGACGGCGTGCACCGGGAGGCTCGCGTGCGCGCGCAGCTCGCGCACCCAGTTCTCCAGCACGCTCGCCGGGCACACGACGAGCGCATGGGTCGCACCACCGGCGACCAGGTGCGCGACCACGGCGACGGCCTGCACCGTCTTGCCCAGGCCCATCTCGTCGCCCAGGACGACGCGGCGCTGGGCGAGCGCGAAGCGGGCCCCGAACGCCTGGTACCCGCGCAGCGAGACGGTCAGCAGCGACTCGTCGAGCGCCTGCGTCTGCACGCGGTCCACCAGCTCGGCGGGCAGGTGCCCGGCCGCGGCGGCGACGTCGCGGCCCGTGGGGGCGACGCCGTCGAGCAGGGCGTAGTACGCCGCGGACCGCCGCCGGAAGTCCTCCCAGACGTCGTACGGGCGCGCGGGCTCGGCGAGCAGCCCGACGACGCGCCGCGCCTCCTCGGCGAGCCCGGTGGCCCGCGCCCGCCCGGCGACCGCGGCGAGCACCGTGATCGCGGCTGAGGCCCGACGCCGCCGCTCGCCCCACGCGAGCAGGCGGCGCGGCCCGCTCGCGGCGACCAGCGCGTCGGCGCGCACGCGCTCGTGCTCCGCGAGCGCGGCTCGCACCTGGTCGCCGTAGCGCGCGACGGCGGCGTCGGCCTGGTCGAGCGTGTGCAGCGCCTGGACGAGCGCGGTCGCGACCGGGTCCGTCGGCGTGAGGTCGATCCGGAAGCGCAGGCTCTCGCGCACGGCGCGTGCCACCTGCTCGGCGGCGGCGAGCAGGTGCGTCGCCGTCTGCGGGCCGATCTCGGGGAGCTTCTCCAGCCCGTCGCGCCCGAGCCGCGCGACCTCGCCGACCGTCCGCACGCCCGCGTCCGCGAGCGCCCCGAGCCGCAGGCGCTCGCGCGTGACGTCGCGCAGCGACACGACGTCGACGGTGTCGAGGCGCGCCAGGACCTTCTCCTCGCGGCTTTCGCCGAACGCGGCGCGCACCTGCTCGCGCGCCGTCCCGGGCGCGGCGGAGAGGGTCGCGAGCAGCGCGGCGAGGGCGTCCGCGTCCGCGACGACCGCCCGAGCGGTGGCGACGTCGGGCAGCGCCGCGCGCGGCGCGGTCACGCGTGCCAGCGAGCGAGGCAGTCGGCGACGTACGTCACGTCGTGCGTCGAGCCGTCGGCGATCGACATCGTCAGCTCGTACACGTCGTCGTGGGGAGCACGCAGCGCGACACCGTTCATGCCGTAGAACACGACGACGGCGACGAGACCGAGCCGCTTGTTGCCGTCGACGAGCGCGTGGTTCTGGACGACGGAGAGCATCAGCGCGGCCGCCTTCAGGTCGAGCGACGGGTACGCCTCCTCACCGAACATCGAGGCGCGAGGACGATGCACGGCCGAGTCGAGCGCACCCCAGTCGCGGACGACCGGCTCCGCCCGGAGCAGCGCGCGCGCCGCCGCGAGCAGGTCCCCGACCTCGAGGTACTCGACCTCTCGCGACGCGACCACCTCAGGCGAGCTTGTCGAGCACGGGTCCGTACTCGCGGATCGCGTCGGCGATCAGTCGATCACGGAGGGCGTCGCGCTCCGCGCCGTACCGTCGTACGGCCTCACGGACGATCTCGTTCTGCGAGCGCCCCTCGCGCTCCGCGGCCGCCTCGAGGACGCGCTTCTCGTCCTCGGTGAACCGCACGACCATCTGGTTGCCGCTCATCCCGCACCTCCCGACGTGGTATCACCACAGTATCGCCCCCGGCCGCAGGTACGCTCCGGCACCCTCACGACGACCTGCCGGCCTCCGCCGTCCAGCGCTCCATCCGGGACTGCGCCGCGTCGAGGAACGCCGTCTTGTCGCGCGTGTAGTCGTCGTAGTCGTCGGCGTCCGCGTGGCGCGCGGCGAGGCTGCGCTTCGTCGCCTCGTACGCCGCGGCCTCGGCGGGGACGGCGCGCAGCCAGTCGCGGAACGCGACGACGTACGCCGCGAACGGCGAGTCGAGGCGCCGGACGTGCAGGATCACGGGCGGCTCACCCTCGTCACCGGGGCGGGTGAGCAGGCGCTTGGCGTAGAGCTCGGGGGCGGGGTCGGCGCCCGGGCGCGGGACGTCCCGGTACACGCCGGGCGAGTCGGGGCGCGCCCCGCGCTCGATCGAGAACCCGAGCGGCCCGAGCGCGGCGTCGAGCTCCGCCTCGGAGGGCAGCGGCGCGACGCGCACCTGGAGGTCGATGATCGGCTTCGCCGCGAGCCCGGGGACCGCCGTCGACCCGATGTGCTCGACCACGACCGGGCTCGTGCCGTCGGGGCTCGCGAGGTCGGCGAGCGCGGCGGCGACGCGTTCCGTCCACCGCCTCCCGGCGTCGGTCCATCGGGGGTCGTGGGCGTCGACGGTCGCTGCAGGCACCCGCGCACCCTACGGCCCGACCCCGCCCCGGGGAGCGCGCACCCGCCGAGACGGGAGAAGTGGCCCCGGGAGCACGGCGGTCCGGGGCCACTTCTCACGTCTCGGCGAGCGGGCGCTCGTCGGCGGGTCGGGTCAGTACGTCGTCAGGCCGTGGGCGCGGAACTGGTCGCGCACGCGCTCGGTGAGCTCGGCCGACGGCGCGGGCGTGTCGTCGAGCTCGTAGGTGCGCCCGAGCGCGTCCCACTTGTCGCGGCCCATCTGGTGGAAGGGCAGCACCTCGACGCGCGTCACCGTGCCGGGCCGGATCGCGTTGAGCGACGCCGCGTACGCGGCGACCTTCTCGACGTTGTCCGGGTCGTCGGTGAGGCCCGGGACGAGCACGAAGCGCACCCAGACCTCGGGCGCGTGGCCGGTGAGCCCGCGCTCGGCGATCCGTCGCCCGAACCGCAGGGTCGGCTCGAGGTCGCGGCTCGTGACCTTCGTGTAGGTCTCCGGGTCGCCGGACTTCACGTCGAGCAGCACGAGGTCGGTGTCGTCGAGCATCGCGTCGGTCGCGTTCGCGCCGAGGAAGCCGGACGTGTCGAGCGCGGTGTGCACGCCCATCGCCTTCGCACCGCGCAGGACGCGCGCCGCGAACGCGGGCTGCATGAGCACCTCGCCGCCCGAGAGCGTGAGCCCTCCGTGGGTGGCCCGGAAGACGGGCAGGTAGCGCCGGACGCGCCCGAGGAGCTCGTCCGCCGTGACGGGCCTGCCGTCCTTCATCGCGAACGTGTCGGGGTTGTGGCAGTACAGGCACCGCAGCGGGCACCCGTTGAGGAACACGGTGAGCCGGGTCCCCGGCCCGTCCACGGCGGTGACGAGCTCCCAGGAGTGGACCGAGCCGAGCTCGCCCGCGCGCATCGCCGCGAGCTTGTCGGCCCGGTCCACGTCCGCGACCGTCAGCCCGTCCAGGCCCGCGCCGGCCCGGCGCGCGTGGCCCACGGGCGTGCCCGACGCCGCGGGCTCGGCCGCGGAGGTCGGGACGCCCGGGACCTCGAGGCGCGTGGCGTCGTCGGGCAGGGTGCCCCCGGCGACGCCGCACCCGCGCGACGGGCGGACGGCGGGGCCGGGAAGGGTGACGGTCATGGCTGGCTCCTCAGCGCTCGTCAGAGCGCGCCGTGGAAGGTGCGCGAGAGCACGTCCAGCTGCTGCTCGCGCGTGAGGCGGACGAAGTTCACCGCGTACCCGGACACGCGGATCGTCAGCTGCGGGTAGTTCTCCGGGTGGTCCATGGCGTCCAGGAGCGTCTCGCGGTTCAGCACGTTGACGTTCATGTGGTACCCCTCGGAGCCGATGTAGGCGTCCAGGAGGCCGGCGAGGTTGGTGACCTGCTCCTCCTTGGTGCGCCCGAGGCCGCTCGGCACGACCGTGTTGGTCAGCGAGATGCCGTCCTGCGCCTCGTCGTACGGCAGCTTGGCCACCGACAGCGCCGAGGCGAGCATGCCGTGCGTGTCGCGCCCGTTCATCGGGTTGGCACCCGGGGCGAACGGCTCGCCGGCGCGGCGGCCGTCGGGCGTGTTGCCCGTCGCCTTCCCGTACACGACGTTCGACGTGATCGTCAGGACCGACTGCGTGGGCACCGCGTCACGGTACGTCGGGTGCGTGCGGACCTTCGCCATGAACCGCTCGACGAGGTCGACGGCGATCGCGTCGGCCCGGTCGTCGTCGTTGCCGAACGTCGGGTACTCGCCCTCGGTGACGTAGTCGACGACGAGGCCGCGCTCGTCGCGGACGACGGAGACCTTCGCGTGCTTGATCGCCGACAGCGAGTCCGCCGCGACGGACAGGCCCGCGATGCCGCACGCCATGGTCCGCAGCACGTCCTTGTCGTGCAGCGCCATCTCGATGCGCTCGTACGCGTACTTGTCGTGCGACCAGTGGATGCAGTTGAGCGCCTCGACGTACGTCGCCGCCAGCCAGTCCATCGTCGCGTCGAACTTCGCCATGACGTCGTCGAAGTCGAGCACGTCGCCCTCGACGGGCGCCGCCACGGGCGAGACCTGCTTGCCGGAGATCTCGTCGCGGCCGCCGTTGATCGCGTAGAGCAGCGTCTTGGCGAGGTTCACGCGAGCGCCGAAGAACTGCATCTGCTTGCCGACCCGCATCGGGGACACGCAGCACGCGATCGCCGCGTCGTCGCCCCAGTGCTGGCGGATGAGCTCGTCCGACTCGTACTGCACGGCCGAGGTGTCGATCGAGACCTGCGCGCAGTAGTCCTTGAAGCCCTGCGGCAGGTCCGGGCTCCAGAAGACCGTCATGTTCGGCTCGGGGGCCGGCCCGAGGTTGTAGAGCGTCTGGAGGAACCGGAACGAGTTCTTCGTGACGAGCGGGCGCCCGTCCTCGCCCATGCCGCCGATCGTCTCGGTGACCCACGTCGGGTCGCCGGAGAACAGGGCGTCGTACTCGGGCGTGCGCAGGAACCGCACGATGCGCAGCTTGATGACGAAGTCGTCGATGATCTCCTGCGCCTCGGGCTCCGTGATGCGGCCGGCCTCGAGGTCGCGGTCGATGAACACGTCGAGGAACGTCGACGTGCGGCCGAGCGACATGGCGGCGCCGTTCTGCTCCTTCACGGCGGCGAGGTAGGCGAAGTAGAGCCACTGCACGGCCTCGCGGGCCGTCGTCGCCGGGCCGGAGATGTCGTAGCCGTACGAGGCCGCCATCTCCTTGAGCTCGCCCAGTGCGCGGATCTGCTCCGCGTGCTCCTCGCGCTCGCGCACGACCTTCTCGCTGAAGGGCTGCGTGTCGAGCCCGAGCTTGTCGAGCTTCTTCGCGGCGATCAGCGCGTCGACGCCGTAGAGCGCGACGCGGCGGTAGTCGCCGATGATCCGGCCGCGGCCGTAGGCGTCGGGCAGGCCGGTGATGATGTGCGAGCTGCGGGCCGCGCGCACGTTCGGCGGGTAGACGTCGAACACGCCCTGGTTGTGCGTCTTGCGGTACTCGGTGAAGACCTTCCGCAGGGTCTCGTCGACCTCGTAGCCGTACGTCTCCAGCGCGCCCTCGACCATGCGCCAGCCGCCGTTCGGCATGATCGCGCGCTTGAGCGGGGCGTCGGTCTGCAGACCGACGATCACCTCGTGCGCCTTGTCGATGTAGCCCGGCGCGTGCGCCGTGATGCCGGCGGGCGTGTGGGTGTCCACGTCGTAGATCCCCATCTCCCGCTCCTCCGGGAACATGGCGGACAGCGTGCTCCAGATGCCCGTCGTGCGCTCCGTGGGGCCGGCGAGGAACGACGCGTCGCCCGTGTACGGGCGGTAGTTGCGCTGGATGAAGTCGCGCACGTCGACCGTGTCGCGCCACGGGCCGTCGGTGAAGCCCTCCCACGCAGGGACGTGCGCGGTGTCGCGCTGCGGGTCGACGGCGCCTGCCCCCGTCGCGCGGCCGCCGCTCGTCGTGCCGGTTGCCTCGGAAACGCTGGTCATCTGGACCTCCCTCGTGCCTGACGCGCGGGTCCGCGCGCCGGCCGGACCCGCCGGCCTCGCGAGGTCCCGGGTGGGGGCCCTCGGCCGAGGTTCCGACGGGCTCCTTCGCCACCTCCAGGCTAGGTTCCCGGAGCCCGCGGCGGAGGCGTTCGGGACCGCCCGGGGACCTAGGTCCCGAGGCGGGCGGGACCCGGCAGGAACGGCAGGATTCCGCGGCTCCTCGTCCCCTCGGCACCCCGGTCGAGGAGGTCTTGTGATGACCTTCACAAGCCTTCGGGCCCTCCCGTCGGGGACCCCGCGCCGCCGTCGTGACGCACGACACGGGCGCCCGTCACACGCTCGCCGGACGTGCCGCGCGCATCCGTGTGAGACTGCCCGGGTGAAACGCACCGTAGGGGTCGAGGAAGAGTTCCTGCTCGTCGGCGACGACGGGCAGCCCGTCGCCCGCGCGGCCGAGGCCCTCGAGGCCTCCGGCACGGACGACAAGGGCGGGGGCACCGGCTCGCTGGAGTCGGAGTTCATGGAGGAGCAGCTCGAGACGGCGACGCACCCGCGCCGCGAGATCGACGAGCTCGCGACCGAGATCCGCGAGGGCCGACGTCGCGCCCAGGAGGCCGCGGACCGCGTCGGGGCCCGGGTCGCCGCGCTCTCGACGTCTCCCCTGCCGTTCGAGGGCACGACCGTGTCGCGCCTGCGCTACCTCGAGGCGCGCGCCGCGTTCGGCCTCACCGCGCGCGAGCAGCTGACGAGCGGCTGCCACGTGCACGTCGCCGTCGCGGACGACACCGAGGGCGTCGCGGTGCTCGACCGCATCGGGCCGTGGCTCGCGACGCTCCTCGCGCTGAGCACGAACTCGCCCTTCTGGCAGGGCCAGGACAGCGGGTACGCGAGCTTCCGTTCGCAGGTCTGGTCGCGCTGGCCCACCTCGGGCCCGACGCGCGCGTTCGGCTCGCCCGAGGCGTACCGCGCGGCGGTCGACGGCCTCGTCGCGACCGGGACGATCCTCGACGAGAACATGGTCTACTTCGACGCCCGCCTGTCGTCGCGCTACCCCACGGTCGAGATCCGCGTCGCGGACGTGTGCCTCGACCCGGACACCGCGACGCTGCTCGCGGCGCTCGCCCGCGGTCTCGTCGAGACGGCGGCCCGCGAGTCCGCCGACGGCGCGCCCGCGCCCGAGCTGCGACCCGAGATCCTGCGCACCGCGTCCTGGCGCGCCGGCCGCTCGGGCCTCGAGGAGGACCTCGTCTCGCCCCTCACCTGGCGCCCGGCCCCCGCGCACGACGTCGTCGGCCAGCTCGTCGCGCACGTGCGCGACGCGCTCGTCGACGCCGGAGACCTGGACGCGGTGACCGAGCTGCTCGGGCGGCTGTGGTCCGGGGGCAACGGTGCCGCCCGGCAGCGCGCGTGGCACGCGGCGTCCGGCGGCGACCTGCGTGCCGTCGTCGAGCACGCGGTCGAGGTCACCCACTCCTGACCGACGCGACGGCCCGCGGCGCACCTGCGCCGCGGGCCGTCCGCACATCCGGGGCTGCGCACCCGGGAGCCGGGTGCGCGGCACGGGTCGTCAGCCGCGTGCGAGCGCCGCGAGCGCGTCCAGCACGTCGCGCGCGACGTCCGCCCCGGTGAGGCGGTACGCGGACACGACCTGGTCGCGCGTGGCGTGGTCGAGGAACTGCGCCGGGAGACCGATCGGGTGCACGGGCGTGCGCACGCCCGACTCCAGCGCCCGCTGGGCCAGCAGCGCGCCGACCCCGCCGTCCACGACGCCGTCCTCCACCGTCACCACGAGGTCGTGCTCCCCGGCGAGCTTGACGAGCGCGCTCGGCAGCGGGAGCACCCACGTGGGCGACACGACCGTGACGTCGACGCCGTGCGCGGTGAGCGACTCCCCGGCGTCGAGCGCGACGCGGGCCATCGAGCCCAGGCCGACGAGCAGGACGCGGCGCGGACCACCCGGCGCCGCCGTGGCGGGGGCGGCCTCGTCGCCCGCGTCCGCAGGCACCGCGAGCAGGTCCACGCCGTCGACGGACTCGACGGCGGGCAGCGCGTCCGAGAGCGCGCCCTTCGGGTACCGCACGACCGTCGGGGCGTCGTCGACGTCCACGGCCTCGCGCAGCGCGGTCCGCAGGGTCTCCTCGTCGCGTGGCGCGGCCAGGCGCAGGCCCGGCACGATGCGCAGCATCGCCATGTCCCACATGCCGTTGTGGCTCGCGCCGTCGTCGCCCGTGATGCCCGCGCGGTCGAGCACGAACGTCACGCCGGCCTTGTGCAGCGCGACGTCCATGAGCACCTGGTCGAACGCGCGGTTGAGGAACGTCGCGTACACCGCGACCACCGGGTGCAGCCCGGCGAACGCCATGCCGGCCGCCGACGTCGCGGCGTGCTGCTCCGCGATCCCGACGTCGAACGTGCGCTCGGGGAACGCCTGCGAGAACGGCTTGAGACCGACGGGCTCGAGCATCGCCGCGGTGATCGCGACGACGTCGGACCGCCGGCGCCCGATCTGGACGATCTCGTCGGCGAAGACGCTCGTCCAGCCGAAGCGCGAGGGCGCGACCGGGAGCCCGGTCTCCGGGTGGATCTTGCCCACGGCGTGGAAGCGGTCGGCGACGTCCTGCTCGGCGGGCGTGTAGCCGCGGCCCTTCTCGGTGAGCGCGTGCACGATCACGGGCGCGCCGTACGCCTTCGCGCGGCGCAGCGCGTGCTCCATGGCCTCGACATCGTGGCCGTCGACCGGCCCGACGTACTTGATGCCGAGGTCCTCGAACATGCCCTGGGGCGCGACGACGTCCTTGAGGCCCTTCTTCAGGCCGTGCAGCCACTCGTACGCGAACCGCCCGGGCGCGCCGGACCGGTTGAGGGTGCGCTTGCCCCACTGCAGGAAGCTCTCGTAGCCGTGCGTGGTGCGCAGCGTCGACAGGTGGTGCGCGAGGCCGCCGATCGTGGGCGAGTACGAGCGCCCGTTGTCGTTGACGACGACCACGAGCCGCCGGTCCTGGCTCTCCGCGATGTTGTTGAGCGCCTCCCAGGCCATGCCGCCGGTGAGCGCGCCGTCGCCGATGACCGCGACGACGTGCCGGTCGGTGAGGCCGCGCACGACGTTCGCCTTCGCGATGCCGTCGCCCCACGAGAGCGCGGTGGACGCGTGCGAGTTCTCGACGACGTCGTGCTCGGACTCGGCGCGCGACGGGTACCCGGACAGCCCGCCCTGCTTGCGCAGCGCGGAGAAGTCCTGGCGCCCCGTGAGGAGCTTGTGCACGTAGGACTGGTGGCCCGTGTCGAACACGAAGGTGTCCGTGGGCGAGGAGAACACGCGGTGCATCGCGATGGTCAGCTCCACGACCCCGAGGTTCGGGCCGAGGTGGCCGCCCGTGCGGGAGACGGAGTCGACGAGGAACGCCCGGATCTCCGCGGCGAGCTCGCGCGCCTGCCCCGGGGTCAGCCGTTGCACGTCCTCGGGCGAGGTGATCGTGCCAAGCAGGCTCATGCAGATGCTCCGTTCCGTTCCCGTGCGACCAGCCCGACAACTCTAGGCCGTCCGGGCCGATGACCTGCGCCGCGGTGCGCCGGGCGACGGGACCTTCACGTCATTGACGCACACTCGCGCCGCGGACGCACGGACGCGGCGTTCGTGGAATTCTCCTTCCGCACTGCGGACAACGGCGGGGTGTGACCTCGTAGGATGGAGCCATGCGCTTCCTGCCCGGACAGTCCCCCGCGACCGACCTCACCTACGGCGACGTGTTCCTCGTCCCGTCGCGCTCCGAGGTCGCGTCGCGCTTCGACGTCGACCTCTCCTCCGCCGACGGCACGGGCACGACGATCCCCGTCGTCGTCGCCAACATGACGGCCGTCGCGGGGCGCCGCATGGCGGAGACCGTGTCGCGGCGCGGCGGCATCGCGATCATCCCGCAGGACGTGCCGACCGACGTCGTGGCGGACGTCGTCGCGGACGTGAAGTCCAAGGACCCCGTCATCGAGACGCCCGTCGTCGTCGGCCCGCACGACACCGTCCACACCGCCCTCACGCTCATCGGCAAGCGCGCGCACGGCGCCGCGGTCGTCGTGGACGGCGGGCGACCGGTCGGCGTGGTCACGGAGGCCGACTGCGCCGACGTCGACCGCTTCACCCAGGTCCACCAGGTGATGACCGACCACCCCCTCGTCCTCGACGCCTCCGTGCTCGACGGCGGTCGTGCCGGGCTCGAGGCGGCCTACGAGCAGCTCCACACCGCTCGCCTCAAGGTCGCGCCCGTGACGCGCGACGGTGCGCTCGTCGGCGTCCTCACGCGCAAGGGCGCGCTGCGCTCGTCGGTCTACGCGCCCGCGCTGGACGACGCCGGGCGCCTGCGCGTCGGCGCCGCCGTCGGGATCAACGGCGACGTCGCGGCGAAGGCGAAGGAGCTCCTCGCGGCCGGGGTGGACGTGCTCGTCGTGGACACGGCGCACGGCCACCAGGCCAAGATGCTCCAGGCGCTCGACGCGGTGCGCTCGGTGGGCCCGGACGTCCCCGTCGTGGCGGGCAACGTCGTCACGGCCGACGGCGTGCGCGACCTCGTCGCCGCGGGCGCGGACATCGTCAAGGTGGGCGTGGGGCCGGGCGCCATGTGCACCACGCGCATGATGACGGCCGTCGGCCGCCCGCAGTTCTCCGCGGTGCTGGAGTGCGCCGCCGCGGCGCGCGAGCTCGGCAAGCACGTCTGGGCCGACGGCGGCGTGCGCCACCCGCGCGACGTCGCCCTCGCGCTCGCCGCGGGCGCCTCGCAGGTGATGATCGGCTCGTGGTTCGCGGGCACCTACGAGTCCCCGGGCGACCTGCACGACGACGGCACGGGCCGCCTCTACAAGGAGAGCTTCGGCATGGCGTCGGCGCGCGCCGTCGCCGCCCGCACCGCGGGGGGATCGCCGTTCGACCGCGCGCGCAAGGCGCTGTACGAGGAGGGCATCAGCTCGAGCCGCATGTTCCTCGACCCGCAGCGGCCCGGCGTCGAGGACCTGCTCGACCAGATCACGTCCGGGCTGCGCAGCTCCGCGACCTACGCCGGGGCGTCGAGCCTCGCCGAGTTCGCGGACCGCGCCGTCGTGGGCGTGCAGTCGGCCGCGGGCTACGAGGAGGGCCGCCCGCTCCCGGTGAGCTGGTGACGACCCCGCCCGAGGCTGCGCGCGCGTCGGCGCGCGCCCAGCTCGCGACGCTCGCCCGGGACGGCGGCGCCTGGCCCGAGCCGTGGCGCCACGCCGTCGGCACGCTGCGCCCGGACGCGCGCGACGCCGCCGTGCTGCTGCTCTTCGGCGTCCTCGACGGGGTGCCCGCGGAGCACCCGGCCGCGGCCGTCCCCGCCGACCTCGACGTGCTCCTGCTCGCGCGCGCGACGACGCTCGGCCACCACCCGGGCCAGGTCGCGTTCCCGGGCGGCCGGCTCGAGCCCGACGACGACGGCCCCGTGGGCGGCGCGCTGCGCGAGGCCGAGGAGGAGACGGGCCTCGACCCGGGCGGCGTCGAGGTGCTCGGCACGCTCGGTCGGCTGCCCGTGCCGGTGAGCAACCACGTCGTCACGCCCGTGCTCGGGTGGTGGGCCCGGCCCACCCCGGTCCGCGCCGTCGACGCCGCCGAGTCGGCCCACGTGTTCCGGGTCCCCGTGGCCGACCTGCTCGACCCCGGCCGGCGCCGCACGGTGACGGTCCGCCGCGACCGCCGGGTGCACAAGAGCCCCGGCTTCCTCGTGGAGGCCGACGGGCGCGAGCACCTCGTCTGGGGCTTCACCGGCGGCATCCTCGACGCGCTGTTCGACCGGCTCGGCTGGACCGAGCCGTGGGACCGGACGCGCACGCTCGACGCCCCGCTCTGACGGCCCGCCCGGGCCTCGGTGCCCGTACCCCGCGTCAGCCGGGCGCGAGCGCGCGGGCGAGCAGGTCGACCAGCGCGCGGGCCGTCGTCGACCCGCCGTGGTCCGGGTTGAACTCGACCAGCGTGACCGCGACGAGGTCCGGGTCGGAGACGACCTCGCGCACGACGCGCTCCAGCTCCACGGGGACGAGCCCGCGCCCGAAGACGGGCACGTCGGCGGCGGGCAGCGCGAAGAAGTCGAGGACGTCCACGTCCACGTGAAGCACGAACGGCCCGCCGCCCACGCCGTCCACGGCACGACGGGCCGCCGCCTCGGGACCTGCGGAGACCTCGGCGGCGGGGACCCGGGTCGCGGCGACGCGGCCGTCCTCGTCCTCCTCGGCGTCGGAGAAGCCGAGGAACGCGAGCCGTCGCGCGTCCAGGAGCGGTCGTCGCGCCCCGACGGCGCTCAGCTCCGGGCTCGCGCCCGGGAGGTCGAGGAGGTGCGCGACGCCCGTCGCGTCGGCGATGGGCTCCTCGGGGTGCGACGCGACCGTGAACAGGTCCTGCCCGCCGTCGACGTAGACCAGCCCGCAGTCGTCGTGCACGTCCACCACCGCGGCGACGATACCGAGCGTCACGGTGCACTCGCCGCCGAGCACCAGGGGGACGTGGCCCCCTCGCAGCCCGTCGCGGACCGCCTCCCGGACCCGACCCGCGCCCGCGGCGACGCGCTCGACGTCGTTCAGGCGTCCGGGCACGTGGTGCGCGCGCCAGCGGGCCGGCTCGACGTCGCCCTGGTCGGTGACCACGAGCCCGCGCGCCCGGAGCGCGTCCACGAGCCCGGCCGCACGCAGCGCCGCGGGCGCCTTCTCGAGACCGGGGCCGTGGGCGGCCGCGCTCGACGGGACGCCCAGGACCGACCACGACCGCTGTGTCATGCGACCGACGCTACGCCGGACTCCCGACACCCGCGCAGGGCCTGGTGGAGAACGACGACGGCGCGCCCACCCCGGCCGGGGTGGACGCGCCGTCGGGACGCGCGTGCGTGTCAGGCGACGAGCGAGCGCAGCACGTACTGCAGGATGCCGCCGTTGCGGTAGTAGTCCGCCTCGCCCGGGGTGTCGATGCGCACGACGGCGTCGAACTCGACGCTCGTGCCGTCGGGCTTCGTGGCGGTGACCTTGACCGTCGACGGCGTGGTGCCGTCGTTGAGCGCGGTGATGCCCTCGATGTCGAAGGTCTCCGTGCCCGCGAGGCCGAGCGACTCGGCGCTCTCCCCCGCCGGGAACTGCAGCGGCAGGACGCCCATGCCGATGAGGTTCGAGCGGTGGATGCGCTCGAAGCTCTCCGTGATGACGGCCTTGACGCCCAGGAGCGCCGTGCCCTTGGCCGCCCAGTCGCGCGACGAGCCGGAGCCGTACTCCTTGCCGCCCAGGATGACGAGCGGGGTGCCCTGCGCGGCGTAGTCCTGCGCGGCGTCGTAGATCGTGTCCTGCGCGTCCTTCACGAAGTTGAAGGTGTAGCCGCCCTCGACGTTGTCGAGGAGCTGGTTGCGCAGGCGGATGTTCGCGAACGTGCCGCGGATCATGACCTCGTGGTTCCCGCGGCGGGAGCCGTAGGAGTTGAAGTCGCGGCGCGCGACGCCGTGCTCCGCGAGGTACTTGCCGGCCGGCGAGTCCACCTTGATGGCACCGGCGGGGCTGATGTGGTCGGTCGTCACCGAGTCGCCGAGCTTCGCGAGCACGCGCGCGCCGGAGATGTCCGTGACGGGCGACGGCTCCATGCCCATGCCGTCGAAGTACGGGGGCTTGCGCACGTAGGTCGACTCGGTGTCCCACGCGAACGTGTCGCCCTCGGGCGTCTCGAGCGCGCGCCAGCGGTCGTCACCCGTGAAGACGTCCGCGTAGTCCTTCGTGAACATGTCGCGGTCGATCGACGCGTCGATCGTCGCCTGGACCTCCTCCGGGGAGGGCCAGATGTCCTTGAGGAAGACCGGCTCGCCGTGCGGGTCGGTGCCCAGGGGCTCGCCGTCGAAGTCGAAGTCCATCGTGCCGGCCAGCGCGTAGGCGATGACGAGGGGCGGCGACGCGAGGTAGTTCATCTTCACGTCGGGGTTGATGCGGCCCTCGAAGTTCCGGTTGCCCGAGAGGACCGAGACGACCGAGAGGTCGTGCTCGTTGACCGTCGCCGAGATCTCGTCGGCGAGCGGGCCCGAGTTGCCGATGCACGTGGCGCAGCCGTAGCCGACCAGGTGGAAGCCGAGCTTCTCGAGGTACGGCCACAGGCCGGCCTTCTCGTAGTAGTTCGTCACGACCTGCGAGCCGGGCGCCATGGACGTCTTGACCCACGGCTTCGACGCGAGGCCGCGGTCGACCGCCTTCTTCGCGAGCAGGGCCGCCGCGAGCATGACCGACGGGTTCGACGTGTTGGTGCACGACGTGATCGACGCGATGACGACGTGCCCGTGGTCGAGCTCGGTCGTCGTGCCGTCCTCGAGCGTGACCGGGACGACCTTGTGCGGGCGCTTCGCGCTGTCGGCGTGGCCCGGCGCGACCGGCTGGTCGGACGGGTCGTCGTGCGCGGCGGCGGCGATGGGGTCGGACGCCGGGAACGTCTCCTCGACCGACTCGTCGAGACCCGTGAACGGCGCCGCCTCCTGGGCGTCGACGTAGTCGAGGATCGCGGACGCGAACGACTCCTTCGCCTCGCCGAGCTCGATGCGGTCCTGCGGGCGCTTCGGGCCGGCGATCGACGGGACGACCGTCGAGAGGTCCAGCTCGAGGTACTCCGAGAAGACGGGCTCGACGTAGCCGTCGGCCTCGGGGTCGAGCCACAGCCCCTGCTCCTTGGCGTACGCCTCGACGAGCGCGAGCTGCTCGTCGCTGCGGCCCGTGAGGCGCAGGTAGTCGATCGTCACGCCGTCGATCGGGAAGATCGCGGCGGTCGAGCCGAACTCGGGGCTCATGTTGCCGATGGTCGCGCGGTTCGCGAGCGGCACCTGGGCCACGCCCGCGCCGTAGAACTCGACGAACTTCCCGACGACGCCGTGCTGGCGCAGCATCTGGGTGATGGTGAGCACGACGTCCGTCGCGGTCACGCCCGCCGGGATGGAGCCGTTGAGCTTGAAGCCCACGACGCGCGGGATGAGCATCGAGACGGGCTGACCGAGCATGGCCGCCTCGGCCTCGATGCCGCCGACGCCCCAGCCGAGCACGCCGAGGCCGTTGACCATCGTCGTGTGCGAGTCGGTGCCGACGCACGTGTCCGGGTAGGCGCGGAGCACGCCGCCGACCTCGCGGGTCATGACGGTGCGCGCGAGGTACTCGATGTTGACCTGGTGCACGATGCCGGTGCCCGGGGGGACGACCTTGAAGTCGTCGAAGGCCGTCTGGCCCCAGCGCAGGAACTGGTAGCGCTCGTGGTTGCGCTGGTACTCGAACTCGACGTTGCGCTCGAACGCGTCCGAGCGGCCCGCGACGTCGATCTGGACCGAGTGGTCGATGACCATCTCGGCCGGCGCCAGCGGGTTGATGCGCGACGGGTCGCCGCCGAGCTCCGCGACGGCCTCGCGCATCGTCGCGAGGTCCACGACGCACGGGACACCGGTGAAGTCCTGCATGATCACGCGCGCCGGCGTGAACTGGATCTCGGTGTCCGGCTGCGCGTCCGGGTCCCAGGACGCGAGCGCGCGGACGTGGTCCGCGGTGATGTTGGCGCCGTCCTCCGTGCGCAGGAGGTTCTCGGCGAGGATCTTCAGGCTGTACGGGAGGCGCTCGACACCCTCGACGGCGGAGAGGCGGAAGATCTCGTACGAGTTCTCACCGACCTCCAGCGTTCCCTTCGACCCGAACGTGTCGACGCTGCTCACTCGTAGCTCCTTCGTGGCGAGACGGTGGCACGGATGCCATGGTTCAGGGGGCTTCGCCCAGACTACGCCGGGCCGGTGCGCCGCTCCGGCCGCGTCCCGGAGGACGGGCGGGGCGGTGGCCGGCGGCTCGTCCACGACCCGCTGCGACCTGCACCGCGACCAGCATACCCCATATATCTTGACGTCAAGATATATGGGGTCGACGACGGCTCAGAGGTCGCAGTCGCACAGGACGTTGAGCTCGACGACCTGCTCCCCCTCCTCGGGCCGCGCCCACGCCTCCGCCTCGGCGCGCGACGCGAAGCTCCGGCCCGCGAGCCGCCCGTTCGGCATCAGGACGCCCACGCCGACGACGTCCCGGACGTCGTCCGGACCGTCGCCGGGCCCGTCCTGGCTCGCCGCCCGGACGTCCGTCCGGGTCCCCGTCGCCGCCGTGCTCGTCATGCGCGCCTCACCGTCCGTGCTCGTGGGGTCTCCCCCTCATCATGCGCCCGCGGCGGGGCGCCCGCGCCGCCGCGCGGTCAGCGCGTGAGGACCGCCACCGCCTCCAGGTGGTGGGTCATGGGGAAGAGGTCGAACGCGCGCAGCGAGGTGAGCCCGTAGCCGTGCTCCGCGAGGTACGACACGTCGCGCGCGAGCGCGGCCGGGTCGCACGCGACGTAGACGACGCGCGACGGCTCGCGGCCCACGACGGCCTCGACGACGGCGCGCCCGGCACCGACGCGGGGCGGGTCGAGCACGACGACGTCCGCGCCGCTCCCGTCCTGGGCGAGCACCTGCTCGACCGGCCCGTGCCGTAGCTCGACCCGGTCGAGCCCGTGCGCGTTGCGCCGGGCGTCGCGCACGGCCCGCTCGTCGCCCTCGACCGCGAGCACGGTGCCCGCGTCCCCGACGGCGGCCGCGAGCGGCGACGTGAACAGCCCGGCCCCCGAGTAGAGGTCGAGCACGCGCGCGCCGTCGACGTCGCCGACGCCGTCGAGCACCGCGCGCGTCAGGGCGGCGGGCGCCTCGCGGTGGACCTGCCAGAACCCGTCCGCGGCGACCCGGTACGTGTGCTCCCGGTCGCCGAGCACGACGCGCTCGGTGACACTGCGCCGCGCGTTGGGCCGGTGGTCGAGAGAGCCCCCGCGCCAGGGCTCGCCGTCGACGAGCAGGACCGGCGCGGACCCGACGGGCGCGACGAGCTCGATCCGGGTGCCCGGTCGCCACGAGCGGGTGAAGACCTTCTCGTGCGCCGCGAGGTCGGCGACGTCCTCGCTCGCGAGCGGCATGGCGTCGAGCGGGAGGACGGTGTGCGAGCGGAAGCGGTGCATGCCGGCGCGACCGCCGCCGTCGGCCACGAGGTCCACGCGCGTGCGGTAGGCGAGGCCGCCGCGCTCGTCGTCCCCCGGCAGACCCTCGACCTCTACCTGAGGGTGAAGCGCGTCGAGGTCGACGTGCGCGAGGCGGCGCAGCTGCTCGGCGAGGACGTCGCGCTTCCACCGCCGCTGCGCGCCGAGCGCGACGTGCGCGAGCTCCCCGCCGCCCACGCCGCCCGGACCGGCCTCCGGCCACGCGGACGGCACGCGGTCGGGCGACGCCTCGAGGACCTCGACCGCGTCGGCGCGCCAGAACTTCGCCGCGTCGCCGCCCTCGGTGACGCGGGCGCGCACGCGCTCGCCCGGCAGGGCGTGCCGCACGAAGACGACCCGGCCCTCGTGCCGTGCCACGCAGTGCCCGCCGTGCGCCACCGGGCCGACCTCGAGCTCGACCTCGACCTCAGGTCGAGGGAGCACGCGCGGCGACTGCCGGGTCTGCCGGCCGGGTCGTCGGCCGGACCGGCGCGGCGCGCGCTCGGGACGACCCGCGCCGGGGTCGGACGGTCGGTCGGAGGGCACGGCAGGACCACGCGAGGAGGACGGCATGCCCCCAGTATCCCGGACTCTCCCGCGCGCTCCCCCCGCACTCTCCCCCGGGCTCCCGCCGCGGACGCGCGAAGGCCCGGCCCCGACGTCGGGACCGGGCCTCCTCCGGGAGTCGCGCCGGCGCGATCAGTACCCGGTGAAGCGCTGGCGGAAGCCCTCGCCCTCGAGCCCGGTCTGCCCCTCCGTCGACGAGAGCTGCCACGGCACCGACGCCACGACGACGCCCGGCGTGAAGAGGAGCCGGCCCTTGAGGCGCAGCGCGCTCTGGTTGTGCAGCAGCTGCTCCCACCAGTGCCCGACGACGTACTCCGGGATGTACACGACCACCAGGTCGCGCGGGGACTCGCGGCGGACCGACCGCACGTACGACAGCACGGGGCGCGTGATCTCGCGGAACGGCGAGTCCAGCACGCGCAGCGGCACCGGGAGGTCGAGGGCCTCCCACTGCCGCATGAGGTCCTCGACGTCCTCGGCGTCGACGCCGACGGTGACGGCCTCGAGCACCGACGGCCGTGACGCCCGCGCGTACGCGAGCGCCCGCATCGTCGGGCGGTGGATCTTCGAGACGAGCACGATCGCGTGCACGCGGCTCGGCAGCGCGCGGGCGGCCGCGGCGTCGTCGCCGAGCGCGAGCTCGTCGCGCACGGTGTCGTAGTGCTTGCGGATCGACTTCATGAGCACGAAGACGATCGCCATCGCGAGGATCGCGATCCACGCGCCGTGCGTGAACTTGGTGAGGAGCACGATGACGAGCACCGTGCCCGTCATGCCGAGACCCACGGTGTTCACGACGCGCGAGCGGCGCATGCGGGACCGCTCGCGCGGCTGGTGCTCGGTGCGCAGCGCGCGGGTCCAGTGCCGCACCATGCCCAGCTGGGACAGCGTGAAGGACACGAACACGCCCACGATGTAGAGCTGGATCAGGCGCGTCACCTCGGCGTCGAAGGCCCAGATGAGCACGATCGCCGCGACCGCGAGCGTGATGATCCCGTTCGAGAACGCGAGGCGGTCGCCGCGCGTGTGGAGCTGGCGCGGGAGGTAGCCGTCCTTGGCGAGGATCGAGCCGAGCACCGGGAACCCGTTGAACGCGGTGTTCGCCGCGAGCACGAGGATGAGCCCCGTCACGGCGGACACGACGTAGAACAGGATCGGCGCGCCGCTGAACACCGTCTCCGCGAGCTGCCCGATTACCGGGTGCTGCACGTAGTCGACCGGGAGCGGCTCGCCGTTCAGCGAGAGCTGCGCGTGCGGGTCCTCCGCGTAGTGCACGCCCGTCGCCCGGGCGAGGAAGAGGATGGAGAGCATCATCGCCGCCGAGATGCCGCCGAGCAGGGCGAGCGTCGTGGCCGCGTTGCGCGACTTGGGCTTGCGGAACGCGGGCACGCCGTTGCTGATGGCCTCGACGCCCGTGAGGGCGGCGCACCCGGACGCGAACGCGCGCGCCACGAGGAACGCGCCCGCGATGCCCATGAGCCCCTGGTCGAACCCGCTCTCCGCCGTGAGCTCGAACTCCGCGCTCTCCGCCGGGCCGAGGTTGCCGGTGACGTACTGGAAGAAGCCGACGACCGCCGTCGTGCCGATCGCGAGCATGAAGAGGTAGACCGGGATCGCGAAGAAGGTGCCCGACTCCTTCACCCCGCGCAGGTTGACGAGCGTGAGCAGCACGACGAGCCCGATCGCGAACGCCGCCTCGTGGTCGCGCAGCGCGGGGATCGCGCTCGCGGCGTACTGCGCGCCCGAGGAGATCGACACCGCGACCGTGAGCACGTAGTCGACCATGAGGGCCGACGCGACGCCGACGCCCGCCGTCGGGCCGAGGTTGACCGTCGCGACCTCGTAGTCGCCGCCGCCCGACGGGTACGCCCGCACGTTCTGGCGGTACGACGCGACGACCGTGAGCAGCACGACCACGACCGCGAGGCCGACCCACGGCGAGATCATCGTCGCGCTGAGGCCCGCGAGCGCGAGCGTCAGGAGGATCTCGTCCGGGGCGTACGCGACGGACGAGAGCGCGTCGGACGCGAACACGGGCAGCGCGACGCGCTTGGGGAGCAGCGTGTGCCCCAGGTGCTCGGAACGGACAGGCCGTCCGAGCAGCAGCCGCTTCGCGGCATCAGCGATCTCCGACACGAGGCCACATGCTATGCCCGACGGCGCCCGGTCGCGCTGGTGCGCGCCCGCGGGCCCGGCGGGCGGTAGCGTTCGGTGCGTGCACTTCGTGATCATGGGCTGCGGGCGCGTCGGTGCGACGCTCGCCCAGTCCCTCGAGTCGAGCGGCCACTCGGTCGCCGTCGTCGACCAGAACCCCGATGCGTTCCGGCGCCTGCCCGCGGAGTTCACGGGCAAGAAGGTGACCGGCGTCGGCTTCGACCGCGACACGCTCGTGCAGGCCGGGATCGAGGACGCGTACGCGTTCGCCGCCGTCTCCGACGGCGACAACTCGAACATCCTGTCCGCGCGCGTGGTCCGCGAGACGTTCGGCGTCGAGAAGGTCGTCGCGCGCATCTACGACCCGCAGCGCGCCGAGATCTACCAGCGGCTCGGCATCCCGACCGTGGCGACCGTGCGCTGGACCTCCGACCAGGTGCTGCGCCGCATGCTCCCGTTCGGCGCGACCGACGAGTACCGCGACCCGTCCGGGCGCGTGCGGCTCGCCCAGGTCGACTTCCACCCCGGCTGGATCGGCCGCACCGTGCGCGCCATCGAGGACGCGACCGAGGCGCGCGTCGCGTTCGTCAGCCGCTTCGGCGACGGCGTCCTCGTCACCGACCGCACCGTCCTGCAGGAGAACGACGTGCTGCACGTGCTCATGGACGACGAGCGGGCCGCCGTCGTCGAACGCAAGCTCACCCACGCACCGAAGGTCGAGGCCGAGTGATGCGCGTCGTCATCGCCGGGGCGGGCTCCGTCGGCCGCTCGATCGCCCGCGAGCTCCTCAGCCACGACCACGAGGTCATGCTCGTCGACAAGCAGCCCGCGGCGATGCGCGTCGCGCAGGTCGCGGACGCCGACTGGCTGCTCGCCGACGCGTGCGAGCTGTCGTCGCTCGCCGAGGCGAAGGTCGACGAGTGCGACGTCATCGTCGCCGCGACGGGCGACGACAAGGTGAACCTCGTCGTGTCGCTCCTCGCCAAGACCGAGTTCGGCGTGCCGCGCACGGTCGCGCGCGTCAACAACCCGAAGAACGAGTGGATGTTCGACGAGTCGTGGGGCGTCGACGTCGCCGTGTCCACGCCGCGCATCATGACGGCGATGGTCGAGGAGGCCGTCGCCGTGGGCGACCTCGTGCGCATCTTCACGTTCCACCAGTCGGGCGCAGACATCCTCGAGGTGACGCTGCCGCCGTCGTCGCCGCTCCTCGGCCGACGCGTGGGCGAGGTGCGCTGGCCGGCGGACACCGTGCTCGCGGCGATCGTGCGCGGCACGCGCCCCATCGCGCCGAGCGCGGACGACACGCTCGAGGTCGGCGACGAGCTCCTGCTCGTCACGGGGAACGAGGCGGACGAGGGCGCGCTCGCGCGGCTGCTCGCCGGCGAGGGCGAGGACGGCCCGACGGCGCCGGACGCGCCCGTCGAGGCTCCCGAGCTCGGCGGCGACCTGCTCTGACAGCGCGGCCCGCGCGACGGTGCGGCCTGCTCGCCGGTGCGGCTACGCCGTGGGCCGCGGTCCGGCGGTCGCGGGGCGGCGCACCAGGATCCACGTGAGCCACAGCACGAGGGCCCACAGCGGGATCCCCATGACGAGGCGCGCGGTGCCGAGCCAGCCGACGTCGCCGTCGAGGTACAGCGGCACCTGGACGGCGAGGCGCGCCCCGAAGAGCCCGATCCACAGCCACGTCGCGGCGGTGTAGCGGCGCACGAGCGCGCGGTCCGACCGCCACGCCCGCGCCCAGCGGGCGAACGCGCCGGGCTCTCCCGCGCTCCCGGCGGCCGGCTCGGCGGGCTGCGGCGCGGGAACGTCCGCGCCCTCGCGGGGCTCGCCGTCGGTCGCGTCCGCCGTCGTGCCGCCGGACGCCGTCCCCACGCCGAAGCCGCTGCGGAAGCCCTCCACGACGAGCCCGACGAGCGGCCAGCGGACCACCACGGACACGAGGAGCGCGACGAGGTACGCGGCGTTGGTCCACAGGCCCCACGCGAAGTAGTCCTGCGCCTCCCCCGAGCGCCACGCCCACAGGACGCCGATGCCGACGCCCAGCAGGCCGCCGAACGCCTGCGTCACGGGCGTGCGCTGGACGAGGCGCGCGGCGACGGCCACGAGGGCGGCCGCGACGGACGTGACGAGCGCCCAGCGCAGGTTGGTCGCCGCGACGTAGACGACGACGAACACGAGCCCGGGCGCGACGGACTCCACGAGCCCGCGCACGCCGCCGATCGCGTCGGCCACCGAGAAGTCCTCGCCCGCGAGGGCGCGCACGCCGCGGGCGCGGCCGTCCTCGGGCGCCGCGACGTCGTCGACGACCGTCTCGACCACCTCGGCGTCGTGCGCGACGGGCTCGGGCGCGCGGCCCGGGTCGGGGCGGCCGCCCACGGGGCCGCCGGTCGCGTCGCTGCTGCTCGTCATGTCGTGGCGTCCTCGGGGGCTCGGGTGGGCGGCGCCGGCGGGAGGGCCGGTGCGGCCGGGTCGGGTGCGCAGGATCGTACGGCACGGCCGTCCACGACGGCCGCCGGGCTCACTCCCCCGGCTTGGCCAGCAGCTCGTAGCGCGGGTTGAAGATGGTGCGGCGGCCGTCGACGTCGCACACGAGCCCCTCGACGAGCGCGCGGCGCCCGGGCTCGATGCCGGCGATCCGGCGGCGCCCGAGCCAGACGAGGTCGACGACGCCGGACCCGTCGAAGAGCTCGACCTCGACCGTCGGCACGCCCTCGCGCGGGCGGAGCACGACGGACCGCAGGACGCCGGAGATCTTCGCGCGGCGGCGGTTGGGCAGCTCGGCGACGGCACGGCAGCCCTTCTGCCGGGCCGCCTCGGTGCGCTCCTCGTCGGCCGCGAGCTCCTCCTGGGAGGCGAGCGCGGTGCGCCAGGCGTCACGCAGGGTGGGGACCATGTCAGCGGATCTCCGTGATCTCCGGCCCACGGGTCAGCGGGTCGAACGACGGCGTCTCGGGGGCACCGGCCGGGGTCGGTGCCGGGGCGGCCTCCGGGCCCTTGCCCGGCAGGTGCAGGGTGAGCAGGTCGCGCGGCGGGCGCGGGTTCTGGTCGCGCACGACGACGATGTTCGCGAACACGGTCTCGAGCAGGCGCGCCTCGGCCGGGTCGACCGCGGCCTTGCCGGTGAGCACGCCGCGCAGGAACCAGCGCGGGCCGTCGACGCCCACGAAGCGCGCGGGCCGCACGCCCGGGCGGCCGTCCGGCGTCTGCGCGGGGATGCGCGCGAGCAGCTCGCGCCCGAACGGGCCCGGCAGGTCGTCGACCGTGCCGCCCTGCTTGGTGACGGACGCCGCGATCTCGCCGCGGATCTCGTCCCAGATGCCCTCGGTGCGCGGCGCGGCGAACGCCTGCACCTGGAGCCCGGAGCCACCGACCGCGCACGCCACGCCCGTGATGCGCTGGGTCTTCTTGTCGACCTCCATGCGCAGCTCCATGCCCGGCACGCCGGGGAGCCACACCGCGCCGAGGTCGAGGCGCGGGCCGCGCTCGGGCACCTGGGCGGAGTCGTACGGGCCGCGTGCGGGGGCCTCGGCGGCCGCCTCCGGGGCGGGCGCGCCGTCGCCGACCTGCTCGGACGTCGTGCCCGACGGCTCGGGCGACTCGGCCGGCTCGGACGACCTGGAGCGACGGAACAGACCCACGGACGAACTCCTTCACCTGCCCGGCACTCGGCCGGGACTCCTCACGGGGCGCTCGCCCCGCACTGATTCCACACTAGCCCGCGCAGCGGCGGGCCGGGTGCGCCGGTCAGGGTGCGGGCGTCCAGCCGCCGCTCGACCCGAACCCGCCCTCGCCGCGGTGCGAGCCGGGCAGGCGCTCGGCCTGCACGAACCGCGCCCGCTCGACCTTCTGGACGACGAGCTGCGCGACCCGGTCGCCGCGCCGCAGCACGACGGGCTCGCGCGCGTCGGTGTTGAGCAGCGTCACCTTGATCTCGCCGCGGTACCCGGCGTCCACGGTCCCCGGCGCGTTGACGACGGTGAGGCCGTGCTTCGCCGCGAGACCCGAGCGCGGGTGCACGAACGCCGCGTAGCCGTCGGGCAGCGCGATCGACACGCCCGTCGGGACCACGGCGCGCTCCCCCGGCGCCAGCTCGACGTCGACGGTCGTCACGAGGTCCGCTCCCGCGTCGCCCGGGTGGGCGTAGGCGGGCAGGGGGACGTCGTCGAGGAGCGTGATGAGGACGTCGACGTCGCCGGTCGAGGGCTGCTGGTGGTTCGGCACCCGCAGAGCCTAGTGCGCGCGGCGCGCTGCGAGCACGTCGGCCGCGGTGCGCGGGGCTGGGATGATGGACCCATGACCGACGCCGCCGACCGCAGCACCCCGTCCTCGACCCGCGGAGCCGCCGGGACGCCCGGCACCGCGGGCACGGCCTCCTACCGCGAGCGCCTCGTCCCGGGCGTCGGCGGCTGGGCCGCGGCGCTCGGCTTCGCGCTCGTCCTCGGGATCGCCCTGTGGCCGGCGAGCCACGCCGTCGCCCTCGGGGTGGGCGGCCTGGCCGCCGTCGCGGGCGTCGCCGCGCTGTGGTGGACGTCGCCCGTCGTCGAGGTCGCCGACGGCGAGCTGCGCGCGGGGCGGGCCCACGTCCCGGCGTCGCTGCTCGGCCAGGTGACGACGCTCGACGCCGACGCGATGCGCGTCCAGCTCGGCCCCCGCCTCGACGCGCGCGCCTACGTGTGCCTGCGCGCGTGGGCGCGCACCGGGGTGCACGTCGTGCTCGAGGACCCGCAGGACCCGACGCCGTACTGGCTCGTCTCGACCCGGCACCCGCAGCGCCTGGCGGACGCGGTCCGCGCCGCGCACGCCGCCTGAGCGCGGCCGCTCGCACGCGACGGCGGGTCGTCCGCTCACCGCGCGCCCGCGCCCCGCTTTGCCTACGGGCCCCGCGAACGACGACGGCCGCCGCCCCGGGGAGGGGGCGGCGGCCGTCGGCCGTGGTGCGCGGCGGGTCAGGCGGCGCACTCCGAGCAGATCTGCTGGCCGTTCTTCTCGTAGGCGAGCTGGCTGCGGTGGTGCACGAGGAAACAGCTCGCGCACGTGAACTCGTCCGCCTGACGGGGAAGGACCCGGACGGAGAGCTCCTCGCCGGACAGGTCGGCACCGGGCAGCTCGAAGCCTTCGGCCGCCTCGGTCTCGTCCTCGTCAACGACGCCCGAGCTCTTGTCGGAGCGACGAGCCTGGAGCTCCTGGAGCGAGTCCTCGCTGAGCTCCTCTTCACTCTTGCGGGGGGCGTCGTAGTCTGTTGCCATCTGTGGGGTCACTCTCCGGAATATCGTCGATCGCGACTGTGCGCGTCCGGACCACCGGCGACGGCCGGTCGTGCCGGGCGGCACGGGTGCGGGGTGCGGGGGCACCCCGTGACGTGTCGTGCCCCGAGGGGGTTCGTGGCACTGCACGCTGATCAATGCGCGGCGCACCGGAATTGTTCCCGGTGGGCCCCCGGATTCTGCACCATTTCCCTGAGTGATGCACCCTGTGGCCGGGCACCCGCCCGGGTGTCGTTGGTCACGGGTGCACGGCACCCCGTCAGGAGTCGGAGTCCGCTCCCGCGTGCTCGAGGATCCGGACGAGCCGGGCGACCGCCTCGGGCGGTCCCGCGACCGTCATCTCGCGGTCCGCGGCGCGACCCCGCAGTCCCGTCACGAGCGCCCCGGCCTCGTGCGCGACGAGCGCTCCCGCGGCCATGTCCCACGGGTTGAGACCACGCTCGTAGTAGAGGTCGAGCTCGCCCGTGGCGACGAGGCACAGGTCGATCGCGGCCGAGCCGAGGCGGCGGATGTCGCGCACCTGCGGCAGCACGTCGAGCAGCACGCGGGCCTGCGCGCGGCGACGGTCGGCGTCGTACCCGAAGCCCGTGCCCACGAGGCACTGGCCGAGATCGGTCTCGGCGTTGACGTGCACGGGACGGCCGTCGAGGGTCGCCCCCGCTCCCAGCCCCGCCGTCCACGTGCGGTCGTCGACGACGGAGTGCACCGCCCCGGCGAGCACCGTCCACTCCAGCGGGTCGGGCGGGCCGACCACCGCGGCGACCGACACCGCGTACGACGCGACGCCGTAGAGGTAGTTCACCGTGCCGTCGACCGGGTCGATGACCCAGGTGACGCCCGACGTCCCGGCCGAGGCGCCCTCCTCCTCGCCGAGGATCGCGTCGTCGGGGCGGGCGGCGGCGATGCCGCGGCGCAGCAGCGCCTCGGAGTCGGCGTCCATCCGCGTCACGACGTCGGTCGCGGTCGACTTCGTCGCGGCCACCTCGACCCGGTCGGGACGGCCGGAGCGGACCAGCTCGCCGGCCTCGCGCGCGAGGCGCTCGGCCAGGTCGCGCAGGTCGGCCACGGTGACGTCGTCGGGCTGCCGGGGGTCGTCGATGAAGAGGCGCACGGCTCACATCCTGCCCGACCCGCGGCCTGCCCGGCGACCCTCCCACGGGCCGGGCGCGGACCAGCCGAGGCGCAGCGAGACGAGACGGAAACCGAACACGAGCGCGAGGACCGCCGCCTGCGAGAACGGCCCGAGCAGGTCCGCCTCGGCGAGCGCCGCGGTGAGCGCGGCCCCCGCGAGCGCCGGGATGGCGTAGAGCTGCTTGTCCTGGAACAGCAGCGGCACCTCGTTGGTCAGCAGATCGCGCAGGATGCCGCCCCCCACGCCCGTGAGCACGCCCGCGAACACCGCGGCGAGCGGGCCGACGCCGTACTCCAGGGCCTTCATGGTCCCGGACAGCACGAAGAGCGCGAGGGCGCCGGCGTCGAGCACGATGATGCTGCGCCGCAGCCGCTCGAGCCGCGGGTGCCAGAAGAACGTGACGACGCCCGCGAGCGCCGCGACGGCCACGAGCCGCCAGTCGGAGATGCCGACGGGCGGGATCGCCCCGATGAGGACGTCGCGCAGGAGCCCGCCGCCCAGCCCCGCGGCCCACGCGAGCACGAGGACGCCGACGAGGTCGAACCGCTTGCGCACCGCGGCGAGCCCGCCGGACAGCGCCGCGAAGAACACGCCGCCGAGCTCGAGGGCGTCGCCGGGCACGAGGTCGAGGATCACCCCCGCATCATCCCAGCCGCCGCCTGCCGGGGCCGGGCCGGGCCGGTGCGAATGAGCGGCACACCGCGCGTGCTGCGCCGCTCGGGGATGGGACGATGGCACCCTCGAGGGAGCGGTGGCGCGGGCGTCGCGGTCCACGGCGCACGGCGGTCCGGCACGCGGCCGGGCGCCGAGCGACCGGGGCGGCACACGAGCGGCATACGAGCGGCACCGCGAGCGCCACCGGGCGCGGCGACACGGGAGGGTCCATGGACGAGCTGGAGCTGGTGAGACTGCACGAGGACGGGGAGCACCTCGTCCTGCGCGCGACGGGCGGCGCGCAGTTCGTGCTGCCCATCACCGAGGCGCTGCGCGCGGCCGTACGGCGCGACCGCCCGCACCTGGAGCACCTGCGCGCGGAGGGCGAGCGCAACCTCGCCCCGCGCGAGATCCAGGCCCGGCTGCGGGCCGGGGACTCCGTGGAGGCGGTCGCCGAGGCCGCGGGGCTCGGGGTCGAGCACGTGCGCCGGTTCGCCGGCCCGGTCGTCGCCGAGCAGGAGTACGTCGTCGAGCGCGTGCGCGGGCTGCGCCCGGGGCACGACGAGGACTCCCCGACGGTGGGCGAGCTCGTCGCGCAGCGGCTCGCCGCGCGCGACGTCGACGCCGCGGCGGTCGCGTGGAGCGCGGCGCGCGCGCACGGCTCCCCGTGGGTCGTGACGGCGACGTTCGAGGCCGGCACCGGCGAGCGGACGGCCCGCTGGACCTACGACCCGGCGACGCGCGCGCTGCAGGCGCTCGACGACGAGGCCCGCTGGCTCTCCGGGACGGACGCCCCGCGCGACCCGGCACCGGGGGCCGTGGCGGTGTTCGACGTGGACGCGACCGCGCGCGGCGCCCGCGGCCTGCGGGCCGCACCGCCCGCCGACGACGGGACGGCCGAGCTGCTCGACGACCTGAGCCAGCGGCGCGGCGTGCGCCCGCGCAAGGACCCGGCCCCCGCGGGCGACGCCGTCGGGCAGGAGCCGTTCGAGGGCTTCGGTCCGCTCGCCCCGCGGAACCGTGAGCAGGACGAGGACGAGGGCGGGTTCTCCGGCGACCTGCCCGCGGGCGCGACCGTGGTGCACCTGCCGACGATCCGGCCCCCGCAGGGCCTGGTCGCCGCCGCCGACGCGACCGGGGACGGCCCCGACGAGCCCGGGCGCCCGCAGACCGGGCCGTCCGGGGAGGCCGGCGCGGACGACGACGCCTCGTCGGCGTCCGACGCCGACGGCGCCTCCAGCACAGTGCGGCCCCCGGCCGCGCGCGAGGCCCGCAAGGGCAAGAACCGGTCGCGCGCGAAGGTCCCGAGCTGGGACGAGATCGTGTTCGGGGCCCGCCCCGAGTGATGCCCGCGGCGCGTCAGCGCGGCAGGTCGAGCGGCAGGCCGTCCTCCGTCGCGTGCCGGCGCGCGACCGCCGTCGTCATGCGCCGCATGTGGTGGCGCCGGCAGAGCACCTCGTAGCCGATCTCCCCCGAGCCGGCCCGGACGTCCCCGACGACGACCTGGTCGCCCTCGACGACCATGCGCCCGTCCACCGTGCGCGCGTTGTGCGTGGCGCGCCGCCCGCACCAGCACAGCGACTCGACCTGGAGGACCTCGACCCGGTCCGCGAGCTCGATGAGGCGTGCGGAGCCCGGGAACAGGCGCGTGCGGAAGTCGGCCGTGATGCCGAACGCGAAGACGTCGATCTCCGTCTCGTCGACGAGGCGCGCGAGCTGCTCGACCTGCGCCGGGGAGTAGAACTGCGCCTCGTCGCACACCAGGTAGTCCACGGGCACCGGCTCGGCGGTGACGAGCGACCAGAAGTCGGTGTCGTCGTGGACCTCGCGCGCGACGACCTCGAGCCCGAGGCGCGAGGAGAGCCGGTCGGACCCGGCGCGGTCGTCGCGCGAGAAGATCAGCCCGCGGCGGCCCCGCGCGGCGTGGTTGTGGTCGAGCTGGAGCGCCAGGGTGGACTTGCCGCAGTCCATGGTCCCGGAGAAGAAGACGAGCTCTGCCATCGGCGGTCCTCCGCGAGGTCGGTCGGTGCGTCCGCGCCCGGTGGCTCCGGCGCGACGGGAAGCGGTCGGGTCAGGTGGCCGCGACGAGCAACGGCACGCGCATCTCGCGCTGGGTGAGCGAGCCGTGCACGCCCACGAGCGTGAGGGACGCGGGCGTCTGGGTGCGCGAGTCGACGACGGTCGCCCGCCCCCGCAGCGCGACCATCACGTCGCCGGCGGCGGCGACGGCGTCGGGCCGGGGGTCGGGCCCGAGGAGGCCCCGGGCCAGCACCTCGTCCCGCTCCAGCACGAGCGCGTCGTCGCCGAGGACGTCGCGCCACCGCGCGGCGACGGCCGCCGTCTGGCCGGGCTCGGTGTACACGTGGACCGCGCGCGGCTCGCCGCCGACGAGCTCGACGCCGCGGGCGAGCGCGGGGTCGGTCGCGACGTCGCGGCGCAGCGCCGGGTCGACGTCGACCATGCCGTGGTCCGCGGTGACGAGCACGAGCGTGCCGCGCGGCACCGACCGCACGAGGCGCGCGAGCTCGCGGTCGAGCGCCTCGAGCTCGTCGCCCCACTGCCACGACGCGCTGCCGTGGTGGTGGCCCGCCTTGTCCACCTCGCCCCAGTAGAGGTAGACGAGACCGGGCCGGGACAGCGCGCGGACGGCCGCGTCGACGCGCCCCGCCAGCGGCTCGGCGGACGCGTACGTGCCGCCGCGCAGCGCGGCGACCGTCATGCCCGACCCGGCGAACCGGGCGGGGCCGGTCGACATCACTGCGACGCCCGCCCCGGCCAGGCGCGCGAGCACCGGCTCCTCGCGCTGCAGCTCGGCGGGCGCGGGCGCGCCCTCCCACGACACCATGTTGGCGAGGCCGCGCGTCACCGGGTTGCGCTGCGTGTACCCGAGCATGCCCGTGCGGCCCGGCGCGGTGCCCGTGCCGAACGCGCCGATCGCGGCGGCGGTCGTGCTGGGGAACGTCGAGGTGAGGGGCCGCGCGTCGGGCAGGAGCGAGCGCAGGAACGGGGCGTGCCCCGCGCGCTCGGCGAGGTTGAGGTGGCCGAGGCCGTCGACCAGCACGACGCACACGCGCTCGGCGCGCGGCAGGTCGAGCGCGCCGCGCGCCGTCTCGCTCGCGAGCCCCGTGGCGGTGGTCAGGTCGACGCCGAGCGCGCCCGCGGCGGCGGGCAGGACGGCCGCGAGGCCGTGCGTCCCGTGCTCCGGCGCGAGCAGGCCCGGAGGGAGCGCCGGGTCGGCGACCGGGGTCGGCGCGCCCGCGGGTGCCTCGCTCACCGGGCGCTGTGCCGCGTGGTCGAGCGCGACAGGGCCCGCGCGAAGTCCACCGCGGCACGGACGGCGTCGCGGCCCTCCGCCTCGGCGCTCACGCGGACGACGACGTCGTCGGGCGTGATCTGGCCGGTGAGCCCGTGGTCGGCGTCGCACGCGGGGTCGGGGCAGCCGGCGGGCTCGAGGTCGACGCGCGAGACCGCGCCCCAGCCGAGCGCGAGCGTGACCTCGAGCGGCGCGGCGCCCGCACGGTGCTCGTGCGGCTCCGCCACGACGTGCGTGAGCGAGACGGACCGCACCTCGGACAGGGGCACCGCCTCGGTCGTGGCGGCGGCGGAGGCCGACGGGTTCTCGCTGTCCGCCGGGTGGTCGTCGACGTGCGCCGTGACGAGCCGCGTGGGCGTGAGGACGAGCACCGTGAGGTGGCGGCGCACCTCGGTCGCGTCGAACGTCGTCTCCGGGAGCACGAGGTGCGAGACGATCTCCTCCCCCGCGACCGCGAGGTCGAGGACGTCCGCGACGAGCTCCGGGTAGTAGCCGGCGCGGTGGAGCTGGGTCGTCAGGTCGGTCCAGGCGTTGGAGGTAGCAGAGGGCACCCGCGCATTGTCCCATCCGGCGCCGGGCCGGGGCCACCCGCCGTCGGGGCCCTGGGCGGGTGGCGGCCGGCCCGTCAGCCCGGCAGGGCCCGCCGGAGCGCGTCGGCCCGCTGGGCGTCGGCGAGCGTGACGCGCGCGCTGAGGACCGCGGCCCCGTGCTCCGAGACGACGACGGGGTACAGCTCGAGGCTGCGGACCTCGGGCAGGTCGTCCGCGAGCACGGACACGCGCGCCAGGACGTCCTCGAGCGCGGCCGTGGCCACCACGTGCGTGCCCATGTAGCCGAACAGGCGCGGCGCGGCCCGCACCGAGCGGACCATCGCCGCGACGTCGACGTCGGTCAGGGGCGGCACGCCGTACGCGACGTCGCCGAGGAGGTCGACGGCGTCGCCCGCGAGCCCGAACGAGACGACGGGGCCGAAGAGCTGGTCCTCGGTCGAGCGGACCACGCACGCGACCCCGGCGTCCGCCATCGCCTGGACCTCGAACGGCTCGTCGGCGGCGCCCGGCAGCACGGCCGCGAGCGCCTCGCGCATCTGCGCGAAGTCCGAGCGCAGCTCGGTCTCGTCCGCGATGTCCAGCCGCACGCCGCCGAGGTCGGCCCGGTGCCGCAGGCCTGCCGCGGTGCTCTTGAGCACCACGGGCCAGCCGACCTCGCGCGCCGCCTCGACCGCCTCGTCGGCGGTGCGGACCCGGCGCGCGGGCCAGACCCGCACGCCGTAGCACGCGAGCAGCTCCGCCGTCGTCGTCGGGTCGAGGTCGACGGCGTCCTGACCGGCGAGCGCCTCCTCGACGAGCGCGCGCGCCCGCACCGGGTCGACGCCGGCCGGGCGCACGGGCGTGCCGTGGTCGGCCTCGCGCCAGCGCGCGTAGCGCACGACCGCGCCGAGCGCGGCGACGGCGTCCTCCGGCGTCGAGTAGGCGGGGACGCGCACGGGGGCCGCCCCGCTCTGCCCCTCCGGGGCCGGGGCCGAGAGCTCGTCGGTGAGGCCGTGCAGGCCGAGCATGCTCGCCACGGTCGTGCGGCCCGTGCGGGCGGCCGCGTCCGCGACGGCGCGCGAGACGTCCGCGCGCCGGGGCCCGACGACCGGGACCTGCACCACCACGACGACGTCGCACGCGTCGGGCGCGTAGAGCGCGTCGACCGTGGCGGCGAGCTCGTCGGCGGACGCGTCCTCGGGCAGGAAGTCCGAGCGCGCGACGACGAGGCCCGCCGAGGACGACGCCTCGGCGACGAGCGCGGCGAGCGACGCGGAGCTCGCGAGGATGCCGACGCGGCGCCCGGCCGGGAGCGGCTGGTGCGCGAGGAGCTGGGCGATGTCGATCATGTGGTGCGTGTTCTCGGCGCGGATGACGCCGGACTGCCGCAACATCTCCTCGAGCGTCCGCCGCGGCGCGCGCGTCGAGCGGACCGCGTGCCCCGGCGGCACGACGTGCCCCGAGCGCCCGGCCGTCACCACGACGACGGGCTTGACCGACGCGAGGCGGCGCGCGATGCGCGAGAACTTGCGCGGGTTGCCGATGGACTCGAGGTAGAGGCACACGACCTGCGTCGCGGCGTCGTCCTGCCAGTACTGCATGAGGTCGTTGCCCGAGACGTCGGCACGGTGCCCGGCGGACAGGAACGACGACACTCCCAGGCCGCGCCGCGCCGTCGTCGCGAGGAGCGTCACGGCCATGGGCGCGGACTGGCTGAACAGGCCCACCACGCCGGGGGCCGGCAGGTCGTGGGCGAGGGTCGCGGCGAGCGCCGGACGGTCGGGCGCGTCGCCCGTGCGCAGCAGCCCGTAGCTCGCGGGCCCGACGACGCGCAGGCCCGCCGTGTGCGCGACGCGCAGGAGCTCGCGCTGCAGCGCGAGCCCGTCCGGCCCGGTCTCGGCGAAGCCGGCCGACAGCACGACGACGCCTCGCACCTCGAGGCGCGCGAGCCGGCGGACCGCGTCGATCGCCGCGGGCGGCGGCAGCGCGACGACGGCGAGGTCGACGGGGCCGGGCACGTCGGCGAGGGACGCGTGCGACCGCTCCTCCCCCGGCGCGCGCGCGGCACCCACGACGTGGACCGTCACGGCGCTGCGGTCGAGCGCGGCGAGCGCACGCTGCGCCAGCAGGCGGTCGAGGGCCTCGCCGTCGTGCTCCGCGCCCGCGTCGAGCGGGGCGTCGGGACCGACGAGCACGACGCTCGTGGCGCCCAGCAGCCCCTGCATGCTCCGGGCCTCCGCGCGGTGCTCGCGGTCCGCCATGACGGCCCGGGACCGTTCCGTGGGGTCGAGGTCGACGCTGACCTGGACGAAGCCGTCGTCCATCTGCTGGCGCACGTCGTACCCGGCCTCGCGGAACACGGCGAGCATCTTGCCGTTCTGCGGCAGCACCTCGGCGGTGAAGCGGCGCACGCCGCGCTCGCGCGCCGCCGCGGCGACGTGCTCCAGCAGCACGGAGCCCAGGCCCCGCCCCTGCGCGGAGTCGGCGATGTTGAAGGCGACCTCCGCCTCGGCCGGTCCGGTGCGGTCGAACCGCGCGACGCCGATGATGTCCTCGCCGCCGTCCCCGGGGGCGCTGTCGCGCGGTCGCACCGCGACGAGCGCGACGCGGTCCACGTGGTCGACGCGCGTGAAGCGCTCGAGGTCGCGCTCGGACAGCCGCTCCATGGGCGCGAAGAACCGCAGGTACGTGGAGCGCTCGGACTGGCCGACGTGGAAGCGCTGGAGCGCGTCGGCGTCCTCGGGGCGGATGGGCCGCACGTGGGTGGTGGTCCCGTCGCGCAGCACGACGTCGGCCTCCCACTCCACCGGGTACCGGTCCGGGTCCCGCCCCGGCGCGTCGTCGTCCACGACCCCAGGCTATGCGGTCGCGCGCGCGGTGCGCCTGCGCCACCCCGGCCCGAGCCGGGAGGACAATGGTCCTGGCAGGACCGTCCCGGTACGTGCCGCGGCAGGCGCCGTGGCACAGCGTGTCGGACGCGTGGCGTACCCTCGCGTGCGGCACGAACCCGCAGCACCCCGGCCGGCCCAGCACCGGCCACGACGGCACAGACCCCGCGCCACCGCGGCGCACCGAACGGCAGGAGCCCGCAGGCCCATGGCGCGCAAGTCCTCGACCCCCTCGATCGACCCGGCCGAGGTGAACGAGAAGATCGTCGACGTCGACGTCCAGGCGGAGATGGAGACGTCGTTCCTCGAGTACGCCTACTCCGTCATCTACTCGCGCGCCCTGCCCGACGCGCGGGACGGCCTCAAGCCCGTCCAGCGCCGCATCCTCTACATGATGGCCGACATGGGGCTGCGCCCCGACCGCGCCCACGTGAAGTCGGCGCGCGTCGTCGGCGAGGTCATGGGCAAGCTGCACCCGCACGGCGACGCCGCGATCTACGACGCGCTCGTGCGGCTGTCCCAGGACTTCTCGCTCCGGCTCCCGCTGGTCGACGGGCACGGCAACTTCGGCACGCTCGACGACGGCCCCGCGGCCTCCCGGTACACCGAGGCCCGTCTCGCGCCGCCGTCGCTCGCGATGACGGCAGGGCTCGACGAGGACGTCGTCGACTTCGTGCCGAACTACGACAACAAGCTCCAGCAGCCCGAGGTCCTGCCCGCCGCGATCCCCAACCTGCTGGTCAACGGCGCGTCGGGCATCGCGGTCGGCATGGCGACGAACATGGCACCGCACAACCTCGTCGAGGTCGTCGCCGCGGCACGCCACCTCGTCGCGCACCCGGACGCCGACCTCGAGGCGCTCATGCGGTTCGTGCCCGGCCCGGACCTGCCGACGGGCGGCAAGATCGTCGGCCTCGACGGCGTCCGCGACGCCTACCGCACGGGCCGCGGGACGTTCCGCACGCGCGCCACGGCACGCGTCGAGAACCTCACGCCGCGCCGCAAGGGCATCGTCATCACCGAGCTGCCCTACCTCGTCGGCCCGGAGAAGGTGATCGAGAAGATCGCCGAGGGCGTCAAGACGAAGAAGATCCAGGGCATCACGGCCGCGACCGACCTCACGGACCGCGAGCACGGGCTGCGCATCGTCGTCGAGGTGAAGACGGGCTTCAACCCCGAGGCGGTGCTCGAGCAGCTCTACAAGTTCACGCCGCTCGAGGACTCGTTCGGCATGAACAACGTCGCGCTCGTCGACGGCCAGCCGCGCACGCTCGGCCTGCGCGAGATGCTCACGGTCTGGGTGAACCACCGGATCGACGTGGTCCGCCGTCGCTCGGCCTACCGCCTGCGCAAGCGGTCCGAGCGGCTGCACCTCGTGGACGGCCTGCTCGTCGCGATCGTCGACATCGACGAGGTGATCCAGGTGATCCGCTCGTCCGACGACACGGCGACCGCCCGCGGGCGCCTGCAGACGGTGTTCGACCTGTCCGAGCCGCAGGCGGAGTACATCCTCGAGCTCCAGCTGCGCCGCCTCACCAAGTTCTCGCGCATCGAGCTCGAGAAGGAGCAGGAGACGCTGCGCCGCGAGATCGAGGAGCTCCAGGAGATCCTCGGCAGCGACGCACGGCTCCGCGCCGTGGTGTCGGGCGAGATGGCCGACGTCGCGAAGACGTACGGCACCCCGCGCCGCACGATCCTGCTGGAGTCCGCGGGCGCGGCACCGACGACGACCGCAGCCGTCCCGCTCGAGGTCGCCGACACCACGTGCTGGGCGCTGTTCTCCGCGACCGGGCTCCTCGCTCGCACGAGCGACGAGACGGAGCCCGCGCGCTCGGGGCCGCGCGCCGCGCACGACGTGCTGCGCGCCGCCGTCCGCACGACCGCGCGCCGCGAGGTCGGCCTCGTCACGAGCCGGGGCCGCATGCTGCGCGTGTCCGTGCTCGACCTGCCCGCCCTCCCGCCGACGGACAACGCGCCGAGCCTGTCGGGCGGCGTCCCGCTCAGCGAGGTCGTCGCGCTCGAGCCGGGCGAGGAGGCGGTGACCATCGCGTCGCTCGACCCCGACGCTCCCCCGCTCGCGCTCGGCACCGCGCAGGGCGTCGTCAAGCGCGTCACGCCGGGCGACGTCCCGGGCAACCGCGACGAGTGGGAGGTCATCGGGCTCAAGGACGGCGACACCGTCGTGGGCGCGGCGCCCGCGACGGACGCCGACGAGCTCGTGTTCGTCTCCAGCGACGCGTCCCTGCTGCACTTCGACGCGTCGGCGGTCCGGCCCCAGGGCCGCCCGGCGGGCGGCATGGCCGGCATCCGGCTCGCCGACGGCCAGCGGGTCGCGTTCTTCGGCGTGGTCCCGGCCGACGTGCGCGACCTCGGCGTCGTCGTCACCGTCGCCGGGTCGTCCGACGCGCTCCCCGGGACCCAGACCGGCGCCGGCAAGGTGACCCCGTACGAGCTCTACCCCGGCAAGGGCCGCGGGACCGGCGGCGTCCGCGCGCACCGGTTCCTCAAGGGCGAGGACGCGCTCATCCTCGCGTGGGTCGGCCAGGGTCCGGCGCGGGCGACGGGGTCGGGCGGGCAGTCGGTCGACCTGCCCCCGGTCGACCAGCGCCGCGACGGGTCGGGCACGCCGCTCGCGTCGCCGGTGACGGCCGTCGGGTAGCGCTCGGTCCTCCCGCCCGGTCGTCGTCGTGCGCCGGGCGGGTCGCTCCGCCTGCGCCCGCCCTTGCGAGTGCGCGGGATCGGGGCAGGCTCGAGGTGTGGCAGAGAACGAAGGGGGCGGCGTCCGCACGCCCTCGGACGTGGACGGGGCCGCCGGCCCCGTCGACTACCACGCCGTCTTCTCGGTCCTCACGGCGCCCAAGGCGGTGCTCGCGCCCGACCTGACCATCCTCGACGCCAACGAGTCCCTCCTGCGCACCATCGGCGCGCCCGCGAGCGCCGTCGTCGGGCGCCACTACCTCGACGTCTTCCCCGTCCACGGGCCGGACGGGAGCGCCGTCGACCGGGTCGTGCTGTCGCTCGAGCGCGTCGCGCGGACGGGACGTCTCGAGATGATCGGACCGCACCGGTACGACCTGCGCGGTCCTGACGGCGGGTGGGCCGAGCGCTGGTGGATCACGACGAACCTGCCCGTGCTCGACGCCGCGGGCCGGGTCACGGCCGTCGTCCACCGCGCGGAGGACGTGACGTCCGTCGTGCAGGCCGGCGGGACGACGGCGCCCGAGCCCCCGGCCGGCCCGGCGGACCCCACCGCGCTCTCGGTCGTCGACCAGGCCCTGCTGCTCGGGTCGTCCGTCGACCGGTACGCGGACGTGATCACGCGCGAGCGCAGCGCGTCGCTCGCCCTCCAGGACTCCGTGCTCACGCCTCCCCCGCGCATCCCCGGCCTGACGATCGACGTGCGGTACCGGCCGGCCGTGCCGGAGGTCCACGTCGGCGGCGACTGGTACGACGCGTTCGTCCACCCCGACGGCGAGGCGACCGTCGTCGTGGGCGACGTGACCGGGCACGACGTCGCCGCCGCCGCCCACATGGCCCACCTGCGCGGCGTGCTGCGCTCGGTCGCGTTCGCGACGGACGCCGGTCCCGCCGAGGCGCTCGACGCCGCCGAGCGCACCGCGGAAGGGCTCGGGCTCCAGGCGCTGTCCACCGTCGCCGTCGCACGCATCGGCACCCCTGGCCTGACGGGGCGGCGCGCCGTGTGCTGGGCGAGCGCCGGGCACGTCCCGCCCGTCGTGCGTCGCGCCGACGGGACCGCGCACCTGCTCACCGCACGCCCCTCGCCGATGCTCGGCGTCGGGCTCGGCGGCCCGCGCGCCGAGCACGAGACGTCGCTCGACCCGGGCGACACGCTCCTGCTCTACACCGACGGGCTCGTCGAGCGCCGGGACCGGTCATTGCGGGACGTGCTCGACGAGCTGCCGGCCCGCGTCGAGGCGCTCGGCTCTGTGTCGCCCGACGCGCTCCTCGACGCCCTCCTCGCCGAGCTCGTACCGCTCGGCTCCCAGGACGACGTCGCGCTCGTCATGGTGCACGTCGACGACGAGCGCACGGCCGCGGGCGCCTAACCAGGTACTGCCAGAACCCTGCTGGAGCGGGACTCCCTCAGGCCCCGGGGTGCGGTGTCGAATGGTGAGCGCACCCCACAGCGAGGAGAGCTCCATGAAGGCCACCATCATCTACGGCGCGGGCGACGTCCGGGTCGAGACCCGTCCCGACCCGACGATCCTCGAGCCGACCGACGCGATCGTCCGCGCGGTGCGCGCGTGCGTCTGCGGCTCGGACCTGCACCCCTACCGCTCGATGGGACGCAGCGACGAGGGCGTCCCGATCGGCCACGAGCTCCTCGGCGTCGTGGAGGAGACCGGGTCCGCCGTTGCGACGGTCCGTCCGGGTGACCTGGTGATCGCGCCGTTCGCCTGGTCGGACAACACGTGCGCCGTGTGCCGCGACGGGTTTCAGACCGCGTGCCCCCACGGGGGCTTCTACGGCAACCCCGGCGACGTCGGCGGCCAGCAGGCCGAGCTCGCGCGCATCCCGCTCGCGGACGGCAGCCTCGTCGCCGTGCCGGACGTCGACGAGACGAGCCCTCTGCTGCCGTCCCTGCTCACGCTCTCGGACGTCTACCTCACGGGCTACCACGCCGCGCACATGGCGCGCGTGTCGCCGGGCCAGACCGTCACCGTCGTCGGCGACGGCGCGGTCGGGCTGTCCGCCGTGCTCGCCGCACGCCTCATGGGCGCCGAGCGCATCATCCTCATGGGCCGTCACGAGGCCCGGACCGACCTGGGGCGCGAGTGGGGCGCGACCGACGTCGTCGCCGAGCGCGGCGCCGAGGGCGTGCAGCGGGTCCTCGACCTCACGGACGGCCTGGGCAGCCACGTCGTCGTGGAGGCCGTCGGGCACCTGCCCGCCTACGAGCAGTCCTACGGCGTCGTGCGCGCGGGTGGCGTGATCAGTCGCGTCGGCGTGCCGCAGTACGACGACGCCCCCGTCGGCTTCGCCTCGCTGTTCGGCCGCAACATCACGCTCACCGGCGGGCCCGCCCCCGTCCGCGCGTACCTCGAGGACGCGATCCCGCAGGTGCTGAGCGGCGCGATCGACCCCGGCCGCGTGTTCGACCAGGCCGTCGCGCTCGACGACATCGCCGAGGGCTACGCCGCGATGGACCGCCGCGAGTCCCTCAAGACGATCGTCACGTTCTGACCGGCGGGACGCTCGGACCGGAGCCGCGCCGCGTGGACGGGTGCACCGCTCGCGCGTCGCGCCGTCGTCCCGCACTACCGTGAAGGACGTGGAGGCCATGGACAACCGTTCCGAGGTGCGCGAGTTCCTCATGAGCCGCCGCGCCCGGGTGACGCCCGAGCAGGCGGGCATCGAGACGTACGGCGGCCGTCGGCGCGTCGACGGGCTGCGCCGCGACGAGGTCGCCCGCCTCGCCGGGGTGAGCGTCGACTACTACACGCGGCTCGAGCGGGGGAACCTGCGGGGCGTGTCCGACGCCGTGCTCGAGTCCGTCGCGCGGGCCCTCCTCCTCGACGCGGCCGAGCGCGAGCACCTGCTCGACCTCGCGCGCACCGCCAACCCCGTCGGCGCACGCCCGCAGCGTGGCCACGGCGACACCCCGGTGCGACCCGAGCTGCAGTACCTGCTCGACGCGATCACCACCGCGCCGGCGTTCATCCAGAACAACCGCATGGACCTCGTCGCCGCCAACGCGCTCGGGTCCGCGATGTACGCCCCCATGATCGCGGGCTCCGCGGGAGCGGCGAACTTCTCGCGGCACATCTTCCTCGACCCCGCGTCCCACGACTTCTACCCCGACTGGGACCGAGCGGCGTGGACGAACGTCACGATCCTGCGGCGCGAGGCCGGCCGCAGCCCGCACGACCGGCGGCTCCAGGCGCTCGTGGGCGAGCTGTCGACGCGCAGCGAACGGTTCCGCGAGCTGTGGGCGTCCCACGACGTGCGTCGCCACTACGCCGGGCAGAAGACGTTCCGCCACCCCGTCGTCGGGGAGCTCGAGCTCCACTACCAGACGCTCGAGCTCCACGGCGACCCCGGGCTCGGCATGACCGTGTACACCGCGACCCCGGGATCCCCGACCGAGGAGTCGCTGCGCCTCCTCGCGTCGTGGGCGGCGACCACGGCCTCGGCCGCCGCGCCCCCTACCGGCTGAGAGGAACCCGTGGACCTGGACGACCTGCTGGCCGAGCTGGACGCCGGGCGGACGATCCCCGGCGGCTCGCCGCTGCACGCCGTCATGCACCGCACGAGCCAGGAGGCGCTGCGCATCGCCGGCGAGCTCAACGGCGCGTACCGCTCGCCCGAGCGGGTCCGCGAGCTGCTCGCGGAGCTGACCGGCAAGCCCGTGCACGAGTCCGTGAACCTCTTCCCGCCCTTCACCGCCGACTTCGGCAGGAACATCACCCTGGGGCGTGACGTGTTCATCAACTCCGGCGCCCGGTTCCAGGACCAGGGCGGCATCGTCGTGGGCGACGGCTGCCTGCTCGGGCACAACGCCGTCCTCACGACCCTCAACCACGACCTCGACCCGGACCGGCGCGCCGACATGCACCCGGCGCGCGTCGTCCTCGGCCGCAGCGTGTGGCTCGGGGCGAACGTGACCGTCCTCCCGGGCGTGACGATCGGGGACGACGCCGTCGTCGGGGCCGGTTCCGTCGTCACCCGGGACGTGCCGCCGCGCACGGTCGTCGTCGGCTCGCCCGCTCGCGTCGTCCGCTCGCTCGACGCCTGAGGCCCCGGCCGGCACACGCCCTCAGGCCGACGCCGGGAACCCGTCCGCCGCGCGCGGCGTCCTCGAGGCGGCCGTCACGACGGGGAGCGCAGCCGCGCGCTCTCGCCGCAGCACGCCGAGCACGAGCAGCACCTGGCCGACGACGTAGGTGAGCATGACCCAGAAGCTGTGCCCGGGCAGGTCGTACCACGGGGCGAAGGCGTTCAGCGCGATGAGCGCGTCCGACAGGAGGAAGACCGCACCGCCGACCGCGGCGAGCCGGTCGACGCCCGTCGCGACCACGGCCATCGTCACGAGGCACACGCCGTAGACGACGACGGGGACGAGCAGCGACCCGGCGTCGGGCGCGCACGCGACGACGAGCGCGAGCAGAGCGAGCCCGTACGGCACGAGCGCGAGCGGGCGGCGCAGGACGGAGCCCGCACGGTAGGGCCAGAACGCGATCGTGTACGTGATCTGGGCGCAGAGGAAGAACCCGACCATGACCAGGAAGGCGGTGTCGCCGTCGGCGAGGTCGGGCGCGGTGTCGCCGAGCCACGAGAAGCCCAGCGCCACGAGCGTGAGCCGGACGAGCCGCGAGCGCCGGCCGGGGCCGGCGGCGGCGTGGCGCCGCGTGGCGAGCCACAAGCAGCCCGCCAGGACCGGCATGAGGAACCACTGCGACGTGTCGGCGAGGGTCGCCGCACCGAGGAGGTGGGCGGCGAGATGGACGAGGGTGAGCAGGGCGAGCGCGCCCCACGCGACGATCATGGGCGAGGAGACTCCTTCGGTCGTGCACCGGCGTCCTTGCCGGCGGTGGCCGATCCTAGCGCCTGGGACCGGGGCGAATGATCTTGTGGGGCACCCCGGTGCGCGCGACCATGGGGCGATGACCGAGCCCGTGCGGTGGACCCGCGCAGCCGTCTACCCGGACATGTGGGTGGACCCGGACGAGGACCCGCGCAACACCGACGGCGTGAGCCCGGACGGCGAGCTCGCGACGCTGCTCGACTACACGGCGAGCTACCGGACGACGCTGCTCATGAAGTGCGAGGGCCTCGACCCCGAGCAGCTCGCACGGCGCTCCGTGCCGCCGTCGACGATGTCGTTGCTCGGCCTCGTCCGTCATCTCGCGGAGGTGGAGCGGGAGTGGCGGGGGTGGGTCTCCGACGACGACGGCGAGCCGGCGCTGTACGGGGGGCACGACGCGGACTTCGACGGCGCGGTCGCCGACCAGGGCGTGGTGGACGAGGCGTACGCGAACCTGGCGCGCGAGCAGGCCGCGACCGACGCGGTGCTGACGCGGCACCCGGACCTCGGGGAGCGGCTCGGCGTGGACCGGGTCGCGGTCCGCGAGGTCCTGGTCCACCGGATCGAGGAGTACGCCCGGCACTGCGGGCACGCCGACCTCCTGCGCGAGCGGATCGACGGCAGGACCGGCCAGTAGGGCCTCAGCCGACGACGCCCCTGTCGCTCACGTCGTCGCGCGTCCCGCCCTCCTCGCGCATCGAGGTCGCGACGCCCGCGACGAGGACGCGCCCGTCGCGCACCTCGGCCGCGAAGACCGCCAGCGGCCTGCGGTCCTTGCCCCCGGCGTCGAGCACCTCGCCGGTGTCGACGTCCCAGACCTGCTTGAGCATCGGGGTGGTCACGGTGTCGACGTCGCGCTCCGTGCCGTCGTCGAGCGTGACGCGGTGCGTGCCGACGAGGCCGCGCGACATCACGTTGGCGCCGGAGTACGGGTCCCGCTGCTGGACGGCGCGCACGGTGCCGTCGGCGAGCCGGAAGACGGCGATCTGGGTCCCGCCCAGGAGGGCCCCGACCCCGCGCTCGGGCTCGAGGTCGTCGAGCGCGCAGATGTCGACGAACGTGCTCATCGGACGTCCTCCAGCTCGGCGCGGGCGGCGACGAGCGCGACGTCGCGCGCCGCGCGGGGGTCCGGGTAGGCGACGGCGTCGGTCTCGTCGGCGGGACGGACCTGCCCGCGTTCGGGGACGAACGCGAGGTCGCCGTCGACCGCCTCCGGCGCGTTGACGAACGGAGTGAACTTGCGCAGCTTCGCCGGGTCCGCGAGCGTCGCGCTCCACTCGTCCTCGTAGTCGCGCACGTGCTCGGCCATCGCCGCCTCGAGCTCGTCGGCGATCCCGAGCGAGTCCTCGACGACGACGCGGCGCAGCTCCTCGAGCCCGCCCGCGCGCTCCGCGACCCAGGGCGCCGTGCGCTGGAGACGGTCGGCCTCCTGGACGTAGAGCATGAGGAACCGGTCGACGTAGCGGACCAGGGTCTCGTCGTCGAGGTCCTCGGCGAGGAGCTGGGCGTGGGCCGGCTGGGCTCCGCCGTTCCCGCCGACGTAGAGGTTCCACCCCTTGTGGGTCGCGATGATGCCGACGTCCTTGCCACGGGCCTCGGCGCACTCGCGCGCGCACCCGGAGACGCCGAACTTGATCTTGTGCGGCGAGCGCAGGCCGCGGTAGCGCAGCTCGAGCCGCACCGCCATGGCCGACGAGTCCTGCACGCCGAACCGGCACCACGTACGCCCGACGCACGTCTTCACGGTGCGCAGCGACTTCCCGTACGCGTGCCCGGACTCGAACCCCACGGCCGTCAGGCGCCGCCAGATCTCCGGGAGCTGGTCGAGGCGCGCGCCGAACATCGCGAGCCGCTGGCCGCCGGTCACGCGCACGTAGAGCCCGAACTCGTCGGCGACCTTCGCGAACTCCAGGAGCTGGTCCGCACGCACCTCGCCCCCGGGCATCCGCGGGATCACCGAGTAGGTGCCGTTCTTCTGCAGGTTCGCCATGACGTGGTCGTTGGTGTCCTGGAGCGCGGCCTGCTCGCCCTCGAGGACGTGCCCGCGGCGCAGCGTCGAGAGGATCGACGCGACCGTCGGGCGGCAGACGGCGCAGCCGCGGCCCGTCCCGTGCGCCGCGACGATCTCGGAGAACGTGCGCAGCCCTTCCTCCCGCACGATGCGGTACAACGCCGCCCGGGACATCGCGAAGTGCTCGCACAGCGCTTCCGAGACGGTGACGCCCGCCCGGGACAGCTCGCCGTTCAGCAGCTTGGTGAGCGCCGGGACGCACGACCCGCACACCGTGCCCGCCGTCGTGCAGTCCTTGACCTGCCCGATCGTCCGGCAACCGTGCTCGGTCACCGCAGCCCGGACCGTCCCGGCGTCGACGTTGTTGCACGAGCACACGACGGCCTCGTCGGGCAGCTCGGTCTCGGCCAGGCCCTCGCCGTCGGGCGCGATCACAGCCGCGGGGTCGGCGCCGAGCGGACGGCCCAGGAGCGGACGCAGCGCCGAGTAGAGCTCGATGTCGCCGACGAACACGCCGCCCAGCAGCGTCGTCGCGTCGTCCGAGAGCACGAGCTTGCGGTACCGGCGGTGGATCGGGTCGACGAACGACACCTCGAGCGCGCCCGCGCTCACCGCGTTGACGTCGCCGAACGATGCCGCCTCGACGCCCACGCCCTTGAGCTTGGTGCCGTCGTCGGTGCGCCGGTGCACGCGCTCGCCGCCGAGGAAGCGGTCGACGACGACGTCGGCCATGTCGTTCCCGGGCGCGACCAGCCCCGCGCACGCGCCGTCGACCGACGCGCACTCGCCGATCGCCCACACGCCCGGGTCGGAGGTCTGGCACGCCTCGCCGACGACGACGCCGCCGCGTTCGCCGATCGCCAGGCCCGCCTCGCGCGCCACCCTGTCGCGCGGCCGGATGCCCACGGAGAAGACGACGACGTCGGTCGCCAGCTCGGAGCCGTCCGTGAGCTCGACCGAGCCCACGGACCCGTCGCCCGCAGGCAGGAACCGGTGCGCTCCGGCACCTGTGCGAACCGTGACGCCGAGGTCCTCGATGAGCAGCCGCAGCATCTCGCCGCCGCCCTGGTCGAGCTGGACGCTCATGAGCCGGTCGGCGAACTCCACGACCGTGGCCTCCGCGCCCAGCCGCTGGAGCGCTGCCGCCGCCTCGAGGCCCAGCACGCCACCGCCCACGACGACGCCGCGCACCGCCCGACCCAGCGCCCGCTCGCGCAGGCGCACCCACTCGGCGAGCCGCTCGACGTCGTCCAGCGTGCGGTAGGTGAACAGGCCCGGCAGGTCCGTGCCCTCCGCGCGCGGCGTCCACGCCCACGAGCCCGTCGCGAGCACGGCGCGGTCGTAGTGGACCTGGCGCCCCGACCGTGTCGTCACGACGCTCGCCGTGCGGTCGAGCGACGCGACCGCGTCCCCGGTGACGAGCGTGACGCGCGGGTCCCCCCACATCGCGCGGTCCAGGGTGAGGGCCTCCACGTCACGGGCGTCGAACCACTCGGACAGGTGCACGCGGTCGTACGGCTCGTGCGGCTCGTCACCGATCACGGTAACGGACCAGGCGCCCTCGGGGTCGCGCGAGCGCAGGCCCGCGACGAGACGGTGGGCCGTCATGCCGGCGCCGACGACGACGATCCGATCGCCGTCCAGAGGGCCGTCGTGGGGCGAGGGCTGAGAGAGGGAGGCCACGGGGAGCACTTTCGAGAGGCGGGGCTGCGTCGAGGCCCCGACCCGGGTGCGACCGGTGCCTGCCCCGACCCTAGGCGACGCGGTCCGACCACAGCCGCCCCCGGGACCAAGGTCCTCGGTACCCACGGCGAAAGCCACCCGCCGGCCATACGTGAGGTGGGGACGGCACGACGCCACGCCCCGGACGGGACGCGGCGTCGTGGCGCCGATCGTTCGGCGGGGGCTCAGGCGTTCGCGAGCTCGCGGGCCTCGTCGGCCAGCTGGTCCTCGTAACGACGCACGACGCGGCTCACGGTCGACCGCGACGCCGAGACCCGCTGGGCGATCTCGCGCTGGTTGAGGCCCTCACGCGCGAGCTCGACGATGCGCCGGTCGCGCTCGGCGGTCGGGTCCTCGCCGAGCGTCGCCTCGACGTCGTCCGCCGTCGTCACCTCCACGTCCTGCGGCCGCGGGAGGTCGAAGACCTCCACGCGGCGCGTGTGGCCCGTCACGGCCGGGGGCTCCGGAGCCGACGACGTCTGCGCCTCCTCCTCGGGGACGGGCTGCTCCCACGGGAGGGGCCGCGTGCGCCCGAAGATCTCCTTCACCCGCGCCTCGAGGTCCGGCAGGGCCTCGAACGCGGACTCGGCGGCGCGCGCCTCCTGCGCGGTCTCCGCGTCGGAGACCTCGGCAGCCGTCTCGGCGGCGGGGAGCTCGCGGGTCACCTCGCGCACCGGCAGGTCGGACGACGGCGCGGCGTCCGACGCGACGTCGTCGGACGCGTCGGTGGCGGGCACGTCGACGGCGGGCGTCACGGCGTCGGGCGTCACGGCGTCGGCCGGCTCGACCGCCGGGAGAGCCTCGACCGCATCGGACTCGTCACCGCTCGCGGGCCGGGGGGCGAGCGGAGCCGGGCCGATCGTCGCGGCGGACACTGCCGCCCCGACAGCCACGACCGCGGGCGCCTCGGCGGGCGCGGGCGCCCCGGACGCCGCAGCGCCGGTCCTTCCCCGCGCGGTGCCGCGCTTCGCGGAGCTCGCCCCGATGAGGTCGAGCCGGTTGCCGTGCCGCTCGGCGGCCTCCAGGCGGTCGACCCAGACCTGCATGCGACGCTCGAAGTCCTCGACCGTCAGCAGCTTGAGCGCGGCGTCACGGGCGGCGCGCTGGCGCTCGTGCGCGGCGCGGACCTTGCGCAGGTCCGCCGGCGAGCCAGCGCTGTCGGCGCGCGCGTCGCGCCACTGCTCAAGGGCGGACACGTACCCGTGGACGCGCAGCTCACGACGGCGCTCCTCGAGCGTGTGGCCCGTGACCATGTGCCGCTCCCCCACGAGGGCGAGGTGCCACATGAGCGCGGCGACCAGCGGCGGCACGAACCGGAACACCACCATGTACGGGGTGCTCGCCGTCGGGACGGCGATCTCGTGGAGAGCGGCGAACAGGCCCGACGTCCCCGAGAGCACCCACGTGAGCGCGAGGAGCACGCCGTAGGGCCGCCCCTCGAGCGCCGCGTTGCGCGCCATGAGCGCGACGGCGACGAGGCTGATCTCGAGGAAGCCCGCCAGCCCGTACGCCTCGAGCGGCGACATGTGCGCCACCTCGAGACCGAACAGGACCATGCCGCTGTACGCCAGGGCGGTGGCGATCGTCGCCGCGATGACCACCGCCACCATCGGGAGATGCCTGCCGCGGTAGCGCACCTGCCGCGCTGAGCCGCCCGCGGCGGTCTGGTCCTGCTGTGTCACGTCGTCCTCCGAAAAGTGGTGTGGGCGCACATATCCCAACACTCAGGACGATCCGCGTCAACGTACCGGAAGGGGCGAACCGCGGGCAGGCACCAACGGCACCGCACGACCTGCCGGGAACAGCACGACGCCGCGCCCCCGGACGGGGACGCGGCGTCGGTCGCAGCGGTGGTCTCAGACGTTGAAGCCGAGCGCGCGGAGCTGCTCCTTGCCGTCGTCGGTGATCTTCTCCGGGCCCCACGGCGGCATCCAGACCCAGTTGACGCGGAAGCCGTCGACGAGGCCTTCGAGCGCCTGCGCGGACTGGTCCTCGATGACGTCCGTCAGCGGGCACGCCGCGGACGTGAGCGTCATGTCGATGACGGCGTGGTTGTTCTGGTCGATCTGGATGCCGTAGACGAGGCCGAGGTCGACGACGTTGATGCCGAGCTCGGGGTCGATGACGTCGCGCATCGCCTCCTCGACGTCCGCGACGTTCGGCGGGCTCGGCGTGGCGCCCTCGGCGGGCGCGCCGGTCTCGGTGGTCATCGGTTCTCCTCCGTCGTTCCCCGCGCGGCGAGCGCCGCGTCGGAAGCCATTGCGGTCGATGCGTCGCCCGGCGTGCTCAGGGCGCCCGAGGTGACGAGCGAGTCGCGCAGCGCGGCCCAGCCGAGCAGGGCGCACTTGATCCGTGCAGGGTAGCGCGAGACGCCCGTGAACACGGTGGCGTCACCGAGCTCGTCCTCCACGGCCTCGTCGAGGCCCTTGCCCCGCGAGCCCATGAGCTCGCGGAAGACGTCGCCGAGGTGCTCGGCCTCCGCGGCGGGGCGCCCCGTCACGAGGTCGGTGAGCACGGACAGGGACGCCTGCGAGATGCTGCAGCCCTGCCCCTCCCAGCTCACGCGGTCGATGGTGCCGCCGGCGAGCTCGACGCGCAGCGTCACCTCGTCGCCGCACGTGGGGTTCACCTGGTGCGACTGGCCGCTCGTCGCGCCGTCCGCCACCTCGACCAGGCCCCGGCCGTGCGGGGTCTTCGCGTGGTCGAGGATGACCTGCTGGTACATCTGCTCGATCGAGCTCATCGGGTCCTCTCTCAGTCCACCGAGAAGAACGCGCGGACCCCGGCCAATGCTTCCCGGAACGCGTCGACGTCCTCGCGCGTGGTGTACACCGACGCGGACGCGCGCGCGGTCGCGGCGATCCCGAAGCGGCGGTGCAGGGGCTGGGCGCAGTGGTGACCTACGCGCACGGCGATGCCTGCGTCGTCGAGCACCTGGCCGACGTCGTGCGCGTGCACGCCGTCCACGACGAACGACACGACGGCGAGCCGGTCGGCCGGCTCGCGCGGGCCGATGATGCGCACGCCGGGGATCTCCCCGATGCGCAGCAGCTCCGCGGCGAGCTCGTGCTCGTGCGCGGCGACGCCGTCCATGCCGAGCTCGTGCAGGTACTTCGCGGCGGCGCCGAACCCGACGACCTGTGCGACGGGCTGGGTGCCCGCCTCGAACCGCTGCGGCGGCGCCATGTACGACGACTCGGTCATCGTGACGACCTCGATCATCGACCCGCCGGTCGTCACGGGCGGCAGCGCCTCGAGCAGCTCGCGCCGCCCGTACAGCACGCCCACGCCCGTGGGACCGAGCATCTTGTGCGCCGAGAACGCGGCGAAGTCGACGCCGAGCGCGGGCAGGTCCACCGGCAGGTGCGGCACGGACTGGCACGCGTCGAGCACCGTGAGCGCCCCGACCTCGCCCGCCCGGGCCACGATCGGCTCGACCGGGGTGACCGCGCCCGTCACGTTCGACACGTGCGTGAAGGCCACGACGCGCGTGCGCTCGGTGATGACGGTCGCCGCGTCCTCGACGCGCACGCGACCGTCGTCGTCCACCTCGAACCAGCGCAGGACGGCCCCGGTGCGGGCCGCGAGCTCCTGCCACGGCACGATGTTCGCGTGGTGCTCCGCCTCGGTGACGACGATCTCGTCGCCCGGGGCCAGCGCGAAGCGGCGGGCCGCCTCTCCCCCGCGGCCGAGCGTCGCGTTCGAGATCCCGTACGCGACGAGGTTGATCGCGGCCGTCGCTCCCGACGTCCAGACGATCTCGCCCGGGCGCGCACCGACGAACGCCGCGACGTCGGCCCGGGCGTCCTCGAACGCCTCCGTCGCCTCCTCGGCGAGCTGGTGCGCGCCGCGGTGCACGGCCGCGTTGCGCTCCTCGTAGAAGTCGACCTCGGTGTCGAGGACGACCTGCGGCTTCTGCGCGGTGGCCGCGGAGTCGAGGTAGACGAGCGGACGACCACCGCGCACGGTGCGCTCGAGCAGCGGGAAGTCCGCCCGCACGGCGGCGAGCTCGACGTCGGTCAGGCGCGCCGGACCGGCGTGCTGCCCTGCGGGGTGCGCGGTGGTCGTCATGGTCGTCTCCTCAGGTGGTGCGAGCGCTCAGGCCGAGGCGGCCGAGGCGGACTCGACGGCGCCACCGAGGTAGCGGTCGTAGCCCTCCTCCTCCAGGCGCTCGGCGAGCTCCGGGCCGCCCTCCTCCGCGACCTTGCCGTCGACGAAGACGTGGACGAAGTCCGGCTTGATGTAGCGCAGGATGCGCGTGTAGTGCGTGATGAGCAGGACGCCCGCCTGGGTCGCCTCGTGGACGCGGTTCACGCCCTCGGAGACGATGCGCAGCGCGTCGACGTCGAGGCCCGAGTCGGTCTCGTCGAGGACGGCGAACTTCGGCTGGAGGAGCTCCATCTGGAGGATCTCGTGGCGCTTCTTCTCACCGCCGGAGAAGCCCTCGTTGACCGAGCGCTCGGCGAAGGAGTCGTCCATGCGCAGGCGCTCCATGGCGCCCTTGACGTCCTTGACCCAGTGGCGCAGCGCGGGGGCCTCGCCGTCGATCGCGGTCTTCGCGGTGCGCAGGAAGTTCGACACGGAGACGCCGGGGACCTCGACCGGGTACTGCATGGCGAGGAACAGGCCCGCGCGGGCGCGCTCGTCGACGCTCATGGCGAGGACGTCCTCGCCGTCGAGCGTCACGGTGCCGCCAGTGACCTGGTACTTGGGGTGGCCGGCGATCGAGTAGGCGAGCGTGGACTTGCCCGAGCCGTTCGGGCCCATGATGGCGTGGACCTCGCCGCTGGCGATCGTCAGGTCGACGCCGCGCAGGATCGGCTTCGGCCCTTCCTTGGTCTCGACGCTGACGTGCAGGTCGCGGATCTCGAGAGTGGACATCAGTGGTTCTCCAAGAGGTTCTTGAGCTGGGGGCGCGCGCGGCGCGCCGGGTCAGAGGAGGTCGGGTCAGGTGGGAGCGACGACGCGGTCGACGTCGACGAGCACCTGCTCGCCGTCGACCGTCACCGGGTAGACCGGCACGGGCCGCATCGCGGGCAGCGCGGTCGGCATGCCGGTCCGCAGGTCGAACTGCGAGCCGTGCAGCCAGCACTCGACGAAGCAGCCCTCGACCTCCCCGTCGGACAGGGACACGGCCCCGTGCGAGCAGATGTCGGAGATCGCGTGCCACCCGCCGTCGCCGTCGCGCACGACCGCGACCTCGACGACGCGCCCGTCCTCGGCAGGGAGCTCGACGCGCAGCGCCTCCTCCGGGCCGAGGTCGGACGTCGTGCAGGCGGGCTGTGCGGTCACGCCGTCGCCTCGGCGGGCTCGGCGCTCCCGTCGATGATCGACATGGACTTGCTCAGCTCGCGCTCGATCGCCTCGAGCAGGCGCTCCTCGACCGACGCGACGCCGATCTCCTGGATGAGCTCGGCGAAGAAGCCGCGGACGACGAGGCGGCGCGCCTCGACCTCCGGGATGCCGCGAGCCTGCAGGTAGAAGAGCTGCTCGTCGTCGAAGCGGCCGGTCGCGGACGCGTGCCCCGCGCCCTCGATCTCGCCCGTCTCGATCTCGAGGTTCGGCACCGAGTCCGCGCGCGCGCCGTCCGTGAGGACGAGGTTGCGGTTGAGCTCGTACGTGTCGGTGCCCTCGGCCTCGGCCCGGATGAGCACGTCCCCGACCCACACGGCGTGCGCGCCCTCGCCCTGCAGCGCGCCCTTGTACGTCACGCGGGACTTGCAGCGCGGGACGGCGTGGTCGACGAACAGACGGTGCTCCTGGTGCTGGTCCGCGTCGGCGAAGTAGAGGCCCACCATCTCGACCTCGCCGCCCTCGGCGGTGAACTCCGCGTCCGGGGTGACGCGCACGACGTCGCCGCCGAGCGTGACGACCACGTGCTTGAGGCGCGCGTCGCGCCCGATCCGCGCGCGGTGCGACGACGCGTGCACGGCGCCGTCGGCCCAGTCCTGGACGGACACGACGGTGAGGTGTGCGCCGTCCTCGACGACGATCTCGACCGTCTCGTTGAGCGTCGCGGCGCCCACGTGGTCGAGCACGACGACGGCCTCGGAGTGCCGCTCGGCGCGCACGAGGACGTGGCTCGCCGTCGGCGTGGAGCCGTGGCCCTCGATGCGGACCGAGGTGACGTCGGAGGCGACGGCCTCCTTCGGCACCGTGACGACCGTGGCCTGCTCGAAGGCGTTCCACGCCGTCACGGCCGTGCGGTCGCCGGGCTTGCCGGCGGTGCCGAGGCGCTCGTCGTCACGGCCGACGATCGTGACCTCGACCTCGGGCGCCTCGACGACCGTGACGCGCACGTCGCCGCCGCCGCTCTGCCCGACGATCGTGTCGTCGAACAGGGGCGCGAGGCGCGCGACGGGCGAGAAGCGCCACTCCTCCTCGCGCCCGGAGGGCACGGGGATGTCGGCGAGGTCGAACGACGTGAGCCGCTCGGCGCGCGAGCCCTGGGGCACGACGACGCCGTGGGAGTGCGCCCCGTCGGCCTGCGCGCGCGAGTGGTCGGTGGTCAGACCGGCCTCTTCGGGAACGGTGGTGGTGGTCATATCAGCCGACGGACCCTTCCATCTGCAGCTCGATGAGGCGGTTGAGCTCGAGCGCGTACTCCATGGGCAGCTCGCGCGCGATGGGCTCGACGAACCCGCGCACGATCATGGCCATCGCCTCGGTCTCCTCCATGCCTCGGGACATGAGGTAGAACAGCTGGTCCTCGCTCACCCGCGAGACCGTCGCCTCGTGCCCCATGGACACGTCGTCCTCGCGGACGTCGACGTACGGGTAGGTGTCGGACCGGGAGATCTGGTCGACGAGCAGCGCGTCGCACAGCACGGTCGAGGCCGAGTGCGAGGCGCCCTCGAGCACCTGGACCAGGCCGCGGTAGGACGTGCGGCCACCGCCGCGCGCGACCGACTTCGAGACGATCGACGACGACGTGTGGGGCGCCGCGTGGACCATCTTGGCCCCGGCGTCCTGGTGCTGGCCCTCGCCCGCGAACGCGATCGACAGCGTCTCGCCGCGCGCGTGCTCGCCGAGCAGGTAGATCGCCGGGTACTTCATGGTGACCTTGGAGCCGATGTTGCCGTCGACCCACTCCATCGTCGCGCCCTCGGCCGCGGTCGCCCGCTTGGTCACGAGGTTGTAGACGTTGTTCGACCAGTTCTGGATCGTCGTGTAGCGCACGCGGGCGTTCTTCTTCACGACGATCTCGACGACCGCGGAGTGCAGCGAGTCCGACGAGTAGATCGGCGCGGTGCAGCCCTCGACGTAGTGCACGTACGAGCCCTCGTCCGCGATGATCAGCGTCCGCTCGAACTGGCCCATGTTCTCCGTGTTGATGCGGAAGTAGGCCTGCAGCGGGATCTCGACGTGCACGCCCGGCGGCACGTAGACGAACGACCCGCCCGACCACACGGCCGAGTTGAGCGCGGCGAACTTGTTGTCGCCCGACGGGATGACGGTGCCGAAGTACTCCTGGAAGATCTCCGGGTGCTCGCGCAGCGCGGTGTCCGTGTCGAGGAAGATGACGCCCTGGCGCTCGAGCTCCTCGTTGATCTGGTGGTAGACCACCTCGGACTCGTACTGCGCGGCGACGCCCGCGACGAGGCGCTGCTTCTCCGCCTCGGGGATGCCGAGCTTGTCGTACGTCTCCTTGATGTCCTCGGGCAGGTCGTCCCACGTGGCGGCCTGCTTCTCCGTGGAGCGCACGAAGTACTTGATGTTGTCGAAGTCGATGCCGGTGAGGTCGGAGCCCCAGCTCGGCATGGGCTTCTTGCCGAACAGGCGCAGCGCCTTGAGGCGCTGGTTCAGCATCCACTCGGGCTCGTTCTTGAGCCGGGAGATGTTGCGCACGACGTCCTCGTCGAGGCCGCGCTGCGCGATCTGGCCCGCCTCGTCGGAGTCGTGCCAGCCGTACTCGTAGGCGCCGATCGAGGCGATGATCTCGTCGTCGGTCTGCTTCTCACCGGTCGGCAGGGCCGTGCCGGCGGCGTCCTGGGTGGGAGCGCTCATGGTCGTCCTTCCACTGTCCGTCGTTGCGGGCGGGGGCAGTCGGTACAGGTTCTTCGGGGGAGGTCGTGCGGGCGGGGCGGGGCGCCCCTCGGGGTCAGGTCTCGCCCGACGACGGGCGCCCCCGCGCCCGGACGTCGTGGGCCAGGGCGGCTCGCGCCACCCGCGGTGCGGGGGCCGGGACGGAGATCCCGACCGGCACGTTCGTGGTGCACGCGTGCGCGCCCGTCGCGAGGGTCGCGAGGCGCTGCACGTGCGAGCCGAGCAGCTTGGCGAAGACCTGGGCCTCCGCCTCGCACAGCTGCGGGAACTCCTCGGCGACGTGCTGCACCGGGCAGTGCCCCTGGCACAGCTGGACGGCGGAGGTGCCCGGCACAGGGCGCACGCTCGCGGCGTAGCCGTCGTCGGCGAGCGCGGCGGCGAGCTGGGCCGCGCGGCCCTCGACGTCCGGCGCGTCGAGCCGGTCCGCGTAGCGGTCGGCGAGCTCGGACAGCCGGTCCTGGGCGAAGCGCTCGACGGCGCCCGGTCCCGCGACGTCGCGCAGGTAGCGCAGCGCCTGCGCGGCGAGGTCGGCGTAGGTGCCGCTGAGCTCGCCCTGGCCGGCCGACGTCGTCACGTACCGCCGCGCGGGGCGGCCGCGCATCCCGGTGGGGTGCCCGGCGTCGTGCACGGCGACGAGGTCGTCCTCCTCGAGGAGGGCGAGGTGGCGGCGCACCGCGGCGGGCGTGAGGCCCAGCGTCGCGGCGAGGTCGGCCGCGCTGACGGGGCCCGCGCTCGCGACGAGCTCGAGCACGCGCTCGCGCGTGCGCCGGTCGACGTCGGCAGCGGGCGCGCCGGAGGGGGCGACGGTACGCAGCGCGTCCGGTCGGACCGCTCCTGCTCCCATGCTCACCTCCGTGGTCGGTCGGGGGCACGCCTGCGCGCGCAGCGCCCTCGATATAGACAACATGGTTGTTCCCTAATTGTTCCGGCGCAAGCAAGGCGACCCTCAGACGGGGCCCTGACACGGCGGATGTGGCGTACGCGACACCCCGCGCGACCAGGGCGGGCGCGGGTCGGCGGGCGCGCGCGCTCCCCCTAGAATCGGCCGGGTGCCCGCCCCCGCCGTGCTCGTGCACGACCTCGTCAAGCGCTACGACGGTCGTGCCGTCGTCGACGGCGTGTCCCTCACCGCCGAGCGCGGCGCGATCACCGCGGTGCTCGGCCCCAACGGCGCCGGCAAGACGACGACCGTCGAGTGCTGCGAGGGCCTGCGCTCCCCCGACGCCGGGCGCGTCGAGGTGCTCGGGCTGCACCCGCTGACCGACGCGCGCGAGCTGCGTCCCCGCGTGGGCGTCATGCTCCAGGACGGCGGGCTGCCGACGGGCGTGCGCGCGCTGGAGATGCTGCGGCACGTCGCGTCGATGTACGCCCGGCCCCGCGACGTCGGCGAGCTCACCGAGCGCCTCGGGCTGGAGAGCTTCGCGCGCACGACCGTCCGGCGCCTGTCCGGCGGCCAGCGGCAGCGCCTCGCGCTCGCCGCGGCGATCGTCGGGCGGCCCGAGGTCGTGTTCCTCGACGAGCCGAGCGCGGGCATGGACCCGCAGAGCCGGCACGCCGTGTGGGAGCTCGTGCGCGAGCTGCGCGCCGAGGGCGTCGGGATCGTCCTCACGACGCACCTCATGGACGAGGCGGAGGACCTCGCGGACCAGGTGTACGTCGTCGACCACGGGAAGGTGATCGCGGCGGGCGCGACGCGCGAGCTCCTCGAGTCCGGGGACGATGGGGAGACGGACCGCACGGTCCGCGTCGAGGCGACGGCCGGCCTCGATCTCGGCGGCCTGCGCGACGCGCTCGCCTCGCCCGACGGCGCCCCCGGCCCCGCGTCGTGGACCGTCGCCGAGCCGCAGCCCGGCTCGTACACCCTCACCGGCCCCGCCGACCCTGCGACGCTCGTCGCGCTGACGACGTGGCTCGCCGCGCGCGGCGTCCTCGCATCGCGCGTCACGGTGGGCCGCCGCACGCTCGAGGACGTGTTCCTCGACCTCACGGGACGGCACCTGCGATGACCGCGAACGAGACGCCGTCGGCCACCGCCGCGGCCCGGGGGCCGGCCGGGACCGAGCTCGCCGCGCCCGCGTGGCGCCGCGTCGCCGCCCAGACGGCGTTCGAGACCCGGATGATCCTGCGCAACGGCGAGCAGCTGCTCGTGACGATCATCCTGCCCGTCATGCTCCTGCTCGGCCTCGTGCTCACGTCCTTCGTCGACCTCGACACCGGCGGTGCGTCGCGCGTCGACTTCGTGACGCCGGGCGTGCTCGCGCTCGCCGTGATGTCGACGGCGTTCACGTCGCAGGCCATCGCGACCGCGTTCGACCGCCGCAACGGCGTGCTGCGCCTCATGTCGACGACCCCCCTCGGCCGGGGCGGCCTGCTCGCGGGCAAGGTGCTGGGCGTGCTCGCGGTCGAGGTCGTGCAGGTCGTCGTCATCACCGCCGTCGCGCTCGCGCTCGGCTGGCAGCCCGACGTCGCGGGGATCCCGGCCGCGCTCCTCGCCGTCCTGCTCGGCACGGCGGCGTTCACGTCGCTCGCGATGCTGCTCGCGGGCACGCTGCGCGCCGAGGGCGTGCTCGCGGTCGCCAACCTCGTGCTCGTGCTCCTCACGGTCGGCGGCGGCGTGCTCGTCCCGGCGGACCAGCTGCCCGGGCCGCTCGCGCACGTCGCCCTGCTGCTGCCGTCGGGCGCGCTCGGCGAGGCGATGCGCGGCGCCCTGCTCGACGGCTCGGTCCCGCCGTTCTCGGTCGTCGTGCTGCTGGGCTGGACCGCCGCGCTCGGCTGGGGCGCGGGCAAGCTCTTCCGCTGGACCTGACCCTCCCCGGGCACATCTCACACCCGCAGGATTCCGGGGCTGCGCGCGCGTCCCGATACCGTGGGACCGTGAGCACCCCGCCCCCCGCGCTCGACCCCGGCACGACCGACCGCCCCGCCGGCGACGGCGTCGCCCGACCGGACCGGCTCGCGCCGCTGCGCCGCTGGACCCGGCCGGTGCTCGTCGCCAACCTCGTGGCGCAGATCGGCATCATCGTCACCGGCGGCGCCGTCCGGCTGACCGGCTCGGGCCTCGGGTGCTCCACGTGGCCGCAGTGCGAGCCCGGGCAGTTCGCGGCGCGCTTCCACCCGGAGACGACGTACCACCAGTTCGTCGAGTACGGGAACCGCACGCTCACCGGGGTGCTGAGCGTGATCGCGATCGCGGCCCTCGTGCTCGTGTGGACCGACCGCTCGCGCGTCCTGTCCTACCGGCTCCTGGGCGCCGTGCCGCTCCTCGGCGTCGCCGCGCAGGCGGTCATCGGCGGCGTCATCGTGCTGCTGCACCTGCACCCGGGCTGGGTGTCGCTCCACTTCGTGGTCTCGGCGGCGCTCGTGTCCGTCTCGCTGCTGCTGCTGCACCGCTCCGGGGAGGGCGACGGTCCGCCCGTCCCGACGGTCGCGCCGCGCTCGCGCGCGCTCGCGTGGGCGCTGTACGGGCTCACCGCGGTCGTCGTGGTCCTCGGCGTGATCGTCACGGGCGCGGGCCCGCACAGCGGTGACGAGGAGGTCGGGTACCGGTTCGCCGTCGACCCGGCGCTCATGAGCAAGGTCCACGCGTGGGCCGTGTGGGTCTTCGTCGCCGTCCTCGTCGCGTACCTCGTGAGCGTCCGCCGCGGGCCGCAGGAGGTGCGTCGCGCCGGGTGGATCCTCCTCGCCATCACGCTCGCCCAGGGCGCGATCGGCTACGTCCAGTACTTCACGGGCCTGCCCGCGCTGCTCGTGGGCCTGCACATGCTCGGCTCGGCGCTGCTCGTCGCCGGGTCCACGCGCGTCGTCCTCACGACCCGCACGCGCGCCTGACACCGGGGTCCGGCGCGTCGACGGGACGACGCGCCGGACCGGGCCCGCGATCAGCGCCAGAGGCGCGCGACGCGGTCGGCGGCCTCCACGCCCTGGGCGTGGCCCGCGCGGGCGGCGGCCGGGCGCAGCGTCAGGTCCATCGCCCGCGGTCCCACGAGCCCCTCGGCGGACCCGTCGGGGACGAGCGTCTCGACCGCGCTGCCCTGCGCGCGCAGCTCCGCGACCTGCGCGTCGAGCTGCATGCCCCACTCCCGCGGCGTGCGCGTCCTGCCGCCCAGCGGTGACAGCACGAGCACGCGGCGGTACCCCGCCGCGACGTCGGCGTTCTCGTTGCGGCGGTACCCGCCGTCGATGAACCGGTCCGGCCCGACGCCGTACGCGAACCCGCCCGCGCAGCTCGCCGCGACCGCGTCCACCAGGTCGACGCCGCTGTGCGCGCCGAGGACGACCGGTGCGCCGGTCCGCGCGTCGACCGCGGTGAGGAGCAGCGCGCGGCGCGGCCACGACGTGCTCGGCAGGCGCGCCGCGACCGTCGCCCGCCAGCGCTCCTGCGCCGACGCGTCCGAGGCCGCCGGGAGGTCGAGCGCCGCGGCGCCGAGCCGGCGCCGCATGTCCGCAGCGTCGCGCGACGCGGCGATGAGCGCGGCCGTGCGCGCCATCTGGTCCGCCGCCTGGCGCGTCCGCTCCCGGCGGTCGTCCCGCCCGGGAACCGGTGCGCGCCGCGGCGGGGCTCCGGCGACGACGGCGGCGTAGAGCTCGGCGGGCGTCGCGCCGGCGAGCTGCGCCGCGGTGGTGGCGCCGGCCGACGTCCCGACCGTGAGGTCGGCCGTCGTGACGTCGACCCCGGCGTCGGCGAGACCGGCGACGACGCCGATCAGCCACGCGTTGCCGGTGGACCCGCCGCCCCCGAGCACGAGGGCGCGCTCGGCCGTCGTCGGGGCAGGGACCGAGACCGGGACCGGGACCGCCGCTGCCGCCGGGCCGAGGACCGCGGCGTCTGAGGGGGTCGGTGCGGAAGAAGGTGTGGTGGTGCTCATGGGAGTCGCCTCTCGCGATGGTGCGGCGAGCGCTCCCGGGGACGGCTACGGCCGTCGCGCGATCGTGGGCAGCGAGGGAGCGCCCGGTACGGACACAGCGTTCACGGGGCTCACCTCCTCGGCTCGGTTCACGACCGCCGTCGACGCTAGCACGCGCCGCCGAGGACGACGGCTGCGCCTCGGCGTGACAGCGGCGTGACAGCGGGCCGCGCTCCCGTGACAGCGCGGTGCGAGGCCACCCGTCCAGCCTGGTCGTGAACCCACCGACCAGGAGGACACATGACCATCCCCGCGATCGAGGCCGAGGGCCTCGTGAAGGTCTTCGGCGCGCACCGCGCCGTCGACGGCGTGGACCTCACCGTGCGCACGGGCACCGTCTACGGGGTCCTCGGGCCCAACGGCGCCGGCAAGACGACGACCATCAGCATGCTCGCCACGCTCCTGCGTCCCGACGCCGGGCAGGCCCGCCTGTTCGGGCACGACGTCGTCGCGCACCCCCACCGGGTGCGCCAGCTCATCGGCGTGACGGGCCAGTACGCGTCCGTCGACGAGACGCTCAGCGCGACGGAGAACCTCGTGATCTTCGGGCGGCTGCTGGGACTCTCGCGCGGGCAGGCGCGACGCAAGGCCGCGGAGCTGCTCGACACGTTCGGGCTCTCCGAGGCGGCGTCGCGACCGCTGAAGAACTTCTCGGGCGGCATGCGCCGCCGGCTGGACCTCGCCGCGAGCCTCATCGCCCAGCCGCCCCTCATCTTCCTCGACGAGCCGACGACGGGCCTCGACCCGCGCACGCGCGCCCAGATGTGGGCGACGATCCGCGACCTCGTCGCGAGCGGCTCGACGGTCCTGCTGACGACGCAGTACCTCGACGAGGCGGACCAGCTCGCGGACCGCATCGCGGTGATCGACCGCGGGCGCGTCGTGGCGGAGGGCACCGCGGACGACCTCAAGGACGCCGTCGGCGACCAGTCGCTGCAGCTCTCGCTCGCCCACGGCGACGACGTGGGGCCCGCGCTGGAGATCGTCGAGCGCACCCTCGGCCTCACCGCGACCGTCTCCCCCGAGGCCCGACGGCTCACCGTCCCCGTGCCCGGACCGGGCTCGGTGACCGACCTCCTCGTGCGCCTGCGCGAGGCCCGGATCGAGGTCGGCTCGCTGAGCATGGACAAGCCCAGCCTCGACGAGGTCTTCCTCACGCTCACGGGGCACGGCACCGCGGCGGACACCCCGGCCGACGACGACCCCGGCCCGACGGACCCCGGCCCCGGCCCGCGCGGCGACCGCCCGGCCACGACACGAGAGGCGGCGCTGCGATGAGCACCACCACCACGACCACCGCACCGGCCGTCCCGACGGCACGACGCCGGATCGAGGCGGGCGCCGACCGCGTCCTCGCCGACCGGCCGTCGCTCCGCGCGACCGCCGAGCACACCCTGACCATGGCCTACCGCGGCCTGCTGAAGATCAAGCGCACGCCGGAGCAGCTGTTCGACGTGACGCTCCAGCCGATCCTCTTCACGCTGATGTTCACGTACATCTTCGGCGGGGCGATCGCGGGCGACGTCGGGAGCTACCTCCCGACGATCATCCCCGGCATCCTCGTGCAGACCGTCATCACGACGTCGGTCGTCACGGGCACCCAGCTCCGCGAGGACATGGACAAGGGCGTGTTCGACCGGTTCCGGTCGCTGCCCATCGCCCGGATCGCACCGCTGTCCGGCGCGCTGCTCGCCGACACCGTCCGGTACCTCATCGCGACGACGCTCACGTTCACGATGGGCTACGTCATGGGCTACCGGCCCGGCGGCGGGCTCGGGGCGGTCGTGCTCGCGGGCGTGCTCGTCATCGTCTGCTCGTGGGCGGTGAGCTGGATCTTCGCGTTCTTCGGCGTCGTCGCGCGGACCGCGTCGAGCGTGCAGGGCATCTCGATGATCGTCCTGTTCCCCCTGACGTTCCTGTCGAACGCGTTCGTGCAGCCCGACACGATGCCGGGCTGGCTCCAGGGCTTCGTCGCCGTGAACCCGGTGTCGCACCTCGTCACCGCGGTCCGCGAGCTGGCGAACACCGGCAGCCTGGGCTCGGACGCCGTGGTCTCGCTCGTCGGGGCCGCCGTCATCGTGGCGGTCTTCGCACCGCTCACCGTGCGGGCCTACATGCGCAAGGCCTGACGCCGTACGGCCGAGCCGTCGTCAGGCGGGGTCGGCGCCCCGACGGGCGCCGGCCCCGTCGTCGTCCGGGCCGCCCGCGGCGGTCGGGTCGTCGACCGCGTCCGCGGCGGCGAGCAGCGCGAAGCCCTGCCGGGCGAGGTCCGCGCGGGACAGCTCGCGAGCCCTCGTCCGGGCGCGCTCCGCCGCGTCCGCGCCCGCCGCTCCGGCGACCTGGGCCCACGCGCTCTCGTGCCGCAGCGCGGGCTGGTCCTGGCGCGAGCCCATCCGCTCGGCGAGCGCGACGAGGAGGGCTCCCTCCCCCGTTCCCGGCCCCGGGTGCCGGCCGGCGTCGAGCACCGCGGCGACACCGAGCGCGAGGAACGCCGTCCCGGCGACCGGGTAGTCGACGAAGTGCGGCCGGGCCCGGTGCATCGCGAGCACGACCTCGCGGAGCTCCGCGGCGACGTCCGCGGCTTGCGCCCGAGCCTCGGACGCCCCTGGTCGGGCACCCGCCCCCGTCCCGGCGAGACGCACCAGCCACGACGACACGAGGAGCACGTACCAGGGCGACCAGCGCGCGTCGCCGTCGAACGACGCCGCGGCCTGCCCGTAGAGCTCGAGGGCGGCGGCGTCGTCGCCGTGCAGCGCCGCGACCTCCGCGCGCGCCATCGCGACGACGGACCGCACGTCCGCAGGGACGTCCGGGCCCACGGGACCGTGCTCGACCGCGCCCGCGAGCGCCGCGAGCTTCCGCTCGGCACGCTCCGTCTCCCCGAGCGTCACCGCGGCCGACATCTCGACCCAGTCGAGCTGCTGCAGCGTCGCCGTCGCGCCGAGGGCCCGCAGGTGGCCGCGCGCGGCGCGCGCCCAGCGCCCGACGTCCACGGCGTCCCCCGCCTCGCTCGCGCACGACGCGAGGAACATCGCCGTGGTGGCGCGGGCGGCGACGTCGCCGCGGGCCACCGCGCGGTCGTGCGCGCGCTCGCCCCAGCGCCGGGCCTCGGCGAGCCGGCCCTCGTTCTCCGCGGTCTGCGCCGTCGTGAACTCGGCGAGCATCGCCACGAACGCGTCGTCGGACGCGCGGAGCCCGGCGAGCGTCGCCTCCATCTCCTCCGGGCTGCGGACGGTGAGCAGGCGGGCGAGGGCACGGGTCCGCGGCCCGGCCTCGGGGCGTCGCAGCAGCCGACGCAGGCGGCCGAGGGCGCGGGCCGTCAGCTCGGGCCGGGCGAACGCGCTCGCCCCCGCGACGGCGGCGAGCGCGAGCGCGGCGGGCTGGACGTCGCCGGGCGGCACGTCCCACCCGACGACCGAGTCGAGGACCACCTCCACGAGCCCGGTGGCCTGGTCCTCGACGCCGAGCAGGAGCCAGGACCCGGTGAGCGCGGTGAACACGCGCACGACGACGTCGGGGCGCTCGTCCTGCACCGCCTCGCGGAGCGCGAAGACGAGGTTCTCCTGCTCGCGGCGCAGGTCCGTCGCCGCGGCGGCCTGGTCCCCGCCCACGAGCGCGGCGGCGCACCGCGTCGCGAGGCGGGCCGCCCACCGCTGCACGGCCTCGCGCGCCGGGGCCGTCGTCCCGGTCGCCTCGAGCCGGAGGGCGCCGAACTCCCGCACCGTCTCGAGCATCCGGTAGCGCACGACGCCGTCGTCCTCGGTGACGCGCAGCAGCGACTGCGCGACGAGCCCGTCGAGCCCGTCGAGGACCTCCCAGGCCGGCGCCCGCGACGGCGCCCGGCTCCCGGCGTCGGACACGGCCTGCGCCGCCTCGGCGGAGAAGCCGTCCGGGAAGACGGCGACGCGGCACAGCAGGTCCTGCTCGGCCCGGCCCAGCAGGTTCCAGCTCCACTCGATCACCGCCTCGAGCGTGCGGTGCCGGTCCGGGGCGGTCCGGTCCCCGGAGCGCAGGAGCGCGAAGCGCTCGTCGAGGTGACGTTCCACCTCCTCGACGCTCAGGGTCCGCACGCGCGCTGCGGCGAGCTCGATGGCGAGCGGCAGCCCGTCGAGGCGGTCGCACAGCCGCGCGACGACGGCCGGCGGAAGGCTCGCACCCGGCCGGACCGCGTGCGCACGCTCGACGAAGAGGCGCACGGCGGGACCGTCGCCCGCGGCCGCACCGAGCGGCTCGAGCGGGTAGACGAGCTCGGCAGCGAGCCGGAGCGGCGACCTGCTCGTCGTGAGCACCACGAGCCCGGGCGCCGCGCCGAGCAGGTCGGCGGCCCAGCGCGCGGAGCCGTCGAGGACGTGCTCGCAGTTGTCCAGCACGAGCAGCGCCGCGCGCCCGCGTACCCGGTCGAGCACCTGCTCGCGCAGCTCGGGCGCCGCGAGGCGGTCGGCGAGCCGCCCGGTGCGGGCCGGCGGCGAGATGCCCAGGCCGTCGGCCAGCGCCACGACGACGTCCGCGTCCGAGCGCACGCCCGCGAGCTCGACGACGACCACCAGGTCGACCGAGCCGGTCGCCGCCGTGCGCCGCGCGACCTCCTGCGCGAGGCGCGTCTTGCCGAGACCACCGGGGCCGAGGACGGTCACGAGCCTTGCCCGCGCGAGCGCGTCCCGGACGGCGTCGACGTCCTCGTCCCGGCCGACGAGCGCGTCCGGCGCCGCCCGCAGGCCGCGCACGGACGTGGTGCGACCGACCGGCTCGACCGGGGGCTCGCCGCCGGGGCGGGGTCCCCCGCCGTCCCCCGGACCGCCGCGCGAGGCCCGAGGACCGGGCACGGCGTCAGGCGAGGCGTCGGACCGGGCGTCGGGAGGGGCGTCGGGAGGGGCGTCGGGCGCGGACGACGACCTGCCGAGCAGGTCTGCGGCGAGCTGCTGGAGGTCCGGGGCCGGGTCGGTGCCGAGCTCGCGGACGAGCGCGTGCCGCAGGCGCGCGTAGGCGGCGAGCGCCTCGCCCTCCCGGCCCGACGCCGCGAGGCTCGTCATGAGGTCGCGCGCGGCGTCCTCGTCGGTCGCGTCCTCGTCGAGCGCCGCGGACGCCAGCGCCGTCACGGTCACGGGGTCCCCGGCGGCCGCGGCGGCCGACCGCAGGGCGGCGGTCAGTCCGGCCCGGAGCCGCGCGGCCTCGGTGCGCAGCGCCTGGGCGACGGGACCGGGCACGCCCGTGCCGGGCTCCTCGTCGGTCCACGACGCGAGCGCGCCGCGCAGGTCGGCGACGGCCGCGGCGACGCCGTCGGCGGCCCAGCCGCCCTCCCGCGCCCGGGCGAGCGCGCCGCGCGCGCGGGCGAGCGCCCCGCGTGCGAGCTCGAGGTCGCTCGGCGCGCCGAGCGCGTAGCCCCCGGCGCGCGACAGCACGGTCCCCGGCGCCGCGTCCCGCCGCAGGCGCGACACGAGGCTCTGCAGCGCGGCGCGCGGGTCCTGGGGCGCGTCCGGGCCCCACAGGTCCTCGACGAGCGAGGCCACGCCGAGCGTCCGACCGTCCGCGAGCGCGAGCGCGACCACGAGCGCCGCCGCACGCGGCCCGCGCGGGGCGACCGCCCGGCCGTCGGGCCCGGGCACGCGGACCGGCCCGAGGACGCGCACGAGCGCCTCGGCACGTTCCGGGAGGTCGTCGTGGTCGCGCACGACGCAGAACACTAGTCCTCGGTGCCGACGCCGTCCCGCCCGCGACGTCGCGTCAGCCCCCGCGGCGCTCGGGCCACGGCGCGTCGGCGGGGCGCAGGGAGGCCCAGCCGCCCGCGCGCGACGTGGCGGTCGCGAGGATCCCGACGACCGCCGACGGGTTGTGCAGCGAGCCCTCCAGGACGGCGGACACCGCCTCGTCGAGCGGGACCCAGCGCAGCTCCATGTCGAGCTCCTCCGCCTCGCGCGCGAACCGCTCGTCGTCCGGCACGGGCGACAGGTCGCGCGCCAGGAACACCCGCAGCGCCTCGTTGGACCCGCCGGGCGTCGTGAAGTAGTCCACGAGCACGTCCCACCGGGCCGCCCGCAGGTCCGCCTCCTCGGCGAGCTCGCGAGCCGCGGCGACGCGCCCGTCCTCGCCCACGACGTCGAGCAGGCCCGCGGGCACCTCCCACAGCTCGCGCCGCACCGGGTGGCGGTACTGGCGCAGCAGCAGGACACGCTCGTCCGCGTCGAGGGCGACGATCGCGACCGCACCCGGGTGGTCGAGGTACTCGCGCGTGACGCGGCCGCCGTCGCCGAGGTCGACGACGTCGGACCGCAGGTCGAACACGCGACCCTCGTGCACGAGCGTCGTCTCGACGACCGGTCGGGGCGCGAGCGCGTCCACGACCGGGTGCTCGCCGGCCACTCAGTCCGCCTGGTTCTCGAGCGCGGCGCGGACGAGGCCGCTGAACAGCGGGTGCGAGCGCGTGGGGCGCGACTTGAACTCCGGGTGCGCCTGCGTGCTCACGTAGTACGGGTGGACGTCCGCGGGGAGCTCGACGAACTCGACGAGCGACGAGTCGGGCGACGTCCCGCTGATGACGAGCCCCGCCTCCTCGAGCTGCTTGCGGTAGGTGTTGTTCACCTCGTAGCGGTGGCGGTGGCGCTCCGTGACGCGCTCCGCGCCGTAGGTCTTCGCGACGACCGAGCCCGGGGTGAGCGCGGCCTCGTAGGAGCCGAGGCGCATCGTGCCGCCGAGGTCGCCGTCGCCGCCGACGATCGCGAGCTGCTCCTCCATGGTCGCGATGACGGGGTGGGACGTGCCCGGGTCGAACTCGGTCGAGGACGCGTCGTCGATGCCGAGCACGTTGCGCGCGTACTCGATGACCATCGACTGCAGGCCGAGGCAGATGCCGAGGGTCGGCACCCTGTTCTCACGCGCCCAGCGCAGCGCACCGAGCTTGCCCTCGATGCCCCGCACGCCGAACCCGCCGGGCACGAGGACGGCGTCCACGCCGTGCAGCGCGTCGTCCGCGCCCTCGGGCGTCTGGCACTCGTCGGACGCGACCCAGCGGATCGTGACCTTGGCGTCGTTCGCGAACCCGCCGGCGCGCAGCGCCTCCGTGACGGAGAGGTAGGCGTCCGGGAGGTCGATGTACTTGCCGACGAGCGCGACCTCGACGCGGTGGGCGGGCTGGTGCACGCGCTCGAGGAGCTGGCTCCAGCCGTCCCAGTCGACGTCGTGGAACGGCAGGCCGAGGCGGCGCACGACGTAGGCGTCGAGGCCCTCCGCGTGCAGCACGCGCGGGATGTCGTAGATGCTCGGCGCGTCGATCGCGTTGACGACAGCCTCGTTGTCGACGTCGCACATGAGGGCGATCTTGCGCTTCACCGGCTCGGGCACCACCCGGTCCGCGCGCAGCACGATCGCGTCGGGCTGGATGCCGATGGACCGCAGCGCCGCGACCGAGTGCTGCGTGGGCTTCGTCTTGAGCTCGCCCGACGGGCCGATGTACGGCACGAGCGACACGTGGAGGAAGAAGACGTCGTCCCGGCCGAGCTCGTGGCGCACCTGGCGGGCAGCCTCGAGGAAGGGCTGCGACTCGATGTCGCCGACGGTGCCGCCGATCTCGGTGATGATGACGTCGACGTCCTCACCGGCCTGGGCGCGCATGCGCGTCTTGATCTCGTCGGTGATGTGCGGGATGACCTGGACCGTGTCGCCCAGGTACTCGCCGCGCCGCTCGCGCGCGATGACCTGGGAGTAGACCTGACCGGTCGTGACGTTCGCGGACGCCTCGAGGTCGACGTCGAGGAAGCGCTCATAGTGGCCGATGTCGAGGTCCGTCTCGGCGCCGTCCTCGGTGACGAACACCTCGCCGTGCTGGAACGGGTTCATCGTCCCGGGATCGACGTTGAGGTACGGGTCGAGCTTCTGCATGGTGACGCGCAGGCCGCGCGAGCGGAGCAGACGACCGAGGCTGGACGCCGTGAGGCCCTTGCCGAGCGAGGAGGCGACGCCGCCGGTGACGAAGACGTGCGCGGTGCGGTGCTCGGTACGAGCGCCCGAGGCGTTGAGGCGGGAGGAGGGCCGGTTCAGGTGATCTGCCACGGAACTCCATCCTAACAGCGTGCCCGACGACGGCACGCGGACCCGAGGGTCGGCCCGCTCACACCGGGCGGCACGGCGAGGTGTCCCTCGCCTCGACGCGCGACCCGGCGCGCGTCCGGGCATGCGTCACGGGCGCGTCACCTCGGCGGCGTGTCGCCGGGTGCCTCCGTCGTGGGTTCGCCCGCCGCGGGCTCGTCCCCCGCAGGCGTGTCCGTCGTGGGCCCGACGGCGTCGCCCGCCCCGGGAGCCGCCGGGTCGCCTGCGCCCGGCGTCCCGCGCCGCAGGACGCCCAGGAGGGCCGCGCGGTCGCCGACGAGCGAGACGCCGACCACGACCACGCCCGCGACGAGGGCCGCGAGGGCGCCGACGCCGACGGCGGGCAGCCAGCCCGCGTCGTCGGGCAGCAGGACGCTCGACAGCGCCGAGCCCGCGAGCGCGCCCAGCGCCACGCCGACCGCGACGACGACGAGCGTGCGCGGGACGCCGCGCGTCGCCTCCGGGCCGGCGTGGCGCCGCGTCGCGAGGAGCAGCCCCGCGCCCGCGACCGACATCCCGACCGCGGTCGCGAGGCCGAGCTGCAGGAGCACCCCGGCCTGGTCGCGGGCGCCCGTGAGGGCGGGGAGCACGTAGGCGGTCGCCGCGACGACGAGCCAGCCCGCGGCGGTCACGACGACCGCCACCCGCTGGCGGTCGATCGTGTACAGCGCGCGCGACAGGTGCAGGATCAGCGAGAACCCGACGATGCCCACGGCCATCGCGGCGACCGCTCCCCCGAGCCCGTCGACCGAGCCCGTCGCGATGCGGGCGAAGACCGCCTCGACGGCCGCCGACGCGGCGATCAGGGCCGCGACGCCGAGCCCCGCGACGACGAGCAGCGTGCGCGTCGTGGTCGCGAGCAGGCGCCGATAGGCGTCGTGCCGGGCGTGCGCGACGTGCTCCGCGAGGCGCGGGAACGTGCTCGTCGCGAGCGGGAACGCCAGCACCGCGTACGGGAGCAGGTAGACCTGCTGGGCGTACCAGTACGTCGGGAAGGTCTGCTCCGGTCCGAACCGGTAGGCGGCGCCCATGATCGCGAGCACCGAGAGCTGCTGCGCGACGAGCGCCCCGACACCCGCGAACGCGAGGTTGCGCGCCCGGACCGCCTCGCCGCCCGGGAAGCGCAGCGTGGGGCGCAGGCGGACGCCCAGCCGGTGCACGGGGAGCACGAGGGGCAGCGCGAGGACGGCGACGCCCGCCGTCGTGCCCCAGCCGAGCCACGCGATGGCCTGGCCCGACAACGCGGCGACGTCCTTCTGGTCGCCCCCCGCCAGACCCGCGAACACGAGGAAGACGACGATGACCGCGAGGCTCGACAGGAGCGGCGAGAACGCCTGCCAGAAGAACCGCTTGTGCGCCTGGAGGATGCTCCCGAGCACGACCGCGAGCCCGTAGAGCGGCACCTGGAGCGCGAACACGCGCACGAACGTCGCCGTGACGTCGACGAGCTCGGGATGCTTCGGCAGCATGAGGAGGGACGCGATCGGCTCCGCGAGGAGCGCGAGCAGCGCCCCGAGCGGGACGAGCACGACGAGCGTCCACCCGAGCAGGGCCGAGGCGATGCGCGAGACCTCGGTGCCCGCGCGCCGGGCGATGGGCCCGGCGAGGAGCGGGACCACCGAGCCGGCGAGGGCGCCGCCCGCGGCGACCTCGAACAGCACGTTCGGCAGGAGGTTCGCCGCCGTGAACGCCGACCCGACGCCCTCGGTGCCGACGGCGGCGGACTGCACGAGCGACCGTGCGAACCCGACGAGGCGGCTCGCGATCGTCACGAGCGTGATCATCGCGGCGGCGCCCGCCAGGGTGCCCGTGGCGGCGCGCAGCCGCCCCGCCCGCGCGCTCACGCCGGGCGCCGGCCCCACGCGTCCACGCGCCGCAGCGCGTCGTTGCCCTCGATGACCTTCGAGAAGCTCACCTTCTCGCTCGCGAGCGTGAGCCCCACGACGCCCGCCAGAGCGAGCCAGCGCACCGGGCGAGGCGCGGTGAACGCGACCTGGGAGCCCAGCGCGGCACCGAGCGCGTTCGCGCCGCAGTCGCCGAGCATGTCGCGCTCGCCGAGGTCCCCCGGGGCCGCGGCGACGGCTGCACCCAGGACGGCGCCCGTCGTCGGCGCGGCGGCGGTGCCGAGGTACGGGAGCGACGCCGCGCCGGCGGCCTTGAGGGCGCGCCCCGGCCGCAGGTCGAGGAGGTTGAGCAGGTTCGCGGTGCCGGCCATGAGCGCGCCGTTCACGCCCACGTCCACGAGGTGCCCGAAGGCACCGCCCGTGCGTCGCGTGCCGACCGCCGCCGCGACGAGCGAGACGCCGCTGATCCCGAGGATCTTCAGCGCACCCGTCGTGACCCGACCCTGCGCGAGCGCGCCGAGGTGGCCGCGCAGCCCCTTGGTGCGGCTCGTCGTGTCCTCCGCGAGGTCGTCGACGAGGCCGAACGTGCCCGCGCTCGCCGTCGCGAGGGCGACCGCCGCGCGCGTGCGGGCGTCGCCTCCCGCCGCGAGCGTGCCGGCGACGAGGCCGGCGGCCACGGCCGGGCCCTCGAGCAGGCTGATCGGCTCGCCCCGGTGGTTAGTCCGGGTCCATCGCTCCGCGCCCCCGGGCGCGCGCGACCCGGCCGTGCGGCGTGCCGCGGCCGTCACCGTCGCGGCGACGCCGGCGGCCGCGAACGTGCGCAGCGCGCGCCCCACGTCAGCCCTCCCCCGCGCCGTCGCCGGCCTGCTCGACGTCGGCCCCGTCACCGGCCGGTTCACCCGTGGTGTCGTCCGCCGCGGCGTCCTGCGCGCCGGTGGGGGACGCCGTCGTGCGCGTCACCGCCGGGAGCTCGACCGCGGGCGGGAGGACGGCCGTCGCGCTCTCCTCGAACCCGAACTGCCCTACCTGGTCCGCGAGCCGCGCGGCGAGCGCGAGCGGGACGTTGATCCGGCCCGGCTCGGCCTCGATGCCGCTGACGGTCGAGACGGTCGAGGCAAGGTCCTCGTTCGCGCGGATCGTCGAGACGACGTCGCCCGAGACCGCCGTCGGGCCGGCGACCAGCGCGGCGCCGGCGACCTCCTGCGCGGCGACGGCCACCTGGACCTCGATGTCGACCGCGTAGGTGTCGGGTGCGGGCGGCTCCTCGCCCTCCGCGGCGGGGGTGGCCGGCGAGGGCGCGGAGCCCCCGAGCAGCAGGACCACGTCCGCCGGCAGCGTCTGCTCGGAGACCACGTCGACGAGCGCGAAGCGCTCGAGCAGCGCCTCGAGCTCGAGCGCCTCGGGGCTGCGCTCCTCCGTGCTCGACGGCGCCGCCCCGGTGAGCGACAACGCGAGCGCGCGCGACAGGCGCTGCTCGGGGGTCGCGTCCTGCGGGACATCGCCCAGCTTGTCGCCGAGACCCTCGGCCACCGTCTGCCGCGCGCTCTCCTCGTCCTGGCTCGTCCACGAGTCCGTGAGGCGCACGTGCCCGACGACGGACGCACCCGCCGTCTCGAGCTGCGCGGCGATCGCGTCGTCGCGCTCGTCGTCCGCCCCGTCCAGGTCGACGACGGCCACGCGACGGTCCTCGAGGGAGCCCGCGACGAGCTGCGGACCTGCGGCCTCGATGTACCGTGCGTCGTCGCCGAGCGTCACGTTCGCCTGGTCGAGCTGGTCGCGCAGCTCGTTGCGCTCGGTGCGCAGCTGCTCCACCTGCCCGGTGAGCTGGTCGCCGATCGCGCCCTGGAGCGGGCCCGCGCCGAGGATGATCCCCACGGCGAGCGCCAGGAAGACCGAGATCAACGAGACGATGTGGTACCTGAAGTCGATCACTGTGCGGTGGTGTCCTTCGGTTCGAGCTGCTGCGTGCTGGCAAGGGTCAGGGTCGGCGCTGGCCGCCGGAGGGCACGGGCCGCAGGCACGTGCGCGGGCCGTCGACCACGACGGCCCGGCGGGATCAGCCGCCGCCCGAGAAGAGCGTCCCGATCCACGACCAGAGGTCGTCGAACCGGGCGCCCACGATCCCGAAGAACGTCTGGCCCGCCGCCGTCGACCACAGCGCCGCGACGACGGCGAGGAGCCCGGCGATCGACAGGAGCCAGAGCTGGAGGTTGGAGATCCGGTGCCGGTACAGGCGCGACACGCCCTTGGCGTCGACGAGCTTGCCGCCGACCCGGAGCCGGGTGAGGAACGTGCTCGCCATGCCCGCACGGCCCTTGTCGAGGAACTCGACGAGCGTCGCGTGCGTGCCGACGGCGACGATGACCTCGGCGCCCTTGTCGTCGGCGAGGAGCATCGCGATGTCCTCGCTCGTGCCGGTCGCCGGGAAGACGACGGGCTCGACGCCGAGCTCCTGCACGCGCTCGAGGCCGGGCGCCTTGCCGTCGCGGTAGGCGTGCACGACGATCTCCGCGCCGCTGCTCAGCGCGCGGTCGGAGACCGAGTCCATGTCGCCGACGATCATGTCGGGCTTCCACCCCGCGTCGAGGATCGCGTCCGCGCCGCCGTCCACGCCGATGAGCACCGGGCGGTACTCGGTGATGTAGGGGCGCAGCGTCGCGAGGTCCTCGCGGTAGTGGTAGCCGCGCACGACGATGAGGACCTGACGCCCCTCGATGGACGTACGGATGTCTGGGACGCCGACGCCGTCGAGCAGGAGGTCCCGCTCGCGGCGCAGGTAGTTCATCGTGTTCTCGGCGAACGACTCGATCTCGACCGAGAGGTTGGCGCGCGCCTCCTCGAGGCTGCGCGCGACCGTCTCCTCGCTCTGCAGCACGCCCTCGGCGACGAGGTCGTCGCCCAGGTAGACCTTGCCGCCGTCGAGCCGCACCACGCGTCCTTCGGGGATCGCCATGATCGCGGGGCCGAGGTCGTCGACGAGCACGATGCCGGCCTCGACGAGGACGTCGGGGCCGAGGTTCGGGTAGCGACCCGAGACCGACTTGGCCGCGTTGAGCACGGCGGACGGCTTCGCGGCGACGAGCGCGTCGGCGGCGACCCGGTCGATGTCGACGTGGTCGATCACCGCGACGTCGCCCGGGTTGAGCCGCTTCGTGAGCGCCTTCGTGCGCGCGTCGACCTTGGCCGGGCCGAGCGTGCCGGACCCGGCCTCCGGCAGGGAGGCTTTGCGCAGAGTGAGTCTCATCGTGCCCTATCGTCCCACGACCGACGACTCCAGAAGCTCCACCGCGTGGCGGCGGGCCGCGTCGGAGTCCTCCTGGCCCGAGAGCATCCGCGCGAGCTCGCGGACGCGCTCCTCCCCCGTGACCTCGCGCACACCGGTGACCGTGACCGCGGTCGACGGGTCGCCCTCGCCCGACGCCTTCGTCACGACGAGCTGCACGTCCGCGAACGCGGCGACCTGCGCGAGGTGGGTGACGACGACGACCTGGGTGCGCCGCGCGAGCGACGCGAGCCGCCGCCCGACCTCCACGGCCGCCTTGCCCCCGACGCCGGCGTCGACCTCGTCGAACACGAACGTGGGCAGCACCTGGCCGGTGCCGTCGACGGCGGCCGTCGCGAGCGCGACCTCGATCGCGAGCATGACGCGCGACAGCTCGCCGCCCGACGCCCCCTTGCCCAGCGGGCGGGCGGGAGCGCCCGCGTGCGCGACGAGCGAGAACGTCACCGCGTCGACGCCCCACGGGCCGGGCTCCTCGGCCCGCTCGACGTCCACGACGAGGCTCGCCCCGCCCATCGCGAGCCCGCGCAGCTCGTCGGTCACGGCCGCGGCGAGCTCGGCGGCGGCCCGCTCGCGCGAGGCCGTGATCGCCGTGCCGAGCCGGTCCAGCTCCGCGTCGAGCTCGTCGCGGCGCGCCGTCGCGGCCTGGAGCCGCTCCCCGCCGTCGTCCAGGTCCAGGAGCCGCAGCCCCGCGTCGCTCGCCCAGGCGAGGACGTCGTCGACCGTCTCCCCGTAGCTGCGCGTGAGCGTCCCCAGCTCGGCGAGGCGCGCGTGCGCGGACTCGAGACCCGCCGGGTCCGCCGCCAGGTCCTCGACGTAGCCCGAGATCTCCGTGGCCACGTCGGCCAGCACGTACCCCACCTCGGCGAGCCGCTCGGCGAGGCGGGCGAGCGCGGGGTCCGTCCCGGCCACCGACTCGAGCGCGCGGCGCGCGCGGTCGACCGACACGACGGCGTTCTCCTGCGGCTCCGCGGCCTCGTCGCCCGCGACGGCGTCGTGCGCGAGCTGCGCGGCGACCCGGAGCTCCTCGACGTTCCCGAGCCGCGCGACGAGCGCGGTGAGCTCGACGTCCTCGCCCGGCTGGGGCGCGACCCGCTCGACCTCGGCGAGCCCGAGGCGCAGCAGCTCCGCCTCGCGGGCGCGCTCGCCGGCGCGCGTCTCGATGTCGTCGATCTGCGCCTGCAGCGCCGACCGCTCGGCCCACGCCTCGCGGTACTGCCCCAGGAGCTCGGCGTGCTGCGGCCCGGCGAACGCGTCGAGGGCCGTGCGCTGTCGGCTCGCGGTCCGCAGCCGGAGCTGGTCCGACTGGCCGTGCACCGTGACGAGGTCGTCGGCGATCTCGGCGAGGACGCCCTGCGGGACGCTGCGCCCGCCGAGGTGCGCGCGCGAGCGGCCCTCCGCGGCGACCGTGCGCAGGATGACGACCGAGCCGTCGTCGTCGACCTGTCCGCCCGCGTCGTCGACGCGCTGCGCGACCGCCGGGCGGTCCGCGACGCGCACCCGGCCCTCCACGACGGCGCTCGCCGCGCCCGGGCGCACCGTCGCCGGGTCCGCCTTGCCGCCCATGAGCAGGCCGAGGCCGGTGAGGACCATCGTCTTGCCGGCACCCGTCTCGCCCGTGATCACCGTCAGCCCGGCGCCGACCGGGACGCGCGCCGACCGGATGACCCCGAGGTTCTCGATCGCGATCTCCTCGAGCACGCTCACTCCTCCTCGTCCGTGGTGCCCCCGTCGCCCGGGAGCCTGGCCGTCTCGCCCGCGCCGCCCGGAGCGGCGGCGGCGCGCTCCGCGGTGGTGCCCGCCGTCGCGGCGACGCTCGCCGCGCGCTCGCGCCACCCGACCACCGGCAGCGAGAACTTCGACACCAGCCGGTCCGTGAACGGCGCCGTGCTCAGGCGCGCGAGACGCAGCGGCGTGTCCGAGCGCCGCACCTCGACGCGCGAGCCGTTCGGCAGGTCGATGCGGCGGCGGCCGTCGCACGTGAGGACGCCCGACGACGCCGAGTCCGGCAGCACGTCGACCGTGATCGTCGAGCGGGGACCGACGACGAGCGGGCGCGCGAACAGCGCGTGCGCCGCGAGCGGCACGACGAGCACCGCGTCGACCTCGGGCCACATCACGGGCCCACCGGCCGAGAACGCGTGCGCCGTCGACCCCGTCGCGGTGGCGGTGATGACGCCGTCGCACCCGAACGACGAGAGCGGGCGGCCGTCGACGCCGAGCACGACCTCGATCATGCGCTCGCGCTGCGCCTTCTCCACCGTCGCCTCGTTGAGGGCCCAGCCGACGAGCGGCTCCGGCTCTCCCGGCAGGTAGGCACGGACCTCGACGATCGTGCGCTCCTCGACCGTGTAGTCGAACGCCGCGAGGCGGCCGACCGCCGCGCGCAGGTCCTCGCGCTCGCTCTCCGCGAGGAACCCGACGTGGCCCAGGTTCACGCCCAGGAGCGGCACGCCCGTGCCGTGGGTGAGCTCTGCGGCCCGCAGGATCGTGCCGTCGCCGCCGAGCACGATGACGACCTCGGACTCCGCGACGCCCTCGCGCGCCCGCGTGCGCGCCATGTGGTCGCCGAACGACTCCGCGAGGTCGTCGTCGTGCAGCGTCACCTCGAACCCGGCGCGCTCGAGCTCGCTCACCGCCTCGTGCAGCGCGACGACCGCCTCGGGGCGGCCGCCGTGGGTGACGATCAGGACGCGTCGCGTCACGCTGCTCCTCCGGTCAGGGCTCGGTCGGTGGTCTCGGTCGCACCCGGTGCGGCGTGCGGTGCCGGTGGCGGGACGGCCCCGGCGGGAGGTCGGGCGGACGTCTCGGCGGACGTCTCGGCGGACGGCTCGGCGGGCGGTTCGGCGGACAGCTCGACGGACGGAGCCACGGCGCGGGCGACCGCGACGACCGGGGGCGGGCCGCCGCCGGGCCGCGGCTGCCACGCGACGGCCTGCGCCGCGGCGCCCTCGAGCGCCTCGTCCTCGAACGCCGCGCCGCCGGCCCGGCCCGGGTCGCCCGCGCGCAGCCACCAGAAGTACTCCCGGTTGCCGCTCGGACCGGGGAGCGGGCTCGGCACGACGGCGAGCGGCCGCAGGCCGACCAGCGCGGCGTGCCGCGCGACCGCGGCGACGACCTCGACGTGCAGCGCCGGGTCGCGCACGACCCCGCCGCTGCCGAGCCGCTCGCGGCCGACCTCGAACTGGGGCTTCACGAGCAGCAGGAGGTCCGTCCCGGGCCCGACGACGCCGGCCACCGCGGGCAGGACCATCGCCAGCGAGATGAACGAGAGGTCGCCGACCACGACGTCGGGCACGACCCCCACGTGCTCGGGCGACAGGTCGCGCACGTTGAGCCCCTCGTGCACGACGACGCGCGGGTCGGCGCGCAGCGCGGGCACGAGCTGGTCGTGGCCCACGTCGACCGCGACGACCTCGCGCGCGCCGCGCCGCAGCAGCACGTCGGTGAAACCCCCGGTCGACGCGCCGAGGTCGAGGCACCGCGCGCCGGCGACCACCGGGCCGCGGGGCAGCGTCCCCGCCTCCACCGAGCCCTCACCCGTGACCGCGTCGAGCGCGTCGAGGACGCCCGCGAGCTTGAACGCGGCCCGGGACGCGTAGCCCGGGTCGTGCGGGTCGGGGGCCACCTCGACGACGTCCTCCGGGCTGACGCCGGTCGACGGCTTGGTGAGCACCGTCCCGGCACGAGTCACCCGGCCCGCCGCGACGAGCTCCGCCGCGTGCCGACGCGACCGTGCGAGCCCGCGCCGGACGAGCTCGCCGTCCAGCCGGGCGCCGTCCCGCTCCCCCACGCTCAGTCCTCCGCGCGGGCCAGCTCGGCGACCAGCGCGTCGTGCACGGCCTCCAGCACCCCCACGTGGTCGGTGGTCGCGAGGCCGTCCAGCTCGGCGAGACGGGCGAGCACGGGCTCGAGCGACCCCTCGGCGTCGCCGGCGCCCGGGTCGGCCGCGCGGCCCGGAGGCGGACCGGGCACGGGTCGCTGCGGACCGTCCGACATGTCCTGCCTCCTGTCTGGTCGCTCGTCGCCCGGGGCGTCGTCCCGGGGACCGCGGACCACGCTACCGGTAGCGTCCCACGGACGACCGCGCGCGGTGCCGGAAGCACGCCGCGCGCCGTGCGCCGCCGCAGTGATCCGCCCCCCGTGCCGTCAGTGCGTCCCCACCGGGAGGTCGGGGACGCTCGCCGGGTCGACCGACAGGCCGTCGTCGACCGCCGCCCAGGCCGCCGACGCCGCGGCTCGCACCGTGTCGATCGTCGCCGCGCCGCGCACGTCCAGGCGGAGTGCGCCGTCGTCGACGCGCGCCGCGCTGTCCCCGCACGTCCACCAGCCCTCGGCGCCGCGCTCGGGCGCGGGGTGCGGCTCCAGGAGGCTGCGCAGGTCCGCGCCCACGTAGTGCGGCCGCAGCCCGGGCTCCGCGAGGATCGCGTCCCGCGCGGTGCTCACGCCTGTGAGGACGTGCAGACCGGGGTAACCCCCGGCGCGCGCTCCCGCGAGGTCGGTGTCCAGGCGGTCGCCGACGACGAGCGGCGCCCGAGCGCCCGCCCGGTCGATCGCGAGGCCGTACATCGTGGGCGACGGCTTGCCGGCACTGTCAGGCGTCACGCCCGTGGCGGCCCGCACCGCCCCGACGAGCGCCCCGTTGCCCGGCGCGAACCCACGGGCCGTCGGGAGGGACAGGTCGAGGTTGCTCGCCACGTGCCAGGCACCGCGCTGGACGGCGTAGGCGGCCTCGGCGAGCTGGCTCCAGCCGAGCTCGGGCGCGAACCCCTGCGCGACGGCGTCCGGCTCGTCGTCCGCGCTCGCCACGACGACGAAGCCCGCCTCGCGCACCGCCGTCAGCAGACCCGCGCCACCGACGACGAGGACGCGCGCACCCGGCTCGAGCCGGGTCCGCAGGAGGGCCGCTGCAGCCTGCGCCGCGGTCATCACCTCGTCCGCCGTGGTCGGGATGTCGAGACCGGTGAGCTGCTCCGCGACCGACTCGGGCTCGCGGGACGCGTTGTTCGTCACGAAGACGAGCCGCATCCCGCGCCCCCGCGCGGCCGTGAGGCCCTCGGACGCGTGCTCGATCGGCTCGTGCCCGCGGTACGCGACCCCGTCGAGGTCGACGAGCGCGAGGTCGTAGCGGTCGGCGAGCGCGACGTCGCTCGCGAGCAGGCCCGCGCTCACCGGTCGCCCCCGTCCGTCTCGCCCTCGTCCGTCTCGCGCTCGTCCGAGCCGGACGACACCGGCCCGGCCTCGTCCGCGTCAGGAGCGCCGCCGGGCTCGTCGGTCGTGGCGTCGGGCTCTTCCGAGCCGTCCGCACCCTCGTCCGCCTCCTCGAGCTCCTCGCTCAGGTCGTAGACGACGACGTCCTCGTCCTCCTCGCCGAGCGCGGCCGCCAGCAGGCGCGCGTCGATGCCGGCGAGGATCTCGGCGGCCTCCTCCGTGCGGCCGGCGAGCTCCAGGACGGACGCGCGCGCCTGGAGCACCCGGGCGCCGAGCTCGCCGCCGCGGCCGACCGGCGGCACGTTGTCGAGCGCCGCGAGCGCGGCGTCGAGCTCGCCGAGATCGACGCGCGCGCCGCTCACGACGATCGCCAGCTCGGTCCGGCCGACGTCGTCCAGGGTCGCGGCCTCGTCCGACGACGCGAGGGCGAGCGCGCGCTCGGGCCGCCCCAGACCGCGCTCGCAGTCGGCCATGATCGGCAGGTGCTCCGAGGACCCGTTGAGACGGCGCACCGTGCGCAGCTCGCGCAGGGCCTCGGCGTACCGTCCGGTCCGGTAGGCCGTCAGGCCCGCGGCCTCGCGCGCCACGTCGACGCGACCCGCCCGGCGCACCGCCGCCTGGGCGTGCTCGTACGCGAGCTCGGGGTCGGTGTCGATCAGACGGCCGGCCATGACGAGGTGGCGCCCGACGACCTCGGCGGTGTCCTTGCTCAGCGTCCGGAGCCTGCCGCGCGCGGCGCGGTCGAGCTGGGAGATCTGCACGTCCTCGGGCAGGTCCGGGCCGGCAGGGTGCCGGGGCTCGGGACGGCGGTCGAAGCCCTCGCGGTCGCGACCCGCACCGGCGCGCGGGGCGTGACCTCGGCGCTCACCGCCGGGACGGTCACCGCCGCGGCGATCGTCGCGCGGTCCGCCCGGTCCCCGGCGCCCGCCCGCGGAGTCGCGGTCGAATCGAGCCCGACCCGCGTCGCCGCCCCGCGCCGGACGGTCCGCACCGTCACGCCACGGGCGCGACCCGCTGTCACCGTCGCGAGGACGAGACCGGTCGTCACGGCCTGCGCCGTACTCCCTCCGCGGACCACGCGACGCGTCGCCACGCTCGCCCCACGCACCCCGACGCTCGGAGCGGTCGCCGCTCCGGGTGTCACCGGTGCCGCGAGACCCGTCGCGACGGTCGCGGTCCGGGCGTCCGCCGGTACCGCGGCTCGCCCCGTCCCGTGCGGGCCGGTCACCGCCCGGGCGGCCACGGTCGTCGTCGCGCCGACCACGGTATCCGCCCTCGCCCCGGCCCCGCTGGTCCCCGGCGCCTCGGCCCGCTCCCCGGGCGGGCCCGCCGCGGCGGTCGCCCAACGGCGCGCCGCCCTGTCGGCCACGTCCCTCACGGGGAGTGTCCTGCCGGCCGTCACGGTCGCGGCGACCGCCGCGGTCGTCGCCCGCGGACGGACGATCCGGCTCGGGCTCACGGGGGGTGTCGTTCACCGGGGTTCCCTCTCGTTCTGAAGTTTGCGCAGGCCATCCTCCCACGACGGGACGACGAGGCTCCTGCCGTGTCACCGGCGATCCGCTCGCGATGCGACAGCCCGACGTCCTCCGGGCGACCGACGCGCCGTGGCGTCCGGTCCGGTCGGCGGCTCTCGCACGCGCTCTGCACGGCGTGCTGCGGCACCAGCGAGTCGGCGTGCTGGGCGCGGAAATGCCGAAGGCCCACCCCGTGTGGGGTGGGCCTTCGGTGAAGGGTTGTCCGGCGGCGTCCTACTCTCCCACCCCGTCTCCAGGGCAGTACCATCGGCGCTGAAGGGCTTAGCTTCCGGGTTCGGTAT